>CAZROT010000001.1:0-171143 GCA_964601895.1 uncultured Yersinia sp.
GACAGCTTCCTGCCGGGCCGGGTACTCAGTATCACCGAACAGACTGCCGGCGGTGAGTCCCGCATCCAGGAACGCTTTATCTGGGCCGGAAACACTCAGGCGGAAAAAGACCTGAACCTGACCGGGCAGTGCGTCAGCCATTACGACACGGCTGGCCTGATCCGCACGGACAGCGTTGCCCTGAGCGGTGTACCGCTCAGCGTCACGCGTCAGCTGGTAAAAAATGCCGCTGCGGCAGATACCGTTATCGACTGGCAGGAAGGAGACGAGCCGGCCTGGAATGACCAGCTGGCGCAGGAGAGTTACCGCACCCTGAGCACGGCAGATGCCACGGGCAGCGTACTGACCAGCACGGATGCCACGGGCAATGTGCAGCGTATGGCGTATGATGTGGCCGGTCTGCTGAAAGGCAGCTGGCTGACGCTGAAGGGCGCTGCAGAGCAGGTTATCGTGAAATCCCTGACTTATTCGGCAGTGGGACAGAAGCTGCGTGAGGAGCACGGTAATGGCGTGGTGACCACGTACACACGAGAGCCTCAGACACAGCGTCTGACGGAGATTAAAACAGAGCGCCCGTCCAGACATGCTGCCGGTGCGAAGGTGCTGCAGGACCTGCGCTATGAGTATGACCCGGTGGGGAATGTGGTGAAGGTGACCAGTGCTTCAGAGGCTACGCGTTTCTGGCGTAATCAAAAAGTGCTCCCTGAGAATACCTATGGTTATGACAGCCTGTACCAGCTGGTCAGCGCCAGCGGACGGGAGATGGCGAATGCCGGCCAGCAGGGCAGTGCCTTACCTGCCGTTACCGTTCCGCTGCCTGCAGATGACACCCTGTATACCAATTACACCCGCCGCTATACGTATGATAGCGGCAGCAATCTGACACAGATTCGCCACAGTGCGCCGGCGAGCGGTAACAGCTACACCACCTGTATCACGGTGAGTCACCGCAGCAACCGCGCGCTGCTGAGTACGCTGACAGAAGATCCATCGAAAGTGGATGCATTCTTTACCGGCGGTGGGCATCAGGGCCAGCTTCAGCCCGGGCAGAATCTTGTCTGGACGGCGCGCGGTGAGCTTCATCAGGTGACCCCGGTAATGCGTGACGGGCAGTTATCTGACAGTGAGAGCTACCGTTACGATGCCGCCAGCCAGCGGGTGCTTAAAACCACGGTGCAGCAGACAGACAGTCACAGACAGACCAGGCAGACTCTGTATCTGCCGGATATTGAATTACGTATGACGGCGACTGATGACAGGACAAAAGAAATACTGCACACCCTTAGCGTGGGAGAAGCGGGCCGGGCCCAGGTGAGGGTGCTGCACTGGGAAAGCGAAAAACCGCATGATATCAGCAATGATCAGCTGCGTTACAGTTATGACAGCCTGACGGGTAGCAGCGGGCTGGAAGTGGATGCTAATGGAGAGATAATCAGCCGGGAGGAATACTACCCGTACGGCGGTACCGCTGTGTGGGCAGCGCGCAGCCAGACAGAGGCGGATTACAAAACCGTGCATTATTCGGGTAAGGAGCGGGATGCCACGGGGCTGTATTACTACGGTTATCGTTATTACCAGCCCTGGGTGGGGCGCTGGCTCAGTGCCGACCCTGCGGGAACAGTGGACGGGCTGAACCTGTACCGGATGGTCAGAAATAATCCGCTGACGCTCAGGGATGATGACGGGTGCCAGCCAGTCTCTCATTTAACAACATTCCAGGATGTTTTTTACGATATACATACAAGGTTAGGGCTGGATGAATATAATGCCACCTGGTATGCGTTTAATGCATCGATGCCATTAATGAGCAGTGATCCTATTGATGCCCAAAGCAGGAAAAAAGTTAACGATTTTGCTGAAAAATACCGTGTGGTGAAAAATATGGTATTTGTCGATACCACCACACCGGGTGTGTCATTTGATACCATGCCGGTTAAGATAGAGATGACGAAACTGCCACTCAATATTATTGAAAAATTACATTCTCTTGGCCAGTATATCATTGTTACGGATGATAATGTCACTAATAGTCAGATTTATGCACATCTTAAAAAAGAGCTGCCGCCAAGAGGCTGGGAAGCGGGTAAAACATGGGAGGATGTGCCTGGTATGGGTGCTCCTGGTAAAAAGGTAGGTAACTATTACCCTAATGCAACTGCTATTGCCATGACACAGAAAGCCGCGTCAGAATGGATAATCCCTGCTACTGGTCATGGATCAACCAGTCTTGTATTACATGAATTCTCCCATGCCATCGACAGGAGTTTTGGCGAGCTGGCCGGACTGGGTAAAAAGCGTAACTCAGAGGAGGGAGATTTTTTTAGCACCAGGGATAAGTTCAGAAGAGCATGGAAAAAAGATTTATCAGCAACCCTGCCTGATTCTGAAAGTTTTTATTACTGGCAAAACGGCAGTGATGGAGGTGCGGAAGAGGCTTTTGCTGAAGCGCTGAGTGATATGTACAGTGAAACAAATAAACATAACTGGCCAAATATAAAAAATTATCTGACCAGGGCGATGCAAAGTATTAAATAATTTATTTTGCCTGCGGCTCATTTTTACGGGGAGTGATGGCTGGCCCGCGCTACCAGGTCTGCGGCGGTTGAATTGCCCCGGCATCTTTTAAGCTTTCTTCGGATACTGAAGTATGGTGAAACTCAGCGCGGTATCGAGCGCTGACGTGCAAGACGCACAATGCCTTTTCCTGTTTCAGCAAAAGAAACACTGCCATTTTCCTGCCAGCTCTGCTTCATGACCGCCCCCGCTTGCTGATAGAAGCTGTTCAGTTCAGCAAGGTTATTAATTATGCTCCATTCTCCTCTATAGACCATGGCAAGAGGAAATTCCCCCGGCCTTGCGACTGCGCCGACAAAACCACCCTGTTTTTTGACTTCATGAGCTTCATGAGAAAGCATAAATGAAGAATAATTCACCTGAGGGCCATGCCGGATGACATTGTGTTCCTTATCGCTAAAGGGACGATAGTTATCAGCGCCAGCTATTTCCCGGTTAATGGTATTGATGATTTCCTTTTCTTCACTGGAGTCAACCATGACAGTACGTGGTTTACCCGCCCCCCTGAATGTCAGCATGTCATGGGTATCATAATCCCCGGTAAACGGCAGAGATTCCCAGTTGGGCTGTGCTTTCAGTCCTTTCAGACTGGCTTCAAGGTTATTGATATCCACAGGGTAGATGCTGTGCGGACCCACTTTTTTCACCTGATCGCCCAGGTTATGTCCTGAACTCATGTAGATGCCAGCGAGCCCCTGCTCATTCCAGTGTCCGACATAGCCAGAGATACCTGCCTTATTGACTTTATTCAGTATTTCCTGCCAGTTTCCTGAAAGTGCATAGGCATTCTGAATGGATTTTTCCTTGATGGTTTTTTCAAGAATATCGTGGCCCTTGGCGGCAGCCCCTTTAGCCAGCGCCACTAAGGTGGCCGCACCTGCTGCCCTGAAACTGACAGCCGCTTTACTCTTGAGTGAGGCCTGTTCAATAGCCTCCATGTGTGAGTCGAGAATAAATTCCTCAGACACCTGTCGACGAATGGCTTCCCGGGCCTGTGGATGATGGCCATCGGGATCAAAAAAGCGCACAGGATTGTTTTTCACCATGCGGTAGAGATTAAGCCCGTCCACTGTTCCTGCGGGGTCGGCACTCAGCCAGCGCCCCACACCGGGCTGGTAATAGCGATAGCCATAATAATACAGCCCCGTCGCATCCCGCTCCTTGCCGGAATAGCGCAGGGTTTTATAACCGGCCTCTGTCTGATTTCTGGTGGCCCACATTGCGGTACCGCCGTACGGATAATAGTCTTCCAGGCTGATGAGGTTGCCGTCGCTGTCCAGCTCAAGCTGGCTGCTGCCGATGAGGTTATCGTAGCTGTAACGCAGCTGGCGGTTTTCTATTTCCTGCGGGAGGCCGGTTTCCCAGTACAGGGCACGTACCTGTGCCCGGCCGGCTTCTCCCAGCGTGATGACCTGCAGGCTTTCTGTTGCCTTACCGGCAGAAAGCCGGGTACGCAGTTCCAGGCCGGGCAGATACAGCACCCGCTGCTGCTGTGTGCTGTTTTTAGTCTGTTGTTCGCTCATTTTCAGTACCCGCAGGCCGGCACCATTATAGCGATACCATTCCCGGTCGCTGGTTGTTTCCCGCGCTACGGCAGTCACTGTACTGAGCTCGCCACGCTGTGTCCAGGCAAGGGGCTGCCCAGGTGCCAGTATGGTCTGGTGCCCGGCCGTGTCGAAGAAACCATCGATATCATCCGCTGTTATGCCCTCATGGCCTGACAGAGCACGGTTACTGTGTGCAGAGACTACAATGTTCGTCTGCCAGCAGTTTCCCGTTGCCGCTGCACTGTGCTGAATGCGCGTCAGGTTACCGCCGCGGTCGTACTGGTAAGTCTGGGTGTACGGCGTGCAGGCATCGTCATTTTCAGGCAGCGGGATCAGAGGGGCAGGTAACTGCCCCTGCTGCTGACCCAGACCCGCCATTTCACGGCCGCTGGCAGAAATCAGCTGATAGAGTGAGTCATAGCTATACAGGCTCTCAGGTACCACTTTCTGATTACGCCAGAAACGGGTCTTCTGCGCCCTGTTATTAAGGCTGATGATATTGCCTGCCGGGTCGTACTGGTAGTGCAGATCCTGCAGCAGATTGGTTCCTGAAGAACGGGTGCGCAGGGTGCGGATACCCACAGTGCGCCCGGTCTGTGCTTCATACTGCCAGATTGTGGTGACCCCATTGGCGTGCTCTTCCTGCAGTTTCTGGCCGGCGGCGGAGTAAGTCAGGGAGCGGATGACGACCTGTTCCTCCTGTCCGCTGATGTGCAGCCAGCTGCCTTTGAGATTGCCGGCAGTGTCAAAGGCCATACGCTGCTGGTTACCGCAGGCATCGATCTGCGTGAGTACAGCACCGGTAGCATCAGCGGTCATACGGGTACGATAAAGGCCAGTATCCATGGCAGACTGCCAGGCGCTTTCGTTTTCATCCGCCCAGTCTGCATCCTGCCCGTCCTGCAGCAGCTGACGATACTGTGACAGGGGTACGCCACTGAGCGCACGGCTTTCCAGCGCGTCCAGTCCGGCGCTGTCATAATGACGCAGGCACTGGCCGGCCAGGTTGTGATGCTGCTCTTCTGGAGAGCTGCCTGCATGGATGAAGCGGTCTGTTACCTTATTTCCCTCATCATTCTGTTGCGTGATGGTCAGCAGGCGGCCGGGAAGGCTGTCAGGCTCATAGTGCCAGCGCTGCACCACTTCAGTAGCACTGAGTGCCCGCACAGGACGGCCTTCGATGTCACTGAGCATGAGCGTGCGCCCGGCATCACAGCTTTGCGTGCGCAGTAGCTGACCGGTGAGGCCAGTGTGCCAGTGGAAATCAGGCGCTGTCAGTGCGCGCGGCCCGCTGCTCTGCACCAGCCGACCGGCGGCATCATGCTGATAACGGCTGATACGGGTGTCGGTGAGGCCACCTGCCTCGCTGCGATGCCAGGCCAGCTCCCTGACAGTCAGGCCGCGGGCGTCCAGCACACTGAGGGTCGGTGTGCCGGCATACAGTGCCGCATTGAAATGTGTGTTCATGTCTGTTTTTTTCATCAATCGGTTTCTGGTGGAAAAAATTCTCCTGCAAGATCATTTTCGTCTTCGAAAACGCTAAACCAGGGAAAGAAACGCCAGCGCCGCCGGTAACCTTTGGCGGTGATGACTTCAGTTTCACGTCCCAGAGGATCGTAAAGATGGGTATCGGCAAAGGCAGGAGTACCACTGCTGTCGCTGACATAATGCCAGCCACTCAAGAAGTAAGGCTGGAAGACACGTACTGTCTGCCCTTTGTTGTCATATTCTTTTTTGCCACTGATTGCCCAGCGTTCGCCATTTGTCTGGGTTTTTATCAGCGCAGAGCCCGCCTCTTCTTTCGGTCTTTGCTGGTAAGCTTCACCGTGCGGAACGCGCAGGGAGATCTGCAGCTGGCGTCCGGCACCGTCATTAAAAATGACCTGTGCACGTAGTTGCTGCTCCGCATCCCCGGGATAACGATCGGCGGTTATCATGGCCACATGAGGGGGATTTCGTTCTGCCTGTGCCATGAGGGTACGCAGGCGCACTGCTTCTTCGGGTGGCTGTCGCTGTAACCAGCGCTGCCAGGCCAGGGTAGTGAATCTGTCGTTTTCATCCAGCGCCCGGGCGGCACGCAGAGCGGTTTCATGGTAGCGCAGCGCGGATAATGCCACAGAGGTCATGGCGGGCATCCAGCTGTGTGCATCCTGTGCCACCAGGGTGGCGACGGGCAGGGGCGGCTTCAGGGCCAGCAGGGCTGACACTGAACTGGCAGGGATAACAGTATTGCCATGGGTAAAGCCGACAGGCTCAGGGTTGCCATTCTCTGTGCCGAAAAAATAACTGCTCTGGACATGGCCCAGTGCGTTGTAACGCACCCAGTATTCATTGTTGTTGATATCAATCAGCTGCTCTGGAGCAAGAAAACGCCAGTCATAACGGGTCTGCGTTATCTGTCCTGCCGCATCGGTCAGAGTGACAGGAACACAATAATGCCTGTCCCAGCTGATGTGCGTTTTCCCGGTTAACAGTGACAGGCATTGTGCCAGCGGGCGCCAGAACTGGCTGGCAGAGGCATACCAGGTATAGCCACGACGCCCGCTCCACAGGCTTGTGGTATCACTTGCGCGTGGGAATAGAAAGTCTGTCTGACAATAACCGGCAGCCTGCAACTGCTCATCGGTGACGTTGAGCTCTTGCAGCGCTGCCAGTGCAGCAGAATCAAGCAGGGCAGTTTCGGTAAACGCGACCAGCGCCTGAGGCGTCGGGTGTTTAAGCGGGATCTGTGCATCAGCCTCAGTATAATACACCTGCGCCTGAGCGGTGAACGTGCGGGCCGGGCCATCCTTCAGCAGACCTTCTTCCTGCAGCAGTATTTCCACACAGAGCACAGTGGGCAGCACGATGGCAGGATCAGTGGCATCATAGGTGAAAACATCGCTGCGTGACTGACAGGGTAACCCGAGACACCAGGTTTCTTGTGCCATCAGGTGATACCAGTTCTGCTGCTTTTCGGTCAGATACAGGCACTGCTGCTGTCTGTCATAGCTGTTTTCCAGTGCATCGGCAGGCAAATCATCGGGATACCTGTCTGCTGACGCCGACGCCCGACGTGGCCAGGCGGCGCTGATAGTGCGCAGGGGAAATCCCAGTGAATCAGCGCCGAGCAGCAGCTCATGGCTGACGCGCGGATCGTCCGGGATGCGTTCATAGTGACTGCTCAGCTGTTCCAGCTGCAGCGGCATGACCACAGGGGCAGCCTCTGTCGTACCCGGTTGAATCAGGCGTACCTGATAACGGTAATCACTGACGGCATAGGGGATATCTTCCTGAGCGCTGCCATCCAGGCCGTACAGTTCCGTATGCAGGACCCGGCCTTTCAGCGCACGCCATAACCACCAGCTGTCCTGGCTGTCCGTGGTGAGTATTTCATCGCCATTGGCGGTGAATCGGGTAAAACGATGAGGTTGCAGCTGCATTGCCTGCGAATCCTGTGACCAGAATTCGGCGCACAGGGCATCGGCTCTGACGGGGTCACCCTGATGATACCAGCTGCGCAATAGTGCCGGAGGGCTCTGCTCAGCGGCGTTACCGCTGGCACGCTGCTGGGTATCCCACAGATGGACGCAGGAAAAGCCGCGTAGTTCGCGCTCGCGCCCATCGTACCAGCCATGGTGGTAATGGGCCTTGCTGATAAAGTGGTTAGCGGTGATTTCATCGATGATTTCGCTTTCCCATAACAGGGGGAAAGTAAACGGCAGATGGCTCAGCGCTGTCATGCCATTGTCAGCGGCCTGCGCTTTTTCATCCAGCCAGAATTGTACTGAGCTGCGGTAATGCAGCAGGGTGGATGTGCCCATATTGTTGTTGATTTCACAGAGTAACCCGCTGCTTTCTGGTAGCAGAACGCAGCGCCAGTGGCGTGGTGTCATGTGCGGGACGGTCAGTATCACATCCACCCCTCCCTGACCACGGGTGTCCACCACGGCCAGCTGACAGCTGTCGTCAAAACAGACCCCTGCAGGCAGGGGCAGTTCCAGCGCTGCTGCAAAACGGTTACCACTCAGGTTACGATAGATGAACAGGCAGGTGTCACTGGCATAGATAAGATCCGTGGTACCAGAGCCATCGGTATCCGCCAGCCATACGCGCTCAGGAGAGAACTCTGCTGCCGGCTGGGAAAAGCCCGCTATCGTTAAGGGGGTGGCAAAATGTCCTCGCCCCAGAGAAGGCCAGCAGGTCACCCCGTCGTGACGGATCTGCACCAGATGCTGCTGGCCGGAACCCAGCATATCGCTGAAAGCGACCAGGGTGCGGGCATCCATATTCGGTAGTGGCAGGCTGTCTGCCACTGCTCTGTGTGCCTCTGTGGCAGGAGAAAATCCCTGACGCTGGTTGGGATACACCCTGACGCTGTGTGGACCAATCAGCGCAATATCGGGCAGGCCGGCACCCATGATATCAGCCAGCATGGCCTGTGGATGAAAGAACTCACAGGGCAGTGCGTTCAGGGGAGTAAATTCAGTCCAGCTGCAGTCGGGCTGGCTGCAGTAATAGCCCTGCAGCCCGGGTGCGGTAACGACCCACTCCAGCCTGCCGTCGCCGTTAACGTCCATCAGACTGACCTCGCTTTTCAGCACAGGCAAGCGCGGCAGGAGTACAGGGGCGGCGTAACTGATGGCGTCCGCATCCTGCCCGGTGGCTCTCTGCGGGGCGCGATACTGCCAGGCGTTTCCTTGCTGATACAGCAGGCCAGGCATGCCTTCGCCCTGCAGATCCACCCACTGCCAGCGCAGATCGGTGCCGAACGCGTTCAGTGTTTCCATGGGCTGCCAGTCTGCTGTCAGGGAATCAGGTGCCTCGCAGTAACGCATTTCCAGCGGCGGCAGGCTGCAGCTTGTGCCGTCAGCTTCATGGGCGCACAGGCGGCAGTGCACCAGCTGAGTACGGCTTTCATGACTCTCGTAAGCAAAGATCAGCCGGCTGATGAGGCAGGGTAGGGCATCCGTCACTGTTGTTTCCTGCAGCAGGTCGAGGCGGTGAAACATCAGTACCTGATGGCACAGGCGCCGGGTACGGATCTCAAATCCGTACTGATAGCGTGAAAAGCAGTCCTGACGCAGCGGCCAGAGATTGTCGCTGCTAAATTCAGGGACTTCATGCACATGCTGGGTACGTTCGCCATAGTCAAACAACAGCGTAAACAGCCAGTCTGTCTGCTCAACAGAGCCACTCAACAGCAGCAGTGTCTGTGACGCCGTGACATTACCGTAGTATACGGCGGATAAATAGCGTTCAGCTTCGGCATGAGGATGGTACAGCAGTTCGTCTGCACTGCAATGGCTGTCATCTTCAGCACGCCAGTGATAACAGAGATGCTCTCCTTTGGGTGAGAGGGATTCTTCCAGCAGCCATTCGGCTATCTGTGCCGTACCGGCCGGGCCGCTGATGCGTCCAGCCGAAGTTTTTCCCAGCAGATGTATCTGGCCATCCGGGCTGTAACAGAGCCAGAAAGCGCCACTGGTGGAATCCGCTGCCTGTGGCTGCCAGTATTCCATGCGTGCGGGTGTGCTCACTATTCTTGCGCGATAACCGCTGACCGTATAGGTTTCTCCCAGATCAATGCCCTGCAGAGTGTGGCTGTGCCGTTGTTCTGGTTGATTCTGATTGTTGCGTGCCACCACCAGTACTTCACCGTCCGGGCCGATAAATTCATCCCCGGCGTGATAACCTGGCACTCCTTTATTGGTGCGACGGGTAACGCGCATCACGCTGACCTGCCAGCCGCTACCAAAGTGACCGTTGCCACTGCTGCTGCTGTAAGACAGGCTGAGGGTCGGGTGATAACCACGGCCGGCAGAAGCGGGCAACGGCAGAGAAAAACTGGCATTACCCTGTGAGTCTGGCTGCGCCAGTACTGCACCCAGACCCTGAAGGGTGCCACCCCCTTTAGGCAGTGACGGGGGGGTTACTGCCAGGGACTGATTTTGTGTTGACTGTTCCATACAATAAGGGCTCCTGTCAGATATTAAGGCTGACAGATGCTGTAGCGGATATGCAGGATGATATCGCCAAGCGTCATCAATATGGCCTTTTGTTTCCCGCTGGCGCCAGGAAAGCTCAGTGAGAGTACCCCATCGGTATCGATGTCCAGGCCTTCAAAGGGGAAAAAGCGGCCATCATTAAAATCCAGCTGAAACAGTCCGCTGTCATTAAAGCCGCGCGAAATTGCCAGCGCACGGCAGCCTCGGGGTAAAGTAGTGTCTCCTTCAAACTGCAGCAGTGCCTGCACATCCTGATAGGGTCCAATCAGGGCAGGCAGCGACACGCTTATCTGCCTGATGCGCCGCAGGTTACCAGTGCCCAGGTGTTCAGGATAGTCATCCCTGATGGCCAGACTTTTAAGATTGATGGCTGCTTTCAGCACATCAGTCCCAGCAGTAAACTGCAGATAGTTGCTACCCTGTTCGCCGATTATCTGATCATTGAGTGGCTCTGCTGCCAGGAAGAGCTTCACCTGCTCATTCAGCACAAAATTATTATTTTCTGCCAGCCCGGCATACACCTGGGCCAGGGAAAGGGTGCGTTCTACTTCCAGTGCACGCTGGTCGCCATTCATCCAGGCCTGTTCCATCTGTGCCAGATTGAGCATCAGGGTTTCACCACTGAGCAGTCCAGCATAAGTTCCTGTCCAGGCACCGGGTTTGATAAAATTGTCCGCTACCCTGCGTTCCCATTGGTATGCCTTTTCGGCCATCAGGCAGCGCGTACAGGCCAGATCATAGAACTGAAAATAAATGGCAGAAAGGCGTCCGCGCAGCCAGCTGTACAGAGCCTGGTTGCTGAATTTGTCCTGCAGAAAGGCCAGCTGAGCCTGAGTATGCGCCTGCTGGTTTTCCAGATAGGTTTTTTGCATCAGGGCGGCCTGCTGGTGAATGTTCAGTACCTGTAGTTGTGCTTCCAGCTGCCCGACGTCGGCTTCGGCATTGTTACGCTGAATTTCCCATTCTTCACGGCGGCGGCGGTACAGTTCAGACTGGCTGATATGCCCTGCAGCCAGCATGGAGATGGAGCAGGACAGCTCCATGACCCGCCCCATTTCTCTCGACAGGGCACCAAACTGGCTGCCGCCCATGGCCAGCCCAAAAATATTGGGCAGCGTATCGACCACACCAGCGGCAATATACAGTCCCTGTGCTGCCAGCGGCAGTGCACCGGCAGTCAGATGGATAGCCATGGCGCGTTCCTCGCCGCTGTTGATGTTTTCTTCATACAGCTGGCGGTAACTGTTCAGGCGTTGCCGCGCGCCCTTTAAGGTCTGTTGTAGTGCTTCTTTTTCACTGTCCAGCTCCTGCAGCGTGTTATCCTGCATATGCAGGCTGATGAGCATCAGTTCAGCAGCCTGATGCTGCAGCAGGGCACTCATGGCTTCGGCATCCTGGCGTTCAATCAGGGTCAAGAGAGTGCTGCCGAACTGTATCAGCTGTGACACCATGGCACGGGCACTGTCCAGCATGGGTGAGAAACGCCATACGGGGGTCATAGTGACGGCAGGGAGAGCGCTGCCGTCTTCGGCACCGGCCACCGCCGCGCTGTGCAGTGCTTTGGGGTCCGCCGGTGCCGTGTAAACGGGCAGTGAAAGTGGCTGTCCGTCAATACTCAGGTGATGACGCAGGTTGTACAGACGCTGCTCCAGGGTGTGCCAGTAGTTCAGTAGTACCTCGTTGACCTGCGGGTAGAACAGATCCACCAGGCTGTTGGCGCTCCTGCCTGTTGTCGGCACGCTGCCAGTACGCAGGGCAGACAGGGTCTGCTGGTAGTGCGCTTGCAGTGTGCTGTCAGCCGCACTGGCCAGCGCCGGATCCGGCCAGTCCGCAACGGCAGCCAGCCAGGGTTTTTCACCCAGCAGATTCAGTGCCTGCAGATAAAGCATTTTCGCTTCATTGAGCGTATCGCGCTCCAGCTGGCGGTAGGCATGGTCGCCGCGTGCGATCAGCAGATCGAGCGTGCGCATAAAGGTGGCCAGCTTGTAGTGCATGGGATCATGCTGTGCAACGGCATCCGGATCCACCGAGTCCAGTGGATCGGCGTTCCAGCTGATATCTTCTTTCAACGGGCGGACATTCCAGTAATAATCCTGAGGCTCACCGTCTACCACATAACCGGAGGGGCTCCACACGTACTTCAGCCATTGTGTCGCTTCAGTAAAATCCTGCTCCTGCAGCAGCCGCTGTGCCACCAGCATCGGGCTGTAGTAAAAGAGCTCCCAGAAATAGAGGGCATTGGCGCCGCTGAAATCCATGGGTTCTCTGGTGGTGCTGGTCAGCAGGGTGACACTGACATGTTTTGCTGCCTCCCAGCCATCGACTGGAGTAAAGGATTTCAGTGTAGAATTAGCGTTTACGCTCAGGTTGCCACTGAGAATGGGCGCTTCCTCACCACAGCGTATACAAACACCCAGGGTATTATCCGCTGCGGGGAAATCCACATAATGGCCGTTACTCAGTTTCGATACAGGAATAAACAGCGTCAGGCTGTGCGGCAGATCGGCGAGGGTACCGGAATAAAAGGGGTAATACGTCTCTGTGTTTTGGAGTTCCAGAGTAAAGTGACGTTCCTGATGATATGCGGGCTGATAAGCCGGTATACCCAGCTGGACATAACCGCCCTGGCCGGGCTGTGGTTCAGGCAGATGTTGTGTCGCCAGGCTCAGTACGCTGTTGATTCCCTGGTTGGCCAGAGCGACCAGCTGCGGGGCGAACAGGGTGTTAAGGCGCGTGCGATAAGGCCCCCACTGCATGTATTGTGCACCTGAGGTGTCATCATACAGCGCCAGCACATCGGCGGCGTCGTAAACCTGACGCCGGATGGTAAATGCAAAAGTTTCCTGTCCAAGAGAACGCCCGTCAGCCGCTTCAGCGGATAAAACGATGGCAATCTCAGCAACATTATCCACGAATGCTTCGGCCGGTATCGGAATATCCAGTGAGTTAAACTGATAAGTCATGTTTTCAAAGCTGGGGACAGGGATAACCGGACAGTTCTCGCTGGCGGTAAAGACGGTCTCTGTGCCGTCGATGAAGGTAACGCTGACGTTAACCCTGTCCGCAGGAATATCAGTGTCAATCCAGTTGAGTTTAGCGAATGCTCCCGAGCAGATATTCGCATTGGTGTTCACTAACAATACGCGGTTATGTGCCGCTATGTTCGTGTCAGTATCGGTGAAAGGCTGGGATACGCAGGTATCTGTAGTCGGCGTGAAATTGATGGTTATTAACTCACCTTCAGCCTCTGTCGACGACAGGCTGGCACCATCGTGCGCGATGAAGGGTGATGTTTTTACGCACAGCAAATTGAAGTGCGCGGGGTCAGAGTCTCCCTCAGGAGTTTCTGTCCCCGTGTATTGCGTGACGATGGCACAGTCATTGAAGGGCGTAGTCTGCTGCCAGCCTCCCAGAAAATCTCCTGATCTTTTCGGCTCCTACACCATAAAATACTGGCCCGGAGTACCGAATCGTTTTATCAGATCGCACTGTCTGCGCATCCAGATGACATCATTACCATTATGTACAATGGCAAACTGTGGTTTAATCTGCAGAGTCAGGGGTATGTCTTCATCTCCATCCTCTGTTGTATAACTGACAGGATCTATTTTCCCGTTATAGAGGGTGGTGATAAAATAGTCTCCTCCCACGTAATTTGTGCGTGCAACGGATGCTGGCACATCGTAGCCCACCAGATAGCGCAGATTGACTTTTTTGACCTTTTCAGTCAACAGTGCGGCATTCCAGGTATCGAACTGAATATAAACAGCCTGCCGGTACGTGGTGATTTCATCCACTGTCAGCGTTTCTTTACGCATACTGGCATAAAGATGTACCCCGCGGGTGACAGTATTTTTATTCCCGTTGTCATCAGCGCCTTTCTGGTAAAACAGCACCACCAGGGCATTAGAGGTTGTTTTGCAGGTGCAGTACAGCCCGAGCGTAGCATCGGGTACCGGGAAAGGGCTGTCTTCCTGCAGGTCAGTATCAGAGGCAGGGGAAATGACCTCTTTTTTCAGGCAGTCATCCACATTCCAGCTGACCGGTGCGCTCCAGTTGCCGTCATAGCGCAGGTAAGCCAGTTTAAGCTCAAAATTTTCGCTGTTGGTGACGGTGCCGTCTGCGTTCTGGGTGGCGGTTTCTTTACGTTCCAGCCAGAGAATATGCAGGCGTGACTGCCAGATAACCGGACGAATCAGTGCGTGGTATGGGCTGATAGCGCAGTCAATTTTTTTCCATTCACTCCACGCATTGGCGGCAAATTGACCCTGCTGCCATTTGTGGTGATCGACACTGCGCCAGTAATAGCTGCTGGTATCCTGCGGGCGGTGGCCGATAAACCAGGTCAGCCCCTCTGCGGCGATAAACTCATCGTGATAAGCGCTGACAATGCGCAGATTGGCAATTTGCTCAAACGCCGTCAGGTAGGCTTTGAAGGCATCGCCTACGCTGTCCTCGCTCAGCTGGCTCTGGCTGATGGACTGCAGCAGGCTATCCATCATGGTGGTCTGTCCGAGGCGCAGTGTCGGGTCGATATAGTTTTCCGGATAATAGACCAGCAGGGAGACACCTGCCCAGGTACTGTAGCGCTTGTTGTAGTGCTCCCAGTCGGTAAAAAACGGGCGCGCACGCACATTCATCTGTACGTCCGGCTCCATACCTTCCAGTGCCTGGTTAACATACAGCTGAAGACTGGCGATGGCTTCGGCAATGCGTGTGGTGGAGATCTGTGCAGAGATCTGGTTATCCATCAGCAGGTAGCGATACAGTCCCTCACGATTCTGGATGTGGGTGCCTGTCAGCATGGATTGTATGACATAAGCACAGAGGGCACTGCTGCGCGCTTCATCCTGGCTTTCCTGCCATGTCCCTGCCTTCGAGGTATCCAGCCCGGCAGCACAGGCGCTGGCGAGAGAGTCCCATGCGCTGTAAGGCGCCACGACAACCTTGAGGGAAAGTAACCGGGAAAGTACCTGAGGTGCTATGTGAAATGCATCATAAACCTGCAGCCACTGCAGTACGCTGTCGATGTCTGACCAGGCGGTGTAGTTATTCTCTGTGGCGACCTGGTTATGGTGGGCGGCCATGGCACTGGCACCGGCCAGACGTGTTTCATCCAGCGTCAGGGTACTGGCCAGTATCGCATTGTTCAGGGTGGCGTCGCTCAGTGCCTGCAACAGCGTGGAGGCCTGTGTGCCCGCTGTATTCAGGCAGTGTGTAAAGCCACTGAGCTGCTGCAGGGTGGCCACATCATGCTGAAGTATTTCTGCTGCTGCGGTGTGAAGTTTTTTCGGGTGATTGACAAACAGGGTTAACGCACTGTCATTGAGTGCCAGGGTACGATAGATAATCACCAGTTGTGCCAGGCCATGGCTGAACTGAATGCATTGCGTTGAGGGGTCTGGCTTTTGCAGGGCAGTCCAGAACGCCATCACATCCAGAGTGCCGGGCTTGAGTTTATCTGCCCAGGTCAGCAGGGAGTGTGCCACTTCACTGGAAGGTAACTGCAGCACGGCAGCGATATAAGGTGCCATAGCGTCTATCAGGGAAACGGTATCACCCGCCTGCAGATCCTGCAGGCCATTGATGAGGGTAGTGAACAGGTTTTGTATCTCTGGTGTCAGGGTGCTGTCATAGATAGAGGTTGTCATTACCCACAGATGGTGCACTGTCCATGCCTGTTGCTGTAGCCAGCGGGTGACCTGATACAGCTGGTTAACCAGTGCCGTGAGGCTGTTATTGTCCATCGCGGCCAGCCCGGTACGCTTTCCTATGGCCTGTAACAGTATAGCCAGTTCATCGATATCGAGCTGATGCACACGTGCGAGCAGACTTGCACGGTACAGGTCAGACAGGGTGCTGAGATTGTTATTTACCGTGCCGGTGGTGTGGGGATCAACCACTTTCAGCAGCAGAAACAGTGATACATCATCCACCTGAAAGGCCCGTTTCAGCACGGCCTTTTCCCAGGGATTGTCTGTACTGTCAGGATTCAGATTCAGTGTGCCTGCTGTGGTCCAGAAGCGCTGATCATTAAGGGGCGGGGTATTGAACAGGCGGTCAAACAGGCTTATCTGCCCGGGCGCGTTATATTGAGCAATATCCGCGTTAGCGAGCACCAGCGCGTCTTCATCAGACAGGGTATAACGCTGCATGAGTGTTTTTATTTGCGCAAGTTCAGGCAGTACCGCGGCACTGATATCGGGTGTGGCTGAGAGGCTCAGCGCTGCACCGACCATGGCCTGCGGCGGCAGCATGCTTGTCTTGTAAAACAGCACCTGCTTGTTGAGGCGCAGCAGTATCGCCTGTTGTTGTAGCAACGTCAGTTCGCTGGGGGTGAAATTGACGTGTGTATAGATGTTAATACCGTCTGCGTTGCTCAGTACGCATTCCAGGTTTATTACGCCATCTGCAGGTATCGTCATGCTGACGCGCCCGGAATGATAGTGAGTATTTTTATACACCGGGCTGGAGAAATACCATGGGTATTGGTGGTCGCCAGATCCATTTGCGTCCAGGTGAATAAACTTTCCCTCCTGATGATCCGCTCGGGTACTGAAGGCTATCTGCCAGCCATTGTTATCAATGGCAAAAATATCAATATAATTTAAATTGTTGCGATAATTATCATCCATACCACTTCTTATGATGCGGTACAGCTTTCTGCCTTCTGCACTGTCGATAACGCAGAGATTGCTATCCTTTATATATTGATTTTGTTGATCAAAAAACAGGGCAGCTTCTTCTGCCGACAGGGAGTAATAGCGGGCAAAGGATTCTGCATCCAGCAGACTGGCGGGTGAGGTCAGGCCAAAATTAGCCTGCCACAGCTGCTGTAATGCGTCGCTGTCTCCCTCCTCGTTTCCCTCGGGAATGACTTGCGTCAGAATAGCGTACAGTTCAGGAGAAACGGCGCTGTACAGTGCCAGTAAGGTTTCATCAGTGATAAGGCCGTGGATCTGCGGTGCTGAACTGAACAGACCGGGCTCTTGATTCTGCAACCGCAGCGAGGTATGCAGGCTGTGGTGTGCGTCATGATAAGGAAGCTGACCCTGTGGCCGAAAACGGGAAAGCTGTTCCATCACCGCCTGGATTGAGTTGAGCTGGTCCTGTAGTTTGATCTTTTCTGTTAACAGCTCATTGGAGAGTGCCAGTGTGGACAGTTCCTCATCCAGATTGTTCTGACTGAGTGCAAGAGTGCCTAAATCGGCGCGCCGTCTGTCCAGATGCCAGTCAGACTCTTCCTGATGCAGGTCACGTGCTTCGCGGTACAACTCAGTCAGATAAGCAGCCGGAGAAAACATTGAGCTGACGGCACCCGGTGCGGCGTACTGGCTGCTGCGCTGGCCAAATTCGCTGTCATAGCTCTGTTGTTCCACAGAAGGCACTGCTGTCTCAAGGCGTAGCGCATTTTTTAACAGAGGAGTCATCCGTGACAGCAGTCTGGATTCGTACAGGGTGTTTTCTTTGCGTTCCCGTCGTGCGGCCTGCCAGAGTGCACGTATGTCATGCCAGCTCAGCTGGTGCTGGGCTTTTTTACGCCATTCGGCAAAAGAGTAAGCACCTACTTCTGCCAGTGAAGGTATGCCTGCTTTATCAAGCAGGCACTGAATCTGAACATTGTTGAGTCTGCTCATGTAAAAATTCCTGGTCATGATGGCTGTTGAAAGCAAGTAAGGAGTGACTGCTCTGGCATGTCCGCCTGTTCATTCCCTTTGATTGATGTGTCGATAAATTTGTTGCAGCAGGCAATACGATTAATTTATCTAATTAATTGATTTTTTTTAAAAAACAGGATTATTATGCTGTCAGCAGACAGACGTTATCGTTCAAATTTTATATTGTTCACGCTAGCATCAGCCTGTTACTGGTATTGCTGCGGCGTTCAGACTATGGGCTATACACAGTACCAATAAAATCTGGAATCACACCTGACAGAAAGGCCGCTATTAAGTGAAAACACAATATTACTGGAACAGGTAATTTTTAATTGAATGTTAATATGGAATTAATTCATTTAATTTATTGTTTTACAGAGCTGCATTTTTTGTCATGACATTCTCCAAAAATAAATTTAAGATTTTTATGTCAGTCAATGTCACCGTTTTTATAAATTGATTACGGTGCCGCATTAATTTTGGTTTGTGCATGAAAAATAGATTTACTCTGATAGTTATTCTGTCGCTGCTCTGTGTGGTGTTCTGGGGAGGCTATAAGGTACAGCAGTTTGCCCGTTACCCGCTTGAGTTAACGCAGGAAACCCTGTTTACTGTACCGGCAGGAACCAGTCGTGTTGCGCTGGCGGGGTTGTTAACTGACAGTCATCTAGTGACAGATACCAGCTGGTTTTCCTGGCTGCTGCGAATTGAACCTCAGCTGGCAAAATTTAAGGCGGGAACCTATCGCGTTGTTCCTGGAATGACGGTGCGTGAGCTGCTTACGCTTCTGGTCAGTGGCAGGGAAGCGCAGTTTCCCATCCGTTTTATTGAAGGAACAGTCCTCGATGACTGGCTGATGGTGTTGCGTCAGGCGCCCTATTTGCAGCATCAGCTGACCGATAAAAATGACCAGGATATCGCTCACCTGCTCGGTATGCAGGAAGGCCTGCATCCGCAGGGCTGGTTTTATCCTGATACCTATTATTATACCGCCGGTACCAGCGATTTGGTGGTGCTGCAGCGCGCTCATGAGAAAATGAAAAAAGTTGTTAATGAAATATGGCAGGGACGGGCTGAGCAGTTACCTTATAAAACTCCCGATGAACTGCTTACCATGGCATCCATTATTGAAAAGGAAACTGCGCTGGATGATGAGCGCAGTAAAATTGCTTCTGTATTCGTCAATCGCCTGCATAAAGGGATGCGACTTCAGACCGATCCTACCGTGATTTATGGTCTTAATGACAGCTATAACGGGACACTCAGCAAAAGTGACCTGGTCAAAGTAACACCTTATAATACCTACATTATCAATGGATTGCCTCCTGGCCCCATTGCCATGCCGGGGCTGGCTTCATTGACTGCTGCGGCACATCCGGCAGCAACACCGTGGCTTTATTTTGTTGCTGATGGCAAAGGTGGCCACAGTTTTAGTGCTGATCTCGCCAGTCATAACAAGGCAGTAAACAGCTGGCGTCAGATGCTTAAGGCCAGCGATGAAAAGTAAATTTATTGTCATTGAAGGCCTGGAAGGTGCGGGTAAAACCAACGCCAGAGATATTATCATGCGCGTATTACAGCAGCGCGGTATTAACGATATCGTCCTGACGCGTGAGCCAGGGGGAACGCCACTGGCAGAACGATTACGGGAGTTAATCAAACAGGGTATTGACGGTGAAAAAGTCACCGATCAGGCGGAAATCCTGATGCTTTATGCCGCACGCAGTCAGCTGGTTGAGCATGTGATTAAACCGGCACTGGCCCGCGGTGCCTGGGTCATCGGCGATCGTCATGATCTGTCTTCCGAGGCGTATCAGGGAGGGGGCAGGGGAGTTGACCCTCAGTTGATGACATTGCTGCGCGACAGGGTGCTGGGTACTTTTCGTGCGGATTTGACGTTTTACCTTGATGTGCCCCCACTCACTGGCCTGCAGCGTGCAGGACAGCGTGGTGAACTGGATCGTATTGAACGTGAATCGATTGCGTTTTTTGAACGCGTGCGCGCCCGTTATCTGGCACTGGCGGCAGAGGATAATCGTATTCAGGTTATTGATGCTGCGGTGCCCATAGCAGAGGTCAGCCAGGCAATCACGGTACGGCTGCAGCACTGGCTGATGCAACAGGAGCGGCTTGCGTGATCTGGTATCCGTGGCTTAATGCGCATTATCGCCAGCTGGTCAGCCTGTATGAAGCCGGCGGTGCTCATCATGCCCTGCTGATAAACAGTATTGCAGGGATGGGTGATGAAGCACTGGTTTATGCCCTGAGCCGGTGGTTGATGTGCCGGCAGCGCCAGGGCCAGAAAAGCTGTGGTCAGTGCCATGGCTGCTGCCTGATGCTGTCCGGTAATCATCCTGACTGGCATGTACTGATGACAGAAAAGAAAACCAGTGTGGGTATTGATGAAGTCAGGCAGCTGACGGATAAGCTGTATGCTCACGCACAACAGGGTGGTGAAAAAGTAGTCTGGATACCTCATACAGAGTCGCTGACTGATGCTGCTGCCCATGCATTACTGAAGACGCTGGAAGAGCCACCGGAAAAAACCTGTTTTTTACTCACCTGTTATGAGCCACAGCGGTTACTGGCGACGTTACGCAGTCGCTGTTTTTGCTGGCAGCTGCCCTGTCCTGATACCGCGTTGAGTTTACAGTGGCTGAGTCAGCAGCAGGCTGAACATACCGAGGCCCCGACGGATGTTGAGCGCATGACTGCCCTTAAATTGAGTTATGGTGCCCCTGTGGCTGCCCGGGATCTGCTGCAGCCACAACGCTGGCAGCAGCGTAGCGCGATTTGTCGTGCCCTGATGGAGGGCTTGTCACAGCGGGATGTTCTGTCTGGTTTACTGCCATTATTGACGCATGATGAAACAGCGGAGCCATTGTACTGGCTGTCTTCACTGATGCTGGATGCACTTAAATGGCAGCAGCGGGCGCAGGACGCTGTGGTGAATCAGGATCAGCAGCCACTGATTCAGCATCTGGCAGCGTTTTTTAAGGTTACTGTACTGGTAAAACTGATGGATAACTGGTTAACATGCCGGCATCAGCTGCTTTCTGTTGCAGGTGTTAACCGGGAATTACTGCTGACTGAGCAGTTAATAAACTGGGAAAATGCACTATACCCTTCGTCTTGCAAATTGCAGCTGTGTTGACTTCGAACGCTCAACCAGGCACATAGTATATCTATGCTCATGGGATTCGTGTTCCTGGCCTTGCTGTAATTCGAAATACTTTGGGTATATACCCTTCGTCTTGCAAATTGCCGCTGTGTTGACTGCGAACACTCACCCAGGCACATAGTATATCTATGCTCATGGGGATTCGCGTTCCTGGCCTTGCTGCAACTCGACATACTTTGGGTATACAATAAAACATCTTTATTATTTAACCAGGGGTCCGGCCTGTTATGTTGTTAATCGATTCTCACTGCCATCCTGATCTTTTTGACTACCAGATATTGCATGCCGGTGTGGATGATATGATGCAGAAGGCGAAAATGAGGGATGTGGGTTTTATCCTGGCGGTGGCAACAACGCTGGAGGGATTTAGTGCAACTGCCACGCTGCTGGAGGAACGCAGGGATGTTGCTTTTTCCTGTGGTGTGCATCCGTTAAATCTGGATATAGCTCCTGATGCGCAGCGATTTCTGGCACTTGCCCGGGACAGGCGTGTTGTGGCGCTGGGAGAAACCGGACTGGATTATCATTACCCCAATACAGACAAAGCCCTGCAGCAGGAAGCCTTTCGCCAGCATATTCGTGTCGGTCGTGAGCTGAAAAAGCCGGTGATTGTGCATACCCGTGATGCACGCGCAGATACCCTGGCTATTTTACGAGACGAGCAGGCTCAGGAATGCGGGGGGGTGCTGCATTGTTTTACCGAAGATAAGGCAACGGCAACAGCGTTACTGGATGCCGGTTTTTATATTTCATTTTCCGGTATTATCACCTTTCGTAATGCCGGGGAGCTGCGCGATGTCGTGCGTCATGTACCACTCGACCGATTACTTATTGAAACAGATTCTCCTTATCTGGCACCGGTACCGCATCGCGGGCGGGAAAATCAGCCCGCTTATGTACGTGAAGTGGCGCAGTGTATGGCAGAGTTGAAAGGAGTCAGTCTTGAAACGCTGGCCGAGGTCACCAGCGATAATTTCTGCCGCCTGTTCCAGCTGGATTTGTCTGTACTTTCTGTGTAACACCTTCCATAGTGAATTCTCGTGCCGTCACTCCGGCAGTACCAGTATCTTCAGATATTGATACGTCCCTCCTTGCTGTCGGTAAGCAGGGATCTCTTTGTTGTCACTCTCGAATACGGCTATGATGTCAGTCAGTTGCATGTTCTCGCTGCCCGGCTGTGCATAGTAATCTGAGACTTCGATGCTGTCAGATTCCCAGCCCTGCCTGTCCACATTGATTATCAAATGGGCACCGTGGCGTTCTGAGCGTAGTTCTGAAGCTCTTATCCCTGCTATCTCCAGTACCATACTGCTGCCGGTTGCTGCCACCACTTTGTCTTTCCCGTGACCCGCTCTGAACCTTATCCGGTTAAGACTCTGGCCACCGACCACCAGGTCATCTCCTCCCTCGTCTTCAATCTGGAGTGCCGTACTGCCATAGTTGATAATTTCATCTTGTGTTTTATTTCCTTTCACTTTTATCACAGGTGCTGTGCTGGCGAAGAATTTCAGAATGTGTCCGTCAGCGCCCAGGCTGAGATTTCCCTCCCTGTCGACGCGTAAACTGCCATCGGCATTCTGTTCCAGTGCTCCCTGGTACAGCCAGGCTTGGTGCCCGTCCGTACCCAACAGGTACTCCTCTTCCCTGTCCAGTAACCGGAACTGGCCGTAGCGTCCGGTTTTTCCTTCCATGAAACCCTCCAGACGTATCTGTTTTTCTACATCTTTGTTCTCTGGTCCTGATACTGACAGCAGCAGGCTATCCCCATGCCGTTGCAAACGGAGTTTGCTGATATCCAGCCCTGTCAGTGTGTTTAGCGCATCATTTTTGTATTGCCTGACCCATATCTCACTCACCTTGTTTTGCTTTTTGACAGATACGTCGTCTTCTGCCGGCGATGATAGTTTGACTTCAATAGTGTCACCGCGTTTACCGGTATGAATTTCATTGTTTCCTCTACCGCAGATGAAATGATTTCTGCGATTTTCAAGGCCACGGATGGTGTTGTTTCCGTTTCCGAGGTCGAAAAGCACCGCGCTGTTTGTGGGATCTACCAGGCGGCGGATGAGTTCTCCCGTTTTGTTATTCACCGATACCCATCTCACTTTTCTCTCTGCATCCTTTTCCGTGCCTGTTATGGTTTCATCAGTCCAGCTTTCACCCGGCATGAGCCCTTCAATGACAGGCATTTTTTCAAATTGTGGCTCTTCGCCTGGTAGTCCACTGAAGCGCAATCTCTCCACGATACCGTCATCGTAACGCAGCACCAGCTCATCCTGTCCGTCAGCATCTATGTCCAGTAGACAGACAGCGACATCTGCAATCGATCTGAGCGAGATATCTATTTTCTTCAGCGCAGTAAAGCTTCCACGCTCTGCTTCATTCAGCAGGGTGTAGAGTTCGAGTCTGTCCGGATACTGGCTTTTTCGATTCTGCCTGAGCGTTTTGACCAGCACCAGGCCTTTGCCGCCATTGGTATTCAGCCGACCGCTGAGTACCTGGAGGCCACCCCCTGTGATGCCATTAACCCAGTCCGGCGCTTTTTTCTGAAACCTGAGATTCATAAGAGCACGTGTGCCACCGGAATGGGTATAACCAATTTTTTCCAGGGTTGTTTTATCTTTTTTCCCGTTGTATGGCAGATACAACCAGTCCGCCAGACCGTCGCCATCGACATCCTGTAAGGTGACAAACTGCGACAGCAGTGACCTCTTCTCTTCCTGTGTCAGAGGCAGCGCTGTTATACCCGGGATGCCATCCTGTCCGATTGCCAGAATATAGCCTTCAGGTTCGGCATCACGGTCTGATCGATACTGTGCGTTGAGAATGATGACAATACTATCCCGTCCGTCTTGGTGCGTTCTGGCTACCTGTACATGGTGGTAATGCGGAGCCGGGAATGCATAGAGTATTTCCAGAATCCTGTTCAGCTCTGCATTCAGATACAGCTCGGATTCAGTGTATTTTCCATCTGTGCCTGTTCTGGACAGCAGTAACCCGCCAGGGCTCAGGCTGATAATTTGTGTACTGTCACTGCCATCGAAGTTTCCTGTCAGCGTCAGGTGACGCTGACCCTGCTTACCGGAACGCCATATCGGGGAATCCCTGAACAGGCGATCGCAACGCTGCAGTAACTTTTTCCGCTCTGATTCACTTATTTCAGAGTCAGTAAGCACATTTTTAGCCATACTCAGTTTGCCACTGCCAGGATCCCAGCGACTTATCCAGTAATCGTCGTTGTTATCCGTATTCCAGGCGATAACATCCGGGTATCCGTCTTCGTTCACATCCTGCACACTGAGCTGCAGTGCATTCGCCTCCCTGCCGAATGAGGCGTGGCTGCGAAAAAGCTGCCTTCTGGCTGTCAGCATGCTTTGCTGCTTCAGCGAAGGCCCCTGTTTCATTGCCAGACGCAGGGGTGCAAAATCATCGTGCTGCACAACCCAGTCTCCCTGTCTGTGGGTGAGGCGTGTAACAATGCCATTTTCACTGAAGAGAAAAATGACCGCCCCCTCAGCCGTATGCACAATTTCCTGGTAGACCACATTAGCACCAGTAAGCTTTGCTATTTCCTCATTGGCAGGAAACAGCGCCATTCGCGATTGAGAGGATGGCCTGCTGGTGCTGGTGAGGCGGTTATAACTGTTACGACGCGCGCCGGTATTTTCCACGTAGGGAACAAAATCTACGCTGTTGACGAATTCCCCATTGTCTGAAGAACTGAAGTCACCCTGACCGTTGCCTTTAAGAAATGCTATACGGTTGCCTGCTGTCACTACCAGGTCCAGTCTGCCATCACCATTGCAGTCTGCTGTATTGATGAAAAATCGGGTATCTTTTTTCAGGTCCTTGAAGAAAAGCGTTGTTTTTCCCAGCGGTGACAGGCTGTCGTCGTCCTTAACCTGCAGACTTTGCAGATACACCTGTGCACCTTCCTGTTTCCATTCTACCGACAGGGCAACCAGATTTTTTTGCTTTTCCGGAGTCAGGCTCCCCATCAGCCAGTACAGGGGATGCGTGCTTCCTGTTTCCAGCTTTAATGCCGGGCGGCCTGCTCTCAGCAGAAACCATCCTCCTTCCCGGCGCTGGATGGCGCTGCGTTGACCCGCCAGTTCACCGAAAATCAGGCTATCGTCATCGAGGTCAAGACTGCCCGCACTTTTGTTCTGAAATACCACCTCATGGCGATGTGCTGCGGGGTCCAGATAGATACTGATATCCTGGGTGGTAGCCTGGTAAACCTGCACCGGCAGCTCAATGACCTGAGGCTGGAACCAGCCCTGCAGCCTGGTCCACTTTCTCGCTGCCGGATCGTTACCCAGGTCCTTCTGATTGATGGCCTGTTTCAGTATATCAATCTGTTCGGCAGGTACTCTGCCGGTAACAGGGGTATGTGTCAGATCAGTACCTTCATTCAGTCTGGCTGCCAGTACCTGATATTTTTCTCCTGTCGCTGTTGCCACAACTCTGCCGAGGCCAGCGTAACCAGCTTCAATGGTGCTTTCATCGAAAACGGCCTGCAGCTCGCGGTTTTTTTCCATTATGTGCAGACGCCTTGCCTGCTCTTCGGTTGCTGCCTTTCCGAATTTGTCCTGTACACTCCATGTCGGCCCTATACCAAAAAATGCACGGACGGCGTTTTCTATCGCTTCTGCTTTCTCCAGGCGGTTTTCCTGCCCAAGGGCTTTATTGATGCCTCTCATTGTTTCTCCCACACTCATGGCGCCGCCGGTCAGAAACAGCAACGCGCCGGCAAGCAGACCCAGCGGTCCCGCGGCGCTGATGCCTGCCAGCATCATAGCACTGACTGTTACTGTCACCGCCAGATTGACGCCAGACAGGTTAAGGCTATGTATCAGCGCCTTTCTTTCTTCTGGTGTTTTCGCTTTACTCAGCTGGGATAAAGCGGCACGGATGGCATAAATATCAAAGCCGGCTCCCGCCAGGCTCAATATTCCACCGAATCTGTGCAAAAATGCTATCTTCCCTGGGGACATGCCGGGCAGCTTTGCCATTGCTACCGGATGGGAAAGGGCCCTGTGTACGCCGAGCTCCATCGCTTCTGTGCCCCATTCAAACAGGATGCTGGCCAGTATGACATCCCGCTCTGTATTCCACTCTCCAGGATAACCGTCTGGATTCAGTAGCGCATTGATATTCTGGAAAAATCCTGTAATCTGCATGCCTCTGCCGATGCTTCCCGCCACAATCCGTCCGGGAAGGCTGTTCATCATGGTGGCAAACGCATTGTCAGTCCGTTGCAGCACGGTACGCAGCTTCTCTGCGGGGCTGCGGCGGTCATTTTCATTCAGCTCGCTGTCCACCACCCTGTTCCGTAAATCTTTCAGCTCCTGCAGCGCCTTATGCAACGCCAGTTTATCGACTTTGCTCAGGTTAACGGGCAGGTTTTTCAGGTAATTGAGTTCATGAGCCATCGAGCCCAGTTCTGCCTGCAGAGCCTTGCGCTGATTGCTATTTTTCAGCAGTTTGATGAGCGCGGCTCTGTCCGGTGTATCAGAAGCTTCCTGCAACAGCTTCGCTTCAGCGTCTGTCAGATAAGTGGCATGAATGCTGTCTGCGCTTAAGTCCTCAAGCAGCTCCATGGCCAGGGTAGTGCGTTTGACAAGAGGCATGTTACGCATATCTATCAGTTCAGAAGCCGTTATGGCCGCATTCCATACCCAGATGTGTTTGCGCGCATACAGTTTGTCACCCGAGCTGCGTACACTTACCTCTCCGGAGCGCGCACTGATAGTGGTACCGCTCATTTCCCTTCTGGCCGCATGCAACGCTTGCATTACTTCAGGCACCAGCCTGTCGTCCTGCGCCAGTTCACAGCCCAGCAGATTGATATGGTCAAATCGACCGTACCTTTTTTCTAATTCCACAATGATCGCGGCAAGCTCCTGGGGCGTTCGGCCAGCCAGTACACCCTTACGACCATGCCCCATCAGCTGCAGACGCAACAGGCCCTGTCCGGATTTTTCGCCGGCATAAAATTCCCGTGGAACACCTTTTTTCCCGTATTGCACTAGGGTAGAAGAAGCGGGATGTTTCCCCCACAGAAACGCTGCCGCGCTCCTGATGTCAGCATCATTTTCAAGCTGTACGATGACCTGGCTGCTGAAACGACTGTCGCGCGGATTTTTCCTGTTTTTTGAAGAAAGTACCGGTCGCTTCCAGAAAGCGGCATCGCTGGTATCCGCCGGCTCAGAAGCGCCCAGAGTGGGGAGGGAAAATGTCCTTAGCTTGTTCTGCAGTGCCTCAAGTCTGCGATTGTCATTGTCATTGTTATCGGCAATCAGGCTCAGGACTGCTGATGCCATATCATCCCGTAGTTTTCGCACAGGTTTATTTCTGGAAAAAAAGGCAAAATCATTCCGATGCCTGGCAAGATATTCATCTGCCCGCTTAATCACTTTCAGGGCAAGTTCAACCTGTAATAGTCCTCTGGACAGCTTAAACGACTCTATATGATCCAGTAATGCTTTGTAGGGCTCGCCCTCCGATTTGAAAGGCACAGCAGCGAAAGTCGCAATGTTTTCAAAAGAAGGGGCTCCCCACAGCTGTGGAAAATGTTCTGCCTGCCTGACGGTAAGGCCGTTTAATAACTCTACAGGAATTGCTTTTCGCTCTCGATCATCAACAACATGGCTGACTAAGGGGTTACCATTTTCCATGGCAAAACGGCTAAACCATACCTGGTGGTGCCTGGCCCAGGCAATGGCATCATTAATTTTCCCACCCCGTGCCAGCACAGTAAAAAATGAATTGACGTGAATCCTGTCCTGCAGGGCCACAGGGTGAATTTTTTTCAGCGTTTCAACAGATAAATTATCATTGATGTAATCCCTGACGAAGGGAATAACCTGCTTCTTAAGAGGGTTGCCTTTTACGCGGACAAAACGAACAAAAGCTTCACTATGCTGCACCGCATAATCAAGGGCTTTTTCAAAGCCATGCATCGACAGGCTGTCAAAAAAAGTCTCCGCCTGCTGCAGAGACAGGTGCTGCAGTTTTTCTGCCGGGAAATGCTGCAGCACGTTGAGAGCAGAGTTTTTTATAACCTGATCAATTAAAAAATTACCTCTTCCATCCACAGATGACGCCACCCAGTCAGCATTCTGCGGCGCAAAAAGGTAGTTAATCCTTTGCACCAGATCATTATCATTTTTATATACATTAATAAATCGAAATGCCTGCTCTTCGTTGATACCCCAGAGTGCGGCAGAAGGAATAGTTTCAGGCAACAGGGACGATCCTGCCTTATTCAAGTGCCTTAGTATCAGATTGATAACGGGATTGTGTTGATGTTTTTTCACCAGAGCGATGAACGCATCGGCATGTCTGTTGACATAGTCAATGATTTCACCGGGCTGCCTTCCAGAGAAGAAATTATCCAGATCCGTCCGGGTCATGATGTCAAGGGTTTCAAAGGGCGTATTTTTCAGTTCAGGAAATGCATTGCGTGCAATCTTTGCAAGGAGAGGGCCGTTTTGCTGTGCACAGGTTTCAAGCCATGCAGTATGCTGTTTTGCCCAGATGATGAGACTCTTCAGAGTGCTATCATTGTTGAGTGCGATAAGGAACTGCTTCATTTCCTGTGCTGTGGCTCCTGCCAGCAGCGCAGCCGGCACTTGCGCCAGTTCTTTAGCCGGCCGGCTATCTGATAGCAACGATATCAGAGGATTGCCATTTTTGTTTGAAAAATCGTTGAACCAGTCAATATTCGTTTTCAGATAAGCAAACAGTTGTGCCAGGGTGCCATCGCTGCTCAGTTTTTTCAGGAAGGCAGTAGCCAGATCTCTGGTTTTCAGCCAACCTGGGGCTTGCTGTGCGAGCAGAGTTATTTCTTCTTTGCTGGCCCCGGGTATCAATTTTTCCAGCTGGGCAGGGGCAATTTCGCGCAAGTATCCTGCGTCTATCACCTCTTTTATTTCAGGCAGCTCGACCTCAACTTCGATAATTTTTCTTTCTTTATTTATTACGCTGAATGTGCGCGTTTCTTTCCAGAACAGATCACCGATATGGTTTAGTATTACCTCTTCGTCCTGGCTGGAGAAAAGCATTTTCTCCTCCTGCCAGTGCTCTGCAGACAGGGCAGCAAGTGCTCTAGCCAGAGCGACCTGCACGTTGAATGGGTTGCTATGTTGTACTTCCTGAAGAACGTAGTTTTTGTCAAAAGAAAAAACAGCATCAACCGGAATCTCTGCATAGTTGGGTTTCAGCTCTGTTATCAGCGCAGTTGCATAATGATAGCGTTCATTATCATCAGCTGGTTTTGCCTGCCAGCGATCCTCGATAATGTCGAGATATTCTGTAGCCAGCATCGCAGTGATGCGCCAGAAAGTGAGAGCATCATCCAGTTTCTGTCTAACCTGTTTAGCATCTTCATCAGTAACCGTTAAAACGGCATTGATATCCTCATCTACCTCCTGATTCGACAGTGCGTATTCATTACCCAGTTTTTTCCAGTACGAATTCACCAGATGGACGGTTTCTTCTTTTATCCAGTGCAATGCGTCTTCTTCTGCGTCTGCTCTGGATTCATTATACAGCCGTATAAAATCTTGTGTCAGGGTGCTTACTATGTTTTTCTGATGAGTCTTTAAATGCTCTATGATGGCTTGGATGATTATTTTTTTTCGTATGATTTTCATTTTCGCCAGTAAATTGCTGGCATTTTCAATCTCGTCTGCAGCCGTTAAAATATGCGAGCTCGTTCCTGTTAAGCATTTCACCAGCTCTTCTTTTACCAGCTCGTATAGTCTTGGCAGTTGTGTGCCAGCTCTTTTAGGGGTCAGCGCCTGCGCGATTCTTTCCAGTCCACGCTTTGACAGGTAGCGATGGTGCTTTTCTGACTTTGTTCTGATAGAGCCGTCAACAGGGAATACTGTATTTTTGAATTTATGGAGACCGTCTCTAATTGATTCTTTCTTTTCTTGAGTGTAGTCACCAGATATAGGTTGATCTTCAGCAAAAGTAATAATCCTGTTAATAGCTTCCTGATATTCATTTTTAAAAAAGATATAATTTGCTGATTTTTCAAAATCATCGATGCCCGTTTCTATATTCTCTATTTTACCATTGTAGTAAACAGGATCATTATTGCCTGCCATTTTGTATCCTTTATATTTAATAAAAAATTAATTTAATAAATTCAATAAATAAACAATGATTTAAAATTAATAATTTTAACGGTATTGAAATTAATAAATTCCGTTTATTTATTAATTTTTAAAATAAAATCATAGTGTTATATTTATTCTAAGTGATGCTGAAAATATAAAAATCCCATTACTGGAGTTATATTACAATTGAATAAAATAATTAACTAAGTGTAATAAAGTGAAAAATAAAAAAATACAGAATAAAACTGACATTATTTTACCGGCAAGATAATTGCCTGTATGTTATTAATTTTATTATGTAAAAAAATAACGCTATTCGAAAAAAGTAATAGTTATTTCATAAAAGTACTATAATTTTCATAGTAAATTAAATGTCTAACGCTGTTATTGCTGAAATGAAGTCCATGATTTCCTATGTGCTTACGCGCATCTATATATCTTAATCGTGAACTTTTTACGTAGGGCATGCACTGCTGCAGATATGTCTTTTAGCTGATTTAAATTACCTGAAGTTATAAATAAAACATTATGGTGTAATATTAATTAAAGTCAGACTAAAATAAAAAATATAGATTTTTCATTGCTATTAAAAATAATAAACAGGGAATATGGGTGTGATTGATACTATCGATATTTATCGTAATTACTGTTTAACTTATTTAAAATAAATAATTACGGTAATGAAAAAAAATATTAATTCCATAAAAATCATATAAATTTATTTCCACATCGCTGGATACCGTCATGAGGTATAACACAGTAAGCAGATAGTTATGCAGTCCGCTATCTCTCTTCTGCTGTGCTGTATCTGAAATGACAACAGGTCCCGGCAATAATCCGGGGCTTTTTTTTTGAATTGATTCTGATAAAAAAGGATATTTCATACACTTCATAAATTTGTTAATACCCTGTCATAACAATGTATCGTTAATGCAGCTGTGCGCGTTAACGATTCTTTTGTTAATCGAGGCCTTAATAATGACGTGAAAAAAGATGAGGTCATCTATGCGTAATATTGCGTTAATGCTGGCCCGTTGGGGAGTATGGGCTCGGGATCATTCTGAAATTAATTATTCACACATTGCTGCCGGGTTTAAGGGATTACTGCCTGGCAAGGGGCGCGCAATCGCTCCCTGTTGTGATAATGATGGGTTACTTATTGACAGGGCAGTAGGGCAACTGAAAGTAGCACGCCAGCCGCGGGATCTGGAAATTATTTTGCGCCATTATGTATATGGGGAGTCGAAATCTGCCATTGCGCTGAAGTGGAAATGCAGCGAACGGGAAATTCGTCGTCATCTTCAGATTGTTGAAGGCTTTATTGATGGGTGTCTGTCTATGGCAGGTAGCAGACTGGAAATGGAAGAATATAATCAGCAGATGAATATCGATAAAAAAATATTTTCCCGGCCCGAAAAAAATATTATATCCTGATAGTAGTGGCTGGTGTGTGTAACAGTCAGCCTGTAAAAAAACCCCGCAGCTGCGGGGTTTTTTGTATCCTGGTAGAATTCACTTTACTGAGAGACTGGCGGTCCTGGTTTACTACCGGGACTTTTTATTTCTGGTATTCAGTGTTCGTCGAACGAACATCAGGGAGGGTACGATGTGGAACTCTGTTTCAGGTAGCGGTATTTGTAATATGACATGATTGTCGCGTTAACCATGAGTGTTGCGTTGCCTGGGGGATACGATGTGTGGCATTAACAGAGCGGTGATTTTTATTCTTACAGAATGTGTGTGGTTTAAAAATGTCATGCTGTTTGAAGTACCCTTTCTTCAGTCTGGATAAATTTTACCGACAAATTACCTACCCTGACGTAATGCCGGGGTTTTTTATTTCTAGCGCTTGGCATTCGCTAAGCGAATAAAGGAGCATAAAATGTCGGAACCGATTTCAGGCAACAGTGCCGCAACATTTATGGCGACAGGTGTAACCATTGCTGGTGTGTTATCTGGAGTGGATGACGGCGTATTGATCGGTGCATTCGCAGGAGCGGTCATATTTGTCCTGTCCGCAACAGAGTTTGCACTGTTCAAGAAAGTCATGCTATTTGGCGTGTCTTTTCTGGCAGGAGTTGTTGCCGCTGGTTTTGTAGCTGGAATTATCACAGCGGTAACACCGAAAAATGTAGAGGCTAGCGATCCTGTAGGTGCGCTTGTTGCTTCAGCAATTGCGGTACGCGTTTTGATGTCGATTAGCAATACTCCTGCATCGTTTCTTGATCATTTCAAGCGAGGGAGCAGTGATGTTAAATGAATATTTACTCATCGTTAATGCACTCACGTGTCTGGTGATTGTGATACGTTTATTGTCTTATCAGCGCCATGGTTCAAAATACAGTCCATTTGCTGCATTGCTTGCGTATGCACTGACTGTTTCCAGTGGTTCAGTCACTATCCGCATCCTGACCGGTGATTATTCTCATGCCGACTGGTCGGAAACGGTAATGAACCTTGTTTTTTGCGCCACCGTCATTGTCTCTCGGGGCAATGTGATGCGCTTACCTAAACCTTTTCAGAAATAAGCTTATGACACTGAATCAATTTCAACAGGCGGCTAATCTCAGCGCCGGGTTAGCTGCACGCTGGTATCCACATATTAGCGCGACAATAAACGAATTTAACATAACCACTATACCTGCGATGGCGATGTTCATTGCACAGGTAGGACACGAATCAGCAGGATTCACGCTTTTGCAGGAATCCTTTAATTACACGGTTACCGGCCTGCGTAATACGTTTCCCAAACGTATTACTGAGGAGCAGGCAGCCATGTTGGGACGAACGGCAAACCAGGCGGCAAAACAGGAGGACATTGCCAATCTCGTTTATGCAGGACGTGGCGGTAATACCGCATCAAGTGATGGCTGGAAGTATCGCGGCCGTGGCTTAATTCAGATAACCCTGCTGAATAATTATCGCGACTGTGGTAGCGCCCTGAAGCTCGATTTACTTGCTTTTCCGGATCTGTTACTGGCAGATGAAAATGCAGCCCGCTCAGCAGGATGGTTCTGGCAGGCAAAAGGCTGTAATGAGATTGCCGACAGTTTGAAACAGGTAACCCTGAAGATTAATGGCGGCTATAACGGCCTGGAAGACCGGCAGCAAAGATACCAGGCAGCCCGACAGGGGCTGACATGATGCGCACCCTCAGTTTTTATGGTGCATTACTGGGGATACTCGCTTTTCTGGTGCTGGCAATTAACCATTATCGCGAAAAATACCTTGAAACGACGCAGGCGCTGGTAACAGCGCAGGCTATTAATTTAAACCAGGCGCAAGCCATTGCAGAGTTAAGGAAAGCAGACATGCTTAATCGTGAACTAACGGCAAAGCTGCTGAATCAGGAACAGACACTGAGAAAAAAAGCTCATAATGAAAATCAAAAACTGCGTAAGGTACTGGCGAATGATGACTGCAGTCATCATCGGTTGCCAGATGCTGTTATTGACATCCTGCGCCAGGTCCCCGCTGTCGACGCAAACTCTTTACCTGCTGCCGCCGGAAGTGCTACTAATCCGTTGTGAAAATTCGCGGTTTGACGGCACCACCTTTGGTGATGTGGTGCAATTTCTGCGTCAGAAACAGCTTGAAAACGAAATATGTGCGGCGCGTATGGATGCGTTACTTGCCTGGAGACAGTCTGCTAGAGTACCATGATTGCCCACTATGAAGTCTCAAACAGACAGGAGTAATTCATGGTTGAAGAAACCATTTTCAGCAGGATTATTCGCCGTGAGATCCCGGCTGATATTCTCTGGCAGGATGAACTGGTTACTGCGTTTCGTGATATTGCACCTCAGGCGCCTGTTCATATTTTAATTATTCCCAATACCCTTATTCCCACCATTAATGATGTCAGTTCCTCGCATGAAGCAGCATTAGGGCGCATGATTACCGTTGCCGCAAAAATTGCCAGCCAGGAAGGTATTGCTGAAGACGGTTATCGCCTCATCATGAATTGCAACCGCCATGCCGGCCAGGAAGTCTGGCATATTCATATGCATCTGGTGGGTGGGCATGTACTGGGGCCCATATTGCAGCGTTAATTCAGGTGGTTATAATGAAACGGCATCTGTTTGTGATGATGATAATACTGGCAGTATCAGGTTGTTTGTCGAGAAAAGTCAGTGTTGAACCTGCACCGCCTGAGTCTGATGTTCCTGTAAAATCTGCAACGCAGGTTGAGGTACCACCAGACGCCTTACCTGTTGTGCCATCCCCGCCCAAATTTACGCAACCAGACTGGCATGCCAGTCTGGAGCCTTTAGTGGAAAGCATGCTGAATACCGAAGATATTATAGCGGGAAAGGCATTATTACCCGGTAGCATTAATAATCGCACTAATGGATCACTGCAAATGGTTCAGGCGACTTCTGTATTATATGATGTACTGAGTACGAGTCAGAAGTTTACCCTGGTGTCATCCTTACAACTGGCTAAGGCCAGACAGGTGCTGGGCCTGTCAGAAAATGACAGTCTGGGATTACGCAGTAACCTGATAGGTCTTGCGCGTTATCTCGGTGCCTGGTACGTACTTTATACCGATGTTAGTGGTGATACCAAATCACCAGACATCAGGATGCAATTAATGTCGGTGCAGACGGGCGAGATTATCTGGTCAGGAAACGGTGTTGTTAAATACACCCATGCTGAGTGAGCTGATTTTCAGCTGTTACTGTTATCGGTAGAAGCAGGAGAAATGGCAGTGAGAAAAAAGGCGATGGGATCGGTGATGCTGGATGTTGCCGGCTATGAACTGAATGCCGGGGAGCGCGAAGTGCTGCAGCATCCTGCCATCAGTGGTGTTATCCTGTTTAGTCGTAATTTTCACTCTCCTGTACAGTTGCGTGAACTGGTGCGCCAGCTACGTGCAGCGGCGCGGCGGCAGTTAATCGTGGCGGTAGATCAGGAAGGCGGGCGGGTACAGCGTTTTCGCGATGGTTTTACCTTACTGCCTGCGGCACAGTCATTTGGTGCTATTAATGATGCATGCAGCGCAGCGAATCTCGCAGAACAGGCAGGCTGGTTAATGGCAGTAGAAATGATTGCTATGGATATTGATATCAGCCTGGCGCCAGTGCTGGATGTGGGTCATGTCAGTGCTGCTATTGGTGAACGCGCTTTTCATCAGGATGCGTTGCAGGTATTCAATATTGCGCTGGCTTTTATCCGTGGTATGCACGGTGCGGGCATGAAAACAACCGGGAAACACTTTCCAGGACATGGTGCCGTCAGTGCAGATTCTCATAAAGAAACCCCCAGAGATGAGCGGCCGCTGGCGCAGATCCGTGACGTGGATATGTGGGTGTTTCAAAAGCTAATTGAACAGCAGTTACTGGATGCGATTATGCCAGCACACGTCATTTATACTGAGGCTGATGTCTATCCTGCTAGTGCTTCGGCTTACTGGCTACAGCAGATATTACGTCAGGAGCTGGGTTTTGACGGCATCGTTTTTTCAGACGATTTATCCATGACAGGTGCTGCTGTCATGGGAAATTATGCAGCGCGTGCCAGAGCTGCGCTGCAAGCAGGCTGTGACGTAGTGCTGGTGTGTAATAATCCTGCAGGTGCTGTCAGTGTACTGGATAGCCTTGTTCCCTGCGCAGCCAGTAATACCCGGCTGATGAAGCTTTCCCATCGAGGTAATGCCTGTAGTCTTCAGGAATTACACAGTTCCCGTCGCTGGCAGGAAGCAAATGCAGCGCTGGGCAGCCTGAATGAACGCTGGAAATTGTACAGAGACAAACAAATACCGTCTGTTTAGTGACAGAAATCGGTTGTTGTTATTGCTGGAGATAATAATGTCGTTGTTAAGTAAAGAAGCTATGCTGGTGCATTCAGCACTACGTAATCGTGGTCTTGAAACGCCACTACGGGAGCAGTTACTGGATCCCGGGACACGCAAACAGCGTATTCAGCAGCATATGACTGAGATTATGCAGCTGCTCAATCTTGATATGTCGGATGATAGTTTAGCCCAGACTCCACGGCGTATTGCTAAGATGTATGTTGACGAAATTTTTTCCGGCCTGGATTATAGTAATTTTCCTGAAATTACCATTATTGAAAATAAAATGCAGGTGGATGAAATGGTCACTGTACGCGATATCACACTGACCAGTACCTGTGAACATCATTTTGTCACTATTGATGGTAAGGCAACGGTTGCCTACATTCCCAGACGCGGTGTGATTGGCCTGTCTAAAATTAACCGTATTGTACAGTTTTTTGCCCAGCGCCCGCAGGTGCAGGAGAGATTAACCCAACAGATTCTCGTCGCTTTACAGACATTGCTGGATACCAGTAATGTTGCTGTGTCTATTGATGCTTTTCATGATTGTGTCAAGGCACGTGGTATTCGGGATGTGACCAGTGCCACGACGACCACGTCACTGGGCGGATTATTCAAATCCAGCCAGAATACCCGTCAGGAGTTTTTGCGCGCCATCTGTCATGCAGTAAACTAAAACGCAGCGCCATTTTTTTAGCTGTGGTGACTGGCGGCTTTAAGAAAACAACAGCAGGTTAATTACGGGCGCTGTCAGAGAGATAACGTTCCGATGGAATGGGAATGAGAGGGCCAAGAAAGCGGGGCTCAGTATTCAGGATATAAAGATCGATAAAAGCGCTTAAGCGGGCAAATATTTCACGCACACGGACAGCCAGCATGTTTTCCGGTGAGGGTACGGCATAACACTGAGCCTGAATGCCAAGGTGGAATGCGATGAAGAGTGCACGTTCGCAGTGGAATCGTTGGGTAATGATAATAAAATTATTGGTATCAAACACTTTTCTGGTGCGTACGATGGAATCAAAAGTACGAAAACCGGCATAATCCAGTACGATATGTCGGGGGGTAACGCCTGCGGCTATCAGATCGCGCCGCATGGTTACTGGTTCGTTATAACTCTGCAGTGCATTATCACCGCTGAGTAACAGGTAATTTACCTTGCCGCTCTGCCAGGCGTTGATGGCGCCTGCCATCCGGTAGGAATAAAACGGATTAATGACGCCAGCATGATGATATTTTGCCGTCCCCAGAACTACGCCTACCTGGCGGCTTGGTAGATCCTGCAGCTCATCAAAAATATGCGGGGCTGTCTTAAAGCTTATCCAGCTATCCAGCATGATAACAGAAAGGGCAGCTACCCCTGCCATGATAACGATGCCTGTTATCAAGCGTTTTTTCATCATGTTACCCTTGATTTTGCATGACGCTAAAAACCAGCACGGTTACTTTACCTGACATTGGGTACCAACACCAGAATCGTTTTTTAACTGGCAGGTATACAAAAGAAGCGGCCGATATTCTGGCAACCCAGCCCTTTTAGCAGGGCACGCGTGTTATCCCATTGTGAAATGGAAGACATCGCCGGCTCTACAAGTACCGCACGACGGATATTTTGAAAATCACAGCCAGACATATTCATCATGATAAGGGCGGACTGTAAAGGCGCCAGGCTGGGATTAAACGCCGCATTTTCTGCATAACGCCCGGTATAAATAGTTCCCTGCACCGTTTCCAGCGCTACACCGCTGTACGATTTGCTGTAAGGAGCATGGCTCTGACAGGCGGCATTCAGTGCAGCCTGTACCAGAATGTCAGCATCGGTATTGGTTAAACGGTAATGATGCTGCTGTTTATCCATGAGAAAATGAGTGACTGCCAGGTTTTGGGGACCAAAAGCATCAGAAAGATAGTCTGTCAATGTGCCAGGTGGCCGCTTTGGTAAATGGATGGGCAGAGAAGCACCATTATGAAGCTCATTGATAAACTGGCGGCAATGGCCACAGGGGGGATGGTTAACATAAATCGCTGCCAGCCCTGATTCACCACTTAACCAGGCGTGGGTAATGGCAGACTGCTCTGCGTGAACCGTGTGCTGCAGAGACATCCCTGGGAATTCCATATTGGCGCCAAAATAAAGATGGCCACTTTTCCCGCGCACCAGAGCACCCACGTTGAAATTTGACACGGCTGTACGGGCACAGGCGGCAGCCAGAGGAAGCAGAGCGCAGGCCAGTTGGTCATCATCCAGTTTACAGGCCTGTTTTATAGTTTCTACCTGCAGAGCCGTTAATACCCCTGAAAAATAGGGATGGCTCAGACAGGGATGCAGTGATGACTGCAGTGTGGCGGGCAGGGTATTCAGCGCAGCAAGGAAACGCGTTTGCATAGTAAAGCACTCACTTAACGCCTGGTGAAGGCGGTTTTACTGGTTTTTGGGGGCAGTTAAAATACCACAATTTTATTATATTTCAGATAACGACAACGGAGGTGCGTACTGCATCCACAATAGCTAATCTGACGGCTTCGGCCGCTGCTGTGCCTGTCGTGAGCACTGAAGCCTGCTGTTCACCGAGTGAAATGGTAAACAGGATATCACCATCATAACAGGTAAAAAGGGGAGAAATGGCGCGTGCCATTCCGGCAACAGCCATCCTGCTGATGCGCATTAACTCTGTTTTAGAGAATTTTGCATTGGTGAATACCGCAACCAGTGTGGTATTTGCACATTGAAAAAAAGTAAGCGCTTCTGGATGTGTGCATAGCCATCGGCTGGTATTGACAAAGGTACCATCTTCCCACTGTGCGCCTGCAATAATGTTGCCTGCTGCATCAAGCACATCACCGCCTGCGTTCACGACTGCAAAGGCAATTATCTTTACTCCATCAGCCAGAGTGATTTCAGCCCGTCCCAGCCCGCCAGTCATGGTTCTGGCATGAGGAATGAGTTTTCCCACCGTTGCCCCTGTACCCGCTCCAGTCTGTCCGCCTGATGACAACTGCTCTTCAGTGGCAGTAAGACAGGCCTGCCAGGCATCTGCTGCTGTGGGTGGATGAGCCTCTTTATAACCAAGATCATAAATGGCAACAGCAGGGACAACAGGCACGACACCGTGTGGTAATACCAGACCGGTATGGCGCTCAGCTAAAAAACGCATGACACCTTCGGCAGCATATAATCCGAAAGCACTCCCGCCTGTAAATACCAGAGCATGTAAGTGGGCAACGCTGGCGTCGGCATTAAGAGGGGCGAGTTCATGCGAAGCGGGCGCTGGACCACAGAGTATACAGGCACCTGTCGCTGTTGATGAGAAAAGAAAAACGGACAGGCCAGTGCCTTTTTTATTATCGGTAAAATGACCGATTCTCAGTCCCGGGATGACTGAATTCATTTTAGTAATATTTACTTTATCGCCATACCAGGCTCGGCACCATCGTCAGGACTGAGCAGAAAAAGATCTTTTCCACCTGGGCCTGCCATTATCACCATGCCTTGCGAAACACCAAAACGCATTTTACGTGGTGCCAGATTGACTATCATCACTGTCAGACGACCTTCCAGTATGCTGGGATCGGGCCAGGCTTCCTTAATCCCCGAAAACACCTGGCGTGTTTCACCGCCAATATCCAGTGTCAGCTGTAATAATTTATCAGAGCCCTCTACCTGTTTTGCCTGCTCGATACGTGCAACACGCATATCTATTTTGGCAAAATCATCAATGCTGATAAGCGATGCAGCAGGATGACCTGCCGAATCAGTCACGGGGACTGCGGTTATGTTTTTTTCTGTTGTGCTCATGCTGTCTTTTGATGCTTCAATCATGGCGTTTACACTGGTTATGTCAATACGATTAAATAACGGTTGAAAGGAGTTAATCTGATGGTCTGTTAAGGGTTCTTCAATGGCGTCCCAGCTCAATTCAATGTTGAGAAAAGCCTCAGTACGTTGGCTTAATGAAGGTAACACAGGTTTAAGGTAAGTCATCAGTATGCGAAACAGATTAATCCCCATCGAACAGATTTCCTGCAATCTGATAGCGTCTTCTTCTTTTCTGGCAACGACCCATGGAGCCTGTTCGTCGATATAACGATTAGCGGCGTCAGCCAGCGCCATGATACTACGGGTTGCTTTGCTGTATTCACGGTGATGCCACGCATGCGCGATATCGGGTGCGGCATTAATAAAAGTCTGGTAGAGCGCGGGAGAGGCAATATTACCGGCGAGTCTGTTGGCAAATTTTTTGTTAATGAAGCCTGCACTGCGTGATGCCAGATTGACGACCTTGTTCACAATATCCGTATTCACACGTTGCACAAAATCGTCCAGATTCAGATCGATATCATCAATGTGTGGCGAGAGCCGGGTGGCATAATAGTAACGCAGGCAATCTGCATCAAAATGGTTCAGATAGGTCCCTGCTTTGATGAAGGTTCCCCGTGATTTGGACATTTTTTCCCCGTTCACCGTGACATAGCCATGGACGAACAGATTATCAGGTTTGCGAAAATGGCTACCATGCAGCATTGCAGGCCAGAACAGACTGTGAAAATAAACAATGTCTTTACCAATAAAGTGATAAAGCTCTGTGGTGGAGTTGCTGTGCCAGAATTCATCGAAATTCAAATCAGGCCGCTTATCACACAGATTTTTGAACGCCCCCATATAACCCACTGGGGCATCCAGCCAGACGTAAAAAAATTTTCCGGGTGTATCGGGGATTTCAAAACCAAAATACGGGGCATCCCGAGTGATATCCCACTGTTGCAGGCCTGAGGTAAACCATTCCTGCATTTTATTGGCAACCTGTTCCTGTAAGGTGCCGGAACGAATCCATGTCTGTAACATATCGCTGAAAGCAGGCAGATCAAAGAAATAATGTTCAGATTCACGCAATACTGGCCGTGCACCCGACAATATGGATTTGGGGCTCTTAAGATCAGCAGGATTGTAAGTTGCTCCGCATATTTCACAATTATCGCCATACTGATCCACTGCATTGCATTTCGGGCAGGTACCTTTTACAAAACGATCAGGTAAAAATAGTTGTTTTTCAGGATCATATAATTGTTCAATTACACGGGTTTTAATATGATTGTTTTTCTTCAGACGATGATAAATCAGATTTAATAATTCACGATTTTCATCACTATGAGTAGAATGATAGTTATCATAACTGATGGAAAATAAATTTAGATCCTGCTGATGTTCCAGTTTCATTTCAGCAATGACCTGTTCCGGTGGAACACCCAATTGCTGGGCTTTTAGCATAATCGGTGTTCCATGAGTGTCATCTGCACAGACGAAATAAACTTCGTGGTTACGCATGCGCTGGTAACGCACCCAGATATCGGCCTGAATATGTTCCAGCATGTGGCCGAGGTGAAGGGAACCATTCGCATAAGGTAACGCACAGGTCACCAGCATTTTTTTTACAGGCTGAGTCATAGAATAAGGGGATGGGTTTCTGTTAAATAAAAATAAAGGATATCCATACTAACTGATCATGCCTGTTGTTACTATTGATTATGGCGATATTCTATGAAGGTTTGAGTTGGCACGTTACCATTTTTTACAAAACGTCATTTTCAGTAGTGAGTGTTCTGATATGCTGCTGATGATATCAATCTGCTTATTTTAACTTGAGAGGAGTCGGGATGAGCTCAACATCCAGCCAGACAGATCCTGACAGATTGCGCAAAACGGTCAGTGAAATACTAAATGGTTTTACCCATCCGACATTAGAACGCAATCTTCAGGCGCTGAATGCGTTGCAACATTGTGTTCTGCTTGACAATATATTGCACATTGAGCTGGTCATGCCTTTTGCGTGGCAGAGTGGTTTCGAGGCTTTAACGAAAGAAGTTGATGCCAGACTGTTGCAGGCGACTTGCGCCAGAAAGACGGCATGGCGATTATCTCATCATATTTCTACCTTACGCAGGGCAAATAAGCGGCCAGGTATTAGGGGAGTACGTAATATTCTGGCAGTGAGTTCCGGCAAGGGAGGGGTAGGAAAATCCAGTATTGCAGTAAATCTGGCATTGGCGCTGGCGAAGGAAGGTGCCAGAGCAGGTATCCTGGATGCAGATATTTACGGTCCTTCAGTTCCTTTTATGCTGGGGAGTGCGGAAAAAAAACCGACTTCACCTGATGGTAAACACATGGCACCTGTCATGGCACATGGTCTGGCAACAAATTCCATAGGTTATCTGGCGACAGAGGATAGTGCGATGGTATGGCGTGGTCCAATGGCCAGTAAGGCACTGATGCAGATGCTGCAGGAAACGTTATGGCCGGATGTGGAATACCTGATTATCGACATGCCACCGGGTACAGGTGATATTCAGCTGACACTGGCGCAGAATATCCCTGTAACCGCCGCAGTAGTTGTTACTACGCCGCAGGATATTGCGTTGATCGATGCGATGAAAGGTATTGTGATGTTCGATAAAGTACAGGTCCCAATACTGGGTATTATCGAAAATATGAGCATGCATGTCTGCAGCCAGTGTGGCCACGAGGAGGCTATTTTTGGCAGTGGGGGCGCCAGAAAGCTTGCACAAAAGTATGGCTGTAAGTTGCTGGGACAAATTCCTCTGCATATTGCGGTGCGCGAAGCGCTGGATAGCGGTGAACCCGGTGTAGTGAGTTCACCAGACAGTGAACTGACCCGTCAGTATCGTGAACTGGCTGCTGTTGTCGCTGCTGCCATGTACTGGCAGGGTGAAAAGGTCGCGGATGATATTGCTTTTCGTACGCTGTGACGTTAAGGCCGAAGCGTGGCTCTGTTGGGGATGATAAGCTTATTTACCTGTTTTGATGCATAGCATAAAAAGGGCAGGTATTTTTTGCGGATAACAGCATTACATGGCCGCAGATTTGGCTCTTTGGCTCCCGGTGTTATTTAAACAGGCATGGCTATCTTTAAATAAACGATTATCGAGGAAAGTGCTTGCTCCGGATGGAGGCTTAGTCCCTGATGTATGTTAATCCCTGGTGTTCAATACCAGTCCGGAGCGGGTAGTTCAGGCGGTTACTATTTCTGCCTGTTAGTGCCCATGGTCGTCCTGGCTTGCTTTTGCTGCTTCAGTAGTTTTTTCATGGGCAGCTTTGGACGCTTCATGAGCTTTATCAGTTTCCTGTTTCGCTTCTTTTTCTTTGCCGGCTTTATGGTTACTAACCGCTTTACGATGCTGTTTTGCGGCTTCTTCATGGTGTTTTGCGGCTTCTTCATGGACTGCTGTATCAGCAGCAATAGCAGCAGTAGTCATGAACCCCAAAGAAAATGCAGATGCGATGAGTAGCTTATTCAACATAAAAATCTCCTGGTTTGCGTTTTAAAGCTCAGATAAGTGTGAGTCACGATCATTTTTTGGATGAAATAATCGGGACAGGTTTTGAGCACTGTTGTCTGTATTTCGGTTCATACAATTCAATGAGGCAAAGTAACTCTCACCCTGCCAGCATGTCTGTGCAATCATCAGAGCTATGGTGAGTGTCTGTCGGGTCTTATTACGCCTTACAGGATGGTTTACCATAACCCATTTCAGATTTATTAATTAATAACACAGAAATTATATCTAACAGGAATGCGTGTTGCTGTCAAATCGCGTTTATTTAATATACATACCTATTTTTTGCACAGCGTTTTTAAGTGCTCCGGATTCTTTAAAATGGATAATATTAAGCATATGCAGTGGTTTGCAACAGTGCTGCATTTCACGGATTACGTGTTTCAGCGCCATAATTGCTGGCATTAGTATTATGATATTCTTATAATCAACGCGCTTCAGGCTTGAACGCTGAAAATGGGGATGCTGGCAAAATGAGACTGTGCGATCGTGATATAGAAGTGTTGCTGGATAGTGAAAAATTAGTCATCAATCCCCGCCCTGCGGCTGAACGTATTAATGGCGCAACTGTTGATATTCGTCTGGGTAATCAATTTCGGGTCTTTCGCGGATATACCGCGCCGTTTATTGATTTAAGTGGTCCTAAAGATGACATCAGCGCAGCCCTTGATCGTACGATGAGTGACGAAATTGTGCTGTCCGGGAATGAAGCATTTTTTCTCCACCCTGGGGAATTATCTCTCGCAGTCACACTGGAATCGATAATAATGCCGGACGATCTTGTTGGCTGGCTGGACGGTCGTTCATCACTTGCTCGCCTTGGTCTCATGGTTCATGTGACATCACATCGTATTGATCCTGGCTGGCACGGAAATATTGTTCTTGAATTTTATAATTCGGGTAAATTGCCGTTGGCATTGCGTCCTGGTATGTTTATTGGTGCATTGAGTTTTGAGCCGCTTTCCGGCCCTGCTGAACGTCCCTACAATCGTCGCCATGATGCCAAATATCAGGATCAGAAAGGTGCAGTTGCCAGCCGTATTGATAAAGATTGATTATTGTCCGGTAGTTCAGTACAGGCAGTACAGGTAGCCAGGAGAAATAATGAAAAGACTACTGACAATTTTGGTAATATTGTTACTTGTGCTGGTTGCAGGCGTAGCAGCGTTGGTATTGTTAGTCAATCCAAATGATTTTCGTAATTACATGGTCATTCAGGTCGAGCAAAAAAGCGGCTATAAGTTAGATCCCGGCACTGATTTTCGCTGGCATGTCTGGCCTCAGCTGAGCATTATTTCCGGGCGAATGAGCCTGACGCCGCCAGGAGAAAAAAAGCCTGTTATCAGTGCTGAAAATATGCGCCTTGATGTTGAATTGTGGCCATTGTTATCACGTCAGCTGGTTGTCAAGCAGGTCATGTTAAACAGGGCCGTGATACGTGTAACGCCGGGCAGTACGAAAAAACAGGCAACTACTGATATCGCCGTTGTGTCTGACCAGAATAATGCCGCAGGCAGCAGTAAGTGGAACTGGGATATAGGTAAAATTGAGGTTATTGACAGCCTGCTGGTCTGGCAGGAAACGGAGAATGATCAGGTTACCGTACGTGATATTAATTTATTTCTTGAGCAGGATGAGCTAAAGCGGGCTAAATTGACCCTCAGTAGCCGCATAAATCGCAACCAGCGCGAGCTGATGCTCGCAGTCATGGCTGATGTTGATATCGGGCGTTACCCTCATCAGGTAGTTGCTGATATTAATAAACTCAGCTATACCCTGACAGGTGCTGATTTGCCTGTGGCAGGCATCAGTGGTACCGCTAGTCTGAAAGCCACTTATCAGGATGCGCCACGCAAAATACAACTCGATAAGATGATGCTGAGTGTTAATGATAATGAACTGACCGGTAGCTTCAGTGGTGATTTGGGGGAGGTTCCCCAGTATCTCATTGACCTTTCTGCCAGAAAATTGAACATTGATGCTATTGCTGGTGGAAAAATGCCGCCGCGTGCTGACAGCAATCGTACTACAGAACAATCACCATCTACCCCGGTTATTGTTGCGAAAGAATCCCCAGACAGAGCGCTGGATGTATTAAAGAGTTTTAATGCCCAGTTGCGACTAGCTGTTAATGAGATGGTATATTCTGGTTTGATTGTGAATGATTTTACTGTCAGGGCAATCAACCACCAGGGCAGAGTCAGAGTTAATACGCTGTCGGGTAAAGTTGCAGAAGGTGATTTTTCCATTCCTGTATCACTCGATGTGACAGGTAAAAAAGCGTCAGTCATGGTTGAACCTGTAATAAATCAGATGGAATTGCATCCATTATTAAAGGCAATGAACCTGACGCAAAATATTAAGGGTAAGTTTTCAGTGCAGGGACAGTTATCAGGTGAAGGATTAAATTATGACACCCTGAACCGCACTCTACAGGGCAAGCTAGAAGTTAACATGGCTGGAATAAAAATGGATGGTTTGAATATCCAGCAGCTGATTCAGCAGGCAATTGCACATATTGCTCAATTTGCTCAATCACCCAGCCAGAGTAGTATCCAGGATGGTTATCAGCGTTATACTGAAATCAGCCAGCTTCAGGCCAGTATGATATTCAATAAAGAAAAGACAATTGTTGATGATTTACGTGCAAGCTCTGAGGCCATTAACCTGACAGGCAAAGGAAATCTCAGTATTCCAGCGCAGCAGTGTGATATGAGTTTTGATGTACGCGTTCTTCAAGGCTGGCAGGGTAACAGTGACAGGATAAAGAAATTACAGTCAATGACTATTCCTTTGCATGTTTATGGTCCCTGGAATAATTTAAAATACCAATTGAATGTAGAAAATTTATTGCGTAATGAATTGAAAGAAAAAGCAAAAAAAGCACTTGATAACTGGCTGGAATCGCAATCGCATGAAGAAAATAACGCGTTGAAATCATTACTGGATAAGCTTTGATTATCGGCACTGCCTGACGGTGCTGCAGTAAATATTGCTTTTACCTTTTATTTCCTGTCACCCGCAGTGCAGCGTCAGGCCATGACCGGATGGAGTTTATCTTACTTGCGATGAAGCTCCATCCCGGTATGCACAATGCCCACAAAAGGCATTAATGTGTCAGTAATAACCATTTGGCTATGGAGTTATCCTGATCTCTGCAGAGATCAGGCAGAAATTGTACACTCCTGATTGCCCTTTTTTCATCAGCATCCGTTAATCTGTCAGGTCTGTGTTCTCGGCCAGTGGCGTGATTTTTACCTTCAGAATGCGGTGACTGTTGACTTCGAGGGGTTCAAACAGACAATCACCAATCTGCAATTGTTCTCCTGGTTGTAAGATACGCTGCCCGTGCTCCATGAGCAGGCCTGCCAGTGTGTGATATTCGCGTTTTTCATCAATAGGCAGTGGCAGATGTAATACCAAATCTTCCAGTGGCATGTGGCCGTTGGCTACCCAGTAACCGCCTTCAGGATTGTGCTGAATATCATGGCGCGCATCTACTTCTTCTCCTGCTACCGGTAAATTGCCGGCAATGGTTTCCATAACATCCGTGAGAGTGACTACCCCTTTTATGGAGCCAAATTCATCGACAACAAAAGCAAAATGTGTCCTGGCTGCGCGAAATTGTTCCAGCGCCATCAGCAGTGAAGCCTGTTCAGGAAAAACCAGAGGTTGATGAACCAGTGCCTGCAGATTCAGGGGAGTGCAATTGAGCTGCTGTTTTAGTAAATCAAGGGTATTAATAACCCCTGTGGGTTCGTTGGTTGAATTATTTTCCGTCACGACAATGCGGGTATGCAGATTTTTCATCAGTAACGGCATGAGTTTTTCTGTTGAGTCTGACAGATTAAGGTATTCCACATCATGGCGTGAAGTCATAATACTGCTGACAGTACGCTGCGCCAGACCCAGTACCCGTTCAATCATGCGCCGTTCCTGCTGATTGAATATCTCCTGGCCATCATTACTGCTGTCAGAAATCAGGCTGGCAGTATGATTATCCAGTTCAGCTTCTTCATGCTTACCACTGAGTATACGCAATACCGCTTCTGCAGTCCGCTGTCGCAGTGGACGCAGTGTCGAAAGAAAACGGCGGCGATTAAATTGTGCAAACTGATTGAGTGATTCGATAAGTACAGAAAAACCAATGGCAGCATACAGATAGCCTTTAGGTATACGATAACCAAAACCCTCTGCGACGAGACTGAAACCAATCATCAATAAAAAGCTTAAACACAGAATTACAATGGTAGGATGAGCATTGACAAAGCTGGTTAATGGCTTACTTGCGAGTAACATCAGACAGATAGCGATACAGACGGCAATCATCATAACAGCCAGGTTTTCAACCATACCTACAGCAGTAATGACAGAATCCAGTGAGAAGATGGCATCAAGTACGACTATTTGTGCAATAACTGCCCAGAAACTGGCCACCTTACGTGTAGAATTGTCCTGGATATGTTTACCTTCGAGGCGTTCATTAAGCTCCATAGTGGCTTTGAATAACAGAAACATACCACCAATCAGCATAATCATATCCCGGATACTAAATGGCTTTTCGAAAAGAACTATTAATGGCCGGGTAGCAGTAATTAACCAGGAAATGCAGGCTAACAGAATCAGACGCATTAATAAGGCTAGCAGCAACCCGGTTACGCGTGCTTTATCACGTTGATGGTGAGGAAGTTTTTCTGCCAGAATAGCAATAAATATTAAGTTATCAATGCCTAATACGATTTCAAGCACGACCAGCGTTGCAAGCCCTGCCCATGCTGTTGGATCAGCGATCCATTCCATTGTCCAGTATCACCTCTTTAAGTCAGGCGGATTATGCCGCAGTTACAATAATGGGGTGTGATTTATTAAAATTCAACTATCAGTGACCTGTTATTGTTGTAATTCAATCGATGCTATTACCTGGCCTCATGATGTATTCCTGATCTAACATAGTTACTGTTATATTATTGCATTCTGTCAGTCTCTGACGCGGATTGACAGGATATCATTCAGACAGGAGCTTTTCATGTCAATGCAGCAGATTGGCGTTGTAGGTATGGCGGTAATGGGCCGTAATATTGCACTTAATATTGAAAGTCATGGTTATTCAGTGGCCATATTTAATCGATCCAGGGAGAAGACAGACGAGGTTGTTGCTGACAACCCGGGTAAAAAATTGTTTGCCTGCTATACGATTGAAGAATTTGTGGCTGCTCTGGAAAAACCACGCCGCATTCTATTGATGGTACAGGCGGGTAAGCCAACAGATGAAATCATTGCTTCTCTGACGCCTTCGCTTGAACGTGGCGATATCCTGATAGATGCAGGTAACACCTGGTATCGGGATAGCATCCGTCGTAGCCATGAGCTGTCTTTAATGGGTATTAATTTTATTGGCACAGGAATTTCCGGAGGAGAAGAGGGGGCACTTACGGGTCCTTCCATTATGCCGGGTGGTCAGAAAGAAGCTTACGCCCTGGTGGCGCCTGTTTTAGAAAAAATTGCTGCTAAAGCTGACGGGCAGCCCTGTGTTGCCTGGATGGGACCTGATGGTGCAGGCCATTACGTCAAGATGGTGCATAATGGTATTGAGTATGGCGACATGCAACTGATTGCGGAAGCTTACTGTTTATTGAAAAACGCGTTGAAATTAACTAATCAGCAGCTTGCTGATATTTTCACAGAATGGAATAAGGGAGAGCTCAATAGTTATCTTATTGAAATTACCTCAACCATTTTTCGTAAAAAAGATGCAGCAGGCCATTATCTGGTGGACGTCATTCTGGATGAAGCGGTCAATAAAGGTACCGGTAAATGGACCAGCCAGAGTGCACTTGATTTAGGTACTCCACTGACACTTATCACCGAGTCAGTCTTTGCACGTTATCTGTCTACCCTGAAAGATCAGCGTATTACTGCAGCCAGAATGTTAACAGGCCCTGAAATGCCCGATTTTGCTGGTCAGCAGTCGGAGTTTATTGAAAAAGTACGTCGTGCGTTGTATCTGGGAAAAATAGTGTCTTACGCTCAGGGATTTCAGCAGTTGAAGGCAGCTTCTGATGAACATGGATGGAATTTAAATTACGGTGAAATCGCGCGCATTTTTCGTGCAGGCTGTATTATTCGAGCCCAATTTTTACAAAAAATTACTGATGCATGGTCAGAAAAAGCAGATATCGTTAACCTGCTGCTGACTTCCTACTTCAGGCAAATTGCATCTGATTATCAACAGGCACTGCGTGATGTGACAGCTTATGCAGTCAGTATCGGCATTCCGGTTCCTGCTTTCTGTGCGGCCATTTCTTATTACGATAGCTATCGTACTGCACGACTGCCTGCTAACCTGATTCAGGCGCAGCGTGACTATTTTGGCGCCCATACTTACCGGCGTATTGATAAAGAGGGTGTTTTTCACACTGAATGGACCATATGACAGCTATTGTGTGTTATGTCAGGTGTGGGCATCAGGGTGGTTGATAAAAAATCTGGCTGCTCAGCGCAGCCAGAATCTGGTACTTCTTTCTCAGGAAGACAGATATGTCAGTTAAATAAATTATAAAGAATAGCTGAAATAGCAATCAGACCCACGAAAACGACGAAGACGTTACTGATTTGCCCACTGTATTTGCGCATGGCAGGCACTTTACGGATAGCATACATAGGCATAAGGAATAATAACATTGCAATAACAGGGCCACCTAATGTTTCAATCATTCCCAGAATACTTGGATTGAGTGTGGCAACTGCCCAGGTACTGATTAGCATGAAGCCTGTGGTAATACGATTCAGTTTGCGATTTTCAATCGTTTTTCCTTTGCTACGTAAAGACTTAATTACAAGACCATTAAACCCTTCACGTGCGCCCAGATAGTGACCGAGAAAGGACTTGGTAATGGCAATGAAGGCAATAATGGGTGCAATATAAGCAATCATTGGTGTCTGGAAGTGGTTTGCCAGATAAGAAAGAATTGAAATATTCTGTCGTTTTGCTTCCATCAAATCAGCAGGTGACAGGCTGAGTACACAACTGAATACGAAAAACATCACGGTCACTACCATCATGAGATGGCTGTATGCCATTATACGAGAGCATTTTTTTTCAGCATCTTTGCCGTATTCATTGCGCTTGGTGACTGCAAAGGCCGAAATAATAGGAGAGTGATTGAAAGAGAACACCATAACAGGGATAACCAGCCATAATGTCATGAAGAGGTTGTTATCCGTACTGATTAGATTTTGATTAAAGATAGTGCTGTTCCACTGGGGTATCAGATAAACCGCAAGTAACATCAGTGCAGTGACAAAGGGAAAAACAAGGATGCTCATTGCTTTTACAATAGCCTGTTCGCCAAAACGTATGATGCTGATAAGACTGATAATTAGCAATAGCGACAGCACATATCGTGGTGGGGGTGTAATACCCATCTGATTGATAAGAAAGCTATTTACAGTGTTAGTGATAGCAACACTGTAAACCAGAAGAATAGGGTAGATAGCAAAAAAATAAAGTAAAGTGATCAGTTTACCGGCACTGATACCAAAATGTTCTTCTACAACTTCAGTAATATCTCTCCCTGGATTTTTAGAAGAAAGTACAAATCTGCATAACCCACGATGAGGAAAAAACGTCATGGGAAAAGCGATAATGGCGATAATGATGAGTGGTAATAAGCCTCCAATACCCACATTAATGGGTAAAAAAAGCACACCTGCACCGATAGCAGTACCGTAAAGGCCGAGCATCCAGGTAGTATCAGTTTTATACCAGGTTCTGGTGGTCCCTGTATCTGCGGAAGTTATATTACCAGTTTGAGCTGTATCCATAGCAATCTCCAAAACAAAAACGACCAGGCAACGCGCCGGGTATTTGAACTCCTGTCAGTACATAAATATCACTCATGTTAACTTCCAGGTAAAAGCTAAATTAATGTTAATATGTTATGTTGCACGAAAAACAATCATTGAATAATCTTATTCAGAAAGCCAGATGAATTTTTCATTATTATAGTTAAGCTAATTTTGTCAAACGCTTCTGAATTTTATCTGGCATTATCAGCACTGATTATTACGATAATATCTACATTATTCAGAAATTAAATTTATCAGACGGCAAAGGTAGCGGTTTAGAATAAAAACTACCGTGATCGTTATCTCAAATGAAGAATATAGGATCCTGTGATAAATTGTTATTAAAATGTTGTGTAAATATGATAACAACATATTTATAGAATAACGTGTTATAGGCTCATGTTAATTAACTTGTTATATTACTTACAAAAATAAATAACTAGTTTATCTAATTTAATTTTTAAAATTATTGCCATTGTGGCCCCATTTTGCTGTATTACTATTTTCTGAATCGTTTTATTTTTATGGGCTATTTTGGTGTCGATATAATATTAACAGGCAAATTAGCATCAGTTATTTCAGGATAACGAAATAAGCGTTAGTTATGATAATAGTGCCAGGATTTTATTTCTGATAGTAAAAAATGCTCATTCTGTCATCGATGAAATTTTTGTGTTTTGTTATCTGCAGCTTGTCTGTTTTTCTATAATATAGAAACGTATTAGAAAATATTCTCAGTGTACAGCGTATTCAAGCAGGTTAATTTTAACTACTTAGCTACAATTAACCTGCCTGGCGATTTTTATAAATTCTTTTAGAACAAATTATTACTCATTGTTTCATGGAATATAACGCAGGCTGAAAGGAATTTGCAGGCGCTGAAACTACGGCCGCTAAACTAATTAGCAGATTATTCTCATGCTTAAATACGGGGGGTTGATTGTCCCATTGAGTAGCAGACTGCCCGGCAACTATCTCAGATAGTTTATATTTTCCAGGCAGATATATTGATGGTTTTTCTCTGCTTTTTTAATTTCTGCTGCGTTCAAATGCCAGGAATTTGTACTCGATCATACGCATCAATAATGTCAATAACCCGTTGATGCATATATAGATGAGGCCTGCAGCGCCAAATACCAACACATCCCAGGTATGCCCATATATCAACTGGCTGTAACCCATTAAATCCATTAATGTAATGGTGTACGCCAGAGAAGTACTTTTGAACACTAAAATCACTTCGTTGGAATAAGAAGAAAGGGCACGGCGGAAAGCAAGCGGTAACAGGATATACAATGACTGCAGCCTGGACATACCTAATGCTTCACAGGATTGCCATTGAACAGCAGGGATAGCCTGTACTGCGCCATAGAATAACTGTGTACTGTAAGCGGCGCTGTTAAGGGCTAGTGCAATCATGGCGCATAACCAGGGCTGAGAAAATACATGCCACAGCCATGGGATTTCTCTGATTGCCGTAAATTGCCCGGGCCCATAGTAAATCAGAAAAAACTGTACCAGCAGTGGCGTGCCAGTAAATAGCGTAATATAGCTTTTTACCAGCAGGCTTAGCAGCGGCGTTTTCATGGTTAATATACTGGTAAACAGCAACGACAGTGTGAGTGCAATGAACAATGAGGCAAACGTTAGCGTCAGGCTGGTATGCAGCCCTTTAAGTATTTCTGGTAAATATTCCAGCATCAGGGAGAATTCCGTTCAAAACGGGTAGTGCGGCGTCCAATTATTTTAATAATATACTGGCTTAACAGAGTGATGAAAAGATAAACACCCGCAGCTGCCATATACCAGGTAAAAGGCTCCTGAGTTCTTGTGGCGATGCTTTTCGCCTGCCACATTAAATCATTGACGTTAATCAGTGCAACCAGAGCGGTATCTTTCAGAAGTACCAGCCACTGATTGCTGAGCCCGGGTAGAGCGTGTCGCCACATTTGTGGAATGATTAAGCGAAAAAAAATCACAGGCTGGCTGAGGCCGAGCGCCTGGCCAGACTCCCATTGCCCACGTGAAATCGCCTGTAATGCGCCCCGTAGAGTCTGCGACGCGTAAGCGGAATAAAGCAAAGCCAGAGCGATAACACCACACAGAAATGGGCTGATTTCGGCATTAATAGTGAATTTAACTGGTACTATAAACAGATACAGATTAAGCGTGAAGCCATCTGCCAGAACAATCAAGAGCTCAGACGAGCCGAAATAGATAAATAATACCACCAGGATTTCTGGTAGCCCTCGTAGCAATGTGACCAGCCCGGTTCCGAGGAAGGCAAAGTGCTTCCAGCGTGATGCCTCCCATACGCAAAACAATAACGATAATGCTAATCCAAGAAGCAGCGAATACAGCGCAAGATTTAGCGTAGTACCTGCAGCAGAGGCTAACAGTTGAATTTCGTTCATCATGAGGCGAATTTATTCTGGAAACCATTTTTGATATATATTCTGCCAGGTACCGTTCTGGTGTAATTTATGCAAAGCAGCATTTATTTTATTGAGCAGCTCAGTATTTTCCAGACGTACAGCAATGCCAAGACCGGTACCGAAATAATCAGGATCAGTAATGGGTTTATCAATGCTGGTCAGTTGTTTATTATGCTTTATCCACTCATTCACTACCGCCGTGTCGCCAAATACCGCGTCCAGCCGGCCATTTTTTAGATCGAGGATGGCATTCTGGTAACTGTCGTAAGGAATGGCTTTCATTTCAGGATGTTTATCCTGCAGGAATTTTTGATGGGTGGTACCATTTTGTATTCCTACAGTTTTCCCATTAAGAGCAGATAGCTGAGTGAATTTGCCCTGCATGGTGATAAAAAGTGCTGAATTTTTATAATAAGGCTGAGTGAAAGCAACTTTATTGCGGCGCTCTGGTGTAATATCAATGCCACCAATAATCGCGTCAGTACGCCGAAATTTCAGTGCTGGAATAAGGCTGTCAAAAGCCTGATGAGTGAAAACACACTCTGCCTTGAGCTCACTGCACAACGCATTTGCCAGATCGATATCAAACCCCTGCATTTTACTGTCAGCATTCATAAATACAAAGGGCGGATAAGAAGCTTCAGCTGAAAAACGGATAGTTTCTGTCGCGAAGGCAGGCAGGCTGAAGTAGATAAGTACAGTTGCAATGATTAATTTTTTCATCGTGTGTTTCCAAAAAAAGACAGCGTTTTCAGTGTGAAAGATAGTGAGCAAATGCATCAGTCTGGGGGTGTGTAAAATGGCTGGCATCTCCCTGCTCTATGACACGGCCGTTTTCCATGTAAATGATGCGATTGGCAATTTTACGCGCAACTTCGACTTCATGCGTGACCAGTACCTGAGTAATGCCTGTCTCTGATAATTCACGAATGATACTGACAACCTGAGCCGTTATTTCTGGATCGAGTGCAGCTGTAGGCTCATCAAATAACAACACTTGTGGTTCCATCATCAAGGCACGAGCGATGGCTACCCGCTGTTGCTGCCCTCCAGACAAATGCAGCGGATAGCGCTCAGTGAGGTCTGTCAGGCGTAAACGCGATAATAATTTTTCAGCTCGTTTCATGGCAGATTCTTTTGATAATCCCAGCCCCTGGCACGGAGCTTCAATCAGATTTTGCATCACAGACAGGTGCGGCCAGAGATTGTATTGCTGAAAGATCATTCCCACATTTTTACGCAGTTCAAGAATAGTTTTCTTTGCAGGGGTTATGTTAAAGTCAAACTGTTGATTTGCAATTTCCAGTTTTCCCGAAGCAGGCATTTCCAAAAGATTAAACACGCGTAGTAAAGTACTTTTTCCTGCCCCACTGGGCCCTAACAGGACTAACGTCTCTCCAGCTATACAAGATAGTGTAATGTCAAACAGCACCTGACGTGTGCCATAAAAACAATTGATGCCGTTAAGTTGAATACCCATTATTACCATGTAATTTTTATCTGAATAGCCAGCGGATTATACTAACTTTGATTGCATAATTATGCAATAATTATGATTTTAAATTTATTAATAAATGATAGTACCCACGAGGATAAAAGAATACGCTTTTTCTGTTATTATCGTGACGCTATAGTTGTTCGGGGATACCGGATCAAAAAAATAATTGCTTATCATAGGTATTGCCTTCATAACAGGATTTTCAGTCAACAGCATTCATGACCAAATATAAAAACTCTCTTTAATTTATTCTAGCATGCTACGGATTTTTTATTGGTATGTTGAGTCATTATTTATTTTTTTGTAAATGTTATTCAATAATATATTCATGCATTGTTTTAAGATGATTTTAGCTTATTATATTACTGATTTAGTGACTAAGTTTTTTCCTGAAAAAGAACGCTTTCGCTGGCTATCGTTGGTGTTGATGCTGATATTAGTATCGCCGGGATGTCAGGGACACTTCAGGAAGCTTCAGGAAAATTTTACGCTCTCCACGGCACAAAAAGCGCAGGCAATAGATAAGCGTATCCGCTTTTTAGTACTTCACTATACGGCAGAAGATTTTGCTACCTCCCTTTCCTTATTGACAGGAGATAATGTCAGTGCACATTATTTCATTGCGGCCAAACCTGCCATTGATTCGATTACCGGTAAACCTGTTATCTGGCAGCTGGTGCCTGAAGAATTAGCGGCCAGACATGCAGGTATGAGCTTCTGGCGAGGGTGGCGCAGCATTAATGATACGTCGATTGGCATTGAACAGGAAAATCCGGGCTTTACTGACACGGACTCAGTTGTTCACTGGTATCCTTATTCTCCCGAGCAGATTAATCTGGTTATCGCGCTTGCTAAACAGATTGTGCAGCGGTATCAGATTGCACCCGTTAACGTAGTAGGGCATAGCGATATCGCACCATTACGTAAGAAAGATCCTGGCCCCTTATTCCCCTGGGAAGCGCTGGCCGCTGCTGGAGTGGGTGCATGGCCCGATCCTCAGACGGTAACTGCATTACTTGCCGGGCGAGCTAAAAACCAGGCTGTGGCAATGGCGCCTCTGTTGTCCAGGCTGGCACGTTATGGGTATGAAGTTACCCCACAGATGACACTGGCCGAGCAAAAACAGGTAGTGTCGGCATTCCAGATGCATTTTCGTGCTGCAGATTTCAGGGGAGAGCCGGATGCAGAAACTGAAGCCATCATTGATGCGTTATTAATTAAATATTATGAATAGGTTATTTTTTATCTAAACGCTAAAGCACATGCTGCCTGCTACAGCTATCAGGTCACGGGCATCGTTTAAGAAAACAGGGCCAGGAAAACAGGGGCTAACATACTGAGTAAAAATCCGTGTACGATAGCTGCAGGTACGATTTCCGGTCCTCCGCTGCGCTGCAGGACAGGTAGTGTAAAATTCATTGAGGTACTACCGCACAGGCCAAGCGCTGAAGATCGGCTATGGCGAATGAGTGTCGGGATCAGGATAATCGCACACAATTCACGAGCAAGATCATTGAAAAAAGCTGCACTACCAATTACTGGTCCATAAGCATCAGTGAGTAAAATGCCTGATAATGAATACCAGCCATAAGCGGATGCCATTGCCAGACCTGTTTTCAATGGCAGCGAGAGTATCCATGCGCTTAATGCCCCACCAGTCAGAGAACTTAATACAACGACTATAGCAACCATTGTGCCATGGCGATTAAGCAGGATCTGGCGCAACGTCATTTCACTGTTGCGTAATTGAATGCCTACCAGTACCAGTAAAAGGATGAGAGCAATTCCACTGCCTTTGGATGCAAGCTGTAACCATGACCATTCACTTAAACCCAACAGAAAACCAGCTATCATGACAGCGCATAATTTCGAAGATTCCAGAATCATATGCAGTTGAGAAGGCAGTGCCTGTTGCCTGTAAGTGTTTTTCCATGGATATTTGTATTCCAGTAAAAGTAATGCCAACAGATTGCAGCACAGGATGCTGATAGAAAATACGGTTGAGTACTTCAGCACAAGTAACAGGTTAGTGCTGAGATTTTCCTGTAGCGCCAGATTGATGCCCATAAAAAATAAAATGGCATAAACCATCCGACTCAATAGCCGATTAACATTTACTACTAACGACGTACGGTTAAGTGGAATCAAATATCCAATAATTAACGGCAGTAGAACGATAAGTAATCCTGAGTACATACAGTAATAGTGTCCTTATCGATTTATTTTTTATAAAAAATATGGCCAGTGCAAAACATTATCCATTGATTAAAAATGTATTTTGTTGACTAACTAATTTTTTTTGTTAATGAAATATTATGCTCTCTTAAAATGTTTAACCAACAAACTAACCAAAAATCAGAACAGAGTAAAGTAACGAAATTCAGGTTCAGGATTTAAGAAGCGTATTACTTTAGTTAACACATTATTTTTGATAATACTTTTATTTTCTTTATTTGCATAAAAAACAGGTAAAACTTTACTAATGATATAAGAGCAGGGCTGTTTTTATTTAAACAGGGGTGTCAAAAATGTACCTTGAACACGTTGAAATAGTAGGTTTTCGTGGTATTAACAGACTTTCATTGACACTGGATAATAATACCGTATTAATCGGCGAAAATTCCTGGGGTAAATCCAGTTTACTGGATGCCCTCACTCTGCTGTTATCACCAGACAATACCCTTTACTGTTTTGATAAAGAAGATTTTTATCAACCTGTTGGAAACAATATCCCTAAAAAATGTAATTTGCAGATTATTTTTACGTTTTGTGAAAATCAGAGTGGTGACAGGAGGAGTCGCCATTATCGTCATTTATCCCGCTTATGGATTAAGAATAATGATGATGAATTATGCAGGATTTATTTTCGCATTGCAGGAGAGCTTGCTGAAGATGGGACAGTAGCTACCTGGCGCACATTTTTGGATCTTGATGCTGAACCTCTGAAGTTACATGACATTGAAAAAGCAGTATTTGCAATTGTGCGTATTTATCCTGTACTACGCCTGAGGGATGCACGTTTTATGGAAGTGCCGCATACCACTGTGTCAGGCAGGGAAAAAAAAGCCTATCCACAGGTATTGAATAAGCAATTCAATCAATTAGCAGATAAGCTTAACGGTTCAAATAAGCTGACTCATGCTGAATTGGACCAGGGGTTCGGTGCCATCTGCCAGCTACTGGAATATTATTTTTCTGAGCAACATCATGCCGACATCCTGTACCACGAACACAATAATTCCTGTCATCATTTTCAATCCAAAGCGGTAGCATGGCAATCATTAAGCAGAATTAACCGTATGATTGCTGAGTCTAAAAGCCGAAGAACACACCTTATGCTGCTCAGCTTATTTTCTTCCCTGTTGCAGGTTAAAGGCAAAATCAATCTTGACCCCTGCGCGCGACCCTTGCTGGTGGTGGAAGATCCTGAAACTCGCCTGCATCCCATTATGTTGTCAGTTACCATGGAATTACTCAATCAGCTGCCACTGCAACGTATTACTACCACAAATTCTGGAGAACTTGTGTCGTTAATGCCTGTTAAAAGTATTTGTCGATTAGTACGTGAATCAGAAAAAATAACCAGCTGGCGTATCGGAAATCAGACTATGAGTCAGGAAGACAATCGTCGCATTGCTTTTCATATCCGTTTTAATCGCCCTTCATCGCTTTTTGCGCGCAGCTGGCTATTGGTAGAAGGTGAAACTGAAGTCTGGTTACTTAATGATCTGGCTCGCCAGTGTGGTTATCATTTCGAGCCTGAAGGCATAAAGGTTATTGCGTTTGCCCAGTGTGGTTTGCGTCCGTTACTCAAATTTGCCAATCGTATGGGTATTCAGTGGCATGCACTGGTTGATGGGGATGAAGCGGGGAAAAAATATGCCGCTACAGTCAGGGCAATGGTTGCCAGTCAGCATGAAAGTGAGCATGATCACCTCACCATTCTGGCTGCACTGGATATGGAGCATTTTCTCTATCGTGAAGGGTTTAGTGCGGTATACCATCGTATTTCGACCATCCCGCTTCATGCTAATGTGCCTGTGCGTCGGGTCATTGAAAAAGCAATACATCGTTCATCTAAGCCAGATTTGGCGATAGAGGTGAGTGCTCAGGCTGCATTATGGGGGATAAATTCAATTCCTCCATTGTTAAAAAAAATGTTTGCCCGCATTCTCTGGTTAGCGCGCGGTCGTGCTGGTTAATTAAAGGCTGGCATGATTGTGTTAACATGCATTGATTTGGTATCCCGTGGTTTTGATAAACCCATGCTTAATTACCGGGTTATGATTAATATAAAGAAAAAACGCAGGGATTGAGTTGAGACATAACGAAGGCTGTTTGCTATTATTAAAATCTCCTCCTGATGGACGGGACAGAGGTTAACATCCACGTAATAGCTTACGTGTCATTAGTTAATCTTTGGGTTTGTGAGTGTATGTCAGATAAGTGCTGGCCTCTATTTAAAATTTAATGCTCTTCTGTCAATGTTGCTGCAGTCTGTTAAATTTTGCCGGCCTGTTTTATCATTTTAGCGATACAATGTCAGACTTTCGTCTGGTATCAGAATAAACAGCGAGTAAGCGTATTTTAATATAACATATTGATATGATTAATTTTAAAAAATCGACCAGACCGGTTGTAGTGCGAAGTTTTCAGTAACAGAGTAAGCTTGTCTGTTACCAGGCCGGTTTGCAATACACACTGATTAAGCTAGTTTATTTTATAAGCAGAGTAATATGTTTGTTCCCGTTGAAATTAAGTAAGGCGCGTAAACAATGGGTAATCATCAGGACAGGCAGGATTTTGAGCATGTCATAATAAAAGATAAGCAAAGCAAAATCTCAAAAGTGCCATCGATGTGTAAGGTTATACTTAATAACGATGACTATACACCGATGGAATTTGTTATTGATGTTCTGCAAAAGTTCTTTTCTTATGATATTGAGTGTGCAACACAAATCATGCTGAAAGTTCATTATCAGGGAAGGGCAATTTGCGGAATATTTACCGCGGAGATAGCGGAAACAAAAGTTGCACTGGTAAATTGTTATTCCAGAGAAAATCAGCATCCATTGCTTTGTACGCTCGAAAGAGTCTGATTAATGGCAATTTATTGGGGAGATGCATATGCTCAACCAGGAACTTGAAATCAGTCTGAACATGGCTTTTGCCAGAGCCCGGGAATCCCGGCATGAGTTTATGACTGTAGAGCATCTGTTACTGGCTTTATTAAGTAATCAATCAGTAAGAGAAGTTCTGGAAGCCTGTGCGGTTGATATGATTGCCTTAGGTAAGGAATTAAAAGCATTTATTGAGCAGACGACGCCTGTGTTGCCTGTTGTTGACGTTGATCGTGATATTCAGCCGACGCTGGGTTTTCAGCGAGTATTACAACGCGCAGTATTCCATGTTCAGTCATCAGGGCGCAATGAAGTTTCGGGCGCAAATGTACTGGTTGCTATATTCAGTGAGCAGGAATCTCAGGCTGCGTATCTGTTGCGCAAACATGATGTAAGTCGCTTAGATGTCGTGAATTTCATTTCACATGGCACACGTAAAGAAGAGCCTGAGCAGGCATCAGGGACAGAGCATTCGGTGACCGAAGAGCAATCTGTTCATGAAGACAGGCTGGAAAGTCTGACAACTAATTTAAATCAGCTGGCCCGCATTGGTGGCATAGATCCACTAATAGGCAGGGAAAAAGAACTGGAGCGTACCATTCAGGTACTGTGCCGCCGTCGTAAAAATAATCCGTTACTGGTTGGTGAGTCAGGGGTCGGTAAGACAGCGATTGCCGAGGGGTTAGCATGGCGAATTGTGCAGCGTAATGTCCCACAGGTGATGGCTGAATGTACGATTTATTCTCTGGATATTGGTGCACTATTGGCGGGAACCAAATATCGCGGTGATTTTGAAAAGCGCTTTAAGGCGCTGTTCCGGCAGCTTGAGCAGAATAAAAATAGTATCCTGTTTATTGACGAAATCCATACAATTATTGGAGCAGGCGCCGCTTCTGGTGGCCAGGTTGATGCGGCTAATTTGATTAAACCCTTGCTGTCAAGTGGGAGAATCCGGGTTATTGGCTCTACAACTTATCAGGAATTCAGCCATGTTTTTGAAAAAAACCGCGCCTTAGCCCGCCGGTTTCAGAAAATTGATGTCACTGAACCTTCGACAGAAGAGACCATTCAGATTTTGAATGGCTTGAAAACCCGCTATGAAGTTCATCATGATGTGCGTTATACCAGCAAAGCATTACGCGCTGCAGTAGAGCTCTCTGCAAAATACATTAACGATCGTTATCTTCCTGATAAGGCTATTGATGTTATCGATGAAGCAGGTGCCAGCAGCCGGTTAATGCCGGTTAACAGACGCAGGAAAACAGTCAATGTTGCGGATATTGAATTTGTTGTGGCGCGCATTGCCAGAATTCCGGAAAAAACAGTCTCAGCCAGTGATCGCGATGCATTAATAAATCTGAGCGATCGCCTGAAAATGCTGGTTTTTGGCCAGGATCAGGCAATTGAAGCATTAACTGAAGCAATTAAAATGAGTCGTGCGGGTCTGGGTAATGAACGTAAACCGGTGGGGTCTTTTTTGTTCGCTGGTCCAACGGGTGTAGGAAAAACAGAAGTTGCCATGCAGCTGGCGAAAGCGCTGGGCATTGAATTATTGCGTTTCGATATGTCTGAATATATGGAGCATCATACGGTCAGCCGTCTGATTGGCGCACCTCCGGGCTATGTCGGTTATGATCAGGGTGGGTTGTTAACTGATTCTGTTATCAAGCATCCTCACGCCGTGTTGTTACTGGATGAAATAGAAAAAGCGCATCCGGATGTGTTTAATCTGTTACTACAAGTGATGGATAATGGCACGCTGACTGACAATAATGGTCGCAAGGCTGATTTCCGTAATCTGATTATTGTCATGACAACCAATGCAGGTGTTCGTGAAGCCGTGCGCAATTCTATCGGTTTCAAGGAACAGGACACCAGCACTGATGCGATGGAAGAAATCAAAAAAGTATTTACACCCGAATTTCGTAATCGTCTGGATAATATTATCTGGTTCAGACAACTATCTATCGACATCATACAAAAAGTAGTGGACAAATTCATTGTTGAATTACAGGCTCAGCTGGATGCCAGATGTGTCTCTCTGGAAGTGAGCGATGAAGTACGTAACTGGTTATCAGAAAAAGGCTATGATAAAGCGATGGGAGCACGTCCTATGGCACGGCTTATTCAGGAAAAATTGAAAAAACCGCTTGCCAATGAGTTGTTATTTGGCTCTCTGGTTGGTGGCGGTTCAGTGACTGTTAAGCTGGACAAAGATAAACAACAGCTGGCATGGCATTTTCTCAGTGCTCAGAAGCGTAAAGCAGAAGGAGCATTACATTAGATCGTTAATGAGTTGCACAGGTAAGTCTTAGTATCAGCAGGCTGTTTTATTGCCAGCCTGCTACTTTTCATGAAGAAGGCAGCACCAGCCAGGAAAACGCCTGCCAGCTTTTTATCAGATTGCCAGTGGCCTGCATTGCTTCAGCCGCAAGTGCAGCAATATCGCCAGGATGCCAGGCAGATGTCATTTCAGCCAGAGAGGCAATGTTGTTACTACCGCCAGTAATATCCTGCCCGGCTGTTTCATGCCCGCTATCACTGGCTCCGGTTGTATTATCACTCAGGTTATTCAACCTTTCATTGAAACTGGCGCTATATTCACTGTGATTACTGTCTTCCTTAGTGATGTGTCTGTGCGCACCATCATCCACTGAACGCTGATCACTGTTTTTTGTTATCAACACCTGGGATTTTAACCTGTTTTCGTCAGGGAATGAGGGTAATGCTGCTGGCGCATCGGTTAAATGGTGATTGCCAGTGAGTGAGTTCACCCGATGAAGGCGTGCCGGCAGGGGATCTTCCAGGTTAACAGAAGGCAGATAAACATTGCCTGTCTTATCTTTTATTTTCAGATGCTGGTATGCGCCACTTCTGGAAAAATCTGCAAAAAATACTTTCTGATGCATGCGGAGATCTTTAGGAATAATCACAAAGTGATTTCCTTCAAGTCGTATCTCAACGTCCTGTGTCAGATCGAGGCCAGGAAGATAGACTTCATCTGTTTCTATTATCTGTGACGATGCAGTGTTATTAATTTCAAACTTATCACCTGGCCCGGCAAAGGTAAGTGGCAGAACAACATAGATATCTTTCCCTTCTCCACCTGCATAGAAGCCGGTTGATCCGCTCAGCGTATCATTGCCATCATGGCCATATATGTAGTCCCTTGCTACCTGTATGTTTGACTCCTGAGTGAGTTCACGCTGTAACACCTTAAGCTGCTCTTTTTCCAGATGGGCGGTTAATATGGTGGACATTACGGAGTTACTGGCGTTGTAGCCGATGAGTATGTTGTTTTTTTCATCACCAATAAAATGATCGGATGTGCTGGCATGCCCGATGAGATGCTCTATTTCATCCAGCCAGTAAAATAAGTTTCCTGTGGAGATATAGCCATAGTCTGCTCCAGGTGCTTGCGTATCATCTTTATTTTTTCCTAAATCAGCGATGGAAGTTCGGGCAGAGACACCTGCCATGGCTACCCAATCTTCTCCTTCATTACCATCTAATACACTGGCTGATACACCGTACGGTCTCGATTCTCTTAGCGGTTGGGTTAACAGGAAAAGATCAGCCTTTTTACTGCCACGGTATATTCGTTCCGGCATACTTTTTTTCATCACAATAGTATTGGGTGCATTCGGTTTTTTTGTTACTTCAATTTGTTCGGGAACCTGCCAGGCAGGTAAAGTCCGTTCGGGTTTATAAGGCAGCCGCGGGCCGGATAGTGCAAATGCATTCTGCAGTTCCTCCACTGCAGTTTCATTTTGTACGGAGAGCGCAGCGGGTGCAGTTGTTTGCTGTGTCATGACTGTCATACAAGATCTCCTTATCTTAGTGGTATGTTTTTAGTGGGAAAATAAAAAAATGACCGAATGTGGTACAGGAATAATTTCATTCTGAAACCTGGAATTTACCGGATTTGCCGGGAGGCTGACATTCGTCATTAATGTTATTTACATGGCTATAAAGTAACAAACAAGAGCAAACTTATTAATAAATATGATTAAAAAATAATTATATAACATCACTATGTTAACTAGTTAATAGCAAATGCCATGCTGGATAGCGATGCATGGATAATCGAGATTTTTGTAGAAGTAATCAGACGGCGCTGTAAACAGCAGTTGTGCGGGTTACTGTTATCGAGTTATTTAACACCGCATGAGCGAAATAATGAGGCCGGCTGTCTGGTTACAGATAAAGAGCCGGCTGGGGTTGTTGTGGAATAGTAAAAAATATTTTTACGGAATATTGAAACCAGTAACTGTTTTATTTATGTCCTCATGATTGCCTGCTGATTTTACCGCTGTGCATGTCTTTGTATGGCAATAATAATCAGTACGATGCTCCCGGTAAAAAATTTAAGATCAGAAGGCGCAAGGCCGAAAGACAGGGCGAGTCCCTGAATTTGTTGATAGAGTAATGCGCCAAGTAGCGGCGCAAGTAACTGCCGGGTTATGGTATGATTACCGGTTATTGCTTCTCCTATCATAAGGCTTGCCAGAGCATGGATGACAATCCCTGTTCCCATTCCGACATCCATATAACCCTGCATTTGTATAATCAGACTTCCTGCAAGGCCAAACAGGCATCCTGCCAGAAACAAACCAAGAATAGTATAGTGCGCGATGCTGATTCCCTGTTGCCGGGCGACATCAGGGTTTAAACCAACAGCACGGAACCGTAGCCCGAAATCCGTGCGTAAAAATAATGCGAAAGATAGTGCACACAGTGCCAGGATGACGATTAATATGGCTATGTTGCTAAAAATATCTTCTCCAAACAGGGAAAGATGGTCAAATAACGGGATGTTTGGTTTTTCCATGATACGTAAATTTACGCTGTAAGCCATGGTACTGAGTATAATGCCGGCAAGTAGGGTATTAACCTGAAAGCGTAAATGAATGAGGCTGGTGGCAATAGCCATTACTGCGGCACCTGACATACCTGATAACATTGCCAGCAGTGGATGCATGCCACTGGAAAGACAAACGGCACAGATTGCAGCACCTAGAGGATACGCACCTTCTGCGGTTAAATCCGGAAAATTAAGGAACCTGAATGGAATCATGATGCCATAGGCAACGATAGCCAGAATTAATCCCTGCAATAACCCCGTCAGTATCAAATCAGTGGTCATAGTACAGGCTCCGATAATAAGGTTTGATCCTCATAGTGATGAAATAGTGCCAGCAGTTCCTGTTTGCTCAATCTGGCTTTTTCAGGACCGCTGATGTCCAGCACAATCCTGCCCTGGTGGAGCACAATCAGCCGATTGCCATAGTTAACGGCATCTTCCATTTTATGAGTAATCATCATGGTGGTGAGCCTGGATTGGGTGATAGCTCTGGCGGTATATTCCATTAGCATGACCTGCATTTTAGGATCCAGTGCCGAAGTATGTTCATCAAGCAGTAAAATTTGTGCGCCTGAATGCATTGCCATCAGGGTGGCAATAATCTGCCGCTGCCCGCCGGATAGGTTACCAACAGGTTGATCAAGATATTTTTCCAGCCCCATACCGGTAGCCTTAATTTTTTCCCTGATGTCATCCAGATAACGATGATAAAAAGCCAGTTCGTGTTTTTTATGTCGCATCAGGCTTAATGCCATGTTTTCCAGTAAGGTCATCGAAGATATTGTGCCTTTATTGACGTCCTGCACAACCTGTGCAACAGGAGCACTGCAGTGCACATGTCCTGAATTGGGGGTATAGTCACCACTGATGAGTTTCATCAGGGTAGATTTACCACTGCCATTAGCACCAATGACAATGCAGTATTCTTCTGCCTGCAGGGAAAAATGGATATCTTTTAATACGGGTTGAAATAGCCCGGGAAATGACAGAGTTACATGATTTAATTGCAACATAATATCAGTCCACTATGTCAACATTGGTTAAATTTTCTGGCACATTAATTCCTGATGCGGCTGCCTGTTTACGGTTGATAACACCATGATGATCCTGCAGTGTGGGGTACAGGGGAGCTAAGGTGTTAATATCTGCGCCATGAAGTAGCGCTGCCACCAGCTTGCCCGCGTTTTTTCCAACAGATTGATAACTTACGCCAAAACTTGCCAGTGCCAGTCCATCACGTACAGCCTGCTCGTGTGAATTAAACAGCGGTATCTGCATTTTCTTAGCCTCTCGGGCAACAGCAGGTAACGCAGGTTGAATAAGATTGCTCAGGCCGATATAAATCAGATCTACCTTGCCATTAAATGCCTGCATGCGTGCAGGAATATCAATTATCTGTTCTACCGGGATAGCCACAACAGACATCCCTGCAGATGACGCCGCCAGACGCATCATATGAACCAGTGCCGTATCATTGCTTTCTGCTGTTGAGTACAAAATTCCGATGCGCCTGGCATCAGGCAGGATAATTTTTACAAAATCCAGCAATATACCCAGATCCTGGCGGTCAGAACTACCGGTGATGTTGCCATCTGCCTGGTTCTGCGTTTTTATTAACCTGGCTGCCACCGGATCGGTAATGGTATTGTAGACCAGCGGAATATCACGGATTTTTCCTCTGGCAAATTGTGCCACAGGGGTATTCATGACGACCATCACGTTGGGCTGCAGATTTTTTAAGCGGGTGATCATTTGCGGAATCAGAACAGGATCAAAGCTTGCATTAGCAAGCTCATAGCGAATGTTTTTGTTTTCGATAAAGCCCTCAGCGGCCATCTGCTCTTTAAGCCCTTTTGTTGCTTCTTCTAAAGAGGCATGAGGGCCGTAGCTGGCAATGGCTACCACCGGCATATCGCCTTTGCCGTTAAGGTTAAAAAATGAAAATATCGTAATAGCTGTTATCAGTAATGCCACAGCCATGAGCGATACGCTTTTTCCAGTCATGATAAACTCCATTTAATTGTATTTAATAATTTTTTCTTATTGATGTAAGGATGCGAATTTTAGTATTGGCCCAAAGGCCAGATAAAAAATACCTTATGGATCAATGCTATGACTGGTGGTGTGGTAACATGAATAGTAGATGAAGCAGAAAGCAGCATGATTAACTCACTATAATAATTAAAATTGACAGAAAGCAAAGTTAGCCGGTGGAATGAAAAATCAGCGCCAGCGCCACTCTTTTATTGCTTTCGTTACCCATTTTTTAATTACTGGAGTTAACATTTGTCTATCCGTAAGTGCAGTTTTCGCAGAAAAGTTAAAAATCACAACCAGTCTGAACACTAGACTACTTTTTTAGTGTGTGTCAAGCGTCGTTTATATTTTTCTGTCCTGCAGCTTTTTAATCCCTGCCTTTTTAGTACAATTTCCATATTTACAGGGAAGAATTTTTCGAAAATGAGTGCTGAAAGTATTATTCGATGCCCATGTGTTGCTATTTTTTCCTTCATAATTTTTTTAAATATGCAGGAACATTATTATCTGTCATTTGTAATATGACTGTCGATTTTAAAAAGACTTAAATCAAATTCATAAGGACGATCATTGATTAAATATTCTGCAATTTCTCCGTATACAGGTGCATATTTAAAACCATGCCCTGAACAGCATGAAAATATAAAAACATTTTTATGTTCAGGGTGTCTGTCTATAATAAAGTTTTCATTATGAGTTAATGTATATTTGCAGGTTGCCATTTTTACAGGATGTGAGGCGATACCTTTGGTATATTTTTTTATAAAGATATTTAACAATTCAGCGTCGTTGTTATCAGGGGAAAGAATGTCGTCAGCATTTACTTCTTCACAAAAATGACCGTGCTCTCCTATTTTTATACACTTTTTGTCCAGCGATGGCATGCCATACCAACGGGCATTATTTTTTTCATCAATGAATACAAAAGGCAAAATGTCACCCTGATTTTGTTCGATGTTATACCACGCTAAAACGCGTCTGCCGATTGTTAAATCCAATTGAATATCCAGGAGTTGATTAATCCAGCTTCCCGCTGCGCAGATAACTTTATTTGCAGTAATAATTGTACCATCTTCAAATTGAATGGTATTCACATCAGAGAAATCAATGCTGCTTATTTTCCTGTTAACGCTAATTTCGGCGTTATTTTTCCGGGCAATATTAAGAAAAACCTCCCATGTGGTTTCTGCATTTACATGGCCATATTCAGGCTGCAGGATAACCTGCAAGTCGCCAGGCAGGTTAAAATTGCCATAGCGTTTATTTAATTCTTTGCCGGAGATTTCTTCAAAAGGTAACTTATAGTATTCACACGTCTTTTTTGCTGTTTCTGTCCAATCAGAGGGTAAAGTTGATGTATCAAAACCGCCGGTTTTATGAATTAGAGGAAAGCCGCATTGCTCTGACAACGCGTCGAACAGTCTGAAAGATTTCCCTGCTAATTGAGCATAAATCAGACTTGTGCCAGGGGCTGCACGAATGATTCTGTTTTCTCCGTGCGATGAGCCACAATTATGCGGTGGCTTAAACTGGTCAATGCCTATTACATTATGATTTGATGATAAATTAGCTAATATTGAACTACCAACAATGCCCAGTCCTATAACAGCAACATCGTAAGTGCGTATATCTATTTTCTTCACCATTTTTATCGGCTTACCATCAGGTAAGTACAGTAAATTTGATTGTCAGTATTCTCACAACTTCTGCTTGGGAACTCAGGTATAAAAGATAAAATTTTCAGGTAGTTAAGCGATTAAAAATCGGTAATTTGATTGTGTGGCTCTTGTAAAGGGCTTATGCGATAAAACGAATCAGACTTAGTGCAACAGAGAAAAATCACGGCGTAGTGTAAAAAATAATATGGTGGTGAGAGAGGGATTCGAACCCTCGATACGCTTTCACGTATACACACTTTCCAGGCGTGCTCCTTAAGCCTCTCGGACACCTCACCCATGCTGCTACTAATGGCATAGCAGCAGCGCGGTCATTGTGAGCAAAACAGATAACAGCGTCAACAGTCTTTTAGCAGATTATTTTTATTAACCGGTAAAAATTTCATTTGATTATTATCGTAATCAGGTCCTGGTATTTATTTTTTTGCCGGTATGTTGATAAACAGACGGGGTAATACCTGCTTTCAGGCAACTTCCTTAACTACCCGAGAGTGCTAAGTTTTTTTAAGCCGTATGACAGGTAATTGCCATTGTTATGAAAAATTTCTCAATTAAATTCTCTTATATTTTATTAACAATATGAATTTAATCATATTATTTAATAAAATTATTATGCAACGTAAATGAAATAAAATACCTGTCTTCATTTATTTTGTGAAAATGTTGATGAATTTTTCAGTGCGGGGGCAGGATGTTTGGTTATCGTTGTGCATCTCTGGTCCGTTTGATGACGGAAAGAATGGTAGTACGTTTAGTGAATGAGCAGGATGCTGGCCGTTTAGCTGAATATTATCGCAATAATCGTGAGTTTCTTAAACCCTGGGAGCCTGCAAGAACGGAGGATGACTATTCTTCCTCTGGCTGGAAAAGAAGAATTGCTGGTATGAATGAATTACAAAAATGCAAAAATGCATACTACTTTATTCTGCTGGCTCCTGATGAGACTGAGATCTATGGCAGGGCTAATTTTAGTAGTATACTGCGTAGCGCATTTTTCGCCTGTTATCTGGGTTATTCCCTGGCAGAAAAATGGCAGGGGCAGGGATTAATGTATGAAGCCTTACAGCCAGCAATACAGTATATGCAGCGTCATGTATTTATTCATCGTATTATGGCGAACTATATGCCCCACAATTACCGCAGTGGTAATTTACTGATGAGGCTGGGCTTTGTGCGTGAAGGTTATGCCAGAAACTATCTGCAGATTGATGGCCGCTGGTGTGATCATATTCTGACGGCATTGACGGATGATAACTGGGTGGCTCCCCCGGAATAAATTACTTATATCGATCATTGATGCAAAGATGAGTCATCATGCTAAAAAATGATTATAAAAATCAATGAACCTGTTTAAATCTCTGGGCACTGTCAGTGCAATGACGTTAATTTCACGCCTGTCAGGCTTCGTACGCGATATTATCGTTGCCCGTATTTTTGGTGCGGGGATGGCAACAGATGCTTTTTTTATCGCTTTTAAGTTGCCTAATCTGTTAAGGCGTATTTTTGCCGAGGGAGCGTTTTCTCAGGCTTTTGTACCCATTCTGGCAGAATACAAAACTCAGCACACACAGGACAGTACCCGTCGATTTATTGCAGGTATTGCCGGCGTACTAACACTGGCGCTGGCGGTTGTCAGCATAGCGGGTGTGTTGTTTGCGCCGTGGATTATTTATGTTACTGCTCCCGGTTTTAGCGGGATTGCGGATAAGTTACAGTTGACCGTGTCGTTGCTGCGCATTACCTTCCCGTACATTCTTTTCATCTCACTGTCGTCGCTGGTGGGTGCGATTCTCAATACTTGGAATTGTTTTGCTGTGCCGGCGTTTACTCCGGTATTGCTTAATATCAGTATCATTGGTTTTGCGTTGTTTGTCGTACCTTATTGTGACCCTCCTGTACTGGCACTGGCTTTCGCGGTGCTGGCAGGTGGTGTGCTGCAGTTAGCTTATCAACTCCCCCATCTTAAAAAAATCGGCATGCTGGTATTGCCGAGCCTCGTGCGGCTGGATAAGGGTGTATGGCGAGTTATGAAAATGATGTTACCTGCCATATTTGGTGTTTCGGTAAGCCAGATCTCATTGATTATTAATGGTATTTTTGCTTCATTTCTGGTATCCGGATCGGTATCCTGGATGTATTATGCAGATCGTTTGATGGAATTCCCCTCAGGTGTGCTGGGTGCAGCTCTGGGTACTGTTCTGTTGCCATCATTATCGAGAAGCTTTTCCCAGGGCAATCATGATGAGTATTCGCGCATCCTGGACTGGGGATTACGTCTGTGTTTTTTACTGGCGTTGCCTGGTGCAATCGCACTGGGCATTCTGGCGAGGCCGCTGACCGTTTCTTTGTTTCAGTACGGCCAGTTTAGTGCGTTTGATGCCATGATGACGGAGCAGGCGTTAGTGATGTATTCCGTTGGTCTGCCAGGGCTGATTATTGTTAAGGTACTGGTGCCGGGTTTTTATTCCCGTCAGGATATCAGGACCCCGGTAAAAATTGCATTGATAACATTGATGATGACACAGGTGATGAATGTTGCTTTTATCGGACCGCTGAAACATGCGGGCCTGTCGCTGTCGATTGGACTGGCCGCCTGTCTGAATGCCAGTCTGTTATACTGGCAGCTGCGTAAACAGAAAATTTTCCATCCACAACCCGGCTGGGTAATGTTTTTAAGTAAACTTGTCATTGCTGTGATACTGATGTCATGTGTGCTGGTGGTGGGGCTGCGGTTCATGCCCGACCTGGCCCTTTACAGTATGGCACCGCGCCTCTCGCGTCTGCTACTGCTGGTACTGGCAGGGGCGGTATCTTATTTTGCCATGCTGGCTTTACTGGGTTTTCGTTTGCGTGATTTCCAGCGTCGCACACTGTAGCGCCTTTTCTGCATACTGTTGTATCTGGTTTGCCCTGTCCTGTAATGAGGTCTTACCGAACAAAGAGCGAAGTCTATGGCAGTGTTTGAACCTGAAGTAACATTCTTTCAGGAAGCTGGCATGGGTTATGCGGGTGGCTTTAACCTCGATGCATCTTTCTTTTACATTCACGCTGATGTCAAAGCGCTCATAGTGTGTTTTTAAGGTGACTACTGATTCACCCCGTTCCAGAAGATGAAACCGTGAAGCGAGGGAGTCAGTATTTTCTACCCTGCCCACCAGCTGGCGCCAGTTGAGATGAATCTCATCGTTAAGTATTGCGTTATGGCTTACCAATACTCCACGATGTGGAGCGCTCACTACCCTCGTGTCATACGCTCTTGAGCTCATTCTGAGGCTTTCTGTAATATAGCGATAATACAGAAATTATATTCATCATAAAGGCATACTGTTTGCAGATAACGCTCGTATCTGTGTAAGACAATTGCCCTGAGCAGTCGGCTATACACAGCTGGCTCAGGTGGCATGGCTGTTATTACATGCGCTCGACAGTCTCAATGCCCAGGATGTCCAGACCCTGTTTTATTGTTTTTGCGGTCAGCAATGCCAGTTTGAGCCGACTCTGGCGTATCTGTTCGCTCTGTGCACCAAGAATCGGGCAGTTTTCATAGAAACTGGAAAACAGACCCGCCAGATTGTAGAGATAGTGGCACATAACGTGAGGCGTGCCATCGCGGGCTACCATGGTGAGGGTTTCTTCGAACTGCAGTAAGCGTTTTGCCAGTGTTGTTTCATGGATTGAAGTCATTATCAGTGGTAGTGTCAGGTGATTTTCATCGAGTCCTGCGCGTTTAAAAACTGACATTATGCGCGTCCAGGCATACTGAATATAGGGCGCGGTATTACCGTCCATAGCCAGCATGTTATCCCAATCGAAAACATAATCCGTGGTACGGTTTTTTGACAGATCAGCATATTTGAGCGCGCCTGTTCCTACCACTCTCGCGACATTGTGCAGTTCATCGGCCGGCATATCGGGATTTTTTTCAGCAATCAGTTTGCGCGCACGTTCAATGGCTTCGTCCAGCAGTGCGGTAAGTTTTACGGTATCACCCGAGCGTGTTTTGAATGGCTTGCCTTCTTTACCCAGCATCATGCCAAACATATGATGTTCAATACAAACCGATTCAGGAACATAGCCGGCCCTGCGGGCAATGGTTTGAATCTGGGCAAAATGCTGATGCTGACGTGCATCCGTATAATAGAGTATGCGCTCTGCACCCAGTGTTTCACAGCGGTATTTGACACAGGCAATATCTGTGGTGGTGTAAAGATAGCCACCATCCTTTTTCTGGATGATGACTCCCATGGGTTCACCCTGTTTATTTTGGTATTCGCTGAGAAAAACCAGCGTTGCCCCTTCATGCTCTGCAGCCAGTCCTTTAGCCTTAAGATCCGCAACAATACCGGGTAACATTGAGTTATAGAGGCTTTCACCCATAATGTCGTCATGGGTGAGGGTGACGTTTAAGCGATCGTAAGCAGCCTGGTTTTGTGTCATGGTGATATCCACCAGGTTGCGCCACATGCTGAGGCAGTATTCATCACCGCTCTGCAGCTTAACCACGTAAGCGCGTGCCCGCTCTGCGAACACAGGGTCTGCATCGTAACACTCTTTCGCCGCACGATAAAAATTCTCGAGATCCGACAGAGCAACATCAGCAGTATGGGTGGCCTGCATTTTTTCAAGAAAGGCAATCAGCATACCAAACTGGGTTCCCCAGTCTCCCAGATGATTGGCACGAATCACCCGATGCCCCAGAAAGGTTAGGGTACGCGCAGCTGCATCACCAATAATGGTGGAGCGCAAATGACCGACATGCATTTCTTTCGCCACATTCGGGCTGGAATAATCAATAACCACCGTCTGGGGAATAACAGGAGTCAGACCCAGTTTCGGGCCCCGCAGGGCAGACTCAACGCTGTCAGCAATCCATTCATTATTCAGGGAGATATTGATAAAGCCAGGTCCTGTGCTTTCAATGCTGCTGACTATACCACCCGTCTCCATCAGACTGATGACTTTTTCAGCCAGTTGCTGTGGGGGAATGCCCAGTTTTTTTGCCGCTGCCATAATACCATTTGCCTGGTAATCTGCCTGTGCCCGCGTGGCTATACGCACCATGGGATCACTGTCGGCCGGTGCGCCTGCGGCAATCAAGGCACGTCTGACGTTGTCTGAAATAAGCTCCTGAATATTCATTTAATCACCTTAATACAATTTTATGCAGCATCCATATCATATCGATGCTGCAGCATAGCACTTAATTGCATCGCTGTGGATTCAGCCATCTGGATTTCTGGGCCAATAATATAGCGATATCGCTATGAAAAAAGGCGTTGCTGGCTGCAAAAAACAGTCCTCTCAGCAAATTACCATTATGTGCGTCATCAGCATTATTTACGTATAGGAAACGCTTATTATTAGATAAAATTTTATATAGAAGGCATATGTATCATGTGTCCACAAACCGATAATGATGTTAAACCAGTTTCTGTGGTAACTAAGGATAGTGCAGCGCAGTTATCGCCGGGAACAGGCAATATTGATGAAATATTTGCTGATTTTTCAACCCATAAAAATTTCAGACACTGGCTCCATAGCGCCATTAATACGCTTTCTTTACTGGGTGCACGCTATCCGGATAGTACCGGGCAATCGCCAGTTACCGCTGCACAAAAGCAAAGCCTGATTAAATTCATACTGAAATATTTTCAATTTCAGGCGACCTATTCTTTAGAAAATACGGCCACTTCAGTCAGGCATCCTGCTTCTCCCCTGGTGGCGGACCTGACTTACTCACGATTTAAGCCGACTCTGTTATATGAATTATTGTGCCATATAAGAACTGATGAACTTAAATCCAGGCTCGGTACAGCAGGACAGGGGATTACTGGTCAGCAATTACGTAAACCGGTTGACCAGGAGTTTCATATTATCGCCGCATCCATGCCGCTCTTATATGATGAAAAAGCAGGGATGCCGAAAACGTTTAATAATGTCACTGCTGCGTTAAATGCCCTTTATTTTTATGGCGAAAAGACCGTCTACATAAAAGAACTGGAGGTACAGCTGGTCAGGAAAGCTGACTTTCCCTCTAAAGAGGGTCTGCATAAGATGCTTTCACAAAAAGGGCTGCGCATGTCCCCGAATGAAGCAGCAGAGATCCTGTCCCAGAAGATGCTCGAATGGTTTGAAGCTGGAAGCGCTGATAAGGTTCGCCAGGTTATGGCTGATTTCTTCCATGAAAAATACGGTGCTGCTATTGCTGACAGCTTCAGAAAGGTTGAATTACGCCCTGATGGATTACTCACCCGCGCTTCCCTGGACCCTTTACGTGAAACGGGTGCAAGGGAGTTGCAGGCGCTGCACAAGCTATACAGACAATGCCGTGATGTTGATAAAAGTCAGCTGCCTTTTTATGTAACGCAAAATCTCGAGGTTTTGCAAAACCTTATTGGCGCTGATGCCGCCGCTTTTTTTACCCGACAGACACCCGCCATGGTAACTGCAGAATTTACCGACAGGCTGCAGACAACCTATGACTTAATGGTAAAAATTAATAACGAACAGGGGATGATGGCCCCTTCCCTGATTTCGTCGCGCATGGAAGAGTTCTACCATACCATGCAAAACATGCATCATTTGATTCGCTTTCAAATGAGCTGGAACGGCGTAGAACTCTCTCTCACCGATACCCTTAAACAGCTGTTGCCGGATAATGTCCGGCAGTTTGCTCACGTCATTTGCGCACCGCATGGTATCTCTGTTATCAGGCAAATTCGTGACGCATTACCGGCTGATTTCCGTCAAAACGCTGCCCTGTTGAAAGGGATTTATTACGAAACTCCCGATTTATTTCCCCAGGCAAAAGAAACAGCCAGTGTTACCGATCCGGCATTAAAGAATAGAAAACTGATAATCATGGAGCCTCATGCCAACAATATGTCTGTTACTCATATTGTACCGCATGATGCCATTGCCCTGTTGCGTAATATCTTCGACGGCACGTCATCGATACCACGCACCATTGTGCTGGATGTAACCGCTAATCACCTTACTGAAGGGGAAATACAACACATTATCGCAGCGGCCCGGCCGTATATTGACAGGGGCGACCTCAATCTGGTGCTGGTCCAGAGCGCCGTAAAATTTTTTCAGAACGGTATGGATATCGCCAGTGCCGGTACTGCGATTGTGCTAAACAATAGCCAGTCTCACTGGTCTGGTTTTAACGCTGCCCTGCGCCGTACCCAGCTGCCGGTTCCCGCTGAAGACACGACCTGGCTTGCCAGTATGTTACGTCTGGAGAATATGCCACTGCAGCAAAAATATCTCGACAAAATACGCAGCAATACACGGCTGCTGCGCTCCCTGCTTGAGTCTGAATTAAAGTTTGGCCATCACAATGACAATGTGTTTCAGCTCACTGTTAATACCGATCCCGATACTTTTTATCTCGCTTTCCGGCCAACCGATGATTTCGTTGCCCTGCAGACGGGAAAAGCGCTTTCTGAGATTAGTGAATTAGACATAATGAGCGTTGGCCATTTTTGCTTTAAACCGCTTTTTTATGATGCCTTTACCGGATTAGCGAATACTGAGCGGCCAGGTTTTGGCTTCAACGTGGGCAATCTTTCTCCCTCTCTTGCGGCGGTACGCTTTACCCCGGGTATTGAAGATGAATTGCTGATTCAGGAGTATGCGAGGCGCATTCTCAGCAAGGGGAAAGAGCTTTACGATAAAGGTGTTATGCCGTATTACCTGCCAGAAGTGAATAAAAATCTGGGCAGCGATGTCAGTCTCGCTGAAAAATGGAACGTGGATCCTGCTGATTTTCAATGGTATGAAGATCAGATAAAGAAAAAGCTCAGGAACGTTAACCCCTTGCAGGGCATTAACGAGTCACGGTGGATAATTCAGCTGCAGCCTGATGAAACTTCATCCGATGCTGTCATCGCCAAGCTGCTGGAGCGTCCTGAAAACAGTGCAATCATAACCTGTTATCAGGATCAGCAAAAAGTCGATACCAGCCTTCAATGGGACAGCAGGCGTGCAGCTCTGGTTTCTGGTGCCATATCTCCCCCGGCAAAAACACTGAAATTAATCATCGTCGGGCATAATTTTAACAAAGAGGGAAATCAGACATTTGGCGGCCGGACCCTTGCCGGTCTACAGGATGATTTGCGTAACCTTGTTAAAAACATACCCTATGCAAGCGTAACACGGCTTGATATTGAGCTGGTGGGCTCTAACCTGGTTGATATCCATTCCCCTAACACCAGTCTGCCTGCCGCGCTGGCAAAAACACTGCTCGATGAGACCCAGAAACTCGGCATTAATCCGCAAAATATCAGCCTCAAGGCCAGCCCTTATCACATGATGGTTATGCCAGATGGCACAAATAATATCTATATTCGCGGCCAGGGATGGATCCCGGAAAAAAAGGTAGTACCAGATAAAAAACATCCGTTCATCTGGCGTTATAACAGCCAGACGCAGGAGATGGCTGCTGCTGTTAAACCACCGGGTTCATTGGGTAGTCCTCCCGATGGAGAAAAATGGACATGGACGCTTGCTGATTTACAGAAATTCAGCACGGAAATACGCGAAAAACTAAAAACAGCGGGTAGTCAGGATACTGGTGAGTCAAGGTGGGTAATATTGCTGCAACCGGATGACAGCACGGTACGTAACGCCGCCTGGAATCTGTTTGCCAGGCATCCCACCAATAGCGCATTGGTAATATGGGGTCAGGATATGGCGCCCGATATCCTGAAATCAGACAGCCTGACATGGGACAGCCGGATTAAGTCAGTGGTGCAGGGCCCGGTACCTTCCCTGAAAGAAAACAGGCTGAAATTAATTTTTGTCGGCCATGGTCCGGATGTGGACAGTGATAATAACTATTTTGGTGGAATGTCTGCTGAGGAATGGGAACAAAAATTCACCAGGATGCTGGCCGCCATTCCACAGGACAGCGTGACTGATATTCATGTGACGCTTACCGGCTGCATGCTGGTGGATGTCAGTGATAATGAGTCTGGTTTACCCGGTCTGCTGGCAGACATACTGCTGAAGGAAAGCCAGAGAATCGGCATTAATCCACAGCGAATAAAGCTTACTGCCACCGGGTATTACGTCAAGGTCAGACAGGATGGCAAAAAAGAATTCTGGCTGGCGGATGAAAAAAAATGGGCGACCAAAGAGGAACTGATAAAAAAAGGGGTGTCATACAAATCTACCTGGAGTTATGACAACCGCACACAGGGCATGGTGTGTGAATTACAGTACGACAGAGTCAGGCTGATGGTGAGGCTGTTGTGGTCTGGAGTGCCCTTTCATGAACTTTCTTACCGTGATCAGCAGTCAGTTTTACGCATACTGACACCCGAACAACTGCATGAATTGTCAAAGCGTAGTGATAGCGGCAGACTGCTGTTCAGAACGGTGCTTGAGGTTTTGCAGCAAGGGACTACTGACGGTCTGGAGCTACCTGGCATCATTGACGGCCATGGAGCACTTGCTACTGCACTGGATACGGAAAGTGAAAATCTGACCAGCCTGGCTCAGGAAGCGGGCATCAGAGCTGATGATCGTGCAGAGAATGAACGGGTGGGCAGGGAAATTTTTGATGCCATACAGCGGCAGGGTGAAAGTACACCAATGACCGTCGATAGCCACACCAGGGAGAGAATCGGGCTGCGTTTTCGGGTGCTGTACGCCCTGCAGATTACCAGTAATGGTGTACTGACATTGGGCGCAGCGGCCGCGCTCTGTCGTCTTTATGCAATAAAAAAACGTCTGGACAATAAGACGCTGAGTCAGGAAGAGAGGACGGCACTGCTTGCTGAAGAGCGTCTGGTCATGGCGGAGCTGAGTGTTGATCTGACTCAGGAAGTCAGTGAATTTATTAATAATAAATTCGGCATGCGGCTTACCCGGCTGCCAGCGGGATCGGTCAGTGCACCGCAGTCAGCGAGTCTCGCTCTCGGCACGCGTATTACTCAGGGTCTGCGCGCCTTCGGGCTCAGCGCGACAGCCACAGTGCTGACGGCAGTGGGTACGGCATTTGCGTGGTACGGTGTGATTACCGCAGCAAAAGAGCTGCAAAAACTCAGCAATAGTGCTGCAGCGGTTACCAGTGAGGAGGTGCAGTCAAAAATCAGCCAGCTGCGGGTTAATCTTGGCGTCAACATCATGACCGCCCTTGTGAGTACCGTGCTGACGGTGGGTACGGCAGTGTCCCTGATTGCTGGTATTGCGCTCAGCCTGAATATTGCCGGTGCAGCGAGCGTGGCAGCGGTGGCAGGCACATTCATGTCGGTAGCGGGCCCGGTGGGAGGGGCACTGTTGGTGATAGCCTTTGTCGGGTTATGGATTTATAACGGTATCAAGACGGTGGAAGAATTTTCCCGCCACATGACACTGAATGGCTGGGAAAAACTTGCGCTGGGTGCCGGCTCTATTTTCGGCTACGTGCCAGACGAGCTGCAGATAAAATATGACGTTGAAAAACTCAGACCGGCAGTAGAAAAGGCAGCACAGCTGGAGAAAAGTGGTCTGCTGGAGACTCTGCCTGAAGTAAAAACCATTTATCAGTTTCTGCCGGAAATCGTGCCGGGAGAAATTAAATATCAGGAGCAGTACATTGACATAGTGAATGCTATGCCAACCTGGTCCCCGCCCGAGATAACACCGCCGACAACCTGGCATTGTGCTATTGATATCAAACCTGATGATAACTGGTATCTGGCGCTATGTTCGGGCGTAAGTCGCAGGCAGCTCAAACCCGAGGAATTTCTCTATGTGCGCAGTACCAGTGAAGTAGTGATGACCAATAAAAGCTACCCGTATGGCGCATTTCTGACCCTGCAGGGAAGACGTGTTGAGCTGCCTGCTTCTGCCTCTGGAAAGAATAACCACGATTTTGACAGCCGTGCCCTGTCAGAAAAACTTGCCGCTGTTATCCCACAGGCGCTGAAAACCATTCTCGGCAACGAGGCCAGTGCGAAGCTTTATGCTGCCGATGAGGATGGGTGCCTGACGCTGTTTTGTCTTCATGAGCAGAATAAAAAACTCAGCTTCTTTAAATACCGTAAAACTACACAGGGCCGCTATCAGCTCGATACTTCTTACACTCAGGCGCTGCCTGAAGGGCTGAGTCTGCAAAATGCTGCCGCTATCCTGTTTCACGATATCGATGGAAAAGGGCGGGCAGCCATGGTGGTGGTTAATTCAGATGGCAGTCTGCAGGTAGCGCGTCAGTTGCGTAACGGGAATTTTGTCCTGACGCAGGAATTCAGTCTCTATCGTGCGGCAGGTGAGGAGAGTCTGTCTTTTCCCTGGTATGACAGCATACTGGGCTTTGGCGGTACATCGCGTACCCTGTATTCGATGAGCAGCGGCGGTACGCGCTACGCCCATGTCGTGGTTTCCAAAGCAGAGCAGAATAACATGATATCCCTGGTGAACCTGAACAGGGGATCGGGTGCTGCTGATGGCAAATTCGATAACTTTATCGCCCCCTTAAAACAGAATGCTGGTTTTGCTTTTCATCTGGGTGGAGGACGGGAGAAGAGAGTCACTGGCGGGAATAGCAATAACAGCTTTTACCTGCTGGATAATAAAACGCTCTGCAAACTGACAGGGGGTAATCAGACAGATACCCTGAATTTCAGCCGTCTTGCTGAGGACAACGTGCAGGGTGTAAAGATTGATGCCAGGACTAAGCGAGGTGACTGGGACGGTCAGGCGTTGCTGAAACTGAAAAACGGTGCAACGCAAGTATGTGTGTTTTTTTCCGGGATGGAAAATTTTACCGGCACCCCGTGGGATGATGAACTGATTGGCAATAATGGTAACAATGACATCGATGGCGGTGATGGTGAGGATAACATTGATGCCGGAGCAGGTAATGATGCAATCAGCGGTGTTCGGGGTAAATTCAATGGCGGTTTGGGTATTGACCGCTACCGGCTGCGGCGCATGCCAGCAGGCAGCAATGCCACGGTTGAGCTTATTGAAGATTACCTGGATGGTGCAGACAGTCATGTCATTCTGGATTACCACATTAATGAAATTACCGGCATGGCCTCGGAAGAAGGAAAACACCTGCTCATCACCCTGAGTGATGGCGGCAGGTATCGTCTGCGCGATTTTTACGCCAATTCTCATGCCGGTGCAAACAGCAAGACGTCGTCCTTTGTGTTCACCACAAAAGATGGTTTTAGTTTTACCCTGCAAACAGCAGCGTCGCCCCCTGCCGGTGTTAGCAGCGCTATTCCCGTTTCTTTTCATGGCAGTGAGGAATCACAAGGCTGGGAGGTTTATCTGAATGCCGGCAGGGAGCGGTCTAGTGTCTGTATACATGAAACGCTGGCAGGTAAGTATGTCACGCGTACCATTATCCTTCCTGCATTGTTTACGCTCGAACTGCGCTCTACGGCCGCAAGCCGCTTCGTCGAGCTGACAGGGCAAAACCAGGGAGAAAGACTAACCGGTAATGCCAGCTCCAGGATGATGGGGAACGGGGGGGCAGATACTTACTTCATTGAGGATTCGGCCGGGGGTACGGTTGAGATAAACAATGAAGACAGATCCTCATTGCCGGCGCTGGATACCCTGATTCTGCCCTGGGCGCTGGTGCAGACTGCGTTGTGCGTTCATGGCAGTAATGTCACGCTGTCACATGCTGGCGCCCCTGAACACCATGTGAAGATAAATCTATTGCGGTTCATGGATGGGCTGCGCTTTCGTCACCTTGTATTGCGTGAATCGTTCGGCCTGGCCTATCGGCTGGATGTCACGGGCGCTACGGCACATCTGGCCAGCGGACCGCTTATCATGGATAAAGCAGACAGGCTGGAGCTGTTATCTGCCTCAGCGGGTGGCCTGACGCTGGATGGCCGCAGTCGTAGCCTGTCAGCAGGTGATAACACCTCCACCGTGATTATTGACCACAGTGCCACGGGAAACCTGCTTGCCGGTACAGAGGCGGTACACAATTACCTGCAAGTGTCTGGCGGCAGAAACAATCTGTACGGAGGCCGTCTGGCAGATACGCTATGCGGTGGATCCGGTTATGACTATATGGCCGGTGGAGACGGCGATGATGCCTATTATGTCAGTGACAGCGCTATCCTTGATGATACGGGAGGTAATGACAGGCTGATACTGACAGGGACCGTGGGAACGGCGCAGGAAGCGCTGCTGCTGGAGAGAGTGGAAAACAGTCTGCGCATCCGTTTTAACAGCAATGCCAGCAGGGAAGTCATCATCAGTGATTACTTCAATGCCAGCAGCCTGGATAAGAAAATCGAATGCCTGGTGATGGGTAATCTGAGCTATCGTATTGATAATCTGGTGGATGCCATGGTGTCTTTTTCGGGGCAGGGCAGCAGTAGCGTACAGCAACATAACACCCTGACCGGGGGGAAAAATGGATGGAGCCCGGTTATAACGTCACCGGCCTGATAATCAGGATAAGCCTGGATACACCGGCTTTCGAGTGTCCGTCAGCGTGCCTGTTACAGCCAGACAGTACGCGCTTTGTGGCAGGCCACTTTTCTGCTGAACCTGAAGCATGGCGGGATAGTCACTGGCGCAACCAGACTGACAGCGGAGAGTGTTCAGTATTCTGTGTATGGCATTGGTGGCATCACCCTGCGCATGACTGTTTCTTTCCTGCAAGATTCAGAGTCAGCACAGTATGGACAGCCTTACTGATGTGCCGACCCTTTTTGCGGATTTTATAGTGAATGGCATCCAGCCAGACGAAGGGATAAACACTCTCCAGTGGACTCTGCTGCCACTGTTTTAGCTCCACCAATATCCTGGGCATAGGTTTTTTGAAAAATCCTTTAACTGCTGACGTGTTGTACTATGAAAATGTGCTTTTAGCTTCCCTTCCCGATTCATTTTGAGTGCCTGAATATTATTGTTTTTATCTATAAACAGTCTGGAATAATCACTATCACGAATTTCGTTTATTTGAGAAAAAAGCGCTCCTGTTGCCTTTAATTTCTTCTGGATAGCAGTGCCGTATGGGCATATGGAGTTTTGGCAGACCCGCGGCTTCATACAACCCCGGGTGCCTGTGTCACTCAATCGGCTGAAGATACTGTCCAGTAGCGCTGTATCATGTCCTCTATCTGTCGTGAGTGAGGATTATTCCGCTCAGCAGCGCTGAATCCTGCCACAGCCTCCATCAGGGCACTGATATCCGCACCCTTCAAGTGCCAACGGCCCAGGGTGATGTCCCTGATGCGTCCTTCCCAGGCGTCCACTTCGACAAGATTGCTTTCGTTACCTTTGGTGCGGATTTCAAGCGTAGTGCCGCTGACACTCAGGCTGATGTCATCCGGCTCCAGTCCGGAAGCGGTAAAATGCAGACTCTGCACACCCTTCACCATCAGCCTGTCATGGCCGTGCTGGCGCCCAAAATAATAATGGTTATGTCCACCCTTATCCAGTATGAGGTCATTACCCGTGCCACTGTAATAATGGTCTTCCCCCCTGCCGCTGTGCGCCTCATCGCCCTTATTTCCCAGCATAAAGGTGTTGTTCCCTCCTCGTGCCACCATCAGGTTGCGTACATTTTTTATCCCCTGGAAGACGTTACCGAGGCCAGTCATATCGTTGATGACTGCCGCCACACCCGGGTCGCCGGCACCATTATCATTGACTTTCAGCAACTGTCCACCCTCTGCTGCAGCCAGCAGGGTTAACCGGCGCCCGTCTCTGATGGCCAGATGTGCCACAGGATTCATTTCCAGTTTATGACGCTTACCCCGAACATCAATCAGGTCAATATCTTTCTTTCCCCCGGCCATGCCGTCGAGGATAATTTCTCCGTGGTTGTCACCGGGCCTGTCATCGCGATGGCGTAATACCAGGTCACTGCCGCGCCTTTCCATGGTGAAATCGTCAAATGACCAGGGCAGGCGCAGGGTGTTTTTCACGCTGGCTTTGGCATCAGGTTCAATGATGCGTAGCGGATGTCCGGGTCCGCCGGGGAGTTCGTGAACCACATAGTCATCCGCCAGCGCTGTGCCATGAATCTCTCCTTGGTACTGCGCGTTATTTTCCAGTGATAGCCTGAGAAGCGAGGTAACGCGTGCGTGGCAGTGACCGGATGCCCGTCCACCTGCAGGGTCAGTACAAGGCTGCCGCGCCGGCGCGCTACCCTGACGATGCTGACCTGCTGGTTCTTCCAGGTCTGAGCCAGGGAATTGTCCAGCTCGGGGCTCCAGGAGGCTTTAATGTCATCCAGCTGCCCCCCGGCAGGCAGGCTGAATCTGACGCCATCCCGCAAAATAAAGTCATAATGGCTTTCTGACAGGGACAATTTTCCTCCATCAGTAAAGGACATGACCAGTCTGCCCTGCTCCCGACGCAGCATACTGATTTCTGCAGCATTAAAGGGCAGCATGACAACCGAATGCTCATCTCGTGCTTCCTCTATCCTGAGGTTGAGCGTTTTTTCTGACACCCGCTGTACTACATAGGTGTCGTTATCTTCTCCGCCTGCCAGCAGGCTGGATTCACCGCCGGACAGCGTGTCACGGCCCTTCAGACCCTTTATTTCATCACTGCCGCCATTACTGTTCAGCCCGTTGTCTTCATCCGTACCCTCGATGACATCGTCATACAGCGTACCTGTTACCTCCTCAATACCCCGCAGGCTGTGCTGCTGTGAGCACATGAAGCTGTCGGCAATACCCGCAAGCAGCTCCCAGGTTAGCGGACTGGCCTGAATGCCCTTGAAAAGCTCAACAGCCCTGGCAGCAAGGTGCTCCGGCCAGTTATCGGCAATGCCCTGTCCGGAGAAAGTCTTTCCGTCACGGAGCGCCTGGTGCAGTTTTTTCAGCATGTCGGGGTTGGCCTGCAGGCCACGTTTGATACGGTCATCATTGGTGTGCCTGTTTAAATACTCCAGTATGCCGGAGGGCAGCTGCGACCAGTGCGCCGGCGCACTTTCCATGGCACGCAGCTCCTGCAGCCCCCGGACCAGTTCAACCAGGGCAACGATGTACTCTGCACGTATAAATTCAGCTTCACGGGTCAGTCTGTCTGACAGCGCCGTATGCGATGCATACGCCGTCTTCAGGATCTGCTGCAGGGTGGCAGTGTCCAGGGATCGCAGGCTCTCATCGTCTCTGGCCTGTGACAGAATACGGGCCTGTTCGAGCAGGGATTTTGCGCCTGATAATACCCGTTCCTGGCTCAACAGACGGGCAGCAGCGGGAAACGGATGCAGGCCGGTGACAGGCTGCAGCCTGCCTTCCTGTAACGATACCCGCAGCCCCTGGTTATCCCGGGAAAAGGCGGCGCTCAGGTCCAGTTTGTCCTTTCCTGCTTGCAGGTCAACCGTGATTGCCGCTGCACGCGCAAGCCCGCCACGCAGCACAAGGGTATCCTGTCCTTCGCTGCCCTGAACTATTTTTTGACGAATTCCGCTATCCACCTCAAACCAGTAATCACTGCTGGAGGCAGCAGTAAAGCGGTCAGCTTCACCCGGGCCGTCCTTCATGGTGACCAGAGTCAGCCGGCTTTCCGCTTCCTGTTGTGTCAGCAGACGGTGGGCATACCAGCGTCCGTCCGGGCCTGTTGACAGCAGGGTGCGCCGGTAATCTGTAAAACCGCTAATACGGTGTTCGCGAAAGGATAGTTTTTCCTGTGAGGGCCCGCGATAAAAATCCCAGCGGTCATCTTCTGCCGGGAACTGCCCGTCCTGCTGCTGCAGGGTCACCCTGACACGCGCATTATCCTCGCCGTCATGACAGACGATAATCAGGTCATCCAGACCATCGCCGTTGATATCATGAAACAGGATACCGCCGTCCACCACGTCCGGTTGCTGCAGTAACCCGGCACGCACTTCACTGGCCGGGGTCTGTGTTTTCCTGATGAATGCCATGTCTGCACTGTGGTATTTCAGGGTAACAACAGCACCGTCACGCTGTACACCTGATGCCACAACGTAATCCCCGTGACGGATGAGCCTGGCATGCAGTGACTGCTGGAGTAATTGCCTTAATGCCACCAGACTGTCGTCGTAATGGTAACGCATCACTTCCGGCCCTGACGGGCTGCCGGAAACCAGCAGCAGTCTGTCAGAAAGCAGCACCAGGAACTGGTCATAGCCGTTTTCTGCCGTGCCAGAGATTTTTTCAAAACCCAGTAGCTCGTTATGGCGGGGCACGTCAATGGCCATTGAAGACAGCGTGTTTCTGGACGCATCCCGGATTTTAATCTCCAGTGATTTTTGTCCTATAACACGTAAAGAAGGATAAAGCGTGACGTTGATGATTTCCGCTATGCCTTCCTGCGGAGCCACAGAGGGGCTGATCGCCGCGGCGCGGTCAGTCTGCACCAGCACACCCCTCCTGCCGCTGACCCTGGGCCTGGCACCAGCAGGCAGTGGTGCCTGTGTGCTGCTCTTAAGGTTACTTTTACCGTAAATATGGCCCAGCACGGTCAGGGAATAACCCGGCTTATTCCAGCTCTTATCGAGGTATATTTCCTGTTCACCATTCCAGAAACTGAGGTGAGTGTCATGCCGGTAATTCTGCTGCTGACGCCGCTTTTCATCAGGCCCGGAAGCTGCAGACAGCAGCGCGCGTGCCTTTATTTCAGCAGGCAGTGCAGCGTCAGGGCGGCGCTGGTCGACATCGAGCGGCTGCCAGGCAGGACGAGCATCGCGCCGGGTCTCCTTGCCCTGATTACCAAAGGTAAAAACAGGCGCCTCCGCAGAAACGGGACTGGTGTATATCGCCTTCAGGGTGGCAAAGGTATCCGCCAGTGCAATGTCCCCACGCAGCTGCGCACTGTGCAGATGGTCCATCACAAGCGCCAGCTGCTTTCTGCGCTCGGTATCAGCCATTGCCCTGCCGCCTCCCAGCGCCAGGGTAAAATCGTCTCCCAGCACGGCACTGAAACCTGTCCAGAACGTTTCACTGTGCGTTAATTCAATGTATTTTCTGTATTCAGCCACTGTCGTCGCCGCTCCCTGTATGGAGGCCAGCATAAAGAGTGCCATTCCCAGCAGCGCAAGCGGTAATCCTGCTCCTGTTGCCGCAGCAATACCGGCAAGGGCTGCCAACGCTGCCGAAGCAGACAGGGTCGATACCACCGCACCCGCAATCGCCAGCACGGCACTCATGCGTAACTGGCCCAGCGCTTCGCTCAGGTCGCGACCATCTTCACCTGCCTGCTTTTCGGCATCATCCAGCGCCTGCATGGACTGATGAGGATGGTACCAGGCAAACCCGGCACCGGCAAATCCCAGCAGCGGGCCGGCGGCTTTTCCCAGATAACCCAGTACTGCCTTACCTGCTCCTGCAGATTGGCGGAACGCATCCCAGCTTTTCATAGCGGCAGCCAGTGTCCTGAAACCCGACGGGTTACTCAGCTGGCGCACGATGCTGACCGATGGGCTCAGCAGGTCATTCAACAGGTCTGCCCCGTCAATGAACATCTCAGCGGCCCCAATCCGGATGGCGGTCTTTGCCTCCTCACGCGCTTTCTCATCCGCTTCGCCGCTGGCCAGCAGCCTCTGGTTTGCTTCTATGCCGGCAAGATTCATTACCATCCCCGCAGGCATCACCACACCCTTATTCAATGTCTCCACCCGCTTTTGCAGGGCATGGACAATACGCGCCTGCAGACCCATGGCGGCCACCTGATACCGGTTCAGGGAGTCAGACAGCCTGGCGCCTGCCCGGGTGGCAGCCTGCAGAACCCGGTCTCCTGCCTGCATGTCTGCCTGGCTGTCAGGCAACAGCTGTAATTCCTCAGCCAGACTATGCCAGCCGGCATGCAACGGTGACAGCTGCCGTTTCAGTGTAGCGCTGATATCCTGCAGTGCATCCCCAGGCAGACGCAGCAGCGCTTCCACCGCCTGCTGGATGCGCAGGCCTTCTTCATTGCGCAGTGCCACATCCTGTATCGCCCTGTCGCTGTCTTCCAGACAATCTGCCAGCAGCGTTCTGTCATCCGCATCAAGATCGCCGGGCAGCATTGCACCTTCTTTAAGCCTCTTAACAATGCGCTGCACTGCCAGAATTTTCCGCCTGACCCAGGTGTTGATGGCAGGAGCCAGCTCGCTCAGCAGCGCTGTTTCGCCTTCCGGGGCAGTGGCCTGCGCTGGCCTGACTTTGACCTGTGCATACGTGCTACCATCCGGTTTACGTAGAAAGAGGATGGTTTTTACCTTACGTCTTTCGCCGGTATCGGTATCATGCGTGACTTTTCGGCCATCAATTATTTCAACATTTTCTGTACGTGCTGACGAACTGTTCACTTCAGGCAGGCGCTTCATCAGCTCACCGGGCACACTGGACAGCGGGTCAGTTTCTGTGGTCAGCGTACAACCCACGTGACTCATGTGATCCGGATTCCTGCGAATGTCTGTGGCCAGGGCCTGCAGATTTGGGGCCAGCTGCTCCACGGTCTGACCACCGATGGACACATTGTTTCCCTTGCCGGTTTGCCCGGCGGCATTGCGCCCATGACCCACCAGCTGCCAGCGTACCCTGCCGGCTGCGGACATTTCCTGCCGTAGCACCCTCCGGGAATCTTCAGCAGACAGCCTCATCCATTCACCGTCTGCTCCCCGTTTCACCACCCGATAATTTCCCTGCGCATCCATCTGCACCAGCGTACTGATACCAGGATGCTTTTCTGCCAGGGACTGCGCGGCATTGCGCACGGTATCGTCATCTTCCAGCTGGATAATCAGCTGTCTGTCATAGTCCGTACCCAGGATCTCCTGCGCCAGTCTCTCCCTGAGTGGCCGGCTAAAGCGGTTCACGTCTTTATTATCTGCCTTTTCATCAGTACCAAGATGGTTGTTAGCCGCAATCACATTTTGATCCTGATAAGCCTCAGCGCCCTGGTGGCCGATATTCTTACGTGTCCAGGCAACGGGAAAAACCATCTCAGTTATTGATGGAAAATTCTGCTGAGCATAGCGAAACATCCTTTCAGTCAGCGCGTCAGTGCAGGTAATATCGTCCATTGTCGGATCCAGTCCACGGCCTAAAAACCTCTCCTGCCAGTTCAGGAAGGACTTTTTGTCGATAACATTGGCATCAAGTTCCCTGGCTGTATTCAGCAGGGCGTAAGCATAACTACGAACCGCTCCCGGAGAATCCTCCTCTACGCCGAAGATTTTAGAGGAAGAATATTTGGCAAAAATAGCAGAGAAGCACAGAAAATATTGCGCTCTCACGGAATTTGTATCTTCTGTTAATGCAAATATTTCAATGAGTTTATCGTAATGCGCTTTTGTTATCTGCAGCTCTGCGATTCCCTGATCTGCACCCTGCAACAAGACAGAAAACACCTCGTTCAGGGCCTGCTGGTCCTGCGGCTCTGTTAATTTACGATCAGAGCCTAATTCTTGCCTGAGTGCATCGACAAAGAGCTCCTTGTGTTCCTGGCTCAGGTTTAGCGCTTCTATCAGCCTGATGAGCCTTGGCAAAATGGTGGTGGAAAGGTAGGGAGACAGAAACAGTCTGAAATGTTCCTGAAACAAAGTTCGAACACCTGAAATACTGTTCTGGTTACTGGGATTTTCAGCCTTTCCTGCCCGCAGATAGAGGTAATACGAAGACCAGTTTTCAGGTGTCCCCTTCAGCATGGCTGTTAGCTGATCTTTGGATAACAGCAGGGTTCTTTCCTCCCTGCCCGCATCTGTATTCCTGTCTGTCACCAGGAGGTAATTAAGGGCATATTTGTCATGCCAGTCGACTTCACCTTCACCATTACCGAAAGCATCATCAATCAAGGTGTACGGCCTGATTCGCCCAAGTTTGAGATAATCAGCGTACAGGCTGTTTGCTGCATCCTCGACCTTTGCATCCCCTGATAGCTGGCTATTCAGTATCAGTTGAATGAAAAACCCGTTGTTCCGCATAACAAAGTTTTTAAACGCATCAGGATCAGCAGTATTGCTGCGATATTCCTCATCAATAAAGCTGAGTAACTCACGGCAATCGGCGGCGTTCTGGATTTTCAGGCGCCTGGTATTAGAAGCGGATATAATAGAAGGAATGACCCTGTTTTCCAGGAAACTTGAAATAGCGGCATCCTGGGTATAGGGAGGTTTAAGGCAGCTTAGGAAATTGCCTAAAAACGGTTGAAGGAGATCCTCACTGACGCTATTCAGACTCTGGATCAATTGCCTCATCAGCTCCAGTTTGGCAGGATTATCATCCGCCAGACGGTCAATAACGGTAATAAGGTTCACGCCCTCATTCCTGTTGGGATTCAAATAATAATCCAGTGTCTCAAAATTCCATTCTGATGGCATCACGATACTCACGGAAGCCAGATCTAATCCGTTCAGATTATCACCCGTGCTCATCAGTATGCGTGCACTGAATCGGGTTGCTTTGTTGAAGATAGCATTATGGAAAAGAACATCTACAAAACCAGCGCCAAGGAAATTTACCCCTCTGAGGTCAGCTCCAGTGAAATTAACCTTGTGAAGGTTGCTCTTCTCAAAAGTCGCGTGCCTGAGGTCTGCTCCTGAGAAATCAATTTCTGCTAACAAGGCATGATTAAAATTAGCATTCGTGAGAATAGCCCCTTGAAAATTACTCCATGTAAAGGAAGAATGTTGAAATTGGGCTTTGCTAAGGTTAGATTTTTCAAAATTACCCAAGCGACAGTGGACATGATCAAAACAAGCTCCATTCAGATCACTTCCTGCAAAGTTAATGTTATAGAATTTCAAGCGGAAACAGTTAATTCCGTGGAATTTCTGGTTGGAAAAATCGCAATCAGTAAAATCCTTACTGAGATTTTTCTGCTCGGCCTCAGACAGGCCGTAATAGTGGAAATTTATGTATCTGTCCAGTCGCAGGCGATCGACAAACTTTTTTATGGTCATATCCGGCAAAGGGACTGTTTTTCCTTTCCAGCTGATGAGCAGTAGATTGTTCTGCTGCTGCAGGGACACAGGGTGACCATTCAGGCTTATCTGCAGTGATGGCCTGGGTGACTGTTCATATTGCTGCATAATGTTCAGTACCAGGCGGGAAAAAATACGCTCACCGTGCCTGTGATGCTGCTGGTACTGGCGTCTGATATACCCTACGATATTCCATCGATTCGGTACAATATTCCCATCAGGCTGCTGATCAGCGTACAGGGCGCGAATACTCATGCCGGCTAATGCTCGCAGCAATATGATTTTATCGATATTTTCTGAGACAGAAACAGACGGAATTAAAGATGGCATAACAATACTCCTGAAAATCAATTCAGTAAAAAATTGAAGAAAGTTAAAGTGAGTAATTAAAAGGTGGGTTAAGATGGCTTAATGAGTTAATTAATACAATGGATTTACTATTACTTAAATAGAATGATTATTGCCTTTTTATTATCTTTATATACCTGAGTTTGGGATAAATGGAGAATGCTGAGGCTGAGGTTATGAATGTGAATAATTAACATCCAGATTTGGTCTGGATGGCGCAAGGCGGTAAGCAACGATTCCCCGCGTGTAAATTGACGATAAAATTACGTGGTGAGCGATGGCGGGTATGCTCAATCTGGTTTTCAGTTGATCAAAAACGTTTTCAATGAGGGAGCGCCGTCGCAGCAGTACCCTGTCAAATCCTGTATGTTCAGGTGGTTTCATGTTTCGCCGTGCTTGCGTGATTAAATCGATCCCTTGGCAGTAAGCTGCGGTTTAAATTTCTGAAAAAAATCGTCGATACGGCAGTAAAGTGCGGTAATATCGTCTATGAATGCTTCGCTGTTGCGTTATTAACCAGTTGTCGTGATTTGCTTATCCAGAATTCAGGTTAAGACAGAGAAACTTGTTGAGTCCATCAGGACAAAAGGTGCGAAACTCGCCATTCCCGGTATCATGGATTTATCACAGCTGGCCGCTGAAAACGAAGATGTTGCCGGAATTGTGCTCGAGTCGGTACAGGAACTGTTACTCAGGCTGGCGTTCCAGATGGTACGGGATGGTTATGAAACCCGCCGTGAAGGTCAGACCGAGGGTATCCAGCTGGCAAAGGCTGCCGGTAAGTATTCAGGCAGAAAACCGGACATTAATGTTCATGAACGCATCATTATCCTGCGCCAGGCAGGGCAGACTATTAAACGTACGGCTTTATTATCAGGATGTAGTATCAGTCAGGTAAAGAGTATATGGTCCATGCATCAGTTAAAAAATGCTTTGTGATGTGGCACCGTTGCAAAAAACCTGTACACAGAATCATTTCAAGTTAAAAATCAGCGGCATGATCCGTTTAATTTTGCCGTGGTTACATTCAATAATATTATATTGTTAACATTTCTCTACGCTGTCTGCCAGCACAGTCAGCCACCGGGGCTGAGCGCTCTGTGTGGTGCATCAATTTCCCACTGCCAGCTGAGTAGTGACGCTAATTTCCTGTTCAGTAACACTTCTGTGGTAAGTTCCCTGTCAATTTCCCGGATAGCAGCCGTGATTTCTTTACCGCTGTCAGCTGCTGCTCTGGCATCGTTCTGTAGTCCCAGAGTTTTTAATTCAGCGTCTATCCTGGACGTAATACTTTCAGTAACATCATATTTTTTGGTATCTGCGGCCTCATAAAGTGCAGGCTCAATACGTTTCAGCAGGCAGTGCCAGGGAGCCCATTGTGACAGCCAGCCGGAAAATTCACTGTTTTCCGCGCTCTTTATCTGTATTTCTGCGATTGCGAGGTCATCTGCTGTAACATGGGATACCCCAAAGAAGCGCATTTCTTCGGTTACGCTGGTGAGTACTAAGGCATGGCGCAGCTTGACCTGGAAGGCCAGGTAAACTTCTATTTCATCAACAAAATGCAGTGATTTCACCTTTTCACGGGCAATCTCCTCAAGCTTCTCCAGGCGAAATAGTTCACGCGCTACAGAAAACAGCCCGGGTAAATCTTTATCATATTTTCCGTTTTCAATGTCATGTGTCAGCATCGCCTGCTGCATGCTGTTGTAAGCGAGTGCCACTCTGTCTTCGCAGGTCTCTGTTGCATCATAAGAAATCGCGAATGTCAGCGCCCGCAGCACAGGACTTTCCTGCAGCTTAGTCAGCCAGGCGGCGACCTGTTCTTTAAATCCGGTGACTTTTTTCGCGCTTACAGTGTCATTAAGACGATCCAGGAAGGCACTGAACGCAGGGGCATTTTCTTCCTGATTGACTGAAGCCCATTGTGCCGCCACGCTGTCTGTGCTCTCAACAGGAAACCAGGCGATAACGGCATCACTCAGAGGCCGCCCGGGTCTTTTTGCCACCGGTCCTGCCATGTCGAAATTAATTCGAGGTCCCTGATAATTGGGGTTGGTCCTGAGATTCTGCAGGGTCTGCAGCGTCTGTGGTGAAAGTGAGCTCGACGTAATTGTTATCGCGGCATTGCGCGGCAGACGGGTTATCGATTCAGGCAATGTGCGCAATGGATTTCTGGAAGCATCAAGAAATTCCAGAGAGCCGGGTAGTGGAGGTAGTACTCTCAGCTGATTATTGCCAACATTAAGCATTAGTAAACCTGGAGGTAATGGATCAGGGAGTGACAGCAGTTGATTGTTGTATGCAAAAAATTTCTTTAGAGAATCAGGTAATCCAGTAAATTCCCGCAATTGATTATTTTGCACATTAAGCTGCTCCACGTATTTTGGTAATTCAGGGGGTAATGAAGGGAGGTCAAGATTACCTAAATCTAAAAAAGAATAAAGATAAGGTCTTCTCTCGTGAAGAGGCTTGCTCTGCTCTCTATAATAAGTGCTGAGAGAAGCTTTCAGTCTCCTTACGGCTTCAGCGTAATTTTCTTCGCTCCCTGGAGGCGCATTGTTTTCCCATTCATCCCAGACTGCATGATAGGTTTTTTTTTCTATTATCGCGGTTCGGATATTCAGTGGAGTGTGACTGAATCTTTCATGATGGTATTTTTCTTTTAACTGTACTTCTATGGCTGCCGCCCGGATATCTGGTGCACTGTGGCCGAACAGGCCTCTGAAGCTGGCACTGTGTGTGAGCCTGTACCAAATCTCTTGTATAGAATAGCCCAACAATATTTTTTCAGCGGTGACAGTGAGGTTGTCATTTTCATCCAGCACGCTAGTATAACGCTCGTATTTTGTTTCCAGCCTTATGGCTCTATGCTCGCGCAGCGACTGAAGCCATTGTGGGTTACGGTCAGTATTACTCACTTCTTTAATAAACTGACCATAGCCTTTTTTACATTGAAAGGTCGGTAGTGTGTGGTTTCCCGGCAGGCGGACAATGTTGTCACGCGGATTTGCCGCGTTGCTGACTGGCATTTATATTCACTCTTACCACATTACCAAAAATTAAGAGTGAGTATAATGTGTGCAATGCGGGGCTGCTGTAATAAAGTGCCTGCTTTTTGTACTATTTCATGCACATAACACATCGTCAAAGACCACGTTATGATAAGCATCGTTCCAGAAATGCCATTCCAGACAGGTGCTTTTGTAAAATACCTCCAGCATTCTCGCTCTGATTTCATCGCTGGTTTTTTGCGCCAGCGCATCACAGATATGGATGGCGTCGTTGACTGTATGGTCGAAATCCGCGCTGCTATAGGTGTCAATCCAGCGGCAAAAGGGATTATCGGCGTTTGCGTGGCTGTTAATATGACGGCCAGTTTCACGGTATACCCAAAAGCAGGGCAGGACTGCAGCCACAGCCACTTCCACCGGCTCGTGTGAGCAGACTGCCAGCAGCCAGCTGGTATAGCTCAGCGTGGCAGGGGTAAGCTTGCCTGTTGCCTGAAAACCAAAAGTTGTGCGGAAAAACTGGTGCACGATTTCCTGCTCGGCGATAAAAGTGTAATCGGCATAACGCAGGAAAGATCGGACATATTCCAGCGGTACCCTGGCGGCGATAAGCGCCTGACAGCGGGCGAAATCCTGCAGATATAAGGCATCCTGCTCAATGTAATAAGCAAATTTATCCGGTGCCAGCGTGCCTTGCATGAGTTCCTGATTGAAAGGATGCTGTTTAATGGCATTAATGATGTGAGCAGATTTTTCCCATGCCTGTTGTGATAATTTCATTGCCATTCATTCCTTAAATGCAGTGTGCCACAGCGGCTGTGGTGGTGTGAGGCCGTATTCCGATGAACTTGTTGGTATAGCATTCTGCCAGCGGCAGGTCACCGGCATGCAGCCCGAGGTGGCGGGTATACTGGTAAACCTTTTGCCAGTCGCGTTCGATATTCAGCAGGTTACGGGAAAATAGTGGCAGGGTATGAATAAAGATGCTTCTCCAGGTTTCGCTGCGCCATTGCGGTCGGCTTTGTGTCAGCATTTCCCACGCCTGTTCAGGATATTGGGTAACATAAGCGGCCCCACGCTCCGTAGCGGACAGAAATGCGCTCAGTATTTCTGGTTTATCAGCTAAGAACTGGCCATGGGTAATGATTTGTATCGAGCAGAAACAACAGCATCCCAGCCCGGCAAGTTCATCAATACGTAACATAACGGTCGGACCGACACTGGCTTGTAGTTCAATCTGGTGAAAATTACTGAAGCCAATACCGGCATCAATGATGCCATGCTGGATGGCACTGACCATATGCATACCGACACGTACGGTCTGGTATTCATCGGGCGCAATGCCGGCATGCGCGGCCAGATTATCAATAATCTGTTTACCGAATTCGCCGATATATCCCAGACGCTTGCCTTTAATAGCAGAAAAGTGCTCAACAGGTGATTTTTTTAAGGAAATAAGGCCGGTAACCGGTTCATCAAGCAGGGTGGCAATGGAGGTAATATTGTATCCTCTGGCACGGCCTGCAACGGTATGTATCATGGCTTTTAAACCAATATCCACCAGGCCACTGGCGACAATTCTGGTGACATCGCTGGGGTCATCAGGCTGTATTATTGCCAGATCAAGGCCCGCTTCGCGGTAGTACCCTGCGTCTCTGGCAATAAAAATCGGGGCATGATAAGGGTTGGCAAACCAGTTTAACAGTAAGGTGGTTAATTGATTAGTCATGGTATTCTTCTCCCGCTCTGTGATGATGATTACGCCATAGATGATGAAAATGATGCACAGGACCATGGCCTTTACCGACAGAGTGCTCTCTGGCAGCCAGTATAGCCCCGGAAAGATAGCGTTTGGCGTAATGACAGGCATCGGCCAGTGCAAATCCTCGTGCCAGAAAAGCACATATTGCTGCTGATAAGGTACAACCGGTGCCATGGGTGTTTTTAGAATGAATACGCTCTGAGGTGAGCCATGTACTGGCTCCCTGTTGCAGTAATAAATCATCGCAGGTGAGGCTGTCAGCATGGCCTCCTTTAAGTAATACGGCTCCAGGTCCCAGCTGCAGTAGTTTTTCTCCCAGCAGTTCAGGCTCAGGTATTGCACCGACCAGTGCCCGCGCTTCTGGCAGATTAGGGGTGATAAGGCAGGCCAGGGGAATGAGCTGTGCTTTTAATATTTCTACCGCATCGGGTTGTAACAGGGCATCGCCACTTTTGGCGACCATAACCGGATCGAGCACAACAGGAATATGAGACGCATGTTTTCTCAGAAAATCAGCAACCCGCTCTATAATGGATCGGGAAAACAGCATGCCGATTTTAATGCTGTCCGGCTCAATATCGTCAAAGATGGCTTCCAGTTGTTCTTCAATGGCTGTTAGCGGAATGTCATAGCAATTTCTGACACCACAGGTGTTCTGAACAGGCAACGCAGTCAGTACTGTCATGCCATAGCATTCCAGCGCAGAAAATGTTTTCAGATCAGCCTGCATACCGGCCCCCCCTGAGCCATCGAAGCCGGCAATGGACAGGCATTTGTATTTCATCAGCACTCTCCAGTATCAGCGGCATACAACGCATCGAGGAAAGCGGTACGAAAACTTCCCGGATACGGTGCGTTTTTTTCAGCAGCCTGCCCGCACAGGGCAAAATAACGGGTAGCAAGGCACGCGTTGTCAAATGAATCATCCGACACACTGGTGAATGCAGCAATGACTGCAGCCAGGGTACACCCCATACCGGTAACCAGTGGCATCAGCGCTGAGCCAAAAGGCACTTCTGCCTCACGTTTTCCATCGGTAATAAAATCAACCGGGCCGGTGACCACGGTAGTAAATCCATATTTCTTCGATAACCCCATGGCAATTTCTCTGGCCTCGGCAGTGGTATTGGTTGATTCCACACCTCTGGTTCTGTTGCCTTTTTCCTGTAGCGAGATAATTTCGCTGGCGTTACCTTTGACGATATCTGCATGCTGCATGAGTACCTGTGCAGTTCTGGTACGAATAATGCTTGCACCTGCCCCCACAGGGTCGAGAATGACTGTTTTTTTGTGCTGCCCGGCAAGGCTGACTGCGCTATGGCAGCGCCGGATAAAAACTTCATCCAGTGTGCCGATATTGATATTGATACTGGCTGCCAGCTGCATTAATTCGTTCAGCTCTTCCTCGGCTACCGACATTACCGGTGCTGCACCGACAGCAAGCAGGGCGTTTGCCATAAGATCCATGGTGACGTAATTGGTCAGATTAAGTATCAGCGGTTTGGTTTTTCTTATCCGGCTCAATGCCAGCGCAATTTGTTCTGCCATGATTGATTCCATCGATTAGTAGGTGAATTGCAAAACTGTGGATTTTCCTGCCCCGTTTTCACGCTCTGTAGCGTAAAGGTGTTTTTCCGGCAAAAGACAATAATGTCTGTGCCTTGCTGATGGCTTATTGGTGTTACTGATGACGGGCAGGAGTATGAAAAACAGTGGCTTCATTATCTTCCAAAAGCAATTGCCTTTGCAGGAAGATGCGGGTACAGCCTTGCCACCATGACGGGTGGTTTGTGGAATTAAGACATGCATTGTATTTCACACTTCCTTCGCAGGTATTAACCAGAGCAGGTTGTAAGGGTATTTCTCAGCCAAAATGTCCATACAGACGATATCGGCACCCCCGGTGAAGGTAATTCAATTCATAACACTAATTACGTTGATTCACGCTTAAAGCGGCAGTCTGCTGCAATAATTTTTCACGAGCTGTTGCGACAACGTATTACTTACATGCTAATGCAGGATAATTACAGAGACGATGTAGCTGTCGGTCTGTCAGCTGATGCTGTTAACACAGATGAAATGCTGAGCTGAATACGGGCTGCATAAGCTCATGTACCTTACTGTGAAACTGACAGAAACGCAATGAGATAACTGCTGACAGATTTCAGATTATCCGCATTGTTGAAAATTTTTATATAAATAAAAAACGCTGTTGCTGACTATTTTTATCTTATTTAGCAATTTCCACTGAATTAATTAACTTAACTGAGAATTAAGATAACAATATTTATATAAATTTTTGACATAAACAGGCGTAAAATACAATATAAATAAAATAATGATGAAATATGAAACACAGGAAAAATGATAAATCAGTGTTAATTATTTTCTTATTAATATTAATTTAATATTTATTAAATCTTTTTATTTTTTCCTGGAATAACAAAACACTGTAAGATAACGCCCATGCAAAAAGACGTGCTGCAAATAAAAGAGATTATATCCATATTAATTTCATTAGCGTTAGTGATAAGACATTATTACTATTTTAGTCTGATTAGTTAATTTTTTTATCGTTACCTATAACTCCCATATTCGTAATTATTTATTGTCGCAAAAAATATACATAATTATCTGTTTTAAATACTAAAAAATTTAATTGCTCTCATATTTACTGCTTTTGATAATTTTACGCTGTTCACTTTGCTAAAGTGAGCGATATTTTATATTAATTTATGTTTATTCAATTATAATCCGCGCCATTTTTTATCCGCACTAATGTAAAAATAATGAGAAATATTTTTTAAAAATAACAAATATTATTTCTGTTAAATAATCATATAAGAATCGAATTTTATATTAACAGAATTAATTTTTTTCGCATTTAATTTACTTGGTATAAATATTTTTTATATTTCAGGAAATATTGATGACAATCAGCGACGATTCCCTGTTTCGGGCAATCACCAGCAGTAATATTAATGACGTGACAACTTATAATCCTGACGCAGACAATTCACTTTTTAATTATCTGACTCTTGGTATTCGTTCATTTTATAAAAAATCGCATGCTAATCAGAAAAAAAATGAATATGCAAGATTAACACAATTAATTATTGAACAATTTTCACATGATGCAACGGTCAAAAAAATCAGTGTAACACTGAACAATACAGTGCTGACCCTGTCACAAACTGACGCGGGCTATGTTGAAATGACCACTGGTAATGAAAAGCAAATCCTGGATATGACGTTAGGAAAGCTTGTTACCAGAATGAAAGTTGACAGGGTGGTACATGCTGCATCCTATGGCATACCCGAGAATGAAAGACAGAGTCTTGCCAGCATTGATTTAAAGAGCGCCAATCTCAATGCCATGGACCTGTCAGGTGCGAATCTGTCTTATCTTGATTTGACTCTCGCTACGCTGACAGGCGCGCAGTTAACAGGTGTTACCCTGACAGACACTATTCTCATCAGGGCTGATTTATCTGAGCTTGATTTATCTGGTCTCAGCCTCAGCGGTGCTAACCTGACTGGTGCTAATTTAACGCGCGCAAAACTGAACGGTGCTAATCTTGCCGGCGCCGTTCTCACGGGAATTATCCTGACCGGTGCTAATCTGACCGCAACTGTGCTGACCGGTATGGATCTGCGCGGCGCAAAACTGAACGGTGCTAATCTGTCGGGTCTTGATCTTAGCGGCACTAATCTGGCCGGCGCTAATCTCACCGAGACTATTCTGACAGGCGCTAAGCTGACAGGAACGAACCTGGCAATGGCTAATCTGTCCGGGCTTGATTTATCTGGCCAGGACCTGAGTGGCGCTAATCTTACCGGCGCGATTCTGACCGGGGCAAAGCTGACCGGTACTAATCTCACCGGCACTACGCTGACAAGGGCCATTCTGATGGTGGCTAATCTGTCGGGACTTGATTTGTCTGGCCAGGATCTGAGCGGCGCTAACCTGAGAGGCGCTATTCTGGCCGGAGCAAAGCTTAGCGGTGCTAAACTGACCGGTGCTAATCTGAGAGGCGCTATCCTGGCAGGTATTGATCTGACCGCAGTTAACCTGTCTGGCTTAGATTTTACCGGCACTAATCTTAGCGGTGCGAATCTGTCTGGCGTTGATCTTACCGGCACTATCCTCACCGGGGCTAATCTGAGCGGCGCTAATCTGACCGGTGCTAATCTGTCTGGTCTTGATCTGACCGGTACCATTTTTACCGGGGCTACACTGACGGGAGCTAATCTGTCTGGCCTGGATTTCACCCGTTATCCACAGCTGAAGACAGCGGTAATTACTATGCTGTTAAATCGGGCTATGCCTGAATTAACCATACTTGGCAACTACGCCTGTACTGATGCGCCCTCATTTACTACCAGTGCTAATCCCGATTATGCAAAAATTATGGATAAATATAATTTATTCCATAAAACGCCTGAGCGAATAGACGCTGACAAAAAAGCCAACAGCAAAGTGACTGGAATCGAAATAACGGCCAGACGTAACGGCATATCATGCAACGACCTGGCTACTGTTGCTGGTCATGTGGCTGTTGCTAAAGCGGGTTGCTGCTCTACGTTAGCCTTTGCTGCAGCACATGCATTGATGCAGCACAATCAGCACAACCTGCGTATCGAGGTAGTCGCTCGTTTTGCCCAGCATAATCGCACTCATTACTTCGTGATAATCGGTCGTGCCGCGGGAAGTAATATTGCATCTCCGTCGACGTGGGGGATGGATGCACGCGTCGTGGATCCCTGGTCTATGACGCTTGGCGGGCCGCTTTTGGGCGATGCCATCAATGCACCCACTAACATATGGCCACCCAATAAATCCCTGTTTGACAGTGCCATCCCATCAGGAACACCACTGAAACCGGCGGGTGCCCTCGGTGATATTTCCTCGGTTGAGCATTGGCAATGGAGTGAAACTGATCTGCAGAAGCTTTCCGCCGAAATAAAGGAAAAATTAAAAACTGCGGATACTCAGGAAGACGCTGACGAGTCAAGGTGGGTGGTTCAGCTGGATGGCGATGACATTACCGTGGATGCAGTCAAAGCGCTGATTAAGAAGCATCCCAGAAACAGTGAATTGATACAGAGTCCATCTGATTTTGCCAGTGAAATGAACCGTAGCCTGAAGTGGGATTATCAGCGCCAGATGCTGGTCTGGAGCGCACTATCTCCACCACAGCGCAGGTTAAAAATTCTCCTGGTCGGACATGGTACTTACCACGGTGAAGAGGGAGCAGCGACGTTTGGTAGCCGGTCTTCTGACCTGTTAAAAAACGATTTAAGAAAGCTGCTGTCAGGTATCACACCGGGAAGTACGCAACAGATAGATATTACGCTGGTGGGTTGTCGACTGGGGGCTGATACCTCACATGAAAGTCTGCCACAGCAGCTGGCAGACCTGCTGTTGCAACGAGGCCGGGAGCTTTTCATTAATGCCGATAATCTGCGCCTCAGTGCTTACCAGTACGACATTAAGGTCATGCCGGATGGTAAAAAAAGCATCTATATCCCCGCTGAAGGATGGATTACCCGGCAGGAGGCCATAGCGGCAAATGAACAGTACAAATTTGCCTGGCGTTATGACAGCACCACAGAGCGCATGGTCTGTGAAGTCAATACTGCCAGACTGATGGATCAGGTGGACAGGCTCTTTTACAGAAAAGTTTTATTCCATGAATTATCTTTTTATGAAAAACAGCTGGTGTTACGCGTTCTGCAACCTCAAGAGATTAACGCGCTGAGCCAGCAGAACGAAGATGGCAGGGTTTTGCATAAAGCGCTGCAGGAAATGGCGGTAAAATTTACCGATTCCGCACAGGGGGTGATTGATGGAAATAAAGCGCTGCACCAGATACTGGATAGCGATGCAGCGGCGCTTGATGAGCTGGCGCACAAGGTCGGTCTTTCTGGTGATATCGACGCTGATAAACGGGCAGGTGAGCAGGTGCTGCGCGTCATGCAGCAGTCCGTCGATGCTGACGTAACGGTACCTGCCGACAGCTATACCCAACGGTCACTGGGACGCCGGGCGCGTCTGGTAAAAAAGGTACAGACTTTTCTGGGGCATGCGAGTAATACGATACTGGGTCTGGGGAGTATTGCTGCAATCTGCCGTCTTAAGGTGATTAATTATCGCCTGAACAACGAAAAACTCAGTGCTGAAGAAAGAGCAAAACTACGCAGCGAAGAAGCACTGACGATAGCAGAATTGGGCGCTGATTTTAGCGATGAAATCAACAGCCTGATTTACGGCAGAGTTTCTGCTAAACCTGCTGGTAACACGGTAAAATCGCTGAATCCGCCAGCGTCTTCATCACAGGCAGCGCGTCTGACGCTGGGAAAACGTATTGCCGGTGGCCTGCGCAGTTTTAATGCAACCAGCGCACTGAAGGCAGTCGGCACCCTCCTGTCTGTGGTGGGTACGGGTCTTGCCTGGTATGGTGTGCATACGGCAATTCAGGAGCTTAAAGAGCTCACGGAGATGCCAGGCGCTGACACTGATGCAGAACTGAAAAACAGAATAACGCAGCTGCGCGTTAATCTGGGTGTCAACATTGCAACTGCTATCATCAGTAGCCTTCTGACCGGCGCTGCCGTAGTAAATCTCATTGGCAGTGCTGGCGCTGCCTTCAGTGTGGCGATTATGGCGAGCGTGGCTAAAATAACCGCTACCTTCCTGTCGGTAGCAGGGCCCATAGGAGGTGCGATACTGGCAGGTGCTTTTATCGGGTTGTGGATTTATAACGGTATTAAAACCGTGCAGCAATTTTCCCAGCATATGGAACTGAGTGGATGGGATGAATTCCAGCTGGGGGTAGGATCGCTTGTTGGCTATGTGCCTGAATATCTGCAGCAGGAATATGATCTTAATAAGCTTAAAGCGGCGCTAAAAAAAGTAGTACAGCTGGAAATAACCGGTGTTTTCCTCAGCCATCCTGATGTTAAGACAGTACATCATCCGTTTCTTCCTGAGATTGTGTATAACAATATCGCCCACGAGGAAAGTATTGACAGCAGGTTATACCTGTTATCGCCTGGAGCCGCATTATTCACTGAACTGGCGATGTTAATATTCAGGAAACCGCTTACGCCCGTAGCGAGCGGATATCGTGCTCTTGATATCAACATGAATACCCAAAGCTATCTGGCGTTGTCATCTTCTGAAGGCTCATTAGAAGAAAGTGCCAGAAATATTGATCCCAGTGAATTCATTCATGCACGCAAGACATATTATCAGGTTCAGGACATTGCTGTATCACCTGAAGTTTCAGGCACATTCGTCAAAACGGGTCTGGCGATGGAGGGCAGGGTAACAGGAGAGATAACCTCTGGTACCCGGTTAAATGCCGCAATCGGACAATGGCTTGCTGACGACACCCGGGATAACCTGCGGGTGCAGTTACCTGATAATCGTGTTGTTATGCTTAAGGGAAAGGAAAAAAGTTTAACGCCTGTGACATCTCCTGATGAGAAGCAAGCGGTAGCACCACCAGTAACCACGAGCACAGGATTCAATTCCGGTGTCTTTGTCAATGAAACAGATTATCTGACGTTGTTCTGCCTTGATCCAGGCACCCGGATTATCAGTTTTTTCAAATACCGCAAACAACATGACGGTAGTTACCAGCTGGATGTCAGCTTTTCTCAAATCTTACCCACGAAGTTTACGCTGCCACAGAATACAGAAAGTTCCGGTATCTTCTTTCAGGATCTGGATGGAGATGGCCTGGCGGATCTGGTGGTGGTCAATGAAGATGGCAGTCTTCAGGTTGCCCGTCAGAAACGGGACGGGACCTTTATTCATACGGAGGAATTCAGTCTTTATCGTGCAAAAGATGCCAGGGGCAATCCAGAAAACCTGTCTTTCTCCGGGCAAAAAATACTGGGTTTTTGTGGCACAAAGCGGACTTTGTACTCAAAAGACAGCAGTAAGCAGGAGGTATATGCGTACACCGTTGTCTCCAGTGCAGAGCGCGACTATCAAGTCACCTGGGTGAATCTGAATATTGCAGCGACCCTTCCCGAAGATAAAAAAGACAGAGTCGATCGTTTTGTGGCTTCTTCCAGCACCAGCGCAGGTCATTTTATGTTCCGTCTCGGTGGAGGCAGGAGAAAAATAGTCACAGGAGGAGTGAATAATGACAGCTTCTTTGTGCTGGATAGTAAAACTTACTGCACACTGCACGGGAACGCGGGGAGTAACACCCTCAATTTCAGTGAATTAGATACGAAAAATAGTGGCTGGGGAGTGACTGTGGCAAATAACATGGTGTCCCACAATTACCATGTATTTGTCTCTTTTTCAAACATAAAAAATTTCGTCGGCACATCAGTACGGGATGACATCAACGGAGACGATGATGACAATGTTATCGATGGGGTAAGCGGTACCGATATTATTAATGGCGGCAAGGGTAATGATGTCATCAAAGGGGTTAACGGAATATTTGCCGGCGGCCTCGGTATTGATAGCTATGAATTACGCCGCGAGACTGCATCGGGTGTCAACTCTGTTCTTCTTGTTGAAGACTACAGTCTGGGCGAAGACAGTCATGTCAGCCTTGATTATCGCAGTGATGAAATTGCCTACATGGTGCCTTATGTCGATGAAGGAAAAACACATCTTCGTATTGGCTTAAAGACTGGCAGGCAATACACCTTACACAATTTTTATTCCAATGAACACGCCTCTGAAGGCCAGGCATCAGCATGGCATATCACCACAGCAGATGGTTTTCGCTTTCGCCTGCAAACGGCAGCAGCACTACCCGCTGATATGGCACGCACTGGCAGTCCTGTCAGTGGTATCCCTGTTTTCTTCCAGGGGACCATGAGGGAAGAAGAGCGGGCTCAGGCCAGCGTTAATTTTTACGCAGGGGATGAAAATACGGCGGGTGATCGCGTTGAAATAACCGAAATAGTCGCTGGTCATGAAAAAAAGCGTGAAATACGGTTACCTTCACCGTTGTTTACGCTGGCACTGCATCATTGTGGCATGCGCGGTGTGATAACCGGATCACGCAGGTCAGAACGCCTGACAGGTGCCGGTGGTGTTACGTTGAAAGGAAATGGCGGGGCAGATAGCTATGTTATCGAACAATTTCCTGGCGGTGTTGTGCGCGTAGATAATCATGATGATGCACCCCTGCCTTTACAGGATACCCTTATCCTGCCATGGGCGCTGTCACGGACAGCACTGTCTGTTGAGGGCAGTGATATTGTTCTTAGCAGCACCGGCAATTCTGAAAATCAGGTTAAGGTTTGTCTGGTTGATTTCATAAGTAATGTCAAATCGCGTCATCTTGCGGTGCGTGGCTCCTTTGGAGAATCATATCAACTGGATATCACTGCCGGTGGTGTGGCTTATCTGGCCAGTGGAGCACTGGCGCTGGATAAGCAGGACAGATTGGTGTTGCTCAGTGCATCACAGGGAGGCCTTAACCTGGACGGCCGTGGTCGTGACCTGTCAGTCAGCAGCCAGTTGACCGTGCTGGTGGATAGCAGCGGCAAAGGTAATAAATTGTATGGTACTGAAAATGCGCGTAATTATCTGCAGGCTTTTGCTGGAGATAATCACCTGTACGGCGGCTCTCTGGCAGATGAGCTGCATGGTGGCACAGGCAACAATCATATGGCAGGTAAGGGTGGTGACGATGCTTATTACGTAGAGCGTAGTGCCACCATTCTGGATACGGGAGGCGAAGACAGGCTGATACTTGAAGCTGCAACAGGAACAGCGCAGGAAGAGCTCTGGTTTGACAGAACGATAGAGGATAATCTGCGCATCCGTTTTCGCAGTGACCGCAGCAGGACCATCATTGTACAGGGTTATTATGCCAGCCCTGCGCAGAAAATTGAGCACATCGCCATGAATGGTGTATGGCTAAGTGGCACAGACATCGATAACATGGTCATCGCCATGTCAATGGTCCAGGAATTCGCTGATCAAATGACCATGAGAAGCAACAGTGTGCTGGCTGATGCGCTGGGCCGATGGAGCACCATGATAGCGGTGTCAGCGGCATAGATTGCAGGCTCAATCCTGAACCAATTTGTTGTGTGACTTTTTCACTATAATAATGAAACAAAGTTACCGACAGACAGGAGGCAACTATGGCTTTAACACGTTTACGCCAGCAGGGTGGAGCAGTTGTTCTGACCATTCCAGGTGATATTGCGGCAATCATGGGCTGGCGTGTTGGCACTGAACTGGATGTCAAGGCTTCTGGCGAAGCGGTGAGTATTCATCCTGTAAAGCGGGTTGCTCGTGGCCGAAAATCCCTGACAGACCTGCTGAATGGCATCAACGAAAAAGAAATTGCCCGCTTCAATGAAGAGATGAGAGATGACCTGGCATCCATACCCGCAGGCAGGGAAGCGATTTAATGGCGCCAGCTCGAAGAATTCCGGCAAAAGGTGAGATTTGGTATGTAGATGGAGACCCCGTAACCGGTCATGAATTTAAGGGCGCACATTATTACCTTGTGCTGTCACAACGTGATCTGGTCAAGGCCCTGGGAACGGCTATTTGCGTGCCAATTACCAGCGGGGGTGATAAACCACGCTCACAGGCTGTCACTGTTTATATTGACAGCGGAAGTACCGATAAAGGCAATGTAACAGGTCTGCCATCAGGTGCGGGCACTGGATTTCAGTTCCCGTAGCGCGCTTTATAAAGCAACAGCCTGTTCACCTGTTACAGACGAAATACTGGCAAAGGTCATAGACCTGCTGGACCCCATAGTGTGATAACTAAAAGATAATGGTACGAGTCAGCTGCCCATGCTGTATCCATGAGCAGCTGTGAGGGATAAAGCAGGGCAGTAACCCGATTAATGCGCAGCTATTACCATACCGGGTATATTTTTCCGGTATCGACACCATCAACGCTGCGTCGATAAGCCAGCGCCACGCGACAGGCGGGTACGCTTTCAAAGCCCGGAAAAAAGGCAGCGTATTTTTCCAGTGATTCAGTCAGAATTGTCGGACTGACCGCATTAATGCGAATACGCAGGTCAGAAAGCTCAGTTGCCGCAGCAAGTACAAACCCCTCCAGAGCAGCATTAACTGCCGTAGCATTAACCCCTGTACGAATAGGGTTGTGTGTCAGAATGCCGGTTGTTAATGTGAAAGAGCCGCCAGGATTAAGATAATCTTTCCCGTTAAGCACCAGGCGTACCTGACCCATCAATTTATCCTGCAGGCCGGATATAAACTGAACGCTGGTCATTTCAGTGAGGGGCCCAAAATGAACACTGCCGGTTGCCGCAACCACAGCATCCACCTTGCCACTGCGTTTAAATAATGCCCTGACACTGGACTCATCAGTCAGATCAACCTGCAGTGAGCCGCGATGCTTTCCGACACGAATAATATCATGATCGCGTTTTAGATCTTCTACGATGCTACTCCCTACTGTGCCGCTGGCACCAATGACCATCACCTTCATTTTATTCTCCTTGCTTTGCAGCACTCATCACTGTTTCTTTTCATTTTGCATTCAGCAATAAGGCGGTAATCAGATTGGATGATTAATTAAACCTGCACAGATCCTGTCATGGTAACAAATACAGGCGCTTTCATGCTGATTATTTTCTGTCATTCTGTGTGTGATCCGCGCCTGCCGGTTGAATGAAATAATGCAGCTGTCCTGCGCATTGGCATAACTATGCAGCTGGTCTCACAGGAAGCCTGTTAGCAAATCGGGTGTCATTTCGCAGACTATAATCTAGATATAATAATAAAGCCGGTACCTTATCAAGCCTAGCAGAAGTCGCTCTCAGTTTTCCCAAGGTAATACTGTTATTAGCGCAGGCTATATTAATCCCGATACAGCTCTTCTTCATCGGCAGACAGTGCAGCATTGCAGGTTTTGGACATGCATGGTTAAATCTACTGAACCAGACATCAAAGAGAGTCTGAAGGTATCACAGCAGTTTCTGGACGCAAGAAAATCACGTAGGCAGCGTAACATGGCGGGAAAATTTGTTGCTGCCACAGCTGAAACGGTAGCATTGACAGGTACTGCATGGGCATTTCACTGTTGGGCAGTGGCCTGAATAAAATGAAAGAACTGTTAACAGAAAAATATCCCGTTGAATTTTTTAACGTCTCCAGCAGCATCGCCAGCGACAGCAGGGCCGTAATTGCATATCACTCCGTGCCTGTAAAATAGCGCCGTATTTTATCACCCATAAGACAGGCAGGCCTGTTTTCCATTCACGAATAAATCACTTAGTTTCACAGAAAAGCCATTAGCCATGCTTTCCATGGAGCATCATCATAGGTGAAAAAAATCTGCCCTTGCGATTTAACTATTATCACTGGCTGTTTATAGTAATTTCTTTACTGATGGATGTTATTGTCAATAAAAATATTTTCCTGGCAATGCTGCACTGGCGCTGCAGCAAGCTGCCCAGCAAAGGGATGTTACCTTCATGACGTTAAGGAGTGTTAAAAATGTTATCAGAAAAACAACGTGATATTGTTAAATCTACCGTTCCTCTGTTGGAAACGGGGGGAGAGCTTCTCATTACACATTTTTATCAAATAATGTTAGATGAATATCCGCAAGTCAGGCCACTTTTTAATCAGGCACATCAGGCAAGTGGGGTGCAGTCACGGGCACTTGCCAATGCTGTACTGATGTATGCACGTAATATTGACGGACTCACCGTGCCCACGGAACTGGTCGCTCAAATCGTCAATAAACACGTAGCATTGCAGGTTCAGCCAGAGCATTATCCCATAGTTGGAACCTGCCTGCTGAGAGCAATCAGGGAAGTGCTTGGGGCAGAAATTGCCACAGATGAAGTGATTGATGCATGGGGAGCGGCTTATCAGCAGCTGGCTGAGATGTTGATTACCGCTGAGTCAGCAAATTATGATGCCATTCTGCATGCCCGTGGTGGGTGGCGTGGTGAACGAAAATTCACTGTGGCTAAAAAAGAAAAAGAAAGCGCAGAAGTCACTTCTTTTTATTTTGCTCCCGTTGATGACCGGCCGTTGTATGAGTTTAAAGCAGGGCAATATATCGGTATTAAGCTCAACATTAAGGGAGAGGAAATTCGCAGGAATTATTCACTGTCTGAGTATTACAATGAAAAATATTATCGCATTAGCGTTAAAAGGGAACAGCATGGCGTTGCCTCTGGCTATCTTCATGATGAAATAAAGGCAGGTGATGTTATCAGTCTCTTCCCACCCTCAGGCAATTTTACTCTGGCGGATAACGCCAATCCCGTTGCTTTCATCACCGGCGGTATAGGAATTACACCGGCATTCGCCATGCTGCAGCAGGCGATGCTGGATAATCGTGAGATCTGCTTTATTCACTATGCGCGCAATAAATCGGTTCACGCGTTTTCTGATGCGTTAACAGAAATAAAACGTAATTATGATAAAATAAATTACTATTATATTTATGAAAATAACGACTCTTCTGATCCGATACAGCCAGATGCCAGCGGATTACCCTCAATGGAACACCTGAATCTGTGGTTAAAAAATAAAAATAATACCGAGGCCTACTTTCTCGGGCCTAAACCTTTTATGGTTTTTATCAAAAAAGCGTTAAAAAGTATCGGCATACCTGATGAGCGTGTTCACTATGAATTTTTTGGTCCGGCGCAGGCATTAGAGTAGTTTAATGAAAAGCGTCAGCTTTCTGCGTGCACAGCGGATTGATGACGCTATATGTTTTTCCCCGATCAGTAAGGTTCCGGGGCAAGAGAAAGCAACTTAATATAGGTTATTTTTTTAGCGGCATTTCACCGGCAGCGCCGGTTTATGCAGGAGGTGGATAATATTGCTTTATGGTTTATTATGATTAAGATAAGTTTCTGCCAGTAACCTGCTTCTGGAGGAAATATTAAACTGTTCGAGAGATTCCTGTGAACGTCTTTTCATGTCCGCCGCAAATTCGCGCAGGATGCCGGCAATATCTTTATTCTGTTGATATCGCTGACCAATATACTCAGCAGCACTGTCAGTAAAACAGCCACATGCATTGGGGGTATAATCCTGAAGATTATCATCAATAAAAGTGATATTTTCGCGCGAACCAGAAAGGTCCTCGATGCTGTCAGTAAAACGCGTTTTGTCATCTGTATCTAATCGCAGCGAGCTGAATACCGCCATTTTTATCGCACCTGTAAGAGGTTCGCGGTACAGGGCAGCCAGTGTCCAGTGTTCCTTTGTGCGAACAGACTCACTCTGCTCATTCTCCTGAGTAACAACAGTGTTAATGGTAAAGAGTTCAGCGACTTGTTTCAGCTTCGCCAGTGGATTCTGCCTATATTTCTCACGCAGAATTTCAGTTAACTTATTTCCTTGAGCTTTAGGATAGGTAAATTCCATGGGGGCGTTAACAGAAATGTTCTCATATTTTGCCTCCATTTTTTTACCAGATTCGTACAATTCTTCATGGGTTATAAAGCGTCCCTTATTCCATAAACCTGCTGCAGTTTCTGTTGATTCAGGAGTATTTATGGTTTTGATGATCTCTTCTTTTATTTCCATGGAAGCAGTCGGGTGTGATCCTGCCATATAGAGCAGGGCAGAAGTCTTTTTCAGTCTGGCTGCACCGCTGAACAGATAGGTAGCATCGAGTTTCTCCTTCCTTGTCACGAGTTGCAAACTGGCCGCGGCAATCTGCTCACTGATAGTGATATTGACTGCTGAATTATCAGGTTGTGTAAACAGATCAACCAGTATTTTTTCAGCCTGATAGCCATAAATATCATTTCTTAACGCGATATTATGTAATAACTCAATACAGTTAGTGCGTATTACTTCGCTGCCTGTATCGTTGATATGTTTCTGTAGCCCGGCAAGCGTATTACTTAGTGAGGCACAATTTCCTGTAGCTTCGGTGTCAGCTAATAGCTGTGCAAATTCCTCCTGCGTGAGGCCATAAAGATCATGCAGAGGAGCGTCAGCAGGAACGTTAGTATCTGTATGCTGCATTGAATGATTGGTGCCTGTCGGGATGGTGTTGGTTGGCATAAATTACCTGTCCGCGGCGAAAATTGAGTCTGTAATAAGCGGTATTGTGCATAAAACACATTACAGAGCCAATAAAAAAACGCTCTTAATTTAGTTAACCAACCGGCTGGCAGGAACAGCTAAAGCAGGTGATGCATTTTACATTTTTACCTGTCTGGAGAGGGATAACGTTGGTTGCATCAGCGGCTGCGAAAAATGATACGACCTTTGCTCAGATCATAAGGAGTCAGCTCTATCGTCACTTTATCACCGGTAAGGATGCGAATATAATTTTTACGCATTTTACCGGAGATATGCGCAGTGACTACGTGCCCGTTTTCCAGTTCAACACGAAACATGGTATTTGGTAACGTATCGAGCACGGTACCCTGCATTTCTATATTGTCTTCTTTGGCCATTGAATCCTCTAGGTTTACTTAGCATTCGTTTATCCGGCAAGATAATGCCGAAAAACCCCTCTTATGTAAAGGAATGTTAGTCTGTCATTCTGGTGTTTTCAACGACTGAGCCTGCCAGCATTCAAGGGGGAGCGCGCTGAATTGTAACTGATATAGCTGCTGTAAAAAATGACTGCGTGTGATTTCTTTTGCTCCTAACGAGGCGGTATGATCGTTAATGACCTGGCAGTCAATCAGTTTTCCGCCATGACGGGTAAAATGTTTAGCGAATAAAATTAATGCGCATTTTGAGGCATTGCTAATGCGGCTGAACATGGATTCTCCGCAGAATAATGCACCCAAAGCAACACCATAAAGTCCACCGACTAATTCACCTTCCTGCCAGATTTCTACTGAATGTGCGTGACCCCGTTGATAAAGCTGGCAGTATGCCTGTATCACTTCATTGCCAATCCATGTCCCCTCACTGCGCTGTTCGGCACAGGCGATGATAACATCATGAAAAGCATGATTCAGTGTTACCTGCCAGGGATGTCGATGCAGGAGGCGTTTCATACTCCGGCTGATATGAATTTCGGCAGGCAGAAGTACTGCACGTGGATCGGGAGACCACCAGAGAATTTTTTCTCCCGGTGTAAACCACGGAAAAATACCCTGCTGATAAGCGGCCAGTAAGCGTGAGATACGCAGATCTCCACCTGAGGCTAACAAACCATTGGGCTGGCGTAATGCCTGTTCAGCTGAAGGGAATGCGAGGGAATGCTCAGACAGTTGTATAAGATGCATAAACTTTTTTCAGATGATATCCGCTATACGAATAAGTTTATGTCATTTATTGGTGTTTTTGCCAGCAGAGAGATATTACGTCATATCACTGGCTGAGCCTGATAACTGCCGTCACCTTTGATGATGGGACTCCGGTAAATGAAGTCTTGCGCACAGATGACAGGTTATCATCATTAAGCGGACAGGTATTTTAAATACCCGATAGCAATTAGCGGCACGGCCCAGTATTATGTCAGGATATTTTCTGTTTTTTAATAAAAAAATGTCTATTGACAATAAATTAAAATTTATCTGGCAGGCGGCATATTTTCGCAGGCTGTGGTTAATTTTACCGGAGAATCAATGATGTACTGGATGCGAATTTTATTTGCCACTGTTATTGCCGCTGGATTTGGTTTTATATTCCATGTGCTCTATGGACGTGGGTGGGCGCTTGCTTATGAAAAAGCGGCCAGTGATGCCGGGCGTCTTGATGCTATCATTCAGGAGCCTTATCCAGCTTATCTTGTTGTTATGGCATTGTTGACCTCTTTTCTGCCAACGCTAGGACAGGTTATTATCTGGTTATTTATACGTCAGGTTTTACCAGGAAAAACTAATTTTATTAAAGGGTTATGGTTTACTGCCCTGATGATGCTTGCCAATCAGGGGCTGTTGCGGCAATCCATTATGAATCTGTTGATTGGCATGCCGTTAGATGTATGGCTGGTGTCGAGTGCACAGGGATGGATTATTGTGCCGGTGATGAGTCTGTTGATTGTGTTTTTATCACCCTCATCGCCGCAACCTGGTGCCAGTTCTCCACAGAGATAGCGCTGAATAATGCTGTGAACATGCAGGTAATGCCTGCATGGCGAGGCGGCGTAGAGAGGCTTTGCGTTATTTCATGGTATGCAGGGTTGCTGCTACTGGCGTTTTTTCTTATGAACGGGTTATTTTTTGCAGATTTTATACCCCTGGTCTTTCAAACTGCAGCTGTGTTGGCTGCGAACACTCAACCAATCACACTAGTATGTCTATGCTCATGGGAGTCGTGTTCTTGCCGTCTTGCTGTAACTTATATATATGCCTCAGGCTATTTTCTGGCTTCCAGTGCCAGCGTATCAAGCCAGCGTTCGGCATCCAGTGCAGCCATACAACCTGTACCAGCAGAAGTAATAGCCTGACGGTAAATGCTATCCATGACATCACCGGCTGCAAATATACCCGGGATAGACGTTTGAGTTGCATTACCCTTGCTGCCAGACTGTACTTTGATATAGCCGTTTTCTAATTCGAGTTGCCCGGAAAAAACATCAGTATTGGGCTGATGACCAATGGCAATGAATACACCTGTCAGCGCAAGGTGCTCTGTTTTTCCATGCAGGGTATCAGATAAAATAACGCCAGTGACTCCCGTTTTATCTCCCTGTATTTCCTGTAAGGTACGATGCGTGTGTAATATAATATTGCCATTGTTTACTTTGTTCATCAGACGATTGAGCAGGATTTTTTCTGAACGAAATTGATCCCTGCGGTGAATTAAATGAACCTTATCAACAATATTTGACAGGTACAGCGCTTCTTCAACAGCGGTGCTTCCTCCGCCAACGACAGCGACCTGTTGATTGCGATAAAAAAATCCATCACAGGTAGCGCAGGCGGAAACTCCTCTGCCTTTAAACGCTTCTTCTGAAGGTAAACCGAGGTAACGTGCCGAAGCACCGGTAGCGATTATCAGCGCATCGCAGCGATATTCATTTTTTTCACCAAACAGGCAGAAAGGTCGTTTGGTGAAATCAACACGCTGAATATTATCCAAAACAATGGTGGTCTCGAATTTAGCGGCATGTTCATGCATGCGTTGCATCAGCACAGGGCCTGTCAGTGAATCTGGATCGCCTGGCCAGTTTTCTACCTCAGTGGTGGTGACCAGCTGACCACCTTTTTCCAGCCCGGTGATTAAAACAGGTTCTAAATTGGCGCGTGCAGCATAAACCGCTGCCGTATAACCCGCAGGCCCGGAACCCAAAATGATCAATTTACTATGCTTAGCTGTACTCATTTTGACTATCTCATGTTTCAGGTCACAGGGAATATCAGCTATTGTGGGAATACAGGTAGGCGAAAATGACGATGTCAAATTCATTGACCACAATAAACTTTTATTTTTTATAAAGAAAACAAAATATTACTATATATATACCGATAATGTTATCAAGTGTACCAGTCTGGTGCAAGGTTGAAGTATACCAATTTTAATTGTTTCACTAAAACTGTTGAGAAAGCTTTTTGATAAACATATAAAAATGAAAAAATATATTATCTATATATTAAATATTATGAATAAATATATATTGATGATTATTCAAATAGATAAATATTGCTCAAAGCAGATAATGCCGGCCTGAAGATCTGCAGGTCTGGTTATGATGACAGAGAATAAATTTACCTTACGAATTATTGTTGATAAAAACTGATTGATGCCGTTTTTACTCAGGGAATAAAGCGATAATAATATTAAAAAAGAGATTAAAAATGATAAAAAAATGTTTGAAAAAAGATCTGGATCATATTGATCGTAATATATTGAATGAACTACAAAAAAATGGAAGAATTTCTAATGTTCAACTCGCAAGGCGCATAGGCTTGTCCCCTACACCCTGTCTTGAGCGCGTACGGCGTCTTGAGCATGATAGCCTGATTCTCGGATATACTGCCTTACTGAATCCACATTATCTCGATGCTGCCTTGTTGATACTGGTAGAGATAACATTAAATCGCGGGGCATCGGACCTGTTTCAGCAATTCAATATGGCAATACAGGAAATTGATGAAATTCAGGAATGTTATCTGGTTTCAGGGAATTTTGACTATCTATTGAAAATACGTGTACCTGACATGTCAGCTTATCGTCATTTTCTTGGTGAAACTCTGCTGCATTTACCGGGAGTGGGTGATACCCGTACCTATGTAGTAGTGGAAGAAGTAAAGCAAAACAATCAGATTGTGGTGAAAGCACGCTGAATGAACAGCTGGCAAAATTCAGATAATCTGGTTAGACTCCTGTGTATGCATACAGGTTTGGTATAATTATACATACCTGTAACCTGACAGATTTATCAACCTGTAGAATAAAAAGATAACAGTATTATTTTGAAAAATTTTACTTTTAGCTGGCGCCTGCCAGAAATTGTTTTCGTTATTGTGGTCATATCAGCCATCTGGTTGATTATCGTTCTATTGGGATTTTCTCCCCAGGATCAGTCCTGGTCACAAAATCTGCGGCATAGCGTGATTCGTAATCCTGGTGGTGCTGCCGGAGCATGGACAGCAGATGTTTTATTTTCGGCTTTTGGTGTTTTAGCGTATTTCATTCCCTTCGGCATCATTGTTTTCTGCCACGCTATGTTAAGGCAGCGGGATAGTGCACATAGCGATTATTTTTCACTGTCGTTGCGGCTGATTGGGTTACTGATACTCCTGCTCAGTTCATGTGTACTGGCTGCCGTTAATGTAGATGATTTTCATTATTTTGCCTCAGGTGGATTTATTGGCAGTCTGATGAGCCGTGCCATATTATCCTGGCTTGAGGGTACAGTTATGACGCTTACCCTGTTAGGTATTTGGGCAGCAGGATTCACGTTATTGACTGGCTGGTCATGGTTATTTGTTGCAGAGAAAACAGGTGCACTGATCTCAGGAATCATCAGTTTCTTTTCGCGTGATTTACCTGAAGTGAAAGATGTTAACCCCGGGCATTACAGTAACAATAATATCCCTGCAACTGTGCCCACTGATGCGTGGCTGAAAAATTCCGTTGATCAGCGGGAAGATGATTTATTTGTTAATAACATCCATTTTGAAGACGCCTTGTTTTCCGCCCCCGCCATCACAGAAGTTGACGTTGATGTTGACGTTATAGATAACATCAGCGAACAGGTAAAAACAGAGGCGCAAGAAGAGCCGCAAACAGATGATTATGACACCCCGCCGCTCAGTATGCAGTACGATGATAATACGCCAGTCAGTATTGTGCCATCAGCGTTGCCTGGCTCATTATCTACTATGAACGTAAAAGCAGTGGAAAAAACTATAGACTATCAACCCACGAAGACAGCACCGCCAGATTTTACCACCGACAGCCTGATTCACCCGTTTCTGACGCGTAATAATCAATCACTGCAAAAAGTCACAACGGCCTTGCCGGGACTCGATTTATTAGCAGATCCTCCCGCAGAAGTGAAACCACCCGACAGGGCTGTTTTGGAAGAAACGGCACGTTTAATTGAAATGCGACTGGCAGATTACAGAATAAAAGCACAGATTGTTGGCATTCATCCAGGACCAGTGATTACACGTTTTGAACTGGATTTGGCTCCCGGGATAAAGGCTGCGCGTATCTCTGGTCTGTCCCGTGATCTTGCGCGTTCTCTTTCCGCCGCTGCAGTGCTGGTTGTTGAAGTTATTCCCGGTAAGCCCTGGGTGGGCCTTGAGCTTCCTAACAGGCATCGGCAGACTGTTTATCTGCGTGAAGTGCTGGATTGTGCCAGATTTCGTAATGCGGTTTCTCCCTTAACCGTAGTATTAGGTAAAGATATTGCTGGCCAGCCTGTTGTGGCTGATTTGGCCGGAATGCCACATTTACTGGTAGCAGGTACAACAGGCTCTGGTAAATCTGTTGGGGTCAACGCAATGATCTTAAGTATGCTATATAAAGCGGTCCCTGATGAGGTGCGCTTTATTATGATCGATCCTAAAATGCTGGAACTGTCAGTTTATGAAGGCATTCCTCATTTGTTAACTGAAGTGGTTACTGATATGAAAGACGCCGCCAATGCATTGCGCTGGTGTGTGGCAGAAATGGAACGCCGTTATAAATTGATGTCTGAATTAGGAGTACGTAGCCTTGCCGGTTATAACGAACGAATAACACAGGCACAAATGATGAACCATCCTATCCCGGATCCTCTCTGGAAACCGGGTAACAGTATGGATGTTACCGCCCCTGCACTGGAAAAACTGCCATGGATTGTAGTTATCGTTGATGAATTTGCCGATCTCATGATGACATCAGGTAAAAAAGTAGAAGAGTTAATTGCCCGTCTGGCGCAAAAAGCCCGAGCTGCGGGTATTCACCTCATACTGGCGACTCAGCGGCCGTCTGTTGATGTTATTACTGGCCTCATTAAAGCGAATATTCCCAGCCGTATCGCATTTACCGTATCCAGTAAGATAGATTCACGCACCATTTTAGATCAGGGAGGAGCAGAGTCGCTGCTTGGCAGGGGAGATATGCTGTATATGCCCCCTGGTGCTTCGACGCCAGTGCGTATTCATGGTGCTTTTGTTCACGATCAGGAGGTGCATGCTGTCGTCAATGACTGGAAGGCGCGTGGGCAGCCACAGTATATTAGCAGCATTCTGGAGGGAGGCAATGATGGTGAAAATGGTCACACTGGCGGGGATAATGATGAAGCATTGGATCCTTTATTTGATCAGGCTGTTGCTTTTGTACTGGAGAAACGCCGCGCTTCTATTTCCAGTGTGCAGCGCCAGTTCCGTATTGGTTATAACCGTGCTGCCAGGATTATTGAGCAGATGGAAATGCAGCAAATTATCAGCGCACAAGGACACAATGGTAATCGGGAAATTCTGGCACGCAGGGATAACTAAAAAAGCTCTGATGGTAGGTTATAAAAAAAGCGTCGATCCTGAGCCAGCGGTAAGGAGTTTTACTCAAGCCGTTTTTCGTGAAAACGGCGGTGTGTCGTGATTGGTACGAAAATGCTTTCCTGGAATAGTTATAGTTATAGTTAATGTGTAAGGTAATTAAATAATGAAAAAACGGTGTATCGTCGTTTGGCTATGTTTCAGTGCTGTCTGTACATCGGTTTTTGCGGATGCAGGTAACGAGTTACAAATTCGTCTGAATAAAGTCAGTAGTTTTTATGCTGATTTTATTCAGACAGTAACCAGTGCTGATAATACCCTGATACAACAGGGAAAAGGCAAATTATGGGTAAAACATCCAAACTTATTTAACTGGCATATGACCAATCCGGATGAAAATATTCTGATTTCTGATGGCAAGACACTGTGGTATTACAACCCATTAATTGAACAGGTTACGGCTAACTGGCTCAACAGCACTACTGCGAATACCCCCTTTATGTTGATAGCACGCAATCACTCAGATGACTGGAAGCAATATACGTTTGTGCAGAAAGGCGATGATTTTGCATTGACACCAAAATCGGCAGAAAATCGTTTAACGCAGTTTAACATTACGGTGACCCCAGCGGGAGTGATAAGGCGCTTTAGTGCCGTTGAAAAAGATGGTCAGCACAACACTTATGAGCTGAAAAGCTATGAAAGTAGCGCTATTGATGGGGCTAAATTTATCTTTATTTTACCTGAGGGTGTGACGCTGGATGATCAGCGTCAGTGAGGTTCGGCTGTGAGCAATTTTTCCTTTGACTTTTCACAACACGAACTTCAGCCACTGGCTGCACGTATGCGACCTCTGACGCTGAATGAGTACGTGGGCCAGCAGCATGTGTTATCTCAAGGTAAGCCCCTTTTTCGCGCTATTGAAACAGGACAGTTACATTCGATGATCCTGTGGGGGCCACCCGGTAGTGGAAAAACAACACTGGCAGAATTAATGATTCGTTATGCCCGAGCAGAGCTTGAGCGAATTTCAGCAGTGACGGATGGTGTTAAAGAAATACGTCAGGCTGTGGAGCGCGCACGTCACAACAGAGATGCTGGGAAACGAACGGTGCTATTTGTTGATGAAGTCCATCGTTTCAGTAAAAATCAGCAGGATATATTTTTACCTTATATGGAAGATGGCAGTATTATTTTTACCGGTGCGACAACAGAAAACCCTGCATTTGCACTTAACAGTGCACTGCTTTCCCGAGCCAGAGTGTGGTTGCTAAAGCGGTTAAATACAGAGGATATTGAGCAGGTCATTGAGCAGGCGATAACAGACAGTGTGCGCGGATACGGCAAATACAGTATCAGTCTTGCTGCTGATACCCGCAAACAGATGGCTGAGCTGGCGAATGGAGACGCCAGACGGGCACTCAATAACCTTGAATTGATGATGGAGGCTGCACAGACTGATGCCGCGGGTACCCATATCCTGACAGCGGAATTGCTGGCTGCTGTTTCTGGTACCTGCCGCGCACGCTTTGATAATAAAGGCGAGCGTTATTATGATTTTATCTCAGCCTTGCATAAATCTATCAGAGGGTCTTGTCCGGACGCCGGGCTTTACTGGTATGCGCGCATCATTACAGCAGGTGGCGATCCTCTGTATGTGGCCCGCCGCCTTCTGGCCATTGCGTCCGAAGATATTGGTAATGCTGATCCACGCAGTATGCAGGTGGCTGTTGCTGCCTTTGATTGTTTTACGCGCGTTGGACCTGCAGAGGGTGAAAGAGCTATTGCACAGGCAATTGTTTATCTGGCCTGTGCACCAAAAAGTAATGCAGTGTACAGTGCTTTTAACGCAGCATTAAAGGATGCCCGTGAAAAACCGGATTATGATGTACCGGATCATTTGCGCAATATCCCGGTAAAATTCATGAAAAACGGTTACCGTTATGCTCATGATGAACTTGATGCTTATGCGGCAGGTGAGGATTATTTTCCACCAGAAATCAATGGTACTCGTTATTATTCACCTTCATCACGCGGTGTTGAGATTAAGATAAAAGAGAAGCTGGAATGGCTTGCCAGACTGGATGAGAACAGCCTGATAAAGCGTTATGATTAGTTCTGTCCTCTTTCGTTTAAACATGCCTTCGTTACCACAGACAGGATATTCACTATGATTGATCCCAACATACTGCGTACGCAACCAGAGGTGGCTGCACAAAAACTGGCGACCAGAGGCTTCATTCTTGACGTTGATATGCTGCGTGAGCTGGAAAAACGACGTAAATTTTTGCAGGTTGAAACTGAAACTCTGCAGGCAGAGCGTAACACGCGTTCAAAATTGATTGGGGCAGCAAAAGCACGTAATGAAGATATTGAGCCTCTGCGTATTGAGATGAACAGTCTGGCTGCAAAGCTTGATGTAGCCGGAACAGAGCTGGAGCAGCTACAGAACAAAATACGTGAGCTTGCGTTATCCATTCCTAATCTTGCGCATGATTCTGTACCCCATGGCAGCAATGAAAATGACAATCAGGAAATCAGTCGCTGGGGAGAGCCGCAGCAGTACAGTTTTCCGGTTCGGGATCACGTTTTATTAGGTGAAATGACGCACGGACTGGATTTTGCTGGTGGAGTTAAACTGGCTGGTTCACGCTTTGTGGTCCTAAAAGGCCAGATTGCGCGTCTGCATCGTGCACTGAGTCAGTTTATGCTGGATTTGCATACTGAAAAACATGGTTATCTCGAGGCTTATCTGCCTTATCTGGTTAATCATGCCACTCTTTATGGTACCGGGCAGTTACCCAAGTTTGCCGGTGATCTGTTTCACACAAGGCCGCTGGAAGAAGAATCTGGCAGCAGTGATTATGCATTGATTCCTACCGCTGAGGTCCCGCTGACTAACCTGGTGCGTGATGAGATTTTAGAAGAGGTGGCGTTACCATTAAAACTCTGTGCGCATACTCCCTGCTTTCGTTCAGAAGCGGGAGCTTATGGTCGTGATACACGTGGACTGATTCGTATGCATCAGTTTGATAAAGTTGAACTGGTACAGATTGTACGTCCTGAAGACTCCATGGCAGCATTGGAAGAATTAACCGGGCATGCTGAACAGGTGTTGAGATTACTGAATCTGCCTTACAGAAAGCTACTGCTTTGCACGGGAGACATGGGATTTGGTTCCTGTAAAACCTATGATCTGGAAGTGTGGTTACCTGCCCAGAACACCTGGCGTGAAATTTCTTCCTGCTCTAATATGTGGGACTTTCAGGCCCGCCGTATGCAGGCACGCTATCGCAATAAAACAGATAAAAAATTGCATCTGCTGCATACCTTAAACGGCTCTGGTCTGGCGGTAGGGCGTACGTTAGTTGCTGTTATGGAAAACTATCAGCGTGCTGACGGAAGTATTGAAATTCCACAAGTACTGCGCCCCTGGATGGGAGGAATGGACTGTATTAATTAATAACAGCTATTCTGGATAGCTATAAATTTACATTTATTATTTTAATAATTGTTTGTGATTTATATCAAAAAATTATATATAAAAATCAGTTATTGTATCTCTGAAGTCTATGAGATTGTCGGGGGGTGGTATACAGGTAAAGCTACCCCGATAAAATTCTGGCTTCTGTAAAAAATTCACAATGTAAAGGTAGTAAAACGCTTATTATCATTTAATAAATGATATTTATTTATAGTGTATTTTCACTATTATTGACGTGCAGATAATATCTGTGAATTAGGCAAGATCAGGATATTATATATAAGTATTTTTCTTATACTAAATAAAGAGAGTTGTTTATTCAGTATACGCACAAATTTTATTTGCAAAAAATAAAACTGATATTTTTAAATTCAATTTTTATACCTGTTACCTTATACCTGACATAAAGGGATTTTCATAATTCTGTTTTTTTATTTTCTTAATTAAAATTAAGGAAATAATCCTGTGCCAGGAAAATTAAATCCCCGGTTATATAAAATTGAAGTTCTGGGCAAAAAAAATACGTTATCTGTTAATGAAAATCGCTTTATTTTACTCCCCTCATCTTATCTCCCTGTTCGCATTTTTGCCTTAAATCTGACGGCCATTATTATTGGGCTGTCAGGTATGATGCTGGTACCCGCAATAGCATTCTGTAGCGGTATAGCATCTGTGGTTGCTGCTTCTGGTCCGTTGGGGCCTGTTATCAGCAAAGACAACCAGGGTCGGGATTTTATTGATATACAGAATCCGAATGCGCAGGGATTATCACACAATCAATATGAAGTATTTCATGTCAACCATCAGGGAGCAGTGCTGAATAACACGACAGCACAGGCTGATATCATTCTCAATGAAGTAACAGGTACTGATCTCAGCAATCTCAACGGTTTGCTGTCAGTACAGGGAAAAACAGCAGATGTGATTGTGAGTAATCCCAACGGTATTAATTGCAATGGCTGTGGCTTTGTCAACAGCAGCAGGGGGGTACTTATTACCGGTAAGCCCATACTGGAAGGAGACAGGCTCGCAGCGCTGGAAGTCAGTAGTGGAAGAATTAATATCAGAGAGCAGGGCCTGATGATGTATTCCACACCCGGTATTAATCCCGGCAAAGTTGATCTAATTGCACGGGGAGTGACTGTCACAGGAAACATACGTGCCCTGCAGTCGGGCAAAGAAATGGCTGCTGGAGAAATACAAATTATTGCCGGGAGCAACCGCGTGATTCGAGTGCAGCATAACGGGCATCAGCATATCAATCATTATCACACGGATGCATTATTACCCCAGGCACACAAAGATAATAACGCTGCTGTGCATGAGAGAATAGATATTGCCGGCCTCGGTGGCATGTACGCAGGACAAATTTATCTGCAGGGTAGTGATGCAGGGATAGGCGTAAGCAGTAGTGCGGTCATAAAGGGTGTGGAAAACTTAAAAATCAGCACGAAAGGTAGCTTGTATTTTCATGCACCGGTCAGGGCATCAGAAAATATTACCCTGCGTGATGCACATACTTTCATCAATATCAGCAACCTGCAAGCAGGGAAGAACCTGATGCTGCATGATATTGGTCAGGTGATTAATGGAAAATCCATCACAATCGGGAATGCACAGCAGGTACCCGCCGTTGTCAGTGACCATACCAGAATGACGGCCAGAAACATTAACATTGCTGCCCGGGAATTTTACAACAGCGCCAGTATTACTGCAGATAATAACTTCACCTTAAAAGCGCAAAAAATTGATAATATCTCCGGCTCACTGATAGCAGATGCATTACATATTGATGCGCACAGCCTGAATCACCAGACCTGGATTTTTAAGACGAATACTGACAGCAAAAAGCAATCAGAGAAAAATTACGCCGATATTCCGGGTACCGTGGCGCGTATGGTGGGTCATAATCACCTGTTGATTAAGGTGCATGAAGACTTAAACATGGCCGGCTCTACGCTTGCATCCAGTCAGGGGTCAGTAAAGCTTGATGTCAGCGGAAAGACGTTGATTACACCGGTAATCTGGGAGAGAAAGACAGCGGATACGGGCAGCCATGCCAGCGTCTGGCACCCTGAAGTCAGTACCGTGTCTTTCACTGGCCACAGAGTCATGACGCAGGGACTTGTGCACTCAACCCTGGATGCGTTCACTGAGCTCAAGCTCAGTAGTAATGAGCTGACGATAAAAGGCACCTTGTTGAGCGCTGATAGTGTACAGCTTAACAGCAGGCTCAATATGGATATCCTCTCGTTTTACCTGACAGGCTCAGCAGACCGCATTGATTTCAATAAAAATCTACTTCCTGCAGATAATGGCGGGTATGATTCCCGTCGCCATGTTATTTACAGTATGCCCGTGGAAACACGTGTTCAGTTTGGAAAAAAACTCACTCTGTCATCAGAAGACAGTGCGGTTTACCTCGCCAGCTCGACGCGTTTTTTTGCTGTGGCTGACAGGGCAGAAAATGCGCAAGACAGTCAGCTGAAAATCAGGGCACTGAAAGTCAGTACGGTCCGCCAGCCTCACCTTCTGATGGGATTTCCTGTGCATGCTGATTATCTGACCATGGAAGACGGTATTACCCGCACTATTAATACCGCCAACAATGGTGCTGCATTTTTCCGTCAGCCACAGGCAGAATTACATGACAGACTTTTAGAAAATTACCCTGATATGACTTACCTCAATGACCATAACGGTAGTTTTCATGCTGACAGAATCCACATTCATAGCACAGGTAGTAGCGGGTTTTTAACAGACATCAGTCTGGCAGATATCGATATCAATGCACGCCGTATGGAATTACATGCCAGCAACGATATCATCCTGCATAAAACCGTCGTTCTGTCAGGAGTAAACTCCCTTGTTGTCGCTGCACGCAGACAGCTGAGTTTACAGGCACCCGTTACCATCAGTGGTGACATGCATATTATGGATAGCGAAAAATTCGTTAACACTGTCAGCATTGAAGCCGCAAAAGACCTGTATTTCAGTAATATAGGCACATTTGAAAATCGCTCCCGCATCAGGGCAGGAAACCGGTTTGTCCTGAATGCTGACAGGGTTAATAATATTTCTGGCGAACTGACAGCGAACGAACTTGATATTTATGCCGGCACCCTGATTCACAAAACTGATATCAACAGGGCAAATAAGGTTGCAGGTCAGGAAACGCGCAAATTTGCTACCGGTAGAACCATGCCGGACAGTACCATTACTGCTATGGGGGATGTGTTTTCATACGATGTTCCTGTTTATGAAAACAGGACTGTGGATGTTCCCGCACAAGAGTATAAAGATGTTCCTCAAAGTGCTGCTCTGATTGCCGGACATCGCAGACTGAACATTAATGTCAGGAATAATCTGACCGTGAGTGGGGCAAGAATAGAATCTCTGCTGGGCTCTGTATCCCTGTTTTCCTCAGGCGCAATGAATATCGGATCGCTGTCATGGGAAGAAAAAACGACCCGATCAAAGTACAGTTTTAATCTGCATGAACTGGCAGGCTGGAATTTCTGGAAATCATTAAAAACCACCTTTACCGTAGACAGTGACATCAGACAGCAGCCACTCAGGGCAGTAGTGAGTGCGCATGATTCCCTGATGATGAGTAGCAGCGGATTAATGAATATCCGCGGAGCCTCGTTTGATGGTGACCATATCTCGCTGGTGAGTCAGACAGGAAATATTGACGTACGCTCGTTTTATCTGACGGATTCATTCAAAAAAAATGCCACAACGAAGACTGAACCTGTGTTACCTGTCGGTAATAAGACAGAGCAGGTTAATACCTGGACTGTGTTAAATACCCCTGTTGATACCCGGATTCTGTACGGAAATAAGCTCGATATTTCAGCTGCCGCTGGCAGTGTGACACTGGGTAATGCGTATTTTTTGCATGGCAGGAAGTTACCTGCGCATAACAATAGCCAGTTGACTATTGCTGCCAGAGCGGTCAGTACAGTTTCCCAGCCTCATTCCATGATGCAGGAGGTTTCCTCAGAGCTGCTTCAGGCGGGATTTGGTGCCTGGTGGAATAGCTCTATTGCCCATGTCATTAACAGCGATAACAATAAGCCTGCCGTCTATGGCAGTGAAAGAATACACGATAAGGTACGTAATGAACTGGCGCTGCAGGCACTGGGTAACATCAGTAACATTATATTTGGCGATCTTGTTGGTGGTTCGATTAGCCTTGGTGTCAGGCACGAGACCAGCGACACCTGGGTCAAAAATACCAGTGTCAGCAACAATGAACTTTATGCTGATCTGGTTGATATTCGCAGTACCTCAGGAAACATTGAATTATCGGGTACGGATATCCATGCCACCCGGTCAACACTGCTGCTGTCCGCGACAGATATTATTCTGGGCTCAGGCCAGCAGTCAACCGTCACCAGAGCTACTGGCAGGACAGTCACTTCAGGGGTAGAAGTGGGAGGAGGAATCAGTGCCATGTCCACCGGAGGTGCAACGGATTTTGGCTTTGATGTACGTGAAAAAGATGCAATAAACAGACAAAAAAGTTACCGTCCATTTGCCATCACTAGTGAATTTCTTGAGCTGATTGCCGGAAAAAACATCAGTGTTAACGGCGGCCATATGAACGTTGCAGGAAAACTGAAACTCAGGACAGGCTGGAGGCCCGGATTGCAACCTGATGCAGGAAAAGGTGACTTGAGTATCACCAGTCTGCAGGAGACCAGTACCAGCAGTAGTACGGAAATTACTGGTGGTGCGCGGCTTGGTGTTGGTGTAAATACGCGCTTTGGTCTTATCCCAACGGGTAATCTTCAGGGGGGATATGGCAGGTCGGCCGGACATGTGGCCAGAGTACCTGTGCAGGCAGGTATGGTTGTCGGTGCTATTGATGGAGAGATACAGGGTAATTTGTACCTGAATGGTGGCCATATGATTGCGCGTGACCCATCCTCCTCTTTCCTGAAAGTCTGGGGTGTGGCGCATGCCAGAAAAATTGAAGACTACATTGATAAAAATGGCTGGTTTATCGGGGCAGCAGCGGGTGTATCTAAAAGTGGTAACCCCAATATCAAAGTCGATTATATCTCGGGAGATAAGCAATATTACCGTGCTACCAACCAGGCTACCCTTGCAGGAATGAAAACGCATTTTGTCAGGGGGACTCAGGGTGTGTTCAACGACGTGGCAGACAGACTGGTTCTGGTAGAAGCTGATGACAGCAAATCAGCCATTCCTGTACAATTTACTGTGAATTACCTGTCTTACGCAGGGGGTAAAAAAAATAAGCTGTTATTATATTCTCCCCATACTATAGCCCTGCTAAGAGCCACCAGTGAAATAAAGACTGGCCAGCAGTCACTGGGAGCACAGATTACTGATTTACCAAAAACTCCTGCTACTGACAGACAACTATTACTGACCAGTCTCAGAGAAGCAAATCAGTCTGCTGCTGAGGTTATATTCAAGGCAGTGGGGCATGAAGATGCCCTGGTAAAGCAGAAAGTCACAGAAATTGAGTCTGATCGCCGGGAGCTGGTGGAACAGCTTACTGAGCTGACTACGGTAACAAGCGGGTTTATCTTGCCGCCAGAAAATAAGCAACAGCACGCAAGGACGCTGCAGAGCCTTGTTGATGTGGCAAAAAAACCTGCCCGCTTTGCTGATCTGGCTGATATTGTCAGTAAAATGGAGCCTTATTTTCCACCGGGTTACCTCGATTCATTATCAGAAAGCGCAGTCAGGACACTCATTGAGGCACGCATAAAGCCGGAACTGGAAATCATGCGTGAAAATAGTCTGACATCAGGCTCGCTGGATAAAAGCCAGCCGTCACTGAACAGGCAGGATTCGAGTGTCTCCAGTAATTCAGGCGGCGCTGGCGTGGATAACAGGCAGGTTTTATTGTACAGGCCAGATTCTGTTATTTCGGACAGCTGCGCTAATCCTGCTGCCTGTTATCGCAGCGGTGCAGATAGCTCAGGCAGTTCAGATACGCCTGAAATAACGGTAAATACACCGGATCATCAGCATCTGTTTGTAAGGCAGGATTCGAGTATTTCAGGTATTTCAGGTAATTCAGGCATGAATAACAGGCAGGTTTCATTACACAGGCCAGATTCTGTTATCTCAGGCAGTTCCGGTAATGCACTTGCCTTTTATCGCGGAGGGGCAAACTCCTCAGGCAGTTCAGATACACCTGAAATAGCGGTAAATACAATTAACGGTAAACACCTGTTTTCAAGGCTGGACTCGCGTTTTTCACAATTTTCCAATTATTCTGCATCAAATACACAGGATTATACTGCCCGTCATGAGAATGCTTATATAGCGAAAAATATTGACAGAATGCGTGGACTCGATGATGCCGCGACTGGTGATTTTATGAGCTGGCACGTTGCCGTTGATAATGTGCAGGCACAGGCAACATCTTTGACGCGTTTCCAGACACAGCCTCATATTATAAAAAATACCATGCTTGTTATGACACAGGATGATCGGGTGAATTTTCTGAGAGAAATTCAATACCGTAATCATGCAGGTTTTTATGAAAAACTGCCCGGCAATGAAGCGTCTTATACCAGTCTGCAGCAGTATAATTACGTCGAATTTGATCGCAGTGGTGCTACCCGCAGTGGAAAAGCTTATGTTGCTTACAATGTTATTTCAGCGCCGGGGGGCGTTTATAATGTGGCTCATCTGTCCAGAGTGACTACGGATCCATACTAAAAAAACACTAAAAAAACTGACGGATATTGAATCCCACTATCGGGTTTGCATCCAGCTCATCGGGGTAATAGAGCGGTACTGCGGCAAAAAGATCGTAGGATAATCGGGAAAATAATGTGCCCCGCAGTCCAGATGCGGCGCCAGCCAGTGTTTTCCTGGTATTTATGGATTGATTAACCGCAAACACGCTGCCGGCATCGAGGCCATAGTAGAGAAAATGCCTGCTCCTGCCCAGTGGTATCTGGAGTTCATTACGCAAAAACCAGCCCTGGTCTGCTGCCAGCGAAGAGCGGTAATCAAATCCTCTTACTGTCCAGCGGCTGCCAATGGAAAAATAATTTGTTCCATCCTGCTCTGTTCCTGTCAGCTGGCCACGCACTGTCGTGGTATAGTGCAGCAGCTGTTTTCCCGCCATAACAGGCACATATAACGTAGCATCCAGGATTTTCAGGTGATATTGCTGTGAAGGTGGCCAGCCTGCAGAATCTGCACCGAGCCAGGGAACACCCCAGCGATAACTGGCAGTAACATGAAGCCTGGCAGAGCCAAAATGTCGCCGGTAAAGATAGGACAGTTCGGCAAAGGTCATATTACGATGTTGATTAGCTAACCAGATTCCATCCTTATTATGCTGCAGAGGTTTTTCATCACCGCTGATAGCCCAGTGCCTGTTGCCCAGACTGGCCTGTGACCAGTAGCGGCCGGCATGAAATTCAATGCTGTTTTTTTGGACCTGATCACGCCAGAACATCCAGGCAATTTTTGCATCCAGGGTCTGCCGCTCTGTATAGAGGAAAGGCCATCTGGTAGCGTTAGGACGACGATAATAAGACTGATAATGACTGGCATTCAGGCTGAAATTCCAGTTTCCAAAGGGAAGAGTATACCAGGTACTGAGTGATCGTGAACCATGCTGTCCGAATTCTCCATCGGCATCATGTGTGGCGTTTATTGACAGGACATCATTTATTCCCAGCATATTATCCAGGTTTGCGAGAACACCTGCCTGAAGCCAGCCTGTTGTTGTATTACCACTGTTATCAAGACTTAAAGAAAGCTGCCAGGGTTTATGTTTTTTTAACGTCAGTACAACGTCAGTTTCTCCGGGTGCATCACCCGGTTCAAGTTGTACTGCAACAGTAAAGCTGCTGACACGCTTGAGCTGCTCCATACCCTGTTCCAGAGAGCGCAGATTTAGCAGGTCACCTGGCCTTGCAGGAAAAGCGGTTGTTATGCTGGTGGAAACCCCATCCGCAAAGCGAAAATTACGGATATAACCGGGTAACAGAGAAAATTTAAGCACACCTTCGGTTAAATTCTGTTCAGGAACAATGCCGATACGGGTAGTGACATAACCCCGTGCCATTAATCCTGACAGCAAGGTATCAATCAGAAATTTAATGCCCTTGAGACCGATGCATTTACCACGGGCAAATGCAATTTCTTTATTAAGAAAATAAAATGCATCCCTGCGCCGGGTGGTACCACTTTGCGCTAAAATATGCGGTGGTAGCGATGCGGCGAAAGGTATTTCAAATAAAAATTGATTAATGATGAAACAGGGAGTTTCCCCGCCAGGCATCTGCTTATTTAATGCTGTAGTTTTTTTTCTTTCAGTCTGTTTCTCAGGTGTTGAATGCAGTTCCACGTCTGGTTCAGAGAGCCGCCTTTCTCTTTCTTCAGCTTCCTGCTGGCTGCGCAGGTACTGCTGTTGTTCATGAAATGTTTTTTCCGCGATTTGGCAATGAGAAGAAGGGCAGAAAAATAATATCAGGAAATTCAGCAACAGGATGGGTAAAGTTTTTTTCATCAGATGATCCTTGTTTATCAGGTCATCCTTGCTGGTATCGGTAAGACAGCTACTGTGGCGGTTGTTTACTACGCCACAATAGTCAATGACAATAAGCCGACGGATGCCTGAACAGCACAGCGTTGAAGTAAGCGATGATGTCGCATTAATGTAAAATCAGTTAAGTTAATGTTAATTAATTTATTCATATTGATCTGTGCTCGATTTATCGATTTTAGTTACTGAAATGCTTAAATTTATCGTGTTTTATCTTGCCGGATTTTTACTAAGGGCGGTGGGCATGTGTGAATTTTTTTGTAGCCAGTCTGGTAAGCGGGTTATTGTGTCATCAGAACGAAGGGGTAAGGCAGGAGTGCGGGAGGTAGCTGCCTGCCATCAGGGTGAGGGTGCTGTCAGGGTTTAGCTAAATATAGCTGGTTAATTTTCTTAGAAAAGTTACTGACCTGTTGCCAGTCTGTATAATCAATTTCTTTATGCCTGTCTGTTTCTCCCCCCGTCATACGCATAATGAACTGGATCATCAGACGATCAAACCAGCGGTACCGCGGGTAGCGTAATGCACCGGCGAACACTTCACAAAGTTGTGGCTTCCATGGGATTTTTTGCAGAAATTTACGTACGTAAACATTGGTTTGTGGTGAACGTTTTTCAGGTTTACGTGCGGTAAGATTGACAGCAAAAAAAGCCCCGGGTAGCCGATTAAGCTGCTCTGTATAGCGATTGATATAGTGAAATAACGCGGGATTGAAGTGCCCGTAATGAACTGGTGCGCCTATTATCACGCACTGATAGTTATCCGGGTTTATATCAGCACTGCTCAAGTCAACGACATCACAGGTTTTTTTATCATCCTGCAGTAATCCGGCGATATGGGTTGCAATAGCCTGTGTATGCCCGTCTCTGCTGTAGTAAAGTAACAGTATTTTCATAGCGAATTCCTTAATTCTTTCAATAAAACCTCTGGTGAAACTCTGCTACAAGAGCACCAGTGTGTTGTCAGGCGGGACAGGTTGCGTTGCTGTGCGCCCAATTTTTCCGCAGCAGGTTTTCAGGAGATCTGCTGTTAACGTGCTATTCACGCCAGAATGTGGGTGTGAACAGAACCAGCAGGGTAAACACTTCAAGGCGACCGAACAGCATGATAACCACCAGTACCCATTTCGCAGCGGTATTCATAGAAGTGAAATTGTCTGCAACCATGCCGAGGCCCGGGCCGAGATTATTCAGTGTCGCGGTGACTGCCGTAAAGGCAGAAAATTCATCGATACCTGTTGCAACCAGTACCAGCATGCCTACCATAAAAACCAGGGTGTAGGCCGAGAAAAACCCCCAGACAGCTTCCAGAATTCGCTCAGGTAATGCCCGTCGGCCCAGCTTGATGACATGAACGGCATTAGGATGAACCAGACGTTTGAGTTCACGTGATCCCTGCAGAAATAACAGCAGGACACGAATGACTTTCAATCCACCGCCAGTAGAGCCTGCACAACCACCAATAAAGGAGGAGCACAGCAGTAATATGGGTAGAAAAATTGGCCAGCTGGCTATGCTATCAGTCATAAATCCTGCCGTGGTTGCCATGGAAATGACCTGGAAGAATGCCTGATTAAAAGTTTCTTTTGCGGAGGAATAAACCTGGTGTTGCCACAGAACTAACACACAGACAAACAGCAGTACCAGCTGAATGAAAATAAACATGCGGAACTCAGGATCGCGCCAGTAAGCCTTGAGGCCCTGTCCACTCAGAATGGCAAAATGAAGGCCGAAATTACAACCGGAAATTAATAAAAACACCGCAATAATGCTGTTAATGGTTGGGTTGGCAAAATAGCCAATACTGGCATCATGAGTGGAAAAACCGCCAATCGCAATGGTTGAAAAACTGTGAGATATAGCATCAAATACCGACATACCCGCTATCCATAACGCCAGTGCACAGGCAATGGTCAGCATGACATAAATAAGCCAGAGTGTTTTTGCCGTTTGTGCAATGCGTGGCCGCATTTTATTATCTTTTAGCGGGCCTGGCATTTCAGCGCGATAAAGCTGCATACCACCTACCCCTAATATGGGCAAAATAGCGACGGCAAGTACAATAATCCCCATTCCGCCTAACCATTGCAGCATCTGGCGGTAAAACAGGATGGCTTTAGGCAGGTTATCCAGACCGACAAGCGTGGTTGCACCTGTTGTCGTGAGCCCGGAAAAAGATTCAAAAAACGCATCAGTGACAGAAAGATTGGGGCGTTCAGCAAAAATAAAAGGCAAGGCACCCACACTGCCCAGTACCGTCCAGAAAAGTACGACAATCAGGAAACCTTCACGTGGTTTCAATTCATTTTTTTGTTTTCGATGAGGAAACCACAGTAGCAGCCCCATGATGATGGCAACCACAAAGGTCTGGCTGAAAGCCCGTCCTGCACCATCACGATAAATTAATGCCACCAGGCCCGGAATGAACATAGTCCCGGAAAATAAAATAATAAGCAGACCCAGGATGCGGGTTATGGCACGAAAATGCATTCCATCAGTTTCCTTGAACTTACTGCTGCTAAAGGGATTATTACGCAATGCGTGCTAAATGCAACCTTCCGGTATAACTATCTGTTTTATTTCTATCTGCATGACCATTTTATTAAAAAAAACGACCAGTTACAGCAGTAGCTACTAAACGAAATAAATAATAAATAGTTGCGATGCGTTATTTATCTGCAAACAATCATGCGAAAACTGCATTCATCTATTTTACTGTGCCTGGTATTTTTATTGTTATAAAGCTATCCTGGTAACTATTATAATCCTCTGACGCATTTAGTGAACCCTGCTGGCAGGGAAGGTACCTTAAATGTTTTCATCAACAATCAGGCACATGCAGAATTCTGAACACTGCCAGGCTGACAGGTTAACTCCCATCATGAATGTATTTATTGCATGGGGTATCATGGCAGCACTATTTATGCCAGATGGTATTGTACCTCATGAAATTTTTGCCAGGCTGGTTCGGCCTATGACTATCTGGCTATTACCGCTCATGATGGGCTATGCCGGGGGATGTATCACGGGAGGAGAGCGTGGTGGAGCCACCGGCGCTATGATGACCCTTGGGCTGATTGTGGGAACAGATATTCCTGTATTTCCGCTGGCAATGATTGCAGGTCCATTAAGTGGCAAGATAATCGGCTGTATTGACAGGCGAGCTGGTCTCCAGTCAGGCTGGAATTTAACGACTGCAGTCAATAATTTTTTGCCTGGTATTGCAGGTATGTTACTGGCTCTACTGGCTTTTGTGTTTATCGGTCCATTTACTGACATGCTGTCACGGCTTTTTGCGGCTGCTGTGCAGTTTATGGTAGCTAATCATCTGTTACCCCTTACGTCGATTTTTGTGGAGCCGGCGAAAATTTTATTTATGGACAAGGGAATCAGTGAGACTATTTTTTCACCTCTGGGTATGGAACAGGTCGCGCAGACAGGAAGTTCTGTTTTCTTTTTACTGGCAAATCCGGGGCCGGGGCTCGGTATGCTGGTGGCCTGTATGCTGTCCGATAAACATCATATCCGCCAGTTTGCTGCAGGTGCGGCGATTATTCACTTTTTAGGCGGTATTCCTGCAATCTATTTTCCTTATGTTTTAATGAATCCACGTTTAATTCTGGCACTTATCTGTGGCGGTATGGCAGGCGTACTGACGCTGGTGTTATTACAGGGAGGCACAGTTGCACCGGTATCGCCTGATTCACTGCTGGCGATTTTAGCCAGAACGCCTGAGCAAGCCAGATTTGCCAATCTGACAGCCATTATTACTGCTTCTGTGTTCTCATTTATGTTGTCTGTTGTTCTTCTTAACGTGAGAAAAAAAGCGGATGGCTATACTCAGGAAGCTCCTGTTTTTCACAGGCAGAATACCCGCGAAGATCTGCCCGGCTTTCAGGAAGAACAGCCGCCTGCCTGGATGCATACGCGCCAGTTTAGTATTGCCACGGATGCTGCTGAACAAAATCAGCAGCCCTTAGTACAAGAAAGACCACAGGATTTTGCAGTAGCAGAAGACAGTGATGACAGGCATCTGCCTGTATTCCCGTTAAGCGCACAGAGTATTTTTCTCAATCAGCATGCAGAAACAAAAGAACAGGCGATTTTTTTCGCCGGCGAGCAGCTGGTAAACGGCGGCTATGTTGAACAGGAATATGTTAATGCCATGCTGATAAAAGAAAGCCTGTCATCCAGCTTTGCAGGAAACGCGGTTGCCTTATCATGGGGAACTGTCGATGTCGGGGAGCGGGTGTTGCGTACGGGTATGGTATTCTGCCAGTATCCACAAGGTGTACGCTTTGGTGAAGAGGATGAAATTGCTCATCTGATTATAGGTATCGCCATGCGCGATGAACACAATGAAGCCATCAGTGACCTGAAGCGTATTTTTGATGATCCTTTGCTTGTTGCGCGTTTGAGTACTACTGACAGTATTCAGGAAGTACTGGATGCGCTGGTGCAGTTTACCTGATTGTGAACTAAAGTTTGTGCCTTAGCCTGAGGATGGTAAGGTGGTAAAAAGCGGTGGTCCCACGAGTGGCAGTATAAAAGATTACCCGGCATGAAAGTCCGTGTACACTTAATTGCTGCCTGTTGCTGCAGGCTGACAAAAATTAACAGATACTTTTTCATGGCCCTGTCTCGATAGTGGAGATACAGCGCAGATGATGGCAGAGTTCTTACGTAGTGATTAATCAGGTTGAATCAGGAGAGCAGGATGTTAAAGCGTGAAATGAACATTGCCGATTACGATGCAGAGTTATGGCGTGCAATGGAGCAGGAAGTCATGCGCCAGGAGCAGCATCTGGAGTTGATTGCCTCTGAGAATTACACCAGCCCGCGTGTCATGCAGGCACAGGGAGGGCAACTCACTAATAAGTATGCGGAAGGTTATCCCGGAAATCGCTATTACGGTGGCTGCCAGTATGTTGATGTGGTAGAGCAGCTGGCCATCGATCGTGCCAAAGCATTGTTTGGTGCTGATTATGCTAATGTGCAGCCTCATTCAGGATCTCAGGCGAATACCGCGGTTTATATGGCATTGCTCAAGCCAGGTGACAGTGTATTAGGCATGAATCTGGCACACGGTGGGCATCTGACACATGGCTCTCCGGTTAATTTTTCCGGTAAACTTTATAATATCAGCGCTTATGGTGTGAATGTCCGTGGCCAGATAGATTACGATGAGCTGGCACAAAAGGCAGAAATCCATAAACCTGCCATGATCATTGGTGGATTTTCAGCGTATTCTGGTGTTGTTGACTGGGAGCGGATGCGTGTCATTGCTGACAGTGTCGGTGCCTGGCTGTTTGTTGATATGGCACATGTTGCGGGCCTGGTGGCCGCAGGAGAGTATCCCAACCCCCTTCCTTATGCCCATGTTGTCACCACAACGACGCACAAAACGCTGGCTGGTCCGCGGGGTGGGCTGATTCTGGCAAAAGGTGGCGATAAAGACGATAAGACTAAAGGATTGTATAAAAAGCTGGATGCGGCGATTTTTCCCTGTATACAGGGAGGCCCGCTGATGCATGTTATTGCAGGCAAAGCTGTGGCATTTAAAGAAGCGATGGAGCCGGAATTCAAGGTTTATCAGCAGCAGGTTATCCGTAATGCCAAAGCAATGGTGGAGGTATTGTTGTCACGCAAATTTAAAGTGGTGTCCGGGCAGACACAGAATCACCTCTTTCTGATTGATCTGGTTGATAAAAATCTGACAGGCCGTGATGCGGATATAGCGTTAGGTCGTGCCAATATTACCGTCAATAAAAACAGTATTCCTGATGATCCACATGGTCCTCTGGTGACTTCCGGTATTCGTATTGGTACACCTGCCGTGACCCGTCGTGGTTTTCGTGAAAAAGAATCACAAGAGCTGGCAGGCTGGATAGGGGACATTCTGGATGATATTCATAATACTGCCACTATTGAGCGTATCAGGCAGCAGGTTCTGGATATCTGTGCGCGCTTTCCTGTTTACGTATAAGTCTGTTATTTAACCTGCCCGTTTTATGCTGCCTTTCCTGCCCTGTCAGTACAGCGCTGACAGGGTTTTTTGCTGACAGTTCAGTTAGTACTCCAGACCTGTGCGAATAGTCGGTGTGTTGTTTCTGATACCCGAACCCTTATGTCGCTTGTGTAAACAATAATCCTGCGCTGCGTTCCTCTGCTGCCTTTGTAGCGCCGGGCAAAAATGGCTTCCTGGTCTTTTTCCTGATATGAGCGTATTTGATAACCCTGTTAATTTTTTCTAACATACTAATGAGTACTGGTTTCTTTTAATCTGACAGCAGAGGAGTAAAAGAAATGACTGTAACAGCTGCAACAGGTGCAACAGGCCCTCAGCGTTTATCTGCGCCTGATTCTGGCGCGTCTGCAAAAACGAGTAACTCACTATTCGCCAGTCTCCGTAACCTGTTTAATAATATGGCAGAGCCCTCTGCCGTGAAGCAGGAGAAAAGTCACAGCAGTATGGAAGCAATACGCAGCTTTTTTAGTAAACTTTCCTGCATTCGCTGTAATCCCGGGGCAATAGCAGATTCGATAGCCAGTAGTGCACAATCTCTGGGAAGAGGCCTTGTAAATGTTGGCAGTGCGGTTGCTGATGTGATTAATGCTATACCTGTCTTTGATTTTGATCCCTGAATTTCATCTCTTTTCAGATACAGGGAGGTTTCCATTATTCGAATGGTGATGGGCTGATGCTGGCTGCGTTACAAGGTATTTGCGCCTGCTCCCGGGCAGCGCGTGGATAGCGTAATACACTATTTTTTCAGTGCATCACTCAGGTGAGGGCGCATGGCAGACAGAATGTCTTTCACTATCCTTGGTGTGCCCGCGACGATATTGCCGGAATGGTAATGACTGCAGCCTCCGCTGAAGTCAGTAACAATACCACCCGATTCGCGCACCAGTAGTTCACCGGCGGCAAAATCCCAGGGTTTCAGGCCTATTTCGAAAAACGCATCCACCCGACCAGAAGCCAGCCAGGCCATATCCAGCGCTGCTGACCCCGTACGACGAAAATCAGCACATTGGGTAAAAAGCTGGCCCAGTACCTTGAGATATTCAGGTGCATGCTGTTTGCATTTAGCCGGGAAACCGGTTGCCAGAACAGTACCATGCAGATCTTTAGGCTGAGTACTGCGCAGGCGGTAACCATTGAGTTGTGCTCCCTGACCGCGTGTCGCAGTGAATAATTCATTACGCATGGGATCATAAATGACACCGACTTCCGTACGATCTTTCACGCGTGCGGCAATGGACACCGAAAAATGCGGCAGGCGTTTAATAAAATTAGTAGTACCATCGAGGGGATCAATAATCCATTGTATATCCTGATCATCACCCCGCAGTTCACCACATTCCTCACTGAGTATGCTGTGTCGTGGATAAAATTTTCGGATAATATCGATGACCACGCGTTCTGCTTCGTGATCAATATTGGTAACAAAATCATTATCGCCTTTCTTCAGTGCCTCAACAGTATCCGGGGTTTCATAGTGCCTGGTAATCAGATTACCGGCTTTACGGGCAGCGTTTATGGCAACAGTGAGCATCGGATGCATGATGTTTTTCCCAGGTCACAGAATCATCAGAGAATAAAGGGCGCGTAGTATAACAGGAGATCTTAACTGCGCCTACAGCTGTGTTAATATCCCGTGATTGTCTGCCATGTTAAGAAGTAAATATGTTACAAAATATTCGTATTGTTCTGGTTGCAACTTCTCACAGCGGTAATACGGGCTCCAGTGCCCGTGCTATGAAAACAATGGGGTTAACCAATTTATATCTGGTTGCGCCGCAGTCAGCACTGGATTCTCAGGCAACGGCACTGGCGGCGGGTGCCAGCGATATAATCAGGCAGGCCATTTGTGTTAATACACTGGATGAAGCGCTGGTGGGATGCAGTCTGGTTATTGGTACCAGCGCACGCTCCAGAACCTTATCCTGGCCAGTACTTCTGCCGCGCGAATGTGCGGTACTTGCTGTTGATGAGGCGCTACATTCTCCGGTTGCTCTGGTGTTTGGTAATGAAAGAGTGGGCTTGACTAATCATGAGCTGCAGAAATGTCATTATCATGTGGTGGTTCCCGCCAATCCTGAATACAGTTCGCTTAATCTGGCAATGGCAGTGCAGATTCTGGCCTATGAGATACGCATTGCCTTTCTTGAGCGGCAACAGATAAATACCGCATACCCGGGCAGGGCAGTGCGTTATCCGCCGGCTGATGATATAGAGCGTTTTTACCGGCATCTGGAGCAGGTGTTGCTTCATATCGGGTTTATCCGTCCCCGGCATCCCGGACAGATAATGAATAAGCTGCGGCGTCTGTTTGCCCGAGCCCGCCCACAGCTGGATGAGCTTAATATCTTAAGAGGTATGCTGGCTTCTATTGAAAAAGAAAAATAAGTCTGGCTAAGGTCGTTGTTTCTGGACGGTACGTCTCAGGTGATATAGCGAGCTTGATTGCAAAGCACAAGCATACCGATATTCCAGCCAGATAATTATTATGCCAATCCTGTTAATGCCTGGGCGCCAAATAACATTATCTCGTTAATGATGTTAGCAATACCACCGGGCACTCTGGTACCTTCTAATCTGCCTGAAGTACCGACAAGTGAAGACTGGTGGTCTGGACTGTCATAATATCGGCCTGGCAGTCTGTTTTATCAAAGCAGGCGCCGGGTATTTCTGATATGCATTTCACATTATTTCAGCCATTTTTTCTGCCCGCTTCTCCTGCACGTAAATATCCCCAAAGTGCATTACTCGATGAAAGAGTATCAATATTTTTTTCCTGATTTTAATGTCCCTGCGTAAAATTGACGGGATATCGGTACTACCTGGCAGAGACTGCTTCTGATATTTTGCAGCCAAATAGTTGACTAAAATACTCAGGAATGACACACTTTACAGTGTGTATCATTAATCAATATTATTCATCGGTAACTTTTATGAGACTGACATCTAAAGGCCGTTATGCAGTCACCGCCATGCTTGATGTAGCATTACACTCTCATAACGGGCCTGTTTCTCTGGCAGATATTTCTGAGCGACAGGGAATCTCGTTATCTTATCTGGAGCAGCTTTTTTCGCGTTTACGTAAAAGTGGTCTGGTGGCAAGTATGCGTGGTCCTGGCGGTGGTTATCTGCTGGGACAGGATGCCGGAAAAATTGTTGTTGGTGCGATAATTACTGCTGTCGATGAGTCCATGGATGCTACGCGTTGTCAGGGTAAAGAAATCTGTCAGGGCGGCTCACGTTGTCTGACTCATACGTTATGGCGCGATTTAAGTGAACGTATCAGTAATTTTCTGAACAACATTACCCTGGCAGAACTGGTGAATAATCAGGAAGTACTGGATGTTGCGGACAGGCAGGATAATAATAAACGCCGGGCAATAAATGGTATCGCACCTGAGGCAATTAGTATCACTTTGCAGGTCCAGTAAAATACTGGTGGCAAATTTAAAAAAATAGTCAGTGCCAATGTTGATGTATGGCCTGTTGCAGAGGGTTCCTGTCATGAACAACAATGCAGCCAATGAAACCCGAATAATAACGGCGAAACCGGCATTTTCAGGAACAGCCACCATCTCTGATGACGCCTGTAAATCTCAATTATCAACAGGCACTGAAATTGATTTACGGAGTATAAGGGCAATGAAGCTACCCATTTATTTAGATTATTCAGCGACAACGCCGGTGGATCCGCGGGTGGCTGAAAAAATGATGCAATATTTAACGCTGGATGGCATTTTTGGTAACCCTGCTTCCCGTTCACACCGTTTTGGCTGGCAGGCAGAAGAAGCGGTAGATATTGCACGCAATGAGGTGGCAGCACTGGTTGGTGCTGATCCGCGCGAGATTGTTTTTACCTCCGGTGCCACGGAATCCAATAATCTGGCATTAAAAGGGGCAGCCAGTTTTTATCAGAAGAAAGGCCGGCACATTATCACCTGCAAAACAGAACATAAATCAGTTCTTGATACCTGCCGTCAGCTGGAGCGTGAGGGTTTTGACGTCACTTATCTGGCGCCTGAAAAGAATGGTATTCTCTCTCTCGGGCAGCTGGAAGCAGTAATGCGTCAGGACACTATCCTGGTATCTGTGATGCATGTGAATAATGAGATTGGTGTCGTGCAGGATATCATGGCAATAGGCGAGTTATGCCGTAGCCGGGGTATTGTTTTTCATGTTGATGCCACGCAGAGTGTGGGTAAATTGCCGGTTAATTTGAGCGAGTTAAAAGTTGATCTGATGTCTTTTTCGGCCCATAAGCTTTATGGCCCGATGGGTGTTGGTGCTTTATTTGTACGTCGCAAGCCGCGTGTTCGTATCGAAGCACAGCAACACGGTGGTGGCCATGAACGTGGTATGCGTTCTGGCACCCTGCCAGTACATCAGATTGTTGGTATGGGAGAAGCTTACCGTATTGCCAGACAGGAAATGGATGCTGAATCTGAGCGTCTGTCTGGGCTGCGTCTGCGTTTATGGGATGGCATTAAAGATATTGAAGAGGTTTATCTCAATGGTGATTGGCAACAGGGTGCACCCAATATTCTTAATGTCAGCTTCAGCTATGTTGAAGGTGAGTCGTTAATAATGGCGCTAAAAGATCTGGCTGTTTCTTCAGGTTCAGCCTGTACATCAGCCAGCCTCGAGCCTTCTTATGTGTTGCGTGCCTTGGGTATGAATGATGAACTGGCACACAGTTCCATTCGATTCTCTCTGGGACGATTTACTACAGAAGAAGAAATTGATTACGCCATTACGTTGATTAAAAAATCTATCGGGCGTTTACGTGAACTGTCTCCGTTATGGGATATGTTTAAACAGGGTGTTGATATCAGCAGTATCGAATGGTCACACCATTAACTGAACCTGGGTAAATTCGGGAGCAATGCTTATGGGTTACAGCGAAAAAGTCATTGACCACTACGAAAATCCACGCAATGTAGGATCCTTTGATGCAGATGATCCTGATGTTGGTAGTGGGATGGTGGGAGCGCCAGCCTGCGGCGATGTAATGAAGCTGCAAATTAAAGTCAACAGCCAGGGCATCATTGAGGACGCACGTTTCAAAACGTATGGTTGTGGCTCTGCCATTGCCTCCAGCTCGCTGGCGACAGAATGGATGAAAGGTAAATCGCTCTCTCAGGCGGAGGCTATCAAGAATACTCAGATTGTTGAAGAGCTTGAATTACCGCCTGTTAAAATTCACTGTTCTATTCTGGCTGAAGATGCCATTAAAGCAGCAATTGCTGACTACAGGAATAAGCACGATAAACGCAATAAACGTAAACAAGAACACCCGGCAGACAGGGTTGAATGATATCAGGTGAGATTGTTGTATGACAATATCCATCAGTGAACGTGCAGCCAGACGTGTCCAGACCTTTCTGCAAAATCGAGGGAAAGGCGTGGGATTGCGTCTTGGAGTGAAAACCACAGGTTGCTCAGGAATGGCTTATGTCCTTGAATTTGTTGATGAAATAAATGACAATGATATTGTCTTTGAAGACAAGGGCGTGAAGGTGATTATCGATGGTAAAAGCCTGATTTACCTTGACGGGACTGAACTGGATTTTGTCAGGGAAGGATTGAATGAAGGTTTTACTTTCAACAATCCCAATGTTTCCAATACATGTGGTTGTGGTGAAAGTTTTACTGTCTGACAGACTGGCTGTTTTTCAGTATGTTGCCAACCTGTCTGTTGCCAGAGTGGTATGATGAATTATTTTACTTTGTTCGATTTGCCTGTCGATTATTCTGTAGATATCGACCTGCTTGTTGCGCGCTGGCAGGCGTTACAACAACAATTTCACCCCGATCGTTATGTGCTGCGGCCTGAAAGTGAGCGCCTCGTGGCACTGCAACAGGCAGCAACCATCAATGATGCCTATCAGACACTGAAAAATCCATTAAAGCGCGCCCAATACCTGCTTTCTCTCCAGGGAATTACTGTTGGTGATGAACGCTACAGCATGCGTGATACTGCATTTCTGATGGAACAAATGGCATTGCGTGAAGAGTTCGATGCGATTGTACATCAGGCTGACAGTAAAATGGCATTGACTGATTTTACTGCCCGAGTAGCCATGATTACCCAAAAATATAATCTCGAACTGTCTCAGCATTATATCGATAAGCACTGGCCACAGATGGCAGATACTGTGTGTAAACTACATTTTTTACACAAACTTCTTCAGCAGATTGAAGAACGCATGGATGAACTCCCTGTTGATTTTTCCTGACAGGCCTGCAGGTCATGCGATTTTTAGCTTGTGGTAAGCGCAGTGGCGGTAAATAAGAATAATAACTTATCGGGTATCCCCACTCCCATCAGAGGGATAAACAGCAGGATAGATGGAATCATATGGTTTTATTGCAAATTAGTGAGCCGGGTTTAGCGCGAGATCTGCATCAACAAAAACGCCTGACAGCGGGTATTGATTTAGGCACCACTAATTCCCTGATTGCGGTTACACGTGCTGGTGCCGTGGAAGTTCTCGCTGATGACGAGGGCAGGTATCTGTTACCTTCGGTAGTACACTACGGCAAAGAGGGGACTGATGCAGGCTGGAATGCATATTTACAGGCAGCGACAGATCCGGCTAATACCATCAGTTCAGTCAAACGTTTAATGGGGCGTTCACTGGCAGATATTGAGCAGCGTTATCCTGAGTTACCTTATCATTTTCAGGCCAGTGAAAATGGGTTACCCATGATTCAGACTGCAGCAGGACTGAAAAATCCGATACAGGTTTCAGCTGATATTCTCACTGCACTGTCAGTACGTGCAGTAGCCGCATTAAAAGCCAGCCTGGATGCGGTAGTGATTACTGTGCCTGCTTATTTTGATGATGCTCAGCGCCAGGGGACCAAAGATGCTGCAACCCTTGCAGGTCTTTCGGTGTTACGCCTGTTGAATGAACCTACTGCAGCAGCTATTGCTTACGGACTGGATTGTGCACAAGAAGGTATTATCGCTGTGTACGATCTTGGTGGAGGAACGTTTGATGTTTCCGTGCTGCGCTTGAGACGTGGTGTATTTGAAGTGCTGGCAACGGGTGGTGATGTGGCATTGGGTGGTGATGATTTTGATTATCTTCTCGCTGCCCTGCTGCGTGAACGGGCTGGAATGATTAATAACCAGGATCCTGTTATCTGGCGTCAGTTACTCGATGTTGCCATTAGTGGAAAAATTGCCCTCAGTGACACTGATATTACTCAACTGGAAATTGGTGGCTGGTGTGGTGAGGTAACGCGTCAGCAATTTGAAGCGCTGATAGAGCCGCTTATCAAGCGCACCCTGTTGATTTGTCGCCGTGTGTTAAAAGATGCCGGCATTAGTACTGAAGAAGTACAGGAAGTTGTGATGGTGGGAGGATCAACACGTGTGCCACTGGTACGTGAGTATGTTAGTCGTTTTTTTCAACGTACTCCGCTGACCTCCATAGATCCTGATAAGGTTGTTGCCATGGGTGCAGCCATTCAGGCAGATATTCTGGCAGGTAACCGGCCAGACAGTAACATTCTGCTGCTTGATGTTACGCCGCTGTCATTAGGTTTAGAAACAATGGGAGGGCTGGTTGAAAAAGTGATACCGCGCAATACCACCCTTCCGGTTACCCGGGTGCAGGAATTCACCACCGCCAGAGAAGGTCAGAATGCCATGACGATTCATGTCCTGCAGGGTGAGCGTGAATTAGTGGCAGATTGCCGTTCACTGGCGCGTTTTACCTTGCGTGGTATTCCTCCATTGCCTGCGGGAGCTGCCCATATTCGTGTGACTTTTCAGCTTGATGCTGATGGTCTGCTGAGTGTGACTGCCGTAGAAAAATCTACCGGTGTCACGACATCAGTTCAGATTAAGCCTGCTTATGGTCTTTCAGAGCAGGAAATTGCTCATATGCTGCAGGATTCTATGACTCATGCACGTGATGACGTAAAGGCGCGTACGCTTGCAGAACAAAAAGTAGATGCTGCCCGCATGCTGGAGGGGGTACGTGCTGCCCTGCTGCAGGATGCTAGCTTGTTAAATCAACAGGAAAGCGCTGCTATTACCACGGCTGTTGAGGAATTGCAGCATATTATGCAGGGTGATGATACTGCGGCAATCAAAGCGGCAATAAAATCACTGGATGAAAAAACAGCAGATTTTGCCGCACGCAGGATGAATGCTGCCATTTCTCGTACGTTGACAGGTCGTTTTGTGGATAAGGTTTAATTTATGCCAAGGATTGTTTTTTTACCTCATAAAGAGTTATGCCCTGAAGGTCTGCAGCTGGAAGCAAAAGAGGGAGAAACCATACTGGATGTTGCCCTGCGTGGTGGCATTGATATCGAACACGCCTGTGAAAAATCCTGCGCCTGTACTACCTGTCATTGTGTCGTACGCCAGGGATTTGATTCATTGAATGCCTGCAGTGAAAATGAAGAAGATATGCTGGACAAAGCCTGGGGACTGGAGCCTGAAAGCCGCCTGAGCTGTCAGGCCAGGATAACGAATCAGGATCTGGTTATCGAAATCCCTCTTTATACTATTAACCATGCACGCGAACACTAAAATTATGGAGGTTTCCATGGGCCTGTCATGGCATGACAGTCGTGAAATTGCTGAGGCGCTTTTTGATAAGTTTCCGGACGTTGATCCTAAAACGGTACGTTTTACTGACATGCATCAATGGATTTGTGAGCTGGAAGGGTTTAATGATGAGCCACAGAAATCCAGTGAAAAAATACTGGAAGCCATTTTGCTGGTATGGCTGGATGAATATGAGTAATAAAAAAGAGAAAATGTCATGCCAATGAAAGTGATGCAAATTTCTTTGTCTGACCTGCCTGCCGATGCACGTTGGGGTGAAAAGGCACTACTCAGCAGCCATGAACAGGGCATTACCATTCATCTGTCACCCATCAGGGCGCCATTAAGCATTATCCAGCGTGCGGCACGCCAGATGGAAGGTCTTGGTATTAAAGCCGTAAAACTTGCCGGCGAAGGCTGGGGGCTGGAAGAAAGCTGGGCGTTCTGGCAGGGTTTTCGTACTCCGAAAGGAGGCCAGACGGTAGAATGGGCTGAATTAGCTGCAGATAAATTACGCGAATTAAATCATCGTCTCACAATCATTGACTGGGTGCGTGATACCATCAATTTGCCTGCAGAAGACTTAGGCCCGGAACAGTTAGCCAGCAGTGCGGTAAGCCTTATTGCTGGTGTTGGTGGCAGTGCAGTCAGTTACTGTATGACTAAAGGTGAAGCGCTGCGTTCGCAAAACTATGCGGGTCTATGGCAGGTGGGTCGTGGTTCAGAGCGCCCGCCTGTGTTTCTCGCACTGGATTATAATCCTTCGGGAGACAGCTGTGCTCCGGTACTGGCATGTCTGGTCGGCAAAGGAGTTACTTTTGATTCCGGTGGGTACAGCCTGAAACAAAGCAATTTTATGGAATCAATGAAAGCGGATATGGGTGGTGCTGCACTTGTCACTGGCGCCCTGGCACTGGCCATTGCCCGCGGTTTGCAACAACGGGTAAAACTCTACCTGCCTTGTGCAGACAATATGGTCAGTGGAGGAGCGTTTAAACTCGGTGACATCATTCGTTATCGCAATGGTAAAACGGTTGAAGTGATGAATACCGATGCTGAGGGACGCCTGGTGCTGGCGGATGCGTTGATTGATGCGAGTGAACAGGGTGCGGTAATGATTATTGATGCAGCGACGCTGACAGGTGCAGCAAAAACAGCATTAGGCAATGATTATCATGCACTGTTCAGTTTTGATAATGCGCTTGCCGAGGCTTTACTCGATAGCGCCCAAAGTGAGCAGGAGCCGTTCTGGCGCCTGCCACTGGCAGAATTTCATCGCAGTCAGTTATCATCTGCTTTTGCCTGTCTCAATAATGTAGCTGGTGCTGCTCATACAGCAGGTGCCAGCACCGCTGCAGCATTTCTTTCTCATTTTGTAAAATCTTATCAGCAGGGATGGTTGCACATTGACTGCAGTGCAACTTACCGCAAAAGCGCTGTGGAACAGTGGTCAGCAGGCGCTACCGGAATTGGGGTGCGTACCCTGGCAGATTTATTACTGAAACAGCCTGAACCTCAATCCTGACAGGCAATATCAACATTCTGCAGCCAGGCTGCTGGTGAAATAGCGGGCAGACTGGTGCGGTTTTTTACATTTGATTTCGTCGTTACTTACTGGATGCTAAAGCCCTGTCCGATTCATTACCATTAATCATATGAGTAAGTTCATCAACAAGAATTATTTTATTATCCTTTATGCGATAAAAAGCATTCACCTGAACTTTGACACTTTCTCCATTTTTTTTAATGGCATCAACGATATGCAATGTCGAAACCTGATTTCCTTCTGCGATAATATATTTTATGGTGACTTTTGCAGACGCTAATAACGATTTCTGTTTCTTCATGTGGTCGACAAAATCACGGTAATTAAGCGTTATACCATCAACATGTTGTACGTAGTCTTGTGAAAAGTATTTTTCAATGAGCTTTTCAGAAAAGTTCATATCTGGTATCAGCTTTGTCAGGCTATTCTGAATAAGTTTTTTTGCATTGAATGAAATTTCTGACGAACCGGCAGCATAGCTTACCGTGCTGAAGGGCAGAAAAGAAAAGATAAACATCACCATAGTACGGATAAATACTGGTTTCATGTTGTGGTCCTGTTTTATCAAGGTGGAACTTTTTATTGAATGAACGTTCAATATACATTGACGGATTAAAAATGGATAGTAAAAAGGCTAATATTCTCAATGCTGCTGTAGAAGTTTTTGTAAAAAAAGGATTTTCTGGCGCTTCTATCAGCGAAATTGCTAAAATTGCCGGTATTAATCAAAGCCTCATCTACCATCATATCGGTAATAAACAGGCATTGTGGAAAGCGGCTAAAGCATCACTGCTTAATGAAAATCTCCTCAACACATATCTGATTTCTTCTGAGGACAGTCTGGACGTTTTTCTGGAAAAGATTATTGATCAAAGGCTGGCAATTTATGCAGCTGATAAAAGGATATTACGGTTAATTCAATGGCAGAAGCTGGAAGATTCCACAGCAACGCTTGTCGGAGGTACGTTGCTGGCACCGACTTCGTGGGTGGCCATTATTCAGGGAATGCAGGACAGGAATACCATCTCCAGAAATTATTCTGCAGAGCTTTTTGCCATTTTTATTTATGCTGCGGTGAACGAGCTGCTTTTTGATTCTTTTAATTTCTTTGTAAACGATGAAAGAAAAAAACAGGACTATATTGTAATGCTGAAGAGTAAGCTGACTACACTTTTAGCCAACTGAAGTGAATGCCGTGCGCACTATCATTAATTCTCTTAACGTCTGAATGAGTTAATCTGGGGGGAGTGGTTCAGATTTCAACAAATCACTGTACCTGCCTCGCGGTTTTTACGCCCGATTTCGCCTGTCCACAGTACCAGCTTGTGTTACGCCCTGAACAAATTAGAAGTAGCCGGAAGGGGCATAAAGTCGTCTATTCTTTTTAGAATGTCACTGACAAACGCAGTGTGGCAGGTTGCCTGATTTTTCGAACTGACATTAACCAGTTATAAGCATATTTAATGCATTGCTAATGGTTTTAGCATCAAAAAACTATCTTAGTCCACCTGCAGCATGTTTTATGACATAAATCAGCATGATATTGGTGAAGGGAGAATAAGTCAATGACGCAAACACAACTGGCTGTGGATAGTACGCATGAAAAAGTGGAGAACGTGACAAGAGTTACTATGGGATTGCTTACCGGTAAACAGGGAGAGGTGGCAAGATCGGGTGGTATCTTTACTAAAGAAGATCTGCTTAACGTTAAATTATATGTAAAACATGCTCTGTCATTGCCGTTTACCAGAGCAGAAGTGGAAAATTATATTGGTTATCAAAGGACAACTATTGACGGGTTGACGCCTGCCAGTATCTGGACATTATTTCAGGGAATCAGGCTCCATTCGCTCAGCTGGGACCGGATTGAAAACAATATAAAAATGCAAAACAAGCACCTGGAAATAACTGCTAAAGGTATTATCAGTACTGGTACAGAAATAATCAGTATCATTGATAGTATGCCTATCATGGAAAGGATAAAAACTGAAGTTGGTGCCCTGTCAAAAGAAAAACTGGCCGATGTCATTTATGGTGAAGAAGATCATGCCATAGCAGGAGAATTAGTCAATTTCATGGATGCGATGAAAACCGATATTACTGAGGCACAGGCGAGAACCGCTAAAATTAAAGCGGAGATCTCCGATTTTAAAATTCTGCTGATTGGGGGGCAGCTGTCAAATAATGTGCTTGTCCTGGGTCTCGAGCCGCAGGTCAAATTAAAAGACAATCTGATGCAGCAGCACAATTTAAAAAATGTTATCAGAGAGCTGCAGGATGAAATAAACGAAAAAAATGAGCGCATTGAACAGCTGAAAAAAGATTATAACGAGTATATTAAAAAATCTTTTTTGGGTCTGGCAGGTGGATTAATTGGCCTCGCTATTACCGGAGGTATTTTCGGTGACAAAGCCGAAAGAGCACGCAAGGAAAAAAATCGCTTAATTGAAGCGGTAGGTAAATTGGAGAATCAGGTAAAAAACAAGAAAGGTCTGCAGGAGACTTTTGAAAGATTATCCCGTAATTTCAGTGATATGGGCATTCGCATGGTGGATGCTGAGATTGCCGTAAGCCATCTGGATCTCATGTGGCAATCTATGCTGGCCGAAATAAATGAATCCCAGAAGCAGTTCGGTCATATCAATAACGCGCTCAGGCTCACCTCTTTTATTACTTATTTTCGCAAAGTCATTCATCCCTGGAACAGTGTAAACAATTCTGCCAGGTATCTGTCTGATATGTTTGATGAAGCATTAAGGGAATATCAAAAACAATATGAAATAGATCATAAAATAATCGCAGAGAGTACTCCTATGTCCATTATCGCTTTTCCATCCAGTGGTATCAGCTATCCTGATATCGATATTCAGCATTTTCGACAGGCCATAAAAAACCTGTTTCGTCTGGTAGAGCTTGAGAGTCAGGGTATTAATACCATCCGGGAAAAAACCACACGCATTAAGCTGTATGCACGTGAGCTGGATGAAGCGATACAACAAGCGCTGTCCACTTTGCGTAGTTATTTAAGTAATATCCAGATACAGGGATATTTCGATAACATTAGCGAAATAGATGCTGCCAGAGCGTCTCCAGAATGCAAAAAAGAAGATGATGAGACGCTGTCGTCAACACGTGTTGAAATTTTTATGAGCCTGAGCAGTGAACTGGCAAGAATTGGCAGACTGTTTTGCGAAAACAACAATGCACTGGAAAAAAGAATTGCCGATTTACGTAATGTAGTGGTTGCCGGGCGTGTAGAAGATTCGTTGATGGGAGAACAAAAACGTCAAAAAGAGCTCTCTGCTGAGATTGCGCAAAAAATACAATACCGCGACAGTATCAGAGAAGAACGTATCAAGTTAATAGAAAGTCAGGATATAGTGCGCAAGCATAATCTGGCTGATCTTTTTAAGGATTATCTTCCCAGTGGCAGTGATATTGACGGTCTGGATTTCACCATTGCTAAAAAAGAAGCAATTAAACAGGCAATTAAACACAGTATTGAGATTTTCAGAAAAATCATGGGCAGCGTTTCTGACGGTCTGAAATACAGTGATCTCGCGAAAGCCCGTAAGAAACTGGATAATCAGATAGATAAAGTAAATCAGGACATTAATGAATTAAAAATCAATCTGGAACAGGTAGAACAGCTTATTAAGGATATTAATTCTGTTTTACAGATTGATATAGAACGTGAATTTATTTTCAGCGAAGCAGAAAAACTCAGCCAGGCATGGCAGGTTTTTATAGCAGAACTGACCGCATTACAGAACACAGAAATCAGTTCACTGAACCTGAATCGCCTTCTTAAAGGGCAGAAAAATTTCCTGGATAACCTGACGCAGCAGTATTCTGCCTGATTAACCTCGCTTACAGGGAGTGTCGCAGACTGTGGGCACTCTGCTTGCCGGTAGTTTTTCTTAAAATATGTGTGATAAGGCCATAGTCAGGTGTTTACTGTGTGGATATAATGGATGCCAGATAAACTGGCCTTCTGGCCTTTTTTATTGCAAAACTATCAGTTAGTGAAGGAGTTATCATGGCGTTAGAGCGTACTTTTTCCATTATTAAACCTAATGCAGTAGCCAAAAATAGCATTGGTTCAATTTATTCTCGCTTTGAAAGCGCTGGTTTTGAAATTGTGGCAGCAAAAATGTTGCATCTGACAACAGAACAGGCTGAAGGCTTTTATGCAGAGCATAAAGAACGCCCTTTTTTTAAGGAGCTGGTTGAATTTATGACTTCCGGCCCCATTATGGTTCAGATTCTGGAATCTAAAGATGCCGTTCGCCGTAATCGTGAAATTATGGGCGCAACTAATCCGAAAGAGGCTCTTGCAGGTACCTTGCGTTGCGATTATGCAGATAGTTTTACTGCCAATGCAGTACATGGTTCAGATTCTGTGGAATCGGCAGAGCGTGAAATTGCTTACTTTTTTGCTCATGATGAAATACATAAACGCGTACACAAACGTTAATGTCGCTTATCTGAGGTGCGCTATGGCAGATATGAATGGCCTGTGAAATCTTCAGATTTATGTTTTGTGGCTTTCATCAGAGCACACAAAAAAACAGTATAATCATATGAGTTACTGACAAAAATAGTACTTTTACAGAAAATGACCTGCGTTATTTTCATTTTCTGGTATTCCCTTTAAAATTCTGGTCGTGTTAACGCTATAACAACGAGGCTGTAATCATTAATGTCCCGACATCTCTTTTTATCTGAACAAACGCAATCTACTGTACTGTCTTCACCTGTTGTTCAGAAGGAAAGCCTCGTTGCTGCAAAAATTAATCTGCTTGATTTAAATCACCAGCAAATGCGTGAGTTTTTTGTTTCCATTGGCGAGAAACCTTTCCGTGCTGATCAGGTTATGAAATGGATCTACCATTACTGTTATGATGATTTTGAGCAAATGACGGATATCAACAAAGCCCTGCGTGCCAGACTGCAGGATATTGCCTGTATCCGTGCCCCTGAAGTGGCTTGTGAACAGCATTCGGCAGATGGCACTATCAAATGGGCAATGCAGGTAGGTTCGAGTCAGGTTGAAACTGTTTACATTCCTGAAAATGATCGGGCCACCCTGTGTGTTTCTTCACAGATAGGTTGTGCGCTGGAATGTAAGTTTTGTGCGACTGCGATGCAGGGTTTTAATCGTAACCTGCGAGTTGCAGAAATTATTGGCCAGGTGTGGCGTGCAGCAAAAATCATCGGCTCATTAAAATCCAGTGGCCGGCGCCCGATAACCAATGTGGTGATGATGGGAATGGGAGAGCCTTTGCTGAATCTGAATAATGTTGTACCTGCTATGGACATTATGATGGATAGTCTGGGTTTTGGTCTTTCTAAACGTCGCGTTACTCTCTCGACATCAGGTGTGGTACCTGCATTGGATAAACTGGGTGATATGATTGATGTTGCACTGGCTATTTCTTTGCATGCGCCTGTTGATGAAATACGTGATAAAATTATGCCCATTAATCGTAAATATAATATTGCCACTTTCCTGGCTTCCGTACGTCGTTATTTAGCTAAATCCAATGCTAATCAGGGCAAGGTAACGGTTGAATATGTTATGTTAAATAACGTCAATGACAGTACAGAGCAGGCACACCAGCTGGCAGAATGTTTGAAAGAAACACCCTGCAAAATTAATCTTATTCCATGGAATCCATTTCCCGGTGCTTCTTATGGACGCAGTTCTAATAGCCGCATTGATCGTTTCGCTAAAATATTGATGGAGTACGGCTTCACGACTATCATTCGTAAAACCCGTGGTGATGATATTAATGCTGCCTGTGGCCAATTGGCTGGCGAAGTTATCGATCGTACCAAGCGAACACTGAAAAAACACATTGCTGGTGAAATGATAGCGGTAAACAGCATTTGAATTAGCTGATTTTTGGCATCATAGTAAGATCGTTTGTTCTTTTTTTATTCTTAGTTAAGGAATATAACTTCCAGATAACTGAAAATTGACATTAGCATGAAGCTAAAAAAGTGGTATAACCTCTGTCTGATAACGATGTTATTAGTAAGCTGCGCTGATTCATTGAAAAATGAAAATGCTGAGCCAGCGGTAGCAGCGATGGAAATTCACCTGCGACTCGGTATGGAATATCTTGCCGAAGGAAATCTGAGTGCCGCTCACTATAATTTTGAAAAAGTACTGCGTGCATACCCACAGGATTATCGTGCCCAGTTAGCAATGGCGGTTTATGAACAGCGAATTGGTGAAAATAGCGCAGCAGAAAAACGTTATCTTCATGCAATGCAGCTGGCTCCGGTAAATGGTATAGTGCTAAATAGTTATGGTGTATTTTTGTGTAATTCAGGGCGCTATACAGCCGCTCAGCAGCAATTTAGTATCGCAGCATCATTACCTGACTATGCCCAGGTAGCAGATAGTCTGGAAAACGCGGGTTATTGTTTTCTTAAGGCTAATCGGGACAGGGATGCAAAAACGCTGCTTACCCGTGCGTTACGCTATGATTCTGCTAAAGGAGCCTCCCTGCTTGCAGAAGCAGAAAGGCAATTGCAGCAGGGAAAATATGCCAGGGTGCAACTTTTACTGGATGTTTACCAGACTATTTTACCGGTAAGCGCCGGGAGTTTATGGTTACAAATTCGTTCTGCTGCGCTGATGAATCGTCAGGATAGAGTGCAACATTATGGCAGGCAATTGGCGCGAGATTTCCCACAATCCAAACAATATCAGCATTTTTTAGCCCATGAATATTGACATTACTCAGCAACAGACAGTTCCAACGACAGGAGCCCGTTTACGTGAGGCACGTGAACGCATGGGTTTCACCCGCCAGGTTATCGCAGAGCGCTTGTGTCTCACTGTATCGATAATTCGTGGTATTGAAGAAGATAAAGCACAGAGCAGTTTAACGCCGCTGTTTTTTCGCGGTTATGTTCGCTCATATGCCAAACTTGTCGACATTCCCGAAGATGAATTATTGCCAGATTTAAAAAATGATTCTCAGTTGGTGGTGACACCAAAGATTGCATCCATGCAGCATGCTGCGCTAAGAAAACGCAAAAAACGTGATACCTGGTTGATTTATTTTACCTGGCTTATCATTGCTGTCGTGCTTGGCCTTACGGGTGTCTGGTGGTGGCAAAATTACAAGGCGCAACAGGAAGAATTTGCCTCAATGATAGATAATTCCGCAGATCAGCAAGATGATAATGAGCTGACTGTAGCAAAATCGGATGATGAAACAGATTCCGGCATTGCAGTTGGAACCATTGACTCAAATGATAGTGATGAACAGACTGCTGATATCAGTGATAGCGAAGACAGTTCTGTGGCTTCCGATCAGCTGTTGTCAATGACTGAAGAATCTGCAACCGATGATAGTGATATGCTGACTATGGATTTTTCTTCAGATTGCTGGTTACAGGTTACTGATGCCAGTGGTAAGACATTGTTTGATGGCATACAACAGACAGGTAGTAAGCTAAATTTAACAGGAAAAGAGCCCTATAAACTGGTTATTGGCGCTCCATCAGCAGTGCAGATTCAGTATCAGGGAAAAGAGATAGATCTAAGTAGTTTTGTTAAAGCAAAGCGAACTGCAAGGTTTATGATACCCTGATATAGCCGAAATTAAGCAATGTAATCAAAATACTACAGGTGCAATGCTGTCATTCTGGAGGGCATATCTTGTCTTATTCCTACACTATTAAAAGGCGTAAATCGACACGTATCTACGTGGGAAAAGTGCCGGTTGGTGATGGTGCTCCCATCAGTGTGCAGTCTATGACGAATACCCGTACTACAGATGTAGAGGCAACGGTCAGGCAGATAGTCGCACTGGAACGTGTTGGCGTTGATATTGTTCGTGTTTCTGTACCTACTCTTGATGCTGCTGATGCATTTAAGCTTATCAGGCAGCAGGTTAATGTTCCTGTTGTTGCTGATATTCACTTTGATTATCGTATTGCTCTGAAAGTTGCTGAATATGGTGCTGACTGTCTGAGAATTAATCCAGGTAATATTGGTAATGAATCTCGTATTCGTGAAGTTGTAGCCAGTGCCCGTGACCGTAATATCCCTATTCGTATTGGTATTAATGGCGGCTCTCTCGAAAAAGATATTCAGGAAAAATACGGTGAACCTACTCCAGAAGCATTACTGGAATCAGCGATGCGGCATGTTGATATTCTTGACAGGCTGAATTTTACACAATTTAAAGTCAGTGTTAAGGCATCTGATGTTTTTCTCGCGGTAGGTGCCTATCGCTTACTGGCTGCTCGTATTGACCAGCCATTGCACCTTGGTATTACTGAAGCGGGCGGTGCTCGCAGTGGTTCAGTGAAATCAGCAGTCGGTTTGGGCATGTTACTGGCTGAAGGTATTGGAGACACAATACGTATTTCGCTGGCTGCAGATCCGGTAGAAGAAGTTAAAGTAGGTTTTGATATCCTTAAATCACTAAGGATACGTTCAAGAGGCATTAATTTTATTGCCTGTCCGACCTGTTCCAGACAGGAATTTGATGTTATTGGTACGGTTAATGCGCTTGAACAACGTCTGGAGGATATCATTACGCCCATGGATGTTTCTATTATTGGTTGTGTCGTCAATGGCCCAGGTGAAGCGCTGGTTTCAACTATTGGTGTGACTGGTGCACATAATAAAAGTGGATTTTATGAGAATGGCGTACGCCAGAAAGAACGTCTTGATAATGATAAAATGATTGAGCAACTGGAAGCAAAAATACGCGCCAGAATATCAATGATAGAAAAAAATCGCATCAGTGTTAGTTTACAGGAAAATTAGAGAGCAGCTGTGGCAAAGGATATTCAGGCCGTCCGGGGTATGAATGACTGCCTTGTGGCAGAAACGGCATTATGGCAACGCATTGAAGCTGCGTTGAAGCAGGCACTTTGCAGCTATGGTTATAGTGAAATTCGCCTTCCCGTAGTAGAAAAAACTTCTTTGTTTAAACGCGCCATCGGTGAATTTACTGATGTGGTAGAAAAAGAAATGTATACCTTTGGCGATCGTAATAATGAAAGCCTGACGTTACGCCCTGAAGGTACTGCAGGCTGTGTACGCGCAGCCATTGAGCATGGATTGCTGTATAATAATCAGGAACAGCGTCTGTGGTATGCAGGCCCTATGTTTCGCTATGAACGTCCACAAAAAGGTCGCCATCGTCAGTTTCACCAGGTTGGTGCAGAGGTTTTTGGTCTCTCAGGTCCTGATATTGATGCTGAATTGATTTTGCTGACCGTACGCTGCTGGAAAGCGTTAGGGATTGATGGTTATGTCAGGCTTGAATTGAATTCAATTGGCTCACTGGCAGCGCGTATTCAGTATCGTGATGAATTAATTAAATTCCTGCAACAGCACCAGGACAGACTGGATGAAGATTGCAAGCGCAGGATGCACGTTAATCCATTACGTGTGCTTGATTCTAAAAATCCGGATATTCAATTGTTGCTAAACGACGCGCCCAGTTTATCTGCCTGTCTGGATGATGATTCCAGGCAGCATTTTGCTCAATTGTGTTCACTGTTAGAAAATGTCGGTATTCCCTACAGGGTTAATGAAAGGCTGGTACGTGGTCTGGATTATTATAATCAAACCGTCTTTGAATGGGTTACTGACAGTCTGGGTGCTCAGGGCACAGTCTGTGCTGGAGGGCGCTATGATAGTTTAGTGGAACAGTTGGGTGGACAGGCTACACCTGCAATCGGTTTCGCTATAGGCATGGAGCGCCTGGTGCTTTTACTCCAGTTGATTAATCCTGAATTAAAGCAACTACCGACGCTGGATATTTACCTGATTTATTCTGGCGAAGGTACGCAGCATGCTGCCATGAAGCTGGCTGAAACGCTACGTGATACGTTTCCAGATTTGCAGCTGATGACTCATTACGGCGGCGGCAGTGTAAAAAAACAGTTTTCCCGTGCCGACAAACGCGGTGCACGTCTGGCATTGATGTTAGGGGAAAATGAAATCGCCTCCGATCAGATAGTGGTGAAAGATTTACATAATGGAAACCAGCAAACACTGGCATTATCCTGTCTTAATACACATCTGACCATGATATTCAGTTAATTAAGGAAGAATATGGAAAGCTATACAAATGAAAGGGAGCAGCTCGATGCAGTGCGTCGCTTTTTTTCCGGGTATGGTCCGCTATTGATTATCGGTATAGTCGCTGGAATTATTGCCCTGATTGGATGGAATTACTGGCGCAATCATCAAAATACGTTACGCATGGAAACGGCATCTTCCTGGCAGCAAGCCAGTAAAGCGCTGTTAACAGATAAAGCAAACGGCGTGGCGGCACTGGAAGACTTTGCCAGTAATACTAAAAATCATTATGGCGCTCTGGCTTCACTGCAGCTCTCTGTGTATTTTGTTGAAAACAATGATTTTACAAAAGCAGAACAACAACTGAAGCAATCCATCAGTCAGATTAAGGAGAGTAATTTACTGTCGCTGGTTAATCTTCAGCTGGCTCGTATCCAGTTACAACAGAAAAAGCCTGATGAAGCGTTAGCAACGCTGAATGCTGTGACTGAAGGTGCATGGAATGCAATGGCTCAGATGATACGGGGTGATGCAATGTACAGTAAAGGTAATATTCAGGGTGCACAGGATGCATACAATGATGGTCTCCGCTTTAGCCCTTCTGAAGAACTTACTGAATTACTACGTATGAAATTAAATAACCTCCCCAGTCCCAGTTAAGAGGATGTCCATGCAATTGTTTTTTTTACGCTTATCAGGGCTGCTGCTATTTTTTTTACTGACGGGTTGTTCTCTGTTCAACCGTGAAGAAGATGTGGTAGTGATGTCGCCGTTACCCAAAGTTGAAAATCAATTTATACCGACTGAAATATGGCGCACATCAATGGGTAGTGGTATCGGTGAATATTATTCACGTTTACAACCCGCATGGCAGGGTACCATGATATTTGCTGCTGACAGAAAGGGTCTGGTAAGGGCGATGGATGCCGACAGTGGTAAAAAAATCTGGCAGACTACCTTGTCTGAAAAAACAGGTCTGCTGTCTGCGAATAAAACTGCATTACTTTCAGGAGGATTAACCGCTTCTGGCTCTCGCATTTATGTTGGCAGTGAAAAAGCGCAGGTTTATGCATTAAACAGCGATGATGGAAAAGTTGTCTGGCAGTCTGAGGTTGCCGGTGAAGTGGTTGCACGTCCTGTTGTCACTGATGGTCTGGTACTTGTTCATACTACTAATGGTATGTTGCAGGCACTGAATGAATCTGATGGTGCAGTTAAATGGAGCTTAAGTCTCGATACAGTACCGCTTTCCCTGAGAGGACAATCTGTTCCTGCGATAGCTTCTGGTGCGGCTATTATTGGTGGAGACAATGGCAGGGTCAGTGCTGTATTAATAGAAAATGGTCAGCTTATCTGGCAGCAGCGTATTGCCCAGGTAACAGGTGCAACAGAAATTGATCGCCTGAATGATGTCGACGTTACACCCGTTATCGTTAATAACGTGGTCTATGCCCTTGCTTATAACAGTAATCTGGTTGCACTGGATTTGCATAGCGGGCAAATTTTATGGCAACGTGCTGCCAGCTCAGTGAACGATTTTATCGTTGATTCAGGCAATATTTATCTTGTTGATCAGCATTCGCGTATCATGGCACTGAACGCGAATGGTGGTATGACTTTATGGAATCAGGATGAGTTATCGTATCGCAATTTAACCCCACCTGTTATCTATAATGGTTTTCTTGTTGCAGGCGATGGAGAGGGTTATCTTCACTGGCTGAATATCAACGATGGTCATTTTGTTGTGCAGCAGGCAATTGATAGTTCTGGTTTTTTAAGTAAACCTGTCGTGATTGATGGCAGGTTACTGGTTCAGGCAAGAAATGGAAAAATTTATGCATTTACCCGCTAGCCACAAAGATTTCTTGCTGTGCTATGCCTGTTTTTTATCTCGCATGCTTTCATGTTGAAGTGCACGAAGGAAAATCAGACAGCTTTTGTCTAAAAGACAGATAAACATAGTGAGCCTGCCGGCAGTCGCTGAATGATGCTTTGTCTGACTGTATCCTGTGTAATATCACTTTAATTTAATAATAACCTCATGAGATTTGAATAATGATACCCGCTGTTGCACTGGTTGGGCGCCCTAATGTGGGTAAGTCCACCTTATTTAACTGGTTAACCCGGACTCGTGATGCGCTGGTAGCCGACTTCCCTGGATTGACACGTGACCGTAAATATGGGCGAGCAACAGTGGATGATAACGCATTCATTGTCATTGATACCGGGGGTATTGATGGCAAAGTGGGTGGCGCGGATGCGGCCAAAAAAGAGGTTGAAGCTCAGATGGCGAGTCAGGCAACCCGAGCGATTGAAGAAGCTGATATCGTGCTGTTTATGGTTGATGCCCGTGCAGGGCTGATGCCAGCAGATGTAGAGATTGCCCGACATTTACACCGGCGTGAAAAAACTACTTTTCTGGTGGTTAATAAAACTGATGGCATGGATATTGATACGGTGGTTGCTGATTTTCATTCCATCGGGATGAGCGAAGTTCATGCCATTGCTGCTTCTCATGGGCGTGGTGTAGCAGCCTTGATGGAACAGGTATCCCTGTTATTGTTCGAAACAAATAACGTCGTGGACGCCGGGTTGCCGTTAGCGGATGAAGCACAAGATGCAAAAGATAATGATGAGCTGAGTCAGTCAGAAGAGCTGGAAGAGAAGTTTAACCCACAGGATTTACCCATTAAACTTGCGGTAGTTGGTCGTCCCAATGTAGGTAAATCAACATTAATCAACCGCATTCTCGGTGAAGATAGGGTGATTGTTTGTGATATGCCAGGCACAACGCGGGATAGCATTTTTATTCCCATGATACGTGATGGCAGAGATTATGTGCTGATTGATACTGCAGGGGTACGCAGGCGCGGTAAAGTAACAGAAACGGTTGAAAAGTTTTCTGTGATAAAAACACTGCAGTCTATTGAAGAATCTAATGTCATCATTTTTATGATTGATGCCCGCAGTGGTATTGCTGATCAGGATCTTTCCCTGTTGGGTTTTATTGTTAACAGTGGGCGTTCGCTGATTATTGCTATTAATAAATGGGACGGTATGACTCAGGAAGACAGAGATAATGTGAAAACTGAGCTGGATATTCGTCTTGGTTTTGTTGATTTTGCACGCGTCCATTTTATTTCTGCGCTGCATGGTTCGGGTGTAGGTAATCTGTTTTCTTCAGTGCAGGAAGCCTATAACTGTGCAACAAAACGAGTAAGCACTGCGCTGTTAACACGTATTATGCAGATGGCTGAGAAAGATCACCAGCCACCGCTGGTTCGGGGTCGCCGTGTGAAGCTTAAGTATGCACATGCGGGTGGTTATAATCCTCCTGTGGTGGTTATTCACGGAAATCAGGTGGCAAGCCTGACAGATTCTTACCGGCGTTATCTTATAAATTATTTTCGCCGCTCATTAAAGATAATGGGTACACCTATTCGCATTCAGTTTAATGAAAATGAAAATCCGTTTGCTGCAAAGTCCCGTCGTCCTCAGATGCAGGGCCGCAGACAGGTGGCAAAATAATAAGCCTGTCATAGCCATTGCGTTGGCTTATGGCAGGATATTCATGTGTAGTGACTATTCAGCCAGCTGAATGCGGATACCGTTAACGGGGAAACCTGCTGTCAAACGTTATTCGCTATCTTCATCACAGGGCTGAGAGTGAAGATACCAGTCTTATTACTGGAAAGAATAAATCTTTCATGACATCTGTCATGGTAAATATCTGCGGCCTGTCAGGCCAGCTGCTGATGGCATCAGTCATTATGATATCACCGGGTTGTGAGGAAGCAGCGGCAACTGGCCTGTTTTTGACAGCCTGTTTATCATCATTGCTCATGATGTTAGCCTGAGGTATGAACTGCCTGCCAGTATTTATCAGCTGTAGCTGATTTTCGTGGATTTCCAGGTTAAAAACCCGATCCGTTTTATCCACAATCTGCAGATGTTGCCATAACGGGCCGCGCATAAAATCAGTAACCTGACAGATAACCCATTGATTCTGATCTGCAAAAGCCAGCATCAGATGTTCTCCTGTCGTCTGCACGTTAAGTCCCTGTGCTGTTACCGGAAGATACAGGGTATCCATTTTCATATCCGTTGCATGATTATCGATTTTCACCTGTGCTCCTGACCTGCCTTCTGGTCTGGATTCCAGACCGAAAGATGAAGGTTTCATCACAATATAATAATCACTGTCTTCACCGCCTTTCCAGGAGCCTGCATATGCGGCTATCAGATCATTACCGCTATCAGTATGAATGTCATCAGGGATTATCCATCTGTCGCCTTTTGCCAGACGCTCGCTGTTTTCAGCCTGTTCTTCTGCAAATTCCGGTGTACCAGAGCCCAGATAGTCCAGCAATGCTGCTGGCAGGAGCTTATGGCGTTTTAAAAACTCCCGTGTTTCTACATCAGGATGTGCACCAAGAAAACGTTCAGAGCGGTTATTACCCTTGAAGAGTTCCCGTGCCTTAGCCTGCCCCACAGTAATAGCAATATTATCAAGTCGGTAACGTATATTACCTGCAAGAATATATTCTGAATCAATAACACGTATCTGATTACCTACTCTTCCGGCAAGTACTACTGCATTCTGTTGTGCTCCTGCCTGGCTACCGTCAAGCGTAACCGGAATATCGCCGAGCCATGCGGTAGGTCTTTGTGGTAACTCCACTAAGACGAAAATACCAGGAGAGAAGCTGTTTTGAATAACAGTACCGGCTTTCAGCTGATTTTTTACCGACGTCCAGCTGAAACCTGTCCAGTCCGAACCCACAAGAAGCACAGTAAATGCATCTGAGTTATTGACTGCTTTTTCTGGATGATAAACAGGCTCCTGTCCTGTTTCAGCAGCGGGTAAATTAGTAGAAAGATGTGATGCAGCAGAGGCAAAGCATGTGATTCTATTTGTCTCGCTATCATGCGGTACCGCTGTCTGTTGCTGGGTATTTGCTGACATTGTCATAAGCTACCTCCTTATCCCGGATGGGGCCGGATACATAAAACTAAATCAGGGCGGGAAGATTAACTATCATGAATGAATTATTACTAAACAAGTACCATCATGAAAATAAATGTAAGATATTGTTAGTCCGGAATAATTTTCCTGCGGGGAATAAAGAAGGCGCATGAAAAGCTGGCTTATAAAAAACATCAGCGCTACCAGGCTGATATTTGGTAATAAATAGTCCGAAAAATTGTCTGCTGTTTTAACTTGAGAAAAATGCCGGCTGGTAAAAAAGTCGGCATTCTATAAAATATCGGGCGTATAATGACTGACTTTCGCTTGAGCGCTATGTCAGTGGATGAAAGCACGAATGGATATTTTTACTTGAGACGGGAAAGCCTGCTGACTGAATAGTATCGATGCCTCAGGGGGTAGCAAAAGAGCCTGTCTGCCAGAACTGAATCAATGCTGCTGGTGCAGCCTCTTCAGGAATTTCCAGTATGATATTGCCTGTTTTCTGTACAGAGTCACTGACTGTTATCAGGAAATAACGTTGATCAGCCCCCTGTGGAATCCAGGGGGTTTTTTTGGATTTTTTATAAGAAGATAATTGATTTAGCAGCTGGCAAAGTTGTTTCCCCTCACTGGCCTGCAGGCTCTTTAAGGAGCAGCGCCGCAGGCCTGACAGTTCAGGCACTGGGGCGAACCCGCCTTCACGGGATATTTCAATAACCGTATTTTCGCTACAGGTAAAAATTGATTGCGTCATTGCATGCTCCGCTAAGCAGTCTGACATTCATAATAGTATCGGTCATTATTGTATTCACTGGCCGTTCTGATTAAAGCCTCATTTTTTATAGATGGTTTACTATCACTTAACAGCTAAAGATAGTAAATAAACAAATAAGGCTCTTTTGAAACGCTGCTGCGCGAATGCGTTGTCGGCATTACTCAACTTCTCATGTACTTTGTATACACTGTGCTGCGTTGTGCCTCGCACACGCGTGTTGAAAAACGTCTGATACCGTTCCTGGCAGATCAATGCCGTCAGGAACGATAATATCCGGTTAATCAGGCCGGATAACAGTCATTGTTCAGATATCAGCAGGCTCCTTGACACCGACTTCATACCAGGCACTGCGTACCTTGTCTGCAGTATGCTGGCCGAATAAACGACGGGCCTTGTTTATGGTTACGCGTGAAAACTCAAGGAAACCAACCTTATTTCCTTCCTTTTTGTGTTTCTTCAGAGAGTTATCACAAAGTGAACTGTACCAGATTTTCCCTGCTTTTTCCCATGAATAGCCGCCCAGTTTAATAGCAGCGAGATAAAATGCGCGGTTTGGTATGCCTGAATTGGTATGCACTCCACTGTTATTGCTGCCGGTGTTCACATAATCATTCATATGAGCAGGTTGCGGATCCTTACCCAGCAGAGGATCGTCATAGGCGGTACCGGGACGTGCCAGAGAGCGCAATCCTTTGCCATTAATTTTATTCTTTAACAGGCCTTCGCCGATAAGCCAGTCTGCTTTTTCGGCAGTCTGATTCCTGTAAAACTGTTTTACCATAGAGCCAAAAATATCAGACATCGATTCAGTCAAGGCACCGGACTCTGCATCATAAATAAAATCTGCTTCACTTTCTGTTACTCCATAGGTCAATTGGCGCGCGACAATATCGATAAAAGCGGTGAGGCGGTTGAATATTTTTCCGTCACTGTTACCAAAGACTACACATCGTCCTGTGCCCTTAATTTCTTCATCTTTTCCCAGCCAGTATGTATTAATGTAGGTGCTAAGCGAGGAATTATCATTATAATTTATGGCCTGCTTTTAGCTGCAGGCCTTGATTATCAAGAGAGTGTCGCTGGAATTTTTGCCAGAAAAAATCATAGGTAATTCCCAGATAGTCATAAACTTCATTGGCCGCAATATCATTTATTGCCGCTTCTCCTTCATTACGAAGTATAAGCCTGTTAAGGCATGTTCCGCTTTCAGCATCAGAGACGGAACGCAAAACTTTACCTCTTTCAGAAGGTAAGATAACCGCGCATTTTTTTTGCGCCAGGATGAATTCCTGTTCCGGTGAATTTTCACTGAGCAGCGAAGTCCTGATTGCCGTGCTGGAATCACCGTTATTTTGGATAATTTTCTGCAGCATATAGGAAGGAATCAACGCGTAATCAGGTAATACAGATAGCCTGGACATATAAACTCCTTGTTATAAAAGATTTTTATTATCAACAACTTGTTATTTGTCTTAAATCCAGTGCCAGATGGTGAGATCGTTATTCTCCTGTTTAATTAAAAAAAGCATCTGTGATGCGATGTGACTGATTTATTAATTAATAATAAATATATGCATCGGTAATGCATGGTGATACTGAATCTCAGTATAGTGAACGCTGGCCATTTTTCTCTGAGCGTGCAATTGAAAAGCAGTACAAAAATAACCCTCAAAAAGGCCCTGAACAGGCAGAAAATATCCGTGTGATGGGGCAGAATGCAGAGAACTATCCTCTGGCAGGGGCATTACTTTATGAGTAACCTGTGTGCTTTTTTGCGGTGATTCAGCGCGGTTTTATTTTCCGGAAAATTCTTTTATAACCGGGTCCTGCTGATGTCTCCAGGCTTGATATGTCGGCTGCTTTCAGGTGTCATTTTTATGAGCCAGTTCGCAAGAGGCCTGATACCGTTCCTGCCAGATAATGCCGCCAGGAACGATACTATCCTGTTAATTATTGAGCGATTGGCCCTGCCTGTTCAGGCATTACCAGACGCCGACTTCGTGCCAGGCATCGCGCACCTGTTCTGCTGTATGCGTATCGAACAGACGCGCCTTATCTATGGTCAGGCGTGAGAATTCGAGAAAATTGATATAACCATGTTCGGATCCGGTCTTTTCTTTCAGTGACTCATCACAGAGTGCATCGTACCAGATTTTTCCTGCTTTTTCCCAGGAGTAGCCGCCGAGTTTAGTGGCCGCGAGATAAAATGCCCGATTTGGTATGCCTGAATTAGAATGCACCCCGCCGTTATCGTTACGGGTGTTCAAATAATGATTCATGTGCCCAGGTTGCGGATCTTTACCCAGCAGGGGATCATCATAGGCAGTGCCGGGAGCAGCCATAGAACGCAAGCCTTTCGCATTAATTTTACTGTTCAACAGGCCTTCACCAATAAGCCAGTCTGCTTCAGCCGCCGTCTGATTTTTATGAAACTGTTTTACCATGGAGCCAAAAACATCAGACATGGATTCATTTAACGCACCGGCCTGGCCGTAATAAATAAAACCTGCTTCACTTTCTGTCACGCCATGGGTCAGTTCGTGGGCGATAACATCAATAGCGATGGTAAAGCGGTTGAATATCTGTCCGTCCCCATCACCAAACACCATGCGCTGCCCGTTCCAGAATGCATTCTGATAATTATTGCTGTAGTGGATGCTCGCATCCAGCTGCAGGCCTTTATTATCAAGAGAGTGTCGCTGAAATTTTTGCCAGAAAAAGGCATAAGTGACGCCCAGATAGTCATAGGCTTCTTTTGCCGCGATATCATTTATGGCAGTTCCTCCTTCCCTGCGTATGAGTGTACCAGGAAGGGATTCCTTGTTATGCGCATCATAAATGGAACGATAAACTTTACCCTTTGTAGCGAGGACTTCCGCCATAACGGGTTCTGGCTCCAGCGGATCCGTACTGAGTATGCGATTGACATCAATGAGAGTTAACGAAGCCGTAATCTGCTGATTGGAATCACCGTTATCGATAATTTCTTTTAACATGTAGGGTGGAACCAGGCTGTAGTTGGGTAACACTGATAAACTAGACATATAAACTCCCTTTTATAAAAATTTTTATGAAAACAGGTTGTTATTTGTATCGAATCCAGCGTCAGCATAGGGATCGTTATTTTCCGGTTTTAAGAAAATACATCGCTGATGCGATGAGAATGATTTGTTTTAAAATTATGATTATTAATAAGTACATGACTATGATTGTCGACGTCTGGTGATACTGAATCTGAGTATAGTGAAAGCTGCGAGTTCTTCTTTTAAAGCGAAATTATCGGTTAGCTTAAAAAACAGGCAATGGAAAAGACTGAATAGTCAGGAAATGCCCGTGTGATGCGGAAAAATGCAAATGGCTATGCTGAGGAAAGGATTACTTTATGATTAACCTGTATTTTTTTTTGCGGTGATAACAGCGATTTTACTTTCCAGCCAGCCATCCTGTAACCGTGTTTTAATAATGTCTCCTGAGCTAACCTGTCGGATGCTTTTTACCAGCTGACCGTCGCTGGCTTGAGTAACGCTGTAACCACGTGCCAGGGTGGTGAATGGATTTACTGCGCTCAGGCGTGCATGCAGGATATCAATATGTTGCTGATAGCGATTAAGCTGGCGTTCCAGTGCCCATTTGAGGCGAGATTCCTGCTGTTGTGCACGTTGATAACAGTGATGAATGGCAGCCTCTGGCTGTCGGTAAGCCAGGCGCTGTTGCAGATGCTCAACGTAGCGGGTTTCTTTGTTCAGCCGGTTTTGCATGCCTTCTGCCAGACGACGCTGTTGTTTAAGTAAACGATTTTGCCATAGCGCCAGCTGCAGGCAGGGGTGTTGTTGCTGCAGGCGGTGGTGTAACTGGCTTGATTGCTGGTTACGCTGTATCAGGAAGTAGTCCATGGCCATTTCCAGGCGCTGTTGTTGTGACTGATACTGGCGCAGCAACTCCATCTGGTCGCGGCTGACCAGCTCTGCGGCAGCTGAAGGCGTCGGTGCACGCAGGTCAGCAACAAAATCAGCAATGGTGACATCAGTCTCGTGCCCGACAGCACTGATAATCGGAATAACGCTATTAAAGATAGCCCGGGCTACCTGCTCATCATTAAAACTAAACAGATCCTCCAGTGATCCTCCACCACGTCCCAGAATAAGCACATCGCAGTCCTGGCGCTGATTGGCTATCTCTATTGCCTTTATTATCTGCGCCGGTGCTTCTGCTCCCTGGACCGCAGTGGGGTAAATCACCACAGGCAGGGCAGGAGAGCGGCGCAATAATATTTGTAAAATGTCCTGTAATGCGGCACCACTGGTGCTGGTAATGATACCCACCCTGTGAGCGGGTCTGGGAAGCGATTTTTTGTGGCATTGCGCAAACAATCCCTCTGATAATAGCCGTTGTTTGAGTTGTTCAAACTGTTGCTGCAGTAGCCCGTTACCGGCTGGTTGCATGCTTTCAATAACCAGTTGGTAATCACCTCTGGGCTCATATAAGGTGACTGAAGCATGAACTAACACCTGCTGGCCATTGCACGGGCGAAAAGTAGTGTGCTGATTATGGACACGAAACATGACGCAGCGTACCTGAGCGCGATAGTCTTTCAGGGTAAAATACCAGTGACCGGAGGCAGGCTGAGAGAAATTGGAAATTTCAGCATTAAGCCAGATTTGTTTCATTTCCATTTCCAGCAGTTGTTTTACCGCCTGGTTTAAGTGACTGACAGTAAAAATAACCGGCGCTACAGGTAGCAACATCATAATATTAAGGATAATGAGTGAACTATGTTGAGCGTTGATACTACTGATGTTACCGGGCGAATCAATCAATTTTTTGATAAATCACTGGAGGCAATGGGCAACGCTCTGTAGAATGCCAGGGCAATATTTTATTTTTCCCTGTTAATGATGAGATATTGCGATGCTGCGTATTGTTAAAGAAGCCCTGACGTTCGACGACATTCTGCTGGTTCCTGCTTATTCCACAGTCCTGCCTGCGCAGGTGGATATCTGTACTCAACTGACAGCAAAGATTCGCCTTAATATTCCTGTTTTGTCAGCTGCCATGGATACGGTTACTGAATCCTCTCTGGCGATAGCGCTTGCGCAGGAAGGAGGAATTGGCTTTATTCACAAAAACATGTCTGTGCAACATCAAGCAGGGGAAGTCAGGCGTGTGAAAAAATATGAAAGTGGTGTCGTGACGCAGCCACAGACTGTCACACCTGACACCCTTTTGTCTCAGGTAGCTGCATTGACTGCCCGTAATGGCTATGCCGGCTACCCGGTGGTGACTGATAAAGGTGAACTGGTGGGTATTATTACCAGCCGTGATCTGCGTTTTGTCACCTGCCTTACGCAACCGGTGAGTGCGGTGATGACACCAAAGGCACGCCTGGTGACAGTCAGGGAAGGCGAATCACCGGAAGTTGTGCTGCAAAAAATGCATGAAAAACGCGTTGAAAAAGTGCTGGTTGTGGATGGCGGTTTTCGTCTCTGTGGCATGATAACCGCGAAAGATTTTCAAAAAGCAGAGTGCAAACCTGATGCCTGTAAAGATGAGTATGGTCGCCTGCGGGCAGGTGCTGCTGTCGGTGTCAGTAAAGACAGTATTGAACGCATTGATGCACTGGTTGAAGCCGGTGTTGATGTATTGCTGATTGATTCCTCCCATGGCCATTCTGAAGGTGTTTTGCAGTGCATTCGCCAGGCACGTAAGAGGTATCCTGACCTGCAAATTATAGGCGGAAATGTTGCCACAGGTGCAGGTGCCCTGGCACTGGTGGATGCCGGCGTCAGTGCGGTAAAAGTGGGTATTGGTCCGGGCTCTATTTGTACGACGCGTATTGTTACCGGTGTCGGTGTGCCACAAATTACCGCCATTGCTGATGTTGCCGAGGCGTTGCAGGGAACAGCGATTGCGGTTATTGCCGATGGCGGCATCCGTTTTTCCGGCGATATTGCCAAGGCAATTGCAGCGGGTGCTGACTGTGTCATGATGGGCTCCATGCTGGCAGGAGCAGAAGAATCTCCGGGTGATATTGAGTTATATCAGGGGCGTTCGTTTAAATCATACCGTGGAATGGGATCGCCAGGAGCGATGTCCAGAGGCTCTGCTGATCGTTATTTTCAGGCCACTACTGCCGTGGATAAATTAGTCCCCGAAGGAATTGAAGGACGAGTCGCTTATAAAGGATTACTGAAAGATATTGTTCAGCAGCAGATGGGGGGCCTGCGTTCCTGCATGGGACTCACTGGCTGCAGAACTATTCAGGAACTGCGTACCAAAGCTGAATTTGTACGTATCAGCCATGCAGGAATTAACGAAAGTCACGTTCATAGCGTGACCATTACGAAAGAATCACCCAATTATCGTATGGGATAATCGATTTAAATAACAGGTTTAACATGACAGATAATATTCACCAGGATTGTATTCTTATTCTTGACTTTGGCTCTCAGTACAGCCAGTTGATTGCCCGTCGTATTCGTGACATGGGTGTTTATTGTGAACTGCTGGCATGGGATGTTGATGCTGCCGAACTCCGTGCGCTTAATCCCAGAGGAATTATTCTGTCAGGTGGCCCTGAGAGCACCACTGAACATGGCAGCCCACGTGCAGCCGAATCTGTATTCACTGCCGGTGTGCCGGTGCTCGGAATTTGTTATGGCATGCAGACTATGGCAGTGCAGCTGGGAGGCCAGGTCCATTGCGCCACTAAGCGTGAATTTGGTTATGCCCAGGTTGAGATTAACAACACCTGTGAGCTGACACGTGATATCCAGGATACCCTGAGCGAGGATGGAAAGCAGCTACTGGATGTCTGGATGAGCCACGGTGATAAAGTGACTGTTGCCCCAAAGGGTTTTGTCACTGTAGCCAGCACACCGACCTGTCCCTGTGCCATTATGGTTCACGAAGAAAAACGGCTTTATGGTGTGCAATTTCATCCTGAAGTGACACACAGCCTTCAGGGGCAGCGTATACTGGAACGTTTTGTGCTGGATATCTGTGGTTGTTCGGCGCTGTGGAAACCGCAAACCATTATCGACGATATTCTGAGCCATCTGCAGGAGCAGCTTGGTGATGATAGTGTCATTCTGGGCCTGTCTGGCGGTGTTGATTCATCGGTTACGGCCATGCTGTTACACCGTGCCATTGGTAGCCGTCTGACCTGTGTATTTATTGATAATGGCTTGTTAAGGCTGAATGAAGCTGAGCAGATAATCGCCATGCTGAGTGACAGATTCGGGCTTAACATTGTGCATGTGGCAGCAGAAAAGCGCTTTCTTGATGCGTTGTGCGGTATTACGGATCCGGAAGTAAAGCGCAAAACAATTGGACGTGTGTTTATTGATATATTTGATGAACAGGCCTCTAAGCATAGTAAGGTAAAATGGCTGGCGCAGGGTACCATTTATTCTGATGTTATTGAATCTGCTGCTTCTGCCACCGGTAAAGCGCACGTTATCAAATCTCATCACAATGTGGGTGGCTTACCAGAGGAAATGAAACTGAAGCTGGTGGAGCCATTAAAAGCCCTGTTCAAGGATGAAGTGCGCAAAATTGGTCTGATGCTGGGCCTGCCAGGCGAAATGCTGTCTCGCCATCCCTGTCCGGGATCAGGCTTGGGTGTGCGGGTACTGGGAGAAGTAAAAAAAGAATACTGCGATTTACTACGCTTTGCGGATGCCATCTTTATTGAAGAACTGCATCGGGCTGAGTTATACCATAAAGTCAGTCAGGCTTTTGCCGTATTTCTGCCCGTTCGTTCCGTAGGCGTGATGGGAGACAGGCGCAAATATGACTGGGTGATTGCCCTGCGTGCAGTAGAAACCATCGATTTTATGACGGCTCGCTGGGCAGAGCTGCCTTATGAATTTTTAGAGCGTGTGTCCAGCAGAATTATTAATGAAGTCAGTGGCATTTCCCGCGTGGTGTATGATATCAGTGGTAAACCTCCTGCCACTATTGAGTGGGAGTAGCTTTTGTTATCGATGGTATCAACCATAGTATTGATGGCTATGTCCAGGGAACGTTTCTATGAAAGTGACCATATTCAATGCACAGAATTATGACAGGCAGTTTTTTGACAGCGTGAATCAGCAGTATTTTTCAACGCAGGATTTTGTGCTGAATTATCAGGCAGCCAGTCTGACAGAAACTTCTGCTATGCTGGCCGAGGGAAGTGACGCCGTGTGCGTATTTGTCAATGACAGGCTTGATGCGCCTGTGCTGAAAAAGCTGGCTAGCCTCGGAGTACGGGCCATCCTGTTACGTTGCGCTGGCTTTGACAATCTTGATCTCGCTACTGCTTCAGCTCTTGGATTGTTTGTTGCACGCGTGCCTGCATATTCACCACAGGCAGTCGCAGAGCATACCATTGCACTGATAATGACATTGATGCGTTATATTCATCGCGCATACAATCGGGTGCGTGAAGGAAATTTCGCTCTTGATGGTCTGCTGGGTAAAAACATGCAAGGCAAAACGGTGGGTATCATCGGTACCGGAAAAATTGGCCTTATTACCGCCAGCATTCTGAAAAGTTTTCGCTGTCATATTCTGGGTTTTGACACGATGCAGAATCCATCATTTCTGGAGCTGGGAGATTATGTCACCTTTGACAGTCTGATAAGCCAGGCAGATATCATTTCTCTGCACTGTCCATTGACAGCGGATACTCACCATATGTTCAACAGACAAACGCTGCAGCGTATCAAGCCTGGTGCCATGCTCGTTAATACGTCACGGGGCGCGTTAATTGATACGCAGGCAGCTATTACTGCACTCAAATCCACCCGACTTGGTGCTCTGGCCATTGATGTTTACGAACAGGAAGAGGCATTATTTTTTCGCGATCGTTCTTCAGAAGTGATTGAAGATGATGTGTTTCAGCGCCTGATGACGTTTCCGAATGTGCTGATTACCGGCCATCAGGGATTTTTCACCGCAGAAGCACTGAATGAGATAGCCATAGTGACGTTACAGAATCTCCAGTGTTTTGCTGAGTCGAGCTCCTGCCCCAATGCCTTGCCGGGGCCTTAATGGTCATGCCTGGATAGTTTCTGGCTATCTGCATTTCCTGACCTGGTAGCCGCTTTTTTTATCATTACTCAATTAACTGCGAAACTCGTGAAACGCTCAGGTTTGATCAGGGCTGTTCGTGGTTTTTTGTATTTTCTTTTCTGTTGCCATCTGCTTCTGGCTTCTGATAGTGCCGGAACGAAGAGCCGGTGCTGGTTTATCAGAGTGGAAGATCCGGGTAAAAAAAGTAATAAAAAATCCCTTGCCGACCGCTTGCCACTTATTAATCATGCTGCCGTAGTAATCTGGCTAATTTTATGGATTACTGGTTATGCTAGCCCGTCACAGGATGTTATTTAGATAAAATGGAAAAAATGTAGAGATGGAAAAAGACACTAAGGCAACAACGGAAGTGGTAGCTGTTCCTCACGCAGTCAAAACAGGGATAAAAACTGTCAGTGATGCCAGGCTGATGTGGGATAAAAATGGTCTGTTCAGGCTGTTTATTCAGCATCAGGATGGCTCCGGTCGTCAGCAAGTGGATCTCGCAAAAGCAAAAATGAAACCACATCACCCTTTACCGCAACAGGG
>CAZROT010000001.1:171243-435554 GCA_964601895.1 uncultured Yersinia sp.
ATAGCCAATACCGCCGGCCTGCCGTCGCTAAAGCTGCGCCTGACTTAGTGACAGATTTCAATATCGGGGATGCCAGGCTGGTATGGAATGAGAAGAAGCTGTTTATTCAGCATCAGGATGGCTCCGGAAGCAAGGAAGTGGATCTCGCAAAAGCAAAAATGAAACCACATCACCCTTTACCGCAACAGGGTATTGCGTTGCAGTTTAAGGATGGTACTACAGGCAGGGTATATACCGACAGTAGTTATGCCTACCTGCATGATGGCAAGCGTGTTAATAGCCAATACCGCCGGCCTGCCGTCGCTAAAGCTGCGCCTGACTTAGTGACAGAGGTAGCGAATATCAACGATGTCACGCTGGTGTGGGAAAAAAATGTAAAGGAGAAAACCATCAACCTTCTGGCAGAAGACGTGGCTTCTTTTGGGGGAACAGAAGCTGTGGCTTCCACAGGGCAGGGAGCCCTCGCTGGCTTGCCGGGTAATCCACTCGCCGGGCAGATTGTTTGCCCGTTGGCTGACAGTTAACAGGCGAAGATTTTTCTCGCTGCTTTGATAATCTGATTTTTGATGCACTCAAAAATAACAGGGCTGGCAATGAGCCAGCCTTGTCTCCTTGTCCTTTCAACAGGTTTGGCCACAGTAAGTCTTATTTCACTGTTTGCCAGAATGATTCAAAAGCCATTATATCCATACGCATAATGTGACAGCTCGCACTAACTGTGTATACTGTGGATACTTCCCTTATTAACTTAACAGAATACCATCATGATCCAGGGGATACTCTATATTGTTTCTGCACCCAGTGGTGCAGGAAAATCAAGCCTGATTCAGGCTCTGTTAAAAACGCAACCACTGTACGATACACAGCTTTCTGTTTCACATACCACGCGTAAAAAACGTCCAGGTGAAGTTGAAGGAGAGCATTATTTTTTTGTTTCTGAAGAAAAATTTCTTCAGATGATAAAAGATGGGTGTTTTCTCGAATATGCCAGAGTTTTTGAAAATTATTACGGTACCTCACGTGAGGCTGTTGAAAAAATCCTGTCAACGGGTGTGGATGTTTTTCTGGATATTGACTGGCAGGGTGCAGAGCAGATACGCGCCAGAATGCCGTCAGTACGCACTATTTTTATGTTACCGCCTTCTAAAGAAGAACTGTACCGTCGTTTGCGTGGGCGTGGTCAGGATAGTGAGGAAATTATTACCCGGCGTATGGAGCAGGCTGTTGCTGAAATGAATCACTATGCAGAATATGATTATTTAATTCTTAATGATGATTTCAATCTGGCATTATCTGATCTCAAAGCGATTGTCAGGGTAGAGCGTCTGCGTTTATGGCGCCAGCAACAGCGACATGAAACTTTAATTGGTAAACTCCTGGCAGATTCAACATAATTTCAGTATTATTCCGCGTTATTTTTTCACCAGTGGAGCACTATTATGGCACGTGTAACGGTTCAGGACGCAGTAGAAAAAATTGGTAATCGATTTGATCTGGTATTAGTTGCTGCACGTCGGGCACGCCAGCTTCAGTCTGGTGGTAAGGATCCATTAGTACCTGAAGAAAATGATAAGGTGACTGTTATTGCATTGCGTGAAGTCGAGGAAGGTCTCATTACCCGTCCTATACTTGATGCCTGTGAACGCCAGGAGCAGCAGGAAGAACGCGAAGGTGCTTATCCAGGCGCAGGTGCGCATTTTTAATTAATGAAAACTGTCATTAATGAAACGGTGAATCTGTTTTGTACCTGTTTGAAAGCCTGAATCTGCTGACGCAGCGTTACCTTCCCGAAGAACAGATTAAGCGCCTCAGGCATGCTTATCTTGTTGCACATGATGCTCATGAAGGGCAGGTACGTTCCAGTGGCGAGCCCTATATTACCCATCCCGTTGCTGTGGCCTGTATTCTGGCGGAAATGCGTCTGGACTACGAAACACTGATGGCGGCGCTGTTGCATGATGTTATTGAAGATACCTCAGCAACTTACCAGGATATGGAGCAGTTGTTTGGAAAAAATGTTGCCGCGCTGGTCGAAGGCGTTTCCAAACTTGATAAATTGACGTTCAGAGATAAAAAAGAAGCTCAGGCAGAAAATTTTCGCAAAATGATCATGGCGATGGTACAGGATATTCGTGTCATCCTGATTAAACTCGCTGACAGGACGCATAATATGCGTACTCTGGGTTCATTACGTTATGAAAAACGCTGTCGTATCGCCCGTGAAACCCTTGAAATATACAGTCCTCTTGCCCATCGCTTGGGTATTCATCATTTAAAAACTGAGCTGGAAGAGCTTGGTTTTGAAGCCCTGTATCCGAATCGCTATCGTGTCATTAAAGAAGTGGTTAAAGCTGCGCGTGGCAATCGCAAGGAAATGATCCAAAAGATCCTCTCTGAGATTGAAGGCAGACTGACAGAAGCGGGTATAGTCTGTCGTGTCAGCGGGCGTGAAAAACACCTGTATTCTATTTATCGTAAGATGCACCTGAAGGAACAGCGTTTCCATTCCATCATGGATATCTATGCTTTTCGTGTTATTGTAAAAGAAGTCGATACCTGTTACCGGGTGCTGGGGCAGATACACAGTTTGTATAAACCGCGTCCGGGAAGAATGAAGGATTATATTGCTATCCCCAAGGCGAATGGATATCAGTCCCTGCACACCTCACTGATAGGTCCGCATGGTGTTCCTGTTGAAGTACAGATTCGTACTGAAGATATGGATCAGATGGCGGAAATGGGTGTGGCAGCACACTGGGCATATAAAATGCAGGGTGAATTCGGTACCACCGCGCAGATTCGTGCGCAACGCTGGATGCAGAGCCTGCTGGAATTACAGCAGAGTGCCGGTAATTCCTTTGAATTTATTGAAAGTGTTAAATCTGATCTATTTCCTGATGAGATTTATGTATTTACTCCTGAAGGACGTATTGTTGAGTTGCCTGCAGATGCCACACCGGTTGATTTTGCCTATGCAGTGCACACTGATATTGGCCATACCTGTGTGGGTGCGCGCGTTGACAGGCAGCCTTATTCACTGTCTCAGCCATTGTACAGTGGCCAGACGGTGGAAATTATTACTGCACCAGGCGCACGACCTAATGCAGCCTGGCTTAATTTCGTTGTCAGTTCAAAGGCGCGCGCCAGGATTCGCCAGTTATTAAAAAGTCTGAAGCGTGATGAGTCGATTATCCTTGGTCGTCGTTTACTGAATCATGCACTGGGCCAGGGTCGTAAGATAGCAGATATCCCTCCTGAGATTATTCAGCATCAGCTGACACGCATGAAACTGACCTCAATGGATGATTTACTGGCAGAAATTGGCCTCGGTAACACCATGAGTCTGGTGGTTGCCAAGAGTCTGTTAGGTGATCCATGGAATGTTGCTACACTCGGTACGCGTAAACTGCCTATCAAGGATACCGAGGGTGTTTTGCTTACTTTCGCTAAATGCTGTCGCCCTATTCCAGGGGATCCTATTATTGCTCATGTCAGTCCAGGCAAGGGTCTGGTGATACATCATGAATCCTGCCGCAATATTCGCGGTTATCAGAAAGAGCCAGAAAAATTTATGGCAGTGGTATGGGATAAGGGAATTGGGCAGGAATTTATTACCGAAATAAAAGTAGAAATGTTCAATCAGCAGGGCATTCTGGCAAATTTGACTGCAGCTATCAATTCAGCGGGATCGAATATACAGAGTATGAATACTGAAGAAAAAGATGGCCGCATATACAGTGCATTTATTCGTCTGACCACAAAAGATCGTGTTCATCTCGCAAGGATCATGCGCAAGATTCGTATCATGCCAGATGTGCTTAAAGTAAGCCGTAATCGTAATTAACCACCGAATTTTTACTGTACCTGGTGAACTGAAAAAAATTTCCTGAGCGTAATCCGCAATGAAAAATCAGCAACTGGAAACCATGCCATTGAGTACACTGGCTGGAATCGGGCTCCGTCAGGCAGAAAAGCTGGCTAAAATGGGTCTGATGACGGTGTGGGATCTGTTGCTGCACCTCCCCCTGCGCTATGAAGACAGAACCCGCCTTTACCGTATCGATGCTCTGTCTGCCGGCATGACTGCGACTGTCAGTGGTGAGATATCAAATAGTTCCGTCACTGCGGGTCGCCGGCGTATGTTAACGGTTCACATGAATGATGGCAGTGGCATACTGGCGCTGCGTTTTTTTAATTTTAATCAGGGAATGAAAAACAGTCTGGTGGCTGGCAGGCGTATTCTCGTATGGGGAGAAATAAAGTTCGCCAGAACAGGGCTGGAATGCATTCATCCTGAATATCATTTTTATAATAACGCTGATGATATTCAGTTAGAGCAGGTACTCACGCCTGTGTATTCTGTCACCGAAGGTATTCGCCAGGCGACTTTGCGTAAATTTATCGATAGCGCGCTGATTTTACTGGATGTGTGTACACCTGCTGAATTGCTGCCTCCTGAGATAAGTGGCAGTTTTATAAACCTGCCACAGGCGATACACAGGCTGCATCATCCCCCTGCTGATGCAAAGCTGACTGAATTAACGCAGGGTAAATATTCTGCAAAATATCGCCTGGTTATGGAGGAGTTACTGGCACATACGTTAAGTATGCTGGTAATTCGCAACAACATTCAGCATCACGCTGCACAGGTATTTACGCCAGATGAACAATTAAAACAGATTTTTCTGGCCAGTTTACCCTTTACACTGACCGCTGCGCAGCAGCGTGTAATAACAGAAATAGAGCAGGATCTGGCGAAAAGTATTCCCATGATGCGTCTGCTGCAGGGTGATGTGGGGTCAGGAAAAACACTGGTTGCCGCGATGGCGGCATTATCTGTGATTGCACAGGGTAAACAGGTAGCGCTGATGGCACCCACTGAGCTACTGGCAGAACAGCATGCCAGTACTTTCCGGCAATGGTTTACGCCTCTTGGTGTGGAAACAGCGTGCCTTGCCGGCAAACAAAAAGGCATGATACGTTTCAGACAACAGCAGGCTATCGCGCAGGGTGATGTGTTGCTGGTGGTAGGAACACATGCCCTGTTTCAGCAACAGATAAGATTCCTGAATCTGGCGCTGATTATCATCGACGAACAGCATCGCTTTGGAGTACATCAGCGACTTACCTTATGGGAAAAAGGCAGAGAGCAGGGTTTTTGCGCTCATCAGTTGATTATGACGGCAACACCGATTCCCCGTACTCTGGCCATGATGGCTTATGCTGACCTCGATACTTCGGTGATTGATGAATTACCACAAGGAAGGACGCCTGTCAGTACGGTTGCCATCGCAGATTCACGTCGCCATGAGGTCATTCAGCGAGTTAGAAATGCCTGCCTGCAGGAAGGCAGGCAGGTCTACTGGCTGTGTACGCTGATAGAAGAATCAGAATTGCTGGATGCACAGGCAGCACAGCTAACCTGTGAAGAACTACGCATGGCATTGCCGGAGATCCGTACCGGTCTGATACATGGCCGGATGAAAGCGGATGAAAAACAGGCAGTTATGCAAGCCTTCAAACAGGGTACACTGCAGCTGCTGGTTGCTACCACGGTAATTGAAGTGGGCGTGGATGTGCCCAATGCGAGCCTGATGATTATCGATAATCCGGAACGCCTTGGCCTGGCACAGCTGCATCAGTTGCGTGGCCGCGTCGGGAGGGGAACAAAAGCGTCACACTGTGTCCTGTTGTATAAAACCCCATTAAGTAAAACGGCACAAATGCGACTTCAGGTGCTGCGTGAAACTTCTGACGGTTTTACCATTGCCGAGCGGGATCTGGAAATACGTGGTCCCGGTGAGCTTCTGGGAACCCGTCAGACAGGTAACGTACCATTGAAAGTTGCTGATTTGCTACGCTACCAGGCCATGATTCCGGAGATACAGCGTGCGGCGTTGTATATTCAGCAGCATTACCCCAGACAGGCTGAGGCATTGATTGAACGCTGGCTACCTGACAGTACTCAGTATACCCGCGTATGACAGTGTTCATCAGGCCGCGTGTTACATTCTGTCTGTCAGTGAAAAAATGGGTAACAGCAGATACAGCTTAATCACGATAGCATTGACAATATCGATTAAAAAAGCGCCTACCATAGGTACCACAAGAAAAGCAGGATGAGAAGGGCCGAAACGCTCAGTAATAGCCTGCATATTAGCAATTGCGGTGGGTGTTGCTCCCAGACCAAAACCACAATGTCCTGCACTGAAAACGGCCGCATCATAGTTTTTACCCATCACGCGCCAGGTAACAAAAATGGCATATAACACCATGACCAGTGCCTGCAGGGACAAAATTAGCAATATGGGGAGTGCCAGTGATTCCAGTTCCCACAATTTCAAATTCATTAACGCCATAGCCAGAAATAGTGACAGATTGATGTGACCTAACAAAGATACAGTAGGGTTAGCTATTTGATACAAGTTAGTAACAGCCAGACCATTACTCAGGATGACACCGGCAAATAATACACAAACAAAACCAGGTAATTCGAATGTAGATCCATTCAACAGCTGTTCAATGAGGTTACCAAGCATCAGACAGAGGGTGATAATAGCGATTGTTTCAATAACTTTCAGAGAAGTAATGGCCGGTGCTGGAGATGATTTTTCGACTATAACTGTATGTTCACCATGGTGCATTCTGTCTGATGTGGTTGAACGTTTCACCAGATAGCGTGCCACCGGCCCGCCTGTCAGGCCACCGAGAATCAAACCAAATGTCGCACAGGCCATGACTATTTCAGTAGCATGTTCAAAGCCATAGCGTTCAGCAAACAATTTTCCCCATGCAGCTCCAGTACCATGTCCTCCAGAAAGTGTGATTGAGCCTGCCAGCAGGCCAAATAATGGATCCAGTCCTAATAGTTGTGTCAGAGCGATACCTATGCTGTTTTGCATAAACAATAAGCCGGTAACAACAATGGCGAATGTTTTGAGTGTTTCCCCCCCCCGCCCGAAGGCTGACAAGATTGGCATTCAGGCCAATAGTGGCAAAGAATGTCAGCATCAATGTTTCTTTAAGCGACATATCAAAGTGAATTTCCCAGCCGATTGTTTTTTGAATAAATAAAAATAATAATGCGCTGGCGAGACCACCGGCTACTGGCTCAGGAATAGTATACTTTTTCAGAAAGTAAATTTTTTTTATAAGTTTTCGGCCTAATAATAAAACCAGCGTAGCCGAAACCAGTGTACCTTGGGTATCAAGATAGAACATCCAGCGTACCTCATCGTTATCAATAGCGTATAAAGAAAGAAAATTTCATTTTTTTAAGAAATAAGATTTAAAAAGTATAACAATTAAGGCAGGAAAAAAAGTAAGGAGGATACATAAATAAAAGCGTAAGCTGATTAAAGTTTGATATATATAATCAAATTATAATGAATAAATTTATTGTTGTGACAGAAAAAATTAAAAAACAGTCATGCCCTGGTTATTAGTATATGACACAGCAGTCAGTTATAATTATTATGGTAAAGCTGGCTTGATAAATTAGCTAAATTATTTTCGCGCTCGTAATGTGTCTGGTTAATAATTTTTTTAAAGACTGAGTATGATTTGCAGATAGAGTTATATCATTATCTTTATTCTTATAAAGCAGTATTACTGCTGCCTGGTAAATAAGCTGATTTTAACGCCAGTTACAGCGCAGTGTGCACATTTTATCATATACTTTACCGGTCAGGTGTAATCATCCTGTTGTCATAGCGTGTAACTATCTATTGACTGATTGTTACTTACAATAAATCTGGTTTTGTTGATATTTTATTTAGCATTTACTTTGTCCTTATAAAAATAAGCGATCGGCATGCGTTTATTACTATAATGAATTTTAATAAAAACAGTGATAATTATGTTAAAATAATAACAGTCTGTTAATAGAGTAAGTTTTTACTTTAGCTGGGTAGTATTATAAATATGTTTAAGTATTATTAAGCAGAAGTGCTATATTCTTAACAGAATGTTATCTGTTATTTTATGGATGATTTCAGTTAACAATGGCGCAGAATAGCTTTCTGGTTTTTAAAATTAAAAATATAAACTTCGTGTTTATTATTTATAATTTTATTATGGTTAATAATGTAAATTATCTTTATTACTGCTGCTATGCTTTGTCAGATTTTTATAAAATTCTAGCAGAATTAACTGATGCTAAAAAATAAAATAACGTCAATTTAAGCATATTGATTATTATTTCTCAGATTATAATAAAATAAACAGATTTACCTGTTTTTATTCATTAGAAACAAAATGCCGTCATGCTTATTGTGAACACATCTGATCTGACGCTATAACATAATATCAGCTAGCGATAAATAGAGTAGTACCAGGTATATAACACGACCGTTTTAGAAAAAAATTGCGCTGTTATGCACTATCTTTCTTTTCCCCTGACACCGTAGAAAGCAAAATACCTGCCTGAATCACCTGTGCCAGGCGTTGCTGGAGTATGGCCCGTAGAAGATTATTAAATGGCTGTTTTATTTTTCATCAAAAATTACAGGCGATATGCGATATCAATCCGCATCATAAAAGCTTACTATCATGAGGTTGAAAACCGGTGATTAACCAGGCAGTACATTTAAGCATCGCTGGTACAGGTAGATAGATAATACATTAGCAGGTATTTTGAGCTACCGGCCTTAATACATCAAGTACAGGTGTATTTTGGTATTTTTATGATGAAAAAATAGTCAGTTAAACATCCGTAAAATTAACTGAACAGCGGTTTGGTTTTTAAAATACTTGCAATTTTGGCATGATCTTTTCATATTGCTCCTGAATTTTGCAAATGGAACTCTTCTACCTGAACGTAAAAGGAACTCCTTCTTATGAAATCATTGTTAAAATTTTCGTTTATCTTGTTGATTTTTGCGTTTGTTATGAATTCTCATGCTATGGAAGATAAATTGATCGTTGCGACGGATACAGCGTTCATGCCTTTTGAATTCAAACAGGGTGACAGATACGTAGGTTTTGATATTGATTTATGGGACGCTGTTGCTAACGAATTGAAGGTACCTTATACCTTAAAGCCCATGGATTTTAGTGGAATTATTCCTGCATTGCAAAGTCGTAACGTTGATTTGGCTATTGCTGGCATGGCAGCGACGAATTTACGTCAGGAAGCCATTGATTTCTCTGATGGTTATTACACCAGCGGACTGTTGATTATGGTCAGGGCAGATGATGATAACATCAAAAGCGAAAAAGATTTAGCAGGTAAAACTGTTGCAGTAAAGAGTGGCACTGAATCTGTTAATTATGCTCATGATAACATTAAGACTAAGGAGTTACGCCAGTTTCCCAATATTGATAACGCGTATCTTGAATTAGCTACTCAGCGTGCTGATGCTGTCTTACATGATGCCCCTAATATTTTGTCTTTCATTAAATTTTCTGGTAGTACTCAATTTAAAACCGTGGGCAGTCCACTTAAGGCTCAGGAATACTGTATTGCCTTACCAAAAGGCAGTGATGAATTGCGTAAAAAAATTAATGCTGCATTAAAAACGCTTCGTCATAATGGGACTTATGCACAAATCTATAAGAAATGGTTCGGTGTAGAGCCTGACTGATTTTATTTTTATATACCAGGAGAATATCCATGCAGTTTGAATGGAGCGCCATTTGGCCGGCTCTTCCGATTTTGCTTGAAGGTGCAAAATTAACCTTATTGATCTCAGTACTTGGTTTATTGGGTGGGGTGATAATAGGGGTTATAGCAGGTTTTGTTCGTGCTTATGGTGGTTGGCTGAGTAGCCATATCGCGCTGATATTCATTGAGCTTATCCGTGGAACACCCATTGTGGTTCAGGTCATGTTTATCTATTTTGTCCTGCCAATGATAATTTCAATTCGAATTGATCCCTTTTCAGCGGCTGTCGTGACTATCATTATCAATTCCGGTGCTTATATTGCAGAAATTACCCGCGGTGCAGTTTTATCCATTCACAATGGTTTTCGTGAAGCAGGACTGGCATTAGGCCTGTCTAAACGCGATACTCTGCGTTATGTTATTGCACCTCTGGCATTACGCAGGATGTTACCCCCTTTGGGTAACCAGTGGATTGTCAGCATTAAAGATACTTCGCTATTTATTGTGATTGGTGTGGCAGAATTGACGCGCCGGGGTCAGGAAATTATCGCTGGTAACTTCCGCGCAATGGAAATCTGGACAGCTGTTGGAATAATTTATCTGGTTATTACCCTGTCTTTGAGCTTTGTTTTACGACGACTGGAAAGAAAACTGAAAATAATATGATTGAATTCAAAAACGTTTCAAAGCATTTTGGTCAGATTCAGGTATTGCATGACATTAACCTGAGCATCAATCAGGGCGAAGTGGTAGTGATTATCGGTCCATCTGGATCAGGTAAATCCACGTTATTACGTTGTATTAATAAACTGGATGTCATTACTTCAGGGCAGTTGATTGTAGGCGGGTTAGATGTCAGCGATCCGAGTGTGGATGAACGTTTAATTCGTCAGGAAGCAGGGATGGTTTTTCAGCAATTTTACCTGTTTCCCCATTTAACAGCGCTGGAGAATGTTTCTTTCGGTCCACAGCGAGTGCGCCGTATTGGTAAAGCGGAAGCAGAAAAACTGGCACGAGAACTCCTGGCAAAAGTGGGGCTGTCTGAGCGTGCCCATCATTACCCGGGTGAGCTTTCTGGTGGTCAGCAACAGCGTGTTGCTATCGCTCGTGCGCTTGCGGTAAAACCAGAATTAATGCTTTTTGATGAGCCTACTTCTGCGCTGGATCCAGAGTTACGTCATGAAGTATTAACAGTCATGAAAGATTTGGCTGAAGAAGGTATGACGATGGTGATGGTCACTCATGAAGTGGGCTTTGCCTATAAGGTAGCTTCGCGTTTGCTTTTTATTGACGAAGGTCGCATCATTCATGATGGAGATCCTGAAAGTTTAATCTCCGATCCGCCCAGTGACAGGTTACGTAAATTTTTGCAGCATGTATCTTAAAAAGCGCTGTTTTAGCAATTTTCCATAGGTAACCGTTACTCTCGCCAATGCTGATGCATAACCTGGTTGCTGTTAACAAAAACATAAAGCTGGTGGCCGGTCAGTTTTAAGGCTACTGACTTATTGCTGGCGTGTAAGATACAGTTAAATTAATCCTGTTCCTGCTGTATTTTTCTAAATCAGCAGGGGAGTGAAATCCGTGACGATACTGCCGTTGCAGTGAGTCGTGGATGATACAGCGAAAATCCGGTTAGTTCATGCATGTTGCGCAGGAATAACAATGACGCAAATCTACAATTTTAGTGCCGGGCCTGGCATGCTGCCCACGGCAGTGCTAAATCGTGTTCAGCAGGAATTGGGTAGCTGGCCGAAACCTGGTGTTTCCATCATGGAAATCAGTCACAGAAGCAAAGAATTTATTCAGGTTGCTGAGCAGGCTGAGCAGGATCTACGCTATCTATTGCAAATTCCTGATAATTACCGGGTGCTTTTTTGTCAGGGTGGCGCACGTGGGCAATTTTCTGCCGTGCCATTAAATTTACTCGGTAGCAGCAATAAAGCAGCTTATATTGATGGCGGATATTGGGCGCATAGCGCAATTGAAGAAGCGCAGCGCTACTGTACCCCTGACGTTATTGATGTACATATTGAGATTAATGGAAAGCGTGGCATTCGTCCGGTAAAAGAATGGGTGGTGAGCGATGATTCAGCCTATGTTCATTATTGTATCAATGAAACTATCGATGGCATCGTCATCAATGAACTGCCGGATGTGGGTGACAGGTTATTAGTGGCAGATTATTCATCCGCTATTCTTTCACGTCCTGTGGATGTGCAGCGTTATGCCGTTATTTATGCAGGTGCGCAAAAAAACATTGGTCCGGCAGGATTGACGGTTGTGATTGTCCGTGATGATTTATCAGGCAGGGCTCGCCCTGAACTGCCATCAATTCTTAACTATAGCGTGCTGGCGCAGAGTGGCTCTATGTTTAATACTCCGCCTGTTTTTGCATGGTATCTTGCAGCAAGAGTATTTAGCTGGCTGAAAGAGCAGGGTGGAATGGTTGAAATGGAAAAACGTAATCGCGCCAAAGCGGAATTGCTGTATGGCGTGATTGATAATAATAGTTTTTATCATAACCAGATTCTGGCAGAGAATCGTTCATGGATGAATATCCCTTTTCAGCTGGCAGACACCGGACTGGATAGCCTGTTTCTTAAAGAGGCGGAAGCACAGGGCTTATACGCGCTAAAAGGTCATCGTGTTGCTGGAGGTATGCGTGCTTCAATTTATAATGCCATGCCAATTGAAGGTGTAAAGGCGTTAACAGATTTTATGACTTATTTTGCGCGTCGTTACGGCTGACAGCTGCGAAAGGCCTTTTTGATGTAATCACTATTTTATTTTAACCATAGAAAGGTGGGTTATTTGCTATGCAGAAGTCGCTAACCTTACCACCGATGTCATTGGTTAATGGTAGTATTGATTTACCAGGTTCAAAAAGTATTTCTAATCGCGTACTGCTCCTCGCTGCATTGGCTCATGGAACGACCAGATTAACTAATCTGCTGGATGCAGATGATACCTGTCATATGTTGAATGCCTTAAAAATACTGGGTATTGACTATCAGTTATTTAATAATCGCACAGGGTGTGACATTAAAGGAATTGGTGGTGCTCCTGTTGCAGCAGGCAATTTTCCACTGCAATTATTTGTGGGTAATTCAGGTATAACCATGCGCTTACTGGCGGCGGTGTTATGCCTGAAAAATAACCGCGTTGTTCTCACTGGTGAAGCACGTATGAAAGAGCGGCCTGTCGGCCATCTGGTGGATGCATTACGTCAGGGCGGAGCTGAAATTACTTACCCGGGACAGGAGAATTATCCTCCTCTTGAGCTGAACGGAGGTTTCCACGGAGGAAAATTGACGCTTGATGGCAGTGTTTCAAGCCAGTTTTTAACTGCGTTGCTGATTGCGGCTCCCATGGCTCCTTGTGATACCGATATTTATATTCGCGGAAATCTGGTTTCAACACCCTATATTGATATTACCCTGTCTTTGATGAAAATCTTTGGTATTGATGTAGTTCATGAAAATTACCGCAGTTTTCATCTGAAAGGAACACAGGTATACGTTTCTCCAGGTGATTACTGGATTGAAGGTGATGCTTCATCAGCGTCTTATTTTCTGGCTGCTGCAGCAATAAAAGGGGGGGAAGTTCGTGTAAATGGTGTAGGTAAAAAAAGTATGCAGGGAGATATCCAGTTTATGCGTGTTCTGGAAAAAATGGGCGCAGTGGTTCACTGGGGCGATAACTACCTGCAGTGTAGCCGTGGTGTATTGCAGGGTATTAATATAGATATGAATGACATGCCCGATGCAGCCATGACCCTTGCAGTAACAGCACTATTTGCGAAAGGACCTACTACCATACATAATATTGCCAGCTGGCGGGTAAAGGAAAGTGACAGGTTATCTGCGATGTCCTGTGAACTGCGCAAAGCAGGGGCATGTGTGAAAGAAGGTGCAGATTATATCCATATTGTTCCTCCACAGCAGGTTGTTGCGGCTGAAATTAATACATACGATGATCATCGTATGGCAATGTGCTGCTCATTACTGGCACTTGCCGGGGTACCTGTTACTATTGCTAATCCTGATTGTATTGCCAAAACTTATCCCGATTATTTTATCCATCTGGCACGGTTAAGTCAGCCGGCATAATATTCTAAAAAAATGAAATAATTTCACGCTTAAGTAAGGTGTCATATCACTACTGAAAAGAATAATAAGAATACAGCGTGAATAATAAGTATACGAAATAAATTCGCATTATTAATAATGTAGTACCTGAATTTACTTTTCCAGACAGACATAAGACAATAAAGTTTGCCTGGCAGCACAGGGGGGATAAATGGCGGAAATAGTTCCAGTAATCACTGTTGACGGGCCGAGTGGTGCTGGTAAGGGCACGCTGTGTAAACTACTAGCTGAAACACTGGGATGGCATTTACTCGATTCAGGTGCTATTTATCGGGTTCTGGCATTGGCTATTTTACATCATCAGGTTGATATTAATAATGAAGAAGCGCTTATCCCTCTGGCTGGTAATCTTGATGTGTGTTTTTTGCTGCAGGGTGGGCAGATTCAGGTCATTTTAGAAGGTGAGGACGTCAGTAGTGACATCCGTGCAGAAACCACAGGTAATATTGCCTCTCAGGTTGCTGCTCTTGCACGTGTGCGTGAGGCATTATTGCATCGCCAGCGGGCATTTCGTGAAAAACCAGGACTTGTGGCCGATGGCAGGGATATGGGGACAGTGGTGTTCCCTGACGCAACAGTAAAAATATTTCTGGATGCCAGCATAGAAGAACGCGCATCCAGGCGTATGCTTCAGTTGCAGAATACGGGCTTTAATGTTAGCTTTGGCAGTGTTTTAGACGAAATGAAGGAACGAGATCATCGTGATCGTAATCGATCTGTTTCTCCTCTAATGCCTGCCGCTGATGCATTAATACTGGATTCAACCAGCATGTCGATTGATCAGGTTATTGAAAGTGCGCTGGTGTATACTAAAAAATTCCTGGGTTGATGCCGTCTTTAGCCATAGTTAAGGCAGAAAAGATCTCAGAAATCTCCCTGATAATTGAATCCTGCAACAAGGATTTTGTCGCAGGTGTTTAAATAAACCCATTCGGCAGGAAGCTAGATGGACGTTAAGATATTATTGAAGACTGGAAATATGACAGAATATTTTGCTCAACTTTTTGAAGAATTTTTAAAAACAATTGAAACACGTCCTGGTTCTATTGTTAGAGGTACCGTTGTCGCTATCGATAAAGACGTTGTGCTTGTTGATGCGGGCCTGAAATCTGAATCAGCTATTCCTGTAGAGCAGTTTAAAAACAGTCAGGGTCAACTGGAGATTCAGGTTGGTGATGAAGTTGATGTTGCTCTGGATGCGGTAGAAGATGGCTTTGGTGAAACGCTATTATCTCGTGAAAAAGCGAAACGTCATGAAGCATGGCTGATTCTGGAAAAAGCTTACGAAAAAGCAGAAATTGTTATCGGTCTTATCAATGGCAAGGTAAAAGGCGGCTTTACCGTAGAATTGAATGGTATTCGTGCATTCCTGCCAGGCTCACTGGTTGATGTTCGCCCGGTACGCGATACGTTAAATCTGGAAGGCAGAGAGCTGGAATTTAAAGTTATTAAGCTTGATCAAAAGCGTAATAATGTTGTTGTTTCGCGCCGTGCAGTCATTGAGTCTGAAAGCAGTGCTGAGCGTAGCCAGTTGCTGGAAAACTTACAGGAAGGCATGGAAGTTAAAGGTATTGTTAAAAATCTGACTGACTACGGTGCGTTTGTTGATTTAGGCGGCGTTGACGGTCTGCTGCACATTACTGATATGGCCTGGAAGCGGGTCAAGCATCCCAATGAAATTGTCAATGTAGGCGATGAAATCACCGTTAAGGTATTGAAATTTGACCGTGAACGTACTCGTGTTTCTCTGGGACTTAAGCAATTGGGTGAAGATCCATGGATAGCTATTGCTAAGCGTTATCCGGAAAATACCCGATTAACCGGCCGTATAAGTAATCTGACTGATTACGGTTGCTTTGTAGAGATAGAAGAGGGTGTTGAAGGTCTGGTACATGTTTCTGAAATGGATTGGACCAATAAAAATATCCATCCGTCTAAAGTGGTTAATGTTGGTGATGTTGTCGAAGTCATGGTGCTGGATATCGATGAAGAGCGTCGTCGTATATCACTCGGCCTGAAACAGTGTAAAACGAATCCCTGGCAGTTATTCTCAGAAACTCATCATAAAAATGATCGTGTTGAAGGGAGAATAAAATCAATTACTGATTTTGGTATATTCATTGGTCTGGATGGCGGCATTGACGGTCTTGTTCATTTATCTGACATTTCCTGGAATGTTGCCGGAGAAGAAGCAGTCCGTGAATACAAGAAAGGTGATGAGATTGCTGCTGTAGTTTTGCAAATGGATCCAGAACGTGAGCGTATATCTTTAGGAATCAAACAATTAACTGAAGATCCTTTCAATAATTACCTCGCTGTTAATAAAAAAGGTGTCATTGTTTCAGGGAAAGTCACAGCAATTGATGCTAAAGGTGCTACAGTTGAATTAGCAGAGGGTGTAGAGGGTTATCTGCGCGCTTCTGAAACAAACCGTGAAGATAGCATGGCGACTTTAAAAGTGGGCGATGAGATAGAAGCGAGATATAACGGTGTTGATCGTAAAAATCGCATAATTAGCTTGTCAACCCGCACTAAAGATGAAGTCGACGAAAAAGAGGCTACATCTGCTAATAATGGCAAACCACAGCAACAGGAAGAAACTAATTTTTCTGGTGCCATGGCTGAAGCATTTAAAGCAGCAAAAGGTGAATGAGCAGAGCGTGGGAATGTAACTGTAACACTCGGAGAGTCGGTTAATTGCGAGATCCGGAGGTAATATGACTAAGTCTGAACTTATTGAAAGGCTTATTGGTCGACAGTCTTATATTTCAGCAAAATTTGTTGAAGATGCAGTGAAAGAAATGCTTGAGAATATGGCCAGTACATTAGCCAGTGGTGATCGTATAGAAATTCGTGGATTCGGTAGCTTTTCGCTTCACTATCGTGCTCCGCGGGTGGGACGTAATCCAAAAACTGGTGATAAAGTTGCGCTAGATGGTAAGTCTGTTCCCCATTTTAAGCCGGGAAAAGAATTACGGGATCGTGCTAATATCTATAGCCATTAATGTCATTGATATGATTCTGTGAGCAAAATAGAGAAACAAAACGGCACTTCAGGTGCCGTTTTGCATTAGATATCCGTTAGATATGCATTAGATAATATTCCCCGTAGCCTTTACTGCACAAATCTGAAGATCAGGGTTTTCGTGGCAACCAGTCTTGTTACCTGAAAATTTTTTCATAGTCCTGTCTGTTTTATTGCTCCACACAACCTGCTTGCGGGTATCTGAAAAGGTGTCCATGATATAATCCAGCACGATCCTCAGGATTATTTCTTTTTTTGTCGTCGATTATAAACACTGTGCGACCTGACTTCGTTATTTCTGATATCACCCTCGAAAATAGTAAAAAAATAAAAAATTATTGACTCCGTATATTCCTCATTATTTATCAGGTTTTATGGAGGCTGATTATTTCAATTTCACTGGATGAAATGGCGATTGCCATCATTGCCGGTATCCTGCCATTACTCTTTTTAGCCCAGCTGCCCGGCCTGATGGGTAGCTGCCTGTTGCTGGCAGGGGCCTGTCTGTTATGGATAACGCGCAGAAAATTTTTTCAATTATGTTCATTGATGTTGATGAGCTTTCTTTGGGCAACCGGATCGGGTAACAGTTTACTGAAACAAATCAATACACTGACAATCGATAGTCAGGTGATAACAGCTGAAGTAAAAAGTACTTATTTAAAAAAAATGACAACCAGAACATTGTGTTGCAATTTTCTCAGCGTAATGATGAGTGGATGTTTCCTCCTCTGTTTGTATCCGTTAAATGGGATTCTTCAGTTTATGGAAAATTTTGTACCGGGCAGCGCTGGTTATTGGTTGTTCGTCTGCGGCCGGTGCATGGCAGATTAAACCAGGGTGGATTTGACAGTCAGCGTCATGCAGTTGCCAACCGACAGCCCCTGACAGGGAAAATCATTTCTGCAGAAAGCATCAATAAAAACTGTAATCTGAGGCAGCAGCTTATCACTCATGTCGATAATCAGTTAGATGACAGATTCGTTTATCGCCCTGTTCTGCTGGCACTGGCTTTTGGAGAAAGGGCACTGCTGGAAAAACAGCAGCGTACCACCCTGCAACAGACAGGTATTGCCCACCTGATGGCTATTTCGGGATTACATGTCGCTGTTGCAGCGTTGTCAGGCTGGTTACTGGCGCGCGCATTACAGTTTTTCTTTTCTGTCGCCTGGATAGGGCCGCGTTTTCCGTTATTATCCGGCTGGCTGGTTGCCATGCTCTACGTATGGCTTGCCGGCAGTCATCCCCCGGTAATAAGAGCTGGAGTGGCGCTGACATTATGGATGGGTTTGCGTATTTGTTCTGTGTACTGTAGCCCATGGCAGGTGTGGCTATGGACAATCTGTCTTATTCTTATCAGTGATCCACTGACCGTACTTTCAGACAGCTTCTGGCTTTCATGTCTGGCGGTAGCTGCACTTATTTTCTGGTTTCACTGGGTGCCATTACCGGAAAGTTTTCGCACCCGCTGGTATTGGGGAATAGTACGCTGGTTTCATTTGCAGTCTGGGATGCTACTGTTACTTATGCCGCTTCAGGTTGGCCTGTTTCACGGTATTAATCCAGCCTCTCTGGTGGCTAATCTGTGGGCGGTACCTGTGGTGTCATTACTTACGGTGCCGCTGGTATTACTGGCATTGATGTTGCATGCCATACCTGTGGTGCCGTTATTCTTTTGGTACCTGGCTGATTTTTCGTTGATGCTGGTATTCATGCCACTGGAGTTACTTAAAAAAGGCTGGATAACGCTGAATTCAGCATCCCTGTTGATAAGTTGCTCAGGCTGGCTTGCTGTCATTATCTGGCGCTTTCACTGGTGGAAAAATTATCCCGGCAGTATCGTGGTTATCTGTGTACTCATGCTGGCATCAATACGGCGCATTGAAGATTATCGCTGGCGTATGGATATGCTGGATGTTGGCCATGGCCTTGCCATTGTTATTGAACGTAACGGCAAAGGCATTATCTTTGATACCGCAAACCGATGGGCAGGGGGAAGCATGGCGTCTGCGGTTATTTTGCCCTATATCAGGTGGCGTGGGCTTGAAATTGAACAGATTATTATCAGTCATGATCATAGCGATCATACCGGTGGATTACCTGAATTGCAGGCGAGCTTCCCCGGGGCACAGGTGCGCAGCCCTTTTAAGCATGCAGGGCATTTATCCTGTACGCAGGGAAACAGCTGGCAGTGGCAGGATCTTAATTTTGAGGTGCTGTGGCCACCAGAACGGGTTCAGCATGCCGGAAATAATGATTCCTGTGTAATTCGTATTGATGATGGGCAATACAGCCTGTTACTGACCGGTGATCTGGAAGCAAAAGGTGAGCTACACCTGGTAAAAACACAACGCACCACACTGAGGTCGACGATTTTACAGGTGCCACACCACGGAAGCCGCACTTCTTCAACAGCGCCTTTTATGCGGGCAGTGGATGCGAAGCTGGCCCTGACATCTGTTGCCCGTTATAACCCCTGGCATTTACCTGCAAAAAAAATTATCGAACGTTATCAAAAGCAGGGTATTTCCTGGCGGGATACCGCATACTCAGGGCAACTTAGTGTTTGCTTTTTTGACAATCACTGGACTGTCAGTGGGTTCAGAGAGCAGTTGATGCCGCGCTGGTATCATCAGTGGTTTGGTAAAGAACACATAATCAGTAAGTAAAATGTTACACTTATTCTTTTTTGCTGGGTACGTTGAATGCAGAATAATAACTCCCTCTCAACATGGCAGACTTTTGTGCGATTGTGGCCGATGATTATCCCTTTTCGCGCAGGTCTGATTGTTGCTGCCATAGCGTTAATATTTAATGCAGCAAGTGATGCGTTTATGCTTGCTCTGCTTAAACCGTTGCTCGATGAAGGTTTTGGTAAAGTGAACACGGCGGTTCTGACGTGGATGCCCGTGGCAGTGATTGGATTGATATTATTGCGTGGTGTGAGTGGTTTTATTTCCAGTTATTGCCTTTCATGGGTTTCTGGCAACGTCGTGATGCATATGCGCAGACGCCTGTTCAGTCATATGATGGCAATGCCAGTGGCTTTCTTTGACAAGGAGCCTACCGGTATACTGCTATCACGCATCACTTACGATTCTGAACAGGTTGCCTCATCCTCTTCCGATACCCTTGTTACTCTGGTCAGGGAAGGTGCTGCCGTTGTCAGTCTGTTCATTCTGATGTTTTATTACAGCTGGCAGCTGTCATTAATCCTGCTGGTGATTGTACCTGTGTTGTCGGTTGTCATTCGGCTGGTATCCAGGCGTTTTCGTGCTATCAGTAAAAATATGCAGACAACCATGGGGCAGGTAACCGCCAGTGCGGAGCAAATGCTAAAAGGGCATAAGGAAGTACTGATTTTCGGTGGTCAGCAGATTGAAACTGAGCGTTTTAGCACGATCAGTAACCGTATGCGCCAGCAGGGCATGAAAATGGTTTCGGCATCTTCCATTGCCGATCCGGTTATTCAGCTTATTGCTTCTTTTGCGCTGGCATTTGTGCTTTATGCGGCCAGCCTGCCTGTTATCAGAGAAACACTGACTGCAGGCACCATTACGGTGGTATTTTCTTCCATGATTGCCCTGATGCGTCCGCTGAAATCACTGACTAATGTCAATGCACAGTTTCAACGGGGAATGGCGGCCTGCCAGACATTATTTTCCATTCTGGATATGACGCAGGAAAAAGATGAAGGTAAACTGGACATCAGTCGCGTACAGGGCGACATTCAATTCCGCAATGTGACTTTTTCTTATCCGGGAAAATCCACACCTGCATTGACAGATATTACTATTCATATTCCTGCAGGTAAAACGGTTGCCCTGGTGGGGCGTTCTGGTGCCGGTAAATCGACAATCACCCAGCTGTTAACCCGCTTTTATGATATTAATCAGGGCAGTATTTTAATTGATAATAATGACATCAGGGAATATAAACTGACCTCGCTGCGTAATCAGATTGCACTGGTTTCACAACATGTGCATTTATTTAATGATACGGTGGCTAATAATATCGCCTATGCCTGCACTACCCGCTACAGTCGGGCAGAGATAGAAAGGGCAGCGCATATGGCTCATGCCATGGAGTTCATTGATAAAATGGAAAATGGCCTGGATACCCTGATTGGTGAAAACGGTGTTTTGTTATCCGGTGGTCAGCGTCAGCGCATCGCCATTGCCCGCGCGTTGTTGCGGGATTGCCCGATATTAATTCTTGATGAAGCAACATCAGCACTGGATACGGAATCTGAACGCACTATACAAACTGCGCTGCATGAATTACAGCAGGGCAGGACATCACTGGTCATTGCGCATCGGCTGTCAACGATTGAAAAAGCGGATGAAATTCTGGTGGTTGAAAATGGCGCTATCGTCGAGCGGGGCAAACATGAGGCCCTGCTTACTGGTAATGGCGTTTACAGGCAATTTTATTCTCTACAGTCAGGTCAGCATGATTGAGCGCATCTGGTCAGGGCAATCCAGGCTTTATTTGCTGTTATTACCGCTATCCTGGCTTTATGGATTAGTGAGTGCGTTAATACGCATCAGCTGGCGCGTTGGGTTACGCACTGCCTTTCGCGCACCGTTGCCTGTGGTGGTGGTGGGTAATCTGACTGCAGGAGGTAGTGGAAAAACACCGCTGGTCATCTGGCTGGTGGAGCAGCTGCAAAAGCGCGGTCTGCGTGCTGGCGTGGTTTCACGTGGCTATGGAGGAAAATCGTTACGTTATCCACTGGTGCTGACAGAGCAGGTCACTGCAGAGCAGGCTGGTGATGAGCCGGTATTAATTTTTCAGCGTACCGGAGCGCCTGTTGCGGTATCACCAAAGCGCGCTGAAGCCGTAATGGCATTAGTGAACCAGTATCGCCCGGATTTGATAATCACCGATGATGGGCTACAGCATTATGCCCTGCAGCGCGATTTTGAAATTGCTGTCATTGATGGGGTGCGGCGTTTTGGTAATGGTTTCCTGCTTCCTGCAGGGCCTATGCGTGAATCTGCAGCACGATTAACCTCAGTGAATGCTATCATCACTAATGGCGGGCATGCGTATCAGGGAGAAATTCCAATGATATTAAGGACACGTCATGCCATTAATCTGTTAACAGCAGAAACGGCCTCTCTCTGTCAGTTGCAACATATTGTGGCGATGGCAGGAACTGGCTATCCTGCCCGCTTTTTTTCCATGCTGGAAAATGCAGGTGTTTTCCTCGAAAAAAAGTATGCCTTTCGTGATCATCACTATTATGATGTTGACACACTGGCCTCTCTTACAACGGCGCATCAGACATTGCTGATGACAGAAAAAGATGCCGTAAAATGCAGGGCCTTTGCCCAGGCTAACTGGTGGTGTTTACCGGTAGATGCTGAACTGCCTGTTGTGCTGGCAGAGCAGCTATTGGTCAGCATTCAGGCATTATTGGAAAAATCGTATTAGCGTTGATAGCATTTTATTTTGATTTCCTCTGGAGGATGTGTGGATCATCGTTTACTTGAAATTATTGCCTGTCCGGTGTGTAACGGTCGGCTGTATTTTAATAAAGAAAGCCTGGAACTTATCTGTAAGGCAGATGGCCTGGCGTATCCTTTGCGTGATGGCATTCCGGTATTACTGGAACATGAAGCCCGTGTATTTTCTAATGATGAAAAAAAAGAATGAGTTTTACTGTTATTATTCCTGCACGATATCACTCCAGCCGTTTACCAGGAAAACCGCTGGCAGATATCGCGGGTAAGCCCATGATAGTGCATGTGATGCAACGTGCCCTGGCATCGGGTGCCGCAAGGGTCATTATTGCAACGGATAACCAGGATATCGTGCAGGCAGTTGAAAGCGCCGGTGGCGAAGCCTGTCTGACGCATGCTGATCATCAGTCTGGTACTGAGCGTCTGGCCGAAGTGATTGAACGCTATGGTTTTACTGATGACAGTATTATTGTCAACGTTCAGGGTGATGAACCCCTTATTCCCCCTGCAGTTATCACTCAGGTGGCAGATACGCTGTGTCTCTCTAAGGCTGGCATGGCAACGCTGGCGGTGCCGATTAAAAGCCTCGATGAAGCCTTTAATCCCAATGTGGTTAAAGTTGTGGTGGATACGGATGGTTATGCCCTGTATTTCTCCAGAGCGGCTATTCCCTGGGACAGGGAGCGTTTTTCTGAAGAAATGAAAAGCATGAGTGATTATTTTTTACGTCATGTCGGTATTTATGCCTATCGCGCGGGTTTTATTCGTCGCTATGTTAACTGGCCACCGAGTGAGCTGGAACGCATTGAACTGCTGGAACAGCTCAGGGTGTTATGGTACGGAGAAAAAATTAAGGTAGCTGTTGCCAGTGCTTTACCAGAAGCAGGCGTAGATACGCCAGAAGATCTGCAAAGAGTGCGTGATATTCTGGCTGAAACTCAAACTCACTGATAATTGCCTGCTGTAGCGCAAAAATTCGACACGCTGAGCACGGTTAATCATTATCCCCATCCCTGGCATCCTGTTTTAATCTGAAAGCTACCGGTCACCTGCAATTCTACAGCTATCATTTTCCTCATGTCATTGAATACGAAACTACGGCTGCCTGACAGCGGTTATGCTGTGCTAAAGCGGCATACTGTTATTGCCGTTGTTTGTGTTTACATTTAAAAAACATGAATTAACAAAAAATAAATATAATTAACAAAGATAACATTGTGATATCGGTAATTACTTAATAAAAATTAAACGGTTATTTTGCAAAGTTGATGCGTTTTTTCTCAATAAAACCATCTACGTCACATAAAGGACAGGAGACACGTAATGATACCAGAACAGGGACGGCAGGTATCCAGCCATGTACAGGCTTTAAACCAGGGACAGCAGACACAGCAGGTGACAGACACTCGGCGTTCAGCAGCCGCCAGCGCGCGGGTTAATCCGTTTGATGATGTGATGACATCCATCCAGCTGAGAAAACGGTTATCCCCACAGGAAACTGCTCATGTTGATTTTCACAGCATGGCTGCATTGCTTGACAGACTGCACACTGCTTCATTGCCAGAGGCACCAGGCACCGCCCTGATGCTGAGAAATCAGGTTCAGGAATACCGTAAAAAGCACCGGCGTATGCAACATAATGATGCGCTTACCCTGCTGGTGACCCAGCTTGACAGGGCACTGTTCGATGACACCTTTCCCCCTGATATTCGTAGCGATATTGTGCATATTTCTTCCACCAGTGCGGTTATTGCGGCGTTCATTCAGCAGGTGGCAGAACGTCGCGAGACGATAGATGAAGGTGCCGACCTTGCAAGAATGATGATCCAATGGGCAAAAGAGGTTTCTCCTGATTCTGAAAACAGGGCTGTTCAGCTTAAAGAGGCTTTTTATCAGCTCGAGCACATCTGGAACAGTCAGTCTCCTGCTGATATTGATGCACGCAATGGCATTCATGGGCGTGACTCTATTCTGCTGCAACACGAAATTAATGCGCTTCTTATTAACAATCAGGCTATTTCCTCGCAGCTGGCCAGACTACGGCCAGTCAGTCTGATAATGAAGTACGGTTTTTGAGCCAGCACATGGAGCATTTAAGGGAAGCAGGGTTTACCACGCTTGTACTGAAACAGTTAAATGCCAGAGAAGGCCAGGCGGTTAATCATTTTCTGCGTACAGCAGAAATCAATGCAGTGCTGAGCGATTTTCTGCAGAAAAAAAATCAGTATGGGGAAGCCAGATTATGGCAGGAGCTGTTTGAAAAAGCATTCCGCCACAAAATAGCTATCGTTCCTCTGCACAGCGATTTTTCCCTGATGTCTGTGAATATTCGCCCGGCCTGGGCGAAAGTCTGGCAGGAAACGCTCGCGAGGCAGCTGCTTTTTGAGCAGTTGTCGGCACTGGGTACCGCAGGTAAAAAAGTGATCCTGACGGCTGACCTGGCACAATTACAGTCGGGTGATGGCTTTAACGGCCGATCGGCAGGGATTGCCCGGCGCCTTAATTCACCAATTCTGGCCATTAATGGCAATAAACTTAACCTCATTGCAGATAATGTGCTGCAGACCCTGTCTCATTTTACTCATCTGATGTCACCCGAAGCGCTGGAAGAAAAGGCATATGTTCTCTTAAAATCCAGGGGAAATTCGTACCACAACATTCTTGCACTGCTGAAAAAACTTCCTGACACACTGGGCAGAGAGCGCGTGGAGACCGCCTTTATGCTAAAACACAGCCTTGCTGTTTATCAGCAAAAACACCCTGATTCTCCACGTAAGACCTCTTTTGTCACACTGGAAAACCAGCTTGACAGGCTGTTATTTGAAAATAATGTCATGAAGTTACTGCCATCTGAAGATAAAAGTCGCATCAGGCAGATTGTACGCACCAGACCCCTGCTGGCAGCTGCACTCTGGCAGATTGTGGGCTCTGCCCGTTTCAATGCAGCGGGTGACAGGAAAACGGCCATTGAGCAATTGTGTTACTTTGTACAGAAAGATTCCTGGCTGCAGCTGACAGGCTGGAGTGAGCCTGTGAATACTGAGCTGCCTTTTGAACCGACCTTTCATATCCCGGTACCGGCAGAATACAGACGTCTTGTGCGACTGTTTATCGCAAGGGCGCAGAAACATGGTTATCTGCGTCTGGCAAAATTTTCAGCGGACTCCGGTATATTACACCTGGGTTACAACTGGCCAACTATACAGCGACTGCTTTCCGGCTTGCCAAAAGAGTTTCCCCGCTCGCTTAAAGCGATAACTGGCCTGTTTTATGAAGTGATGAATGCTGTCAGACTGCCTGGCCAGACAGATGAAAAGGTGATGCTGCATCATTTCGCCGCTAAAGGTTATCTTGGTCGTCTGCAGCGCGAACGCCTGATGCAGTTTGAGCAGGGCGTTAACGCTGAGATAACGACTATAAAGATGGCTGCCTGGGATGAGCTGTATCCTCATTCAGCGCTTGAAGATTTCGCGCAGAGATTGGTGAGGCAACCGAGCCTCGCGCACAGCATTGAATTTCTGTTAAACAACTACTCCGGTCTGCTGTTCAGTGACAGAAGAAATCACGCGTTCAGTATTGTGACAAAATTTATGCCTCTTCTGCAGGCAAGGGGTATCACGACCCTGTGCATACCCTGGCTATCAAAAGAAAAACAGCCACTTATTGATCGTTTTTTACGTGCCCGTCATTCTATCATGTCGGGTGACCTGAAAATGCTGTTAACGCCTGTTCAACAGAATTTTTTCATTGAAGCGCGCTCTTTTGAGATGAAAATTGTTGCATTGCACAGTGAGCGCTTACCCCTGCCGGACACACCGGATCTTCAGGAATTTTATCTGAACGATGCTATCAGTGAACGCGTTGAATTGCTTAACTCTCTGGCACAACGAGGGGAAAAATTTATTGTTCTTACGGGAAAAAAAGACCTGCTGTCATACCGTCTGTCTCATGATAATTTTCTGCCCGGTCTTGCCTTTCGCATGCAGTATCCCATTCTGGACCTGCACCATAATGGAAAGATAACCCTGATTCATGATAATCCCCTGACGATAACGGACAGTAATGCGTACCCGGTGGATGAAAATATGGCTGTGGAGCATGCTTCCGTACCTGCAGGAGATCCTGACAGCGCTACATCGCCTCTTTCGCACATATTGCCTGAGGCACAGCAGACTGAAATGACAATGGCGCCAGCTGGCCTATTGCAGAAAATCAGAGACATTTCGGTACATTCTGGAGAAACCATTAGTCTTATTCAGGAAGCTATTGAGATGTTTATGGATTTTGTCAACAGGGTTTATCCTGTTATCAGCAGAGAGCTGGTAGAAGGGGCTTTTATGCTGGCTAATGCCATACGCAAAGCTCAGGCTGTTTTGCCATTTCCATCATCGTCACAGAGCGCCAGCAGCTATCAGTCAGCCCGTTATCTTCTTGTCATAGAGGAAATTTATCATAAGGTATTGGGCAAATTTCACACTGAAATAAAAAATCAGATAGTTGATGCATCGAAAAATGATCCGTTTTGGGCTGCCCTGATGTACCAGCATTTCCTGCAGAAAACCGAATTTGTCAAAACGCCGGAAGCGCTGCTGGAGGAAGTCAGCACAATTCTGGCAGAAAACAAGGAGCCTGCGCTGCTTATCCGTGGCGCTTTAGACGAATTCCTGTTTTTCCTGAAACGCTTTCCCGCACAGGTGCCCGATAAGGCCATTGCAGAAACTGTCTTCATCCTTATTAATTATCTGTACACGCATCAGAACGGGCTGGCACATGAGCATTGGGGCAGGGAAGCGTACCAGGAATTTACTGCCCTTGCGAAAAAACAGCAGGTGACAGGAAACCCCAAAAGGGGTAAAGCGGAAAAGCTGGCTGGTGATGGCCGTAAGGATATATTGTCAATTTTACAGAATAATTACCCGGTGCTACCTGATGCAACGCCTGATGATATTATGCAGTGGATAGCACTGCTGGATGAGTTCGTATTTGCCAGTGATTTTAATTCTGTGCATCGTGAGCGTATCACTGCCATGTCCAGGATAAACACGGCGCTGGCTGCTTTTCTGTATGAACGTGCGCGGGAAGAAAGGGATGATGCTGACAGGCAGGGTTTTACTGATATGCTGATTTATCGGATGCAGTCAATAAGCAGGGAGCATCTGGTGAGAATGGGCCATGACGAAATAAAAAATATCATCGCCGCGCTGGAATTTGCCTGGCACATTCATGAATCGGGAAAAATCACCCGCTGGGATGCAAAATATTCCGGTCCGGCAAGAGAGGCGCTGAACTATCAGTTGTCTGGTAAAAATTGCAGGGAACAGCTTTCCATGCTGCTGCGCCAGCATCAGGGATTACTCATTGCCGCACCAGTGACAAGAGAGCTCTACCCGTTATCTTACCTTGCTGACATTATGCCGGAGCTGTTGACGCTACCTGAGACAGGGCCTGGTAAGATAACCCTTGTGCTGGATATGAGCAGCTCGCTGCAGACCGAGCTGGATGACTACATGGCACAGGATGACCCCGAGGCGATTGGGCTTGTTATAAGAGGCTGGGCGTGGGGGCATGACCGGGAAGAATATGAAAATGGTAACCATGAAACCACGACGATAAAGGCCTTTAAAAAGTTGCATGATTACAGGGGCAGAATCACACTACATGCATTACATGATGATGCCTGTCAGGATAACCCGTTAGCGGATTTAATCTCCACGGCCAGTACGCTACAGAGGCTGATAAATTTACCGCAAACAGAAAAATTCATTGTACTTGCTACCCCAAATACACTTGAGTCGCGCGCAGGTCTGAAAGGAAACGATGGATTGCAGGCAATGATGCCGGGTATAAGTCACCGATTGGATCTGCCTGTTCTTGGCCTGAATCAGAATGGTTTTCAGGTGCAGGAGGATAGTTTTTTTTTAAAGCTGGTGGATAGATCTGCTGTTGCTAGAAACGACAGCCCTGGTTTCTGGTCATTGCCATCGCCTGTGGTGGAATCATCCGGTAGCCATGACCATGGCAACCACTATCAGCTTGTCGTGCAACTTGAAGACAGTACGACTGCTAATGGGGATAGCGATATCTTTAAGGAAGCACTTAATGCTCAGCTAAAAAAAGATGCCAGACATTCCCTGCTGGTTTTTTTGCCCAAAGGAGAAAGGCCTTTTTTTCTTGCCAGTCATGTGTATGGCAGTGCCTGGCGCCCCATTCCTTCCTCAATAATCAGAAATGAAATGATAAAGTGGCCTCCCGGGAAGACTCATCTTGTGCTGTTTGGGCTGGGAAGGGACAGGCCAGATGGCCAGCGTGAGCTGGCAGGCCGCGATGAGGAAACGCTGGCACTGGAAATTAGCGGATTAAATAATGAGCTTATTAGCCTCGGTATTATGCCACTGGAACGGGAGCGTATGCATATTCGGGATGCTTCCTGGGCGAGTGCCGCCAGCAAGGCCAGGTTTGAGCAGCGTGTTCTGTCAGAGCAGCGCCAGAACTGGGAAGGGATCCCGACTTTTTATGAGGCCGATGACTTTGCCTCTGTGCCGCTGAAAAAGAAAGGCCAGGCAAGTAAGAAAATCACAGAGACAATCAAGGAATTCTGGCAGCACGAAAATGAAGGCGCTGGCAAAGTACAACGGGCTAAGATTGCCGTGCGTTTGTGGAAAGAAATTTATGATTACATTGTTACCCACCCCGGCTCTGAAAGAATACGGGAATTCAAAAAATGTCAGATATATATTGCCATAAATATTGCTGCCCTGAAGACAGAAGCGCGTTATCAGGAAGAAGTCCAGAAGCTGAAGCTTGAGCTGATACAGTTAAAGGGTAACCTGCCTGCAGAATATTTTTACAGCCAGCTCAGAGAGCAGAATCAGGACACTACTTTCAGGAAAGTAACTGCCGCGGATGTAAAGCGTTACAGGGTAACGCAACCAGACAAGAATATGCTCGATGCACTGGAGCACGGTGAGTACGGGCATCGGGAAAATGGAAAATATTATCTTAAAATAGATAAAGAATTTTATCGGTTGCAGCGGGAAGGGGATATCCGGCGCATTATTTATGAAGAAGACGGTGCAGCCGGTCCTCAGGCGCCCCGCTCCGGGCTTGCGGTAAATTACCATGCCGGCGGTGCGCAATGGGTATTTGATAGTACTATCGGCAGACCTGGTGGTGATGCCAGCAGTGCGGTCAGATCGTCTGTACATCAATTTATGAAAGATACCCTGAGTAATTTTGTCAGGAAAGAGCTGGGTGCTTTTCTCGATAGTCAGGCTGCGGTGCTGACAGCAGGAGCTCAGGAGGTTGTTACCAGAAAGCAGTTGATTGAGGGACTAAGTATACCTTTAAGTATATTGCTGAAAGAAACACTGATGCTGGCCAGTGAGCAGAATATGGATCCCGCTATCCGCGAAGCGCTGCTGATTTTCTGTAAAAATGAAAAACTGCATGCTGTCATCAATAATCTGTTGAAACAGGTATTTTCCAGCACGATATCGGAAATACCTGCCCTGGCTGAGCTGGATGAGATACAGGCACTGTTGGGTGAAGAGCTTACTGCATTACTCAGGCCAGAATTATATGCTTTTGCCACAAACACAGAGCGCCCTCTATTGTCACAACCTCAATTCCCGACAGATAAGGCAGTCAGCAAGTCAGTGGATATGCTCAGATTCTATCTGGATAGCAGTGGTGTCACTTCCTCGCAAGAGACGGAAGAAAATACGTCCACTCTGCTGGAGTTAGATGAAACAAGGCAAAAAAAGCTGAATGAGTCAGGCAGGCTGGCCACCCTCATCGAAGAAAAAGAAGGTTTTGTCAGGGCTATGGCAGGGCTGCAGCGGCAGGCCGGGTTGCCGGCAGAAAAATGGCAGCCGTTACTGCACAGCCTGTCTGAACATCCAAAGGCCGCTGCCGGGCAGCGCTGGTCGCTGCGGTTTATCGATGTTACACAGCCTGAAAACACAGTAACACATCATTTCGGTGATGAAACTGTCTGGAAGTTCATGAAAGATTATGACGGCATGCTGGAAAGTATCAATACAGCTCACCGTTATGCAGGAAGCAGAGCGGTTACGGACCAGGATACCAGCCACACTGAAGCCGTGCACGGGCTCAACGCGGCTTTTTTGTTAAAGACACTCATCCCCTGGTTTGCCGATAAAAGTCGTGCGGCTGCTGCCACAGAGACGGAGGTTCCCCAGACATTGAACACCGCCCTGCAGGTACATACCTGGATAAATCTGTCTCAGATGTCTCAGGGAGTGCTGGAAGATACAGGAAAATTCATCACCCTGTGCCGGGAAATATCAGGCAGTGTGGTGGCTGCCGACAGTATATTAATTCGTGGTCTGTCGCACGCCAGTTCAGCAGCGGGAATGGCATTGAATGCAGTCAGTATGGTGCTGGATAGTATTGAGCTGGCTTATGCACAGAGCCAGGCGCAGCGTGCTGTTGCTGGTACTCAGCTGGTTTTCGACAGTACTGGTCTTGCTACCAGTGTAATGGGTCTTGGTGCCGGTATGGCTGGTGCAACCGCGGTGGCTACAGTCTCAGCGGGGGCTGGTGTGATACTCGCCGGGCTGGGTATTGGCGCGACAGCGCTGGCAGAAGCTTTTGGTCAGATAGCTGACGATGCACAGGCGGTGGGAAGCTATTTTGCTGATCTCGATATCGCCTGGCAGCGGGGAGGTTACCGTACTGTCAGAAGAAAAGATGCCGAGGGCAGAGAGCATGTTCTGATGGAGCCCATTCCTGGTGCTGTCATCAGCGTACTGGATGTAAAAAACAGGCAGCTGACTTTTGACAGTCCTTATCTCTACCGTTCAACAGAGGCAATCCTCGGCTCAGGATACCGGAATTGGGTAAGTGCGCTACCCGAGGCCATCATGGATAAAAAGCAGGCTATTAATGTACGGGAGGGGCTGGATTATCGCGCTACGGCGCCGTTTCAGCCGCAGCCTGATAGCACCCTGGTTCTGCCGCTAACACCACGTCATTACCTCAATTACGAATACGAGATCCTGCCTTTCTGTATCTGGCGTCATGACAGAGGTTTTGATCTACTGCGTCGCCTTGAAGCTGATCGCCGTTTTCATTACGATTTTTATACTTTTCCGTCAGAATACCTGATTCGCCGTATATTTCCGCACTATGTGGAAACACCTGTCAGTGTCATACTGGATGCGCAGGACAGGGACATCCTGATGCCCGCCCTGCCTCTGGACTTTAAGGGGAAATTGTTTTACCAGCTGACAGGTAATGGAGGCACCCAACGGATAAGCCTGCAGGAAGGGGTTACGCTGTCCTTACAGGGCTGTGCACAAACTCATTGGGTACTGGATGCCCGCCAGCTGAGTACTGATACCCTGCAGCTTGATGGCAACCGCTTACAGGCAGGCGGATTAACCATCACCCTGTCTGCTGATGCCTGTGGTACCGTCACTGTCATCACCAGAAATAACGAAATTCTCGTGGCTGACCTGAAAACTCAGCGCTTAATTCCCCAGGAGCTAGATGGTCAGCGTTTTCATGATCTTAAGGCGTTACATGTTGAACTGAAACGCTTAACACCCGATGCTGCTCACAACAGCCCGTTTGTGATAGTGGATAATTACCAGCCCTCTATGCAGGAAGGCAATGTCGGGCGGGCATTCTACCAGCGCAGTACTGATAGGTTCATTTACACGAATCTGCCCGAAAAACAGGATTTTTTAAGCGCGGCAATACTGGCCAGAGTTGACGGAGACCGGGCCTGGTTTTACCGTGATGCCAGCGTCTGGCAGGTCAGTATTCCGGGAGGGAATATCACGGCGCAGTACCTGTTGTCTTTCACGCATGGAAATCAACAGAAGATTATCCGTCACACCACCGGGGGTGACGGTGCGTTGTACCTGACCGTTCAGCAACAGGACGGGCCGGGCATTGTGCTGTACACCTACCGGATTTATCAGGAAGAAAGCAGCCTGATTTCTGTGGAAATCAGCAGCGGTACGGACAGGGCCCTGCTGGATTATCTTAAACCGGATCTGAATTTCGCTACAGCCATCCTGCTGGCTCCCTCCGTACCTGTGAAGAAGAGCCGGCTTTCAGCAATGGTTACCCTGATCCACGGCAGTGAAAATAGCGAGCTTCAGAGCAGACGCTGTTGGCTGTTTTTTGATGGAGATCAGCAGCCAGTCAGGATGGTCAGAGCCATTTTCGGCCACCAGCCGCAGCCAGAAGATCTGGACCTGGCATTTGTCACCGCTGGCGATGAGCCAGGCTACTACTTCTTCAGTCCCAGGGCACAGAGTCTGTATTTTCAGGCTGATGATGGTCTGTCTGGCAGAGAGCAGATAACACAGGTGATGAGTAATGTACGTACGGTATTTGCGCAGGGAGCAAAGCAGCTGGCCTGTACACGGGAAGGTGTCCTGTGGCTAATGAAGACAGAAGGTGCAGCCATGCTGGTGGGTGTTACGGCAGAATGGATAAGAAAGCACAGACAGGCTCTCAGGGTACAGCTGGAAAAACTGGTCAGATACAGCGCAGATAAGGCGTCTTTCCTGCTGCTGCAGGGTATGAAGAATAGCGATGGGCAAGCAGTTCCTGCCTGGTATGACAGTCTGAGCAACAGAATCATCATGGGAGGAACAGGTGCGGATACACATAACCTGGTTTATCTCGGTTCCAGCCCGGACGGCCAGAAAGCATGGATTTTTGCTACTGACAGCGGACAGCTGTACTGCCAGGCCGTAAGTGCATCATTACCGGTTATCGATGAAAATCTCATCATGTCCGGTCAGGTGAGGGACGCTGAGCGCTGGTCCCTGCCTGGCAGGCAAAAAATATCCACTGCCGTACGTCAGGGCAACAGGCTGCTTCTAAAAACTTCTGACGGTGCCGTATTACTGTTACCCATGACAGCGGGCCCGGCAGATAAGCCCGCACTAATCGCTTTCCATAGCGAAAAAGCTCAGGATACGGACATCATTGCTACCCTGAACGAACTGACAGCCGTATATGACCTGCCAGCAGCAATCAGACTGACGACGGTATCCGGCCAGGCACCCTCCTGGTACCTCACGCAGGAAAAAATAATTCTGCGGGCCCACAGACTGGATTCCGCTCATTCTTTTAATTTTCTGGGCAACGCTGCCGGAACGCGACACAGCTACATCCACGACATGGATACCGGTGCGCTCTGGCTGGTAAGCGATAGTGAATCCGTATTGACAGGGCATTATGCCTGTGCGCTGCTCAAGCAGCAGACGCTGATACTGCAGGTGAGTGAAGCGGCGGTGACGACAGGCAGGAAAATCCAGCTACCCCGATTAATGGGTGCTGACAGCATCATTATCACTGGCAGTACCTCACAGCAGCGTGGCTGGCTACTTTCCCCTGAAGTACTGACGCATTACCGGCAGATTGTGATTAATGATAAGGGAGAAAACAGCCTTATTCGCATAGCCCCTGCGGGTGAAGACACTGTTACGCTGCAGCGCAGTGGTGAGGATCTTATGCTGTACAGTGCACGCTCAGACACGAGCATACTGCTGACTTATGCTGATAAGTCGGCAGAGCGCGGCATGCGGCTTGCCATCGCTGATATGCCGCCGGTGACATTGCAGCACCTGCTGGTTATGGGCATCAGCCGTATTCGCTATGGTGTGCAGCATCCCACAAAGCCAGGCAGTGATGGGACTATGTTGTTGGGAGAAATGATGAATATTGTGGTAGCGGATACTGCAATGACGGTGCCAGATGTGGCCGTTGTCGGACAGAATCTGAAAAAAAGAGGTCATCACCTGCCTCTGCCTGCTGCAGAGCCAGTTATAACCTGATATCAGTAATATCGCTGGCAGCATGGAATTATAAAGGGTGGGATATTGGTGATGATGGCAGGGTGCTAAGGAATAACAGGAAAGCATCAATAGCGTTTCAACGTATGACGGTTTTTCTGATAAACCCCATGAGCGGGTAATTACACTATCTCGCTCATTGTTAGTGCTAGTCAGCATCCCTGAGATGAGCGGGAGTAAGCATGTACCCTACAGCAGTGCGTAGTGCTCCTGCCTCCACAGCGAACGTGTTCAGTGCGGGTGATAAATCGCTATCTCCCGCTCTGTCACTCATCATTTCCAGATGAGGCAGCGCCTTTATTAAGATTGTTTCACGATTTTTTAATGTTTTTTCATCATCTGTTGGTAGCATTTGCTTGATAAAAAACATGCGCGCTTTTCCAAAACTATCCTGTATTTTAGAGGGCACTAAAACGCCATTTTCAAGAAGATTACCTGGATCTTTGTCATTTTCTTGCAGAAAACTGGCGAATGATTTCGGGTTTCTTAGTGCAAAATTAAAAATTATCTGATTGATACCAGCGGGCTGCAGCGCTGTAGGTTCGCCTTGTGCTTCGGTAATCTTTTTCAACAGATTGCACATCTGAATAATGTCATAATGATTATTAATATTAACAAGCCCTTTAGCAGCTTCAATGACCTCATGTTGCACATCTACTGTTCGGGTATTGGCAATAGCTGAAGCGAGCTGATTGCGATAATCGTGGGAAATTTCTTTATTATAAAGCTCTTCACTGATGTTTTTCAGAGCCACTTCTGTATCACAATCAACTTCAGTAACCTGATCATTTCCCTGGTCTGTTAATATAATTTTATTGTCAGCATCATAGGATTTTCCCATAGAAAAAAGTTGCTTATCATATTCAAATATAGCTTCTTCATCCGGATTTTCTGTTAACTGGCAGAGTGCGGCCACAATGTTACCTGCATTGCGTAATAGTGTATTTTCCTCATCTTTACTGGCTTTATGAGAGAAAAAAAGATACAAGCCCAAAGTAAAAACGGATTTTATAATAACAGCGGCTTTTTCTAGTGGCGTGCCATTATTCATGATGCGTTCGATGTCATCAGTGGCTTTATTGAGGAGGGTACTTTTTTTACTTCTGGCGTTTTTTTTATCATCAGGCTGGCTGGCCTGCTGTAATAACCGTTTGATGCTATTAGAGACTGGCTCCACCATCTGGAATTCCTCTTGCCGGGTTCATTGTCACGCCCGCCATGCATGCTGATACCCTGTTACAGACAGGCTTTTGCATGATGAGTGCGGATACGCTGAATTTATAAAATAGTATAGTCTATACACACCGACGCATTAAGACTGTCAGGGCATCACAGGCTGTCATGCAGTCAGGCGTTTGAGCGGTGCAGGGCAGAAGAATTCGGTATAGAGATAAGCTGTGCTGTCGCTGCTGCAATTTAAGAAAATTGCTAATAGTGCCAGAGGTCTGATCCCAAAGGTTTGATGGTATTTAAGGTGATGGTGCATCGGTTGCGTCAGTTATCTGCGCCTCTGATGTGGTATTGATGGATGTTTTCAGGTACTGCCATACAGTCCCTACCATTTCGTACCATGCCCGTTCTGAATGAGAAAGAAAAGTAGCTGAAGGAAATAGAGATTCCCATAAATTCAGTGGCATCGTAATGGCCAGTTGATTGGCCGGTGCAGCTATGGGATGCAGACCTTTTGCTTTCATATAGCGCATGGCGCGAGGTAAATGGCTGGCAGAAGTCACCAGTACAAAGGTCTTTTTACCGACCAGCCGGGCAATATGTTCAGCTTCGTCTTCCGTATCTTTTAGTTGTTCTGACATGATGATAGCGCTGGCTGGAACCCCGAGGCTTTCTGCAACCAGTGCAGCTATTCTGGCGTTACTCTTCTCACCAGTACCGCCACCGGTAAAAACAAGTCGTGCGTTGGGATAAGCGAGGTAAAGTCTGATGCCTTCAGTGACCCTGGAAAGGCTGCCACCCCTCAGACGCGAACCGGGAGCCCAGTCAGGGGTAATCGTGTAGCCTGCTCCCAGTACAACAATATAATCAGGCTGCAGGGATGCTACCTGGTGATGCTTGTTCCAGGTTTTATAATGTGTTTCAAAAGGCAATAATAATCTGTCGGCAACAGGCTGCAGACTAATCAGCAATAATACCAGCCAGCTCAGCGAAAAAATAACTTTTGCGCTTTTTTGCCAGCGGGTAAACCACAATAAAATCAGGGCAATACCCATTAGCAACAGCAGTAATGGCAGTGGCATCAGTATAGCGGTAATAAACTTTTTAACGACAAAAAACGACATAAAAGATAACTCCATGATCTGATAATTTATTTTTCGCCAGGCGCTGGGGTTTATTCCCCGGCAGATTATGCCAGAATAGCGAAACTATTGTGTCCTTTTTATGAAAAGGCTAAGTCAGATACAGGCAAACGGAACCGTTTTTCATGAAGGATTGCAATTTTGATAGTATTGCTGAAAAGTTTTCGCGCAATATTTATGGTACGACCAAAGGTGCCATCCGCCAGGCGATACTCTGGCAGGATATCAGCGCATTACTGACAAAGTTACCAGAGCGACCATTGTATATCCTGGATGCCGGCGGTGGCGAAGGGCAGCTGTCCTGCCAGCTTGCAGCACTGGGGCACCATGTTCTGTTGTGCGATATTTCAGATAAAATGCTTGAAAAAGCAAAGCTACTCGCTCAGCACAAAGGCGTCAGTCACAATATGCAGTTTATACAAAGCCCGGTGCAGGAGGTTGCTGCACACATAAAGCAGCCGGTTGAACTGATATTGTTTCATGCAGTGCTGGAATGGGTGGTAAATCCGCAACAGGTTTTAGAAAAATTGCATGCCATCCTTAAGCCACAGGGAGTGTTGTCCCTGATGTTTTTTAATGCGACCGGGTTAGTGATGCGTAATATGGTATTGGGTAATTTTCGCATGTGTGCGGCAGAGCATCAACAGCGCAGGCCAGGATCGCTGACGCCTTATCATCCCCTGGATCCTGATAGCGTCTATACGTGGCTGTCAGCGATGGATATGCGTATTCTCGGTAAAAGTGGTGTGCGGGTGTTTCATGATTATCTGCAAAACAGGCAGCAACAGACAGACGATTTTGCTGAGCTGGTGGCGCTGGAACAGCGTTACTGCCGGCAGGAGCCTTTTATCAGTCTGGGGCGTTACATTCATGTTATGGCGCAAAAGCCAATGGATAAGTCCTGATGGAAAAAAACGACATCTGGAGCGGTAGCGCTCACTCAGTACCCGAACTGATTTCCTGGGTGCGCAAAAATGATTTTTCCATCACGTTACCGGTTGAACGCCTCGGTTTCATGCTGGCGATTGCCTGTCTGAATGATGAACATCTGGATGGCGAAATGAGTGAAGAAGAGCTGGTTGATGCTTTTCGCCTGGTTGCACGCTGTTTTGAATACACTCAGGATACGATGAATGTGCGCGCTAACAATGCCATTAATGATATGGTACGCCAGCGTCTGCTCAATCGCTTTACCAGTGAACAGGCGGATGGCAGTGCCATTTATCGTCTGACGCCACTTGGAATCGGTATTACGGATTATTTCATTCGTCAGCGCGAATTTTCAGGATTACGTTTTTCCATGCAGTTGTCGATTGTAGCTGATGAATTACAGCGTGCTGCAGAATCAGCCGATACAGGAGGCGATGAATATCACTGGCAACGTAATGTATTTGCACCCCTGAAATATTCAGTATGTGAAATATTCGACAGTATTGATATGACACAGCGTCTCATGGATGAACAACAAAACAGCGTAAAAAAAGACATTGCCGCCTTATTGAATCAGGACTGGCGCGAGGCTATTTCCAGCTGTGAACAGCTATTGGGTGAAACATCAAGAACATTACGTGAGCTGCAGGATACGCTGGAAGCAGCAGGTGATAAATTACAGGAGCATTTGCTGCGTATTCAGCAGGCGGCATTAAAAAATCCGGTACCCGGTCTGGTTGACAGGCTGGTTTTTGATTTACAAAGTAAACTGGATCGTATTATCAGCTGGGGACAGCAGGCTATTGATCTGTGGATTGGTTATGATCGTCATGTTCATAAATTTATTCGTACAGCCATTGATATGGATAAAAATCGGGTGTTTTCCCAGCGTTTGCTGCAGTCCTTACAGTATTATCCTGATAATCCATGGATGCTGACTTTTGCCAGTGCAGAACGTTTACTTGATATGCGTGATAATGATTTTGTGTTGTCTGCTGAAGAAGCGCTGGGAGAATTACCTCCCAGCCTGGAGTATGAGGAATTCAACAGATTGTATGAAGAGCTTGCTGCTATGATAGAGCAGGCACTGGTGATTTACCGGCAGCAGAAATTGCCTCTCGATGTCGGCGAAGTATTACGCCATTACCTTGCCCGGTATCCGCGTGCCCGTCATTTTGATGTGGCGCGCATGATGGTTTCACAGGTAATGCGCCTTGGTATCGCACAGGCTGATTTTTCAGGATTACCTGCGCAATGGTCGGCAATTAATGAATATGGAGCGGGAGTACAGGCTCATGTCATCGACAGATATTAAACATATCATGCCAGACAGCCTGATACAGGCGCTGGCGAATTCTCTTTTTCCTGCTTTGGACAGTCAGCTGCGTTCAGGTCGCCATATTGGTGTGGACGAACTGGAACAGCATACTTTTTTAATGGATTTTCAGCAGCCTCTGGAAGATTTTTATGCCCGCTGGAATGTCGAACTGGTGCGTGCTCCTGAAGGTTTTTTTTATTTACGCCCCCGTTCTACCACGTTGATCCCCCGTTCGATATTGTCTGAACTGGATATGATGGTGGGAAAAATTTTGTGTTACCTGTATTTGAGCCCGGAACGGCTGGCTCATGAAGGTGTTTTTACTCATGATGAGCTCTATGAAGAGCTCATCAGCCTCGCAGATGAAAGCAAATTACTGCGCATGGTTAATCAGCGTTCAACGGGTTCGGATTTGGACAGACAAAAATTACAGGAAAAAGTACGTACCTCATTAAATCGTCTGCGCCGGCTGGGGATGCTCAGGTTTATTGGCAACAGTAGCGATAAATTTTGTATTACTGAAGCAGTGTTTCGTTTTGGTGCCGATGTACGTAGCGGTCTTGATTATCGTGAGGCTCAATTACGCATGATTCGTGATGGTGAGGCTGTTTCAGGCAGTGCCAGTGTAGATGAACAGGATGACAGTGATTGTGCTGTTGATGACATGATGTGCGCTGTGGATGAAGAAGCAGGGCTCAGCGCAGGGAATAACCAGCAATGACCGGACGCAGTAAATTTCACTCACTGACACTGATAAACTGGAATGGTTTTTTTGCCAGAACCTTTGATCTTGATGCACTGGTAACGACATTATCAGGCGGTAATGGGGCAGGTAAATCCACAACCATGGCTGCCTTTGTCACGGCACTCATTCCTGATCTCACCTTACTGCATTTTCGTAATACCACTGAAGCGGGTGCCACCAGTGGCTCCCGTGATAAGGGTTTACACGGCAAGCTGCGTGCCGGTATTTGTTATTCCCTGCTCGAGGTGGTCAATTCCCGTAATGAACATGTGCTGGTGGGTGTGCGTTTGCAACAGATTGCCGGCAGGGATCGTAAGGTCGATTTGAAACTTTTTTGTGTGCAGGGGATAACCCCAACTATTCAACCCATACAGTTAGTAACGCAGCAGGCGACGGAAAAGCAGGTCAGGGTATTATCCCTGACTGAATTAAAAGAAGAAGTTGAAAAAACTGCTGTGGGGCAGTTTAAGCAGTTTACTTCGATAACTGATTACCATTCCCTGATGTTTGATTTGGGGGTGATTCCAAAACGCCTGCGCTCTTCAGCCGATCGCAGTAAATTTTATCGCCTGATTGAAGCGTCTCTGTATGGAGGTATTTCCAGTGCCATAACCCGTTCACTGCGTGATTATTTACTCCCGGAAAATAGCGGAGTACGTAAAGCGTTTCAGGACATGGAAGCGGCATTACGCGAAAACCGCATGACACTTGCCGCCATTCGTGTAACCCAGACAGACCGGGATCTCTTTAAACACTTGATTGCTGAAGCCACCGCTTACGTTGCTGCCGATTATATGCGTCATGCCAGCGAACGACGTCAGCATCTGCAGGCCGTGTTACGCCTGCGTATGGCACTATTTTCCGGGCGAGGGCAACTGGCAGAGAAACAGCAGTTGCATACAAAAATTTTATATGAGCTGGCTCAGCAAAAAGAAACGGAATCTGAGCTGGAGAGTACCTGGCAGGCTGCCTGTGATCAGTTCAATCTGATGCAGGCGGCAGCGCGTCAGCAGGAAAAAATAGGGCGCTGGCAGCATGAGCTGGACGCGCTGACTGAAGACCTTGCAGAGCAGAATATCCTGCTGGCTGAGGCCAGTGAGCTTCAGGCGCAATCTCAGGAAAGAAGTGACGCTTTTGAGCAGGAAGTGGATGAAATTAAAAGCCAGCTGGCCGATTATCAGCAGGCACTGGATGCTGAGCAGACGCGTGCCATTCAGCATCGCCAGGCCCTGGACGCACTGGCGCATGCACAGGCGCTGTGCCAGCTGGAGGTATTAACGGCAGATAACGCCCGCGAGTGGCAGCTCACTTTTCAGGAAAAAGAACAACAGGCCACGCAGGCGATGTTAGTGCTGGAGCAGAAACTCAGTGTTGCCGATGCGGCCTGTGCTCAATTTGAACAGGCTTATCGTCTGGTCTGTCAGGTTGCAGGCACAGCCGTCAGTCGTGGAGAGGCCTGGCATTGTGGCCGTGAACAGATACGTGACTGGCCGGCCAGAGTGCACCAGGCAAAACAGATTGAGTTTTTGCGTCTGCGCTTATCTGAACTGGAACAGCGCCTGTGTTCACAACAGGATGCACAGCGTCTGTTACAGCAATTCCATAAAGAGCACCGCGAGCACTGTGGCCCAGAAGGGCTGATGCAACTGCAACAGGAGCTGGAAGCACAGGAGTCTGTACTTTCACTGGCTGTCAGGGAAACCGATGAACGTCATATGGCGCGATTGCAGGAGCTGGAACAGCTGAAACAGCATATCAGCCAGCGCAGTGACCAGGTACCTGCCTGGCTTGCTGCGCAGGATGCCTTACATCAGTTACGTGAACAGACCGGACATAGCCTCGAAGACAGCGCCGGAATATCAACCTGTCTGCAGCAGTTACTGGAAAATGAGCGTACTGCCTTGCTGGCACGCGATGCCATGACCACTGAAAAGCGGCATATTGACGAGCAGATTGAACGACTTGGTCAGCCTGAGGGAGCCCAGGATGCGCGTCTTCCTGCCCTGGCTGAGCATCTGGGTGGGGTACTGCTATCAGAAATTTATGATGATGTTACGCTCGATGATGCGCCTTATTTTTCTGCCCTGTATGGGCCTTCACGCCATGGCATTGTGGTGCCTGATTTGTTACAGATAAAAAATCAGTTAGTGGATTTACCGGACTGTCCTGATGATCTCTGGCTGATACAAGGCGATCCTCAGTCTTTTGATGACAGTGTATTTGATGCCGAGGAACAGGGAAAAGGGGTACTTATCAAAGCGACAGCGCGTCAGTGGCGTTATTCGCGTTTTCCTGAAGTGCCGTTATTCGGACGTGCGGCACGGGACAGGCAGCTTGAGAAGCTGCATGCAGACCGCAACATTCTGGCTGAGCGTTATGCTGCGCTGTCATTTGACATACAAAGAATGCAGCGTCTGCACCAGGCAGTCAGTCGCTTTATGGCTACCCATTCTGTTATTGTTTTTGATGCCTCACCAGAATCAGCAATACGCCAGCTCAACAGCCGTCACAATGAAATTGAACGTAGCCTGCATACCTATGCAGGACAGCATCGGCAGCAGCAACAGCAGCTTTCGCATATCCATGCACGTATTCAGATGCTGAACCGGTTGATACCACAGATTTCACTGCTTAATGAAGATAATCTGCCGGAAGTGGTTGAAAATACACGTCAGGAACTGAAACAGGCACAGTCGGCTGTGGATTATCTGCGTCAGCATGACAGCGCACTGACACAGCTGGAACCTCTACTGGCGCTACTGCAGGTTGATCCGCAGGGGCATGAGCAGCTGAAAAAGGATTATCTGCAGGCGCAGCAGGAGCAGCATCGGTTAGGGCAGCAGGTATTTGCCTTAACAGAAGTGCTGCAGCGGCGTATGCATTTTAGCTGGACGGATGCGGCAGACATGCTGCAGGAAGAAACCGATCTGCATCATAAACTGCGTCAGCGGCTGGCACAGGCTGAAGCAGAACGCATGCGTGAACGTGAACAGTTACGCAGTCATCAGCTGCAGTACAACGCCTGCAGTCAGTCGCTGGCATCGCTGAAAAGTACGCTCGGTGCAAAGCAGGCTATGCTAAAAGAGCTGCAGCAGGAATTACAGGATATGGGTGTCCCCGCCGATGCGAACGCTGAAGTACGTATCAAAACACACAGAGACGAACTGCATGCTACCTTAAATGCCTGGCGTACGCAGCAGCATGAACGGGAAAAACAGCGCATTCTCTGTGAAGCGGACATGGACAGTCTGCAAAAAAAATTGCATAAGCTGGTGGCTGACTATCAGCAGATGCGTGCACAGGCAGTCGATATCAGAGCAGGATGGTATGCCATGATGCACAAAGCCAGAGAAGGCGGCGTTACCCATCGTCTGCACCGTCGTGAACTGGCTTACCTCTCGACTGATGAGCTGCGCTCTATGTCGGATAAGGCGCTCGGATCGTTACGACTGGCCGTGGCTGATAACGAATATTTACGCGATCTGCTGCGTTTATCAGAAAATCCCCGCTGGCCGGAACGCAGGGTTGAGTTTTATGGTGCGGTTTATCAGCATCTGCGTGAGCGCATTCGCCAGGATATCATCCACACGGATGATCCGGTTGACGCCATTGAGCAGATGGAAATTGAACTGAGTCGCCTCGCTGAAGAGCTGGGGACGCGTGAGCAGCAGCTTGCCATCAGTTCAAAGACGGTGGCGAGTCTCATTCATAAAACCATTTTGCGTGAACAGAACCGTATTCATATGCTTAATCAGGGGCTTTCGGCGGTTGCCTTTGGTCAGGTTAAAAGTGTACGCCTGAATGTTAATGTGCGCGATGCCCATGCCACCCTGCTGAAAATTCTGTCTGAGCAGCAGGAACAGCATCAGGATCTATTTAACAGTAATCGTCTGAGCTTTTCTGAAGCCATGGCCCGGCTTTATCAGCGTCTTAACCCGCAGATTGATATGGGGCAACGCTCGCTGCAGACGGTGGGTGAAGAATTGCTGGATTACCGCAATTACCTTGAGCTGGATGTGGAAGTTTTTCGTGGTGCGGAAGGCTGGCTGCGTGCAGAAAGTGGTGCACTTTCCACCGGAGAGGCTATTGGCACAGGAATGTCGATTCTGGTGATGGTCATACAGAGCTGGGAAGAAGAATCACGTCGCCTGCGTGGCCGTGATATTCTGCCCTGCCGCTTACTGTTTCTTGACGAAGCCGCGCGCCTTGATGCGACATCGATTGCCACCTTATTTGAGCTTTGTGAGCGTCTGCAGATGCAGCTTATCATTGCTGCGCCTGAGAATATCAGCCCGGAAAAAGGCACGACCTATAAGCTGGTGCGCAAGGTGTGGAACAATCATGAACATGTCCATGTTGTTGGCTTACGGGGTTTTATCAGCCATGCGCCAGTTATGGCAGCGGCAGAAGAGGAGCCTGTCTGATAGCAATAGCCCCGGTGAGAGGGCAGGAGTTTACTGGCAAAAAAGCGGCGTATATCCCCGCTTTTTTATAACTCTGTGTTATTCATCTAATTGATTCGAAACTGCATCATCGATGCGGTGGGCGGTTTTAAAATTTATTTTTCCCGCTGATGCTTTAGCATCTTGCTGTTGTTGCAGCTCTTCTTGTGTGAGTTGGTGGTACTGTTCATCATAAATCTTAATCCCAGCCACAAGTAATGTCACATGCGTATTGCTAGTGTTGCTGTTAAGGAACCCTTTATCCTTGTCATTTGTCAGTTCTTTAACGATATTAAAGCGAGCCAATACATCTAGAGGCTTCCCGGAAGCATTCGCCGTGTTATTTCCACAAACCAGAATAGATAACCGGTCATAATCATCCTGGTTTGTCTTAACAGGAATACAAAAGAAGCGTAAAATTTTCTGAAAAAATGTCAAGGGCGCTTTGGGTTTATCGCCACAAAGTATAGCCTGTATAGCTAAAGGATCAATGCTAACGTTTCTCAGGGGGCCGGAAATGTTTGGTGCGAGAGTGTTATCCTGCTGCGAATTAGTTGTAGCGGGTAACGTCAGGTGTATTTTAATATTAGACATACCTGGTGGAAGTGTCTTAAAGCCTGTCTGCGAGTTCAAGTTTGGCATAATAAATATCCTAAAAAATTAATATGAAATTAATATATTTTTAGCATATCACTAACTATTTATATTATATGTTTCGCTCATTATGGTTTTATCTACTTCAGGCATCATGATCCCGGTAAAATGCACTTTCTGTTAATCAGGGATTTCAATCTGAAATGACACTGGAGTGCAATAACATCTCCAGCGCATAAGTAATGTATTGTAATGCTTTCATGCGCGAAGGCAGGATCGGGTGAGGCGGGTACTGATATCCAGGTATCCCCCGGTAGCAGGCAGTATACGTGTTGCGATTATTTCATATAAAAGCGTAGTTAACGTTTTCGTTACCATTTGCAGGATAATACCCGCACTTAAAAGTGCCAACCAACACCGATAACCCAGGTATTCACCTCATTGAATCCATCCATGTCCGCATGTTCCCATGCCAGATCGATAGCGAGATTTTTTACAGGATTAAACTGCCCGCCGATACTGTACGTCAGTGCTGATTCACGTCTGGAGCGCCAGCCATTATTTATGGATAGTGGATAATCATGATCTACCACCATCGCACTGTAATCTGCATATGCGTTTCCTACAGTCAGGTATGCGCTTGCCCATTGATTCAGACGAAATGTTGGTCCTGCCATGAATGAATTAAAAGTGATATCACCGATATTAGTGAGGTGAGTAATGCCGTAAGTAGTCATGGTCTGGCCAATATAGGTATGAGTCCAGGAAGCTATAACACCGAAATCAGCATTAATTTCATAACGGTATTTGAAATTGACGCCACCTAAATTATCGAGACCGTCGGCCGCATTGTTGTATCCAGGAATACCATAAAGATCCCGTGGTTTATCCATATGGTGCCCTGTTTTTGCATAGCCTATTGAAATAGTATGTCTTTCGAATTCATCGCTGGCATGAAGGGTACTATGCATCAGTAACGCCAGGGAAGTTAGTGTAATAATGGGTTGTTTCATATAACGCTATTTACTCCAAGACAGGGTGATAGAAAATAGTTATGGCAGTAGCGCTGCTGATTATAAGGCATACAACAGAGTAAAAATATAAATTATCAATATAAATATTAAAATAATTGATTTTTATTATTTTTTATGACCCGGCAGATCAGTGTCATGGTGTGTGAGATAATCTTCGATATAATGTATTCCCGTGCATCATTGCAGGACAGGCAAGCGCTGATAGAACAGCAGCTGGAAAAGGCAGTTAATGAAAGGGTACCTGTAGAAACAGTATGACAAAAAGACGGGTAGTGACCTGTCAAATGTAGCTGGGCTGGGAAACCACAAGTATAAATATTTTGTATATATTGTTGATAACTAACGGGGGAGATTTCCCCGTTAGTTAGCGGGTCAGCAAATCACATATTATCGATAATATCCTGGGCAAACTCACTGCATTTGCGCAGTTTTGCGCCTTGCATCAGGCGTTCAAAATCGTAGGTGACGGTTTTGTTTTTTATCGCCCCTTCCATGCCTTTGACGATTAAATCAGCAGCTTTGTCCCAGCCCATATGACGCAGCATCATTTCAGCAGAAAGAATCATGGAGCCCGGGTTGACCTTATCCTGGCCGGCATATTTAGGTGCCGTGCCATGAGTGGCTTCAAACAGTGCGCATTCATCACCAATATTAGCGCCTGGTGCAATACCAATACCGCCTACCTGAGCGGCCAGAGCATCAGAAATATAGTCACCATTTAAGTTCATGCAGGCGATAACGCTGTATTCAGCGGGGCGCAGAAGAATCTGCTGCAGAAAGGCATCAGCAATAACATCCTTGATGATGATTTCTTTACCATTTTTCGGATTTTTAATACGCATCCAGGGGCCGCCATCCATGAGTTCCGCCCCAAATTCTTTCTGGGCCAGCTGATAGCCCCAGTCTTTAAAGGCTCCTTCAGTGAACTTCATAATATTGCCTTTGTGTACCAGGGTTACCGAGCTGCGATCCTGGCTGATGGCGTAGTCAATAGCGGCACGTATCAGCCGTTTGCTGCCTTCTTCAGAACAGGGTTTGACGCCGATTCCACACTGCTCAGTAAAGCGGATCTTTTTCACGCTCATTTCTTCCTGCAGGAATTTAATGACTTTTCTGGCTTCTGCGCTACCCGCTTTCCATTCAATACCGGCATAGATATCTTCGGCATTTTCACGAAAGATAACCATATCAGTCAGTTCAGGATTTTTTACCGGGCTGGGTGTTCCGCTATAATAACGTACCGGGCGCAGGCAGATATAAAGATCAAGTTGCTGGCGCAGGGCGACATTCAGGGAACGAATACCGCCACCGACAGGGGTAGTCAGGGGGCCTTTAATGGCGACGCGGTATTCACGGATAAAATCCAGAGTTTCATCCGGCAGCCAGACGTCCTGACCATAGATTTTGGTGGATTTTTCTCCGGTGTATATTTCCATCCAGGCGATTTTACGCGCACCCTGCCATGCTTTTTTTACGGCGGCATCCACTACCTTTATCATTGCAGGCGTGATATCCACCCCCGTTCCATCACCTTCAATAAAGGGAATGATGGGGTTTTCGGGAACGATAAGTTTGCCTTTTTGTCTGGTATCAAGCGTGATTTTCTGGCCAGCGCTTGGAACAGTCACCTTGCTTTTCATTCCTCTCTCCTTATCAGAGTAGTTATAATTTTTATTCGTATTTTGTGAAGGTTACCGCTATGGTACTTGAATAGTGGTATGAGGCCAATGCAAAACAGTGCATCATTTAAGTGCCGGCAGATTAGCAACGTGATAAAATCTGCCGTTTTACTTTTTATCTGCCGGCGCTGTGTGACTCATTCTTCATTATACGTTATACAGCGTTACTCATTTTAAATATTAATTTAATAAAGCGGGACGGGGATAAAAAAGGTGGCAGGTAACTGCAGTTTGATTGATGTTAAAACAGGTAATGTGGGTGCATGGGGCATAATAGCCAGAAAAAAGTGATTGTCGGTATGTCCGGCGGTGTGGATTCTTCCGTTGCGGCATGGCTTTTGCAACAGCAGGGTTATCAGGTCTCCGGTCTTTTTATGAAAAACTGGGAAGAAGATGATGATGATGAATACTGTGCTGCTGCTGCTGATTTAGCTGATGCACAGGCGGTCTGCGACAGACTGGGCATAAAATTACATCGGGTAAACTTTGCTGCTGAATACTGGGACAGGGTTTTTACGTTGTTTTTATCAGAATATGAAGCTGGCCGTACACCTAATCCTGATATTCTGTGTAACAAGGAAATAAAGTTTAAGGCATTTCTGGAATTTGCTACCGCGGAGCTGGGTGCGGATTATATTGCCACCGGACACTATGTAAGAGGCCAGCAAATGGCAGGTAAACACTGCCTGTTACGAGGTCTGGATAGCAGCAAGGATCAAAGCTACTTTCTCTATACGCTCAGTCATGAACAGCTGTCAAAAAGCCTTTTTCCCATCGGCTCACTGAAAAAATCCGCTGTGCGATCTATCGCCAGACAGCTTGATTTAGTGACCGCCAGTAAAAAAGATTCTACCGGTATCTGCTTTATTGGTGAGCGCAAATTTAGTGATTTTTTAAAACGTTATCTGCCAGCAATGCCTGGTCCTGTCATCGCGACTGACGGTCGTATACTGGGTCAGCATCAGGGGCTGATGTACTACACACTGGGGCAGAGGAAAGGGCTCGGTATTGGTGGTCTCAGGGACAGTGAAAAAGTGCCATGGTATGTGGTAGACAAGCAGATGGCTGATAATGTACTGATTGTTGCTCAGGGGCATCAGCATCCTCGTTTGATGTCAGTAGGAATGAGTGTGAAACAGCTGGATTGGGTTGACAGAGCGCCGCCTGGCGCGCAGTCCTTACGCTGTACAGTAAAAACACGCTATCGCCAGCCAGATGTCCCCTGTACGTTGACACCAGTCGCTGCGGATAGTGTTGAAGTGCGTTTTGATTATCCGCTTGCAGCGGTAGCGCCTGGCCAGGCTGCGGTATTTTATCAGGGTGAAACCTGTCTGGGTGGTGGCATTATTGAGCAGCGTATACAGGAATGATCATGGCAAAAAACTATTATGATATTACTCTGGCACTCGCGGGTATCTGTCAGTCTGCCCGTCTGGCTCAGCAGCTGGCTCATGATGGCCGCTGCGATGATACCGCCCTTGCGGTTTCATTGAAAAGTATTCTGGTGACGCATCCGCCTTCGACGCTGGCGGTTTATGGTGGAGAAGAGCGGGCACTGACCATGGGAATGGAAACACTGTTATGTGTCCTGAATACCCAGCATAAGGGTGCCGGTGCTGAACTGACCCGTTATACACTCAGTCTCATGGTGCTGGAACGCAAGCTGCAGGCGAATAAAGGCGCCATGGATGCGCTGGCAGACAGAATTACTCAATTGGATCGCCAGCTGGCGCATTTTGATCTCACATCAGAAACCATGTTTGGATCACTGGCAGCGATATATGTGGATATCATCAGTACCCTGGGGCCACGCATTCAGGTGACTGGCTCTGCCTCAATGTTACAGAATTCACTGATACAGGATAAAATTCGCGCATCTTTACTGGCAGGCATTCGTGCTGCCGTGCTCTGGCAGCAGGTTGGTGGTGGTCGTCTGCAATTAATGTTCTGTCGTCAGCAGCTGTTGAAACAGGCGAGACTCATTCTGGCTGAAATCAATGAACTTAAGGAGTGTCAGTAATGGAATTGTCTGCATTGACTGCAGTGAACCCACTGGATGGGCGTTATGCTGATAAAGTTCATGCTCTGCGCTCTGTGTTCAGTGAATGGGCGTTGCTGAAATTTCGTGTTCAGGTTGAGGTGCACTGGTTGCAGACGCTGGCTGATTGCCAAAAGATAAAAGAAATCACTGCCTTTGATGCATCAGAAAAGGCGTTTCTGTGCCAGCTGATAACCGCATTTAGCGAAGAAGATGCACAAAGAATTAAAGCCCTTGAACGTATTACAAACCATGATGTTAAAGCCGTGGAGTATTTTCTGAAAGAGAAGCTGGCCTCTGTGCCGGCATTGCATGCTGTTGCTGAATTTATTCATTTTGCCTGCACCTCAGAGGATATTAATAATCTGTCTTATGCATTGATGTTAAAAACAGCGCGTGATGAGGTGCTGTTACCCTTCTGGAAGCAGATAATTGACAGCATAAAGACCCTTGCCGTGCGCTGGCGTACAGTGCCGCTTCTGGCGAGAACCCATGGACAGCCGGCAACACCTTCAACGCTAGGTAAGGAATTCGCCAATATTGCTGCGCGTCTGGAACGCCAGCTCCATCAGCTCGCACAGGGTGAAATTCTGGGAAAAATGAATGGTGCCGTGGGTAATTACAATGCGCACAGGGCCGCTTATCCTGACGTTAACTGGCCCGAGCTTTGTGCCGGTTTTGTCACCTCACTGGGTATTGGCTGGAATCCTTATACTACACAAATTGAGCCCCATGATTACATGGCGGAATTGTTTGCCTGTATTGCACGCTTTAATACCATTCTTATCGATGCTAATCGCGATATCTGGGGCTACATTGCACTGGGTAACTTCCGGCAGAAATCCATCGCCAGTGAAACAGGCTCATCCACCATGCCGCATAAAGTCAATCCCATTGATTTTGAGAATGCTGAAGGCAATCTCGGTCTGTCAAATGCGCTGCTGGGTCATTTTGTCAGCAAACTGCCGCTTTCACGCTGGCAGCGTGATCTGACTGATTCAACGGTATTGCGTAACCTTGGCGTGAGCCTGGGTTATGCGCTGGTTGCTTATCAGTCAACGCTGCAGGGGTTGAGTAAACTCGAAGCCAATGAAATCCATCTGCAGGATGAGCTGGACAGGCACTGGGAAGTACTAGCGGAGCCGATTCAGACCGTGATGCGTAAATATGGTATTGAACAGGCGTATGAAAAACTAAAATCCTTTACACGTGGTAAAAAGATGGATGCGGTTACCATACAGACTTTTATTGACAGTCTGCCATTACCGCAGGATGAAAAAGAACGTCTGAAAGCCATGACACCTGGCGGTTATATCGGCTATGCTGTTAATCTTGTTGATGAATTAACCAGATAATATTGATAAATTATATTAATATGAGTTGACAGCTACCTGCAGGAAAAACCGTATGCCATCCCGCCGTAATCTTCTCAGGCTCTGTGCACTGGGTGGTGCCAGTGCGGCACTGGGTTTACCACAGCAGCTGGTGAGCGCACAGCAGGCCTCACCTGTGCTGGATGTATCACCTGCATCTGCCGGCTGGCAGATGCCTGACGAGGGTGCGGCGCATAAAGCTACATGGATGACTTTTCAGGCTTCACCGGCCATCTGGGGAAACAAGGCAGATCCAGTCAAAGCTGCGCTTGCAGCCATTGCCAATACTATTGTGGACTTTGAACCTGTCAATATGCTGGTGAGCCCGGAGCAGGTTAACATGGCACGCCGGAAACTTGACGCACGTATCAATGTTATTGTACAGGAAAGTGACGATTTATGGACCCGGGATACCGGTGCGGTTTTTGTTAACCAGCGTAACGGAACCCGTGCTGCCATCAATTTTAATTTTAATGGCTGGGGTCAAAGGCAGCGCTATGCCAGGGATGCGCTTATTGCCCCTGCGATGGCCAGACTGGCTGGGGTTTCGTTGCTAAAAACCCACCTTGTGCTGGAAGCAGGGGGTATCGAAGTTGATGGCAGAGGAACTGCCATCATTAGCGAGAGTTGTGTACTGAATGCGAATCGTAATCCCGGTCTTGAGAAAGTGCACTGTGAAGCAGAGCTGGCACGCCTGCTGGGTATTCGTAAGGTCATCTGGCTGCCGGGTATTGCGAATAAAGATATCACCGATGGTCATACCGATTTTTATGCCCGCTTTGCTGGTCCTGGTGTGGTGGTGGTACATAATGATCCTGATACAGATTCCTGGGATTATTCAGTGACCCGGCGTCATCAGGAAATTCTTAATGGCGCCACTGATGCTGATAATAAAAAATTGCAGCTGATTGTTATTGATGCGCCGACCAGAACACGTATTCAGGATGAAAATTTTGCCGCCGGTTATGTTAATTTTTATCTGCTTAACGGTGCCGTTCTGCTGCCAGAATTTGGCGATATGAATGCTGATGCTGAGGCAAAGGCCGCGCTGGCCAGTGCTTTTCCAGGCAGGGCGGTGATTGCACTGAATATTGATCCGATTGCCAGGGGAGGAGGGGGCATTCACTGTACTACTCAGCAGGAGCCTGCTGCCGTTCACGCTACTGAGCTTTAGCTGTCAGGCCACGTAATTAAGTCTGCGACAGACAGACAATCACCGAAAATAAGGACGCATTTATGCAGCAGGTTATCCGCTTTTTTCTCATGGTATTCATGTTATTGCTCCATCATTATCCTGTTACTGCCGCCGCGGTTGCCAATTATTTTGATAATCAGGGTCGCACGGATGTGCTGAGTGGAGGGGTGCGCATGATTCCGATTCAGACAGCAAAAGGAACCTTTCATGTCTGGACCAAGCGCATCGGCAATAATCCGACTATCAAAGTGCTGCTGTTGCATGGAGGTCCGGGAATAACTCATGAATATCTGGAAGTGTTTGACAGTTATTTCCCCGGTGCGGGTATTGAATATTACTATTATGATCAACTGGGCTCAGCATACAGTGATAATCCTGGCTTACCGGAGCTGATTTCCCTGCCGCGTTTCGTTGATGAAGTCGAACAGGTCCGTCTGGCACTGGGATTGAATAAGACAAATTTTTATCTTTACGGCCATTCCTGGGGAGGGCTGCTGGCGATTGAATACGCGTTAAAATATCAGCAGAACCTTAAAGGCCTGATTATTTCAAACATGATGTCCAGTGTACCTGCCTATAATGCTTATGCCGAAAATGTCATTATGCCTGCCATGGATAGAAAAGCACTTTTGCAGATTAAAGCGTTTGAAGCGCAGAAAAAATATGATGATCCACGCTATATGGAGCTTCTGATGCAGCATCATTATGTGCATCATCTGCTGCGCATGCCACAGGAACAGTGGCCAGAGCCGGTTACGCGTGCATTCAGACATCTTAACCCTGACGTTTACATTCCCATGCAGGGGCCGAGTGAATTGGGTGCAAGCGGAGCTCTGGAAAAGTGGGAACGTACGTCCGCATTGCCACAGATAACTGTGCCTGCACTGGTTATTGCCGCACGCTATGACACCATGGATCCAGATCATCTGAAAATGATGTCAACGCAATTGAAAAATGGGCATTACCTTTATTGTGCCAATGGCAGCCATTCAGCGATGTATGATGATCAGAAAACCTATTTTGCCGGGCTGATTCAGTTTATTCGTGAAACTGAATAGACCAGTACCGCATACGTTGAAGAAATAAACCAGGTTAAGCCGTGCCACAATATAGCAGCACAATGTGCGTCCTGTTCCTGCGCCCACTCTATTTTTCTGCAGCGAGTGTCGAAAGTGGCCTGTTGTGTGGCACAGGTCTGTGAAAACTGTTTTTTAGAGTAACGGGCTGAAAAAATAACATATCCGTTCAACAATGTGGTGCCACAGTGGTCTTTTTGCCCATTCTTCAGGACAGATAAGGCGTGATCGTACCATGTAGTCCTCCTGTACATGTGCAAGATCACTGCCCAGACCCGCATCATCGATGACTATCGTTATCTCAAAATTAATCCACAGGCTGCGTCTGTCGAGGTTAACTGTGCCAATAAGGCCTATCTGGCCATCCACCAGTACGCTTTTGCTGTGCAGTAAGCCATCTTCAAATTGATAAATATTAACCCCGGCTTCCAGCAGTTCGCTAAAAAAAGCCTGGCTTGCCCATTGTACCAGAATTGAATCATTATCCCGGGGTACGATAATGCTGACATTGACACCCCGTTGTGCGGCAGTACATATGGCGTGTAGTAAATCGTCGCTGGGTACGAAGTAAGGCGTTGTCATGATGAGCTGCTCTCTGGCTGAATAAACCGCTGTCAGCAGCGCCTGATGAATCATTCCTTCCGGAAACCCGGGCCCGGAGGCTATCATCTGAATGGTATGGCCACTTTCCCGTTCAAATGGCATGATATTGACATCGGGGGCCGGAGGGAGAATGCGCTTACCGGTTTCCATTTCCCAGTCACAGGCATAGACAATACCTAACGTTATTGCGACAGGACCTTCCATTCTTGCCATAATATCTATCCATTCACCCACTCCGGCATCCTGTTTGAAAAAACGCGGATCGACCATATTCATACTGCCGATGTAAGCAATATAGTTATCAATCAGTATGATTTTACGGTGCTGGCGCAAATCCATACGGCGTAAAAATACCCGCAGCAGATTGACCTTGAGTGCTTCAACAACCTCGATACCGGCGCTTTTCATTATTGCTGGCCATGGGCTGCGAAAAAATGTCCGGCTTCCGGCAGAATCAAGTAGTAAGCGGCAGTTCACTCCTCGCCTGGCCGCTGCCATGAATGCTTCAGCAACCTCATCAGCAAGCCCTCCTGGCTGCCAGATAAAAAAAACAATTTCTATATGATGACGTGCCAGTTGAATATCGCGGATAATGGCTTTGAGGGTGTCTTGCGTGGTTGTCAGCAGGTGAATTCTGTTACCTTTCACACCACTGATATCCTGTCGCCGTTCACACAGCTGAAACAGCGGGGTGGCGACTTCACTATTTTCAGTGGCAAAGATATGGTGGCAGGCCTTAAATGCGTTTAAGCAGCTTGACGTCGACGGGCACATGAGTCGGGTCTGTTCTTCATAGCGTCTGCCAGGGTAGAGTTCGCCAAATGACAGCCAGGCAATAATTCCGATTAAGGGAAAAATATAAATAATCAACAACCATGCCATTGCTGAAGGGACTGAACGGCGTTTCATCAGGATACGCAGTGTTATTCCTGCAATCAGTAACCAGTAAGCAAAAAATGCCAGCCAGTGAATAACCGTATAAAAAGTTATCATAAATTAACAACAAATCCTGTTCGCCTGTAATCGCTGTTGAGTGTACGCACAGATGCGACAGGGGGAAACCCTTGATGTGATAATTATGTCGGGTAAGTGCAGGGAATGGTTTTCCTCTTTTTCGTAGAGGTTTATCCGGGAATACAATAGCTAAATCAACATCACCAAATCAGTATATTGCGCAAGGATAGTATCGACAGTAATTAATTTCATAGGCTCGGTCATTGTCTGCGCAATTAACATTCGATCAAACGGATCACGATGAATTAATGGCAGAGTCACTATTTTTTCCGTATGCTCACTCCTGACAGGCAACTCTAAAAAACCGCTATCATACGAACAGCGCCGCAACTCTGATAAATCTTCATTTAATTTACCGATAGAAATCTTAGTCGCCAGTTCCCACCACGATGCCGCGCTCACAAATACTTCAGTTTTATCTGACAGAATTAATTCCCTGACCGGTTCAATGCGTGCAAAACCAGCCAGTGTCCATAATAAAACATGAGTATCTAATAATAATCGCACTTGCTAGTTTCCTTCAAAAGCATCGAGTACATCATTGGGCAGTGGCACATCAAAATCATCAGGTACCTGTAGCCTGCCAGCCAGTATCCCAATCTGTTTACGCGGTTTAGTTTGATTTGCTTCAAAAGCAGAGATGCTAACCAGTACGGCTTCAGCGTGACCATAAGCACCGATGTAAATAATTTCACCACAAGCTGCACGTTTAACCAGCTGGGATAAATGGCTTTTTGCCTGATGCATCGATACAATTTCCATTTTTTTCTTCCTTTTCTAAATAAATCATAACTATTAGCTAAGTCCTGGTCCGATGTCAAATTTATCATCAGAAAATTAAGGAAAAAAGTCGTCTCCTGATGGCGTGAAATTATTTACCGGGGACTGAGGGGTAGTTACTGGCGGGAAATTTCTCCCGCCTGCTCTTTTTAACCATTCAGGGCTGACATCATCACCTGTATCAGTTCACCACCTTCCCGTGTAGTCCAGCTGCCGGCCAGCTCCGCTACCAGCTGATTGGTACTGGTGAGTGTCACCCCGGCGCGTTCCATGCGACGCAGTGCCATGTCATCGCCTATTCTGTCGGGAGAGCCACCGGCATCGGCCACAACCTGGACGTCAAATTTTTGCTCGATAAGGCTGAGCGCAGGATACACAGTGCAGACATCATTGGTAACGCCGGCAATGATCAGTTTTTTGCGCCCGGTGGCGTACACGGCGGCGGCAAAGTTTTCATCGTCCATCGCATTGACGATACCGGATCGCCTGATGCGCGAGGAAAATTCGGCCGGCAGGATGGTGCTCAGTTCAGACAACAGTGGGCCCTGTGCGTGCTCTTCCATGCTGGACGTCAGTACGACTGGCATTTTCAGGATACTGGCGGCCTTTGCCAGAATAAGTGCATTGCGCTTCATGTCATCGAATGGGATCGACTTTACCCAGCTCATGGTGCCAGTCTGATGATCGATAAGCAGCATGGCAGCGTTGTCAGCGGTAAAACGGTTTTTAATCATGGTGATTTCCTTAAATGTGGGCCATTTGTGGCCGGGTGAGATTACCTTGTTCCAGCTTTACCAAAGCATCAGGGTACTGATGGCCTGCTGCTGCACTCTTCCTGGCAGAATGCAGGCAGGGGTTGCCATAGATGATTTTTTCGTTTTGCAGGCCATCGCTGCTCTGCGCTGGCGACACTTCTGTCTGTGCCAGATAGCGCCAGGCCAGCGGTAATGTTGGTACCGGGTTTTGTGATGGGCTTGTGGTCTGTAATCTCTCCATTTTGCTACTAACCATTTCCAGGATAAATATGGCAAAATGGAAAAAATTGATCCATTTATGGAGCAATAATGCCCGCGTTACCCCAGTTAAACGACATGGCTCTGTTCGTACAGGTCGCCAGGATGCGCAGCTTTCGCCGCGCCGCTGAAGCCATGCATATGCCCGTTTCCACGCTTTCTCGCCGTATCGCCGCTCTGGAGAAAGCGACAGGTCTGCGCCTGCTGCACCGAACCACGCGCAGGCTGGAGTTGACCGAGGCAGGCACATTGTATTTCCAGCGCAGCTGCCGTATCGTCGATGAAGCGCGGCTGGCGCACGAGCAGCTGACGGATATGCTGGAGAGCCCATCCGGTTTGCTGCGTGTGTCGCTGCCGGTAGATTTCGCTACTCTCTATCTTGCCCCATTGCTGGTGCGTTTCGTGGAACGTTATCCCGGTATCAGCTTAGAGCTGGATCTGACGCCACGTCACGCAGATCTGATAGGGGAATCGCTGGATGTAGCCATACGTATCGGTGAGCTGGCGGATTCGTCGTTGATAGCACGACCGCTGGCCAGTATTTCACGTCATCTGTATGCCTCGCCGGGCTATCTGGCGCGGCGCGGCAGGCCAGCTCATCCTGCTGAGCTGTCAGATAGTGAGTGCCTGCGTATGCGTAGTGGCAAGCCAGGCTGGGTATTACTGCGCGGCAGGGAAAGATGGGAGGTAGCAACGGGCGGGCGCTTCAGCGCTAATAATGTCAGCATGCTACGCCAGCTTGCGGTGCTTAATCAGGGAATTGCGCTGCTGGCGGATGGCATTGTCCATCGGGAAGTGGACGCAGGCAGGCTGGTGCGTATATTACCCGAATGGCAGAGCGTTCAGCTGCCCGTTTACGCACTGACCGAGACAAGATTACTGCCGGCGCGGACACTGCGTTTCATCGAATTTCTGCGTGAATTTATACTGACTGATACGCGAGTGGATAACGATAACAGCAGTGCCGTTTCCGGCCTCTATCCCATCCATCATGATGGTGATTTCTGATGCAGCTATCTAAAAAAAGACTATTAAATAGCGTTATGTTTTTTTACTTACGGGTTACTGCTGTATGGTGATGAGTGTATACAGATTACCTTACATGAACAAGGAGGGCATTGCATCATCATGCTGCCAGCTATCTTTTCTCTGACACGTAAATTTACCCTGCCGGTCATTTTTTCCATGGGTGTACATACTCTGCTGATTGTGGCGCTGTACTGCTTTTCTCCGACACGATTGTTAATTAAACCGGTAATGACAGGGATGGATGCTGCAGTAATGATGGTAGATATGGCTACCTTTGCCATAGTATCACCACAGCCACTGTCACAAGTTTCCTCTGATGCAGAGCGTTCAGAAAAACCGCCAGCGCCACCCGTCAGTGAACAAAAAATGCCAGCGTCGCTCGCCATGAAGCCCGTTAAGGCTCAACCTGAACGGACTCAGCGTGAGCGGCGGGAAGTGGTGCGCAGTACGGTTAAAAAAACAGCTAATGATGAGAATACGCTCGCTGATAAAAAAATGGGGTCATCGACGGGGTTATTGCCTCAGTCAGAAAAAACCAGTCATGCGCCTGTCACGGCACTGTCTCCTGCCGCCGCTTTGCAAGGCGCAGGTACGCGTGAGCCCAGGGCACTGGTTAAGGTGAAACCGGATTATCCACAACGGGCACTGGCGCTGCATATCGAAGGATGGGTTAAGGTGCAGTATGACATCAATGAAGCGGGTCGGGTTATTAATATTCGTGTGCTTGATGCCAGACCGCGTAACCTGTTTGAGCGTGAAGTCAGGCAGGCAATGAAAAAATGGCGCTTTGAGGCGGTTGCTGCCAGCGATTATGTGACTACGGTAGTATTTAAAATGGAGGGAGATACGCAGTGGCATGAATGAAAAATGTTTTAGACTGCGCAGCGAGTTATTCTCTGAAAGACGGCCCGGATAATGCTTCTGGTACTTCGCGTCGGCAGGTGATGAACTATGTTGCCAGTAACGTCATTAAGCAGCATCAGGCCAGCAATCCAGGAAAATGGGTGGCACTGGCTGGCAATTCTCAATATGAATCATTTTATTGATACCCCCGGGCTTGCCGAGTTGACGGGCACCCCGGGTCTGCACATAACAGACAGTAATACGGATACCTCTGCTGACTTCATGAAGACAGGAAAAGATTCAGGCTTTACCTATGAAGAAGGCCCTGTCAAAGGCTATCTGCTGGTGGAGATTAATGTAGATAAAATACCTGATTTAACGCCATGATAATTTTTATCTGTGGTACTGCGTTTATTCACCTTAAGTAAGTGAGAAACAAAGAGCGTTACCCTGATGCTCAGACGTACGTATTAACATCAGTATTGTTTGTTGCGCAGAAAAAAGGGTATGCCTGTTATCAGTAATCAGGCACTGCCTGAAAAATGACGACTTTCTGCGGGAAGTTCACGGGACAGGCCTTTGTCATCAACAGCAACATAAGTGAAGGTAGCCTCAGTCGCGCGATAACGCTTGCCTATTGGCGCGGAAGCCACTTTTTTTATCCAGACTTCAATATGAATGGTAATGGATTTACTGCCTGTTTTAGTGCAGCGTGCATAACAGCAGACGACATCACCCACAGCGACAGGCTTGAGAAAGGTCATCCCGTCCACCTGAACGGTAACAACACGGCCCTGAGCAATTTCTTTGGCCTGGATAGCGCCGCCAATATCCATTTGTGACATTAACCATCCACCAAAAATATCACCGTTAGCGTTAGTATCTGCTGGCATTGCTAAGGTACGCAGTACCAGATCGCCTTTAGGTAAAATTTCTTCTGTATTCATCGTGGTAACCCTGTTTAAACACAGAACTGGATTTCAGCTATCTATTTTTTTAACAAGTTTTCCGTCCTGTGATAGTTGATAATAAACATATACTCCACACAACAGTGTAAATAATAATGTTAATCCGGTTAAACCAAATACTTTGAAATTAACCCATGTTTCCTGCGGGAACCAGAAAGCAATATAGATATTTAGCGCACCACAAATCAGAAAGAAATAAGCCCATGCTGAATTAAGCCTTAACCATACATTATCAGGTAGCGTAATTCCTGTTTCTGATATCTTCTTAATTAATGGCTTCTTAAGTACCCATTGACTGATAAGCAGCACCATGGCAAACAGTGTATAAATTACTGTTACTTTCCATTTAATAAACATATCGTTGTGAAAAACCAGGGTCAGGGTACCAAAGAAGGTCACCATAACAAAGGTGATTAATGTCATTTTTTCCACCTGGCGATAGGTAATCCAGGTAATAATCAATGCTAATCCGGTGGCCACAATTAATGCCCCAGAGGCTGCGTAAATGTCATATATTTTGTAAAATATAAAAAATATAACCAGAGGAAAAAAATTTAAAACCTGTTTCATGAAGGATTCCATATTGTGACCAGATGATGACAAGGCTATCAGCAGCGCTGCTTAAACTTTCTATAACCATAACATAAATGCGTTTATTCTGTGGAATATTCCTGTTATCACTTTATTTTTTCTGAGATTATTGTTTATGCAACAGCATATAAAGGCGAAATAGATAAACCAGCAATAAAGCAGAAATAATATTATTTATAATGCTCAATGTTAAAGCGATAATAATGGGTGTTAATGCCGTCAGATATTTGACCAGAAACAATAAAAAAAGCTTTGCGGTCAACCATAATATGATGACAGGAATAATTAAACGCATGTGAGCAAAAGCTAATGCTGCACTGGCTTTTATTGCAGCAATAACGCCGGTTTTTCCATTAATCAGAATGACAGGAGCCAGAGACAGAATAACGGCAATCATGATGCCTGGAATAATAAATAGTGTTAATCCCAGCTGTGTCAGCAGGGTAATAATCAGCATTAATACCAACAGACCTGGCAGTACGGGAATAGCATTGCTGACAGCCTGCAGTGCACTGGCAGGGCGGCCTTGTGAAGTCAGGCTCACCAGCATTAACATAGTGGCGGTCAGAAAGACGTTGCCCGCCAGTGAAGACAGCGTGGCAGTCAACGAGACTTTCAGCAGTACTACCTGTTGTTCATGGGTCATCTGTTGAACAATTTCCCTGATACTGAGGTTAGCCTGTGAAAAATTCGTTTCTGCTGCATTTAAAATTTCCAGCTGTGCGTTGTCAGGGCTAAATATCTGATTAAATATGATGGTAATAAGTGCACTGAGTAAAGTCAGTGACAGAATACTGGCTGCGTTATTGCGTAAAAAATTAAACGTGTCGCGGTACAGGCTGTTGACCGTGATAGGCATGAAAGCTCCTTGAAAGACGAGAATAAAACAAAAACACGTTTATTGTACCTTAGATTGTGTGGCCCTGATAATACCGTCTTTCTGTTCTGACAGGATAGCGGTGAAAAAATAAATCACCAGGCTCGTCGTGGGTAAATCATGCCATGCAGATAAAGGACATCTGTCTGATGGTTGAATTGGAGGGCTGGTTTTTATCGGCGCAAAAGTAATGACAGCAATGACAGAGGGTCCTGGTGAAAGTACCCGCGCGGGTAGCCCGGGTACTGTGAGTTATTTTATTTAGCGTTATTGACTTTACCCGTAAACTGCCAGTATCTGGTGAGATTTTCAGGCGTCCAGTTAGTGGCATTAACGTGAATATCTTCGATACATTTATAGGTTTTTCCTTCCCATTCTACGCAGTCACCGACAAAGTATTTACCGATTCCCCATGGTTTGCACTTATTAGTATCGCCACATTCTTGTCCATTGCCACCGCCGCCCGCTGTATTGCCGGCATTACCTTCGAGAGGAGTGATATAGACGATAGCGTCATTAAAATCATTATCCGTGCCATCTTCAGCGCCTATGATGTAGGTCAATGGCTTACCTTTCAGGGGATCATCAACAAAGCTGAGTGGATTAGGTTTTTTATTAGTTTCAACAGTCACACAGACTTTGCCCTTTCCTGACTGAAGAGTACGGGATCCTGCGAAATAACTAGCTCCCGCACCAGTTAGCGTTTCTTTAGGCTGGTCATCAACAGAAACCTTAATTGTTTTTGCCGACGAGGTGTTGATAAAAGAGGTGACAGCGAAGTAAGTGTTTGGTTTTAATGTAATGCAATGTTCCTGCTCTGCGGACTCAGCGCCAGATGATGATGCGCTGAACATGATGCAAAGTGGTATCATGGCGGTACGTAATGCTGTCCTCATCAAAGTCAGACGCATCTTGTTTTTGCTGTTTGCCGTTCTCATATTGTATTACCTCACAGGAAGAATAAGAATGTTTACTGTGTTATCACTAAAAGACGCCAGACTTATCGGGCGTACAGCAGGTGTTTTTCTGGTATGTTAATTCGCATAACCTCATAAATTGGTTTTTATTATTCAATATCATTGATACTAAACTAATTAATAGTATGAATGACTAATTATAGTCGCAATTATCTTTTTCATCTATTTTCATAAATGTTAAGGTATGGTAACCAATGAATCGAATGAATGAGAATTATTGAGAAAAAGTATTCAGATGTTTATATTGTTATGCCTGTAATCAGGCAACTGGCTGTCTGGGTACTAAGGATTAATAACGCTGTTGCTCTGATTTGAGAATAATAAGTAGTATCTCAGTGTATTTCATTAAAATGTGGCAACAGGTATCGTCAATGCTGATGTTGATAATGCCCTGTGCAAGATGGGTGTTGTAATGGCCAGCGGGGTGTTGTAATGGATAGTCTGATATGTTGAGATCAAGCCTGTGAATGATACCATAACGGCAAACAAAATGACCTGCTATGATCTGCATAGTCATACAACAGCCTCTGATGGCCTGCTGACGCCAGCAGAATTAGTTATGCGCGCTGTTAGCATGGGAGTGGATGTTCTGGCGATTACTGATCATGACACCACATCAGGACTTACTCAGGCTGCCAAAACTATTGCACAGCAGAATTTGCCGTTAAAATTAATTAATGGAATAGAAATATCCACCCTGTGGAAAGAGCATGAAATTCACGTGGTCGGACTTAACATTGATGTTTCTCATCCTGAACTGTGTGAATTATTGCATACGCAATCACAAAGCCGCTGTTATCGTGCACAGGAAATGGGAGCGCGGTTAGAAAAAGCAGGAATATCGGGTGCCTTTGAAGGGGCAAGCCGTCTGGCTGGAAGTGGGCAGATAACCCGCGCCCATATCGCACGTTATTTAATTGAGGCCGGTCATGCAAAAAACGCCGCTGAAGCGTTTAAAAAATACCTGTCCAGAGGAAAGAGAGCGTATGTGCCTGCAGAGTGGTGTTCAATCCAACAGGCAGTAGCGGCGATATCGGTTGCTGGGGGCCAGTCTGTACTGGCCCATCCAGGTCGTTATGAATTATCCAGCAAAGCGTTAACGGATCTGCTGTCCCATTTTGTAGAGCAGGGTGGAGACGCTATGGAAGTTGCCCAATGCCAGCAGATGCCGGGCGAGCGTGAGAAATTTGCCCAGCTTGCGCGTCATTTTAACCTGCTGGCCTCTGCGGGATCTGATTTTCATCAACCCTGCGCATGGATAGAACTGGGGCGCAGATTGTCATTGCCTGCAGAAGTTGCAGTGGTATGGCGTGACTGGTCCTGATAAGCACGGCAAAAATAGCCTGCAGTTAAAGTAATACCGGTTAGGTGGTATTAAAGGGCGCAGAAAAAACAGTGATATCGTTACTGCACGAACCGCAGTGATAAAGTAACGTTTTGTATCGTTTCAACTTTCCGAGTAAAGGCCATTGATGAGTGAAAAATTGCAAAAAATTCTGGCACGATCTGGCCAGGGTTCGCGCCGCAAAATAGAAGCCATGATCCGACAGGGTCTCATTAGCGTCGATGGTAAACCAGCTACCCTGGGTGACAGGGTTGATGTTGCACAGTGCCCGAAAATCTGTCTTAACGGGCAGCCAGTGCTGGTGAAATCATCACAAGATATTCCCTGCCGTGTGCTGGCCTACTATAAACCTGAAGGTGAATTTTGTACCCGGCAGGATACACGAGGACGTCCGACTGTATTTGAACAGTTACCTGAGCTTTCTGGGTCGCGCTGGGTGGCGGTTGGTCGTCTGGATGTTAATACCTCAGGATTACTCTTATTTACTAACGACGGAGAACTGGCGCGCCGTCTTATGCACCCCAGTTATAAGATTGAACGTGAGTATGCAGTGCGTGTCTATGGCCAGGTTGATAATGTAAAAATAAAACAACTGGAGCAGGGTATTCAACTGGAAGATGGACCTGCAGCTTTTCTTTCCATTCAACGGCAGGGTGGAGAAGGTGTTAACCAGTGGTACAAAGTAACATTAGCTGAAGGCCGTAATCGTGAAGTTCGCCGCCTTTGGGAAGCAACGGGTGTACAGGTCAGCCGATTGATAAGGGTACGCTATGGTGATATTGCACTGGAAAGAAATATTGCCCGTGGTAAGTGGGTGGAGCTTTCCTTAAAAGAAGTCAACAGGCTGCGTGAACGGGTAGGACTGGCAACGGTAATAGCCGATAAACCGGTTGCCGGTAGTAAGCGATTTAACGCTAATGGCAGCCATAAGGTGGTTAAGCGTTACTCGCAGGATTGCGGTAACAGAGAAAATCTCCGGTCTGGCCGCGAAAAAAGGCGCAGTCCATCAGCAGCGAAGCACAGGCACTGGTGAACAGGCTGAATAACGTTATTGTGCGCTTACAGCTATTATTTTTTAAAGGATTATCCTGCCCGCTGCCCGTTTTCTGCTTGTGAAATGCCTGCATTTTAATGCAAAAAACATAATGGGGAGCCCGATTAAAAAATCTGTAATGATGAAAATCCTGCCCGGCTTGTTAAAACAGCCCGGGTGGCCGGTTATTAGTGATATGAGGTAATCATCATTACAAATAATTTTTTAATAACTTTCAGGGATTATTATCTGAAATTTTACTCGGCATCAGGCCGGATATTTCTTCTTTAATAGTTAATTTATTTTCATTGTCAGCAATATGAAAATATACATTTTTACTGCTGACCGTGGCGTATGAATTTATTTTGTTTTTTAAATTGATTATGTAAAATTTTTTTTATTTTCTACAGGGTAGAAATTTTAATAATCCAGATACCTTAAAGGAAGGAAATGATGGAATTTATCTCGTTATACGGATTGTTTCTTGCCAAGATTGTTACGTTTATTGTGCTGTTCAGTATGTTGATACTTTTGGTATTCAACCTGAAAGGGCGCAGGGAAGCAAGGAGGGGAGAACTAAAGCTGGTCAATCTGAATGAGCAGTACAAAGAAGCCAAACGGCAGATGCAGCTGGCACGCATGAGTGAAACAGAACAAAAAAATTGTCATAAGGAATTTAAAAAGCAGCAGAAAGAAAAACATAAACTGGAAAAAAAGCAGAGTAAATCAGAAAAATCAGATACGCAGAAGAAATTTATGTATTTGATTGATTTTAAAGGAAGTATTGATGCTCACGAAGTGGCCTCATTACGGGAAGAAATATCCGCAATACTGGCTGTTGCTACCAGAGAAGATGAAGTTTTGCTGCGTCTGGAAAGTGCCGGTGGTCTGGTGCATGGTTATGGGCTGGCTGCGTCACAGCTGCAGCGTTTACGTAATGCCGGTATTCGTCTGACGGTTGCTGTTGATAAAGTTGCCGCCAGTGGCGGTTATATGATGGCCTGTGTAGCTGATAGTATTATTTCTGCTCCTTTTGCCGTTCTTGGCTCCATTGGTGTAGTTGCACAGATCCCTAATTTCCATCGTCTTCTGAAAAAAAATAACATTGATATAGAGTTACATACAGCGGGAGAATTTAAACGCACGTTGACATTATTTGGTGAAAATACGGAGAAAGGCCGTGAAAAATTTTGTCATGATTTGAATGAAGCCCACCTGCTTTTTAAGCATTTTGTCCAGCAGCAGCGGCCGACGCTGGATATTGACAAAATAGCGACAGGTGAGCACTGGTTTGGTCTGCAGGCGAAAGAGAAAGGCCTGGTTGACGCAATAGGTACCAGTGATGATTTCTTAATCTGCGCTATGGAGAAATATGAAATCACCGCAGTCAGTTATTTTTGTCGTAAACGCTTAATCGAGCGCGTTACCTCTGGCGTAGCAGAAAATGTCACCAGGCAGTTACTACAATGGTGGCAGTCTGATAGCAGAATGCTACGGTGAAAGCGCTTGCAAATGTCGCTGTTGTATTTATGTTTATGGGAAAATATGAGGCTCCGCTGTTACCGGACTGACGCTACGCTTTTACTGGCGAGCAGCGAATAACAGTGTTGATTTGTTATTTTCCATACCACAATCAGTCTTATTTTTTTATTTTTCTTATTTATTGATGCCGGATTTGCATAAATAATCTTTAGTAGTTAATCAATGCTATTAGATTGCACCGATAGTTTTATGAGACTATTTGCAATTTTTATATATTATATACAGATTGATATAAAATTTATGCAATATAAAAAAAGTTTAGAATACTGATGAATGGCGTGATAAAAATGTCCCTTTTAGAAAAAATGAACTCAGGTAAGGGTAACCATGGGTAAGGCGCTTGTAATAGTTGAATCCCCGGCAAAAGCCAAAACGATTAATAAATATCTGGGGAACGATTATGTCGTTAAATCCAGTATCGGACATGTACGTGATTTACCTGTCAGTGGAACAGGCGCTAAGAAAGGTATTCATTATATTGAGAGCAAATCCAGAGTTAAAAAAGACGAAAAAGTTTTGCTGGTTAACCGCATGGGCGTTGATCCTTATCATGGCTGGGCTGCGCATTACGAAATTTTGCCAGGTAAAGAAAAAGTTGTTTTTGAATTAAAATCTCTGGCAGAAAAAGCCACGCATATCTACCTTGCCACTGACCTTGATCGTGAAGGTGAAGCCATTGCCTGGCACCTTAAGGAAATCATTGGCGGCGATGAAAAACGTTTCAGCCGTGTGGTTTTTAATGAAATTACCCGTAACGCTATTACCCAGGCATTCAGTAAGCCTGTTGAAGTAAATATGGACAGAGTTAATGCACAACAGGCACGTCGCTTTATGGACAGGGTTGTGGGTTACATGGTCTCTCCCCTGTTATGGAAAAAAATCGCCCGAGGGCTTTCTGCAGGGCGGGTACAGTCTGTTGCTGTTCGTCTGATTGTTGAGCGCGAACATGCTATTAAGGCATTTGTTCCCCAGGAATACTGGCAGTTACATGCCTCTCTGCTGACTGACGGTGATGTCACCCTGCAAATGGAAGTGACTCATGCTAATGATAAACCCTTTAAACCGGTCAGTCGCGAGCAGACGGATGTGGCAGTGCAGTTTCTGCAAAAAGCGCATTATCGGGTTATGGACAGGGAAGATAAACCCACGACCAGTTATCCGGGAGCCCCGTTTATTACCTCTACACTGCAGCAGGCTGCCAGTACACGCCTGAATTTTGGCGTGAAAAAAACCATGATGATGGCACAGCGTTTATACGAAGCGGGATACATTACGTACATGCGTACCGATTCTACTAATTTAAGCCTCGATGCGATTACTATGGTGCGCGGTTATATTGGTGAACATTTTGGTAAGCATTATCTGCCGGACAATGCGAGCCAGTACAGCAGTAAAGAAAATTCTCAGGAAGCTCATGAGGCCATCCGTCCTTCAGATGTCAGGGTTGCTGCCGAGCACATAAAGGGTATGGAAGCCGATGCGCAAAAGCTCTATCAGTTAATCTGGCGCCAATTTGTCGCCTGTCAGATGATGCCGGCCCTTTATGACTCCACGACGTTAATCGTGCAGGCAGGGCATTATCAACTGCGTGCTAAAGGGCGTATATTGCGTTTTGATGGCTGGACTAAGGTCATGCCACCTGGTTTACGCAAGGGGGATGAAGACACTATATTACCTGTACTTCTACCAGGTAACGAGCTGCATTTAACAGCGCTGTTACCCACGCAACATTTTACTAAACCACCGGCACGTTACAGTGAAGCAACCCTGGTTAAGGAACTGGAAAAGCGGGCTATTGGTCGACCGTCAACTTATGCGTCGATCATATCAACCATCCAGGACAGGGGTTATGTCCGCACTGAAAGTCGTCGTTTTTATGCGGAAAAAATGGGTGAAATCGTCACTGCCCGCCTGGAAGAAAATTTCCCGGAACTGATGAATTATGATTTCACTGCCCAGATGGAAAATAATCTGGATCAGATAGCAGGCAGTCGGGCTCAATGGAAAGCAGTGCTGGATGCGTTTTTTAGGGAGTTCAGTAAGCAGCTGGAAACGGCTGAAAAAAATCCCGAAGAAGGGGGCATGCGCCCCAATCAGATGGTGATGACGGATATTAACTGTCCACGTTGTGGTAATCTGATGGGGATAAGAACGGCCAGCACGGGTGTGTTTCTTGGATGTTCAGGTTATGCATTACCGCCCAAAGAACGCTGTAAAACCACTATTAATGTCATTCCTGAAAACGAAATACTCAATGTCCTGGAAGGCGATGATGCAGAAACCCATGCATTGCGCGCGCGTCGACGCTGTTATAAATGCGGTACCGCCATGGATAGTTATCTGATTGATAGTCAACGCAAGTTACATGTTTGTGGTAATAATCCGGCCTGTGATGGTTATGAAATCGAAGCCGGGGATTTTCGGGTCAAGGGCTATGAAGGTCCGGTTACTACCTGTGAAAAATGTGGCTCCGATATGCATCTGAAACTGGGACGTTTTGGAAAATATATGGGGTGTACTAATAGTGATTGTAAAAATACGCGTAAAATTTTACGTAATGGAGAGGTTGCACCACCGCGAGAAGAGCCTGTACCACTGCCGGAATTACTCTGCGAAAAATCAAATGGTTATTTTGTTTTACGTGATGGTGCTTCTGGCGTGTTTCTTGCCGCTAGTACCTTCCCGCAGTCCCGTGAAACGCGTGCACCTCTGATAGAAGAGCTGGTGCGTTTTAGTGATCGCCTGCCAGAAAAGCTGCGCTATCTGGCGGATGCCCCTGTGACGGATAAAGAAGGAAATAAAACGGTTCTGCGTTTCAGTCGTAAAACTAAGAAACAGTATGTTTCATCAGAGAAAAAAGGCCGGGCAGGAGAGTGGGCAGTTTTTTATATTGATGGTCAATGGGTTGAAGGTAAAAAACAGTAAAAAACCACTACAGTGCAATTAAAAGGCAGCTATTTTTTTTATTTTCTGATGATTGATCATTTTTTATGGTTATTCATGAGTTTTATTTAACTCAATTGTAAATAATTCAGTTATTAACTATATTAAAAACATTATCATCTGACGTTATTGATAGCATCAGTAACGCAGTAGCTGCGCTCATTACAAGTCAATCAATATCTAATCAATTTAATTAATTACCTGTGCTTTGTGCAGGAGCTTTTTTCGTTTTCATGGCATTATTAGTAGTTGTTGTAAATTTTGTTATCTGTTTCTGAAATTTTGATCAGTTTTTGTAATTTTTGTTATCAACACGCTATATTGACTTTGTATCTGTCTTTTAATTTATCGCCTGAATATCCTTGCCGGTGTCACGCAGATTTAAAAACAAGAAAGGGGTAGGGGAATGAAAAAAGTGTCTGATCTGCAAACATCAAGTTTGACTCAGTTGACGGTGTTAACTCATCAATATGATTATTACAGTCTGCCATTGATGGCCGCACGACTTGGAAATATCGAAAGACTTCCTAAGTCTATGAAAATTTTACTGGAAAATTTATTACGTCATATTGATGGAGAGACAGTCTATGAGGATGATTTAAAAGCTATTGTTGGCTGGCTTTCATCAGGTACAGCGACACGTGAAATTTCCTTTTATCCTACCCGCGTACTCATGCAGGATTTTACTGGTGTCCCGGCAGTGGTGGATCTTGCCGCGATGCGTGAAGCTGTCAGTCGTTTAGGCGGTGATGTAACACAGGTAAATCCACTTTCTCCTGTTGATTTGGTTATCGATCATTCTGTCACGGTTGATGAATTTGGTAATAAGTCTTCTGCGGGTGAAAATGTGCGCCTTGAGATGGAGCGCAATCGTGAGCGCTACCTGTTCCTGAAATGGGGGCAGGGAGCCTTTGATAATTTTCGCGTAGTACCACCAGGAACCGGTATCTGCCATCAGGTCAATCTGGAACATCTGGGTAAAACGGTATGGCTGGAAGAGAAAGGCGGCAGAAAGGTCATATGGCCTGATACCCTGGTGGGTACTGATTCTCATACCACTATGATCAATGGGCTGGGAATTTTAGGCTGGGGAGTGGGTGGTATTGAAGCAGAGGCAGTCATGTTAGGTCAGCCTGTTTCTATGCTAATCCCTGATGTTGTTGGTTTTAAGCTGACAGGGAAATTGCCTGAAGGAATAACTGCTACTGATTTAGTGCTGACAGTCACCCAGATGCTACGAAAACAGGGTGTTGTGGGTAAATTCGTTGAGTTTTATGGTGATGGTCTGGCGGATTTACCGCTTGCTGATCGTGCCACTATTGCCAATATGGCGCCCGAATATGGTGCCACCTGTGGTTTTTTCCCTGTGGATGAAATCACTCTTGATTATATGCGCCTTACCGGCCGCAGTGATGAGCAGGTTCTGCTGGTGGAAGCTTATGCTAAAGCTCAGGGGTTATGGCGTAAGCCGGGTGATGAACCGGTCTTTACGCATTCACTTGAACTGAATATGAGTACTGTTGAGCCCTGTCTGGCAGGGCCAAAACGTCCTCAGGACAGAGTAACGTTATCCCGTGTGGCAGAAGAATTTAAAAAGGCCACCAGCCTTGAACCCGGTGGTAAAAAAGATAAGGCTGACCATGTTGTCTGTAAGGTTAAGAAAAAATCCTGCGATCTGCAGCATGGTGCAGTCGTCATTGCTGCTATCACTTCCTGTACCAATACGTCTAATCCAAGCGTACTGGTTGCTGCTGGATTACTGGCTAAAAAAGCCGTAGAAAAAGGTTTGCGCACTAAAGCCTGGGTAAAAACATCGCTGGCCCCTGGCTCAAAAGTGGTCACTGATTATCTCAATCATACTGGGTTAACCCCGCATCTGGAAAAACTCGGATTTAATCTTGTCGGGTATGGTTGTACTACCTGTATTGGTAATTCAGGCCCGTTGCCTGAGCCTGTTGAGACTGCCATTAAAAGCGGTGATTTGACGGTAGCAGCAGTGCTTTCGGGGAATCGTAACTTTGAGGGGCGTATTCATCCACTCGTGAAAACTAACTGGCTGGCCTCTCCCCCTCTGGTGGTTGCTTATGCCCTGGCGGGTAACATCACGCTGGATCTGACCAAAGAGCCCCTGGGTGAAGATAAAAAAGGTAATCCGGTATGGCTGAAGGATATCTGGCCACGTAATGATGAAATTAACGCGGCAGTCAATAAAGTTACCGCTGAAATGTTTAAGAAAACCTACAAAGAAGTCTTTAATGGTGATGAAGAATGGCAGGCAATTAAGGTCAAAAAATCGCCAACCTATGGCTGGCGTAAGCATTCAACCTATATTCGCCAGCCGCCTTTTTTCAGTGACATGAAGGCACAGCCTGATCCCGTACAGGATATAAAAAATGCACGCATTCTCGCATTACTGGCAGATTCGGTCACGACTGATCATATTTCTCCTGCGGGTAATATCAGGCCTGACAGCCCGGCAGGAAAATATCTGTATGACAGAGGCGTGGAAATTAAAGAGTTTAATTCCTATGGTTCACGGCGTGGTAACCATGAAGTCATGATGCGCGGTACGTTTGCCAATATTCGCATTCGCAACGAAATGGTGCCAGGTGTCGAAGGCGGGATGACCAGGCATATTCCATCACAAAATCAGATGCCCATTTATGATGCGGCCATGCGTTACCAGAAAGAAAAAGTGCCTCTGGTGGTCATTGCCGGCAAAGAATACGGCTCTGGATCGAGTCGTGACTGGGCAGCCAAAGGAACGTTATTACTGGGTGTCAGGGTGGTTATTGCCGAGTCATTTGAGCGTATTCATCGCTCCAATTTGATTGGTATGGGCATTCTTCCTCTTGAATTTCCCAAAGAAGTTACCCGCAAGACGCTGGCATTGACGGGCGATGAAGTAGTCAACATTACTGGTTTACAGGCATTAAAACCAGGACAGCGTCTTGATGTCCTGTTCACTTATGCTGATGGGAAGAAAGAAAAAGTAAGCATGAACTGCCGGATTGATACCCGTAATGAACTGGGCTATTTTCAGCACGGCGGTATTTTGCATTATGTTATACGCAGGATGCTTTCAAAGCAGTCACAGTAAGGCGAGGGTTTACCTCAACCAGAGTGATTTAACGGGTCAGCAGATGACCCATTTTAGCTGCTTTGGTTAACATATAGTGCTCATTACTGGGGTTACGCCCGACGATTAAGGGTACACGTTCGGTAACCTGAATACCTGCTTTGGTGAGGATTTCTACCTTATGTGGGTTGTTAGTGAGCAGACGAATATGAGTAATATTTAACAGTTTGTACATCTCCGCACATAGCGTGAAATCGCGTTCATCCGCAGCAAATCCTAACTGGTGATTAGCTTCGACCGTATCAACTCCCTCATCCTGTAAGGAATAAGCGCGAATTTTGTTTAACAGGCCAATATTACGGCCTTCCTGCCTGTGATACAGCAGCACGCCTCTGCCTTCTTTAGAGATATGTGCCATTGCCGCTTTTAGCTGAAAACCACAATCACAGCGCAGACTGAACAGTGCATCGCCGGTGAGGCATTCGGAGTGTATACGGGAAAGTACCGGCTGACTGCCTGAAATATCCCCCAATACCAGAGCCAGATGGCTATGTCCGGTTGTGGATTCTTCAAATCCTATCATTAAAAATTCGCCAAAGGCTGTTGGCAACCTGGCTTCAACTACTCTTTTCAGCCGCATGGTGTTGTTCACAGGCAGGTGAGTGATTTTTTTAATGGGTATTTTTTAGTATTCACCGATGTACCTCATTCGTGATGCGTTATTGCATCGGTTAAAATGAAAGACAGGCTCTTTAACAGCTAGAAAATTAAACTGCATCCTGTCGGAGTCTGAACCAGACTGCTTTTTCGTGAAAGCAGAATAGTAAATGATGTAAGCATGGCGCTGATAGTATGCCGATAGCAGTTATGTACAACAAACCCTATGCGTTGCCGGCGACATGTTGTTCACCTGTATCTGACTGTTAGTATCCTGCCATATTTTTGATGATGTTTCTAATTGTAATCAATTTTAATATCACTGAACAGATTGATTGCCAGTCAGTTATATCTGTCATAAAACGTGCTGTATGTTTACATCTGCAAAAACTTACTTGTACGTAAGGGTAACATGCCTTGCCCGTCTGAAACACAATTTCGCCAGCAGCATGGATTATTGTCAGATTTTTATCAACCTGGTGTTTTAGTATTCTGCTTAACGATACGCCGAGGCTATGCTAAGATCCTGGCACATTTTTAGCGCGTTATCTTTCATTTTCAGACGTATTCCTGCATGCCATTTTTCCTGCCGGTCTTTCAGACCTCTGGTTGACTGTTATAGTGCGGATAAACGCTTTTGCTGCGCGCCACAGGCGATGAGAAAGCATGAAGGTATTGCGCATCTGGGGGCGTTGTATTTCTCTCATGCACCATAGTGTGCCCATCTTCTATCTGGCAACCCACTCTAAGGATGACGATTATGCCTGATTATAGTAAGGTCGTTATTTTTGTGCTGTCGTTACTGGTTACGGCCAGCAGCCATGCACTGTCGTTACTGACGGACATGACAGGGCATACACAGCCTGATAGCGGCCGATTAACCTGCCCTGAAAGTACAATCATGAATTTTACCAATGTGATTTCCTGTTATCGTGAAAGACTGGCAGCAGAGCCACTTGAGTACAGTCTGCTACATAAAGAACGGCTGCCAGGTATGGAAAAGCAAAGCTGGCAGCTTATCTCTCAGTCCTGGTCACCAGAGGAAAAGGTACTTCCGGCAAAATGGCAACACCATGTCTCCCTGTTCATTCCTGATGATGCACGCTCATCGCGTGCTCTTGTCATTGTCAACAATGGAACCAGCCATGGTAGTGAGCAATCAGCACCGACCGGCCCGACAGATTTCACGACAGCGACGCTGGCGGCTATTGCACAGGCAACAGGCACCATTGTGATATCAGTCAGCGATATTCCCAATCAGTATCTTGTGTATCAGAACGACGGCCTGCCGCGCAGGGAAGACGACAGTGTGGCGCGCAGTTGGGCGTTATTTCTCGATGCCCCTGAAAAGCAACTGACGATGCCTTTGCATATTCCTATGGCAGCCGCAGTTTCTCAGGCGATGACACTGGCGCAACGTGAACTGAAATCCTGGAAAATCGAGCGTTTTATTGTCTCAGGCGTGTCAAAAAGGGGGTGGACAGCCTGGCTTGCTGCCATTGCAGATAAGCGTATTGAGGCAATAGCACCGTTTGTCATTGATTTACTGGGTACCGATGAGTCGCTGAGGCATATGTACCAGTCATATGGCGGTAACTGGCCAGTCGCTTTTTTCCCTTATTATAAAGAGCGTATTGATGAGAAAATAAACACAGCAGCGTTTTCCAGCCTGATGAAAATCTACGATCCCCTGCAATACCTCGGTTCGGTTTATGAAGAGCGCCTGCATATCGCAAAATACATTATCAATGCGAGTGGGGATGATTTTTATGTGCCGGATAACAGCAAATTTTACTATGACAGATTACCTGAGCAAAAAGTATTGCGGGTGGTGCCTAATTCTGATCATTACGGTATCAAAAAATTTACTGAGCAATCATTAATAACCTTTGTGAAGCGTATCCAGAAGTCAGTTGCTGTACCGACGGTGAGTGCTCATCTACAGGCACAGACGTTGACTGCGCGCTTTTCAGAGCCACCGGTCAGGGTCATGTTGTGGACAGCCATTAATCCGTTGTCACGGGATTTTCGCTACGCCTGTGGCATCAGATACTCTGCGTCTCCAGTTAGTCTGACTGCTACAGGAGCCGCTGAAATACCATTGAGTACACCGGCTGTGGGATGGCAGGCTGCATTTATTGAAGTGATTTTTAGTGATGGATTTGTTGCCACAACGCCGGTTTACATCTCTCCGCAGGAGCGCTACCCGACCTCAGCGCCTCCCTCTGACGGTGCTGCCTGTAAAACCCTGCCAGGGCGAGGGTAAAAGGCGCCACAGTGACTATCGCCATGGAAATACGGCGTTCCAGTCGTTGTTATCGGCTAAGAAATAGCAACGCGCTCTGTCAGCTCATTTACGTTTCAGCCAGTCTCAGCATGGCGGCTGGTTGTGCTTAAATTATTCATACGGGCAATTTATTGCAGTAAATTTGTTACTTTTTATTTATGCTGCATACCTTCGTTAAGGTAAAACTGCCGTGATTGCCAGGTGTCAGCGGTATATCAGGGCAGTAATGGTATTGAGAGAGGGAACAGATGAAAAATTCACTACAGGCAACCCAATCTGGTGGCAGAAATAGTACAGTATTTGCTACAAATACAGATAATACTGGAATGCTTCCGCAAGATTCTGTTGCCTTTGAACAATTCAAAAGCGCTACCAATACTACGGATATTCCTTACGCAATACGTAAACAGTCACTATGGGACTGGCTGATACATAAGCATAGTGGCACCCGCACCTTCAGCATGGAAGGCCACACAGCAGGTACAGGCAGCAATGCTATTGCCTCATACCGTGATGATGCTGGCAACAAATACCATATCCTGATAAAGGACATACCTGCAGATAGCCTTACCAGCATGAGAAAGGTGGTGCAGAACACCCGGGTACCTGCTGATGCAGGCGCAAGACATACCGCATACGCGGGGAGCTCCGGGCGGGATGACTGCTGGGATATATTATGCGGCTGTATGGAACTTATGGGATGTATGTGTGAACTGGCGAGATTAATCCTGAAATGCGTCATTGTATGCCGTTAATATTCATTGCAGGCGCCTTGTCCTGGCAGGCGCGCATTGCGTAAAACTCTGCCAGCCTCAGTAATCAGGCAGCTTTTTATCTTTATTGCAGCGACGAGTTTTCTGAAGGCACTTTGTCACAGTGGCGCTCTTTTTTTCTGTTTATGCTGAAACAGCAAGACAAAACCGCTGTGATGGCCAGATATCATTATCTACAGCCGTCAGCGGTCCATCAGAACAGTCATTTTAGTAAATTAAGCAGGGCAGGTGTATGGGATATATTAAGCGTAGCGGTAGCGCAGAACTACTTCTGCCACAGCCTCTGTCCACAGGCACCGCAGTAGAGCTGACAGAGGTAATTAAGAAGCAACTACCATCTAAAGATTTAACTGCTTTTAAGTGCTTCAGTCGTGCTACCAATAACAGCGGGACTCCATTTTCAATACACAGACAGTCATCCTGGACCAGGATAACGCATAGTTATAGCGAGACACGCACCTTCAGTCAGGAAGGCCACATCGCGGGTACAGGAAAAAATATTATCGCCTCATACCGTGATTATGCTGGCAGGAAATTCCGTGTCCTGATAAAAGATGTACCCGAGACTCAGATAATCGCCATAAAGCAGGCTATCCAGAATGCCCGTGGATTGTCTGATACTTGCGCGCAACAACGTAACTTAACCGTGGTCATAGGGTCATCACTGGGATTTATCAGCCGGGAAACTGACGTTGATAGGCGCCCTGTTGCACCAGGGGCGGTGATAATCGGGTAAGATAATAATGGCTACGGCGATATTCCCGTTGGTATTACACGTAATAGCTATTAATGGCTGTCTGGTGGCTCAGGAAACAGCACTTCTGAAAAGCCAAACTGACTGAAATCCTTAATACGCATAGGATAAAGGATGCCCAGCAGGTGATCATATTCATGCTGCACGACACGGGCATGAAAATCCTCTGCTTCACGGTTAACAGAAACACCGTTTGCATCCAGACCTTCATAGCGAATCTGCGTCCAGCGTGGTACCTTACCTCGCAGCCCGGGAATTGACAGACAGCCTTCCCAGTCCGATTCCTGATTATTTCCCTGCGGCGTGATGGTAGGGTTAATCAGTACGGTTTTGGGTACCACAGGTGCATCGGGATAACGTGCATTATGTTCGAAACCAAACACAAACAACTGCCAGTCGACACCGATTTGTGGTGCTGCTAGACCAGCCCCGGCATTGGCATGCATGGTATCAAACATATCTTCTATCAATGCATTGAGCTCTGCTGAGCCGAAAAGTGTCTCAGGAACCCGCTGTGCAGTACGCAGCAGGCGCGGATCGCCCATTTTTAAAATTTCCCGAATTGCCATAGTCACCACTGGTATTGATTAAATTGTGGAGGAAACAACGCATTGTTAACAAATAATGACAGATTAATCTACGGAGCCATAATGGTTGCATGGCCATGAAATCTGTTAACGTAAGTGAATTCTGGCGCCAGTTTCAGATAGTTGTCAGTGATATTGATCACAACAATACTATATCTTTCAATTTGTTTTTATTAAACCTGATATTAATTTTGTCGCGCAAAAGAAAAACAAATGGCTATCTGTAAACAGAGCACAGTGATGTGCAAAAAAATCAATAAGATAAAAAATACGCGGCGAGTATTAATCATGACATTTCATGGATATCCTGATTACCAGATAAGCGGTATTTTTGTATATACTTGGAGATCCTGATTCTGGCAGTACGGTAAATATTGCTTTTACCTGTGCTGACGTTGTTACTGTATTTGTGAGATAACATAATGAAATATATTCTGATTTCTTTTCTGGTGCTGGTTATCTTTGTCATATCGGTGATGTTAGGGGCGCACAATGATCAGGTAATTACCTTTAACTACTTACTGGCTCAGAGTGAATATCAGGTTTCAACCCTGCTGGCTATATTGTTTGCCGCCGGATTTATTCTTGGATGGGCTGTCTGCGGTCTGTTTTATTTGCGTACGCGTATTTTTCTTGCGCGTGCAGAGCGTAAAATTAAACGGCTTGAATTACAGTTAGCACAGCCCGCCACCGATAGTAGCGGCGGGACGCCGCCTGTTGCTGGCAAGGAATAATAGTTGTCAGAAAATAATTTATCTGAGCTGTTGTTCCTGCTGTTACCTGTAGCTGCTGCCTATGGCTGGTATATGGGGCGCAGAAGCACTCAGCAGAGCAGGCAACAGAATGCAAACCGGCTATCACGAGAGTACGTGGCTGGTGTTAATTTCCTGCTTTCCAATCAGAAAGACAAAGCGGTCGATCTGTTTCTTACTATGTTACGTGAGGGTAGTTCTGATGTGGATGCTCACCTGACACTGGGTAATCTGTTTCGTTCTCGTGGTGAAATTGAACGCGCCATCCGTATTCATCAGGCATTAATGGAAAATCACTCTCTGACCTTCGAGCAGCGTCTGTTAGCCATTGCGCAGCTTGGCTGTGATTATATGGCCGCCGGGTTATATGATCGTGCTGAAGATATGTTTAATCAGCTGATAGAAGAAAACGATTTTCGTATTGCTGCCCTGCAGCAACTGCTCATTATTTATCAGATGACCAGTGACTGGTTAAAAGCGATCACAGTTTCTGAGAAATTGCTAAAAATTGACCGGGAACAGCAAAAAAATCAGATAGCTCATTTTTATTGTGAACTGGCATTGCTGGAGGTAAACCAGCAGCGCCTTGATGATGCCCTGGTGTTATTAAAAAAAGCCTCTGCTGCTGACGAGCACTGTGCACGTGTTTCGGTGATGACAGGTCGTATTTTTATCATGCAGAATAAATTTGTTCAGGCCATTCATGCCTTTGAGCGGGTTCTACCACAGGATAAGGAAATTGTCAGCGAAATACTGCCTGAACTACATGACTGCTATGAAAAAACTCAGCAGCCAGGCCCATGGCGAGCCTTTCTCACACATTGTGTAAAAGAAAATACCGGAGCAATGGCGGAATTGATGCTTGCTGATATCATCGAACAGCAGGATGGCCGCGATGCAGCACATGCTTATATTCATCGCCAGTTACAGCATAATCCTACCCTGCGTGTATTTCATCGTCTGATGGATTATCATCTGGCCGATGCTGAAGCAGGCCGTGCTAAAGAGAGCCTGTTATTACTGCAGGGTATGGTGGATGAGCAGATCCGCACAAAACCCCATTATCGTTGTAATCAATGTGGTTTTGCTGCACATGTACTTTACTGGCAATGCCCTTCATGCAAGGCATGGGCAGCAGTTAAACCCCTACGTGGTCTCGATGGATAATAAAAATGCAGGCTGAAAATAGCACTAACTATCATGGAATGGCGCCTTCACCGATTATTGTGGCGCTGGATTATGCCAGTCAGCATGCTGCCATGACATTTGCGGACAGCATAGATCCCCGCGACTGCCATGTAAAAGTAGGTAAGGCCCTGTTTACCCTGTCTGGTCCGGGGATAGTGCGTGATTTGCAGCAACGCGGATTTAAGGTATTTCTTGATCTTAAGTTTCATGATATTCCCGAAACGACAGCACGCGCAGTAGCGGCCGCTGCAGAAATAGGCGTATGGATGGTTAACGTGCATGCCAGCGGGGGAGCAAGAATGATGAAAGCAGCTGAAAATGCATTGCGGCCGTATGGCAGCGAGGCGCCGTTGCTGATTGCAGTAACAGTACTGACCAGCATGCAGGACCAGGATTTGCGCCAGACAGGCGTTGCGGCAAGGGTTGAGGATCAGGTAAAACTGCTGGCCACAATGGCCAGTGACTGTGGTCTGGATGGTATCGTCTGTTCGGCTGAGGAAGCCAGCGTAGTAAAGCAGTCCTGTGGACAGGCGTTTTGTCTGGTGACACCAGGAATTCGTCTGCAGAGCAGTCCTGAAGATGATCAGCGCAGAGTGATGACACCTCACAGGGCGCTGGCTGCTGGTGCTGACTGGCTGGTTATCGGACGACCTGTCACGCAGTCAGCAGATCCTGCACGGGTATTGCGTGAGATTTTGACGTCACTGGAGGCTCCATAAGTGAATGACGATAATCCTCTGGTATACAGCACCGCTGGCGGGCGTATTAAAGAACAAAAGGTCGTTACCGGTCGTGCTGCTTCTGATGGTACTGTGCGTCTCCTGCGCCAGACTGCCGGGCGTAAAGGGAAAGGGGTGACGTTAATTAGCGGGATTGATGCCAATGTTCAGGTACTGGAAAAACTGGCTGCAGAACTGAAAAAAATCTGTGCCTGTGGGGGCTCAGTAAAAAACGGTGTGATTGAAATACAGAGTGACAGGCGTGAGCAGATAAAGCAGCTGCTCGAAGCAAAAGGAATGAAAGTAAAGCTGGCAGGTGGCTGAATAGTCTGCCCTTAACTTAAGTAAGGGCAGAAATCGCTATGTAGCTTACAGGCTATTCTGTGGAGCTATGACAGATTACAGATCCCCTGTAAGGGCGTGGCTACCGGCGTACAGAATGGGTGTTATCACAAAAGTAATTTCATCAATGGCAGATGCCGCCGTCTGTTGTATAGAGTCAGCGCAGACCATCCATTCAGCAAACAGGAATACCTGTCCCGTTACGGGGGCTGTAACATTGCTGCCTTTATCTGACTGCAGGCCAGTAACCCTGTTGATTTTTTGGCTGATAACATCAGTTTCAGGTCTGGTCTCTACATGAACCTTAACAACGGGCTCAGTGTTATCCTGCTGCCACCTGTCGCCATCAAAGCGCCAGTTTTCCCATTGCAGAGCATCTGCCTGTTTATTCAGGGTAAAGCGATACATCCTGTCTCTTTGCTGAGTGTACTGAAATTCAATAAATTCAATCTCTGCATGCGGTTTTAACGGTATTGTTACCTCGTGAAGTACCTGATTTATTCCGTTGTGAAAAGCCACCCGGGTATCCTGAGGGTATTTTTTTATCTTCAGGCTGGTGTGCGAGACTGGGGCGTCAGAAGCAGCGCTGGAGATAAATCGCAGGGTATCGGAATGGCCACCAAAATCTACAATGCGATAACTACTGGCCAGACGGCTGCCATCAGTTTTTATCGGGTGCAGACTGCTATTTTGATCACCGGCGCTGTCTGGTATGCGTTTACCGTGGATTTTTTGCAGTGCCAGTCGTTCAACAGGTTGTATTTCTGGGGTATCAACAATATCAGCATGTTTTACGTCTGGTACCATCACCGTAAAAAAGGGCCCTTCATAGTGACCTGCTCCTGATGCATGTAAAATTTCATGAATCATGACACCAAGCCTGTCTGGCGCATATACTATGGCTGTATTAAGCCATATCTCAAATCTGACCTCATGCTGCGCATTATGTTTATCGGGTAACACGAAGCCACGTATCGTCATCATGCTGTCATCAAAATCAAAGTCTCTGTGATACATGCGAAAGATAAAATTACCCTCCTCATGAAGGCTGGCCAGGCGAAATTTCATCGGAGTAATTGATGCCACCTTATCTAAAATTGCCCGGATTTCTTTTTGCATGTCGTCAGACAGGGTAGTTATGGTAAACAACCCATCAGCGATTGCATTACGCACTGAGGGTGTTGGAAAATTATCTTTTTTCAGTGGTGGCTGCAGATTTTCTTCATATGTCACCGCTGGGAATGACACTGTATATACCTTTTTTGTTCTGTCAGCCTGATGCTGATAGTGAGAGGCATCTTCATGAAATGCCGCAACCATGGTGTTTGCGGCTTCGTTGAGATTCAGCCGGGCCAGTATTGATGTCCATGGCACAGGTAGCCTGTCCGGCAGGGAACCGACAAGAAAACTAACCAGCTTATCAAGTGCATCACAAGACGCTTCAGGTATCTCAGAGCCAGTGTATACGGAAAAATCCATCTCCTGTCTGTCAAGATACTGCATAAATTCTTCAATTTCTTTCTGATGAATTTGCTGCTTTATGCCATCGATGAGCGCATTAATGGCAATAATGTCAGCCTGACGCACAATATCAGCAGGATGCAATCTACCGGTATAATTTTCATAAAACAGCAGGTCTGCCTGTGTTGCTGGCGCCGATTGCAGTGCCATCATGCTGTCAGCGGCAGAGCCGTCTTCATGAGAAAGGGGTAACAGGCCCAGAAACAGCCCTACCTCAAAGGCTGCCTGTCTGACAGACTGACTTTTGTGGAGACCTGGGTCAACAGACGCATCACTTTCTGCCAGTGGAGGCTCATGCTGACCGATTAGCAAATGTTCCGGCTGTGCGTTATCAGATATTCCGGCATAATTGAATTTTACCCTGCCGTCAGTCTGTTGTGAGAGGTAATCCAGCATGCGGGTAATAAAAGCTTTTTCTTTTTGCCTCGGGATAGCCTGACCGTTGCTGCTGGCTTTTTTACTGATAAACGCATAATTAATGGTAATAATGTTGTCTGCTTCTACTGGAAGTAGTGGTGCTGTTGGATTTACCGCCAGCATGAGTCTGTCTGCAATGTGCTGGCTGTGCTTTTCTGCTTTCTGCTGCAGCGCAGTCCGTAATCTTTGTATGAAAAGATCGACAATACGCTTTTTATCAACGTTATTGTCAGCAGAAAGCTTTTTTACCTTAGCTATCAGTGTGGTGATGTTTTTTCTGGTTTCCTCATCAAAAGCTTCATTAAGGAGCGCTGATTGCAGACTGTCAAAAAAATTTTTGACCCTGCTTTTATCTGAATCCTGCAGTATGCCTGGCATCGCTGCCAGAGCATACTCTGTCATCCATCCCAGCCATTGCTGCAGCGGAGTGTTTTCGTGATGTTGGTTCATATGACTGGCATCCTGCCTGTGTTTAACGAACTGTCGATTCTCAGGGTAATGCTGAGGTTAAAAATGCTGCCCTTACTCAGGGCAGCAGCATGCCACCCTGGAATGCTGCTGTTGTTCAGGCTACATGTACCTGGCAAAAACATGGCTGCTGGTGTGCAGAATGGGTATTATCGCCGGGACGATTTTAGCAATAACAGACGCAGCCTTTTGTGGCGTGTAGTCAGAAGACGACATCCATCCAGCAAGCAGGTGTACTGATTGCGTAACCGGGCCTGGATATTCTGCGCCAGTCATAACGCTGCTGATGTTTTCATTGCTGATATTATTAGTAACGTCAGCAGTGTCAGCGTGAGTTTCAGTCTGTACTTCAACAGGGTGCTCAGTGTAGTCATTTTGCTCCATGGAGCGGTTACGCGGGCTGATATCATGCGCTGCATTATTGCTACTGCTGAATAAGAAACCATCTTCGTCATCCAGAATGACGCTCGCAAGATAAAAATACTTTTGGTTGATATTCAACCAGGTAAATATTGATTCCCATAGTACAGGCAGATTATCCGGCAGGGGAGCGACTATCATATTGACCAGCCTGCAGACCGGATTGCCATAGCAGCCATCTGCATATCTGGAAAAATCGACACCTTCTTCCCTGAGAGATGAGCACAATTCATCAAAAGACTGGTCAAGAGATTCATCCAAAAGAGAGTCAGAAATCCGGGCAGGATAATCGTCAATCTTATCTCTCGCTGACACGACCTGCTGCGCCATCACAATGTCAGCGGCAGAGTCGTCTTTATGATGCTGGCTGCCTTTTTCTGCTTTTTTGTGCAGTTCTACCCATAATTCTTCCAGAAAAGCACCGATGGTATTACCGCTAAGCCGTTTTATCTCACTGACCAGGAGGGAGATTTTTTTTCTGCTTTTCTCATCGGTGATTTCATGCAGCAGCGCTGCTTCCAGGCTGTCAAAAAAATGTGCCTGCCCGTTTTTATCCGGTATTGCTGTCAGACTCTGCTCTGTCATCCATTCCAGCCATTGCTGCAGGGATGTGATTTCATGGTGTTGATTCATAATATATGCCTCCATGCTTTTTACTTTTTATCTGTTTTGTTAACCGTCATTTTCCTTAATGGACCGGCTAGTGGTAACGGCCAGCAGTCAGCTTTATACACCACCTTGTGGTGATTGAGCAGCATGGCCGATTATTCAGGATAATTTATGCAGTAGCCTGTATTTCTTACTTTTACTGCTGATTTTATTACTTATATGCTGATTTCTCTTCCTGCCTGTAAATGGCGACAACGCTTAATGCTATGATTTGACAGAATGATATTTGGCCGCGAGGTCTTACCGGTAACCGCGCATCATCAGGAATGCTTATTTTGTGACAGGCAAATTTTCCTTTTATGGTTTATACCTGGCTTTGATCCTGATTTTTTATTGATGATTTTCAGGGGTTCCTGAATTGAACTAGCGCGGGTAGAGCATGATTAAAAAAATTTCAGACAGTAGCGTAAACACGTGGAAGACAATGCCAGATTCTGCGCCAGAAAAAGACATGTCATGGTGGAGGAAACTGATAATACGCCTGACACAAGGGCGCTCGCTAAGTGCAGCAGCAGGCAGGTTACCGACAGAGGATACTTACCCCAGAAGAGAAACTTCCTGGTGGCAGAAAATCATCGTGCGGCTGATGCCCGATAAATTGCTACCTGTAAGTAGAGCCAGCCTGGCTGCACAAACTACGGGTGAAGTATCGGTAACAGGCGCTGATACGGTGACAGCAAAGGCACCTGACTGGAAAAAACTGGTGGAAAAAAGGCTTGTTTTACCCGTTACTGACCGTATTCAGGCGCGAATAATGCAATACAGAAAAAATGGTGATGCAGCAATCATTGACCTGAAAATCACTACTAATGGCAGGGGAGTGCCTGCGTTTTTGGTCAAAGTGAGCAGCATGAACCCTGATTTCAGTCTTGCTGAGTTAACTCAAGTACTTGCTGAGCGTGCTGACGTTATTCTGCAGTCAGCAGACCACGGGCAACCCTGCCTTATGAATGTGGATACCGCTGCTCTTGAGGAGATTTTCTCCAGCAGAGGGATAAAATTCAATCAGGAAGCGGGGGATTTCCTGTCAGAACGGGGTTTGCTGGCAGAAATTGCCGGAATTTTCGTTACCGATGGTACTAATCTGGCTGTCAGCAGGGAAATGAATGAGGCAAATGAACTTCTCAGTATTTTTAATTCACTGAAAAAAGGCAGGAACATAGAGGCCAGACTTAATAATCTGGAAAAATTCATTAACAGACTGGAGGATCAGGCTGACAGCCTGCTTAAGCAGGCAGAAGAAGTTCTTCCTGCCATGGGAGAATATCTCGAACAGGAATCCTCAAGAAAAAAACGTGATGCCAGAGTGCTGCGTGATGTTGCCACACGCTACCGCGAACACGGCTGGGATAAAGCAATGTCAGACTCTGCAGATTTTCTCGTGACTCAAATTAATACAGATAGAAAGTTGCTGATGCAGGAAAAATCCAGACAAAACAAAAAATTGAAGCAAATCAGGGGGGTATCTGTCTTGGATTTGCACTGAGATCTGCGCTGGAGATGTTAAAAAGTGGTACTGATGGCAGTAAAGCCTGGTCTGGCATATTCATCAATGCACTTAATGGTTATAAAGATAACAGCACTCTGTTACGGGACAATAATGATCTGGCGTATTTTGCAGATAAGCTGCGGGGACGCTATTACCGTCAATTCGCCGGACCTCTGCTCAGAGATGTATTGCAGTTGTTTTATGGCCGTGGACTGTATGAAGGCTATGGAGTGACTTTTGCAGTGATGGAAGAAAACATCAACAATCCTGATTCTAATAAAATTTTCACTGAAAAAACGACAGGAGGATTACTTTCCGAGATCCTGATAGATAACACCGCCAGGAAACAATTGGATGAATTGCTGGAAGATCTTGAGAAAGTTTCAGAAGACACCGCTGTAATGTTGAGTTTTCCTTCTCCCCATGTGGTCACGCTGTCTGTCAATGTTGACAGGGAAAACAGGCCCTGCAACTGGTCATATTCTGATGCTTATTTTGGTGAAGTTAATTTCGCGACTTTTGAACAAGTTAAGGACTTCATGCATGACTTTATGGCTAATCCCTGGATACGCCAGACTTACGCGATTAATCCTCATTCTGATGGCAGCGTTGAGGTTACTTATACCACCTTAAAGCGCAGTGAAATTGAGGGAATCAGTGAGTACCGCAGAGAAGACCTTAGCGAGATCAAACGTAAAGAAGACAGGTTACATATTGCGCTACAGAGTGCGAGTAAAGGAAAAGTGCGCTGGGAAGAAGTCAGCGCAAATGAAATTAATCCCGCAGCGATACGTGCCGGCGAGTATCCTTATCTGGTACGCGCAATGAAAGAGCAGGGTCTTATGTTTAAAGTAAACCAGGATATCTCCTGCCAGCTGACAGGCTATACGCAGGACAGCATGCAAAAAATCACTAGCGTGGATTTACAAATCATGGCAAAAGGACAGGCACCGTTCAGCGTGACCGTTGACGCACCGGCGGATTTTCTTTCTCTGAAGACTGTTGCACAGCAGCAGGCTTATCTGGCGCTCAATGGACGTATTTCCTGACTGGCAAAGTAGCCATGACAGGCATCATCTGCCTGTGAATGCAGGCAGTGGGATAAAGCCAGATGTGTGCTGGCTGATGATAAGACGCGCACTGTGTATGATTAGATAATACTCTGTGACACCACAGGTCTGGCAATAATGCTGCGATTTTCCATGCAGACTTCAGCGATACGTACGTCAATGATATCGCCCTGACGGTACAGTATTTCGCCTTTCAGTAGCGCAGTACCCGTTTCCTGGCTGCATATCAGCTCATCACGTACCGGGTGCAGGAATGATGCCGGAATAAAGGCAGTTGCGCCATTTTCCTGCAGGCGAATACGTAATCCACCTCTTGTAATATCGATGACTTCAGCCTGAAAACGTGCATCTGTTTCAGCTTTATCTTTTAAGTATCCGGCATATAACCAGTCATTCAGGTAACGCTCTGCCAGACGGTTTAAGCGGCGCCGCTCTGTCAGCTGTGCAGTGATGGCAGGTTCCGGTTTTTCAGCCTGAATATTGTTGATAATTGCTTTCAGCAAGCGCTGATTAACCATGTCACCGTACTTACGTATTGGCGAAGTCCAGGTTGCATAGGCGGGCAGCCCTAAACCAAAATGAGGACCAGGTGTGGTGCTGACCTCAGCAAAGCTCTGAAAGCGGCGCATACGGTGGTCGATAAAGCGGTCTGGCTTTGCATCCAGCTGACGGCGCATGGCACAAAAACCGTCGAGGGTACGTAATTCATCGATGGAGGTGCTAATGCCGTGGGTTTTCAACAGGCTGGCGGCCTGCTCAAGCAGGGCAGGATCAAAACCCTGGTGAACATTATAAATGCCAAAGCCATAATGGGCTTGCAAAGCCGTTGCTGCGCAGATGTTGGCTGCTATCATGCATTCTTCAACGATACGGTTGGCAATACGACGTTCTTCCATAATAACATCGAGAACATCGCCTTTTTCATCGAAGACAAACTGCCAGTCAGGGCTTTCTTTAAATGTCAGCGCATGCTGTCTGCGCCACTGACTGCGGATATCACAGATACGCTCCAGTAGTTTAATCTGCTGTGCGATTTGGGTATTTTCTGGTTGCCAGTGCCCTTTGTTTTCCAGCCAGTCAGAAACCTGGTCATAAACCAGCTTTGCTTTAGATGTAATGAGGGCAGTAAAAAAATGAATATCTTCATTCAGCGTACCCTCTTTATCAATCTTCATGCGGCAGACCAGCGCATGGCGCTCCTTGTGAGGGTGCAGGGAACACAAGTTTTCTGACAGCTCTCGGGGTAGAATGGGAATGTTAAAACCGGGCAGATAGTTGGTGAACGCGCGCTTACGGGCAGTTATATCCAGCTCAGTGTCTTTATCAAACCAGGCGGTAGGATCAGAAATAGCCACATACAGCAGGAGTGAGCCGTCGCTATTTTCCTCAACATACAGGGCATCATCCATATCCTGAGTACTGGCACTGTCAATGGTGATAAAATCAAGCGTCGTTAAATCCTGTCGTTGCAGTCTGTCATCTGGCGCAGTTAGTGGCACCATAACAGGTGCTTCACGTTCCAGGTTATGGCAGGACAGAGTCACCCACCAGGGGGCAAATCTGTCTTCTGCATGGGTGATAAACCCCGTAATACTGGCGTTGAACGCCCTGTTTGCGCTGAGTGGGTGCTGAGTAATCTGCGCCGTTATCCAGTCGCCATTGTGAAAATCCTGAGTCAGGCCGGCAACAGGATGGCAGGGAATGGCTTCTTTCAAGACCGGGGAATCAGGTAGCACAGAGAGCTGATTATTTTTTCTGACAATTCGGCCGATAAAATGAGCAAGAGAGGCTTCAATCAGTGTTTCTGGCTCAGCAATTTCACGATCTTTTTCAATCCGCAGACTGGCCGTGATACGATCGCCATGCATGACTTTTTTCATGTACAGTGGCGGGATGAAATAGCTTTTCTGCCCCTCAGTTTCAAGGAATCCGAACCCCTTGCGTGTACCTCTGACGATACCTTCAACTTTGGTTTTTTGCGATTGAAACTGCTGTTTTAGCTGCGTCAGCAGCGGATTATCCTGAAACATGACACCAGACTCTGTTAAGTAACCTTGCCAAACGAATGACAGTTTTACTTGAATCAACGGCAACGGGCAAGTGCGGATGTGATAATGCATGAAGAAATTTTCTGCAACGCTGACAGAGTGCTGCTTCTGTCTGTGTGTCAGTGACTCTGTCGTGCCTGGTGGGATCCTGACGGTTATTTACTGGCATGCGGTAAAATCAGTCAGATACGCCAATTTTTACTATAAATTTATACTTTTTCTGTATAGATGCATGAATTTCGTGAGGGATATGCTGGGCATTATTGTGCTATCCGTCAGGAATATTTCATGCTTAAGCTCACCATTCCCGAGGCGACAGCACTGGTCCGAAATCCAGTACTTGCGCCGCATAACAATAATATCAATGCTTCCCAGAAGGTCAGTGGGGACGACAGCAGTATCTGCAATGAAGGCCTGTTCGCTGGTCTGATAAATGACATGGATAAAATTATTACCTGTTCCGGTCTGGTTCCGCGGCATTTTGCCGCCCTGCAGAAAGTGGCCACAGAAACAGGCTATATCATTGCTTTCAGGCCGGTTGAACCTTCGGCAACCTGGTATATTGAACAGTGTTATCCCACCAAAAATTATCATATAAAAGGAAAAAGTTCCAATTTCGGCCCGATGGCAGGTCTGATTCCTGTTAATCAGTCATTGAGCAAGCTGGAAAAAGCGGCTGCCAGTGAAGTGGAAAAATACCAGCAGGAAGTTCAGGAATGTCTGGATAAAAAATGGGCCTTCGCTGGCCCGTTAAGACTGAGTGCGGAGCGAGTGAAATGTCTGCTTGAATCCGGTCTGATTGAGATGCAGGGTGATAAAAATCATAAGGTACTGTATGCCAGAGGGCCAAGTGACAGGACTTATCAGTTTAAGGCAAGGCTTGATGATGAAGGTAATGTAGTGACAGTGTCACATAATGGTAAACGCGTCGACGTCCTCTATGATTTTATCAGCGATCTGCCGTTTACCTCTGATTATGATCTGATGCTGGTTGGACCCCCGATAGAGCAGTACGGGCCTGAAGACATGTCACCCGTCAATGAGAGCTGGGAGCATTTTAATGAAAGAACCAGCCGTAATAAGGAAAGAAAGCCTTCACCACCGTTACAGGAGCTCTGGCCTTCACGGGAAGTCTTCTACAGGGATGTGGATAAAAATATGGGCAACGTCACGCCACGTGTCCGCAGGCTTATCGAGCAGCTGAATGAAGCCATGGATTGTGATCCGGGCAGGGAAGTCGTACATCACAGTGATGATGCGCGTAATACTGAGGCAAAGCCAGGCTCTAATTATCCGACAACGATAATTTTACCTTATCCGCTGGACTGGGTAAAAGAAACCATACTACTGGCCGAGGATAAGGATGCGCTGGCACGTATTATTAAGGCAGGTAAGGAAGCAGGGTTTTATATGCCACTGAATGATTCTAACTGGGAAGCAGAAATTACCCGAGTGCGTCGCCCTTCCTTTGAGGTAGCTCATGAATTCCTTGCTAAAAACCTGCTGCTGGAAGCCCCTGACAGTAAATTCAGTGTTAGCGAAATAAGCCGGGTTGAAAACGATAATAAGCAATCAGTGTTATAACCCGCTGCGTTACGGTGGCAGGATTATTTTCTGCTCCCGGATAGCAGGAATCCGGGCTCTTTGCGCGGGAAAGTGAAGAGAAAGGAAACATGCTGGGGCTGCGCGTATAGCGCTGCTTGTAGTTATCTCAGTTGGCCAGATCAAAGTTATAGCTTGCGATATGTTGCATTTAATAGTCTTTCTGTGAAATTTTGTGTATTAATTTCTACCAGTAGATCCCCTTTGATAAAAGCTTTTTGTAGAGGCATATCATAGCTGAAATCATCAAGCGTTTTGCCAGGATCTTTGCTCACCCTGAAGGTACTCAAAACGGAATCACTGTCGATGATATGCAGGCCGGGTGTTCCCGTTAACTCTGCAAGCCCCGGTGTATCAATAACATGGTTCATATGCACGTTACCTGTCAGTGCAATCCATTTGCCGGGATGAGCGGCCTGATGTTGGGTAATCACGTTAACAGCCACATAATTCATTATCTGTTCATGCGTGGTTCCAGCGGTATTATACTCAATGCCCTTCAGGCAATAACTGGTGGTGCAATCCAGAGCAACGACCTGTATTCCTGCCTTGTGTGCAGTCTTGACCAGGTTCAGGAAGGTATACCCTTGATTATACTGATCGGTTTCATGCCCCTTATCCTGCATCTGTAAATACGCTTTCAGAGCGTCAGGCATTGCCTGTTCAGGAGAAGAATTATAATCACGCAGGGCTTTTTCATGTACGTCAAAGAATAAATGTTTGAGGTAGAGGGTAGTAACGCCCTGTGCTTTAAGTGTCTCTATGTTATCGATGATAAAGTGCTTACTGGCGACTGAATCATGCGCTTCACCAATAACAACCCCCTGATTTTTTTCATATAAGCACTTAATCAATGTTTTTTCCGATTTCATTGTCGCTGCCCTGTGTACCAGCGTGTCAATGGCAGGGCGTACTTTTGCTTCCAGCGTAGAAAAATATTCTTCTGCGTCTCGCTGCAGTTGTTTTCGTTTAGCGAAAAAACATTTTTCTGCTGCTGTATCTGCGCCATTAAGTGGGTCTAATTCAGCATATTGCTTTTTAGCAATTTCATCACGAAATTCTTCCGGTATGGTGTATTGCGTTAAATCAACGTTTACTGCAGGCAGTGTTGGCGGGCTCTGCGGCAGAATTTTTTCCTGCTCCGCAGGTTTTACAACAGCTTGAGAAGCGGTGCTTGCTGCTGGCGTTTTTTCAGCAGAATGTCGGGTAAAAATTGATCTGATTAATTTAAAAAAATACTGTAATCCCCGCACGAATACTGACTGATTTCTTCCGCTGTCAGGAGCAGCATTATTATTATGAATCTTTGTTACATTTTCACCTGACAGCGGGCTCGCGTTAACTACTACTGGCTGGTTTGTCGTGCTTCCTGAGTTCCTGGTGGCCGTAGCAGGGCTATTGCCTGAAGGTATTTTCGCCATAATTAGTAAGTCCTGTAAACTATAAACAATAAAAATATATAAACAGATAATTATTTAATTATAAAATAAGCGATAGCAGGAGGTTATAACAAAGCGTGCGTTTTTTCGTCTCCTTCTTATTTTAATTATTATAATCATTGTGTTATGTATTTTTCGCTGTCTGAAGTCTTGAAAGTAGTGCAATATTGCATTGCTCTTTGCAGGTGCTGGTTGACTTACTTAAAGGGGATAACACGATGAGCATATTAACCGTTATTACGAAAGGCCAGGTCACATTCAGGAAAGAGATTTTACTGCATTGATGCCGGTGGTGATTTTTCCGATGGTGTCATTACTTTTGATGGTATGTGGCCCGTATTAACGGGCGGGGTCATCCTGCGTAGTGGTAAACTTAGCGGGCTTGAGGTAACAGACACACTCGCCTGTTGTTTGGGCTGGTGTTGTATCTATGCCATTATCCGCGTTTAAGCCATGAGATCCTTAAATGCTGTTCAGCGGTTTCATCATGGTATTTTTCACATAATGGCGTATCAGGTTACTTCACCTTTTCCTGCCGTCTTCTGCGTCTTGGGTTTGACCGCCGCCTTTTTACCCGCTGGTTTTACCGCAGCCTTCTGCGTCTTGGGTTTCACCACTGCCTTTTTACCGGCTGGTTTTACCGCAGCTTTCTGCGCCTTGGGTTTGACCACTGCCTTTTTGCCCGCTGGTTTTACCGCCGTTTTCTGTGTTTTGGGTTTGGCCACCGTTTTTTTGCCTGCTGGTTTTGCTGCCGTCTTCTGCGTCTTGGGTTTGACCACCGTCTTTTTATCTGCTGGCTTCACCGCAGTCTTCTGATCGTTAAGTTTGACCACCGTACCCTGGCCTGCTGGTTTTATTGCCGTCTTCTGATCGTTAAATTTTACCACAGTGTCCTGACCTGCTGGTTTTACTGCAGTCTTCTGATCGTTAAGCTTTACCACAGTGTCCTGATCCATTGGCTTCACCGTGGCATTCTGCATAGACTGCTGAATTGTGGGTTTGACAACATGAGAAGGATTGTGCACTGCTGCTGGTGCTTTTTCCGGGGGATGTTCGGTAAAAACTGATTTGATGCGGTTTAACAGAGAGTGTAATCCCCGGGAGAATGCTGACTGATTATTTCTGCTGCCCGCAGAAGAGTTATTACCTGTTGTAGTTATCTTCGCCATAATAAGGAATCCTGTAAGTTATAAATAAATTTAATACATACATTATTGAATTATGGAATAGGGATAGCTTATGGACACTTAAATTAATTTATTTAAATTAATTTTAATTTTTTTTAATGAAATTTGTTATTAAAACTGCAGAGCAGGCCCATGTTTGCGCAAAGCAATCTGTGGTTACGCTGAAACAGTACCTCATGTATATACCAGAAATTCCGCTGACGAAAATAAAAAATCAGGTTCAGTGTCTTGAAAAAAGTGGCAGTCCTGCTGAGCAGAAAAAATCTGACCATGCCGTGCAGGATTGCCTGTTAAAAAAAGAGGTAACAACGGGTCGTTCACCAGGCGCCACATTTTTTGTTAACAACAGCTTTTACTGAACAGGCCTGCTGACTTAATTAAAAAACGTACTGGATACCAATGCGATAGCGTGTCTGGCGGCGATCATTAGTTCTGTTATTACCTTCGATATTGGCTACTGCAATGTAGGGAACCCAGTATTTTTCAAATTTATAATACATACTAATATCATGATTCATATTGTGATTTTTATTATTATACAACACAGCACCTGCGCTATTGGCTTTATTGAATTCATTTTCATAAATAATTTTTATATCTTCAGTGACAGCAAAGGTAATAAATGTACCAATGGCATAACCTGTTTCCTGCGTGTTTTTTTCAGTGCCTATATTACTGCTAATTCGTTTATAATAAGGCCGATAGCGCAAGGAGATATTCAATTGATCAGTAATGTTAGAGTAACTGCGTAAATAAGGTCGATAACTATTAAAATCGCTGGTGGATTCCAGTGAAAGTCCTGATTCAAGAGAAAGATAATCATTAAATTTTACCAGATAACTGGGTATAAATTCTGATCCATGACTGACAGGTTCATGCCATGGTTGATTAGTACCTTGACTTTTGTCACTTTGTTTCCATTTAACCTCTGAAGAAATACCGAAACCACTTGTGAAGCGGTGGGAAATCAAAACACGATCTTTTTGATTTTTCGATCCAGAGTCTGTCATTTCATGGCGATAATCTATTGTAACCGCGTGAGTCTCAGAATGGGTTACTGACATCAGTATGACTAATGAAGGTAATATATAACGGCTGGCTTTCATATAAAATCCTGTAAATGGGAATCGGTAAATACCTGTCCTAAATTAGCAAATAAATTAAATAAGCTAATTTGGGAATAAGCGGGATATTGTGGTATTTCTATATCGTTTTACGAATTAGAGGCATGTGCGGTTTTCTTCAGGGAAAACTCATCCATGAGTTAGCAAAAACAGCATGATGACTGAATATAAAATATTTTTCTGTCATCATGTTATTTTTATCAGCTGAATTATTAACATTCAGGATCAGGCTGGTTAGTTATCCGATTTCTTATATCCCTTCTAAAAATTTCTATGGTCCACATCCAGACTATATGACCAAAGAGCTCAGACATAATTTCATCCAAAGGCAATTCCCACATATGAGGGCCCCAGCCATTGATGGGTAGTAAAACACCATGGAAACCAATAGTTAACACAATTGCGAATGCAACGCTTTGCCACAATTTTACCTGTGGCATGACTTCTGCAATATAACAGTAGAGCATGGCAAAAAAGATAGAAAATATATGGTGAACGCCAGCAACTCCCCAGTTTATAACCCGCTCAGAGAAGGTATAAACCATGGCATCAACATTAAATCCCATATCACGTATCATTTCAGCGGGAGGGATGGGCCTGCCTGGAACCCTTGGCGGAAAAGGAATTTCAGTACCCCATTTTACAAAACTGGATATATTTCCTCCCCAAAAACCCGCCCATCCGGCTGCCCGGAAATTTCTCTTTTTTGGATCTGTAATTAAAATATTTTTCATACCGTTATTTATCCTGTGTTTTCATGTAGGTAATTAAGATATTTTTCATATCCTGTCCTTATTAAGTAATAGTATTAATTTTCCTTATTGGTATTATTCGATTTATATATTTTTTTTCACTGAAGCTGATAGCCTGTTTTTTCAGGCAGTCAGTTGATAAAACATGGCCTTGCAGATAACCGGTCAGTTATTTTGCTATACAGTTTATTGCTCATATAAGCAGTGTATTAATTTAATTACAGCCACACGTAGTTGAATTATTACCGGTGCTGGCTTTGTGGTATTTTTAATGGGTATTACAGACTGATACTGACTGGTGTCATGGCTGGTATTAAGGCGGGTGCTGTCAGGTAATAATAAAATAAAATCAGACTGTTATTATAAATAAAATAGTTGGTTCCTTCGTGGAAAAATGAAAATAAAATTCTTAGTGGCGTAATATTGCCATTGAGGTGATTTGAGGCTCAGGGAATCGTTATCGTTAGTTAATATCGTTATATTTTTTTCTGATATTTTTTATTAATTTCTATCTGAATATTTTATCTGGAAAGCATTATGTTTTCAGTAAGTTGCCATAACTCCGGTTATTCATTATTTCATCACGATATTCTTCAGATGTAGCGTATTGCGTTAATTCAATGTTTGCTGCAGCCAGTTGTGACTTATCTGGCTTGAAACTTTTCTCTGGTTTATTGTGTTTCCAGTTGCTGATGATTGCTGGCTATAGTAAAACGTTCATTTTCTTTCCGGGCTGCTGGCTGCAATTCCCTGTGAATATACTCGTGGATACTATTCGTGGTAGTCTGGTAATCCTTCCTTAAAAATCCGTTCTGTCATCAGTTTTACACTTTGAATTTATTGGCAAATTCAGTGTCTGTTGGTGTGTTTAAAAAACAGACAGCACTTGCGGAAAAATTTGTTTTGGTGAAAACAGATTGAGTAGTCCATTGAAAAAACATAAACGTTTTTTGATAACGATATTCAGGTGAATAGTCTAAATTTCGTACTCGAAAAGAAAAAATTCGGCGCTGAATTTGTAGAAAATGTTGAGAGGCCAAAGATTTTCTTAAGTGAAATTTACTCCCGTTAAAAATGATAAGAAGCAGGAAATGTTCAAAATAGGAAATAGCGCAGGCACAAAAGATTTTTCAACAATACCGCCTGATGAGGCCAGTAAATCTAATCCGTTCAGGAAAGAACAAGAAGCTGGCGGACAGCCATTTTCGTATTCCCTGACAGCGGGCAGAAACACGTCTGAACAATCAGAAGCTGCCGGACTTACCAGCAATATTCCCCTTTATCAGGCTGGATTCACTGTGCCAGCCGCCGCCTTAAATCGACCTTCCCTTGCCGCTATTCCTGGCATTGTGAACTTCAGGGAAGAAACTGTGCAGACGGAACACAAAGGAAAATTTGCACTTACACCATAGCAGCAGGAAGACAGAGCGCTCATTCGTCGTGCTTTCTGTATTGAGCCGACGGAATTTCCCAGAAGGTACCCATCGTTCTCGGGTATAAGGGGCAGGGGTATTAGTTTAGTCTCCGCTCACAGTGATACTGAAAATACCTTGCGTGAACTGGAAGATTTTGCTCAGTCTCGTTGCCCGTCAGCGATTGAGGAAAAAGAAAGAAAAACTCCACTCGACAAAAATTGCAGCGCGGAAGAAAAGATTCCCTGGTTGATGGAGGCAATTACGTCGGTAATTGCTCCAGAGTTGAGTTATCTTAACAACTCTGCGGGGTTTGGTGAATACGTAAACCAGATCGCAGATGAGCATATTGAAAGATTTTTTGCCAAGGAAGCAGGTGATTCTGTGCAAAGCCGCGTCATAAATGATGTACCCGTTCAGTGTGTCAACGGCATAGCAGTCATACAACAGCAGAAAAATAACAATCTTGGTGCTGCGCTGGCTACGTTGATAGTAAACAGGGTGCTGGCGATGGAGTACGAAAAAAATAACGCAGCTTTTGATAATTTGATGAAAGTGAATCTCAGTAGCTTGTTGGATTGCCAGGACAGGGAGCAGAATTTACCTGAGCTCGCTAAGAAGGCGGGGCTTGTTAAGGTGGATACTAAATTTTTCGGTAATTCTGCGGAGGAATTCAAGGTACCTTTAATAGAGGCACTTGAAAGAGACGGGCACGCCATTGTGACTATCATGTTTCCACTTCGTCGTTACTTCTACCTTGTTGTCAACGAAGTCCGTGAAGCAGAAGGGATAGCAGATGTCATCATTCCTTTCCATGGCATGAGGGCTGAGATACAGCTTTCTGCTCTGCTTAGCGGTATTAATACACTTGGCTTTCTCGAGATGCTGCAATTCAGGGAGCTAGCGAAAAGAAGTTGAAGATTCAGGAGCGGTATCGACCCTGTTTTGGGTGCAGGAGTGCCTGGCGGCAAATTGCAGGGAAAGCCTGGTAGCGTCAATATAATCGCAACGGCCGCCAAAGTGGTGTGTTTCACTGGGGCGTTTTTTCCTTAAATTCACACCATGCGCTGATAATGCAGGTACTGCAGCGGGGTTTGCGCGCTGTACAGGTATAACGGCCATGCAGGATAAGCCAGTGATGACAATCTTGTTTAAAGGCGCCCGGTACCACCCGGTCGAGTCTGTCTTCCACCTGACGCACCGTATTGCCAGGAGCAAATCCCGTACGATTACAGACTCTGAAGATATGAGTATCCACGGCAATCACAGGCCAGCCAAAGGCGGTATTCAGTACGACATTGGCTGTCTTTCTTCCCACACCCGGTAAAGCTTCTAGGGCTGCGCGATTTTCAGGAACAACGCCATGGTGTTGTTCTATTAAAATACGGCAGGTTTTCATGATGTTATCAGCCTTGCTGTTAAACAGACCGATGGTTTTAATCAGTACCTTGAGATTATCAAGGCCCAGTTCCAGCATCTGTTGTGGTGTACTGGCCCGTGGCCAGAGCAGGGCAGTGGCTTTATTAACGCTCATATCTGTGGCCTGTGCCGAAAGTATGACGGCAATCAGTAACTGGAACGGGGTGCTGTAAACCAGCTCTGTCTGTGGCTGTGGATTCCAGCTACGTAAACGCTGCAGAATGGCCACACGCTTTTCTTTATTCATCGTTCATCATTATTCCAGCCTGGTGCTGCAGTGTCGTTGCCGTTCCTGCTGGCTGTGTTTTTCTGTGACGCGCTGTTATTTTTTCATCAATCAGGGACTTGATGGCCAGCATCATGCCAAGGCCGATGAATGCTCCTGCGGGCAGAATGGCCAGTAAAAAGGGATTGTCATAATGAATGATTTCTATACGCAGTGTATCTGCCAGGTGCCCGGGTAGCCGGTCAGCACCATCGAACAGCGTACCCTGACCGAGGATTTCACGCAGGGCGCCCAGTATAAACAGTGCCGCGCTGATGCCAAGTCCCATGGCCAGCCCGTCCAGTGCGGCCAGCGCAGGGGGGCTTTTGACGGCGCAGACTTCTGCACGGCCGATGACAATGCAGTTGGTGATAATCAGCGGAATAAAAATCCCCAGAGACTGATACATCTCAAAGGCAAAAGCCTGCATCAGCATCTGCAGTATGCTGACCATGCAGGCAATTATCATGACATAGATGGGAATACGAATTTCGAACGCTATCCAGCGGCGGCAGAGTGAAATCAGGGTATTGGTTCCTGTCAGCACCAGAGTGGTTGCCAGACCCAGAGCCAGTGCATTGATGGCAGTGGAAGACACCGCCAGCACCGGGCACAACCCAATCAGTTGCGTCAGAGCCGGGTTATTTTTCCATAAACCCTGGTGAAAAATAGCCTGAACGTTATGCATCATTGTGCCTCACAGCGCGCAAGGGAGGAAAATTGGCCTGACAGGCTGTCCAGCCAGGTAAGGGTGTGTTTGACGGCATTGATAACGGCACGTGGTGTGACAGTAGCACCGGTAAACTGATCGAATATACCACCGTCTTTTTTAACTGCCCACTCGCTGAGGGTTTCAGGAGTCACCCGTTTACCGTTGAACTGCTGTATCCAGCCGGAAACACGTATGTCAATCTTATCCCCCAGTCCGGGAGTTTCCTGATGTTTCACGACACGTGTTCCCAGTATCTGACCGCTAATGTCAGCGCCAATCAGTAGTTTTATTGCCCCTGCCCAGCCATCGGGTGCGGTACTCTCAATGGCGATTGCCACCGGCTCCCCATCCATGCGCGCCAGCCACAGCCGGTGATTGTCATGGCTGCCGGGAATATTATCAGTGACAACGTAACATTCTGCTTTCAGGTCATTATTATACCAGTCTGCAGGAATGACTTCATTGAGCATTGCCTGTTGCTGCAGTGCGACCTGCTTTACAATTTCATTTTCAGTCAATACGTTAATCACAGCAACAGGTGCGGTTGTCAGTGCAGCGAACAGGGCCAGTTTGATACCCTGATGTTGCATGATGTTCAAAAATACCTCCTCAAAGCCTATTGGGATCCATAGACCCGTGGTTGTGTGTAGCTGTCGATAAGCGGTACGCAAAGGTTAGCGCTCAGTACCGCAAAAGCAACGGCATCAGGCCAGTTACCATAAACACGGATAAGCCAGACCAGTGATCCGCACAGACTGCCGAAGATTAACCGTCCCCGGGGAGTGGCTGCTGCGCTCACCGGATCGGTGGCAATAAAAAATGCACCCAGCATGGTAGCACCAGAAAAAAGGTGCAGTAACGGGGGTGCAAAGCGTTCGGGCGCTAGCAGCCATCCGGCTGTGGCACAGACAGTCAGTGCCAGCAGAAAACTGACTGGAATATGCCAGTGAATAATACGACGCCATAACAGAAAAAGCCCGCCTGCGAGAAACCCGGTATTGATCCACTGCCATCCATGTGCGGCCAGCACACCCTGAAACAGAGGGTGTTGCAAAATTTCTGCTGCTGTCTGTGTACGCAGACCTGTTTTGAATGCCTCCAGCGGTGTCGCCTGACTCCAGGCATCCACCGTCATATCCACAGGCACAGGCCAGGTGGTCATTTGCAGCGGGAAAGAGACCAGCAGCACTGCATAACCTGTCATCGCGGGGTTAAACAGGTTATGGCCTAACCCCCCATAGAGCTGTTTGGCAATGATAATGGCAAAAGCAGTCCCCAGCACGGTAATCCACCAGGGTGCGCATGGGGGCATGCAGACAGCCAGTAACAGTGCTGTTACCAAGGCAGAATTGTCGCGCAGGCGTATCAGTATCGCTCGCCTGCGTAGCCACAAAACCAGAGCCTCTGCCACCAGCGCTGTTACCATCGCAATGGCAGCGTGAAAAAGGTTACCGTAACCAAAATACCAGGTCTGGATAGCAAAGCCTGGGATGCAGGCCAGTATGACCCATAACATCATTGCGCCTGTACTGTTTTTCGCATGATGAGTGAAAGGCGCAGTGGCAGTCTGCAGTTCCATCATAAAGGAAGGCCCTTTTTTTGTTCCTGCTTCATTATGGGCGGAGCTGCTTTTCTGGCCTGAATTCTGGCCACTGCCATGGCGACTTCCTCTTTGTAGGGAGAGCTTTGTGGACAGGCAGGTTCGGGTAATGTTTCACAGGTGGTCATTGGTATTTCTATGGCAGCGGGCATGAGTGTGCCAGATGTGCATGCGTCGTGGGTTATTTTCTGGTGTTCAGTCTGTTGACTGTCGGTGTTTGCTTCATCTGCTACTGCCGTCTGTTTTGCTGGGTTTACCCTGCGGGTTGCCAGCGGATAGCGGGCTTCACGCGCCTGTTTTTCCTGCTCCATACGCGCATTTTTTGCTTCAAAGCGTATTTTTGCAGCAACAGCGCGGGCATGTTCTTCGTCCTGCAGGCGTATTGTTGCTTTTTCCTGTTGATAATACTGTACCAGCGGGATAGCACTCGGGCAGACAAAGGCACAGGCACCGCATTCCAGGCAGTCAAAAAGATGATGCTGACGCGCTTTTTCGTGTTCTGCTCCCCGGCTGAACCAGTAGAGCTGCTGTGGCAGCAGATTCGCCGGGCAGACATCGGCACACAGCCCGCAGCGGATACAGGGTTGCTCTGCTGCAGCCATTGCTGTTGCTGATTGTTTGATTGTCAGCAGGCAGTTACTGGTTTTCATCACGGGAACATGCGTGTTTGCAAAAGTGGCTCCCATCAGCGGTCCTCCCATCACCAGCATGTGCTGGCATTGCGGATTAAATCCGGCGTTATCCAGCAGGTCCCTGACAGGTGTTCCTATGCGCACCCAGACATTACCCGGTGAGGTTAATCCATCTCCCGCGAGGGTAATCACGCGTTCAGTCAGCGGCTGGCCATCAATAATCGCGCGCTTAATGGCAAATGTGGTACTGACGTTTTGTGTCAGTACATTAACTGCGGATGAATGCTGGCCACAAGGCACCTCGCGCCCCGTCAGCATGGTGGTCAGTTGTCTGGTACTGCCGCTGGGATATTTGGCTGGCAGAAGCTGTAGTTTAATGTCAGCAGAGTCAGCAAGTACCAGACGCAGGGCAGCAATCGCCTGTGCTTTATTGTTTTCAATGCCGATAATTGTCTGTGCTGGTTTTAAAATGTGCATGAGTATATGTATACCCTGGAGAATTTCATCAGCATGCTCCTGTATCAGACGTTCATCGGCAGTGACATAAGGCTCTGATTCAGCAGCATTGATGATAAGAATCTCAGTTTTATGCAGCAGGCCACTCTGTAGTTTTTTTGCCGTGGGAAATCCGGCACCGCCAAGGCCGACAATGCCAGCAAGATGCAGACGATTGATTAACTCTCTGGGATCCTGCTGCTGGTAATCCCTGACAGGCCAGGATTCACTGGCGCTATCATGGCCATCTGGTTTGAGATGTATACAGAGTGCCATTGGGTTGGTGCCTGCAGTAACATGAGGTTCAATGGCAGTAATGATGCCGGATGTCGGGGCGTGTACGGGTACCTGCAGGTAGTTCCCTTTAGTTAATGGCTGGCCTTTCAGTACGCTGTCACCCTGTTGTACCTTTATTTCACCAGCAGCACCCTGGTGCTGTTGCAGGGGGATAATGAAGTTATCCGACAGGGGAAGCTTTCTCAGGGCTACGTTGACAGACTGTGCTTTCATTGCCGGTGGATGTATGCCCCCGGCGAAATTAGGGATGATTTTTTTGCCTGAAGCAAATGGATTAAACATGGGTTTTTGTTTCAATAAACTGTACCGGAATGGTGTTTGCATAGGCTTTCGCACCGCGTTTATTGTCACCAGCAACAGGAAGCAGGCTGATGCAATCCATAGGGCAGGGTGCAAGACACAGCCCGCAGCCAGTGCAGTAATCACTAATGACCGTATGTAGCGCGCGCGTGGTACCGATGATGGCATCTACCGGGCATGCCTGGATACATTTGATACAACCAATACACTGGCTTTCGTCAATAAAAGCGACCATGGGTGTTGAATGGGTGACGATGTCACTTTCGTCCAGCGGTTGTGGCGAAACGCCGAGTATTTCTGCCAGCTTTAGCATAACCTGCTCGCCCCCGGGCGCGCATTTATTGATTTTTTCTCCCTGCTGGCAGACCGCCTGTGCATAAGGGCGGCAGCCAGGCCAGCCACACTGACCACACTGACTTTGTGGCAGTGCCCTGTCGATAATGTCAATCACCGGATCGTCGTTAACCTGAAAGCGCGTAGATGCCAGGCCGAGGAGAATGCCGGCAATCAGCGCCAGAATGCTTAATGCACAGATTGCAAGGATGAGTGACAGAATCATGATTTCACCATCCCGCTAAAGCCACTAAAAGCCAGTGACATCAGCCCTGCGGTAATGAGTGCAATGGATGCTCCACGAAAAGGCGCAGGTATGTCAGCCACTGCCAGACGCTCACGCATGGCAGCAAACAGTATCATAACCAGTGAAAATCCTGCTGCAGCGCCGAGGCCGTACACGACGGATTGCAGAAAATTGTGTGACTGATTGCTGTTTAACAGGGCGACTCCCAGGACGGCACAGTTACTGGTAATTAACGGTAAAAAGATGCCCAGTAACCGGTACAGTAGCGGGCTGATTTTGCGTACCATTAACTCAGTAAACTGCACGACTACAGCAATCACAAAAATAAAGGCCATGGTACGCAGATAACCCAGCTCAAGTGGCAACAGGATGAATCTGTTTATCATAAAGGAGCATATGCAGGCTAGTGTCAGGACAAAGGCCGTTGCGAGCCCCATGCCGCAGGCTGTTTCCAGCCGGGTGGAAACACCCATAAACGGACAGAGTCCGAGAAATTTAACCAGTACAATATTATTCACTAATACGGTACCGACAAACAACAGCAGGTATTCAGTCATCAGCGCACCTGAAGGAAAATGCGCCTATTATGGAAAACTGCCCTGCTGATGACAATAGGCGTGTTGCGAAACTCTTCGACGCACACACCGGTCGGGCAGGTAAAAACACTGATTCCTGTTGCTAGGAGCAATAAATTTTGTTCTGTGATACGCGGGCACTTAGTTGTTTTACTGCAAGTAAATATCAATAACGGGCAAATACACTCAGTACAGATTTATGATTCGAGGGGGGATTAGTTGATATTTTTTATCATGGTGCCAGCCAGTTAACGTAACAGTTGTCTGCAAAGGCGGGCCTGTTTCATTTTTTTACTGTTAAAATAATACCCAAAATTATTAATATAATACCGCTAATATAATGAAAATTAAAACGTTCACCAAACAGGAAATAACTTCCTGCAGGCACAAATACAAATGCAAGCGCCATAAGCGGATAAATATGACCTAATTCTACGCGCTGCAATACCCATATCCAGGCTAAGGTGGTCATGCCGTATAACAGCAGGGCTATTAAAAGAATTACTGTCCCGCTTGAAAAAAAAGAATTATTTGTCTGGCGTAAATTAATTGCACTGAGTTTAAATAATAATTGACCCGCTGCAATTCCGATTGTACATAATAATGCTACAAAATAAGTCATATATTATCCTTTACATTTTTCTGTTATAACTTAATTTACTGTATATTGCTCTTTTGGGAACAGAGGCAATATCATAAGCAAAAAAAGCCAGAATAAATTGCAATCCCATTATTAATGGCATGGCAGAAAGCATGACAGTACCTGCTGGAGTAGCAATAGTGGAGTCGATATTCTCTATCCAATTTTTCGCACCGTAGATAACTCCAAATAGCGTAAGGACAAGGCCAGCGGGTAATTCTAAAGAAGCAATAGATATATCTCTTAAGTAATAATTATAGAAAATTCGTTTGATAAAATTTCTCAAATGTTTATAAATAAAATCACCTATCAGCCTGGATATTTTTAAGTTACTGGTTTCATCAATATATTGGGCTCTCATAGGAATATCGCTAACAGCTGCATGAAGTGTGTTTAATCTGAATAAGATATCTGTTTCGAAAAAAAAACGCTTACTCAGTTTATCAAGGGGGAGTTGTCTGGCAACATTCTTATGAATAGCCGTGTAACCATTAGTTGGATCAAAAATGTGCCAGTATCCTGAGGATAATTTAGTCAGAAAAGATAAAATAGCATTACCAAATAACCTGATTCCAGGCATGGATTGAAGGTCTTCTAAATTGAAGAAGCGATTTCCTTTGGTATAATCTGCTTCACCCTGCATTATGGGATTAATAAAATTAACCAGAAGTTCAGGATCCATTTGCCCGTCACCATCTATTTTAACAAAAATATCAAAACCATCTTCGATGGCTTTTTTATACCCGGTTATAACAGCAGCACCCACTCCCTGATTTGATGAATGTCTGATAATCAATACACGAGGATCACTGCAATGCTGTCTGACATATTCACCCGTGTTTTCAGGGCAATGGTCGTCAACAATATAAATGATTGCAACTTTTTGTTTACTAACTGCAGTTAGTACGTCGAGTATTTTTTCTTTTACTTTATAACAGGGTATAATCACTGCTATTTTTATATTATCCGACATGATCAACCTTTTTTTTATTAAAAAATAAAATAAGCAGGGATATAATTGAAGAGAATATTGTCCAGATGATATAACGGAAATCTGCTGCTGTTGCGATAACAAATAATGATGCCACATTGACAATGCCACTTAAACTAATAACAGCAATAAGAATGTTTATATTTTTATTCTCATGATTTTTTATTATTTTATAACAGGAAAAAATAAAAACACCAATGCTTATAATAACATATATCCATGCTCTATAAAATAGAGTCGAAGAGGCCCAATTAAACAGACGTAAAACAAAATCAAGTGAATTATCTGATAAATTTGAAAATTTCAGAGATAAATTGTTACTTTTAATTCCACTGTTATAGGCATAGTAAACCTCATCTTTATTTAATCCGAGCAGATTATTGAAAACCCGTAATCGGTGATGTAAGTAGGCCTCAGGATAAGTTAATACCATTGACACCCAGTAATTCATTAATGCATTTCTGTCTTTATTATTATCTAAATAAGGTGAAATGACACCGTAAAGTGGCACATTGACTAAAGGAGTATAGTAACGTGCTAATTCAGTTAATAGTATTTTATCTTTATTTAAAACGGGTACCCAGGAAGGAATTAAGTTTTTATTTTCGTAAACAGAAATAGCAGCGATATCCCATAACAACAGCGTTCCTGTGGTGTAAATTTTTTCAGACCTTGAGTTAATTGTGTTAATAATTACAAGTTGAGAAAAAAACATCACCATGAGTAACGAAAACATCAGCACCGTTTTTTTTAATACTGAACCGGATATTTTTTTTAATATTAAATAGCAAATATAAGCAGCAAAAATCATTCCTGGAATAAAGCCATTAACCCTGACCGCTATGGCATAAGAAAGACAGATTAATGTAACACCCAGCCATTTCCAGTCAGGTTGGTAATTATATGCTAACAAAGATACAGAGCATAGTGATAACATAACCATCATTCCCGCATCTTTCCACACATGTAAGGAAATAATGATAAGTGGTGGCCAGAGACCAGCTACAGTCAAAATAAGCAGACGTACATGTAATCGCTGTGAAATAAATATTGCCAGTAATGCTCCAGACAGCCAGTAAAGCAGTTGATGAAAAAATAACATAATTCCGGAGGTGGCAAAAATTTTATATAATACTTTCCATAAATAAACCATAATAACGGGGTGGGCATCACTAACCGCTATCTGGCCAGTCATTTGCCGGTATTGAGTTAAACTATCCTGGGACATGAAACCCGGAGTAAAGAAGTAAGAAAAAAACACAGCAAAAATACCAGCAACCATTATAACAATAATAAAATTATTCTTTTCATTCAGATAATTATTCATTTAGCATTCATCAGTTAAATTATTTTTATTCATATATCTTTACCATTCACGACTTTTTCTTACCTTTCCTGTATAAGGACGTACTCATTTTAAAACCAGTTAATAAATTTTAACATAGCCTGTCTTTGCTTTCTGTCTGTGAGCACCTGACATTTACAAAAGCCAGACAATCACCCATGCTCCGCTTTAGTGTATACAGCCAGGCTCTCTGGCTGTGCAAAAGTCATGGATGAACATCATCTTATCTGTCGATGACGCCTGTTTTTTTAGTAACAGCAAATTTCCTGTCTGATATGTGGCATCCACAGGCTTGCAACGACATCAGGTGTCCAGTCTGACTGAGAGTGGTGAGGGTTGATACAGCGATAGCGTCTGCCCTGATAAGTGACCTGGCTGTTTCTTGCGTAGTCCCTGCCGGCCTGCCATTGCGGATATTCAGTGTCAGGGCAATAATCCAGTGTTTGTATGTAAAGAATGTTACTGGGTAATGATTCCTGCCCTGTGCTGTCGGTTGCGGTCACGTAATAATTGTAGTGGCTGTTATGAGCCAGTGAGATTTCATGAAAAGAGAAGCTGTCTGTCTGGCCGACCATACCGCCATTACGATACAGGGTGTAACTGCTAATGGCTTTCGATGAATCTGCATGTTCCCATGTGAGCAGTACCGAGGTTTGGGTTTGTTGTGATGATCTCAGATTAAACGGTGCGGTGGGTTTCTCTTCGTTACTGTCACTTTCACGAGCAATCAGTTCAGCATAACGCTGGCAAAATTCCCAGTTATAAGGGATGCCTGCTTGATTTTCTCCTGCGTCCCAGTTAACTGACCAGGTCATCACTCCTCTGATGGGGTTACCTGCCTCCTTTAATCTGCTGAACACATTTTTTACCTCAGCAGGATTAATAACGTAGCCTGTTGCAGCGGCATCCGGGTTGCAAGGAAGACCTATAACAAACTTATTATGAGGAATGCAGCTGTAATTTCGTGTACCTGAAATCAGGCTGTCGGTCAGGTAATACAGAAAATCTTCTTTTCTGGCGTCATTATTCTGTGCAAGCCAGGTATTGATTTCATCCACCCAGACACCATCACCGCCCTGGTTATAATATTGCGGGGCAATAAAATCGTAATAACCATCCAGTGCGTCAAGATAGGGTACATATTTTCCTTCAAGCGTTAAATGAGGAAATTCAGGCGCCATGCTGATGACAAAATATTTATTTTGCTCCTTATAATAGTCTTTGACCCGTTTCAATGCCTGCGGGATGACCGTCTGGTTCGCTGCAGCATTAATAGCAGACTGTTCCAGGTCGATATCCACACCGTTAAAACCATAGGTTTCTACCAGGCGGATGATTTCATAAGCCAGTGGCTCTACCTGATGGCTGGCCATGGCGATTTGTGCGTCTGCACCACCCAGAGAAAGCAGTACGGTGCGTCCTTCGCTTTTCAGTGTTCCTATCTGGTGTCTGAATTCTTCATCAGTGTAGTTGCAGGGTGTAAAGGTCGGTATACCGCTCCCTTTCATAAAGGCTACTGCGATGACATTATAGGCTTTGGGGATATCCGTTAACGCAATATCTTGAGATTTACCGCCCTGATAACCATTAGCGGATAAAGCAGGCCAGTTATGCCAGAAACCCAGCAGTATTTTTTTACTGGAAAAAGCGGGCATTTCAGCCGCAGGATCTTTTTCTGGTGATTTCAGGGATGAAAAATCTAATTTTTTCATTATATTTTACTCCTGAGCAGGTTTTATAAAATAAAAATAAATATATTGTTTACAGGTTTAAAAATAATAACACCAGGAATGTTATCATTTTTTACTGCTACAGTAAGACCTCATTAAATATCAATGGAATTATAAAAACAGTCCGTAATACTTTATAAATAATACGATTTTATTATAAAATTAATTCGATATAAAAATATCGTTATATAGGTTATTGTGTTGAGTTTTAATATTTTTTTATAAAACTTAATTAATATAAATTTTATTATATAATAATATTATTTTATATTATTTTTAGTGAAAAATTACCTGACACTGAGGGCTGCTATGGACAGTTATTGCAATAAAAATCAGGATATTAAAATTTTATCATAACTGGTATCTTTAGCGGTAAACTGGTTTTAAAATTATACCCGGCAGTGGCAGCATGATTATCTATTATTGCTATGATTACCTGAAAAAAGCTTAAAGAGTGGCACACGTGAATACTACTAAAAAAATACAGGTTGGACTGCTGGGATATGGTTATGCCGGTAAAACTTTCCACGCACCGCTGATTGCCGGTACAACGGGGATGGCATTGAATACGGTATGCAGTAGTGATGCCATCAGGGTTCAGGCAGACTGGCCTGCAGTGAGGGTTGTTCAGGATCCGCAGCATCTGTTTTTCGACCCGACCATCGATCTGGTTGTGGTAGCGACACCAAACGACACGCATTTTTCCCTGGGGCAACAGGCACTCGCGGCAAAAAAACACCTCGTTGTTGATAAGCCTTTCACACTGACCCTTGCCGAGGCACAAGAGCTCGCTCAAAAGGCTGATAAAGCCGGACGCCTGCTTTCAGTGTTTCATAACCGCCGCTGGGACAGTGATTTTCTTACGCTGAAAAAGTTACTGAAACAGGGGACTCTGGGGGAGGTCGTTTATAGTGAATCTCATCTGGATCGTTACCGCCCGGTTGTGCGTCAGTGCTGGCGTGAGCAGGAAGGAGAAGGTAGTGGGTTATGGTATGATCTCGGGCCCCATTTACTGGATCAGGCACTGGTGTTGTTTGGTCTGCCACAGGCACTGTATCTTGATCTCGGCAAGCTGCGTCCTCTGGCTGCTGCAGTAGATTATTTTCATTGTGTATTAAGCTATCCCTGTCATCGGGTGGTGCTGCATGCGACCATGCTCGCTACGGTAGAAACAGCACGTTATATTGTACACGGTACCAAAGGCAGCTATGTTAAATGGGGCATGGATCCACAGGAAGAGAGCCTGAAAAAGGGAGAGCAGGTTACGCATCCTGATTTTGGACAGGACAGACGCGATGGAACAGTGACGCTGTCACTTGATGACAGACAGATTGAAAAACCGCTGGCTACCGAGCGAGGCAGCTACCCTGATTATTATGCTGCCATTCGTGATGCTATCTGGGGAGAGGGAGAAAATCCGGTGCCTGCATCACAAGCCATTGATGTGATGATGTTACTTGAGCTCGGTTTGCACGCCTTCAGGCAACAGAAAACCCTGCCAGTTTTAGCCAGATAGTGAAAATAAACCTGCAATTTTCATCTTTACTGTGTTCCTGCGCGAATAGTTTGCAGCGAATGTTGAAAGAGTTGCTGGTGCAGACAGAAGCCCTGTCAGTTTTTTCACTGGCAGGGGCTGTATGTCAGCGTGCGGGCGGTTTCATAGAGAAAATTTTTTTACCCTCACAGTGAGCGGCCAGAAAAAACTTTCCAGACCTGTATCCAGACGGCGCCCATGGCGGTGAGTAGCAGGCCAGTATAGACAAGGCCTGCGCTTAAACCAAATTCTGGCGGCATTTCATCATTGATACAACCCGCTTTATCAGTCTGTGCATCAGGGTATAAAAAGAAGTAGATCATGCCTATAGTGCCAAGCAGCATCAGGGTGCTGCAGGCTATCCAGTAAAGGCGTTTACTCCACAACCTGGCACAAATTCCCTGCCAGCTGGCAAAGGATAGCCCACACAGGTAACACAGATATGAGACGTACATGATGCAGTTCATTTTTGCAAGCATTGTATCTTCCTTGATAGTGTTAAAAATCCGTACAGTATGTTGCCAGCAACTGTCTGTTTTGCTATAGCCAGTGAAATATAATATCAGAATAGCGGTTATTAATAGAATAATGCTGATTACTTATATTTTGCCTGAAAAGTCCTCCCTGTTTTTTATATCTGCTGAACTTCAATATATATTTTTATTAATTTTAAAATGTTGCCTGATTAGCAATGAATAAAAATATCTTTTCCATTTTTAAATATAATATTATTGCGCTATCTGGCAATATTTTTATTGTATCACGCCGTGCTTTTTAAAAGCGATAAAATCTGTCTGTTGTATTAATAAATCAGAAAAAAACAAGTTAATGAACTATGGTTATAGATAATCGTTGATTTTTTGTTTCTTATTTTTTTGTGATATGAAAACGATTGTATGACAGGGAGATTTGGCATGCAAAATGTGATTAAAAATATTACTAATAATAAAGAATATGTTAATGAAATGATAAGCGATCCTGATATTTTGGTAAAAACGAAATTATTTCGTACCCATCATTTCAGCCAGCTCAATCAGATTACGCTCACACCTCAGGAAGCACAAAAAATAGTTACCGCTACGATGACGACCCTGTTTAAAGGAGGTAAGCAGGGTACTGTTTATCAGGGTTATGTTTTTCGCGGTGATATGCGCAGGCCGGAAGAAATTTTTCAGCAGGGATTCAGGTTACGCAGTGTCGTGACTGATATTAACCAGGTTAATGGTTTTAACGGAGGATTTGGTGGCGGTGCTGACGCACAGGATCCCGATGGACGGGGTATATCTGCTTCTGCCTATTACCAGCGCGATAATGCAGGAGCCTATTATTATGGCGGCGGCAGGCAGGATGAATTCAGTGGTGAATATGGCTATACCTACCTTATCGATGCCAGAGATTTTGAAGGTTATCATCTTTATGCAAATGCCCACTGGAAAAGATACCCACAGGATAAAAATACCATCTTTACTGCTCTGGAAATTAATTACGCCCATCCTATTCCTGCATGGTCTGTCGCCGGCGCATTTGATGCCACGGGAAAATTCATTGTTAATTCTGGCTATCTTTTCTCCCCTGAAACCTACCCTGTTATTAAGCCGTATGAATTTTATCGCGTGCTGTCTTCCCGCAGGTTGTCCGAACTGGCGCATTTTTCACAGGAAAAACGCGGGATATCCTGGCAGAATATGCTTTCTGCGCTGGATAAAATGCATACTACCTATGGCTACAGCCAGATTAAACAGGCATTTATTCTGAAAAATGTTATCACTGTTTATTGTCAGCAATACCCGGATTCTGCGCACCTCCCTCTGTTAGCAGTACTGGCAGGACAGCTTGATAAAGCGCTGTTTGATACCACCATGCCGGTCACTACTAAAAATAGCATTATCACTCTTGCCATAACACGCCCGGCGCTGGCAGCAGTACTTCTTGACCCTGACAGCAGCTTTTCATTGCGTCATAAGCCCACTGATCGCCTTGAGTTCATTGATAAAATGATCCATTGGATAAATCATTCCCCTGAATTAAGCCATATACCGGGTGTTCATGCCGCATTACCCGATAATAATCCTGATTTTTTGCCCACTTTCCACATTGTACTGGGAAAGTATCGTCATCATGTCACCCGGTTTCTGTCACTGGCGCAGGGGCAGGGTGTACTGCGCCGGGCGCAACTGAATGGGCAGTTACTGCATCTTGGCTACAGCTGGCAGGATCTGATGCTGCTGGCTCAGGGAAACAGATATGCCGCCCATGTGGTGGAGGGTTTAAAAGCCGTCATTAGTGAGGTAAGAGTAGCAGGGCTGTCAGATGAAAGAGTGGTGCTGGAGCACTTTGCCGATAAGGAATATATCAGCAGATTGCAGGTGAAACGCCTGTCTCAGTTTAAATATATCCTCCATAACAGCAGTATGCGCGCTACAGAGGTTAATGAGGTAAACAGCCGCTATCCCATACCGTCTCCTGACAGATTCTCCACGCTTTTTACTGAAAAAAAAACCGGTTACGAACAGATAGCGACATTACTGCAGGAACGTAGTGGTCTGTTTATCAGCGAAGCAGGGAAAATTGATGACAGCCTGAATTTTGTTACACAACACATGCTATCACTGAAAAAAGCAGGCATCGGTACTATTGGCATGGTGCATCTGCGCCGTTATCTGACACAGTCATTGATTGATGATTACTTAAAAACAGGCGTAATGAAGGGCGATCTGGCGGTACTCGTGAATGTGCATCGGCTCGATGCATTGTTTCGCCGGGCCTTTGAGCTCAGGATGCAAATCGTTGCTATGGATTCAGATGATGAGCTGTATCCCACAAATTATCCGGCTGGTGGTGAATCAGCCCCGCTGGCAGGGAGAGCTTTTAGTCAGCGTGAGGATAATGTCTTTAACAGGCTATCATCGGCAGGTAAAAAATTTATTGTCATTTATCATCAATCCTGTCTGCGTTTTCACAACGGCTTTATTGATTCCCTGCAGGTTGTGGCCAGGGATATGCAGCTGCCAGTCCTGCAGGTAGACAGCAGTGAGCGCTTAAGTATCCCCGGTAATGATGTTTATTTGCCCACGTGGGAAAGTGACCAGAGTTCACTCGGTGAGCGTACGCGTCAGGCACTGCTGCTGGTCAATCAGCTGGCCTCAGGTCAGATAAAAGCGGATAGTCTGACTGTAACGCAGAAACAGCTATTCAGTGATTTTTTTCCCGCTATGGATAATTCGGCTGGTTTCAGGTTACAGGCAGGCATTAGCACTGATCGGCGCATTTTTCTGCAGGCTGCTGATGATCTGCATCGTCTGTTACATAGCAGGGCGCTGCATGCACAACTGGAAAATCTGAATGGTTACGAAGCGCTGCAAAGAATGCATAACTGGGATGCACAGCGCCTTGCGGGGATAAGAGCGTTGTATGAGAGCGCGCAGCCTGTGTCTGGAATAGAAAAACACATCTGGCTGGCTCCGCAGGCGTTATATCTCCATGATGGTAGCCCTGTTGCCAGAGCGGGGGCACAACGCCTCTCTCTGGCGTGGCTTTATACATTAAATCAGGATAAAAAGTACCGCGAACGCCTGCTGAATGCATTGCAGGCTCATGATCAGGTTAATCAACGCCGGGCTGATCTGGAGATATCGCCAGCAGCTATTCTGCGGGTTGAACGCTTTTATACCCTGTTAGATAACCTGACACAGCACGATGTGCAGGGCCTCCCGTTGCTGCATGATTCTGGCAGATTTTCCGTCGCGTATTTCCTTAATACTGTCACCCGTGGTGAGCGGCAGGGCTACTATCAACTGGAGGCAGGCAACTGCCTGTTAGCGCTGGCATTTAACCAGGATAGCTCAGGGCAGTGGTATTATGATCTCTATGATCCCCTGCCAGGCTTTGAAGTGCGTATCAAAGGCAGCGACAGGGATAAGCTCATCAGTCAGCTTGCCGATACGCTCAATGCCTGTTTAAGCAGGCGCGATCCTGCCTTTGGCAACCAGTCACTGGCAGAGCATTACCGGGTCTCACGCCAGAATGGCCAGTTTATCTTTAACGTCCGCCAGCTTACCCTCAATAGCGCGCGGCATCCTGCTGCCTTAAAGGAGCTGGTGAATTTTCTGCAGGAAGATTTTGCCATGCCAGAAAAACAGCTAGCGGTTACAGAAGATAATGAATCCAGACTGCCCTGTAATCACCAGACTGCAGCGAATTATCCATCGACGTTGCTGAACGCTGAGGTGTTCAGTCCCTCATGGCTGAGCCGTATTAACCGTATTACTGGTATGGCTGCCGGCGGTATACGAGTAACCAGCTGGCTGCAGGGATTAAAGGCTATTTCCCACTATCAGAGAAGACGCGCTAATCGTGAGTTTGAGTTAACTGCCGTACAAAAACAACGCGAAGAGACTGATATGGCGTTTTTGGTTGCTGGCATGCTCATTGATACCGGCGGTGATCTGCTGGGATGGAGTGCAGTCAAATTAAGTGATCACGTTATTAAAAAGGGTATGGCGCGTACCGGTAATCGCCTGATAAAACTGGCTCAGGTGACTGGTGTGGCATCCGGTGCTATTGGCTCCGGGCTGGATCTTTATGGCGCTTTTCGCGCATTTTCAGCGCTTGCAGAAGAGAAAAATGCGACTGATGCTGGCAGGGGGCATTTATTCAGGGAGTCGTCTTGTCAGTGAAATCGATAAATGGGTAACCCTGGACTCTTCGCAGCGCTGGTATGCCGGTTTGCGGGCAGCTCTGGGTATGGAACTGAGCAGTGATGTCGACAATGCGCTCAGGAGAACAACAAGTCTGCTGAATGCACGCTATCAGCATGATAAGAGACTGCAAAAAAATGCCAGAGATTTCCTGGCAGAGCGCCAGGATATTGATCTGCTTTACTATAGTGCAGGGGAGGTAAAGATAAAAGAACATCATTACAGGAAAGTGCTCGGCGAAATAAGCGGTCTGAATCACAACAGGGTAATACCCTATCATGCTCTGTTACACGCGGATAAAATCCATCCTGATTTTCTGTCGTATGTACTGGATATCTATCGCCATGAAAGCGCTCATTCTGGCACGCCCAGTAACCTGAAAATAACCGACAGCGATTACAAATTCTATACCACACAGTTAGTTCACAGCGATGATCTGATTAATGTCAGGACAGGGGAAAAGAAAAATGTTGTTCTGACTTACTACCCCATTCGTAACGAGCAGGCAGGCAGTTTTGCTGGTACTGAGCCGCATGCACGGCTGCTCAGTGTTTTTTTCAGCCTTGGTGGAGGTAATGACACCGCAACAGGGTATCGCGAGTGCAGGAATCTCTTTGAAGTGGGCCAGGGGCGTAAAACATTTACCGGTGGCGATTATGCTGACAGCTTTCTGTTAATGGGAGAGGCAGTACCGCTGACTCCAGGTCTACTGAGCGGTGGTGATGCCTCTGCTACCGATAATGAAGATGAGTTAACCGCTGTTGCCAGACCGCCTGATGGTGCAGGCTATGATATCAATTTTGCCCTTAATACTCTGGGTTACCTTAAAGAGGGTATTCAGGGCAGCATTGTTGCCAGTCTGAACAATATAGAGCACGCCAGGGGGCATGCCCAAACCGCTGACAGGCTGACCGGTAATGAACAGAATAATGTGCTTGATGGCGCAGGTGGGGTGGACTCGCTTTATGGTGGCGGTGGACATGATAACCTGATACTGAATGAAGGTTATGCCCGCGGTGGCACGGGTCAGGATATCTATCAGATTTTGCAAAACACTTCTCATGGCGAGGTGGTACTGGAAGACTGCGGCGCTGCGGGAGAAGTGAATCGTGTGCTGCTTGATTATACGGCAGCACAGGTGGAGTCCTGCCGTCTGGTTTACCCGGTAGAACAGGGGATTGCCAGTCTGGTTTTTACCCTGCGCAATGATAACGCTACTTTTACCACACTGACTCTGGCCGATGTGGATACGCTGTCTTCGGGTAATCTTCATCGCTGGCTGCTTTCAACCCGTGACGGGTTACTGCTAAAACCCCGCTGGCCACAGATCCTCAGTGATGAAGAGCCCAACCTTATAGCGCAATATATACCTGAACTGGATAAGCTATCGGCACAGTGGAGTAAGCACACTGCGGTTTCAGACAGGCGCATTCACCTGCAGAGTCGGGATAATTTGGGTCATGGCAGGGTAACAATCAGGAATAGCTACCACGAAGAATTTGTCATCGTACTCCCTGCCTTTATGCAGCTAATACTGACAGGAACTGGTTACAGCGGCCATCTGGAAGGAGATAGCAGCGATAATATATTAATTTCACAAGGTGCTGGCGCCGGTGATTGCCTGACAGGTAGAGGCGGGCAGGATGTTTATCGCATTTTACCCGGTACTGTTTCTGGTCATGAAATCCTGATTAATAATGAGGATGAATTGCAGGTCCTGGATATTCTGCAGCTGGGTCTGCCAGCCAGCCAGATTACCCTGCGCAGTGAAGGTGAGGATCTGGTAATCGGCTGCCACGATGAGGAGATGAAATATCCTGAGGTACGTATTCAGCACTTTATGCGTGATGAACGTTATCGCCATCTGGCGCTAAGAGACAGTATGGGGGAGCTTTATGAACTGGGTGTTCAGGAGACACAGGCATATCTGTACAAAGGCCAGATAACTGAAGGAAATGACCAGCTGCACCTGTTTGCCATCGCGACAGCAGCTGATGGCAGCGTTATCGCACCGGTTACCCTGAAGACAGGTACCGGAGATGACATCATTGTGAATTATGCTCATGTCAGTTCAGGGATTTGTGCCGTTATGGAAGGTAATGAAGGCAATGACTGGCTACTGGGGGGAAAGGGAGATGAATGGCTCCTGGGTGGTGAGGGTAATGACTGGCTTTTAGGCGGACAGGGTGATGACCGGTTGTTTGGTAACGAAGGTGACGACCGCCTGGAGGCAGGTACGGGAAACGATATTTTGAGTGGTGATAAAGGCAATGATACGCTCATGGGCGATAGCGGGCAGGATGAATACTGGTTTGCTGGTGGTGATGGCATGGATACCATCATTGATACCGCAGGGTACGATATCCTGAAATTTATGGCATATCCTGCTCATGGTCCTGCCTGGCAGATGTTCTGGTTTGTACGACGGGATAATGACCTCCGGATGTATGTCGGTGGCGTCAATTCAGGTGACAGTGTCACAATAAAAGATTATTACGGCAGCGGCGACAATGGCAGAATTGAGCGCATAATAGCAGGTGACTGGCGCATTGAGGGGGACAGTATCGAACAGCTGTGCGCAGCAATGGCCGCTTTTGCGCCTCCTGAAGAGACTGGTATTGAATTCCATCCTGAACTGTATCCGCTGCTGAGCCAGTACTGGCTTGTGACATTGAATTAGCGCATCTCCTTTCCTGTCCGCCACTATCTGTTATTTTCCTTAAACATCTCAGGTAACGCGCTATTAATGCTGATTGCTATTAAATTCATTAAATTAATGAATTATCAGTCAATAATATTGACTGATTTGTTGTTTTTTTGCTTAGTATATCAATCATGATTGACAGTCTGGTGGCAGGAAGGAGAGAGCAATATGAATAATACACAACTTAACCCATATGCAGGTTGCATTTTCGATAATTCGGAAATGATAAATAAGCTATTGCTCAGGCTGCAGAATGGGGAAATAAGCATTGAAGGTCTGATTGCATCACATAAAAAAAAGATTTCAGCAGATTTGCTGAGTGAACTGATGTCCACCTTCCCCTCTGACGCTGAAAAGGCGATTGCTGTAAAAAATCCATTTCCTGTTATGGATGCTAATACGGTAATCAATCTGTTATCTCCCTGCATTCAGCGATAAAAACATCAGGCAGCTGTCATTACCAATGCTTCCCGGGGTAACAGCATAGCAGTATTCCCCGAATACAGCGCCTGTGGTGTTTATCAGCGGAATAAAATTCCCGATCGGGAATTTTACATTGCAGCCAGACAGATTTTGGTTAATAATTTCCCGTACGGGAAAAATTATGACGCCCATTCATAGCACCGCACAGATAGGCCAGATTCTGCGTACTGCACGCAGGCAATTAGGCCTGACGCAATCGCAACTGGCCCTGGCAGCGGGTGTCGGATTGCGCTTTATTGTTGATCTGGAAGCAGGGAAACCCACACTGCGCCTGGAGAATGTTTTGCGTGTCATTACCGCCCTGGGAGGTGAGTTAAACCTCAGCGGCCTGCCAGCAGGAACACATAAAAATGGATAAACAGTGTGCGTGAACTTAGTGTCTGGCTGTCTGCGGGGCAGGTTGGTACGTTATCCATGATGGAAGGACGGCTCAGCTTTCAGTACAGTGCTGACTGGCTGGCGCGTGCAGATGCAGTGGCCTTATCGTTTTCATTACCCTTGCAGGCCGAACCGTTTGATGACCGGGCAGCCAGACCTTTCTTTGCCGGATTATTACCTGAAGGTGATGTACGTCGTCTGATAGCACAGCAATTACAGGTATCTCATCAGAATGATTTTGCTCTCCTTAATCGTATTGGTGGTGAATGTGCCGGCGCGGTGACTTTTCTGGAACAGGGCCAGACTCTGCCAGAGACTGCTGATGAAATTGAATGGCTGACTGACGCTGATGTGCTTTCTCTGCTTGATGAACTGCCACGCCGCCCTATGCTGGCCGGTAAAGATGGTCTGCGTCTCTCTCTTGCCGGGGCGCAGGATAAATTACCGGTGGTGCTGTCAGGTGACCGCATTGGTCTGCCGCGTAATGGTACACCCAGTTCTCATATCCTGAAACCGGCTATCCACAGCGTCACGGATAGTGTGATAAATGAAGGATTCTGTCTGGCACTGGCCGGTGCTATGAAACTGAATCCTGCCCGTTCAGGCATCAGAAGAATCGGTGAGCGTTTTTTCCTGCTTATTGAACGTTATGACCGTGCTGTTGACAGACAGGGTTATCTGCAACGCCTGCATCAGGAAGATTTCTGCCAGGCGTTAGGGGTGGCGCCTGAATTCAAATATCAGAATGAAGGAGGACCGGATTTTGCGCGTTGTTTTGCACTGGTGCGCCTTGTTACCCGTCCGAATGCACCGCAGGTATTACGTCTGCTGGATTATGTTATCTTCAATGCATTAATTGGTAACCATGATGCGCACGCTAAAAATTTCTCCCTGCTTTACCGCCCCGAAGGAGTAGTGCTGGCACCGTTTTATGACGTCCTGTCGACGGCAGTGTACCCACATCTGGCATCAAGTATGGCGATGAAGATTGGCAGTAAATACCGCTTTGAGGACATACAGTCACGGCACTGGGAGCAGTTTGCTCATGCAGCAGGGCTTTCTGTAGCACAGACACGCAAACGCATCCTGGAAATGGCAGGACAGCTGCCGGTAATTGCCAGAAAGTTACAGTCTGCAGCGGGTTGTGCATTTTTCGCGCATCAATTAATTGATGTCATTATCAGTCTTATTGAACAAAGGGCAAAATTAACCATACAAAGGCTGACTGCATCTGACGTGAAGTGACTATGCATTCAGCAGCCACGTCGATTTTTTATAAAATTAGTTACAACATACATGATAAAATATCAGCATCGTTGCAGCTTTTGTCAATTGCATTGTCAGCTTAAAAAAAGCACCGCGGCAGGTGAGCAGTGCTTTTACTGTTATTGCAGAAGGTCAGGGAGTAATGAAGATTATTTAAATAAATGTGCACTGACAGTGAGGTTACCGCCGCTGTGATTCTGCGATTGTCGTGTAATCTGATAGTATCTAGCTCCTTTTGCTGCAGCACGTCTGGCCGCTTCTTCAGAAATTCTGAGCGTACTGGCGAAATGTCCCGTAAAGGTTATCGAGCCAAAAGGAGTACGTTGTGCTGCGGCAGCTTTGCTTAATTGCTGTACTGGAGTTCCATCAGGTAAGGTAACAACGCTATGGTGCTTTTTTTTCAGGGATTGTTGTGGCAGGGCGCCAGCATCCGCATCGGATGCTGGGGTATCAGCACTTGCTGTCTGTAAACCTGCTTCAGAAAGCGCATTCTCATGCTGTTGTTTGCGTTTAGGGGCATCTGATTTATAAATATTTGCGCTGATAAGCTGATTGCCACCCCGATTAGTATCAGTCTGTCGCGTGATAAAAAACGCGTCAGCACCTTGCTGTTTTGCCGCTTTGGTAATGGCGTCAGTAATATCAGGTTGAGCAGGGAAAAAGCCTGTTACACTGACAGTACCAAAAGATTGCAATTCACTGGCATCGTTTTTAGTCAGTTCTTTTACTCCATTAAAAACGCGATATTTTTCTTTATCATTGATGACAGGAGAATCTTTATGATAAAGAGAGGCGACTATCCGCCAGTTACCCCCGTTATTACGGTTACCATAATGATGAATATAGAAGGCATCAGCTCCCAGTTTATCAGCCCGGCGAGAGACTGCAGTGGTGGCGGCGTGAATAGAATTACAGCGTTCTGTAATAGTAATATTCATAACAGGTTGCCGGCTTGCTGCTGCTTCAGAAGTCAGCTCAACGGCAGCCTGAACAACAGTAAGGGGAGAAGATAACAGCCATGCCATGCTGACAATAATCTTTTTCAGTTTCATAAAAATCCTTTTGTCATGTACAAAATTATTCCTGCCGGATAAGCACCATTAAGTAACTCTTATATCATGGGTAATTTAACACAAGTTTGTGCCACCTGGTTATAGCCTGACAGGCAGCTTTTACTGGCATGAAATCGAAGGGGGCAGAAGCAGATATTGATGCAATAATAAATTCAGCTAATCCATATCGCATTCACCAGGACAGACAAACTCATCAGGTTTAATGACAAGAAGATCGCATTTAAGGTGATCGATAACATTTTCTGCAGTATTACCTATCATGGCTGCAGAAATTCCAGTACGTCCTAATGTACCCAGTATAACGATGCCTGCCTGTAATTGTTCGGAAAGGGCAGGTATCACCTGTTCGGGCAATCCTTTCTCAACATGAGTATATTTTTCATCCATACTAAATTTTTGACGCAATGCTTTAATGGCTATCAAATGCTGAGCACGAATTGCATCGTTATATAAATTGGGATCAAAATCTGCTATCTCAACCGAGACATTAATCGGCATAACAGGACAGGCACTGATAATGTGTATTTCAGTGCTATCGAGGTAGGTAACCAGTTCCTGTGCTTTCTGGACCAGTTTGATATTTAATGCCTGGTGATAAGCTTTTTCACCACTGGAAAGGTTTACTGCGACTATTGTCTTGGCATTTTCTGGCCATGGCTTATCTTTAACTATCCAGACAGGACAGGGACATTTACGCAATAGATGCCAGTCTACCGGAGTAAAAATAAGAAATTCCAGGCGACTGTGCTGATGAGCCATTTTTAACAGTAAATCATGTTTTGCATGCAGTATTTCCTGGATTATCGCTTCATAAGGTCGGTTGTGCCACACTACCTTGATTTCAATTGGAATATTGACATCGATATAAGGGCGGCATAATTCGCTTATCCAGGTAGTGCGCTGGTTGATAACGCCTTTACGCATGAGTGATCTTTCTTCAGGAGAAAGCAGGGTAGTCATGTCGTAAGATAAATCGTAAATGGGCAGAAATGCTTTAATACAACCACCATTACGTTGTACCAGATAAACTGCCCTGCGCAGGGCAGGCTGGTCATCCTGATTGGGATCAATAGCCACCAGAATGTTCTGATACATAGCCATAAACCCTCCTTACAGGTGTGATGAAAAGGTAGTCACTGCAGAATAAACCATGATGTAAACACGTAAAAGTGAACTGCGTTAAGCTTGTTGTACTGGAAGCGACAGTTGAATGAGGTCATGGTTCATACTATAAACTCCATTGATAAAAATCAATGTTGCTGATAATACATCATTATTTAAAATACTAAGATAACAATTGTCTTCTCGATCTATGATTTATCATTTAAATGATTTCATCTTATAAGAAGGATAGGGCATGTTATTTCTTATTTAGTTACAACATAAAATTATGTAATCATTAAAAATAAGCAACAACTAAATTAAATTCTTACAAGATTAGCTGGTTAGCTGGCAAAAACTGGATAACCAGTCGCACTGCGATGTCACTGCATTCATAGACATAGAGACAGTACTCAGTAACGTTGAGCCAACATTGCCGCAGATACCGGAAAACAAAATTACCGATTTTTGTGAATTCAGCGCAAGACGTTAAAATGTGTAGAAATTACGCTTTGCGTGGCACAATTTTAGATGTTAATTGTATCAAGCAGGCTTTACTTTAATTTTATAAACCACTTATTTAATGGATGCAGCAGAGTATTTTTAATTTTTGTCGCCATTTTCATGATTAATCGAATGCCGAATGATTTTTTACCAGTAACAGGCGAAGCGGCAGGAGTTGTTTTTCCAGCAATCGGGGTGGTGACTGTCTGCGGTATGCTGGCAGATTGAGCTGATAGTCGGGACACTTTTTTTCTTACTGCTGTTGCAGATGAAATAGCAGGAGTTATTTCTACGGGTAACGGATTAACTGATTTTACCGACTGATCTTCAGGCCGTGGTGTGACTGATGGCACTGGCGCAACAGACGGAGCAGGGCGATTTGATGGACTCACTTTTTCTGATATTGCTGTTGATTCCACCCATTTTCCGTTGCGTTTCACCCATTCCAGGCCTTTTTCATTTTGATACGTGGCCATGGATTGCTGAGCTGCTGCCAATCTTTTTTTATCGATATCAGTTTCTTTACCGTCCTTATCTTTACCTTTATTGTACATGGCAAGCTTTTTGCTCTGTATCGCCAGGATGTCACCTTTACCATCACTGGGGGTGACAAGGCTAAGGGATTGTGTGGGGAGCTCGCAATCAGCATAGTAATATGCCACGAAAGCGGATAAAAATTTCCCCAATTCTCTGGCGGGTACCGGGTACTCCCCATAATTAGGATCAAAAAATATCACGGTATCTTCATTAAGCCGGAAAAGTACAGTGGCATGGCCTGCATATTCTCCGTATTTAGTAAAATCAAGATCGTATTCTGCGCAACTTCCTGGCGGTATTTTATCTGCCAGAGATGCCATAAAAGCATCAGGCTTAGTATTTCCAGAAGTAAAGTGCTCTGTCACTACCATCCCGGTTAAATGCAGTATTTGTTTGCTTTTATTACTAATTTCTTCGTTTCTATTCTCTATTATTTCATTATGGATATTTATATGGTGACTTTGTTGAGCGGTATATTGATTTATTTTGCTGACTAACGCATTGCTTTCCTCGATCAATGTATTGAGCTGCTTACTGGCATCAGCATGAGACGCCTGTTCCAGCGCCAGCTGCTGTTTTAGCTGTTGAATCTCCTGTTTTTTTTTCTCCAGCATGGGAGACAATGTGCTTTGTTCTCCTGCTGACTTCTGATTGAATAGTCTGACGTGCGCATTATAGTCTGCTATTAGTATACCGAGCTGCGTTATCATTCCATTGGCTGCGTCAACGTTTTGATTAACAATGCTTTTAACATGATCAATTTGTTGTTTTTTGGCATCGATTTCAGGACGGAGCTGTTCCTTCGCTTTTGTCAGCGCATCAAGGACTTCCTGGTAAGCGCTATCGGCGTTGTCATTAGTTCTACCATAATCCGTGTATACTTTCTGTAGTATCGCCGCCTCACTACCACTCATAGCCCTGAGCCTGTTTAGCCTTTCTGGCGCTAATTCATTACTGTTATCAGCTATCTCTCGCATCCAGAGTGCACAAAAAGCCATACAGGCCCCACGCTTAGCACTTTGAGAATAGTGCTTTATCTCCTGCTGTGGAACTGTACTGGCGCTATCTGAAGACGCCGCTTTTCCAGCAGGTGGAGTTATTTTTTTGTTTCCGTCATCAAGCAGATGGCGCATGACCTGAGACTGGTTAAATCTGGCATCCAATTGCTGGAATTGCTCCAGGTAACTTTGCAGATCTGTTGATGGGGAAATAGTTGGTTTTTCATGAGGTAAGGAAGCAGGTCTTGCGTCTGTAGGATAAGGGTTACCCAGTATCTTCGTACCCAGCAATGTTGTTTTTTGTGGTACTGCTGTTTCATCACTTATAGCGGGTAGAATGGGTGTCTGTCCACTTATTACAGGTGCAACCATAGGAATCATTCCACTTAATATTTATAATTTATAAGTATAGTGGATAGAAAGACAGGCACTTATTCCCGGTCAGGCTTCTGCAGTCTGTTTTTATAATTCGCAAGGCTGGCTGACGCTTATATAGCGCCTGATGCATACCTTAATGACTATGATGGCCTGATTGTTATCTTCAGATTTAGTGACGTTGTCATTTATTATGCACAGCGAAAAACAGGTATTTTTTACCCTTAAAAACACCGGCTATGCCATATTCTCAACTGCCTGGTTTTGTTAATTCCTATGTTGCAGATGAATGGGGCATCAAAACAACATCCGAAGAAAATGCGCGCTTTGGTGGTTCGGTGTCAGGCTGGCCTGCGTTTCCTGTACTGCAAATGATACTGGCTCATAATAAGCCGGATCAGCGTAATTTTGATTATATAATTGAAAAAGCCACATTATGAGTTTCAGTTTATCAGTATGGCTGATAGGGCGCACAGGCGGCAGGGGGATGTAATCAGGCAGGACGAGAGAGTCAATATGGCGAGCCTGGCTGCTGCCATATTGACCTTATACGAAAGAGGGCAGGATGTCCCAACACAGAATATCGGGCACTCTCCCATGGCTTCACTTAGTCCTTCTGTGTAAACTCATCGTTAAATTCATTGGATAGCTTCTTAAGACTTTCATCAATTTCATCCTGTATATGAAGCACATTGCTGAACATATTTTCCTGACTTGCTTTTACACCCGCAAGGTCTTTCAGCGCACGTTTTAACTTAAATTCTTGTTCAGACTGAAAATCTTTTTCTCTTGCAGCTGCAGCGCGCTGTTGTTCATATTGTGTGCTACATTTTTCTAAAAAATCTTCCTGGTCACAATACTTCTTGTATATGTCCATATTGTTATGGATATCTTCATTGATTTTATTGAGCAACTCGTTAAAGGAAGTATCTTCTATTATCTGTGTGGTTTCTTTTGCCGGATTGCCGCTGGTGAAGGTAACGATGACTTTCTTACCGCCTGCTGCAGGCTCTTCCTTAAAGGTGACTTGCGTGCCATCATCAAATTTTATCGGGCTACTTTCAGTGGTTTTATAATCATTATAATTATAAGGCATTGATAATGCCTGGTGTATCTCTGGCACCATGCGGATAAAAGTGCGTGTCTGATTTTCTGCTGCACCAGTCAGATGCCTGTATGCCAGGTTGACGAAAAAACCAATCCCCAGGGTTAAAAAACCAATGATCTTTGTCCTGGTTGAAAAGATATTATCACCCGCTGCTCTGGCCATATTACTGGTTGCATCGAGCGCATTTTTAAACGTATTGGGTTTTATTGATGCCATTTTATAATCCTCTCCTATACTATGTAGAATAATAGTATTTTATTTTTTCAGTCAGTGTTTTTATATTTCGCTCAATTAAAGGGCACTGTTGCAAACAGTTAACATCTATCATTTAATAAACGGAAAGGAGATTATGGCAATCCGCTGAATCCTTTCTGTGGTCGACATTTCTGTGGTAAACCTTCTGGTACAGACTTTTATTATCATAGTGGTCTGATTGCTGTTTTAGTGACGTTGTTACTTATAACCAGCAGTGTTACGGGATAAGCAGGCTATCCAATTGCCATGCCGTAAGAAACGCCGGGCAGGGTGCCCGTAAATCCCTGAAGCCAGATAGAGTGAAAAATACCTGTTTTTTCACTCTATCCATCGAAATAATAAAGAAAATATTCGCAATAATCCCGCCAGAGCCAGTTACCGTGATTTTTGTATTGATTGTTATTGGATTAAATAAAAACAATAAGGAAACAATATGCAACTAACTAATTTTAAAGCACTTACATTTGACTGTTACGGTACTTTAATAGACTGGGAACAGGGAATTTTTGCAGGATATAACAGCCTTATCAGCAAATCAGGCAGGGCATTGACGCGTGATCAGGTACTCGAGACACATGCGAGACATGAAGTCGCTCAGCAGTCAAAAACACCGACTATGCCATATTCTCAAGTGCTTGGTCTTGTTCATTCCCATGTTGCAGATGAATGGGGCATCAAAACAACACCCGAGGAAAGTGCGCGCTTTGGTGGTTCAGTGCCAGACTGGCCTGCGTTTCCTGATTCGGTTGCTGCATTACAGTACTTAAAAAAGCATTACAAGCTGGTGATTCTTTCCAACGTCGATCGTGAAAGTTTTGCCGGCAGCAACAGACAATTAACCGTGGAATTTGATCATATTTTTACTGCAGAGGATATTGGATCGTATAAACCGGATCAGCGTAATTTTGATTATATGATTGAAAAACTCGCCAGTACTGGTATTGAAAAAAATGAAATTCTGCATACAGCTGAAAGTCTGTTTCATGATCATCTTCCTGCTAATAAAGCAGGTCTGACATCGGCCAGAATTTATCGCCGTTATGATCAACAGGGTTTTGGTGCAACACATCCACCTGAAACCATGCCGCATTATGATTTTCAGTTTATTAGTATGGCTGATATGGCACGCAGACATCAGGAGGATTTAATCAGGCAGGGCCAGGGGACCTGACAACATTACCAGAATTTTGTGACCTTATTTGTTTATGGTGAGAAATCTATGGTCACTCCCGTTTTTGCAATACTGGTGTTGAAGATATTATTTGGCTTTTGGTGAACCTTAAAATTTGAGCGTCCTCTGATGGACCATCATGGCTACCTGACCGTTCATATCATCCATGATGGTGCTCCGGACGCAAATCTACATTCAGCATATTTTGCTGCGGGGGGGGAGTAACCCTCTCATTTGCCTTGCAGGCGGGCAGTGACAGTGTAACATTTGTGTCAACCCCGGTGAGATTTAGGCGACTACGGTATGGTACGCTATCCGCAATGATGCGTGACATTAAAAATACCAACGCAGTGCTGCAGCAGCAGGAGTTGAAGGCAAAGTTAAATGAAAATACAAATACAAATACAAATACAAATATAAATATAAACGTGACTGTTGAGATAGCTCAAAACAAAAGCAGTTATCATATTTCTAAAAATAACGGACGTATTCGTATTAAAAAGACGAGCGAAAACAAACAGCCATTTAGCATGAAAACTTTCTGGAAGAGAATAAAACAGATTTATACTGACTGGAAAGAGTGTCGCAACATAAAGCAGCAGATTAAACTGAATACAGACAATACAACTTTACAGAAATGAAACCAACTCAATTTACAAAATTACTGGCTACAGCAGCCATTTTTCATTTCATCAGCACACGTCAGTAATGCACATCACTGTTATCAGAACAGTCGAGCAGCATACACAAAGGGCACAGGATGCTCATCCGTATGTTACCGCACGACAAAAATTTTTATAAAGAATAGTCCCCGCGAAACATCAGCAAATCCTGTACCACAGGTTATCACGAATTATCCCACCTCAAACCAGACGGGCTCATTCTGCCAGGAAAAATTCATCCCGGAATGGGGCAGAGGACCCCCTTTATGTCACAAAGGTGACAGCAAGCAGTGATGCAATCATTTATCTGATGACCACCTGAAAAACGTATAAAGCGATTAAAGCGATAATAATAGCGGTTTATAGTTAATTTAACATAATATATATTATGCGTACTTTTAGCGAATACGTAATAATAAGTGACCATGTCACTTATTGCCTGCACAGAACTAAAAAACTATGATTTATGCGAAGAACTGACTAAATTGAAATGGGAATGGAAAGCGTTTTATAACTGGTCGTCTGAAAGCCCGGTATTTAACACACCAAATGACTTGCCGGGCTCTGAATCAGGCATGATGAAATACAGGTTAAAAAGTAATACCTATCTTCGTCCAGAGTGTGCGTCCCGGTTCTGAGATTTTCGCGTCGCTGGAATAACCAAAACCACTGTTCCCCGCAAGATTGAGATGCTCGCTGTAAAATTTATTAAACAGATTATCGATGCCCGCACTAATCTGAATATTTTTGTTAATAGTAAAGACAGTATTCAACGCAGCGACCCCAAACCCCGGGCTGTAGGTAAAATCTTTGCCAACAACATTACCCTGATCGGGTGCAATACGTTTCTGTTTTGCCACCACTCTCCACAACAGGCTGGCACTCCAGTAATCATTATGAATATAGGTTAAGCCTGATCTGGCCTCCAGAGGAGGCATTTGTGGCAATGCACGCTGTTGCGTTATGTTTTCACCAAAGGAATATGCCAGGCTGGTATCTGCTTTCCAGCGTTGACTAAAGCGCCACATCAAGCCAGTTTCAGCGCCCATGATATGAGCATCAATATTACCTGCATGGGTTATTCGGGTATTTTTGTCATAACTGAAAAGAATAAAGTCATTAATTTTTCCTGCATATGCGGACAGCCACACGTCCAGTTGTTCACTTTTGTATTGAATACCTGCATCGAGTTGTGTGGTTTTTTCTGGCCTGATGCTGCTGAATGCATTATCAAGGCCAGATTCGCCACGCTTTGGAGAAAACAATTCCCAGTAATCGGGGAAACGTTCAGTGTATCCAAGGCCGGTATAGAACATAGTTTTAAGCGCGGGAAACTGATGTTCATAACGCACAAACCCTGCCTTCATGATTGCTTTTCGTTCAGTATCTTCTGCAGCAGGACGTATTCTTAAATCGCGTGCTCCGACATTATCAATACGTGCACCAGTGATAACATTTCCATCATGATGCATCTGCCAGTCCATTTCTGCAAAAATCCCATAATGGGTAAACTTTGCATCATCTGACCACCCTGCGCGCATAATATTTTTGCGATGGGTACTTTGTTGCATATCCATGCCTGTTTTCAGGGCAACGCTGCTCCATTGCCAGTGAGTCAACAGGCGCCCTCCCGTTATCTGCCAGCCGACATTTGAATGCCTTTTTTTACCCTCAGGCACTGAACGCAGAGTGTAATTATCCATTATGTGATCAATATCATTACGGTAATACTGTATTTCTGTTTTTTGCAGATACTCTCCTGCATGGTAAAATCGTGCTTTACCACTGAAATTTTCCCGAAGAAACTGACTGCCATCCATACTACGCCCGGCATAACGGGCTTCACCGTCACTTCTACCTGCCGTAAATTCAAACAACGTATCTGCTGTTGGCGTCATACCGAATATCACATCCGTATTCCATTTATGCCATTTTGATGGCACAGGCTGATTATTACCGTCTTTATAATCCGCTGACCTTGAGACACTGCCAATTAAGCGTGCATAACCAAGTTCGTTGCCAAGCGCGGTATCAATATGCGTATCGTAACGGCTGCTGGAACCAAACAGCTGCCCTGCACTGCCGCGCCATCCAGGCTCACTGAAATTTTCTGTCCGGCGTTCAAACAACAGTGTGCCTGCAGAAGCACCCGGCCCCCACATTACCGTTTGAGGCCCTTTGATCACTTTTAACAGATCATAACTTTCAGGCGTAATATAAGCAGTGGCTGCATCCATACGCCCCCCACAGGCACCGAGTAATGTAGTACCATCCGCCATAATTTTAAGACGTGAGCCAAACATGCCGCGAAATACCGGGTCGCCATTACTGCCACCGTTACGAATTTGAGAAAAGCCGGGTATTGTTTTCAGTAAATCAGAACCGTCACTTGCAGGTACTGGCTGGCGTGTTTTTTTAGGTGATGTGGTAACAAACAATGGATTCTTTACTGGGGCACTAACGGTAATAACATCATTTTCCCGTACAATTTTTGCGGCATTTTTATCGGCTGGCGGGCTGTCTGTTAAATTTTCGTCTGCACTGGCTGGTGTACAAAGAATGCTTATGCCTCCGAGGCAGCACAAGGCAATCAGAATATTATGTTGAATTTTTTTTTATCGTTATGGTGGTTAAATAAGATTTCCATATTATTTTTTTCCTCTATTTACGCGTCTTAAAGATACTTTTCGGTTAAAAATCAGGCTGCCAAAGCATTTTATTTGGCTGGATTGACAGCAGGCGAAATAACTCTTTGCAAAGCATCTGAAGTTATCTTTACAGCCTGACTTTTTCGAAAAAAATAGATATATATGAGAGCGTTAAAAGCTGTCAATAATTTTACTGGCAGCTTTTTTTATTGTAAATTGACGTAAGATGGCTGCGGCGTTCATTAAGAAGACGGGTCGCTTCAGCTGCATCATAATAAGTGTAAGCCAGGCCCGGCCACCAAAATAACACAGCGGCCACATTGGTTCCAGTAATGCCTTTTTTACTATCTATTTCTTTTTCTGCCTTATCCACTTTGGCTAATTCATGTATGATTGAATTACAGCTAAGCTGATCATCACCTATCTGTACAGCTTGAGTTTTTGGCGATGTAGCACAACCAGCTATCAGAGATGACATTATAAAACTGAGTACTAATTTTCCCAAAATCGCACAACGATAACTCTGATACATATATTTTTATCTCCCGAAAACTTTACTAAAAAAGGAGCTTTTATAATCAGCTCCTTGTTTTAATATCAAATGCCTGATAATACCAGTCAGACAGGCTACACAGGTCCCTCCGCTTGATTTCCCTTAATGGTGCAACTCAGTGCAATATACGATACCGCATGTTGTAGTGTTTGTTAAATTATCCCTGAATCTCCATACATTGCCTCACCTTAAAATTCCGGATGATTAACATTTATCTTAAGGCTGGTAAAATGCGGATTTCTGTCACCAATATTTATCAGGTTATGCCAGTGAGGATAATAAGGTGGTTTACTGCTTGCCTTATCAAGGCGCATCATTTGTATGTCACTTAATTGCCAGGAGACAGATCCGAGATTCATTTTAAGCTGATTTTTATCCCGGGCGCCAATTACAATACTGGCAACACCAGGACGCTGTAACAACCAGTTCAATGCAATCTGTGGTATCGTTTTACCGGTTTCCTGGGCAATTTCTTCCAGTACATCCGTTACCTTAAAGAGTTCCTCATCCGTTACGGGCGGTGCTATTTTCTGGTTCATGGTATCGTTTATGCGACCGGAGCTGGCGGTGCCTGTTTTACGCGTTACTTTTCCTGTCAGGCGTCCCCATCCGAGCGGACTCCAGACAATCAGCCCGATATTTTGATCAAGCCCCAACCCCATCAAATCCCATTCATACTCGCGACCTATTAATGAATAATAAGCCTGATGTGCGACAAAAGGTGTCCAGCCATATTTATCTGCTATTGCCTGAGCTTTCATTAATTGCCAAGCTGCGTAATTAGATGCGGCCAGATAACGTACTTTGCCAGAACGAACCATGGAATCCAGTGTTCCCATTATTTCTTCAACAGGCGTAAAACCATCAAATCCATGTAAATGAAAGATGTCTACATAATCAGTTTTCAGACGCTTAAGGCTGGCTTCTAATGCGTTGATTAAATGAAATCGTGACGTACCTCGTTGATTAGGATTTGCACCCTCTTCCATGTTATAAGCCGCCTTGGTAGATAACAGCACCTGGTGACGTCGCCCACTAATTGCTTTGCCTAAAATTTCTTCAGAAGCACCATTTGAATAAACATCAGCAGTATCGAATAAGTTAATGCCAGCCTCCATGCAGATATCCACCAATTCGGTGGCTTCCTTAACATTGGTTTGTCCCCATGCCTGAAACAATGGCCCACTGCCACCAAATGTACCAGTACCCAAAGAAAGTACTGGCACCAGCAAACCTGAGCGCCCAAGCCGACGGTATTCCATAACTCACCCTCAAATTTAACAAAAGCGAATAGATGTTAAAAAATTAACATATTTTAACGGTACGGCGTAATGCTTTCTGCTGCAGTTAACATTCTTTATTGGCTTAAATATGAAATATTTTAAATGTTCAATCTTTTTTTATCATTAATGAGACATTTATCGCAGATTTTACTTATTTTTTTCGATAATTTTATTTTTAATCATTACCTTAGTATTGTGCTGGAGAGTAGAAAATGATACGTCGTCGCACTTTATTAAAGTCTTCCGGCTTATTATTAAGCGGATTAATTCCACATAGCGCTTTTTCCAGCATTAATACCACTGCAGAAAACGAAAAAAATCAGCCATTTTTCCCCAGCGCACAACAGCCGCTGTTACTAAATTTTAATGAAAATTCACTAGGTATGTCCCCCCTGGCGAAAAAAGCAATCATCACTTCATTGCCGGCAGCCTGTCGTTATCCCGATATTGCCCGTGAACGGCTCATCAAACAGATAGCTTTGTTATATCAGCTGGATACAGAGAATATATCGTTAGGAAATGGTTCCTCAGAAATAATTCAGGCCATGATCCAGACTATCATCAATCAGGCACACCAGCAGAATAAACCACTTCAGTTAGTAGTTCCTGAGCCTACTTTTCATTATGCTGAGTGTTATGCCAGACTTTTTGGTATTCCGGTGGCAAAAGTGGCACTTACTCCGGAAATGCGTTTTGATCTGCCTGCTATGCAACAACAAGTAAGCACCTTTAACGGATATTCCATTGTTTATCTGTGTAATCCTAACAACCCAACGGCAACCATTACTCCGGCAAATTTCATTGAAGACTGGATAATGCAGGCAGATGCCAGTAATACCCTGTTCATTATTGATGAAGCTTACGCTGAATTTGTCAAAGATACGTCTTTTCGCAGTGCCATCAGGTTAGTAAAAGCCGGGCAAAAAAATGTCCTGGTGACGCGCACTTTTTCAAAAATATTTGCACTTGCAGGTTTACGTATAGGTTATGGCATTGCACAACAATATCTGACCCGTTTAATGCAGCCATTTGTTTATATTGATAATATTAATATAGCGGGTGCGGTTGCAGCAGAGGTATCACTGCAGGATAGACAATTTTTGCAACAAAGCAGTCAATCTGTTGAGAGAGCACGCAATATTGTTTATCAGGCACTGGATGAGCTGGAACTAAAATACCTTCCTTCACAGACTAATTTTATTTTTCATCGCATAAATGGTGATTTAAAAGATTATCAACACAGGATGCGACAATATAATGTTTATGTCGGACGCGAATTTCCTCCTGCTGTTAGCTGGAATCGCCTGACGCTGGGAACTCCTCAGGAAATGGTGCAGTTTGTCAACATTCTGAAAACTTTTCGCACCAGAAACTGGATATAACTCACTACCACCCTGTCTTTTATATTATTTTCAGCTGAGCTGCTTACGCGTATGAAAGAAATGAGTATCACTTTACAGCAGTTTTTTACTTAGTATAGTGTAATACACATTGCATGGATGATTTAGCTATAAGGTGAATAATATGTCAGCACGTTATTTTTCAGTACGTAAAATATCCCTGGTATTACCCGTCCTGCTGGCAGTTACTGCCTGGCCCACGGTAGCGCAAAAGCAAATAGAATGTACCCAAGGCAGTACCTGTGTCTCTGTTAACAATGATGGTCATGATCCCATGTCTACTGAACAGGCAAGACAGAGTAAACAGCAGTGGGATGACAATAAGAAGCTGCGTCATAAAAAGAATACCCGAGCAGAAAAAGATTTCGATAAGCAGACTAATGCCATCGATAGCAGAGATAACTGTACTAAAAGTACCAATGTCAACGCCTACTGGGAACCCAACAGCGAGCGCTGCCTCGATCGTCGTACCGGCCAGCTTGTCAGGCCTTAGTAGACTGCCCCATTTAATCATGGGGTAATAATTCAACTAACTGTATGTTGTAACTAAAAATAGATAAAATACTCTGTGTCCCGATATGATGCTATTACTGCGCTGAACCTGCATTTTTCCCAACTGGAACGCGCCCTTAACAGTCTGTACCTGTTGCTGGAAAAGTTACCTTTGCTGACAGCGCAGGTGTTTGTACTGCCAGAAATCATCAAGGGTACTGAACATGATGTCATTACCCAGATAGCGGTAACGCCAAAAAGCGGCGAAGAAGCGCGTTATCTGGGAATACAACATTTCCAGCGCCTGTTTATTTACCACAATCGGCATAATATAAGCAGCAAAGCATCGGTACGCTTACCCGGTGTACTCTGTTTTGGCGTCGATGACAAAAAATACCGTGAATCGTATGAATTAATTGCGCAGATTAATCAACTGAAAAGCAAAATAGAACAGATAGTTACCATTGAATCAGGACTAAAAAAAGAACAGCGGTTTGAATTTGTCCATGAACAATTGCACGGATTGATTACCCTGAATACCTACAGAGCATTAACCGTATTAATCAATCCCAGTTCGGTACGTTTTGGCTGGGCTAACAAGCAAATGATTAAGCATATCAGCCGTGAAGAAATACTGGTCAAACTGAATAACAGCCTGTCTTGCGGGCGTGCTGTTTCGCCTTTCAGCCGTGAACAATGGATGGCCAGAATTACTCAGGAAATTCAGGATGTAAAGCAGCTGGCGGAAAAAGCCATACTGAAAATTAAACGCCCGGTAAAAGTACAGCCTGTCGCTCGTGTCTGGTATCGGCATCAGCAAAAACAGGTACAACACCCCTGCCCTATGCCATTGATAGCGCTGTGTCAGGAGAAAGAGCCGGTACCTGTTACCGGTGCATTAACAGATTACGATGTCACCCGCATCAGGCATAAGTACAAACCCGATGCAAAGCCACTGCGTTTATTGATTCCACGCCTGCATCTGTATGTAGAGCAATAAATGATTCCATGGCCACTCTGGCACATCCGGCTATTTAAATTTTGTCTATTCGATAAACTGTTTGGAAGCCTGAACAACCCTTAGGGCATCACTACCAGCCAGCACCGTACTGTACAATTTATTGGCATGAACAATATTCAATATAATTTCTGCGAAACTAATATGTTGCAATTTTTTGTCTGACCAAAGGATGTCGAAATATTCTAGCGCCAGTGAGAATTCTGCTTTTTTCTTCTGATCTGCTGGCGTTAACGACTCATCAGACTCTTTATTTAATTTATTGAATTCTGCCTTGATTATTTCTTCAATCTTTTTCCAGCTAATATTTTTATTGGGATCATCAAAGTAACTCATAAACGTAGATTCTATTATCTTGCTCAACTTGAGTCTTATCCCTTTATTTAGATTATTGATATTATCAATTACATTCTGTAACATCAGCTGTGAACGTGAAAAATTTGCTATGGTTGCAGGCATTTCTAATCCAAGATTATTGGCCGCATTTAGCACTTGATCGATGATCTGGCCTGGATCTTTTACGATAATATTGCCCTTATCGTCTTTTTTATCTGCCATGATGTCCTGTACTGCTTTAAAAAATTTATCGCGATTGTCTGCTTCTGCTATGAATTTTTTCCATCGTCCGACAGCAATACTTCATAATTGTGAGCAAGTATATCAGGATCGCGCACCCCGGCAGCCAGCACTATCTTGAAGACAGCTTTTCTCTGCGCGAATGACATAATAGCTGCATTACCCATATCGATAACCGTAGTCATACCTGTTCCAGTCTTTTTATCATAGAAAAACATGATGTTTCCAGCATGTAAATCTCCATGGTAATAGCCAGATCCAAATAACGCTTCTTCAACCCATATTGTGGTTAACGCCTTAATTCCGCGTGCCAGTTCAGCGCAAATTGCTGCAGTATCACTATTCAGTATATATTTTTTAAGATTATCGAGCACAGACTTAACGGTGATGCCGGGTGCTTTCTCTAAAATCATATAATTTTTAGATGCAGGCACCGCCTCAACCAGCTTCATTGGTTGCAGCAGATTGGGGTATTTCTTACCATAGACATGCGCCTTGCGTACATATTCTGCCTCATGGGTCAAATCCATTTCTGCCTTTATCTGTTGGGCGATACCGTGGAAGGTTTTCGACATTCCAGGAATTTTTTGGGCTTCTTCTTTAAAGAATTTCAGCTCTCTGGCTGCGCGTGAATGAATTTCCGGGCGTAATATCTTCACCACAACTTCCTGTGGGGCGCTTTTTCCCTGCCAATGAAGGTTTGCCAGCACAGTTTGCCCGACTGATGCTGCACCCAGGTTGTCAATGACCTCTATTTTCTCAATAGCGCCGTCTGAGTCACCAATTATACCAGCCAGTATGGCCTTCACCATATTTTCGTTAATCGGATTAAGATTGGTTTTCAGTTCATCAAGTGCATCTTTCAGTTCACCTGTTGCATTATCTCCAACCAGCTGGAGCAATTTTTGCAGATAAGGCCCACCCCCCTTTAGCAGTGCTATCAGCTGCACCTCATAGCGATCCTCAAAGCCAGAATTTTCCAGCCAGGAAGCTAACATGGCGCGTTTATCAATGGCGCATTGTCTGTCAAAGTAATTTTTGAAAACATTTTCCAGGAATTTTTGTAAATTATCACTTCCGACACCGGCAGTCACCGAACGCACATCAACGCCGCCAGGCGGAGTAAATTGGTAATCTGTCAGCTGTTGATCAATCGCTTTATAAAGCTCGTCATACTCTTTGTCAGGCAGGCTATTCAATGCCTCGACTACTGTGTCTTTGTCGTAATTTTCTAATATACCTGGTATAGCTATAGCGCTCTGCACAATATTATTTAAATCCTCTGGAAATCCATAATCTTGCATAAATGACGGGGAAGAATGGAGCCTAGCCGGGAGCTCAGCAATCAGTTCCGCGTTTTCAATCAGCACCTGTTTCAGGCGAGCACCTTGAGGAATTGTATCAGCTTCCCAGCTTTTACCAGGAAACAGCAGTTCTGCAAAAAAGTGACGATATTTCTTCTCATCAGCAGTTTGCTCTGCCCTGTTACTTACAGTTGAGGGACGATTAACTTTGTTTGTGTCATCAATTTTAGCTTTTTCATCTGCCGGACTATTTTGCCATTTGTCGATCAATGCCAGAATATCTTTACTTATGACCTCATTGTTTGGATTTAATGCTTCTTCAATCTTATCGTCTGTTAAATTTCCCTCGATCACATCAATCGCAGTGGTAACAAGCTCCCGTGTTTCCAGATGGTCAAAGCTATATGTGCTGCTTGTTTTAGGACGCAAAAATTCCTCAACCAGAGACCGCGGGTCTCCAGTCTTATCCTGTAACGCCATTTTCACTGTTGTAGCGCCATAGACATCGGGGCTGGAAACAATGTCTTTTTTAAGGTTCTCTCTAACTTCACTCAGCTTTTTATTTTCAATTATTCTTTCCTGCTCACCAAATGTTATCTTAATACCCCCGTTGCAGGGTATCACTTCAATCGTGGATCCCTGCCAGGGTATTTTTAAATCGTATCCTTCATCTGACGTGTTCTGCATGCCTTTCAGTAATTCTCCTGCCAGGCTGGCAAATTCTTTGCTTTTATTGGCTTTGTTTACCGCATGATATACTTCAAATCCAACAGCACCAATGCCTGCAGTGAGCAGGCCGACGATAACTTCAAGAACAATACCCGCCGTGGATCGTTCATAGTTACCTGCCTCAACTGACATGGTTTCTTTAGCAGCTAAACCTCTGTGTAAAAAATTTACAGACATGATTAAATGCCTCATTAAATTGGTAGATTCAATATCTATTTATAATTATTAGCAAAGCTAACAGGCTTTGCTGTAAGAAAACGCCTGCGAAAAATAGCCCGCTCCTGGCGGGAGCTAGAAAAAAATGGCAATAAATCATGGTGTTAGCAGCAGGGTATACATTAAGGCAGGTATTTTACTGTTATTGATTATTGGCTGTTTATCGGCATAAGTGACAGCGTCACCTATGCGAACAGGCACTATATTAAGCCGTGCCCTGATTATGCACGGCCTGTGAACTGCCAGCAGGCAAGGTCATTAACTTACAGCGCATACTCTTCACGCAGGCGCCGGGCGGCCAGTACCATGTTTGTCAGTGCCTGGCGCGTTTCCGACCAGTTTCGGGTTTTCAGACCACAGTCCGGGTTGACCCAAAGGCGCTCTGCCGGAATACGTTGTGCTGCCCTGCGCAGTAACGCTTCCATCCATTCCACATCAGGAATGTTGGGGGAATGAATATCATACACACCAGGGCCAATTTCATTGGGGTAAGCGAAATCCTTAAATAATTCCAGCAGTTCCATATCCGAACGTGAGGTTTCGATAGTAATAACATCGGCATCGAGCGCTGTAATGGCATCCATGATGTCATGAAACTCACCGTAACACATGTGAGTATGAATCTGCGTATCATCACGCACCACCGAAGCACTTAGTTTAAACGCTGCAACCGCCCAGTCGAGATAAGCCTGCCAGTCTGATTCGCGTAACGGCAGACCTTCCCGTAATGCAGGTTCATCTATCTGAATAATACCCACCCCGGCTTTTTCCAGAGAGGCTACTTCATCACGCAATGCCAGAGCAATCTGCATGGCAATCGTCTGACGGCTGATATCTTCGCGGGAAAATGACCAGCAGAGCATGGTTATCGGACCTGTCAGCATCCCTTTTACCGGCCTGTCGGTCAGGGACTGGGCATATTTTATCCATTCAACAGTGATAGCCTGCGGCCTGCTGACATCGCCGGTAATAACCGGGGGTTTGACACAACGTGAGCCATAACTCTGTACCCAGCCATGCTGCGTAAAGGTAAAGCCCTGCAGGTGCTCGCCAAAATACTCCACCATATCATTACGTTCAGCCTCTCCATGTACCAGTACATCCAGATTCAACTGCTCCTGTTCGGCAATGGCCTGCCTGATATGTTCACGTATTTCAATACGATAGTGTTTGTCTGTCAGACGCCCCTGTTTGAAATCCAGACGTATACCGCGAATTTCCCGGGTCTGTGGAAACGAACCTATGGTGGTGGTTGGCCATGCAGGCAGATTAAATCGCTGGCGCTGCAAACGGGCACGCTGCGCATAGGGTTGCTGGCGTTCGCAGTGATGAGCAGTGACGGCTGCCAGGCGCCTTTCGACATCACTGTTATTAACGCGCCCTGACTGATGATGCGCGCGTACTGGTTCACTGTATTGCGCCAGTGCGGCAATTTTGGCTTCACCAGGCACGTTTAATGCATCAGTCAGCAAAACCAGTTCCGTGCATTTCTGCAGTGCAAACGCAAACCAGCTTCTGGTTTCTTCATCGAGCTGAGTTTCAGCATTTAAATCAACCGGACTGTGTAGTAATGAGCAGGAACTTCCCAACCACAGGGAGCGATGACCGGCAACCGGCTGCAGGCGCGTAAACCATGTACTGAGATCAGCCCGCCAGACATTGCGGCCATTAATTACCCCTAATGACAGGAGCCAGTCTTCTGGCAGACGTTGATTGAGTTTAATGATGTCATCATTACCGGCAACAACGTCAACATGCAGACCCTGCACCGGCAGTCTGCATATGCAATCGAGATTATGACCAACACTGTCAAAATAAGTGGTTAACAGTAAATTAGTATGGCCGCAAAGCGCCTGATACGCAGTCAGATAAGCGTCACGCCACTTTTGTGGTAATTCTAACACCAGAGCGGGTTCATCTATTTGTACCCATTCGATGCCACGTTGTGCCAGTTCTGCTAATACCTGCTGGTACACTGGCAGGATGTCAGGTAATAACGACAGACGATCAAAATAATCCCCTTTTACCTTACCTGACCATAAATAACTCAATGGGCCAGTCAACACAGGTTTTACTCTGTAGCCTGCTGCCAGGGCTTCATCGACTTCATCCAGCAGCTGTGTCCAGGCCAGGCTGTATTTCTGGCCATGATAAAATTCAGGCACAATATAATGGTAGTTAGTATTAAACCATTTGGTCATTTCTGCGGCAGCAACCTGCTGGCCACCCTGGGACCGACCTCGGGCAATGCGAAACAGCGTATCCACATCAAGAGAGCCATCGGTATTTTGATGGCGCTTTGGGACATTCCCCAGCATCAGACTGGTGGTCAGAATATGGTCATACCAGGCAAAATCACCTGCCGGGATAAGATCAATACCAGCCTCGTGTTGCAGCTGCCAGTGACGGGCCCGCAGTTTCCGGCCAGCATCGAATAATGCTTCCTGTGACAGCTCTCCTGACCAGTAACTTTCCTGTGCCTTTTTCAGTTCACGTCCCAGCCCAATGCGTGGAAATCCAAGTGTATGACTGCTAATTTTCATAATTTCACCCATTTAGACATCTAGATATTCAGACATCCATAATCGGTAAATGCTATTGATTTCACCAACAAAAAATTTCTACTGTTATAAGTAAATATATTAATTAACGTGCTAATAAAATACCTGTTGACGATCAAAACATTGTCACACTGCAGGGAGACTTTGAGCAGCAAAGCAGCTGATGAAAACTCCAGCGCTGGTTAACAGCAGCAATGCAGACAGCATGTTTGTCTGCTTACCGGGAAATTGGTATGCTGGGCACATCTGTCGGAATACCGCGTGTGAACTGACCGCTGATGCACCGTTCTGACAACCGCTCGCGGGAGAAATACCTCCCATCGATGCAACGTAAACGCATTATCGGGTGTATCTGCTCTATCTTAACACCTTGTATTATCTGCTATTATTCTGAATGTAATGGAAATTATGCGCGTAATTACCAAAGGGAAGTTTTGCTGTCCGCGTAATACTACGTTGTCTAAAGCTCAACAATGCAGCTCTCTCGTTGCCTGCTCCATTTTCTCAAAGAAAAAAATTTTTTACTCAGGTCATTGCCGCCACAGGGCCCTTTCTGGCTGGTTCTCGCTATGTCGAATTATTGCTACAGGTATAATATTGATGTCTGCTTTTACTACTTTTGCGGGCGACGCACCGCGACTTGAGACAAAAAAAATAGCGGCGATTAATCGGTATGTGATGGCCGAAATGGCACGGCAGAGGATCCCCGGTCTGGCACTGGGAATCTATAAAAACGGCACGCCAGTGTTAGCAAAAGGTTACGGCATGGCAAATGTCGAGCTCAATGTACCAATGAGCGCAGATAGTGTTCTGCAATCAGGCTCCATTGCTAAATCTTTTACTGCAACGGCAGTAATGATGCTTGTAGAACGGGGACAGATAAAGCTGGACGACAGTATTAGTAAATATTTTCCACAAGCGCCTGCCAGCTGGGAACCCATTAGCATAGCCAACCTGTTATCGCATACATCAGGTTTACCAGCCTACGATACCGTTGAACTGCAAAAACCGGGAATGCCTTTTGATCTTCGCAGCGATTTTTCAGAGGATGACATGGTGGCGAAAATTGCCAGGTTGCCGATTAATTTTAATCCGGGCGAAAACTGGTCTTATGAAAACACCAATTTTGTACTGCTCGGCATACTCATCCATCGTGTTACCGGGCAACACTATAGTCAGTTTCTTCAGGAGAATATATTTTCGCCTCTCGGTATGAAATCAACGCGTATCATTTCAGATATTGATATTGTCCCCAACAGAGCTGCTGGCTATGAGATTATTGGCGGAAAATTGGGTAATCAGCGCTGGGTTTCACCCACTTTTAATGCAACCGCTGACGGCGCAATGTACTTTACGATACGAGATATCGCACATTGGGATCGTGCACTCTACGGCGAAAGCCTCCTGAAACGCGAGTCGCTTCAACAAATGTGGACACCCTATCCATACGCAGGAAAGCAATCAGCAGAAGGCTTTGGTTTCGGTTGGGCAGTCGAGTCTGTCAACGGCCATCGCGTTATCGAGCACGGTGGCGCCTGGCAGGGATTTACCGCATATTTTTCGCGTTATATCGATAAGCAGCTGACTGTTGTTGTGCTGACCAATCTTGATGCTGACCATAGCAACCCTCTCGCTGTCGTTCGTGCTGTCGCCGGGCTGGTTGAGCCTGCTCTCGACGTTGCTCCCCGCAAAGCGATTAAAGACGAAAAGGCTGATTTTTCGCAAAAAATGTGGGTCACATTTAAGGATCTGATAAAAGAAGGGGTAAAAAGTAACATAGCTAAAGAGCGCGGTCTGTCCGCCGGGGAAATAGAAGATTTGCGCCAGCTTTTGCCTGATAGCTGGTCACAAAACAGGCCTGAACTCATCGACAGGGAGATAAGCGGAAAAGACTTACTGTCAGTTTACCGCACAGGTAAGGGCAATAATAAGCGACTTCTCAATGTATTAAGCAATGCAGATGACAAAATCATTACATTTGACATCACCCCCGATCCTGACAATCGTTGACCCGATAAAAAAGGAAAACAAAGCATCCCGCCCATGCGCGGGATGTTTATAAACGTACGGCTTTATTGCCGGCATGCAGTATCAGTCAGGTAAAGCGTATTAACACCCGGTTTTCCTTGTTGTAATTTTACTTATCACTATGTTCTCGATTTTTTTACCGGTATAGCTGTCAGCCATGCCATAGTAACTTTTATTGCGTTAATCCTGTTTACCGCCTGCGCTACCCAGCGCGGCTCCCGGCCTCTGCACCAGATTAATGACGCCTGCCCTGCTCAATCTACCAAGCTCTTTCATTGATACAAGATAGTCAATACTGTTGTTGATGAAATATTAATGTATGTTGTAACTAAAAACCAGATAACCAGCTAAACAAGGTGATTGCAATTGTTTCCTGTAGAGCATCTGTTAATAGCAGGCTTCGGATCTCCTCATTAATTAACGGATAAAAATTACTGTTCACTGTCACTGTGACTTTTTCACTGCAGCATAAGCAAATTTAATTAAATATCCGCTTTCTTGTTGCACGTAGCAGTTGACTGGCGCAGCAATTTTCATCATGTTATATAGACGTCTAAATATCTAAACGTCTAGATTGGATTTTTTCAGCGCTCGCTGCAGAGAAATTGCACGAGGAACAACGGAACACAGAATCAGGGTGGACATAACGCCATATGAGGATTCGACTTATCACAGACAAGGCAGCGATTTCCTCGCAACCGCATTTCGCCTGTGGCCTGTCGCGTATGGCCGCCGGTCACTTTACTGATGATTGAGGTAGCACAGAGATGAGCTTTTCCTATTCCCACCAGCTGGCCCAGCTGAATCAAAATCTTGCCGAATTACAGGGTAATGTAAACGTATCATTTGAATTTTTTCCGCCCCGGACTGAGGAAATGGAAAATACCTTGTGGAGCTCCATTGAGCGCCTCAGCAGGCTAAAACCGCAGTTCTTTTCTGTCACTTATGGCGCCAATTCAGGTGAACGCGACCGTACTCACAATGTCATTAAGAATATAAAAGAGCGCACCGGTCTGAATGCTGCGCCCCACCTGACCTGTATCGATGCATCACCCATAGAGCTACGCGCTATTGCACAGGACTACTGGGAAAATGGCATTCGTAACATCGTCGCCCTGCGTGGTGATCTGCCACCTGGCGGGAGAAAACCACAAATGTATGCAGCAGATCTGGTTACACTGCTAAAAAACGTGGGTGATTTTACTGTTTCAGTCGCTGCTTATCCCGAAGTACACCGCGAAGCCAGAAGTGCCCAGTCAGATCTGATTAACCTGAAACGTAAAATTGATGCAGGAGCAAGCCAGGCAATCACCCAGTTCTTTTTCGACATTGATAACTATCTGCGTTTTCGCGATCGCTGCGTATCGGCAGGCATTGAAATAGAAATTATTCCGGGTATTTTACCGGTATCAAACTTTAAACAACTGCAGCGTTTTGCTTCCCTGTCTGGGGTACATATTCCTGACTGGATGTCCAGACTGTTTTATGGCCTGGACGATGATCCTGAAACGCGTAAAATGGTGGGTGCATCCATTGCCATGGATATGGTTAAAATTCTCCGTCGTGAGGGCATCAGGGATTTTCATTTTTATACACTGAATCGTTCAGAGCTCAGTTATGCTATCTGCCATACCTTAGGCATAAGGCCCTGCTAGCCCCCTCTCCCTGCAGGTGATAGCATCCCTGTCAATGGCGTAGGTCCATTCAATGGCAGGTCGACGCCAGAACGAACAGCACAGACTGTGCTCTCTTAATTCACGTCCTTTTTGCCTCAGATGTGACTGTGATACCCACCATATCCTGCGGCCGCACCCATGCATCAAACTGTGTTTCTGTCAGATAGCCCGATTGCAATGCAGCTGCTTTTAATGTCAATCCTTCCTTATGCGCCTTCTTGGCAATCTCTGCCGCTTTATCGTAACCAATATGTGGGTTTAAGGCAGTCACCAGCATCAGAGACTCATTAAGTAGCTGCGTGATGCGTGCCCTGTCCGGCTCAATGCCACTGGCGCAATACTGATTAAAACCATGCATACCATCAGCCAGCAGGCGTACCGACTGCAACCAGTTATGAATGATCATCGGGCGGAAAACATTCAGTTCAAAATTACCGGATGCTCCACCGATATTAACAGCAACATCGTTACCCATCACCTGAGCACACAACATGGTCATGGCTTCGCACTGAGTAGGATTGACTTTACCCGGCATAATCGAGCTTCCCGGCTCATTTTCCGGGATACGAATTTCACCAATACCGCAACGTGGGCCTGATGCCAGCCAGCGAACATCATTGGCAATTTTCATCAGCGAAGCCGCAAGACCTTTCAGCGCCCCATGACCATGAACCAGCGCATCACAACCTGCCAGGGCTTCAAATTTATTGGGTGCGGTGGAAAAAGGCTGCCCGGTGAGCACAGCCAGCTCTTTTGCCACACGTACTGCGTATTCCGGATGGGTATTGAGGCCTGTCCCTACTGCCGTTCCACCGAGTGCAAGCTCACAGAGATGAGGAATCGCTGCCTTAAGATGCCTGTCGGCATGCACCAGCATCGCCACCCAACCTGATATCTCCTGGCCAAGGGTAAGCGGCGTGGCATCCTGCAAATGCGTACGACCAATCTTGACAATATCACGAAAGGCCTCGGCCTTAGCAGTCAGCGTTTTTTGCAGAATACTCAGTTCCGGTAACAGGTGATTGCACAGTGCCAGAATGGCGGCAACATGCATGGCGGTGGGAAAAACATCATTGGAACTCTGGCTTTTATTGACATCATCATTAGGATGAATCAGGCGATCATTGCCTCTTTTCCCACCCAGAATTTCACTACCCCGATTGGCCAGCACCTCATTCATGTTCATATTGGTCTGAGTCCCTGAACCCGTCTGCCAGACAGAAAGGGGAAATTCAGCTGTATGCTTATTATTAATGACTTCATCAGCAGCCTGAATAATTGCGTTGCCTTTTTCTGCTGACAGCAAACCCAGCTGCATATTAACACTGGCCGCGGCACGCTTGGTCAATGCCAGGGCATGAATCAGCGTACCGGGCATCTTTTCCTGTGAAATGCGAAAATGCTCCAGTGAGCGCTGGGTCTGCGCTCCCCATAACTGATTAACAGGGACGTCCACAGGCCCCATGGAATCTTTTTCAGTACGCGTTGCCACCATTGCTGATCTCCTTGTAATCTGAGCTCGTAATAAAAGATAGCCCCCTGGTTAAACCAGCATAGAAAACAGATAGCTATCTCACTGAGGCAATAATCATAAAGTAACGCCCAGCGCAAAAACAGTGATCGGCACTGATAATAAACTGAACAGACCTGACTAACATGCATCGCTAAACCCGCTATAGCTGGTTTAGCAGGATTCCCTGTTACACTTAACATTCACGGGATTGTTAAATGATAATGGCAGGACAGGGTATTGATTGTACCCTGCGTGTGGTATTAATAAATTTATCTGGTACGCAGGCTGCCAGAATCAATCATCATTTTTATAAACAGATAAATATTATGCAAAAAATGAATAATGTGGTGCAAAATTACGCATGGGGTAGTAAGGATGCATTAACCCGCCTTTACGGTATAAAAAACCCGCAGGGAAAACCTATGGCTGAACTCTGGATGGGCGCACATCCTAAAGGCAGCTCGTCGATTGCTGACACCAGTGGCAGACAGCGGACGCTTTTAGATCTCATTAATGAAAATAAAGAAGCTTACTTAGGTACAGCAGTAGCCAGAGATTTTGGTGAACTGCCTTTTTTGTTTAAGGTTCTTTGTGCGGCACGTCCACTGTCCATTCAGGTTCATCCCAATAAAGCTGCTGCAATGGCAGGATTTGCCCGGGAAAATGCGGCAGGTATTCCCGTAAATACGGAACGGCGTAATTATCAGGATGCCAATCATAAGCCTGAACTGGTTTTTGCTCTGACCCCCTTTATGGCAATGAATGGTTTTCGCGAACTGAATGAAACAGCCGCGCTACTGCAACCTGTCCACAGCGCGCATAAAGACATAGAGGCATTTTTGCAACAACCTGATGCCCCTCATCTTATGACACTGTTTGCCAGCTTATTAAATCTGTCAGGTAAGCAGAAAGAACATGCACTCACTGTACTGAAATCGACACTTTCTCATCAGCAGGGAGAGGCTTTTGCAGCTGTCAGAAAAATCGCCACTTTTTATCCTGATGATACTGGCCTGTTTGCTCCCCTGCTACTGAACGTTATTACACTGCAACCCGGACAGGCGATGTTTCTGCAGGCAGAAACACCACATGCCTATCTTGAAGGCGTGGCACTGGAAGTAATGGCGAATTCCGATAATGTACTGCGTGCAGGCTTGACTGAAAAACATATAGATATCCCGGAACTGCTGGCCAATATACAATGCATCCCGCAATCCACTTCAGCGCTGTTACTGCAGACAAAAAAACAGGATGGCATGGAACTATTTCCTGTCCCTGTTCCCGATTTTGCTTTTTCACTGCATGAACTGTCGGCGGCGCCACAAAACCTGGTACAATCGAGCGCGGCCATCGTATTTTGTATTTCGGGTGTTGCCATTCTTGAAAAACAGGGACAGCAGCTTTCCCTGATGCCGGGTGAATCCTGCTTCATAGCCGCTTTTGAAGCGCCAGTGAAAGTGAGCGGAGAGGGCCATATCGCCCGAGTTTATAACCTGACCTCATCGTAACAGAGGCAAAAAAAGGACCAGGAGTACATGAAAAAATCGTTAATGGTTACAGGTAGCCTTATGATACTGGGAATAGTATGGACTGGCATTTCCTGGTATAGCGGCAAATTAATTGAACAACACCTGGAAAGTCTGACAGTCAGTGTCAATACACACATTAAACAAGAGTGGCCAGCTGGCGGTATTACGCTGACTCTTCAGGATTATCAGCGTGGTATTTTTAGCAGCAGTGCCCGTTACCTTCTGCGGGCAGAAGGGCACGCGCTCTCACAAAATCTGCTGCCATCCGATGAGCTCATCATCAGCCAAACCATCAGCCATGGCCCCTTTCCGCTGGCTCAGCTAAAAAAGTTCAATTTTATTCCACAGATGGCTTCAGTGCACCTGATGCTAAATGACACACCTGCAGTAAGAAAGTTATTTGATATTACTGAAGGACAGTCACCCATCGAGGCAGATTCACGTATTGCTTATAATGGTGATAGCTTCTCTGACATCATCATGATGCCCGTTCATCTCAACATGGATTCAATAACGCTGAAACTTTCCGGCACAACGCTGCAGGCAAGGCACTCAGCAACGCTGCATAGCCTCTCCTTTTCAGGAAAAGCAGAGAGCATCGTGCTGACGGCTAAAAATCATGAAGATAAAACAGAGCAACTGACCTTTAAAGACTTCACACTGAACAGCAGCAAAAAACCCGGTAAATTCGGCCTGAATATGGGTGATGATCAACTGGATATCGGTCAGTTGCTTCTTAACATTGACGGCAGGGATATTGTCACCATAGCCATGCTCCATGTAAAAACAACGCTGAACGAAACCGACAGGCATATCAACGGACAGATGCATTACACCCTGAGTGCACTCCATTTGTATGGCCATCATTTTGGATCTGGCAGCCTGACCATTAACGCTGACAGGCTTGACGGCCAGGCCGTTAAAGAGCTGGCGCCCGCCTGGCACCAGACGCTGGCACCACTCTGGTATCAGGATAAAAACAGTAATGCAGACAACCGCCTGGCACAATGGGAAGCCTTAGTGTTAGCAAAGTTTCCGGCATTTTTACAGTCTTCTCCTGACATCAGCATTGCTCCCTTCAGCTGGAAAAACAGCAAGGGAGAAAGCCAGCTGACATTCAAACTGACACTTACCGATCCTGCCGCTGGCAGTAACGCCCAGCCTGTCAGGCAGCATAAATTTGATTTTGACACAGTCAAAAATATGGATATGACGCTGACCATGCCCATGCCCATGCTGAGAGAGCTGGTTACTCAGGTAGCATTGTTACGGGGTCACGGTGAAGAAGAAGCGCGTAAACTGGCACAACAGCAGGTTCAGGGTCTGTCTGCTCTGGGGCAGCTGTTTAAACTGACGGTCACAAAAGATGAAACCATCAGCAGCCACGTACGCTATGCAGATAATCAGGCTGAACTGAATGGCCAGAAAATACCACTGCAGGAATTGATAGATCTGTTCAGCCCGTTCAGCATACCGTAATTTTATGGCAGCGCGCATCAAACACAGAGACAGGCCCCGCTATCAAAGCGGACCTGCTGGTGTGGCTGCCCGAATAGCCGGATGCAGTGCTGCGCATCCTGTTACAGGAAATACCTCCGCATAAAATTTTTGCAGGTAAAACGGGTAAACATTTACTGGTGACCCTGTCATAAAAAGGATTGCAACCGGAAAACGCGCTACGGACTTACCCTGATACGCATGTGGATTATTTATTTCAGGCTGGAGCGAAGAATTTCATAAAGCTGCCGCATAGCCTGAAAAGCATGATTGCCGCATCCATATCCCACCGCCATACCACAGACAATATTGCTCCTCCATGAGGACGTCCCTGCTCTCGCCACTGAAGTCACTGCGTTCAGTGCCTCAGCAAGACAGAGAGCAAAAATGCGCGACCTCATGGCAGGAAAATAACCTGTCTGGTTTTTAGTGCGTCTGTAACTGCCACAGGCGCGCATAACCACCTCCCATGGCCACCAGCTCTGAGTGAGTGCCCTGCTCCTGAACCACTCCACGGTTCATAAGCAGGATGCGTGAGCAGCCACGCAGGGTATTCAGACGATGAGCGATACAAATTACTGTACGGTTACGGGTAATTTCCGGTAACTGCTGCATGATGGCAGCTTCTGATTCATAATCCAGTGCACTGGTGGCTTCATCCAGGATAAGTATCTGGGGATCGGCCATCAGGGCCCGTGCCAGGGCAATACGCTGCCGCTGCCCACCGGAGAGCAGTCCTCCACGCTCACCAACCTGAGTCTGATACCCTTGCGGTAAGGCACTGATAAAATCATGGGCACCTGCCAGACGAGCAATATGCTCCACCTGTGTCATGTCCGCTTCCGGCTGGCACTGACAGATATTTTCCATAATGGTGCCTGAAAACAGCACACTTTCCTGTAATACCACGCTCATGCGGCAGCGTAATGCGGTCGGGTCCGTGATGGCAAGATCCTGACCGTCCACCAGAATCTGCCCATGCTGAGGAGTATACAGCCGCTGTAGCAAGCGGGTGAGTGTAGATTTTCCACATCCCGATGGCCCGGTGATACCAACGAATTCTCCCGCCCTGATGTCCAGATTTAAATTTTGCAGCACTTCCGGGGCATCACTACGATAACGGAACCGTACCTGTCTGAAATCAATACTGCCGGAAGATTCGCTGCCAGAAGCCAGCCCGGAATTACCCGGCTCTCCCGGCTGATCGAGGATAGTGCCGATGCGCTTTAAGGAAATCAAGGTATGCTGAAAGTCCTGCCATATCTGAGCCAGCCTCAATATCGGCTGTGTGGCATAACCTGCCAGCATGTTAAAAGCAACCAGCTGTCCCGGGGTCAGCGCCCCTTCCAGCGCGAGGCGGACACCAAACCATAGCAGCAGCGCCGCAGCGATTTTCTGGATAAGAGAAATTCCCTGAGCGGCAAGGTTACCTGCCTGGCTGGTACGAAATCCGGTACGCACATACAGCGCCAGGCGCTGGCGCCAGCGCTGATTAAACGTATTTTCCGTTGCCGTGGTTTTAATGGTTTCAATACCGGTTATGGTTTCGGTAAGAAAGGCAGTGGTACTGGCTCTGGCACGGTATTGTTCCTCAACCCGCTTACGTAATACACCACCGACCGCCAGCCAGAAAATAAAATAACATAACAGTGACAACAACATAATCCAGGTTAACTGGCTGCTGTAATAGAACATCACTGCAATAAACATGCCAATAAATAACAGATCCAGCAGCATGGTTAGTGCCGAGCCTGTCAGGAAATGACGAATCTGCTCCATTTCCTGTACCTGAGCGATAGTTTCTCCGGTTTTTCTGCGTCCGAAATAGTCCAGCGGCAGGCTGAACAGGTGGCGATAAAGGCGGCTGTTCAATTCAGCACCCACCTTACTCGATAAATGCGAGAACAACCAGCCACGCACAAAGGTGTAAGCTGGCTCCGCTACTGCCAGCCCAAGCATGGCAATGCCCAGCACCATCAGACTGTCCCGTCCACGACTGACTAACACGGTGTCAATAATGGTTTCAAATAACATCGGGGTAACCAGAGCAATAAACTGCAGTAACAGTGATACCAGAATAATATTACGCAGCTGACGGCGGTGCTTTACCACCAGCGGAATGAACCAGTCAAAACCAAAGGGTTTTTTCGTTTCTTCGCGTTCAAGACGCGCCAGCAGAATAACGTCATCCTGCCATAGCGCATGCAGTTCTTCCCTGCTTATCTGACGACGCTCATCGGTGTGGGTAAAATACACACTGGCTGTGTCATCATCCAGCGCCTTCAACAGGCACCATCCCTGCTCTGTGCGGAACAGTACCGGCAGGGATAACTGTGGTAAGCGATCTATTTTCTGCTTAACGTGGCGCGCCCGCAGGCCTATCCAGCCTGCGCAGCGGCATAACGCAATAGCATTTATCTGTTCAACGGGTAACCCCAGGCGATGGTACAACTGAGCCGGCTCTACGGGAATATCAAAGCAGGCTGCCGCTTCTGTCAGGCCTGTCAGAGGGCTTTTTCTGTGCCTATCAGTATACAGAGACATGACTAACGTTCCCTCCAGGCTTCCGCCTGATATTCTCTTACCGGGCTTAGCAGATAGTCAACGATACGTCGTTTTCCAGTTTTAATTTCCACCACCACGGTCATACCCGCGCTAAGGTAGACGGGTTTACCATCAACCATCAGCTGTTTCTTTTCCAGTGTGATGCGTGCAGGGAAAACCATGCCGAGCTTTTGATCCTCAATGGCATCACGAGAAATATGCTTTACTTTACCTGGCAGGGTGCCGTAACGGGTATAAGGAAAGCTGTCTATCTTGGTTTCTACTTCCTGTCCCGGCAGCACAAAACCGACATCTTTGTTTAAAATCAGCACGTCCAGTTCCAGCTCCGCCTGTTCAGGAACAATCACCATCAGCTGCTGCGCTGCGGTTACCACACCGCCCAGGGTGTGTACCGCCAGCTGCTGTACTACACCATCCACCGGAGCGAGCAGGGTCTGCATACGCTGACGTTCACCTATTTTGATACTTTCCTGTTTCAGCTGCGCAACCACTTCACTGGCTTTATTCAGGCGCTCACGATAATCGCGCAGTTTTTCTGCCAGATAACGGTGACGATTTTCTGTCAGTGTCTGTTGTTGAGCGAGTAAAATTTCCTGCTGTCCCTGAAGCCTGCTTAATTCCGTCTGTGCATTTAGCAGTTCACGCTCCTGCTCGAGTAACTGCACCTTAGGAATAACCTGACTGCTAGCCAGCTTACGGATAGCCTGTAGTCGCTGCTGGATATTATCAATCAGCTGCTTCTGGCTGGTAATATGTAATTTACCTGCCTGATAGCTCGATTGATTAACTTCCAGCTCAGCATTCAGCCTGCGCAACTCGGCATGCATTTCTTCCACTTCGCGTTTGAGTAAATTTTCCGTGGTATGCACTAAATCAGGATCGGCGTTATCCGGCGCATCAAACGCCTGTAATGGATGCTCACTGAGTAACGCCTGCAGGCGTGCCTGCTCCAGCTGACGCACCTCCAGTTGCTGGCTGACATTAAGTGCTTCGGCATCAACACCTACCGGGTTAAGTTTTATCAGCATCTGTCCTGCTTTTACATGCTGGCCATCCCTGACATTAATGGCGACAATTTCTCCCTGCTCCAGAGGCTGAATTATCTTGGAGTAATCGGAAACAATCACCCTGCCCTGTGCGGAAGCATGAATATCGAGCTGACCCACTATTGCCCATAACAATATCAGCAATAAGAACAATACCAGTCCCCATGCCGTACGACGCGCCCATGGCGCAGCAGGACGCTCTATCACTTCCAGATAAGCAGGAAGAAAATCATACTCATCTCTGGTGCGGGTGGTATCAGCCTGTTTTTTACGCAGCTGCATAAGACGCTGGTAAACAGGGTTTGCAGCGCATTTTGTGCGCAGAATTGTCACAAAACGCAGATAAAAATCACGTAACCAATGCAAGTTCATCAGAATTCCTCCAGACTGAATTCCGCCTGCTGACGCCACAGACGGGCATAAAGCCCCCCTGCTTTTACCAGCTCATCATGAGGTGCCAGCTCCATGAGCTGTCCCTGCTGCATAACGGCAATGCGGTCGCAGTGACGCACCGTCGACAGACGATGCGCTATAGTAATTACGGTACGCCCGGCAACAATCTGCGCCATATTATTTTGTATCAGTTCCTGAGATTCATCATCCAGCGCGCTGGTCGCCTCATCAAAAATCAGGATACGGGGGTTAGCCAGTAAGGCACGGGCAATAGCAATACGCTGGCGCTGTCCACCGGAAAGAGACGCTCCGCCTTCAGCCAGAACGGTATCGTATCCCAAAGGCAGGGCCAGAATAAATTCATCTGCACCTGCCAGACGCGCTGCCTGCACAACCTGTTGTAAGGGTGCCGTCGGGCAGGCATGAGCAATATTTTCGCGTACACTACAATTAAACAGATAGTTTTCCTGCATGACCACGCCAACCTGGCGGCGCAGAAAGGCAGGAGAAAAGGCAGTCAGCACCTGACCATCGATAGAAAGCACCCCCTGCTGCACGTGGTATAGCCGTTGCAGCAGACGAGCTACCGTACTTTTCCCACAGCCTGAAGGCCCCACCAGACCAATATGCTCACCCGGTGCAATAGCCAGATTGAACTGATTTAATACCAACGGTAAATCAGGCCGATAACGAAACATGACCTGATTAAAACGAATGGCACCCTGTAACGGTGTTTCTGGTTGACTTTCTGCCGGCTCACGCTCCATGGGCAGACTGAGGATCTCAGTTAACAACATCATACCTACTCTGGCACGCACCCACTGCTGCCATAAATCCACCAGCTTGCTCATAGGTTGCATCGCCTGAGTAGCCAGCATATTAAAAGCAATCAGCTGGCCAATACTTAATTTTAATTCCATCACCATGCTGGCTCCAATCCAGATAACCAGTGCACTGCATACTTTTTGCATTAGCTGCACCGCCTGACTGCTGAAACTTTGCAGGCTCTGCACCTGGAAATTAGCTTTGGCAAAATCACGCGTCTGCTGTTCCCAGCGATGTTGCATGCGTGGTTCAAGCGCCAGACTTTTCACTGTCTCCACACCCGAGACGGTTTCGGTTAAAAAAGAGGCATTATTTGCAGCGAACTGGCACAGACGTTCAATACGCCGCTGCAGAGGTCCTGTGGTTAACAGGGCCAGTAACAGATAAAAAGGCAGCACAGCCAGTGTCATTAAGGTAAGTTCGGGGGATATCATCCACATCACCGCAAACAGCACCAGCGTAAAGACCAGATCAACACAGAGTGTCAGCGCAGAGCCACTAAGAAATTCACGGATACTATCCAGCTCTAAAACGCGGGTAACAATATTACCCACATGCCGTTGCTTAAAGTATCCCAGTGGTAATTTTAACAGGTGATTAACCAGCTTACCGCCCAACTGAATATCCACCCTCGTGCTGGTATGGGTGAACAGATATTCACGCAGGCTCTTTATTACCACTTCAAACACACCCACCGCAACCAGTGTGATAACCAGCACATCCAGGGTCACCAGTGCCTGATGCACCAGCACCTTATCCATGACGACCTGAAAGAAAAGTGGGGCTATTAATGCCAGCAATTGTAACAACAGTGACAGCACCAGTACCTGAAAAAGTACATTGCGATGGGTAAGGAAAGCAGGAATAAACCACTGAATACTAAAACGTGACTGCTGGCAGAACAAACAGAAGCCACTCCAGATATCTGCCAGTTCAGATCTGTCAATCATAGCGGGAATAGCAGAATCAGCATACTGCACCAGTGCCTGCGTATCGTTAATGCGTGCCAGCAACATAAAAGTGCCGTCAGGGCGCCGCAGTGCCAGTGGTAAATGTTCATCACTGAGTTTATGTAACGCCAGACGACGCAAATACAGTCTGGCAGCAAACGGTCTGGCGAGGTGATTCAACTGTTGTTGCAACTGCTTTTGTGAAACCATTGCAGGTAATTCGGGTGCATCTTTTACATCACGACTGTCCTGCATCTGTGCAGTTAAATTTGACAGCTGTAATAATCGCTCAGCACAAACCAGGGCAGAGGCCAGATCATTTTCCATAACGTCTCAATCAATGGCCGATGAATAGCATTGGCCAGGCTCCTGTTGTTAATTAAAAAAATTTACTTATGTGAATTATTATGATGAACATTAAGATTATGTATCAAATAACTTCACTCCAGAATAAGTGAAATGGAAACTTACTTTAGCCACATTACCTTCCAGAAACCTTCTTTTTAGCCTTATTATCAATAAGATTTACCACCCGGTGTATTACCAGCCTGCAGCGTTAACGTACTGATACGCTCCTGCTGGAACAACGGAGGTATTGCTACCTTTCAAATTTATGCTGCTCTGCTATAAAAAATTTTTTATTTTTCAGGCATCTTCTTCATCAGAAGATAATATTTTTTATCAGAAACATGCTTGCCTGCAGACAAAATATAATAATACTGCTGGCTATAAAAATAAAATGTTGCATTATTTTTTCTATAAAATAACAGGCTAATATTGAAAAATTAAAATTGAATATAACCTGGTTAGAAAATCATAGTAATATACTATATTATATTTTTAATATAAACATCCAGTTAATCATTCGCGGCTCATTTTTAGCATAATTTAACAATCCGTGCAAATATCTATTCTAATGACTAAATTTGATTTTTTTTTACTTTTTCTTACGCTTTTTTTACTGATAACAGTAATCCATTCTATTAAGAATATCGTACTGAAAAATATCTATTTAATTTGTTATTTCACAAAAATAATTTTTCTTTCCAAGAAGACGAGCAACAACGCTGCTATTATAGCAGCGTATTTTTGGTTATCGAAATTCATTAAAAACAAATATGATTATTTATTTCTGGATAACATCAGGACAACAGAAATTAATTAATTTCATGCAGCGCACGGTAACTATTTTCTCTTATATAAAAAATAGTTACAATTAATTCATACTAGCAATAAATAGCCCGCTGTGTTAATCGGTACGCATCACACTCACACAATCAGCCATGTGACCAGTCAGCCTCAGGAAAGCCGGGCAAGAGCCGTCAGTATACGCTTTTCTGAAACAGGATAAGCGGTACCCAGCTGCTGGGCAAACAGACTGACACGCAGCTCTTCAATCATCCAGCGAATTTCTTCTTCCCTGACGTCAGGGGTATATCCGGCAGGTTTTTTATCCAGCCACTGCTGCCACATCTGCTGCAGTCGCTGTATACTGAGCATCAATGTGTTATCTCGCGCAGGATCAAGAGCGAGCTTTTCTATACGTTTTTCAATTGCCTGCAGATAACGCGGTGTATCAGACAGATGTCGCAGGCCATGTCTGGCAACAAAACCCGGATAAACCAGATTTGCCAGCTGCCTGGTAATATCTTCAACTGCCCCGGCGGGTAACGCTGCCACTTTTTCTTTCAGGCGCCGATGAAGGCCTGCCAGTGTTATCAGAATCTGTTCAACTCTCCTCACAATGTCCATCACCCGGTCATTCAGTCCTGCACGTACTGCATCCAGCAGTCTGATAAAGTCCGGCTGCTGCCATACGGGCCCTCCATGGCAGGTCATCAGCTCATCAATGGCACAGGCAATACAATCATCAATTAAATCCACCACCCTGCCACAGGGATGAAAATACAGCGCCAGTCTCGACTTATCAGACAGCCTGTCATGGAGGTATTTAACCGGGGAAGGCATATTCAGCCATAATAAGCGGCGCGTTCCCTGTCGCATCATCCTCTGCTGCTGCTGCTCAGTATCAAACAGGCGGATAGCCACATGGGAGCCTTCATCCACCAGCGCTGGCCATAGGGTGACACTGTATCCCACCCGTTGTTGTATGCAGCTTACCGGCAGGGTAGCAAAATCCCAGCTGCGTAAATTATTTCGCTCCAGGTTATCGGCTGTTGCCGACAATGCCTGATGTACCTGTGCTTTCAGGCTTTCCCGCAATACTGCCAGGTTTTTGCCTTGTGCGAGCGTATGCTGCTCATCATCGATAATACGAAAGGTCATTTTGAGATGTTCAGGAACCTGTTCCCAGCACCAGCTTTCACGTGACACTGTCACTCCAGTGATGCCTTTTAATTCAGTTTCCAGCGCATCCAGCAGACTCACTTTCAGCGGTGTGACACGATTCAGTACTGCTGTGGCATAATCGGGTGCCGGAACAAAATGACGGCGCAGGGGTTTGGGCAGCGATTTTATCAGCGCAGTCACCAGCTGCAGGCGCAGAGCCGGGACCTGCCAGTCAAATTCCGCCATACGTATCTGCCCCAGAACCACCAGTGGAATATGTACGGTTACCCCGTCTGCATCCGTACCCGGTTCGAACTGCCAGGAAAGGCGTAACCTGAGGTCTCCCTGCTGCCACCAGTCAGGATACTGTTGCGTGGTAATTTGCGTGGCATCCGCTTTAACCAGCATAGGAGGCGAAAAATTAAGTAAATCAGGACAGGCCCTGCCTGTCTCTTTCCACCAGCTATCAAAATGACGTGCTGATACGACATCCTGCGGAATATGCTGGTCATAAAAATCAAACAGCGTCTGATCATCCACACGAATATCGCGCCGACGGGATTTATGCTCCAGCACATCAACGTCGGCAAGAAGGGCAAGGTTTGCATGGAAAAAAGCATGCCCGGTCTCCCAGTCGCCTTCTACCAGGGCATGGCGAATAAACAATTCCCGACAGAGCACAGGATCAATCGCACTGTAATTACACTTACGGGCGGGTACTATAGTCAGCCCAGACAGCGTGACCTTTTCACTGGCCACCACGGCACCACGGGATTTTTCCCAGTGCGGCTCACTGTAATGGCGCTTTACCAGATGTGGCGCCAGCGATTCCACCCACTCGGCATCGATACGGGCCGCAATACGCCCCCACAGACGCCGGGTTTCTATCAGCTCAGCCACCATCACCCATTTTGGTGGCTTTTTACTTAACGCTGACCCTGGGGTCAGGACAAAGCGTCGGTTGCTGGCACCGGTAAATTCGTTCCTGTCGATGTCTTTTTGCCCGATATGAGACAAAAGCCCGGACAGCAACGCCTGGTGCAGGCTGCGATAGTCCGCGGCCGACTGATTAACCTGCATACCCAGTTCCGCTGCCACGACCGATAACTGAGCATGAATATCCTGCCATTCACGCAGGCGTGACCAGCTGAGAAAATCACTGCGGTATAATTTGCGCAACTGTGCTGATGACAGCACAGCCTGTTGCTCCTGCAGGTAATCCCACAGTTTCACCAGGGACAGGAAATCAGAATCCTTATCGGCAAAACGTCGATGACGCTCATCCGCTGCCTGTTGCCTGTCTGGCGGACGCTCACGCGGATCCTGAATCGACAGGGCTGCTGCAATAATCATCACTTCACGCAGCGCCCCCATTTTTCCGGCAGTCAGCATCATACAGGCCAGACGTGGATCAAGCGGTAACTGTGCAAGCTGATGTCCGCAGGCAGTCAGGTGATGATGACCTTTGCTGTCAATGTCAAGGGCGCGTAATTCATGCAGTAAACGTAAGCCATCCTGAATGCTGCGTTTATCCGGAGGGGAGATAAAAGGAAAGCTTCTGATATCACCGAGCCCGATAGCCGTCATCTGCAGAATGACCGCCGCAAGGCTGGTACGCACGATTTCTGGATCAGTAAATTCAGGGCGCGTAAGAAAATCGGCCTCGTCATAGAGGCGAATACAGATACCTGCTGAAATACGACCGCAACGTCCCTTACGTTGATCTGCAGACGCCTTTGAAACAGGCTCAATGGGTAAGGACTGAACTTTGGTACGAAAATTGTAACGGCTGATGCGTGCCGTACCGGTATCGATGACATAACGGATACCCGGCACGGTCAGTGAGGTTTCCGCCACATTAGTGGCAAGAATGATACGTCTGCCCACATGGGGCTGGAATATCCGATTCTGCTCACTCGCTGGCAGGCGGGCGTATAACGGCAGCACCTCGGTATGAGCCAGCTTCTGCGCATTCAGGACTTCAGCCGCATCCTGAATCTCACGCTCGCCACTCATAAAAATCAGAATATCTCCCTGCCCTTCGTGGCTCAGCTCATCAACCGCATCGATAATGGACTGCAGTTGGCAATGCTGCGCATCGTCATCCACGCGCGGGCGAAAGCGTACCTCCACAGGCCATGTGGTTCCACAAACTTCAATTACCGGCGCCTGGTTAAAGTAGTGTGAAAAACGCTGATGATCAAGGGTGGCAGAGGTAACTATCACTTTTAAATCAGGGCGCTGCGGCAGAAGCTGATGCAAATAACCCAGAATGAAATCAATATTGAGACTGCGTTCATGGGCTTCATCAATGATTAAGGTATCATAGTGCATGAGCTGTCTGTCCTGGCGGATCTCTGCCAGTAAAATGCCATCGGTCATGAGCTTAACCAGGGTATTTTCTCCGGTATTATCTGCAAAACGTACCTTACAACCAATACAGTTACTGCCATTCAGTTCTTCGGTAATACGTGCAGCCAGCGCACGCGCAGCCACACGGCGTGGCTGTGTATGACCGATTACCCCCCTGATGCCACGCCCTGCTTCCAGGCATATCTTTGGCAGTTGCGTGCTTTTACCTGATCCCGTTTCACCGGCCACAATCACGACCTGATTTTTATTAATCGCATCCAGAATGGCCTGTTTTTTTGCACTAACAGGCAGGTTATCCGGATAACTCAGCCGGGGACAACGCTGCTGGCGGCTTACCATGCGCTGATGAGCGCTGACAATATCCTTTTCCAGCAGCATGACTGCACTCTGTTTTTCTACAGGATGCGAAATTTTTTTCACTGCCTGCAGCCTGCGTATCAAACGCTGACGGTCACGCAGCATTAACGCATCAATACGGGCAGATAATATTGCACTCGATAATTCCACTGTTTTCTGGCTCCGTGTATGACAGATTTTTTAATTTATTTTTACCCATCTCTGTTTCTTTCCGTCACGGAAAATACAGAATGCCGGAGAATGATAACGCTTCTCCACAGACTATCAAAATTCGGCTATTTTAATTCCATTAGCGTAGATTAATGAGTTATCTATGTTATATTCGGTCAAAACATCCATGACAGGGTATTATTTATTGTATTAGCATGAAAATTAAGTGTTTTTATACTAATATCAGGAATTCGCAATTATGAAAAAGAATATATTTATACTAGTATGGTCAGTGGCTATATTAACAACGTTCATGTCACTATCCTGCATATTTTTTTTAAAAAACCTGTCAACTCAGTTCTGGGAAATTACCCAGTCCTGTCAGCAATTATGAGGATGAATTAACAAATAATAAAATTTCATTGTGAATTTTATATATCATCTGTAATCAAACAGTAACTGTCTATTTTGTAATTTTATAAGACAATTTAAAGTGGATAAATTATGAATACGTCTCAGATGACACCATCGAAAAACTTTTTTCTTATTAACGGACGATTTGTTTTTGATGCGTGCAGTATGAAATTAACTGACAGCCATCACACACAACGTTCTGTCTATCTGTCATATAAAGAAGGGCAATTGTTGCATCTTATATTGACCAACTCCAATAATAAGAATGATATTATTGAATCACTGTGGGGGAAACATAATGTGATCGTTTCTGATAACAGTTATTATAAAATTATTCATATTCTGCGCAAAAAATTGCTTTCCATTGGGTTACCTAAAGAAACCTTACGCACGCAATCCAGAATGGGATTAGTGTGTGTATTACCGGTAGAACAGCTGGAAAACGCCATGCATATACCCGATGCTGTGGTTATTGAGCCTGATACTACTATTACTACTGCTATAAACAGTAATAACCTGCCGGTAAATAATGACGGTCTGTCATTTAATAAACGCTACAGCTATGGAATAGCACTGGCTGCGCTTATTGTCGTCACCAACATGATTTTTCTGATTTCATTTTTTATGATCTAAAAAAAAGCAGAAATAATAGCGATTATTTCTGCTTTTTTAACAGCTTTCCCCGGTACATTCTGGTAGAGGTTAACTTCTACTGGTCTGTCTGTCCTGAGGACTTACCCTGTATTTCCATAATTAATGCCACCACATCACCGACAGTAAATATTCTGGCTAACTGCTCTGCGGTCATTTTAAAGTTATACTGCCCTTCCAGCGCCATGACAAACTCTATCATATAGATTGAATCCATCTTCAAATCTTTAATCAGATCACTGTCTTTAGTAATCACGCGTTCATTAACTAAAATGGACTCAATGATGGTACTGATAGCAGCAAACAGCTCAGCATTCAGCCTGACTTGTGTACCCATATCGCTCCTGCCAGTAACAGGGCCTGCGTGCCGGCAGGCCCTGTAAAATGTTATACCCTCAGAAACTCCTTGGCACAGTCAACACAGGACTGAAATGCACTGGTCATAATTCTCACCAGGTTATCAAAAATACGATTCGACGAGCTGTATAGATCGGTAATGCGCTGCACAATGCCACTGACGGTATTCTGATTACCATTCCATTTGGTTTCAAAGGCACTGTATATCTGTTGCATCATGTCCGTAGGCCCACTGCCAGGTCCACTTCCATTATCAAAAGAAGTAAGAATACTGTCTGACATATTCTTGACAATGGTGGTATCTATCCACACCTGAATACCGTTGTTTCCATCTCTTTCGAGGTAAAATCCCTCATTCAGGTTATTAGTCCAGTACGCTAACAGCTCGGTCCGCTGAGTATCCGTCATATCCGGGTAAAACTTGATAAAAGTAAGCGGGTAACGGTATATGAGCTTGCCCGGATTCGCTGGATCCGGCACCGTGCTGGAAGGCGCAGTGCTAAAATATTTTGCCATTTGCGTATCAAAATGAGCTTTAAAGGCGTGATATTCAAAAATAATCTGCCCTGACTCCTTACTGGCTTTCAGGTAATTCACCTTGTCATTCATGGCGTCACTAAGATCCTTAAAAAATTCGGTATAGCCACCCTCAGGTGTCGTGGCAGGATCAGGGTAATCAGGAGGAAATTCCGGATCATAGGGTGGCATAGGATTCGGTGGCGTATATCCGCCCATAATATACTGATAGGTTTTTATGTAATTAGTATTAATCAATCCTATCTGCTGCTGCATACCCCAGAACATGGCAAAATCGCCGCCAGGCTCCCAGGGACTGATATCATCGGGATTACGCGGGATAGGCGCATCGGGAAAATAAGGTGGACGCGGCGACACAGGGACAGGCGGTAGCCGCGGCATAGGAATGGCCGTCTGGGCACTGCGGCTTGCCTGTGGCGCGGCCATTGCCTGCGGCCCGGACGTGTCAGCAGCGCGCTTCTGCCGGGTGCGCAGACGCTGCTCAGTTTCAGATGGTTTATAGGTATTACTGAGATTTTGTGCAAAACCACCCGTCATCGCGGCCTTCAGCTGCTGCTCAAGGGGATCAGCCTGGGATCGCTGCGGCTGCCCCTGGGCGGGCCGTGAACTTTCAGGCTGTTTATGGGCACTGTTGATATTTTGTGCAAAATCACCCGTCATTACTGACTTTAACTGCTGCCAGGACTGGTTAACCGCAGACTGCTGATGGCGGCTGTACACATTTTGACTGGTTTTAAGCTGTTTATGGGCATTGTTGAGATTTTCAGCACTGGCCTCGCGCGCAGCGGGCGAATTTTTTCCCGGTATCACGCGGGCGTTATCAGCAAGCATTTTAACGCTTTTTTCCACTCCGGCTCTTGCCTGCTCCAGCACGGGCTTTTTTTCCTGCAGGGGCACATCATTGAGTGCTTTGCCACTGAGTTTCTCAAACGACTGGCCTGCTTCAAGGAGATTCTGATAAATCTGCAGCATTTTATCCCGGTGGGCGCCGGCAGGCAGGGCGTTCAGCTGCTGCTCAAGAGTGGCAAGTCGGGCGCCCAGTGTCGCTGCACTGGCTTCTGGCAGCTGACTGCTGGTGGTGAGCGCAGCTTTTTCTGACTTAATGGCGGGGCTATACCCTGGTGCACTGCTGACACCGATATTATCAACCGACATGAACACCTCCTTAAATATAATAACAGGCAGAAATGAGCCTGCTCATTCCTGCCTTGTCAGCACCGATAAAAAGCATAACAGAATAAGATGACTGAATGCTGTTATCATTGCTTAGTGCATTACCTTAACGCTGTGCCAGCCTCATTACTCCCTGAAGCTGGCACGTCAGCCGCTAAGATACGGCTTTACAACAGTGGTATTACCCACTACACCGTTTTTTGCATCACACCAATACGGCTGTCGACGTGTCTGTTCACGATATCCTGGCTCTTCTGGAACACAGCTTTCAGGTCATCCTGCATGGCACGATCATTGTTTGCCAGCTTCTCTGCGTATTTTTTCCCTTCCTCTGCCTGCATCTGCTTAACTTCCTCCTGGGTTGTGAAAATGTTGCCCACTCCACTGGTCAGCTGAGTGACTCCCTGCGCTGAGCCCGTAGCAACATTGCCCGCATGCACTGATGCGGCAGACTGAATTTTATTAATTTTTACCTGACTGTCAGATTCAATGCGTTGTATCTCAGCTTTATTTCTCTGCAGATCAGCCTGAGCCTGCTGGTGCGTCATGCCGCGAATGTCCACTTCACGCTGCAATCCCGCCAGCTCAGTGGTTTCTTCCGGGCTGAGGTTCTGTTTAGCCTGCAGCTCAGTAAGCCTGAGCTGTTTTTCGGGAGGTAGTTGTGTCGGTTTAGCACCACCCTGTATATGCTCAGTCAGCATGGACTTCTGATTCTGTAACGGGGTTAACTGTGTCTGCTTGTTTTCAAGAGCAACATTGGTTTGCTTGTTGGCGTTCACCGCAGTTGCTGCCCCACCCACCGCTACCCCTGCACCTGCTGCTGCTGCTGCTACGCTGAAACCGGCATTAATGTTTGCTCTCTTTATCGCCTGCTGCTGTGTTAGCTTTGCCTGCTCTCCTTGCATTTTATCCTTTTCTGCTTCAGCAAGCCGCAAATCTTCCTGTAACTTAAGCATATCACTGCCTATTTTCCCCATGGTGATGAGCGTGCTGTCCTGTGCCATCACAAAGGTCGTGGCCACAGGCTGTAAGGAACGACTGGCAATATCCGCTACCTGCCCGGTGGTAATGGCACTAACCAGATTAGTGGTCCCTCCGAGAACCCCGAGCATATGCTGCGCCATGGTGCCGGGATCTGTCTTACCGTTAACACCGTTAGAGGCCATACTCAGTATATTCTGCACAATGTCACCCGCAGGTGGTAAGGCAGCAGCGACCTTAGCCGATGTTTCTCCTTTCACCGTACTGGCAATCTTACCGGCCTGTTCAAAAGCGGTGCTGGCGGCCTTACCCGCCGTTTCAAAGGGATCGGCACCGGGTTGAATGCCTTCAGCAGCCACCTCCAGGCCTTTACCGACGGTATCCAATACAGAGTTAACCCGTCCAGCCACTTCTTTACCGGTCGCCGCCGCCACTATACCGCCAATCCCTTTAAGGGCACCGGCAATACTCTGCAGGATACTGCTAATAGATCCCCCCTGGCTGGCAGCAGACGCAATAGCCAGGCTGTTACCCACAATATCTTCGATACCCGTCAGTACCTGACCGGCCATATTGGCTGACTTTGGATCCAGCTCAGCAACGAGCTGTCTGGCGCTCTCAATACCGGCATCCACGGCATTTTCAGCCTTTGCGTACGGACCTGCCGTACGCACATGTGTGCTGGGCTGCTCACTCACAATTGCCTGCAAAACACCCAGCCCGGTACCCATAATGCCACCAACCACCGCCATGGTCACATCAACGGGATCTTTATTCGCTGACGGCAAAGGCTGTGAGGCAAATTTAGCGTTTGTGGCCAGGGTGCCCATGGCAGCCATACCCTGAGACAGACGTTCATCATTTTCAATGAAGTAATTGAGCGCTTCCTGCTTTTGCTGCGGTGCATTGGTAGCCGCCGTCAGCTGCGCCTTTTCTGCGCCAGTCTGCGCCAGGGATTTACGTAACGCTTCCATGCCTTCAAGGCTGATTCTGCTGCTTTTAGCCGTGACACCGGTTTCTATCGGTTCGAACGTCGTTACGGGCTTATGACCGCCCACGTCATTGATCATGCTCATGCTAACCTCCCAATACAACAATCATTGCATCATATTCATGTCATCATTTATGAACTACTGTCAGGATTTAATCCCCATTTTTAAAATGCCCTTGCCCGCCTGCCCCTGGCTCTCTATTGCAGTCATCATATTTTCTGCGATATATCTGATAACCTCCTTCATATGCTCCAGGGTCTTATCTTTCTTAATTGCTTCAAACAATGCCTTGACCATATTGTTGGCATAGTCGGCAGCCGCAATATTTTTCTGAAGCGCTGCATTATAGACTGCGCCCCCTATCTGGGCACTGGCGGCGAGCACCGCACCCGTTGCCTGAGCAATTCTGGCCAGACTGGCAATGTTATTTATCATTGCCTGGCTGGCTGCTTTGCCTAACGGACCCGCTATACTGCCTAATGCTGAACCAGCAGCACCCATAGAAACAACCATGACAATTATCAGGGCAACAGCCATCAAGGCCATGGCAAGACCCTGAGCAATATCCTTACTTAAGCCCATACCTTCCAGTCCCTTGGCAAGTAATTCCATCAGGGGTTTTATGGCTTTTTCCATAAACATGTCAGTAAGCGTCTTTTTCCCCGCCAGCTGCAGTGCCGTATCCACCACCAGTACCGCCATCGCGATGGAGGCAAACACCAGGGAAGCACCGCCGGTAAAAAGCGCGGCAGCAAAACTGACAATGGTGACAATCGCGGCAATCAGCTTGGCGATACAGCCCATGGCATCCGCTTTTCTTTTATTTTCTATCGCTTCATTCATTGCCTTTTCAGCAGCAGCAACTTCTGCCTGCTGAATAAGTTTCTTTTTCTGTACCATTGCATTGGCTGCCTCAAGGGCATTTTCATCCATCAGTATCAGCATCTCAAGCATGGCCAGCTCTGCACTGGCTTTGTTACTTAAGCCGTTAGTGTATTGCTGCTGCAGGAGCGCCGTTTTCATATTATGGTGAGTGGCATTGTAGGCCGACAGATCTTTGTAAAATTTCTCATTAGCAGTGCTAATCTTCTGAGAATTTTCGGCATATTTTGCACCCAATCCCGTCACTATTTTTTGCTGGGCAACCACTGCCGCCGCTGCTTCTTCGGCTTTTTTCTGTAAAGCCGCATCAGACGGGTTGGCGGCGGCCGCATCGGCAGCAGCCTTGCTGGCGGCTTTGAGATCAGTCAGGGTACTTTGTGCTTCCTTCAACTGCTGGCCCAGTGCATCATTTTCCGCCTGCAGGCCACTCACGGCATCATACTGATTCTTAAAATCCTCTGAAGCTGCTGCGTCGTTGGCCAGCAATGCATTCATACTCGACATCATATTTTCAATGCTGTTTTTATTAACGGTTTCCATCACCATATTGAAAAACATCATCGCCGCGGCCTTACCGCTCAGTGACGAACTGCTGCTTCCTGTTTCATCAGCAGCGCTGTCGGCTGCCAGTGTCGGCATCTCAGCATCGACATCCTCCAGCTTGTTAGCTTCATCAACAGCACTTTTTGCCGCGCTGCCCTGGGCAACGTGTGTGGCGGTCTGCGCATCCGTAGCCAGCCTGTGGCTGTCTTTGATACCCGCATCCTGGGCTAAGGCTTTTGGCTGCTGCCCCGGATTTCTTTCATTTCTGCTGGTATTCTGATTCTGACTGGTTTTGGTGTCCCTGCTGACAAATTTTGTCATCTGGTTGTTATCAGCAGCGTCCTCTGCGAGCGTATTACCAGGATCCGCTGACAGCGTAGCGGGGTCCTGCATTTCCCGGGCGCTCTGTGTCTTCATCTGCACCTGAGGCGCCTGACTGCGGGCAGCCATGCTTTCCGGCGTGTTGCGCGCGGTCATTTCTTTTGCCACATGCTGCTGTTTTGGTGCGTTATCGCTACGAGTATTGTCTGTTTTCTGGGCATCCCTTCTTTGTAGCTGAGCTCCGTCTTTAAGCGCGTCTTTGACCGCATTTGGCACCGGTTGCTTTAATTCGGGCGCACTGGGATCCCGCGGTGTACCACCGGTTGTTTTCGGCTGGTTTGCGTCTTCTGAAGCCTGTCTGGCAGCAACTTTGGCAAATTTAGCCGTTGCCTGCTCTGCCTGGTCAATCATGGCTTTCGGATCCAGACCGGCTTCACGCGTTTTATCTACAATCTCTTTAAATAATTGATGCTCACGAATACTGCCTGGAGAATTATTGACTGGACCGCTCATAAACACCTCCTTAAATTCCGCTCTACTCAAGACAGAACATTACGCCCCTGGGGTAGTTTTTGCTGGCTGGCGTTTCTTCAGTGTTTCCAGATAAGCGGCTGCTTTCTTCTTTAATTCGCTGTCGCTGGAATAATCAATAACAATTTCAAAACATTGTATTGCCTGCTCAGGCTTTTTAAGCATGATGTTACATTGCCCGGCATAAAAAACCGGCTTATAGTTTTTCTCACCTTTGTTGAGCGCATCGGCCAGTGCATAAAGCTCAAGGGCCTTTTCATAGCGCTTTTTAAGCTGGTAAACCGCGGCCAGCCCCATCAGATAGTCAGGATTATAAAAATCGAAGATAGCCAGGAATCTGAAAAAAACTTCCGCATCATCGAGGCGCCCCTGATTATAAAATTCATAGGCATAGCTATAGATGCCTTTCATAAAAGAGTCAGGAATACCCTTGATATCTTTCAAAGTAGCACCGCCTTCAATGGCTTTATACAGCTTACTGACAAATTCATCCGTTTTTTTCTGATCGATAGTTTCATGACGATTTTTCTGACTCTTCATTTGAAGTATCCTCAAAAATTTAGGCTGTATGGAAAAGAAATACTTTTTATATAACTAAGAATAGTGAGTTATTTATAAAAAACTGTAATAAATCGACCGTAATAAAAAAATTTGCTTGTGCTGGATAAAAATATTGCTTATGGCAGAGTGGCAATTTAAGAAGGGATCAGGCTTATTTTCCGGTGTCGTTATCGACTGGCGGTGCCTGTGACGCCTGAGAATTCAATGGATTATCCTGCTGGCTGAACAGGCGCTCCTTACGCGGATCTCCCCCACTGAGCTCTACCTGTTTTAACCACAACAGGATCTTCATGACATCAATCAGGGCGTCATCACGTACAAAGCTGTATAACTGGTGGCTGAAATAAATATTACGTGCAATACGCACATCGCGCACCACCGGTATGCCAATTTCTTCTGCATAAGCAATAACCGCAAGGGCCTGCGCATTAATGGCACGTACCGCAATAAAAGGCAGTTCAATGACATCAGGGTTAAAATAAATTGCGATGGCAATATGGGTAGGGTTAGCCACAACAAATTCAGAACTGGCAACATTGGATTTAGTCTGTTCAGATAATAATTCAAAATGTGCCTGCTTACGTGCACTTTTAATTTCAGGATTTCCTTCTGATTCCTTGTATTCTTTTTTAACCTCATGTTTTTCCATTTTTTGATCTTTCATATGCAGAAAATATTCCACCAGCGCATCAAAAATTAATACCAGTAAAGCAGTGGCTAAAAAAATAAATACAAAAGCCACGCCCATTGAAATAAATTCATTGATTAATGTATTGATATTACTACGATAAATCATAAAAACTTCGCGTTTGTAAAGAATATAAAATATATAAATAGCAACACAAAAAACAACTAAATACAGTAACGCTTTTACAATTTCCTTTACTGAACGCAGGCTGAATATTTTTTTAAATCCGGACACAGGATTAATATTATTCAAATCTAATTTTATCGCTTCGGTCGCCAGCTGAAACTTACTTTGAAATAAAGCAAACAGCCCTCCTGAAAAAAGGCAAATACCAATAACAGGTAATACAAGAATAAAATACAGTCTCATTAATGTATTAATATAATGATTAATATCAACCGCACCAGGATGCTGCAGGATACTTTTAATAAATTCACTTAAGGAATATAAACTCAGACCATGGCCAATAAATGCAATGCCACAAAATAATACAATAGCAGCCGTTAAATCCTTACTTTTAAAGGTCTGTCCTTTTTTGGCAGAATCCCTGAGTTTTTTCTCGGTAGGTTGTTCGGTTTTTTCTGCCACTGTTCAGGACCCCATCATGAGATAAAAATTATTTATATCAAACAATGCCATGAGCTCATCTGGCAGCCCTGTGGTGAAATAAACGATCAATACAGAAAAGGCGATAATGCTTTTTATTGTTAATGATAGTGAAAATGCGTTTAACTGTGGACAAAAACGTGAATAAACACCCAGTGCTATCTCACACAGGAACATGATAACCAGAACGGGCGCCGATAATACCAGACTTCTGCCCACCAGGTTATTCACCCATTCTCCCGCGGCATACCAGTTAAAATGAGCAACAAAAGTGCCAAAAGGAACATGCTGATAGCTGGCGGCAATGGTCTGCAGCAGCAGCAGCATGCCTCCAGACAGCAGAAAAATGGCCCCACAGAAAAAATTCATAAATGCGCCCAGTATCGATGTCTCAACACCATTGGCCGGATCTATGGTATCACTAATGGTTGCTCCACGCTGATTATCAATCAGTTCACCGATATTATTGGCAATCCAGAAGGGAGTACAGACGACAAATGCCAGCACCAGACCAACAAACAGCTCACCGCTGATAACCAGTAATATGGTGGTATTTTCCAGCACAGATGTCATGGGGGAAATTACTGGCCACATGCCAAGCATAACGGCATAGATAAGTACGTTCTTGAATATCAGACCAGTTAAAATGCGTTCGTTAAAGAAAGGAAATAAATAAAACACAGGGCCAAGACGCACATAAGCCATGGCGATTAAAATGACCTGCTCACTCATACTGTGCTCTGTATGTTCATTGTCAACGCGTTAACGCTATCTGGAAAACCTCCATAGCAAAACTCATTATCTTGTCAGATAACCAGCCCGAAATGGCAAACAGACAACCAAATACCGCCAGCAGCTTCATACCAAAAGGGAGCGTCTGCTCCTGTAGTTGCGTGACGGTCTGAATTAAACCGACCACCAGACCCACTGCTGTGGCAACGGCCACCGGGCCCGCAGATAACACGACAATCAGGAACATTGCCTTGTTGCTGACATAAAAAATATTTTCCATAAATATCCTGCCTGAAAGATGTTTGTTGTTACTGATTGTTATGCCGTTGCTAAATCCATGTATTGCAAAATAAGTCCCTTCGATAACAATGCCCAACCATCCATTGCTACAAAAAGAATCAGCTTTACCGGCACAGACAGCGTAACCGGGCTCATCATCATCATTCCTAACGCCAGAAGAATACTGGAAATAACCAGATCAATGACTACAAAAGGTAAATAGATATAAAAACCAATGATAAATGCATCCTTGATTTCACTTAATGCATAAGCGGGCAGTAAGGAAAATAACGAGTCCATTTCTTCTTCCTGGTCATTATTATCCTTACTTTCGCTACCAACCTGCTTGCCCTGTACTTTTTCAAAAAAGGCCGTCAGGTCAGAATCTGCATATTTACGTAAATAAGTTTTATATCCGGACAGCCCCACATCGATAAATTTATTTATCGATGACTGGCTGCTAAAGTCCACCTGATTGGTTTGAAAATAGCCATAGATATTTCTTGTTACCGGTGTCATGACAAACATCGCCAGAATAAGCGCGATGCCATTTAATGTCATGGTCGACGGCACCTGCTGTACGCCAAGGGCGTTGCGCACCATAATAAAAACGATAGAAAACTTTATATAACAGGTTCCTCCTGCCACGATAAAGGGAACAACGGTTGCAAAGGATAATAATGCAATCAACGAAATATCATTAAGCATATAAATTAGTTACCTTTTACCCTTATTAAGGTAAATTTCTGTCACTTCCACCGCAAAATTATCACCAACCTGAAGTAATTCTCCCCTAGCATAAACCTGATTATTGATGGTAATCATTACTTTTTTCTCGGTATCGGGACGCAGTGTGAACAGACTACCCGCATGTAAATGCGATATTTCCTGCACCGTCATGTCCTGCTGGTGCAATATAAAATTCATTTTCATAGTCAGGTTATTGATGTTAAACCCGCCCGGTGTTTTTTTTGTCATCTCAGTATCTTCGTCCATGTTATCCTGCCTCTTTGCTTCCTGTATTGTTTCTATTGCTTCTTCGCTGTTTTCTTCACTATCTTCTTCATTACTCTCTTCGCTGCTTTCTTCGCTATCTTCTTCATTACTTTCTTCGTCGTTTTCTTCGCTATCTTCTTCACGACTTCCTTCAATTTCTCCGGCCTGTTCAATTTCTTCCACTTCTTCACTGTCTGCTGCGTATTCCTCTTCATTATTCTCTATCATGATACCCTCTTCTGACAAATTAAAGCCAAAAGCCCGCTTATCAGCAACATGAACTTGAGGGTGATATTGTTGAATCAATAATAAATCACCACAACGAACAGAAGCCAAACGGGTGCCTCTTATCTGACTGCTACCCAGTATAAATTTCAGAGGTATTTTTAATGCCTGAGGAGGAGTAAAAACAGCGGCGGGCAACATAGATTGAGGAATATCATCGAACAGCAATTCCCCTACCGGACTGGATATTCGTATTTTTTCAGCGGCAATTTCTGCCCCGGAAACAATACGAATTTCATTGACCTGATATGTGCCTGCTGCCAGTTCAGGAATAGACAGACTCGGGACGTTGAGACCGAATAAATACCCCAGATAAAAGGGATCAATATCCTGTAAGGAAAGCGTGTCCGGCTCTGCCAGTTCACGCTCAAGCCAGGTGACAACATCAAGCATCGATTCACAATATGCGTTATCACCATTTTTTAAGGCAAATTTAAAATACTTACGCTCTTTTACTGGCATAAATAAAGGCTGTACGTTATTTATTTTTGCCTTCAGTCCCTGAAGTCGGGCAATATCAGGCTGCAGCTGTCGTAATTTGAGTGCCGCCCTCTCCCTCATTCATCATCCCCATTTTCATCATGCCGGGAACGATGCGCCTGCTGTTGCTGTTGCTGGTCATCACGCTCTCTGGTGATAATTAGCGGGGTATCCTGCGGCCAGTCTGACTGATTTTCACGTAATGCACGTTGCACATTGTCGTCTGATGCCCGGGCAATAGTAGTTTCTGCCATCGCTATATTAACGGAAGGGTCGCCCTGCCAGCTTTTAAACGGATAATTAAGCTGTCTGTCTGGAGTGGATATGGTTTTAACGTCTGTTTCAGGGAGCTGTTGCAGCAGATTTTGCTTCTCTGACAGGTTTGTCAGTAATTCTTTCTGTGCAGTCTGCACTGAAGCTTCCTGCATCCTGTCTCCGGTGGCATTAATTATCACGGTCTGTAGCTCGGTATTATCCCTTTCCCGATGCCGGTCTTTCTGTAACGACTGCTCTACAACCAGGCTGACATCAGATTCAGATTTCAGCCTGTCTGCTGCGTGCTGTTCCGCTGCAAGCTTTGCCGTTGAAGCAAGGTCTGCCTGCATATCTGCTTTCATGTTATCAACAGTGACTTTCTTTTGCGTAATATTAACCGCATCGGCATTACGTGCCAGCAACGTAGGATCGTCTGGAATTAAACGCTGCCCATTTATTACCGGCACCTGCTCCTCCGGATTAACGGGTTTTTTACGCCTTAAATTAGTTTCTTTAGCTCTCTGGACACTCTCTTTATTTTTCTGTTGCTCCTGCAGCCGTTTTATTTCACGATATTTTTCTGCCATCAGCTTGTTTTGTTCCGTTAGCTGACGGCTGGCCAGATCATCAGCCTGCTGTCTGATTTTTTGCGATATTTCCTTATTAAGCTGACCGTTAACATCAGGCTCACGGGTGATACGGGACTGCATAGCTGTATTATCGATACGATTTACCATGGACTGCCAGCTCCTGAATCTCGTTTTCATTACTGAGCTCAATCATCAGCGATCTTTCAAGACGCTTTTGTTTTAGCATCAGTGCAAATTTATACGATTTCTTACTTAACGCCCTGGCAATTAAACTGGCCTTGTGAATATCCTTATCAACCAGTTCCTGACGATTTTCCATTTCAGTAATCTGTTGCTCAAGCGTTTTTACCTGATAAATAATCACTGCTATTTTTCGTCTGTTTTCTAACAGCGTCTGATAAGAAATCTGACCTTCACGCTGATAAAAATTTATTTGCTGCAATAACAGCTTAATTTGCTGTTGTACTGCTTTTTTCTCCTTCTCAAGAGCGGCTACCTCATTTTTCAGGCGCCCTATTTCTCTCATAACATTATCGGATTTCTGGTTAAGAAACTTTAAATATGATTTTTCTCTAGCCCACAATGTCATAAAAACGCTCTAATGTTTCATCAAAGCTCGATGACTCATCCATTGGCTGGCGTAAAAAGCCCTCAATAGCGTCTTTTAATTCCATCGCCCGATCGTTTTCTGCATTTTCTCCTGGCCGGTATTCACCCATGTCAATGAAAAGCTGCATCTCTTTCTGGCGGGATAACAAATCACGCATCTGTGATGCTGCCTGTTGCTGTTGTTTATCCACTATCATGGTAAAAACACGGCTGGCACTTCTTAAGACATCGATAGCAGGGAAATGCCCGACAGCTGCCAGTTTATGGCTCAAATAAATGTGGCCGTCGAGAATAGAACGAATTTCATCACCGATTGGGTCGGGCTCTTCTTCATTTTCCAGCAATACGGTATAAAAAGCGGTTATTATTCCTTTAGCGGTTTTACCTGGCCTTTCCAGCAGGCGAGGCAGGCTTTCAAATATAGATGCAGGGTAACCCCGTCTGGCAGGCAGCTCACCTGCAGCAAGCGCGACATCACGCAGTGCACGCGCATAACGGGTCATAGAGTCAACAAATAACACCACATTTTTACCCTGGTCTCTAAAATATTCTGCAATCGCCGTGGCTATCATCGCAGCATTACAGCGTTCCACAGACGGTCTGTCTGACGTGGAATAGACCACGATAGTTTTATCAGATTTAGGCGATGTGGTCATATCATGGACAAATTCGGTGACTTCCCTGCCACGCTCCCCAACCAGAGCAATGACATAAATATCAGCCTCTGAATGGTCAATCAGCATATTCATCAGAGAGGTTTTCCCACCTCCTGCCGCTGCAAAAATACCTATTCGCTGCCCCTGTCCACAGGTCAACAGACTGTCGATGACCCTGATTCCGGTCGTTAAAGGCTCATTAATAGGCCGACGTTCGGTGAATAAAGGCGGGATACCATTAACAGTACGTTTTTCGGCCATAATCTCTGGCCGTAGCTGCTGTTCTGTCAGAGAATCAACCACCATACCGTTGCCATCCAGCACCCGACCTAATAAATTTTCACTGATATCCAGCGCAAAGCTACTGCCCGTTGGTTCAATAACAACATGTAGTGATAATCCCTCCGCACTGCCTAACAGACTGAGAATCGTCTGTCCCTGGTGAAAGCCAACAACCTGTGCCTTACTGATTACGTTGTTTTGTAACAGTGAGTCCTTAATTAAACACAGTTCACCCACCGCAACGCTTTTCAGGGGCGCTTCAATGATTGAACCATGTATCAATGTAGGATGTGCAGCTTCATTGAAGAGTGAATTTATCACTACAATAACCTGTTTATTTGCTTAATATGTCATGAACAAAAACCATATGATTGAAAAAATGCTCCAGAGCAGTACTGAAATTTTCCTTGGAATCAAAACAGGATGGTTTAAGCGATGCACAAAGTTCAAGATTAGTATCACCCTTACATAAAGCAGGATGCGCTATCTCAAAGTGAGGATAAGAAGCTTCAAGCTGATAGATTAATAAAGGACCACTTACCTGCTTGATGGTATATTCGTTATATTCTAAAACGGTGGCCCAAAACATAATAGTACCATTATTATCAGTAATATTTATGCTGGGACGTTTATCAATATCGATGGTAATCGTTGAATGATTATCCAGCGAATCGACGACTAAATCTTCACGACCGAAATCACGCAGACATTCTTTAAGAAGTGCAACAATATTATAACCCATAGCAATGCCCCATTTCCGTATTAAATACTATTAATATTAAACTGTCTTCATTACAACAACGTCCGTGCCTTCAGTGATTTCTCCAAAAGAAAGTACTTCAAGTTCAGGATATTTAGATTCAATTAGTTTTTTTAAAAACCGCCGGGTATCTACTGATGTCAATACCACAATATCTCGTAATGACAGACGTATATCTCTCAATGCCAGAGCAAAAAGATCCAGAATATTATCAATATTATGTGGCTCCAGATTCAAAAATGAACCTCCTGATGTCTGACGTATACCGGCACGAATCTGATCTTCAACCTCAGCGGAAATCATAACTGTTCTGATGCTTCCCTGTTGTGAAAATTTATTTGAGATATAACGCGCCAGCGCTGTCCTGATATGCTCAACTAACAGTATAGGATCTTTTTCCTTCGGAGCCCACTGCACCAGAGCTTCCAGAATAAGTTTCATATTACGAATAGAGACTTTTTCATCCAGCAGGCGTTGAAAAACATCAGATATTCGCTGGACAGTCGCATGCCGGTAACATTCTTTAAGTAATTCAGGATACAGTTTTTCCAAATCATCAAGTAAATTCTTGGTTTCCTGAACACCAAAAAATTCGCGGATATGACGGGATAACAGGGCCGAGCAACAACGATAAAGTTCCTCCATATCATCGCGAAATTCGGTATTTAATTCTACCAGCCTTTCTCTTTCACTTTCAGGAACCCAGCAACTTACCACGCCATTTCCTTCATCAATAAATTCGGGTTCAAAACCCAACACAGCGAGTTCTTCATGATTATTCAGTATCTTCAGATGATTAAATACTACCGGATAGGTGCCGGCTTTTATTTCGTTAATGAGAATAAGTATAGTATTTTCAGCTAAAGTTTCTGAAAAATTAACCACAACCGTAGGTAATCGATAACCATATTCAACAAAAACTTCTTTTTTTAATCGTAAATCTAATTTTTCCTGCTCTAAGTATTCACGATGCTTTTCTGAAATAGTAATGATAACAGGGACCGCTTCAGGAACGACATTATCAATATCAAAGTCCTCTGCTTTACTGCCTCCTTTTTTACCTTTCATTTTGTCCAAGAGACCACTTTCTTTCGCTTTAGCACCACCACCGGCTGCTTTTTGCTCTTTATAGGCCTTGTAACGCCGTTGTAAGTACATACCCATCAATCCAGCAGCCAGCAACAGGAAGACCATTGTTGGAAATCCGGGTAAAAAGCCGATGGTGAGAGATAAAAACGCAGTCACTGCCATGGTAAAGTTATTGGCAAACAGCTCACTAATAATATTCTCACCCAGATTTTTATCGTTATTACCTACTCGGGTTACCATGAAGCCCGCACTGATAGAAATGAGTAACGCCGGTATCTGTGCAACCAGCCCATCGCCTATTGTTAACATGGTAAAAGTACTTAAGGCCGTGGACATATCCATACCATGCTGCGACACCCCCACTGAGATACCGCCAATAAAATTGACAAACATGATGATAATACCTGCGATGGCATCACCTTTTATAAATTTCATTGCACCATCAAAAGAGCCAAATAACTGGCTTTCGTTTTCCAGCTCTGAACGTCGTTTTTTCACACCGTCATTATCAATGATGCCTGCTTTTAAATCAGCATCAATGCTCATCTGTTTACCGGGCATGGCATCCAGAGAAAAACGCGCAGCAACTTCTGCCACACGTTCAGATCCCTTAGTAATAACAATAAACTGTACTATGGTGACAATAAAAAAGATGACAAAACCCACCACCAGATTATCACCAATAACAAACTCACCGAATGAAGTGATGATATCACCGGCATCTGCCTGTAATAAAATCAAACGGCTGGTACTGATTGATAATGCCAGGCGAAACATAGTGGTAATAAGTAATATGGCAGGAAAAGTACTGAACGCTAAAACCCGGGTAATATAAAATGAGCTCATCAATATCAATAAAGAAATAACGATATTTAAACCGATAAGAAAATCCATCAAAAAGGTGGGTAAAGGTACAATCAACATAGCAAGGACCAGAACCATAACACCCAGTACAATCAATTCTGGTTTTGAACTTATTTGTAGTAGAATTTTAGTTAGCATTATCCACTCATTAAGTTTTATATTGATTATTTTTCAGGATACTGAATAATTATTTTTTTGCAGAACGACGTTTATGTATCAGTCGACGTTCCTGATTATAAATATCAGTCATAATATCTGTTAAATTTTCTAACAGCTCATCTCTCATCTCCGGTGAAATAAATATACCCGTCGGCAATGCCTTAAATGCGTAATTCATGGTTTGTATTAATGCCGCTCTCATACTTAAGGTTAAGTTAGAATAAACTGTCAGTAACTGATAAAGTTTCTCTTTAATATTTTCAGGCTCAGTAACACCGTCCACCAGAACGTGCAAAAAATCATTTTTTATTGATGGTTTTACCCGTGATATCACCAGCTTCATTAATTTGTTTATAAACGTTTCTTCAATTGAGTACAATATTCTTACTTCACCCAATTTTTCCAGTAAAGGGCCAAATTCCGTATTATTAATGGCGCTGGGTGCTAACGACTGCATATCAGCAACCAGAGCCTGTAACATAAAATCCAGCAACTGTTCCCGCTGTTTTTCATCATAATCATCAATCCAGTCGCCATAAATATAAATACTCGGCCCTTCAAACATAATAAATTCACGGTAAAGTGAACGTAAGGCTTTTGGATCTTTCGCAATGGATTTAGAAAATACGCGTGCCTTAAGTGCAACATTAATACCAGCACGCATCAGTGCGCTGTTATCTGCATCTTCTAATTCATCAATCAAGTCTTCCAGTAATTTACGCTGTGCTTTACGTATTTTTTTGCTACGCAGTAATTCCAGTAAAACCAGCAGCAGGTCACTGGGATCTGGAAATAAGGAACGCAAAAATTGATAAAACTGCTGTTTACTGCCTTTATTTGTATCAATAACAGCAAAAATCTGATCCAGTTTAGTATCAACATCGTCGTCCAGGATACGATCGCGATTTTCACTACTTTCAGAACGTTTACGATTCAGATCTCTGACACGGCCAAACTGAGCCGCAGCCTGGGACATATCATCGGCAAATTCCTGTGCCTGATTCAGCTCGTTAGCCTGAGTACCTGTTTCTTCAACCGGTTGCTGCTGCACTTCAGCTGGAGTTGAAGGCGTTGAGCGCTTCATTATCTCCAGTGCTGAAGGAGCTCCTGTTATAGGATTCAGTGCCATAATTACCGGCCTATGTAATCTTGCAACATATTCACTGTCTGGCGTAGCTTCATGTTAGAACTCAACATAGGGTCCTCCTGCATCACTGAGCCATCCCATTCTGCTGCAGTACTTAATAGCTTTGGTTGAATCAGAAAAATACGTACCATCTGCTCTTTTTTACCCATTTTATAACGAAATAAAATCCCGAGCAGAGGGATATCACCAAGGATAGGTACTTTAAGCTCTTTTTTTTCACTCTGTTCACGAGTATAGCCACCAATCAACAAACTGCTGTCTTTCGGTACTCTGGCAACCGTATTAATCGTGGTTCGTTTGACCATGGGTAAGTTATCGACTTCTTCCCGCTTAAACGTTTGATCGTATTGCAGGCCACCGTCTTCGATATTAATGACCATTTCAATTTCTTTTTCTTTAAAAGAAATACGCGGTAATACACTCACCAAAGTACCGTAGGTAACATTTTCCAGTGAACTATTTCTTTCACCGACCAGCTTGGTATAAAAAGTCGTATTATTATCAAATACCGCGGGCACATTTTCCTGTGTCAGGATAATTGGCCGTGATACGACCTGAGCATCCCCTTTACTACTGAGCGCGCTGACATTAGCCAGAAATTTGGCACCATTAATCACATCCAGTGCAGAGCTGTTAAAGCGCACAGCCGCATTACCCGTAGAAAAACTTGCCTGCCAGCGTACTCCCAGTTCCGAAAGCTGGCTTTTAGCGATATCAATAACCCATACCGACAATTCAATTTGTTGCTTTGCAATGTCCAGTGTATTGATTAGCTGTTCGATATAACGGACCTGAGAAGCACTGCCTTTGACTAATAAACTGTTAGTATCCCGATAAGCAACAATAGATAGATCTCCACTTTCAAACACCGTTCTTCCACTGGGTGTTCTGCTCCTGACAGGAGCGATATCAGGATAACCAGCGGGAGTTTCTCCTTCTTTTAAATTTTCTGCTGTACCATCAGAAGAGACCTGTGCATGTAGCAATTTCTTGCTATTGAGCAGATTATTAATCGCTGTTGCCACACCGGGGATATTAACCATATCACCGCGCATGGCATAGGCACGATCATTGACAAAGGTGTTTTTAAGACGGATAACGCGGATATTCTGAACACCCTGCTCTTCTTCCTGCATATAAGCGGCGTCTAAGTATTTAGCAGCAGCCTTAACCAGATCGACATACAGCGGTGGGCCTGATAGATAAAAAGAGCCCGCATCAGGTTTTGCACGGGTTGGGTAGCGTGTATCATACAGACCTGTGGCTTTTAAGTAACTGAGCAGCTCCTGATAAGGGGCAAAGCGCAATTGAATTATTTCGTTTTTAAGCTCTGCATTAGTAAAAATGTAAAGCGACTGACCATCATTAAACCAGTTCAATGCCATAGTGGTGGTCAGCTGGTTTAAGATTTTTTCCGGAAAAGCCATATTAAACTCACCGGTCACTTTACGCCTTTTTACTTCAGGGCTGACAATGATGGGCTTACCCAGCTTAATTGACAGCGCATCAAACACATTATCAACTCGCGTATCGACAGCAACGAACACATCACTATTGTCGTTCGCCGTCATGGCATCCGCATTATTTTTATTTGCGTCTACACTCAGAGATAAGGAAAATCCTGCCAGTAAAAAAACAGTGCATAAAAGAGCACCTCTGGCTCTACGCAGGCTTCTTTTCATACAGTAATCGCTCTAATACTCTGAACTCACTCGGGGTAAACCCAAAAAATGATTTCACATCTTTAGCAAAGTGTGATGCGGAAGCATAACCATTATTTATTGCAATATCACTCAAACTCTTATTACTTTCAATAATCTGTAATACAGCAATGCACACACGCCAGGCACGAAGTTGCCCCTTGGCATTAATACCCAAATGCTGTTTACATAACCTTCTGAAATGAGAACTTGATACACCATATTGACTGCGTATATCTTCTACTTTGTTTTTTTCTGACAGTTCCGATAATAAATGAGAATTAATCCAGTAGCTTTCATGGGCACGAACCGCAGCCCACAACATATTAAGTGATTGGTCTTCACGCAACACGGCATCAACTATCTGCGTTTCAATTTTATCATCGCTTCTGGCTGATTCTGTCAGAAATATAAACTGCGGCTCCACACCAGGAATATGGTATTTATCACTACCTTTGGGAATAATGCCTGCAGCATCAATAAAAGCAAAAAGTTTCGCTATACGTGATAATGGCAATAATTCAATATCCCATTCACCAAAATGGATATCAATTGTCTCACCATGATGAATGAGCATAAAACAGGATGAGGTGACGATTTTTTCATAACCGCCCTTATGAGGGCCGGGCTGCGCTTTTGGTTTTCCATTCCATACAAACATGCCGTCATTGCTACTAAGATATGCTCTAATCAGCAGTATCTTGTGTTCAGTGTCAGTTTCACCAGGTATGCTATCGTCTTTCATCAAAGGACCTGAACTAAGTTCAGCCATATCACCACCCTTTTATGAAATAGAAGTATCACAGCATTTTCAGGTCAGTTATATCACCTTTCAATTAGTTGTAACAGATACTATAAACTGGTTTTTAGTCAATCATACATGAAAATGGATGATAAAATATTAAAATAACAACTTATAACTCATTAAAATATATATTTTTATCTTAAATCAGGCCTGACTCAAATTATCAAAACCAGCAGTGAAATAAACTAATCATAGATTCAGAATAATAGAAAATTAACCCATCAACTCATTAACGACAGATTATGGAGATAATTTAAACGCACGCTGAATCTCGTTACGATAAATTGGCGCATTTGTAACAAATGCCGGGAATTGTTGTCTGTTTTTTATAAACACTCTATACTGGTTTTCATCTGCATAATGTAATTTTTATTCTATATCATAATCATGAATTGTTTTTTATATGTTATAGAATTTAGCTGGCAGGAGAATGCGAAGTGCTGTTTACTTTACGGGTTTTATCCGGCGAGATGTCAGGCAGTGAGCTTCTGCTGTCAGCAAAGCGCTACCTGATTAAAACCAGTAACCAGGCTCAGGATTCCAGCACCACCTCAGATGACGAGTCTGTCATCAACTTATTCATTCCGATTGGCAATGCCACTAACGACTACTATCTTGATCTGCGCGATCCCGAGGATAAGACATCGGAGGAAAATACCAGCCAGTATTACAACCTTACCGATGCTGCTTCAGCAGATTCTGAAAAACCCAGACCGGCTGCTTTTAATGAAATTGAGCAAATCGATAACTTAATCATTGCCATAAAAAAGCAGTCCGACCAATGGAGTGATGCTGTCCTGCAATATATACCTCCCGAAAAAGAAGCAGCGCTGACAGCAGAGCAGGAAGAATTAACCCCAAAAAGTCGCTTCAAAAAATTCCGCTTCATTACCGCCACGGTTGTAGTAATTTGTGCGCTGGCTGGAATAACCACATGGTTTAACAATACTAACTCTGAACAGAAAATAAAAAAATCATTGACTGATACCATTGCCGGTTCAGTCAACCCCGTCAGTATTATTAAAGGCAATCAAAATACCTATTACCTGTTAGCGCTGACACAACGAGATTTTGACTGGATCCTGCAGGCTTTGCAGAAAAATCCACGCCCTGATGATGAAAAAATAGAAGTTATTTTACTCTCAGAAGAGCCAGAACAATTAACTAACCGATTCTGGGATAAAGACTATCCTGTATTAACCATTGATTTTTCTGCACCCATAAGCCCGGTGGTAAAAGTGGTCACAGAATCAGAATTGTCACCTGATAAGTTAAAAGAAATAAAAGATCTGTCACTGCAATGGATACCGTTTGCACGCACTCCGGTAATTAAAACTTATAATAAAAATACCATCATCAGTCAGGCAGAAGATCGCTTAAAGCTGATTTATCTCCCCTTCGCAAAGCTGACAACATCACAGGGGACAACATTCAGTATTCGTGGCGAACTCAGTGATAATGAATTATTCCAGCTGAATCATTTTATTGCGGCCTATAAAAAAGAATGGGGAAGCCGATATATTAATTTCGATATCCAACTGGAAAATAATCTGTTAAAGGGAAAATCTTACTTTAATGGAGAAAAAGGATATGTGCTAATGGGGAAAAGTCACTGGTATTTCCCCAGTACTTAACCCGGTATTGTTAACAGGTAACGCTGATAGCAATTACTGGTAAAACCGTGTAAGCAGACAAAAGGAAACATAATTATGGCGCTTCCTCCCGGTGTTACTACTCCAGCTGCTCTATTAGAACCCCCACGAGATCCAGATGCGGAAGAGCGGTTTCTGGACTGTATGTCTGCGCTGTTTGATAAAGGCGTGCAAACCCTACAGGATGCACTCGCAGACGCTCAGCAGAAGCTTGTTGCTGACCCATCCAATCCGCAAACACTGGCTAAATATCAGAGTCTGCTATCGGAATATACGCTATATCGCAATGCGCAGTCTAACGTGGTGAAAACCTACAAAGACGTGGATTCTGCCATTATACAGAACTTCCGTTAACCCGGCGGTGGTATGAATTAGCCAGACGCTGTAACCGAGGTTACAGCGTCGTTATCCAAGACAGTCATATAACAGCATCAATGTTTTGTTCTTTTAATCCAACTTCAGGAGCAAAGCCATGAATGAAACAATCAACTCACTATTAAGGACACACAACAACCTGACAGAGCCGGAGCTGAATACTGAAAATCTGGTCCCTATCGAAGACATAGTACGTAATGCTTACAGTGACGCCACCGTAAAAACAGAGCAGGAAAAAATTGCCATTGACACCATCATGAGCAACGCCAGCGCGCTTTCCAATCCTGCTGTACTTGCCGATCTACAAAACAGACTGGGTGATTATACTATCTATGTCTCACTGGTGAGTACACTGGCCAGAAAAGCGACAACCACTGTTGAAACATTGATCAAAGCACAATAGTGATGCGTGGCTTAGTATTTAAAATTGGTTTAATAATCGCAATAATCCTGCTGCAGGGCTGCAAGCAGGAAAAATTGCTTACGGGCCTCGATCAACGCCAGGCTAATGAAGTCATTGCAATATTACAACAAAACAATATTGCTGCTGAAAAAAGCGATCAAGGCAAACTGGGACTGTCTGTTACAGTAAATACCGTTGATTTCGTTGCATCAGTCGAGCTGTTAAACCAGCACAATTTACCCTCTGCCCCCAGAGTCGAAATCATGCAGGCTTTCCCGGTTGATGCTCTGGTAGCTTCTCCACAGGCAGAAAAAGCACGCTTAATTTCAGTGCTTGAACAACGCCTGGAACAGTCACTGTCCATCATTAACCCCATAACCAGAGCCAAAGTTCACATAAGTTATCCTCTGGGCCTGCGTAGCGATGTGCGTACACCTGAGCCCGTGCATGTTTCCGCGCTACTGACTTACAGTGGCAGCATTGATGAAGCCAAATTTGGCAATGAAATTAAAATTTTCTTAAAAAACAGCTTCGGTAATATTGAATTTGCTAACATATCCGTAGTGCTGTTTAAACAACCCGTTATCCAGCGTGCTGTACCTACTTCGCGCGAAAGTAGTAAGGATAATAATACTCTGCCCCTTATGATGACACTTATCATTGCATTACTGGTCACTGTCAGCCTTGGCTGGTTGTTCTGGCAGCGGCAGTCTGCTAAAGAAAAAAATCAGCCCACCGCAAAAGCTGCTGTTACACCGGTAACTAAACCGGTACCTGTTGTACCAGCAACCCCTGCACCGGTGACACCTGTCCCTGCTGCATCCGAAATCGCACCAGAAAATGCCACCAGTCAGGGGGCATGATGCGGGTAATGGAATCCAGACTGCTCAAAATCATGTATGCGCCCGGTGATTATATATTGCCGGAGCACCTGGATGCGTTTCCATATCAGAAGGCCATAAAAAGCAATGCCCTGCTAAATGAATTTATTATTGAACAGCACCAGTTATCACGAAATATTGATTTTTCCTTTACACCAGGCCCCTTTATTTCTTCGGTTATTAAAGGATGGCAGCACATACCCAGAGCAGCGATGCTGACTGGATGTCATCTGTTACGTACGCCACTGATTTTTTCTGGCACCATTCATAAACTTGATGCCATCTGCCGCTCTTTTACTAAATTACCCTTAACTATTACGTTACCTGCGCAGCCGCTGAATGCCATTACAACAGAAACGCTGCAGTCCACCGGAGCGAGTACCCTGATAGCAACGCTGAGAAATTTTTCACCTGCACTGGCACAAAGAGCCAGTCTGATGTTTCCGGCCAGTCTTATCAAAACATCAGATATGATTACGCCATCCATTCTTATTATGGCTTTCGATTATGCTAAAATCTCTTAATCCCGATTCTCTGCCCGCAGCCATTGATAACCTGATTATCAAGCGTAACTCGGTCACCGCCGCACGCTACGCTGAAAGAGTCGAAGCCGAGGCAAGAAATCTGAGTAAAAATATCATTGAAGAAGCAGACAATGCTAAAGAAGCTCTCCTTGAACAGGCTAAAGCTGAAGGTTATCTGCTGGGGCTGGATACATTTATACAGCATATGCTGACCACGCTTGATACTTACCAGCGTGTTTACGAAGATATGCTGGCTTTTGCAAAAACAACGTTAACTGAGCAGCTGACGCAGGCATTAACCAGTGATGCCCTGTTAGGGCCCTTGCTAAAAGCGTTTTCCGAGCAATATGCTGATGCAAACCATATCTGTATTTTTTTACCAAGAAAACTTGAAAAGATACTAAGTGATGATATCAACGCTCTGAATAAAAATATTCAGATAACCTGGACAGAAGGAACGACTGTTTCCATTGAAATAGGCAGCGAAATTATGACGTTCAGTGCAGAAAACTACAGCAGGAACCTGTACAGAACAGCAGATAACATCATTTACCGCTCTGAGCGGTATAAAAAATTCTCCATGCTAAAAGAACATGCGTTACAACAGGCAAGACAACTTGTGGACGATAAACTGTTAACACTCTCTTCATCACCCTCAACCAGCCAGACTCAAGACGAAGCTCAAGAGCCTCAGGAGTAAATTATGACTGATATTATGCGTGCAAAATCGGACATCAATCACCTCCCTGTTTTGAACAACGGACCTGACAGCGCTGTTATGCTGAAAAAACCTGTGCCTTTAGACGATAAAGTAGCAAACCGGCTGGCCACACAATTGCAGACATCTCACCCGGAATTGGTTGAAAAGCTGGCAGCAATGGTGGATAAAATAAACCGGCAAGCCATTCCTGCAGAAGAAAAAACAGCATTGCTGGCAAAAGAGTATAATCTGGCAGTGAAAGAATTTACTGCAGCCTTAAACAACATCCTGAAACAGGAAAATATTCCCTCTTCTTATAAAAATAAAACTCAGATACTCACTGCCTGCAGTGAGCAAATCAGAAACGATAAGTCGAACCCGCACAGTCAGGTGTTACTTGATGTCATCAACAAAACCAATATCTGTTTAATTGGTTTTAATAGCATATTTGAACAATATAAAATGGAGATTTTTGGTCTGTCAGACGATGCACAAAAACTCGATTTTACCATTTAGTGTTCAATAATTAAGTCAAATCAAACGCATTCACGCAGCATGAAGGGAAAATAATACGCGCGCTTTTCCCAAATTAACTGATTGCCCTGCGCGATGATATGGGGTTACCCTAAGTACCTGTTGCAGGATCTACCTGGTACCGGTAACGCTGTATTACCATCAGCTTCAGCATAACCCCCGGTTACCTTGTAAGCCCGGCATCGCCCGGGTCGTATCCTGTTTCTCCTGAACCTGCAAGGTACTGGAAGCAGATTCTTGTAAAAAATATGTTAACTAAAAGGATGCAATAATGACACAAATAATACACTTTCAGGGCAATCCCACTGTCGTTTCAGGTCATATCCCCAAACCAGGTGATACGGCACCAGACTTTACCCTGGTTGCCAAAGATCTGTCTGATGTTACGTTAAGCAGCTTTGCAGGAAAACGTAAGGTATTGAACATATTTCCAAGCATTGATACCGGTGTTTGCGCCACATCAGTACGCAAATTCAACCAGCTGGCTGGTGAACTTGAAAACACAATAGTCATTTGTATCTCATCAGATTTACCTTTCGCACAATCACGTTTTTGTGGTACAGAGGGGTTAAGCAATATCATTACACTGTCAACTTTTCGTGGTAATGCATTTAAAAAGGCATACGGGGTGGAAATTGCTGATGGCCCACTGGCCACATTAACTGCACGTGTTGTCGTTGTCGTGAATGAACACAACAAAATCCTCTATAGTGAACTGGTGAATGAAATCACAACAGAGCCAAACTACGACATGGCACTGAACGCGCTGAAATAAAAGCAGGTATTATCTAAAGTGACGGCCACTTGATACTGGCAGCAGTATCAATGCTATATTGTCATTACACCAGCAGGCTGCCGCTTTATATCAGAATATCAATGCAACAGCGACAACACGCCGGAGATTAACTTGCCTGAAACCAGAATAAAGTGGTTGCAAAACGAATTGACTACATTAGTTAATCGTGGCCTGGACAGGCATCTGAAACTGGCAGTGACCGGGCTGAGCCGTAGTGGTAAAACAGCCTTTATCACTGCTATGGTCAATCAACTACTTCATATTCACCAGGGTGCGCGTTTGCCGCTGTTTTCTGTTGTACGCGAAGGGCGCCTTGTGGGTGTGAAGCGTATTCCACAACGCTGTCTTGGCGTCCCGCGCTTTCCTTACGATGAAAGCATGGCATCACTCTATGATACACCCCCGCGCTGGCCCGAGCCCACACGTGGGGTCAGTGAGATCCAACTGGCATTACGCTTTCGCTCTGATAATCCACTGCTGCGCCTGAAAGAAACATCGACACTCTATCTTGAAATTATTGATTATCCTGGTGAATGGCTTCTCGATCTTCCCATGCTGGACATGGATTATCTTACCTGGTCAAAGCAGATGAACCTCCTGTTACAGGGAGAGCGTGTACCATGGGCACAACCCTGGCTTGCACTCTGTCAGCACTGCGATCCACTGGCGCCTGCCGATGAAAATCAGCTGGCCGCTATTGCGCAGGCTTACAGTGATTATCTGATACGCTGTAAAAACGCAGGATTACACTTTATACAACCCGGGCGTTTTATCCTGCCGGGGGATATGGCAGGAGCACCGGCATTGCAGTTTTTCCCCTGGCCAGACTGCTCGGGTACCGGCGAATCACAACTTTTACAGGCCAGTCAACAGAGTAATTTCGCTATGCTGCGTGACAGATTTAATTACTACTGTAAAACACTGGTCAGCGATTTTTACCAGCAGCACTTTATTCGTTTTGACCGCCAGATAGTGCTGGTAGACTGCCTGCAGGCATTAAATAATGGACCACAAAGTTTTAATGATATGCGGCTGGCATTAAGCCAGCTGATGCAGAGTTTTCATTATGGCAAGCGCACACTGCGCCGCCGCCTGTTTACACCCTGTATTGATAAATTGATGTTTGCCGCAAGCAAGGCTGATCATGTGACGACAGATCAACATACCAGCCTGATTTTACTGTTACAGCAGCTAATACGGGAAGCATGGCAGGACGCCGCTTTCGATGGTGCTGCCGCAAATTGCACTGCCATTGCATCGATACAGGCAACCGTAAGCGGCATTATTGAGCATCAGAATGAACGCCTGACAGCATTAAGAGGCCATCGCCTGCATGATGGTGCTCCCCTGACGGTCTTTCCGGGTGAAATTCCTTCCCGGTTACCTGGCGCGGAATTCTGGCAAAAACAGGGATTTCATTTCGAACAGTTTCGTCCGCTCAGAACAGATGCAGGCAGTCCGTTACCCCACATCCGTATGGATGCGGTGATGGAGTTTTTACTGGGAGATAAACTGCGATGACTGAACCCATTAAGCCACGTATGGATTTTTCAGACACACCACAGTCATCAGAAGAAATGCGCTTAAAGCCAGGAAAAATCTTTGCCGAACAGCAGGCCAGCCTTTTTTCTATACCAGAAACTGAAGTTAGCGGGCAGGAAACGCAGAAATCGGTAACAGATCTGGAAAATACCCTGCTCAAACCCAGGCGTCACCTGCAACACAGGCTATTTATCGCGGGCCTGTGCTTATTTGCAGTTGTACTGATTGCCCAGTCAGTACGGTGGTTAATTCTTTCGCTACAGCAACAAAACTGGATAGCATTAACCTGTGCAACTGCAGTCGGATTTATTATCCTCGCTGCTATCGCTGGCATTATTACTGAATGGCGCCGTCTTTCCCTGTTACGTCGGCGTATTAAAACACGTGAAGAGGCCAGTGAATTACTGCTCAGCCCTGCGGGTGGTAATAGCAGGAAATTCTGTGAAACACTGGTACGCGAGTCAGGCATGAGTCAGCAGCATCCTGCATTTCAGCACTGGCAGGCTGCGTTACATGAAACCCATAGCGGCAGTGAAGTCATTATATTATATGCAAAAATTGTCCAGCCTGTTTTTGATGCGCGCGCCCGCAATATCATTAATCGTTATGCTGCTGAATCGGCATTAATGATTGCCGTAAGCCCGCTGGCACTGGTGGATATGATCTTTATTGCATGGCGTAACATACGCTTAATCAATCATATTGCCGCATTATATGGCATTGAACTGGGCTATTTCAGTCGTATCTACCTGTTACGTATGGTGTTATTGAATATTGCTTTTGCCGGTATTTCTGAGCTTGTGCGCGAATCCAGTATGAACTGGCTGTCACAGGATCTGACCGCCCGTCTTTCTGCACGCATAGCACAAGGCATTGGCGTTGGACTGCTGACTGCCCGCCTTGGTATTAAAGCCATGGAATTGTGCCGCCAGCTACCATGGATGTCGGACGACAAACCCGGATTAGGCGATCTGCGGCGCCAGCTGACTGAACAGTTAAAAGACATGCTGAAAAAATAATCAGCAGAAAATTGTCGTTAACCTGTCAGTAAAGTGTATCCTTCCCGCGCAGTCCCTGGCCATAAAACCTTCACTGATAGCGGCTGTACGACTATTTATTCGCGTGATTAACGTCAGGATACCGCAATACCAGATCGCCTTAGTCCATCAATTATTAAGTCTGGTACAATGAGACTTTATTTCATACTCTTTGTGTTTATGGAAAAAATTTCAGGGAAAACAAATGAGTGTAAAAATTAAAAAACCGCTGCTGGCATTCCTTCTGACTGTACTTATCACGACACGCTGTCTGGCAACAACAGCATCCACGGAATATCTCACCGGATTTTCTCCCGATGGCAGTGCACTCAATGTCGTGTTAACAGGAATTGCACATGCCCGCCTCAGTATTGAGGTCGCGGCTTATAGCTTCACCAGCAGCCCGATTGCGACTGCGTTAGCAGAGGCTGCCAGACGTGGTGTTAAGGTCAGAGTGGTCGCCGATGAAAAAGCCAATAATACCCGCTATACCGCGGTGACCTTCCTGGCTAATCAGGGTATACCCGTCAGGCTGAACAGCCGTTATACCATCATGCATAATAAATACATGGTGATAGACGGCCAGAATCTGCAGACCGGCTCATTCAATTACACCGCTGGTGCAAACAAGCGCAATGCGGAAAATGTTATTTTACTTAATAATGTTCCTGATGTGGCCAGGCGCTATCAGCAGGATTTTGAACGCTTATATGCTGAAGGCAAAAAATTTGTTCAACTGCCAAAATCTGCCCATTGACTGAACCGCAATCGGTATCAGCACTGCGTACCTCATACCTGCACAAACCTGAGCTATGATTTAATACATCAACCGGTATTTTTTCGGTGCGCTGGCCTGTGCGGGAAAAGACATTATGAAGCTGTCAGAATACGTGGGATCTACCTCAAGACTTACTGATACGGCTATTTATAAAAAAATAATCCATATACTGTACAAAATATTTGCAGCCATTACCGGAATAAAAAACAACAGCCATGTCAGCAGCATCACGCTTTCCCGGCCGGAAGGGGAAAAAACAGGTCCGTTGAATCCTTTTCCATCAATAGTGTCAGTCAGGAAATATGGTGCTGATAAAGCAGAAAATACAGCAACGACAGCATCACCTGCAGACAATAAGGGATTTTCAACACCGGCGACAGAAACACCACAGAAAATTCAGGATAACAAGGCGCAGCATGCCCTGACTGTACCGGATGATGCAAATACCACTGATACCACCAGCACCGCTGCTACTGAAAACGGCAGTGTTAACAATGCCGCTGTGAATAAGCCACTCAAATCCATCCTGAAAAACAGGGAGGCTATTCTGGATAAGGCAGATATCAGCATCACGGATACCCATGACAATAAACATAAGCTGGGTACGGTAGAACAGATGAGCTATAACCGGCTGCAGCAATATATTGCAACCAATATGGCTGAAATCGGTGGTGTTTCAGTACAACCTCAGGCAGCTGTGGAGTTTACTATTACAGGCACTGATGAAGCGGGCAAAGCGGTCATGATAACCATGGGGTTTAAACCACGCGACATGGCGAAAACGAACCTTCTGCTTAGTACACACGCAAAAGCACAAACAAAGCGCCCGTTTGATGCCGGCAGTGAATTTGAAAAAGTCGTGGAAAAGCTACCCTTCGAATTACAGTAAATCAAATCGGGATAAAATTTAATGACGTGGCAGGTATTACGGGTATAACGCAGGCAAAAACAGTAAATATAAAGAATATTCCCGTTGCGGCATTAAAAGAAGATATTCAACATTATATGCAGCAAATCGGTGGAGTCAACGTTCCTGAAACACCATTTATGGCAAAATTAACGATTGAAGGGACTATCAGAAATAATGAAGGTAAGGATGAAATAGTAAATCAGACCATACACTTAATGCCGAAATACCAGGACCGCCGTTTCGCAAAAAAATTCAAGAAGAAAAATGATATTCAGGAAGGGGAAACATTAGCTAACGACGCTGTCAGCACATTTCGTAAAGACATACAACAACAGCTAGGAAAATTAAGACAAGACCTGGCTCAATGGCAAACACAGACTGCCCCACAGCCTGTCCAGATAATGAAAAAGAATGCCCCTGACTCCATTGAAAACAGGCAAAAACGCGGCATTACTATTGATGAAAGCAAAAACACGCTACACGTCTGGGAGGTGAAAGACGACAAAGAAGGAGTAGAAGGAGCAGAGAGAAATCAGGAAAAAGATATAGCTAAAAATTAGCCGTATTGTTCTCCTCACTGCCATGCCTGAAAGCATAGTTATAAAATACAAAACAGCGGGGGTAAAAAATCACTGGCAATATCGGGTGATATAAACACAGACTACATGCCTTTATGCCCTTATTATCAATACTAATTATGCTTTATTTAACGCATTATAAGCAAAGCCGCTGCAGGCTATGTTATTGCCGAAAATTTAATCTGTCTGTATGTTAACAGCACCCTGTTATTTTTTATCATGGATTGGGCAGATAGCTGAATCAGGATACACTAGGTCCATCATTCAATTTAATGATGAAAACAACCATGCATCGTGTAATCATCTGGATACTGCCAGCTTTTCTGACACTGTTATCAGGCCTTGCCTGGCCGGGTTCACCCGCTATTGACAGCAATATCCGCCAGCAGGGATTTGTCTATTGTGTCAACGGAACACTCACCACCTTTAATCCGCAAATAGCCAGTAGTGGGCTGACCGTGGATACGCTGGCAATACAGCTTTATGATCGATTATTACATGTTGATCCTTACACCTATAACTTAGTTCCTGAACTGGCCCAAAGCTGGGACATACTGGACAATGGAAAAACCTACCGTTTCAGGCTGCGTAAAGAGGTACCATTTCAAACAACGTCCTGGTTTACACCAGGCCGTATGATGCACGCTGATGACGTCGTTTTCAGTTTTCAGCGTGTATTTGACAAAAAGCACCCCTGGCATTCCGTAAGCGGTGGAAAATATCCTTATTTTGACAGCCTGCAATTAAATAATGCCGTTGAACAGGTACATAAACTGGACGACTATACCGTCGAATTCCGCTTAAAGGCGCCAGATGCTTCCTTTCTCTGGCATCTGGCTACTCAGTACGCACCGATATTATCCGCTGAATATGCGGATTTTCTGGCTCAACAAGGCAATCAGGAACAGATGGATCGCAATCCTGTAGGGACAGGCCCATTCATGCTGAATGAATATCGGCATGGTCAGTATATTCGCCTGTTGCGCAATAACCATTACTGGAAAAGGTTACCACATATACAGCAGGTCCTTATTGACTTGACTACAGGAGGAGCAGGACGTCTGTCAAAACTGCTGACAGGTGAATGTGATGTTCTCGCCTGGCCTGCCGCGAGCCAGCTTTCCATCCTGCGCGCTGATCCACGCTTACGCCTGACCCTGCGCCCCGGAATGAATGTGGCCTGGCTGGCATTTAATACGCAAAAACCACCGCTTGATGATAGTCGGGTACGGCATGCTATTGCACTTTCTATCAATAATCAGCGCCTGATTCAGGCAATCTATTATGGCACGGCAGAGACAGCAGCCTCGATTCTTCCAAGGGCGTCATGGGCTTATGACAAAAAACTCAAAGTCACTGAATATAATCCCGCCAAAGCGCGCAGGATTCTCAAAGAACTGGGCATCACACAACTTAAACTTAATTTAGGGGTGCCTGTTGCTTCTCATGCCTATAATCCCAGCCCGTTAAAAACTGCTGAACTACTCCAGTCAGATCTCGCGCAGGTGGGTATAGAAGTCATTATTATCCCTGTTGAAGGCCGTTTTCAGGAAGCCCGCCTGGTGGAAATGCATCATGATCTGATGCTTTCAGGCTGGTCGACAAATAGCAACGATCCAGATAGTTTTTTACGCCCGTTATTGAGCTGTACAGGAATACAGTCAGGCACTAATTACACGCATTGGTGTAATAAAGAATTTGATAAAATTCTCCAGAAAGCATTACAGGCTCAACAACTCGCCACACGTATCGACTACTATTACCGGGCACAAAAAATCCTTGAACAGCAATTACCTTTACTGCCATTAGCTTCATCGCTACAGTTACAGGCTTATCGTCACGATATCAACGGATTGATCCTGAGCCCTTTTGGTAATGACTCCTTTGCTGATGTATTCCGTGAAAAATAACAGGATCCAACGCGATGATGATTTTCATACTACAGCGTTTATTATTACTGATAATCACCCTGTTCATACTGTTACTGACGGGATTTAGTTTATGTTATTTCACACCGGACGAGACATTTAACGATGGGGTTATACTTGATGCATTAAAATCTTATCTGACCCGCTTGATGCACGGTGATTTTGGTATTTCTATTATTAATGGTCAGCCAATCAGTCAACAGCTGCGTGAAGCCTTTCCTGCTACCATGGAACTCTGCATTCTGGCTTTTGCACTGGCGCTATCGGTGGGAATTCCTCTCGGCATTACTGCAGGGGCAATGCCGGGAAAATGGCCTGACATTATTATCAGCTTACTGGCATTGATTGGTTTTTCTATTCCTGTGTTCTGGCTGGCCATTTTATTAATATTATTTTTTTCACTGTATTTAGGGTGGCTACCGGTTGCCGGTCGTTTCGATTTACTCTACGAGATAAAATCGGTTACTGGCATGGTGCTGCTGGATACCTGGCTGTCTGACTCTCCCCTGCGCCATGAAATGATGATGAATGTCCTGCATCATATGATGCTGCCGATTATAGCGCTGGCTGTCGCACCCACTACAGAAGTAATCCGTTTAATGCGCACCAGCACTTATCATGTATTCAGCCAGAATTACATTAAAGCAGCCGCTACCCGCGGCTTATCTCGTCTGACCATTATCCGCCGCCATGTACTGCATAATGCCCTGCCTCCCATTATTCCCAAATTAGGGTTACAGTTTTCAACTATGATGACGCTGACGATGATTATTGAGGTGGTATTCAGCTGGCCCGGGTTAGGTTATTGGCTCATTGACGCCATTCGTCAGCAGGACTATGCAGCTATTTCTGCCGGTGTTGTGGTTACCGGATCGCTGGTGCTTGTCATCAATGCGCTCTCCGATTTTTTAGCTATCATGAGTAACAGATTAAAACATAAGGAATGGTATGCTCCTGGATAATGTGTATCGTGAGAAAAAAATAGTGAGCCCATTACTGCATACATGGCGCATCTTTCATGCTGATGCGCTATCTATGGTTGGTTTATATGGTGTTATTATTCTGATACTACTGTGCCTTTTTGGTGATTTTATCGCCCCTTATGCACAATACCAGCAATTCCTTGGCCATCAATTACTACCGCCTTCATGGTCCCACTATGGCGATGTTTCCTTTTTTCTTGGTACTGATGATCTCGGCCGTGATATGCTCAGTCGCCTGCTTTCAGGAACGGCATCAACATTTGGCTCTGCACTGATTGTGACTTTCGCCGCGGTACTCTGTGGCCTGATACCCGGTGTACTTGCAGGCGCCACTCAAGGGTTATATTCCGTCACCCTCAATCATATTTTCGACATCCTGCTATCCATCCCGTTATTTTTGCTGGCAATTATCATCATTACTTTTATCGGACCGGGCTTACAACAAAGTATGTTTGCTGTCTGGCTGGCATTACTACCCCGCATTGTACGTACTATTTACAGTGCTGTTCATGACGAACTGGATAAAGAATATGTGGTTGCAGCTCGTCTGGATGGTGCATCTACTGCCTGGATTCTCATTTATGCAGTATTACCTAATATTGCCGCAATACTGACAACTGAAGTCACACGTGTTCTGTCAATGGCAATACTGGATATTGCTGCACTTGGATTTCTTAACTTAGGTGCCCAGCTGCCTTCGCCAGAATGGGGCGCGTTACTCGGTAACTCACTGGAGCTCATTTATATCGCCCCCTGGACGGTGATGCTGCCGGGAATCGCATTATTAATCAGTGTATTAATGGTCAATCTGCTGGGTGATGGCATCCGCCGGGCTATCAATGCAGGAGTTGAATAATGCCATTACTCGATATTCGTAATCTCACTATTGAATTTATGACGGTAGACGGACCTCTCAAAGCTATCGATCGCGTCAGTATGATGCTGAATGAAGGCGAAATACGCGGCCTTGTGGGAGAGTCAGGTTCCGGTAAAAGCCTTATCGCTAAAGCGATTTGTGGCGTCACTAATGATAACTGGCGCGTTACTGCCGATCGCTTTCGCTTTGATGAAGTTGATTTATTACCGCTTTCCCCGAGACAGCGGCGTAAAATTATCGGTCATAATATCTCAATGATTTTTCAGGAGCCTCAGTCCTGCCTTGATCTTGCTGAAAAGATAGGGCAACAATTGATGCAGGCGATACCTCCATGGACATGGAAAGGCCGGTGGTGGCAACGCTTTCAATGGCGCAGACGCAAAGCTATTGAATTGCTGCATCGGGTAGGGATAAAAGATCATCAGGATATTATGAACAGTTATCCCTATGAACTGACAGAAGGCGAATGCCAGAAAGTCATGATAGCCATTGCACTTGCCAACCAGCCGCGTCTGTTAATTGCCGATGAACCTACTAATGCCATGGAGCCTGGCACTCAGGCACAAATCTTTCGCCTGCTGGCAAGTTTAAATCAAAATAACAACACCACAATTTTATTAATCAGTCACGACCTGCAAATGATGAATAAATGGGTTAATCGCATCAATGTACTGTACTGCGGTCAGACCGTAGAAAGTGCAACCTGTGAAGATTTACTGTCAACACCTCATCATCCTTATACCCAGGCACTATTGAGATCCATGCCTGATTTTGGTCGTGAACTACCACATAAAAGCCGCCTGAACACCCTGCCAGGCTCAATCCCTTCGCTAAAACATCTACCCATAGGCTGCCGCTTAGGCCCACGTTGTCCCTATGCTCAGAAAACCTGTATAGAAACCCCACGTTTACGGCTGGTAAAAAACCATGCTTTTGCCTGTCATTTTCCACTCAATCTGGAGGGACAGTAGTGAGCACACTATTACTGGAAGTACGTGAGCTGAGCAAAACATTCCGCTATCGCACTGGCCTGTTCCGGCAGCAACAGGTTAAGGCAGTAAAATCAGTCAGTTTTCAATTGTACGCCAGCCAGACTCTGGCAATTATTGGCGAAAATGGCTCAGGTAAATCTACCCTGGCAAAAATGTTATGCGGGATGATCGAACCCAGTTCAGGAGAGCTATTAATTGAAGGCCATCGATTAAATTATGGCGATTACCGCTACCGCAGCCAGCATATCCGCATGATTTTTCAAGGGGTTGGTACCTTTCTTAATCCCCGCCAGCGCATTGGACAACTACTGGATGCACCACTAAAGCTCAATACTACCCTCGATGCCAGAGCGCGCGAACAGCGCATTAATCAGACTCTGCACCAGGTAGGATTATTATCCGATCAGGCTAACTATTACCCGCATATGCTGGCATCAGGCCAGAAGCAACGTGTTGCTCTGGCACGCGCGTTAATTTTGCAGCCTAAAATCATTATTGCTGATGAAGCGCTGGCTTCACTGGATATCTCGATACGCTCACAAATTATTAATCTGATGCTGGAGTTGCAGGAAAAACAAGGCATCTCTTATATTTATGTCACTCAGCACCTTGGAATGATGAAACATATCAGCGATCAGGTGATTGTCATGCACGCAGGAGAAGTAGTGGAACGAGGCAATACTGCTGATATTCTCACGGCTCCAGCACATGAAGTCACACGAAAACTCATTTTTAGTTATTTTGGTGAGTCACTGCTATCCTGTGCCCTGACACGAGATAATGGAAAACCCTGAACGGTTATTTGCATTATGCGGCCCTGAAACAGCCATCACAATCCGGGGACACATCAGCATCACCTGCCTTATTTTCGACAGATATCATTTTAACAGGGTGTTATAACGTTTATTATGATAGCCTTTTGCACACACTGCATATGTAACTATACCCAAAGTATTCCAGGTTGCGGCCAGGCGGCAAAAACAGGCATCCTCATGAGCATAGACAAGCTATGTGATTGGGATGACTATTCACAGCCAACGCGGCTGCAACCTGGAAGACGAAGGGTATAATAACCAAAAGGATTACTGCTATGGGTTTTCTTACCGGTAAACACATTCTCATCACTGGTGTAGCAAGCAAGCTTTCCATTGCCTGGGGTATTGCTCAGGCAATGCACCGTGAAGGGGCTGCGCTGGCCTTCACGTATCAAAATGACAAATTAAAATCCCGTGTTGAAGAATTTGCTGCTGAACTTGATTCCAGCATAACCCTGGAATGCGATGTAGGCGATGATGCCAGTATTACGGCACTATTTACCACACTGGCAAAGTCCTGGCCAAAATTTGATGGTTTTGTTCATTCTATCGGCTATGCACCGGGCAATGAGTTGCAGGGAGATTACGTCAACGCAGTAACCCGGGAAGGTTTTTGCATCGCTCATGATATCAGCTCTTACAGCTTCGTCGCCATGGCTAAAGCCTGTCGTTCTATGCTGATGCCAGGCTCTGCCCTGCTCACTCTGTCATATCTGGGTGCAGAGCGTGCCATTCCTAACTATAACGTAATGGGCCTTGCCAAGGCATCCCTGGAAGCGAATGTTCGTTATATGGCTAATGCCATGGGGCCTGAGAATATACGGGTTAATGCTATTTCTGCAGGGCCCATCCGCACTCTGGCCGCTTCGGGAATTAAAGATTTTCGTAAAATGCTGACACACTGTGAAGCCGTCACACCACTACGGCGTACTGTGACGACAGAAGATGTTGGCAATGCAGCTGCCTTTCTGTGTTCCAACCTGGCAGCAGGTATTTGTGGTGAAATACTGTATGTTGATGGTGGCTTTAATATAGCGGCTATGAATGAACTATCGCTGGCATAACTTGTAATAAAATTAAAATTTCTTAATTACAGGCAAAAAATCGCCTGTTGTGCATAAAAAACAATCCGGAGCGCTTTATGCCTCCGGGTTTTTTATACTCAAAAAAGCACAGTGGCTGCTACTACCTGACCGGTAACATCAGTTTAAATACAGCCACCTGTTACATCTCATGAAACCTGTTCATGCTCCCATTACTCTAACAGCCTGACGCTGAAAAAAAGATAAAAAACACTATTTATTCATATTGATAGCCAAAAATAATCACTAATTAATTTCTGCCAACACACTCATTCCTTAGATTTTGCATTTTCCACTCTGCTTTTTAACTTCTGCCCGGGACGGAAAGTGACTACACGACGTTCCGTAATGGGAATATCTTCACCTGTTTTCGGATTACGCCCTGGACGCCGGTTTTTGTCGCGTAAATCAAAGTTGCCAAAGCCAGACAATTTAACCTGTTCGCCATTTTCCAAAGCACAACGGATTTCTTCAAAGAATAGTTCAACCAACTCTTTGGCATCACGTTTGCTAATCCCAAGTTTTTCAAACAGATGTTCTGACATTTCAGCTTTAGTAAGCGCCATAAGTTCAAGCCCTCAAAGATGCCTGGAATCGCTGTTTTAATACCTCTACACATTTTTCAACAGTAGAAGCAATCTCTTTCTCCTCCAGTGTACGAGCGGTATCCTGCAATATCAGACTGACAGCTAAGCTCTTGTAACCCTCTGCTATCGTACAACCACGGTACACATCAAATAAGTTTACGCCAACTACCTGATTTCCGCCAATTTTCTTCAATTCAGTTAAAACATCTCCCGCAGTTACACTCTCAGGTACAACAATTGCAATATCACGACGGTTTGCCGGAAAGCGTGAAATATCCTGTAATTTTGGTAAGTTACGCGTCGATAACTTATCCCATATCATTTCAAATACGACTGTCCTGCCGCTTAAACCTAATTTATTTTCCAGGCCAGGATGGATGACACCAATAAAACCTATACATTCATTATCCAGCCAGACAGAGCCACTTTGACCGGGGTGCAGTGCAGGATTAGGTTCTACTTTGAACTGTATTTCACACAATCCCCCACCCATTTCCAGAATAACATCAAGATCGCCTTTCAAATCATAAAAATCAACAGGTTGAGAAGCCAGATCCCAGTGTTCTTCATAACGATCACCCGTTATCACCGCAGCCAGCATAATATCCTGACGAACTCCATGCTCTGCTGTACTATCAGGAACAAAGCGTAGTCCACACTCAAACAGACGTATACGATTCTGCTGACGATGTTGATTATAGACCACTGCCTCAAGCAAGCCGGGCAGCAGCGAAAGACGCATCTCAGAAGTTTCTTCTGAAATTGGATTAAGCAGAGTCAGGGATTTTTGCAGTGGATGCAGTAGTTTTTGTAACTTAGATGAAACAAAACTATACGTAATGGCTTCAGAATAGCCTCGATCGACCAGCAGTGTTTTCACGCGATTTAATGACAGCTCACCTTCAGCATGGCTGTTCATGATAAGGTCAGCTTTTACTGGATGGCAGGGAATTTTATCGTAGCCATAGATACGGGCAATTTCTTCAATCAGATCTTCTTCAATAGTTATATCAAAGCGCCAGCTCGGGGCAATAACCTGCCATTGGTTATCCTGATAACTTATTTCACATCCTAAACAATGCAGGATGTTATTGATTTGCTGCGCAGAAATAACGTGCCCCAGCAAACGATCCAGCTTTTCACGGCGCAAGGTAATGGCAGCACATTGCGGTAATGCGGCTTCAACCGTCATATCTACAACAGGCCCTGGTTCACCGCCACAGATAGCTGTCAGTAAAGCCGTTGCCCGTTCAATAGCTTTATAGGGTAATTGTGAGTCAACACCACGCTCATAACGATGAGAAGCTTCTGTATGCAAGCCATGACGGCGCGCACGTCCTGCAATAGAGGAAGGATAAAAAAATGCACATTCCAGCAACACATGCCTGGTTTGCTTACTGACGCCTGAATATTCACCACCACAAATACCCGACATTGCCAGTACTTTTTTTTCATCCGCAGTAACAAGCGTATCGGTATTAAGTTTGACGGTAACACCATTAAACAAGGTCAGCTCTTCATTTTCTGTTGCCATACGCACGGTCATTTGTCCGTCAATACGATCGAAATCAAATGCATGCATTGGCTGCCCCAGCTCCAGCAGGACAAAATTAGTGACATCAACAACGGGATTAATACTTTTCAGACCAGAACGGCGTAATTTTTCCTGCATCCATAATGGTGATAACGCATTAATGTTAACATTTTTTATCAACCTTGCCAGATAACGTGGGCAGGCCTCAGGCTCATCAATTTGTATGGAAAATTCATTATTCAGGACAGGTGCTACTGCAGTTATATCAGGTTCAGTAAATCTGATTTGATTAACCGCAGCAATATCCCGAGCTACACCAATAATACTTAAACAATCTGCCCGATTTGGCGTTACACTGATTTCAATAATTTTATCATCAAGTTTAAGAAGCTGACGGACATCACTGCCCAAAGGCGCATCTTCTGGTAATTCAATGATACCCTCTTTATCAGAATCAATACCCAGTTCCGCAAAAGAACAGAGCATCCCTTCGGACAACTCGCCCCGCAGTTCAGCCACGCTAATGTTAACATCACCCGGTAGCACTGCACCTGGCAAAGCAACAGCGACCTTAAGCTGTCGGCGACAGTTAGACGCACCGCAGACAATGTTCAACAGGCGTTCACCACCAATATCAACTTTAGCGACCTGCAATTTATCTGCATGAGGATGCTGACGACATTCGACAATGCTGCCTGCAACAACATGGTGAAAAGCCCCTGCTACTGCGTCAATACCATCAACTTCCAGACCAGCCATCGTCAATTGCCCGGCTAATTCATCACTACTCACCGCTGGATTAACCCATTCCCGCAACCAGAGTTCACTGAATTTCATGTGCCATTCCTGCCCTTACTTAAACTGTTCAAGAAAACGCAAGTCATTTTCGAAAAACGCACGTATATCCGTGACACCGTAACGTAACATAGTAAGCCGCTCCATTCCCATACCAAAAGCAAAACCTGAATAGTCTTCGGAAGAAATATTGACGTTACGTAAAACATCAGGGTGAACCATTCCACAACCCAATACTTCCAGCCATTTACCATTTTTTCCCATAACATCGACTTCAGCAGAAGGCTCTGTAAAGGGAAAATAAGAAGGCCGGAAACGAATTTGCAAATCTTCTTCGAAAAAATGATTCAGAAAATCATGCAACGTCCCTTTGAGATGCGTAAAGTTAATACCTCGATCGACAATTAAGCCTTCCATTTGATGAAACATGGGGGTATGCGTTTGATCATAATCGTTACGATAAACTTTACCTGGTGCGATGATACGAATCGGTGGTGACTGCTTTTTCATCGTGCGAATTTGTACACCTGAAGTTTGAGTACGCAACAGGTGAACGGCATCAAACCAGAAGGTATCCTGGGCGGTGCGTGCCGGGTGCTGTAACGGAATATTTAACGCATCGAAATTATGCCAGTCATCTTCAACTTCAGGACCACTGGCAACTGAAAATCCTAAATCAGCAAAAAAAGCAGTGATGCGATTAATCGTCGTTGTTACCGGATGTAGTCCACCATTTTTCATGCGGCGTCCGGGAAGAGAAACATCAATATTTTCAAGCTGAAGACGCAGATTTAACGCTGACAGCATCAGCTCTTCTTTGCGCATGTCGAGCTCTTCCTGAATCTGCTGCCTGGCGGAATTAATAGCTGCGCCTGCTGCAGGACGCTGCTCTACGGGTAACTCACGTAACAGTTGCATCTGAGAAGCAAAATGACCTTTTTTTCCTAAGTATTCGACTCGTACTGCATCGAGAGCAGCAACATCACTAACCTTTTCAATGGCTGCTCTGGCACTCGCGATCAGCTCTATAGGAGTCATTTTCGTTTTCTCCGGGAAAATGGTGGTGTTTATTTGACTTGTAAAAACATTCAGGAATCGCGCAAAGCCGATTTATTTACCCGGGCCACAATTAAAAAAACCTCCACCATGGGAGGCTGAAGCCTGGCAATAAAATTGCTGTCTTAATAGTAAACAGGAGAACCTGCAAGACTGGACAACAAGCCATTTATACAAAGCACAACATGTGCTTTCATAGCACCCGTAGCACAAACGCTTAAATAAAATTACCTTACTTTCAGCGAGAAAACACCATAATGTCTTAACGGGCTATATTTATTTTAAAATGGCTCAGTGTTCATAAGATACAGAATATCAGTTTTATGGCGATATTCTGACTTTTTCGACTAACACAGCAAAAGCAGCCTTATCAAAGACAGCAATATCAGCCAGAATCTTACGATCAATTTCAATTGACGATTTTTTCAAGCCATCAATAAAGCGACTGTAAGATAGTCCATTCTCACGAGCTGCCGCGTTGATACGCGCAATCCATAGCTGCCTGAACTGACGTTTACGCTGACGCCGATCGCGATAGGCATATTGACCAGCCTTAATAACGGCCTGAAAAGCAACGCGATATACACGCGAACGTGCACCATAATAGCCTTTCGCTTGCTTGAGTATTTTTTTGTGACGGGCACGTGCTATTACACCACGTTTTACGCGAGCCATTCACCTTCTCCTGTTATTTTAATTAAAAAAATCCAAAGACTATGCATACGGCAGACAGGCCACAACCATATTCAGATCGCTTTTCGATGCCATACCCTTAGGACGCAGCTTACGTTTACGTTTAGCCGATTTTTTAGTCAAGATATGACGCAGGTTAGCATGCTTGTGCTTAAAACCACCACTGGAGGTTTTTTTGAAACGTTTGGCTGCACCACGCACTGTTTTAATTTTTGGCATTGATTTATCCACTTCACATTATAATTAATAGCAAGCCAAAGGCCGAAGCAATGCCGTACTATACACGTAGCATAATACGAGATCAATCAGTTGAATGCCTTACTGCTTCTTCTTTGGGGCAAGTACCATAATCATTTGACGCCCCTCGATTTTCGTTGGAAAAGATTCGACAATGGCCAGTTCATTATCTTCACACAAATCTTTACGAACACGGTTAAGCATCTCTATACCTATTTGCTGATGCGCCATTTCACGCCCGCGAAAACGCAGGGTAATCTTAGCTTTATCACCGTCTTCCAGAAAACGAATCAGGTTGCGTAATTTGACCTGATAATCACCATCATCAGTGCCAGGACGGAATTTTATTTCCTTAACCTGAACAACTTTTTGTTTCTTTTTTTGTTCTTTAATGGATTTACTTTTCTCATAGAGAAATTTGCCATAATCCATAATACGGCAAACCGGTGGCTCAGCATTTGGACTAATTTCTACCAGATCAACACCCGCTTCTTCCGCTTTTGCAATCGCTTCATTCAAACTGACGATGCCAATCTGTTCACCATTAATACCTGTTAAGCGCACTTCTACAGCGCGAATCTCTTCATTGATACGATTAAGACGCACCGGTTGAATTCGTTTTCCACCTTTAATACTCTATTCCTCCATTTGATGAAGACTTCGGCTACGAATTTCCATTAATAACCTGTCTAAAAGTACATCTACGCCCAGATTTCCTAAATCCCTGCCACGACGGGTACGAACCGCAACATTACCCGCTGTAACCTCTTTTTCACCACAAACCAGCATGTACGGAACGCGACGTAAAGTATGTTCGCGAATTTTAAAGCCAATTTTCTCGTTTCTCAAGTCTGCTTTTACTCTGATGCCTGCATCGCGCAATTTTTGCGTCAATTGGAGCACATATTCAGACTGATCTGCAGTGATATTCATCACTACAACCTGCAATGGCGCAATCCAGGTCGGGAAAAACCCCGCATACTCTTCAGCCAAGATACCAATAAACCGTTCCAGTGAACCTAAAATAGCCCGATGAATCATAACAGGTATATGACGATCATTGTCACTATTTACATAAAATGCATTCAGACGTTCAGGCAATAAAAAGTCAAGTTGCACAGTACCACACTGCCATGGACGATCCAAACAATCATGTAAGGTAAATTCGATTTTCGGACCATAAAATGCCCCTTCGCCCTGTGCCCAGGTAAAGGGGATATTATTATTCGTTAGTACAGCAGCTAAATCCTGCTCTGCCCTATCCCATTGTGCGTCAAGACCAATGCGCTTTTCCGGTCGGGTCGACAACTTAACCACAATTTTTTCAAAACCAAAAGTATCATAGATATCATACAGCATCTTAATGCAGCCATGAATTTCATCCTGCACCTGCTCTTCAGTACAAAAAATATGGGCATCATCCTGAGTAAATCCCCGAACACGCATCAAACCGTGCAATGCACCTGATGGCTCATTACGATGACAGCTACCAAATTCAGCCATACGCAGTGGTAAATCACGCCAGGACTTCAGGCCCTGATTAAAGATCTGCACATGCCCGGGACAACTCATTGGCTTAATGCAATATTCACGATTTTCTGATGCTGTTGTAAACATATATTCAGCATAGTTTTGCCAATGCCCGGTCTGCTCCCATAAAACGCGATCCATCATCAGGGGACCTTTAACTTCCTGATAGTTATGTTCTGCCAGTTTCATACGCACAAACATTTCCAGCTCACGAAAGATAGTCCAGCCGTCATGATGCCAGAACACCATACCTGGGGATTCTTCCTGCATATGATAGAGATCAAGCTGTTTACCAATCCTGCGATGATCACGTTTTGCCATTTCTTCCAGACGCTGCAGATAAGCATCAAGCTGCTTTTTATCACCCCAGGCGGTACCATAAATACGTTGTAACATTTTATTTTTACTGTCACCCCGCCAGTAAGCACCTGAAAGTTTTTGCAGCTTAAAATAACGACAAAAACGCATGGCAGGCACATGAGGCCCACGGCACATGTCGATATATTCTTCATGATAATATAAAGCTGGATAGCTATCACGACTGATGTTGTCATCCAGAATGGCTACTTTGTAAGCTTCACCACGTGACACAAACAGGTCACGTGCTTCCTGCCAGCTCACTTTTTTCTTAATAACGGGATAGTCTCTGTCAGCAAGTTCATGCATGCGTTTTTCGAGTAAACTCAAATCATCCTGCGTCAGAACACGATCACAATCAACATCATAATAAAAACCATTATCAATCACAGGCCCGATAGCCATTTTAGTTTCTGGCCAGAGTTGCTTGATAGCGTGCCCCAAAAGATGAGCACAGGAATGACGTAAAATATCGAGACCGATACTGTCCCTGGTGGTAATAATGACAAGCTGTGCGTCAGATTCAATCAGATCACTGGCATCGACCAGTTCGCCATTAACATGGCCTGCAATACACGCTTTTGCCAGACCTGCACCAATGTCAGACGCAACATCAAGAACAGAAACAGCATGAGTATAATGGCGCTGGCTGCCGTCGGTCAGAGTAATAACCGGCATAATAATTCCTTAATGCTAAAACAGGCCACATATGAAAAATCACATGCTACTGTATTCATTTTAAGTAAACTTTAATTCAATCCGTTGACATTCCATGTTAACTCTGCAGGATATGCCATATATACAATATTAAATTTGTTTGCTATATAAAGTAACGCTAGCCGCGTATATTCGCAGTACAATAAACTACTCAGCCATTTTAACATCATTTGAATTTATAACATCTGAAAAATCAGTTCGCTGTAAACTGTAAATAGGAACAGCCAAAGCTAACAAATATACGTAGTGAATTTTGCCTGACTTTTTATCAAAAGCACATCACCAGTCATTGCATCAATCACCCAATTTAACCATACAGACAGCTTTACTGATGTTTATGATTTTATCATTTAAATAAAATAAAACAGCTTCTTTAATAAATCAGAATTATTCATTACATATCTGAATAATATACAATTTATCTTTAAATCCAATGAGGATACTTGACTTTATATTAAATGATATTAATAATTATTTTCGTTTAAATTGGGCTAACATTATGTTGTTAATAAAAATGCATGACGTTTACCTTAAGTTTTCGCAAGTTTTTTTTTATTTTTTACGAATAGTTACTCACCTGTTGGTATTTCTTGCTATTACTGTTAATAGCGCTGCTGTCATGGCTGCCAGCGAAAAATTCAAAATAATTACTACTTTTACCGTTATTCAGGATATCGCTCAACATATTGCCGGAGATGTCGCTGTTGTAGAATCAATAACAAAACCGGGTGCTGAAATTCATGGATATCAACCCACCCCTCAGGACATAGTAAAAGCACAGTCTGCTGATTTGGTTCTATGGAATGGTATGAATCTTGAGCGCTGGTTTCAACGTTTTTTTGAAAATATTAAACAGGTACCCGCCGCCATCGTGACGCAAGGCATCCAGCCACTACCTATCCACCAGGAGGAATCCGGTAAAAATATTCCTAACCCCCATGCCTGGATGTCACTTTCAAATGCAGTTATCTATGTAGAAAATATCAGAAAAGCGCTGGTGACATATGATCCCATTCATACAGAAATCTACAATGAAAATGCCAGAGTCTATAGTGAAAAACTAAAAGCATTGGATACCACATTGCGTCAACGCTTATCACCGATTCCAGCGACCAAGCGCTGGCTGGTAACCAGTGAGGGGGCATTCAGCTATCTGGCAAAAGATTATCAGTTTAAAGAAATCTATCTCTGGCCAGTAAACGCCGAAGAACAGGGTACCCCGCAACAAATTCGCCGTGTCATAGATAGTGTGCGACAATATCAGATCCCTGTCGTTTTCAGTGAAAGTACCATTTCTGATAAGCCGGCCAGACAGGTAGCTAAAGAAACAGGAGCCCGGTATGGCGGCATTCTGTACGTGGATTCGCTATCTGCGACAAAAGGCCCTGTTCCTGGTTATATAGAGTTGATTACTGTTACTGTACAGACTATCGCCGAAGGATTTGAACAATGAACGCCGGGGCATTTGTATCCCCTGAGCTTATCGTTGACAACCTGTCAGTCATTTATAAAAACGGCCATACCGCAATCCACAACGCAAATTTTAGCTTAACCGGTGGCACTATCTGTGCTCTGGTTGGCATTAACGGCAGTGGTAAGTCTACGTTATTCAAAAGCATAATGGGCCTGATTACACCCACTCAAGGTCAGATAACACTGAATGACCGCCCTGTCAGTTATGCCCTGAAACAAAATACCATTGCCTACGTACCACAAACCGAAGACATTGACTGGAATTTTCCTGTACTGGTTGCCGATGTTGTGATGATGGGACGTTACGGGAAAATGAATTTCCTGCGTATACCCAGTAAAACCGATCATGCCATTGTGGAACAATCGCTCGAACGTGTAGGGTTGATTCCCTTTAAGAAACGTCAGATTGGCGAATTGTCTGGTGGACAGAAGAAACGCGTATTTCTTGCCCGGGCACTGGCACAACAGAGTAGTGTACTGCTTTTAGATGAGCCTTTTACCGGAGTTGATGTAAAAACTGAAAACACCATTATCGATCTACTTAAAGCGCTACGCGATGAAGGCTATTTAATCCTGATTTCTACACACAATCTGGGTAGCGTACCGGAATTTTGCAGTAATGTTATTCTGATTAACCGGACAATACTGGCCGCAGGCCCGATAGCAACAACGTTTACTCAAAAAAACCTGGAATTGACATTCGGTGGAGTACTGCGCCACATCAATCTTTCCGGTAGCCGATTACACGATGATAACGATCCACGCACAGTCACCGTCATCACTGATGATGAACGCCCGGCTGTATTTTATGGACACAGTAAAAATGATCCCCCACACACAACGCCAGACTGAGGAAAATAACTGCTGATGCTGGAACTTCTACTGCAACCCTTTAATTATGATTATATGATTAAGGCCATATGGGTCAGTTCTCTTGTTGGTGCAGCCTGCGCGTTTCTTTCAGCTTATCTCATGCTAAAAGGCTGGTCACTGATGGGAGATGCCCTTTCTCATTCCGTTGTACCTGGTGTGGCAGGTGCCTATGCACTTGGGCTGCCTTATGCTGCAGGCGCTTTTTTTACCGGTATACTCGCTGCGCTGGCAATGACGCTGGTGCGTCATATCACTCACCTGCGGGAAGATGCCATTATTGGTTTTATTTTCTCTTCTTTTTTTGCTGTTGGTCTGCTTATTGTTTCCCTCAATCCGACCTCCGTAAATATCCAGTCGATCATATTTGGTAATATTCTTGGCATCGCTGATGAAGATGTCCTGCAGGTAGAAATCATTATTTTTGTTTCCTTCATCCTGCTCTTTTTTATATGGAAAGATCTTATGGCGGTTTTTTTTGATGAAAGTCATGCCATGTCAATAGGGTTATCTCCATTACGTTTAAAAATCCTGTTTTTTACCCTATTGAGTGCCTGTACTGTCGCCGCATTGCAAACAGTAGGAGCTATCCTTGTCATTGCTATGGTAGTCACTCCCGGTGCTACCGCTTATTTACTGACAGACCGCTTTGGTCGCTTACTGTGTATCTCTACCAGTATTGGCACCTTTACCTGTGCATCAGGCGCTTATCTTAGCTTTTATCTTGATGGTGCTACCGGTGGCATCATCGTCATGTTACAGACAATTATTTTTTTACTGGCATTTTTTCTTGCACCTAAATATGGTTTAGTCGCTTCCCTGCAGGCAAGAAAAAAACCTGACTTTCGTTAACACGACAGGAGAAAACCAGGTGGAAGCTCTGCTGGATTTAATCAGTAACGCCTTTAGTTATCCTTTTATGCAACGCGCCATTTTAACTGCTATCCTTACTGGCACCGTATGCGCAGTGCTATCCTGTTATCTGGTTTTGAAAGGCTGGTCACTGATGGGAGATGCCATCTCGCACGCCGTGTTACCGGGCGTCGCTCTGGCTTTCTGGCTGGGTATTCCAATCACCATAGGTGCCTTTTTTTCAGGAATTTTCTGTGCATTAACCACAGGATATTTAAAAGAAAACAGCCGTATTAAAGAAGACGCTGTTATGGGAATTGTATTTTCAGGCATGTTTGCCCTCGGTATCGTTCTGTTTTCACGTATGAATACTGAACAGCATCTCAGTCATATTTTATTTGGTGATCTGCTGGGAGTCACCACCTCTGAATTAACACAAACATTATTCATTACCATCGTAACGTTATTGATTATATTAACGAAACGCAAAGAATTTATGCTGTATTGTTTTGATCCCCATCATGCAAAAGTGATTGGCTTATCGGTAAAATTACTGCATTACAGTTTACTCTGCCTGCTGGCGTTAACTATTGTTGTTTCAATACAGGCGGTGGGGGTCATACTGGTTATTGCTATGTTAATAGCACCGGGTATTATTGCATTTATGTTATGCCGAAGTTTCGATCGCATGTTAATTACTGCCGTTGTGGTATCAATAGCTGCCAGCTGTATCGGTGTTTTTGTCAGCTTTTACATTAACGGTGCTACCGGTCCTTGTATTGTCATCATCCAGTCGCTTTTTTTCATTCTGGCATTACTGTATCACTTATTTAATCCGGTAAAATCAGCAGAGTCACCTTGATTAATAGTGACAGCAGACCTCTTGTGAAATAAAGCCTGCTTTACGCTTTACAATACTATTTACTTTCCCAAAAGGCCTGAAAAATCAAGAATAAGATAGATAACTATCCCACAGACAACAGGTAAAATATACAAAGTAAAATACTGGGAAAAAATACTATGATGTGGCAACACCATTCTTTCTTCCAGCTGCTCGCGGACATCATCGCTTTCATTCCCTTTCGCCTGTTCAAGAATAATTTGATCTTCGATGCCTTCGCGAATGCGCTCCAGCTGACGCGCCATACGTGCGCCTGTTATCTGTAAAGCCGCGCCGATAAAAATCAGTAAATAGATAATCAAAAACATAAAATTTGCGACAGAAAACAGACGGTCGGCATCAGGAACAGGTGAATAATGCCAGAACATATTAAGAAAACCGGTATTAAAGCGGGTCACATCAATCATCAGATTCACCAGATCCCGTATGACTGCGCTTATCGTTTTGCTTTTTCCGCTATACCAATGGACAAAATTAATTAACGAAACCAGAGTCGACAGTAATGCTGGAATAAAAACCACCCAACCTGAAATACGTTTAATGGTAGCAATTCGCCCTGCCTGTTGATATGTCATGAATGCCTCTGCTAAAGCAAAAGTCGCTTACGGAATCTGTCAGATGCTGTTAAAACAAATTTCACAGCAAGGATTGGTGCACTGCGTCAACCTGTCGATTTATTGCTTTTTCTGACTTAAACAGCTATTGAGTGAAACAGGCCTGATACAGATTGATAATCTGATAAAAATTATACAATTATGATAGCATCATGACTATCCTCATTAAGAAAAACTACCTATACTAAGGCAACAGGTATCAGTCATGGATACGCGTATGACCGCGGAAGGGCATCTTATTTTTTCTGTCGCCTGTGCCATTTTTGCTAAAAATGCAGGCATTACCCCAGAGCTTGCGCATGGAGACTGGTGGCATATTATTCCAGGCGCATTATTAACTGCACTATTGCCTGATATTGATCACCCGGGATCAGTCATAGGCCAGAGGCTGAAGTGGTTTTCAGTGCCTGTAGCGCGTACTTTTGGCCACCGGGGGTTTACCCATAGCCTGCTTGCTGTTATTGCTGCAATGCTATTAATACGGGCAAAAGCTTTTCATCCTGGATTTATCCCCGCTGATGTCTTTCATGCCATGCTGATTGGTTATTTAAGCCATTTACTCGCTGATATGCTGACTCCAGCAGGAATTCCTTTATTCTGGCCCTGTCGCTGGCGTTTCCGTATTCCACTGCTGAATTCGCAAAAAGGAAATCAGCTGGAACGTCTGCTATGCCTGTTTTTAATTGGCTGTGCTATTTATTGGGATAAAAGCTATACAGTTTCAGTGCCATCATATATTAACCAATTGATTATTCTACTGTAAAAAAGAATTAACACTATACAGTAAAATAAAAAATTACAGGTAGACATATCGGTAACTGTTACAATCAAAATATCGTCAGCACTGCTGACGCATTCATTTCAGGTAGCAGGATATTTCTAGTATAAACAACAGATAAAAACCACAGGAGGGTCTGGAATGAATCCACCGTTAATCATTAATCTGGGTATTTTCATCGCACTGCTATTATTTATCGCAAAAATCGGCGCTATAAAAAAATGGAATCTTTCGAAACAAATATTTCTCGGTCTGGTGACAGGTATAATTTTTGGCTTAGGCCTGCAACTGGTTTATGGATCAGAAAACCTGGTGCTGCAAGAATCCATTCTCTGGTTCAATATTGTCGGTAATGGTTATGTAAATTTATTACAAATGGTCGTTATCCCATTAGTTTTTGTTTCAATTTTAAGCGCAGTTGTTAAATTACCTGATACGTCATTGGCAATAAGCAAAATCAGTGTCTTGACTATAGGTACGCTACTATTTACTACCGCAATTGCTGCACTGATTGGTATTTTTGTTACTCATCTTTTTGATCTGACTGCTGAGGGCTTAGTTCAAGGCAGCCAGGAAAACGCGCGTCTTTCAGTCATCAAAGAAAACTACCTGCATAAAGTGACCAATCTACATGTCCCTGAACTGATTCTGTCGTTTATTCCTAAAAATCCTTTCGCAGATTTCACTGGCGCCAGCCCAACATCCATAATCAGTATCGTTATCTTTACCGCTTTTCTGGGAACAGCCGTATTACAGTTGTTAAAAGAAGATAGAGAAAAAGGCCAGAAAATACTGCAGGCAATTGATATCCTGCAGGCATGGGTGATGAAACTTATTAAGCTAATCATAAAACTCACGCCCTATGGCATCATGGCATTAATGACTAAAATCGTTGCTAGCTCTAATGCTCATGACATCCTGAAATTGGGTAGCTTCGCCGTTGCTTCTTATCTCGGTCTGGCTATGATACTGATAGTTCATGCTTTATTGCTGTCTCTTACTGGCATTAACCCTGTCAGGTTTTTTAAAAAAATATGGCCAGTGTTAACCTTTGCGTTTACCAGTCGTTCCAGTGCTGCCAGTATTCCTTTAAATATTGAAACCCAGGTTCGCAGTCTCGGCATACCCGCTTCTATCGCCAGTTTTTCTGCTTCATTTGGTGCTACCATTGGACAAAATGGTTGTGCCGGGCTTTATCCAGCCATGCTGGCAGTCATGGTTGCACCAACAGTCGGCATAAATCCTTTTGATATCGCCTGGATTATCACACTGGTCGGTATTACAACGCTGAGCTCAGCAGGGGTGGCAGGTGTAGGCGGCGGTGCTACGTTTGCAGCGCTTATTGTGTTACCGGCTCTTAATCTACCCGTAACGCTGGTCGCTTTGTTAATTTCTATCGAGCCGCTTATTGATATGGGACGTACTGCGCTGAATGTCAGTGGTGCCATGACAGCAGGTACAATCACCAGCCAGCTTATGAAACAGACGGATCAGGCCATTTTCAATAATGATGAAACAGTAACACTGACAAATAACTAACTGATAAAAGCGTTTAACATCAGAAAAAATTAAAAAAATAATGTGCCATTAAATGTGCGTTCATTGAAATTAATTTGTAGTATTAAACGAAAACTTACCTGTAATTGTTAACAGGCTCAGGCACTGAAGGAAAAACAACCACGCATTTAAGGATGACATGGCGTTTGTCTGCTGCTTAAGCAGGCAATTAAAACTGAATGGAGTAAAATATCTTCTAATAGCTGAGCTCTATCACAATTTTTATTTTTTCACTACTTAAACTAAGTATTATTCATTACACAATTAGTAAGAGACGCTTAATTAATAATCACCCTGTTTTTTTGGTTAATAGCCAGGCGTTAATCAATATTAACGCTATTATCAATATAGCTGTCATTAGACTTCTTGCGAAACTCGCTGCACAGAAGCTGTACGAGAAGGAACTGAATGCAGAATCTTCGTTTACATGAAATACATGGAGATCTGAGTAGCTTATCGACAACACATCGAATCTTTAGCTGTAAAGTTTGGCAAAAGGTCTATTGAATCATCAGGAATTTTATTTATATGATTATCTTTTTGATAAGACAAAAAACTAAAAGCAGACAAGGGGAGTATCACGAGTGAGTATAGCTGTCATCATCGGTACACATGGGGCTGCAGCAGAACAATTGCTGAAAACCGCCGAAATGATATTGGGTGAACAGGACAATGTTGCTTATATTGATTTCATCCCTGGTGAAAATGCCGAAACACTAATTGATAAATACAATAACAAGCTAACAAAATTAAATGCCAAAAAAGGCGTCCTGTTCCTCGTGGATACCTGGGGAGGCAGTCCGTTTAATGCGGCCAGCAGGGTGAGCACTGATAGAGCCGATTACGAAGTCGTCGCGGGTGTTAACATTCCAATGTTAATTGAAGTTTTTATGGCACGTGATGATAACCCTGAATTTTCTCAACTGGTTACCATTGCGGTAGAGGCTGGCAGTAACGGCGTTAAGGCGCTAAAAACACCGCGGCAGGACAATAAAAAACCTGCCGTCAGTCAGGCAACGGTAGCCACAGTTTCCAGTACTCCTGCTACTGCTAACTCCGATGCACATATGGAGATTGGGCTAGCGCGTATCGATGATCGCCTGATTCACGGACAGGTGGCAACACGCTGGACAAAAGAAACCAATATCACACGCATTATTGTTGTGAGTGATGAAGTTGCCGCTGATCATGTGCGCAAAACACTGCTTACTCAGGTGGCCCCGCCCGGTATTACCGCACATGTCGTTGATATCGCAAAGGCCATACGCGTCTATAACAATCCTAAATATGCTAAAGATCGTGTGATGCTGCTGTTCACAGGTCCTGCTGATGTGCTTCGTCTGGTTGAAGCCGGGGTTAATATTACTTCAGTCAATATTGGTGGCATGGCTTTCCAGCAAGGTAAGATTCAGGTCAATAACGCTGTTTCTGTTAACCCGAAAGATATTGATGCATTTAAAAAGCTGGATGCACGTGGCATAGAACTGGAGGTTCGTAAGGTGGCTTCTGATACCCGTTTAAAACTGATGGATATGATAAGCAAACTGAACACATAATTGCTGATAAAAGCGTAATCTGAGAAATGCAGATTTTTATTGTTCATAAAACTCATAATAGCGTTATCTAATTTCTTACAAAGGAGAAGTACAATGGAGATAACCACTCTTCAAATTGTGCTGATATTTATAGTAGCCTGTATTGCGGGGATTGAGTCTGTCCTCGATGAATTTCAGTTTCATCGGCCTTTAGTTGCCTGCACATTGATAGGTGCCATTCTTGGTAATATGGAAACTGGCATCATTATTGGTGGTACGCTGGAAATGATCGCACTGGGCTGGATGAATGTTGGTGCTGCCGTTGCACCTGATGCCGCACTGGCTTCTATTATTTCTACCATTCTGGTAATTGCAGGTGGCCAGAGCGTTGGTGCGGGGATTGCACTGGCAATTCCACTCGCTGCTGCAGGCCAGGTACTTACCATTATTGTGCGTACGCTGACTGTCGCTTTTCAGCATGCAGCAGACAGCGCTGCTGAACGGGGAAGTTTAACTACCATCAGCTGGTTACACGTTTCTGCACTGCTGCTGCAGGCGATGCGCATTGCTCTCCCTGCCCTGGTTGTTGTGCTGTCTGTAGGAACCTCTGAAGTTCAGACAATCCTCAATTCTATTCCTGAAGTGGTTACCAGCGGACTTAACATTGCTGGCGGTATGATTGTTGTGGTCGGTTACGCTATGGTTATCAATATGATGCGTGCTGGTTATCTGATGCCATTTTTCTATTTAGGCTTTGTTACTGCTGCTTTTACCAATTTCAACCTGGTTGCATTAGGTGTTCTTGGTATCGTCATGGCAATTTTTTACATTCAACTCAGCCCGAAATATAACAAATCTCAGCCAGTACAGTCGGGCTCCACAGCAGTTCATAATGAGCTCGATAACGAATTAGATTAATTGAGGATAATAAAAAAATGGTTGATAACACAGCAACTGTAAAAAAACTCACCCCCAGTGATGTACGCTCTGTATTTATCCGTAGTAACTTTTTTCAGGGTTCGTGGAATTTCGAACGTATGCAGGCACTGGGATTCTGTTTTTCCATGGTACCCGTGATTCGCCGCCTCTATCCGGAAAATTCTGCCGAACGCCAGCAGGCTATTAAACGTCATCTGGAATTTTTTAATACTCATCCGTATGTTGCGGCACCCATACTCGGTGTCACCATGGCAATGGAAGAACAGCGGGCTAATGGAGCTGCTGTTGACGATGCGGCTATCAATGGCATCAAAGTGGGTTTAATGGGCCCTCTGGCCGGCGTTGGCGATCCTATATTCTGGGGAACGGCCCGCCCGGTATTTGCTGCGTTAGGGGCCGGTATTGCCATGAGTGGCAGCCTGCTCGGCCCTATCCTGTTCTTTATGCTGTTCAATCTGACACGCCTGATAGTCCTGTACTATGGTGTGGCTTATGGCTATAAAAAAGGCACTGACATCGTTAACGATATGAGTGGTAATTTTTTACAAAAACTGACTGAAGGTGCTTCCATTCTCGGCCTGTTTGTTATGGGTGCGTTAGTCAACAAATGGACACATGTTAACATTCCACTTGTTGTTTCTGAAATCACTAACCAGAGTGGCCAGACCGCAGTAACAACCGTGCAAACTATTCTTGATCAATTAATGCCAGGGCTTGTTCCTTTGCTCTTAACCTTTGGATGTATGTGGCTATTACGCCGCAAGGTGAATGCACTCTGGATTATTATGGGATTTTTTGCCATTGGCATTTTAGGATACTGGATTGGTTTCCTCGGGCTTTAGTCTTCTGGCAGGCAACCGCAGATAGCCTGCGGTTATTGACGTTCTCTGGAGTTACCGGTGCTGGCAGTTGACATCATCTTAACTATCCTGATATTGCTATGTCTGGTTTTTTTTCTTTATGAAAAACTGCTTGTAAATTTCATTCATGGAAAAACACGGCTCAGGATAGCGCTTAAACGCAAAAACAAACTTGACTGTCTTATTTTTGTCAGCTTAACCGGCATACTGATTTACGCTAATATCTCTTCAAAAGCTCTCGTACTGACTGACTGGCTACTGCTCGGGCTGGCGCTGATGTCTATCTGCTTCTTCTGTATTCGCTCACCGGAATTATGCTTTAAAGACACAGGCTTTTTTTATGTCGGTATTTTCATTCGCTATAATCAAATAACAAGCATAAACCTGTCTGAAGATGGCATTCTGGTCATCACTCTGGAAAAGCGGCGGCTGCTTATTCATGTCTCCCGGCTGGATTCCCTCGAAAAAATCTATCATTTTCTCCTTGAAAATTAATAAAAAACAACACTGCTATTCATAATTCAGGGCTGCCTGCGCTGCAAAAATTACTTTCATTACTTAGCTACCTTCCTGCTGATTTTTATCCCCAACAGCAGCAGAATTTTTGACCAACTCTGCACCAGGGTTTACTAAATTAGTAAACAGGATGTTAAATAAAGGCAGAAATGGCTTTATAGTTACTGTTAATTTTTTCGACTGGGCAGCGTCAGTACAATAGCATCTGCAATCCCTCATTACTTACTGACGGGTTTGTAGTTATTGCGATAAACATTAGCGCACTGAACTCTGCGACAGCGTCACTCTGAACACAGGAGTCTTATATGAATAAAGATAGCGTTATACCACAGGATAAAAAATTTCGTTTGTATCGTCCACTAAGAGGAATAGCAAATACATTTGGTGATCAATGGTTTGCCCTGAAGGCCGAAGCATTCGCGCGATTTTTTGGCACCCCTGCTTTTCTTGTCGGGCAAACCGTGGTGGTGACGGTGTGGATTTACCTCAACAGCGCTGAGTTCACTCAATTCGATCCCTATCCTTTCATTCTGCTTAATCTGGCATTTAGTCTGCAGGCGGCCTATGCTGCACCGTTAATATTACTCGCGCAAACACGTCAGGCAGATCGTGATCATGCCCATTCTCTGGCCGATGCCAGGCATAGAGAAGATTTAAATGACGAAATGGCTAAACGACAGACAATCATAGAGCAGCATTCTGAGCAGCTGTTCGCGTTACTGCAACAAAATACCGAGTTAACCGTGTCGACCAGACAGATGGCAGAGCGTATCGAAGCGCTCACAGCCGAGCTAACGCGGCATGCTACCCATAGCAATCAAAGGAATACCTGAGAACAATGCAGTCTTTAGCGACAGGAGGATTTTTGAAAGAATGATGTCATTAAAATGCCTGTTTCCCGCTCAACCACATCCTGGTATTGCTGCAGCAAAGCTTAGCGCTAAAAGTGCTGATGCGCAAAAAACCGGCATCGCTATCAGGGCCTGTTTTCAAAACAGGCTTCACAGTCATAAAGTGGCGAGAAAACCTGTTATTTATATTGACGAAAGTGGTTTTGCCTGCAACAGGCTACACTGTTATGGCAGACAGAAGTCGCTGACGCCATGATGTCGGGCATGCAGTATTTTAATTAAATTTATAAAGAATCAATTTTATATTAAATTTTTATATCGATTTATAAAAAATCAATAATAAAAAATATGGCTATATTATTTTATATATGAAATAAAGCTCACTATTTCCAGACATTCATAACCACAGGGCTATTAACAGAAGTGTTAAACAGTGGGCCCTCGAAGATTTTACTGATTGTCAGGTATAGAGCTGGTCAAGGAAATGTCAGCGTTTTTTGAAAGCGATTCATAATAAAAATGATCGGTGAATAAAAATGACCAATATCAATAATAATAGTACCAGGCTGAAGAGCACTGACATCAATACAGTTAATGATCTTTCTTCTCAGACAACGAATAAAACGACTCCCTATTCCCTATTCAGCCACGCAACAGACATACATAACAATACCGGCTCCATTTCTGGTAATACAAAAAAGTTGTTATCAACATTGCTAAATAACATAACTATCAGCTTTGCAGAAAATGTAAAAGTTATAAAAAATAGTATCCCCAATTTTATGCAGTCGTTCTTCCGGGCTTCCCCTGCACCATCGCAGGAAAAAGTACAGGAAATTCACGATACTTTCGTTGATCATTTAATAGATGTAGCAGCAAAAAAGCAGACGGCATCGGCTCATGATGCTCCTGAGCAAAAATCAATGGCAAAAGAGGCTGCAGCGAAGACAATTCAACGTGCTTTTCGTACTCATCGTGAAAAGATTACAGATGCAAAAGTTAACAGTCAGGGGTATACCAGGCTGACCTATAGCGGCAATCGTCCTGATGAAAAAGGCAAAGAATATTATTTGCGTATGGATCCTGCAGGAGCAGGATTGACTAAAGATCGTGTTGTCTATCGTCCCGTTAATAAACCTGCACATGCCGCCAGAGGTGCATTTAAACAGCTTGAACATGTTGATGATAAAAAATTTAAAAGAGATAAACACGGTGGCATTGTATACGATGCTAATGGTAAGGCACAGGTCATCCGCCCCTCCCGATTCGTTTCGCTTACCCCTGTTGAGAAAGAAAGTAATTTTAGCAGGGAGGGAAAAGTCAATAATAATGATTTACGGGGTACGAGTACTATCATTTATAATAGAGTCGTCGATGACAGGCTCATGATTGCCCCCGATGCCGGTAAAGAAGTGATGCAAATTTCACCTGACGGATATATAACAGAGCTGAAGACGCTTAAATTCAGTGCCTTCCAGCAGGCATTGAAAGATCTGGAAAAACTACATAACAGAAAAACATTTCTGATCGATATCACGCCGCGGAATATGGCTTATAAAGAAGAACAAAACCAGGTTAACCTCATTGATATAGATGGCAGAATGAGTCAGTCTTCCGGCTATGATAAGATTAACTTTGGGAGTGGTACCAGCACGAAGGAGTTATTGGAACATTACGATTCTCTTAGTGAAAAGCCCGGTAAAGCAGCACTCGAAAAGCTCCATGAGCTCCTCACGATATGGGATAATTATGCTTTTCTTGCCAGTAGCATCATGATAACGACGGAAAATCCTGCGTTGCAGGACGCTATCATTGCACCTGAAGAGGTGGACGAAGATTCCGGACTGGTTAAAGGGGGTCTTCTCAATGAGAGAAATAGCGACCTGTTTAAAACATGGATTAACGGCCATGTCAAAGAAGAATATCGCAAAGATATCGACACACTTCTTCGTAATCCGGGTAACTTTTTTTTGAATCCACCTGACAGCTGGCCATTACCATTATCAGAAATGTTGTTATTTACCTGACACTGTGCCCGCTCCCAGAAAATTGCTGTCCTGTCAACCGACGTCTTATGCCTGACAAATAACACTATGGCTGACATTCTCACTGCCGATGGTATCAGCCAGTCGCATTACTGCTGTATGCTCCTGTTGCGGCTGAAACATTGCCATTGCTGCTGTCATTTGCCTGAGCCAGGCTGCTGTATCACCTTCCCTACCTGGCTGTATGCTGGCTATGCACTCATCTCTTGTATCAGATGGTGAATGGTATTCTCCCGGGCTTATTATCGATGGTGGCACTGATTCATCGTTATGCCAGACACACTGGCTGTTGCTTAGCGGCGCTGTATTTACCGTTGGAAGCACATCCTGGTATTGGCTGCGTAAAATTTCAGCTTCTTCATGGGAAAATGCGGCAATAGCCAGCCAGATATCATCTTTCATGTGGATATATCTGTCCTGTAACATATCCGGTTGCTGCCTGAGCCACGCGGCCGCTTCGTCGATACGCGCACTGAGATCTGCCAGGGGATCGTTCTTCAGTGCCGTATTCTGCAGGCCGGCTGGTGTCATAATAAAGCTGTTAAGTTGTGACTGGGTATCCACAATCCCTTTACCTGACAGCTCTCTCAGCCGTACAGGCTCAGCATGCCAGATATCCAGCTGCCAGCCCGGCGCAAAAGGTATTACCTCGCGTATCAGACTTTCTTTATCCCCCATTATTTCTCTTGTAGCGATTATTTCTCCCTGACTGTTTTTAAGGGTTATTGCGGCGTATTTTTTTTCTGAGAAATAGCTGTGCGGTGTTTCTTGAGTAACCGCCATCTCTAGCACAGAGCGTTCAGCATCAATGGTGACAGAGGCAAACTGCGCATCACCAAGTCCGAGGAGTGCGAACTGCTGGGAAACCAGAGTAGAAACAGTTTTCTCAGTAAAATACAGCACCGCTTCACTGTCACCCGGCCGGACAATAACAGATGACCTGTCCATGCGATATTTGCTGCTTTTCCCTCCGGGGGCATGAATATGATAAAGGCCAGCAGGTACATTGTGAAAAATCACCGTGTCATTCTGAATACGGGCACGAAACATCTTACATTTACCCGATGTGATAAGTAGTTCTTCACCATAAAACTGCGCTAATCCCGCGGCACTGATGTCTAAAGACAGGGACAGATTTCCTTTCAGTCCAGTCTTATGGAGGTCATCAGCACTGACGAGGCAAAATGGAGAATCCAGGTTCAACGCTGCCTGAATGCGCTTGATATCATGAGTAACAATCTGATTAAGAGGCAGCACCGGCAGCGCACCACTGAAGGCGTTACGGCTACGCTGACGCTCACTCAGCACCCCACCCACCAGCTCAATAAACGCGCTGACATCAATGCCCCCTTTCAAAGCAAAACTTTCTGCCAGCATATCAAGCAGATGGTGTTTTTCAGGAATAAAGTCCGGATCAGCCGCTTTTTTTCTGTATTCCTGATTAAAATGAATAAAAGCAGCATCACCCGCTTTATCTTTTATCAGCATCATAAAATAGAGTTTTTCACGCAGCCCCCAGTTATTCAGGGCAAGCCTGTCGGTGAGGTAATCACTGATAGTGGCGAACAGTTGCTCAGCATTGTCATAATCATAAAGCCAGCCTTGCTGAAAAACACGGCTGCCCATTTCAGCATACTGCCAGCTGGCGGCATAAATATTGTTCCAGACTTCCCTGGTAGAAAATGAATCACCATTGACGAATCGTGCCTCGTAACCGTGCGCAATTTCATGCAACCTGCCCCAGTTATGCTTATCCAATAACCAGAAAGCAGCTACAGAATTTGAATTCCCTGACTCTGTGGTCGATAAATCGCTGTAATAGCCGCTACCAGGACCGCTTTTATCTGCTTTAACAAAATACTTATTGCTGCTGTTTCGGTCAGTTTGCTGTTCGGCATCAAAAGCAAGGCCTGCCAGTTTATTGAAAAACGCCATCACTGCATCATAATGCATGAGCAGTCTGTCAATACTGATAAGGATGTTATTATAACGCGCTAAATGACGGACTATTTCTTTATCTATTCCGGGCACCAGTATGCGCACGGAACTCGATTCCAGCAGAGCAAATTCTGCCTCCTGTGCATCCCAGATGTTAAAAAAATCGCTCTCGTTACTGTCACCCAGACGGTATACAGGCAGGGTTTTAACCTCAGCGGGCAGATACTCGTATTCAACCACTGGAACAGGGTAGCTGGCGGGGCAGCCATTAACATAAGGTGTATCAATAAAAGGAATAGCTGTGCTGTCATGGCAGACTGTCACCCAGTCACTGCCGACAAAATACGCTGCTTCAGTTTTTTCATCGTCATTCAACAGTCGCAGTTTCAGTGCGGTGGTCGCGTCCTTATTGATGTTACGGATTCTGAATGAACGCCCGGCAGGCAGGATAATGCCCAGATGCTGCCTGTCATGATGAATACCTTTGCTCATTCCTGCATTTGCCAGCCAGACAGGATCCTGCAGTAAAGTAATAGTTTTTTTCACACGCAGATTTCTATGAAGAAAACTGAATGCGTTTATGGTGCTATGTATTTCTGTGGCGTTATAGGTATTCTCTACTGTAAATGTCCCCATACCACGCGGGTCTGCATAATCAATGGAGATTTTTGCCTCCTGACCATTTACTGCCAGCCTTGCATTTATTATCTGATTGACGGAAAAATCGAATGTTAAATTATTATCAGATAATGTTACAGGCGCTATTTCACTATTATTTTTCATATTACTCAGTTAACTTTATGAAATTAAAATTCAAATTAAAACTAAATTTAAATAACCGATGATATCTTAAGTTAAAGAAATCAATTAAATGTTAATTTCGTATTGATTTATTATTAGAAAACATTGATACGAAGAAATATAAAAAAACGCCCATTTTATAATTATGACGTTATTTTATTGCTGACAGGTCAGGTAATTTTTTGGCAGTATAATAAATACGATGAATTTATTTTTTGTAAAGCAAATAAAATAATGATATCACCAGTATTACCATGCCGATGAAATAACCGGTAAGCAGAAGCAATTTTGCCTGCATGCCACGCCGTTCAGCATACGCGTATAGTTGAATATTCACAATGAACGAATTTCGCCGGGTTATTGCATAACGCCGTAAACAGGAAATATAGCTGACGGCAGGGATAACATTCATCAATATGAATGGCTAACCATGCAACACAGACATAATATTTTTGATGCACAATAACAGGTTATTCATAATGCACCACGAAAACGAATGCCCTGTTACTTTAATAAAAGTGAAATTATAGGTTACAGGGAATAATTATATAATAGCGTCATGCCAGCAACCAGGCTGGCTATAACCTTATTAAAATAATAACGCAAATTGATAATTTTTATCAATGAATTACCTGTGCATTCAACAACATTACATTATTTTATAGAGAAATCAGCAATGCAACGTAATTGCGCTGTCAGGGTCATTTTATTAAGCGCCTTTCTGTTATTAATTAATAATAATGCCAGCGCTAATTCTGGTATTAAAAATATAAACAATGAATCTGATACAGATATTGCAGTGAAAGAAGAAACACTGACGCTCTGGGGAACATTCAAAAAAAATCTGTCGGTAACATGGAATTCACCGCATGATGAGCTCTATGTTCCTGTGTTTTCCTGGCACAACAGATTTATCTACAGTGATGAAAAAATCAAATCTTACAATGAACTTGCCTGGGGGCTTGGTTACGGTAAATATCATATTGATTCTCAAAATAACTGGCATGCTGTCTATGCCATCGCATTTATGGATTCACACAACAAAGTGCAGCCCATGGCAGGCTATGCCTGGCAAAAAATGTGGATTCCTGCAGAAAGAGAAGCATGGCGTTTTGGCGCGGGTTTTACTGTCGGCATAACCGGTCGACATGAATACCATTACATTCCCATGCCCCTGCCGTTACCGTTATTGTCGATTGAATATAACCGCTTATCCATTCAGACCAGCTATATTCCGGGTACTCGTAATAATGGCAATGTTCTTTTTGCACTGATGCGCTGGCAGTTATAAGCGTTATCAATACCCTTAATCTCAGGCAGGCGCAGAACAAAATGACTGGTTTATTACATCTATTTTCATAATCATTATTTATAATTCAGTAAGGTAATATCCTGCAGTAATAACAGACAGGCTACTGAATCAACAGATCGTTACGCTCTCAAAGAGGCATCAGTTATGACCGGCGGAGCATCAGGCATCACCCCAAATACAGGCGCATCAGCTTCAGGGCACATAAAAGAAGAAAAAAAAACACCAGCCACACAAAGTAATTTCGCTAGCACGGTAACCGGCGTTAGCCAGACAGATGCCCAGTCTGCCGCTTTTGACACTGCCCAGATGCCTCACCAGGATGCAGCCAACACGCTGCAGGGATTAAAAGAACTCTATAGCGAAATTCAAGCATCCGGGAATTTTCCGGGGCTTGCGCAATACCCGGTTGCCAATATGAAAACACCAGGCGATGTCATCGCTGCGCTGAATCGTACACGCACTGATGCCAGTGGAAGATCACGAGAAATTGCGCCAGCCATTAAAAACCATCAGAAACTGGCAGATTACTGTGAAATTCGGACAGGCAAAAATGGCCACGAATACATTGCATTAAAAAGTAACAAAGGTATGGCGGACAAGATGACGAATCTACATGCTGCTGGGGCTACTCAGGTAACAAAAGACGCTGCCAGAGAGGCATCAAATTCGGCAAGGGCTAAAATAACGCAGGCCAGTTCAACCGCCCCTCAGCACAACCCTGTCGATGAAAATGATCCCCTGCAACCCGTATTCAATGAGCAGCTGCAACGGGTTAATGCAGCAGTACGGGCTATCCCAAAACCACCAGTACCAGCAACATTCAAAGAAAAAATAACAACCTTTTTTGTAAAAACATTTTTACCTGGTTTTAAATCCAGCAACAGCTTACTGCAGCGACAGCAGGCCATCGGGATATTACAGGAATACCACAGAGAAGTTGATGCTGCTATAGATGCAATCAAGAAAGATGCAATCAGGCAATATGGTACAGATGGCAATGAATTAGCCGATAAAAAAATACAGGAATTCAAAAAGCAGTTACTCACCCAAAATAACATCGTGCTTATGCTAGGGCAGGCAAAGGATATTTTTAAACCCGTCCCCCGCATAAATTATATACTGAATAAAATAAAAGAATCTGCTTCCGTGGATGTTGGTCTGTTATTGGTGGGTGCTTTCACTCTTGGTGTTCCGGGAATAGGCGTCGCTGTAACTGTCCTCGGCCTTGTTACCATTGTAATCAGGACAGGGATGAAATCTTACTTTGCATCAAAGGAATATACCCAGGTAGCGGAACTGGATCAGGAATATAACGAAATTATCAGCAATACCAGAGCGGATAAAACAGACGCAACGCCGAACAGTTGATATGTAACTGGCAGATGTACAACACAAGTATACAAATGATGCTGACAACTCATTACTGAAAGCTGAACCACAGACAGGTATAACAGCATAAAGATCAGCTAACAATAAACGTGTTTTTCCTCAAAAAAATATCAATGCATAATATTTAATATCAAAATTAATTGATTTCGCCATAACATGCATACATGATTTAAGAATACAGCAACATATAACATTGTTGGCTCTCTTTGCGCCACGATCAGAAATAACAATATGGAACAAACAGTTACGTCGTCTTTTTCGGTAGCATACAACCTGTTTTCAGGATACGTTGCATGAAGATTTCAGCAAAAACAAAGCCATATAAAAAATTAAGTGACGGACCAGACTGGAATTTTGAATTACTCCAGGACTATCTGGGCGAAATCGACAGGGTAGCAAAACATTACCGCCTCGATACCTACCCGCATCAGATTGAAACCATTACTGCTGAACAAATGATGGATGCCTATTCCAGTATCGGCATGCCGATTAACTATACGCACTGGTCGTTTGGAAAAAAATTTATTGAAACTGAACAGCGATATAAGCAGGGCCAGCAAGGTCTGGCTTACGAAATTGTTATTAATTCCAATCCCTGTATTGCTTATTTAATGGAAGAAAATACCATTACGATGCAGGCACTGGTCATGGCTCATGCCTGCTATGGACATAATTCTTTTTTTAAAAATAACTATCTGTTCCGTAGCTGGACCGATGCCGGCTCCATTGTGGACTATCTGTTGTTTGCCCGTCATTACATTAGTGAATGTGAAGAAAGACAGGGGGTTGAAGGCGTCGAACAATTACTGGATTCATGCCATGCCTTAATGAATTACGGTGTTGATCGTTATAAACGCCCACAAAAAATTTCCCTTCAGGAAGAAAAATTACGGCAAAAAAATCGGGAAGAATACCTCCAGAGTCAGGTGAATATGTTATGGAAAACCGTGCCTCACAAAAAACATAATGAAGCAGCAACACCACGCCACCCTGCAGAGCCTCAGGAAAATATTCTTTATTTTATGGAAAAAAATGCCCCGCTGCTGGAGCCATGGCAGCGGGAAATATTACGTATTGTACGTAAAATCAGTCAGTATTTTTATCCACAAAAACAGACACAGGTCATGAATGAAGGCTGGGCCACCTTCTGGCACTATACCATTTTAAATCACCTGTATGATGACGGCTGCGTCACTGAACGTTTTATGCTGGAATTTTTGCACAATCATACAAATGTGTTATATCAACCTGCTTATAATAGTCCCTATTATAGCGGCATTAATCCTTATGCCATTGGTTTTGCTATATTTCAGGATATCAAGCGTATCTGTCAGTCACCGACCGCGGAAGACAGCTATTGGTTCCCTGATATTGCCGGCGCTGACTGGCTTGATACCATAAATTTTGCCATGCGTAACTTTAAGGATGAAAGTTTTATCAGCCAGTTTCTTTCACCTAAAGTTATCCGTGATTTTCGCTTATTCAGCGTACTGGATGATGATAAAAATAATTATCTGGAAATATCTGCCATTCATAATGAAGAAGGATATCGTGCCATTCGACATGCACTGTCAACGCAATATAATTTAAGCAATCATGAACCCAACATTCATGTATGGAATGTAGATCTGCGTGGCGACCGCTCGCTGACATTACGTTATGTTCCTCATGACCGGGCGCCGCTGGATAAAAGCTGTCATGAAGTTATCATGCATGTTCATCGCCTGTGGGGGTTTAACACTCACATCGAACAGATTAACGAAGACGGCAGCATTGAATTACTTGATACTTATCCAAAAAAAGTAATAAAAACATAGCACTGATAAAACATTATTCTACTACTTCTGCCATTCTCATTCCTGCTGCAGGCCACCGGCATGCATATAAAAAAGCCCGCGCTACCCGCCTTTAGCATTTTTTCATCTTATTGATGCTGGTATAAAAAATTTTAATATTCAATAAATTATGGCATAATCATGCACCTGCCTGACATCACGAAGGTGTCTTTTAAGAAGCTTAAGGCAATTAACATGAAGCCTGCCAGGGAACATGATGAAAAAAACCCAGTGCATCACATGCATGAACTTCTGGGTGGATACCGCACAACACAAATGCTGTTTGTAGCAGCCAGACTTGGTCTCGCCGATGAACTTGCTGATGGACCAAGGAATGTTTCCCAGCTGGCAGTGGCCACTGCCTCCCACCCCCCTGCGCTGTTACGCCTCCTGCGCGCATTATCCAGCCTCGGCATTTTTACCGAACGCCCTGAGGGTACTTTCGAGCTAACGGTGCTCGCAGATACCCTGCGCGCAGACGCACCGAACAGCCTGCGACCTGTTGCGCTTTCATACGGTGAAAGCTGGTGGTGGGACGCCTTTGGTGAACTGATGCACAGTGTAAAAACAGGAGAAACCGGCTTTCGCCGTGCGCACGGAATGGAATTATTCGAGTATCTCAATCAGCACGACGATGCTGCCTGTGTGTTCAATGCCAACATGTCGGCAACGACCTGCAGTGAAAGCCAGGCGGTTATCGACAGCTATCCATTTGCTTATCTGAAATGCCTGGTCGATGTCGGTGGTGGTCAGGGTACACTCGCTGCCGCAATACTGCAGTCTCATCCCAAAGCACGGGCCATTATCTTTGATAAGCCTTCAGTCATTGAAGGTGCCTGCGCACTCCTTGAGCGTGCAGGGATCCGCACTCGCTGTACGCTTGTGTCAGGCAGTTTTTTCGATACAATTCCAGCAAAAGGCGATACCTATACACTGAAAGACATTCTTCATAACTGGAACGATGAACAGTGCATTACTATTCTTCGCAACATAAGACAGGCAATGTCAGGAGAAGCCAGATTACTGGTTATCGAGCGCATTATTACACCTGGAAATCAGGAGTCTGCAGGAAAAATTACTGATATCACCATGCTCGTTATGACCGGAGGCCGGGAGCGTACAGAAAACGAATATCAACACCTGCTGCAACAGGCAAATTTCACTATTTCACGCATCATTCCTGCCAGTGCTGTTTCGGTTATCGAAGCATTACCCGTCTGAAGGTAATTAAATCAATGGCTGTGACTGTACGAATTTCTTACCTGATGTGATACCAGGCACTGGCAACACGAATAAATTGGGTTAAACTAGCGGGCAGTTATCCCTGCCAGGAAAAGTTAGAAAAATGCTGAAATTCTTTAATCATTACTCACGAAAACGCGGCGCCTGGTACTTAATGATACTGAGTGCGCTCACACTCGAACTTGGCGCGCTTTATTTTCAGCACGCGATGTTACTACAGCCTTGTGTTAACTGTATTTATGAGCGATGTGCATTATTTGGTATTCTGATTGCCTCAATGCTGGGGGCGATTGCGCCAAAATCACCGTTACTGCGCTATCCTGCTATCCTGCTGTGGATTTACAGCGCATGGGAAGGTACCAGAATCGCATGGAAACACAGTATGCTCCAGCTGTATCCTTCACCACTGGCCACCTGTGATTTCTTTGTTAATTTCCCAACCTGGCTGCCGCTGGACAGATGGATCCCTGCGGTATTTAATGCATCAGGTGACTGTTTTACGCCGACATGGAAATTTCTCTCACTGGGGATGCCACAGTGGTTGACAGGTATTTTCTCAGTTTACCTGGTACTGGGCATACTGGTGCTGGTTAGCCAGTTTACTTCTTCAGAGCGCAGGTTATTCAGGCACTAAAATTACCAGAAAGTCACTAATAATTAATCCATTTTTATACAGACAGGGACTGGCTGAATGATATGGTCCTGCCAGTCAACAACCTCGCTTTCATGCACGGCTATATAACGGACTGAAATGCGCTTTGCATGCATCAACGCTCTGGTGCCACTGACCAGCGGATGCCAGGAAAATAAATCTTTACCTTCTGAGAGTAAGCGGTAAGCACAGGTTTCAGGCAGCCAGTTGAAGGTGTGCAGATTTTCTCTTGTCAGCTTAATACAGGTTTTTTCGTAGTCAAAACGATGCTGGTAATGACGGCACTGACAGGTTTTAATATTCAGTTGATTACAGGCAACGTTGGTAAAATACATCTCACCCGTTTCTTCATCGATGAGTTTATTCAGACAGCATTGCCCACAACCGTCACATAAAGATTCCCATTCTTCATCTGACATCTCCACCAGCGTTTTCTCTTGCCAGAAAAATGCCTGCGTCATGGTAATAATGAGTCCACAATAAAAACAGACAGACTGCTCATTTTATCACCTCAAACCAGCGTTACCGATGCCATCGGCCATCATACCCACACTGATGGCAAAATAGTACGATCGATTCCAGTGCATAATGGTACGAAAATTGTCCGTCACCAGAAATGCACGGGCCTTTATATCATCCGGTATGATTATCCAGGTACGCGCGTTAAAACGCGGCAGCGTATTGCCATTTAACAAACGTACACCCTGTTGCTGCCAGTATGCACTGGTTTGTACCTGTCCATCTTTCAGCCCTGCCCTGTCAGCGCTAAAATTTGCGGGTAATTTGACTTCATATCCCCAGTCAATACCTGCTACCCACCCTTCCATAGTAAGGTAGTTTGCTATTGAAGCAAAAACATCATTAAGGTTATTCCAGATATCAACCTTGCCATCACCATCACCATCAGCCCCATACCTCAGAAATGAAGTCGGCATGAACTGGCTCTGTCCCATAGCACCCGCCCATGAACCTGTTAGTTTTCCGTTCAGGGGTTTAATTTTTTCAATAACTTTCAATGCCGCCATTAGCTGGGTAATAAAAAATGTTTCCCGACGTCCTTCAAAAGCCAGTGTTACCAACGCAGAAATGACATCTTCTTTACCCTGAATGGTACCAAAATGACTTTCCATTCCCCATAAGGCAATAATATAGCGCGCAGGGACAGGATAACGGCCGGCAGCACGTGTCAGCTGATGTTGATAGCGCTGGTAATGAATACGTCCCTGTTCAATTTTCGATGGAGGCAATACCCGCGTGAGGTAATCATTCAGATTTATTTTTTTTTCCAGCTGGCCACGATCTGATTTAATCACTTTCTTAATAAAACGAACATCAGCGAAAGCGCTGTCAATAGTGGACTGGCTGATGCCTTCTTTTTTTGCCTGTCTCTTGAGCTTTTCCACATAAGAAAAAAATCCGGCAGGAGTGGTCGTGCTATTTTCAGATAATCTATTTATGCCAGAAGATTGATTTGACGATGCACTGGCAGCCATAGAAAATTTTCCGCTACTGCTAACTAACATCACGGTGAATAAAATCACCTTTATTTTTGATAGTTGCATCAAATTTTTCCGTTCATTACATGAAGTTACTAAATAGTGAGCTAACAATAGTCATCACATAAAATTCGAATAAAAATACTTTATTCATTTATTGTGGCATAAAGCAGCATGTGAATGTTTAAAGGATCAATATTTTTTGAAGAAATTGATCGGATGTAAAATTAACAAGTCTCTGTCTGATTCAATCAGAATAACGCATTATATACCCAAAATATTTCGAGTTGCAGCAAGGCGGTAAGAACACGAATCCCCATGAACATAGACGTACTATGTAATTGGGGTGAGTGCTCGAAGCCAACAAAGCTGCAGCTTGAAAGACGAAGGGTATAAACACGCCATGCTTAATTTAGTTAACAGACACCATTAAAAAATCTGCCTGGCGGCAGGATTTATTCATTGTCTTTATTATCGGTCCCGGACAGGGAATTGAATAATTTCCTTCCTTATCAAGACAGATTCTGATTTCACTTAAGAAACGCCCCTCATTTCGACAGACAGCTATAATAGCATGGCTATCAGTAATCCACAGATTACTGGCCATAAATTTTTCCCGCAATGCATTGATAGTAATACGCTGTGGCTTTTTTCCCAGGAAATCATCAGGAATGATTACTTTTTCCAGAAGCTGCTGCGTCCTGCGAAAATAGTTTTCTGCTGTTAATCCGGAACAGGTGCCATGCTTTTTCCATTCATGCCGTAATAAAGACTCTGAAGGAAACTGGCTGAGATATTTTTTTACTACCTCGGCAGATAAAGTCTCGCCTGAACAGAATTCAGGATAACCTTTTATATAGTTTGGCCATAACCCGTGCAAAACAAAGCCCGACTGCTTGCGACATTCAGGCTGCCAGGGTTTCAACTGACAAAAATCCGGTGACCATGACAGCGACAGTAAATAAAAATCAAACTGGCCGGCTGGCTGTGCGGCAAAACCAGCACAGGAAAATAGCAACAAACAGAACAGCGTTTTTTTCATATCGCAGCTAACTTAACGCTTAAGGGAAAATTAATTATCACCTGATTGATACAGAGTACAATACTGCAATCAGCATGGTATGAAACAATGCTCCAGGCTTTTTAGCAAGAGCTCGGTAACCCATTGTGTTATTACTCATAATAAATCATATGCCAATAGCCGTAGCCACAGTAACGAAGTTATGCTGTAATGCATGCATTGATTTCATTCATCTCAATATGTAACAATCAATACATTGATATAATGAGTATTATTTAAATCCTACCTGTATTTCCTGATAACTTACAGGAGATACAGCGTTACTAAAACTGAATGAAGATGATGTCACAACCGCCCATTGAATTAAAAGGCAGTAATTTTACCCTTTCAGTTATTCATTTATACGATTCAACACCTGAAGTTATTCGTCTGGCATTACAAGAAAAACTACAACAGGCACCTGCATTTCTGAAAAATGCACCTGTCGTTATCAACGTCGCCACACTGCCTGATAGTACAGACTGGAAAGAACTTCACCAGGTTATCACATCAACCGGTCTGCACATCGTCGGCATCAGTGGCTGTCGTGATGAAGAGCAAAAACGCCTGCTTGCGCATACTGGTTTACCTTTGCTGAACGAGGGAAAACGCCGTTCATCAATGCATGATGAACCTGCAAAAATAGCAACAGAATCCAAAGGCGCTGCTGTCAGGACACAGCTAATTAGTACGCCTGTCCGCTCCGGCCAACAGATCTATGCGCAAAATTGTGATTTAATTGTCACCAGTAGTATCAGCGCTGGTGCTGAATTAATTGCCGATGGCAATATTCATATTTACGGCACACTCGCGGGCCGCGCTCTGGCAGGTGCCTCAGGTGATACACAATGTCAGATTTTTTGTACAAAGCTGGGTGCTGAGCTCATCTCCATTGCCGGACAATACTGGCTAAGCGATCAGATCCCATCAGATTATTTTGGTAATTCTGCACAATTCAGCCTGTTGAATAACAAACTAACTATACAACCTTTAAATTAAGCATGTTAACAAGGAATGCATTTCATGGGACGCATTATTGTCGTTACCTCGGGTAAGGGCGGTGTTGGTAAAACCACGTCAAGCGCCGCCATTGCAACTGGGCTGGCTCAGCGGGGAAAGAAAACTATCGTCATTGATTTTGATATTGGTCTGCGTAACCTTGACTTGATTATGGGATGTGAGCGTAGAGTCGTTTATGACTTTGTTAATGTCATCCAGGGTGATGCCACACTGAATCAGGCATTAATTAAAGATAAGCGTACTGATAACCTATTTATTCTACCCGCTTCACAAACCCGGGATAAGGATGCTCTGACACGTGATGGTGTTGAGAAAGTGTTAAATGGCCTGCTGGAAATGGGATTCGATTTTATTATCTGTGATTCACCCGCCGGCATAGAAACAGGGGCGCTCATGGCACTTTACTTTGCTGATGAAGCCGTCATTACCACCAACCCTGAAGTCTCTTCAGTACGCGACTCTGACCGTATACTCGGTATTCTTTCTGCGAAATCCCGCCGTGCAGAAAATAATCAGGAGTCTGTTAAAGAGCATCTGCTGCTGACCCGCTATAATCCCAAACGAGTCAACCTTGGTGATATGCTGAGCATGGAAGATGTACTCGAAATTCTGCGGATACCATTGCTTGGCTTAATCCCGGAAGACTCCTGTGTGCTACGTGCTTCCAATAAAGGTGAGCCTGTTATTCTGGATATGGAATCTGATGCCGCTAAAGCCTATGATGATACTGTCGGACGTCTGTTGGGAGAGAAAATTCCCTTGCGCTTTATTGAAGAAGAAAAGACAGGTTTTCTAAAACGTCTTTTCTCTAGAGGGTAACGTTATGGCTTTATTAGATTTTTTTCTTTCCCGTAAGAAACCGACTGCCAGTATCGCTAAAGAACGATTACAAATCATTGTTGCCGAACAACGCCGCAGAGACAGCGAGCCTCATTATCTGGCTGATCTAAAACGTGATATTCTGGCAGTTATCTGCAAATATATTCAGATAGATCCCGAGACACTGCATGTACAGTTTGAACAAAAAGAAGATGATATTTCTGTGCTGGAATTGAATGTCATATTGCCGGAAGCGAATGAAAAAGCGCCCTAATCCATAGCTATACAGGCCGGATTGTAGTGCGATGAAAACCTCTCTACGCCCTGCTTTTCTATAAGGGTAACGGTAATGACACTCCCTGAGCTGCTGACTGCACTAATCAGTGCTGCGCCAGTATTGTTTGTAATGGCTGTGCCAGCAAATCACCGCGCCATCCCGTCAGCAGTTCAGGCGGAGTTTGATGTTGTGTCAGTTGCCAGTGCCAGTTTAATAATTGATTAATTTGCCTGCGGGAAGCAAGCAGGCCGCTACTTAAGTGAGTTTCGTTACTGACAGACTGGATGAGTGCTTTAATATCCTGGACTATCTTTTTGTAACCCGGGCAGGCGACCAGACAGGTGATTGATGCAGGTAAATCTACTTCAGCAAGCAGACGGCTCTCATGAACTAATGCCAGCAATGTACGTCCATGATGACGAATTTCCTGCCCGCTTAATCCCAATTGGCTCAGTTCACTCAGTGATGCTGGCAGCCAGCGTGCAACCTGCCACAAATGCGCTTCCCTGACAATGAAATTAATCGCAGTATCATGCTCGCGTGCCTGTCGCAGGCGCCATGAAGCTAATTTCTGCAGACAGGCAAGCTGGCGTGGAGCTAGCTGCCCAAGATTAGTTATTTCAAGATAAGCCATTTCAGGATCGAGAATTTCACTACGACGCCGGCATAGCAACAGACATTCATCCAGTGCGGCGTCCATATATCCTGATACTGTTGTTTGTGCAATCAGTTGATTTGCCAGCGGTAGCAGATAAAAAACATCCGCAGCTGCATACAGGCATTGCTTTTCATTCAACGGGCGGGCTGTCCAGTCGGTACGGGATTCACTTTTATCCAATACCACATTCAGGTATTGTGCAACCAGAGCAGAAAAACCACAGGACAGCGTCTTTCCGCTAAATGCTGCCAGCACCTGAGTATCCAGAACAGGATCTGGTAATTGATTGAATTTATTTAAAAAAATTTCTAAATCTTCACTGCCTGCATGTAAAAATTTGACAACATTTTTATTCTGCAGCAACAGTAAAAAAGGCTGCCACTCACGAATACCCTGCGGATCAATTAATGAAAGCTGCTCACCATCATAAAGTTGAATCAAACCTAATTGAGGATAATAAGTATTGATTCTGACAAATTCTGTATCCAGTGCCACCTGCCGATGATAGCATGCCTGCATACACACCTGCTGCAACTGACTATCCGTCGTAATCAACTGATAATTCAACGTACCATTCTCTTATAAAATAATCATAATAAAACGACGACGCCGGTATACACCGGCGCCAGACAATTAGCATGTACATAATAATGTATCTGCAAGGTAACCCTGAATTCAGGTTAAAACACCAGTCACGGGTAAAAATTCAGTTCAGTTCGTATGATTACGTTTGCTTTCTTCATCACGTAACGCCCGCCTGAGTATCTTTCCTACATTTGATTTTGGCAGCTCATCACGAAATTCTATAATCTTCGGCACTTTATAGCCAGTCAGATAAGAACGACAATGCGCCAGCAACTCATTTTCAGTCAGGCTTGCTTCTTTTTTCACCACAAAAAGCTTCACAACTTCGCCTGAACCGTCATTTAATACACCAATGGCTGCAGATTCAAGCACCTTTTCGTGCTGTGCAACAACATGCTCAATTTCATTAGGATAAACGTTAAAGCCTGATACCAGAATCATGTCTTTTTTGCGATCAACAAGACGCAAAAAGCCCTTATTATCCATAATGGCAATATCACCTGTCGCCAGCCAGCCTTCCTTGAGGACTTCATCAGTGGCATCCTCACGTTGCCAGTAACCAGACATCACCTGTGGCCCACGTACCCATAATTCCCCATTCTCATCTGATCCAACTTCCTGATTTTGTTCATTAATTAAGCGGACATCAGTGGAAGGCACTGGCAGGCCAATACTGCCATTATAATGTTGCAGATTATAAGGATTAGCAGATACCAGTGGAGAGCATTCTGTCAGACCATATCCTTCCAGCAAATGCTTACCGGTTACCTGTTCCCATTTATCTGCTACCGCTTTTTGCACGGACATACCGCCACCCACACAAAAACGCAATGCAGAAAAATCAAGTTTGTGAAATTCTCTGTTATTCAACAGGGCATTATACAGCGTATTAACACCGGATATTGCGGTGAATGGATAACGACTCAATTCCTTTACCATACCCGGAATATCGCGGGGATTGGTTATCAATAAGTTAGTGCCGCCAATTTCAATAAAAAACAGACAGTTCATCGTTAACGCAAAAATATGATAAAGGGGTAAGGCCGTCACCAGCAGTTCACAGCCATCCTTTAAAACCGCTGCATAAGCGGCTTTAGCCTGTTCTATATTTGCCTGCATATTGCGATGCGTCAGCATAGCTCCCTTGGCCACACCTGTCGTCCCGCCAGTGTATTGCAAAAATGCCAGATCAGTATTAGCAATATCCGGTTTAGTAAATGACAGCCTGCGACCTGCATGTAGTGCAGTACGTAAAGAAATGGCACCCGGCAAATGATAGGTCGGCACCAGTCCTTTGATATATTTGATGATAAAGTTTACCAGCGTTCCTTTAACGGCAGAAAGCTGATCGCCCATACGCGTCAGAATCACATGTTTTATCCGAGTGTTAAAAACAACCTTTTCCAGAGTATGTGCAAAATTAGAAACGATAACTATCACAACAGCGCCACTATCGCTGAGTTGATGCTCAAGTTCACGGGGGGTATAAAGAGGATTAACATTAACGGCAACCAGACCCGCACGCAGGACACCAAACAGGGCGACAGGATACTGCAACAAATTTGGCATCATTAATGCGACGCGATCACCTTTTTTTAAACCCGGCTGATTCTGTAACCAGGCAGCAAAAGCACGGCTTTGTTCTTCCAGCTTACGAAAGCTCATGCTTTCACCCATATTGATAAATGCGGGTTTATCTGCGTAACGTAGCGCGGCTTTTTCAAACATATCAACTAAAGAAGAATAACTATCAGGATCTATCTCTGCGGGAACATCTGACGGATAGCTTTTTAACCAAACTTTTTCCAAAATAATACTCCTGACTACGATTACTTTATCAGTATCACTACTTATCTTATTCAATACATTAACAAATATTAAACTTTTTATGGACTTTTTTAATTACAGACAATGCTGATGCTGCGATCTGTATCACTAAAATGTATTTTTATATTATGATAATAGCCTGTCTGAATGTCACGCTAACGGCAAAACAGACCTTTTTTAACACTCGCTGCGAAGAGATTGTACGGGGAAAGAACGGAATTTAGCGCCGGAATGTACATGCAATACATGAGAATTAGAGTACCCGAGGCAACGCACTGATGCTTTCGCCGTAGCGTTGCCGAGGAAATTTACTTAATACCTGCTGAGTTAACGCTACAAATCTGGCCTTTTTTTAACCGCAACGTCATTACGTAAATAAACAGGTTCAGCATTTTCAGCACTAACCGCTTCCCCTCTGGACCACATCTTCAATGCCAATGGCAGCATATCCTGCGCATCGGGAAAGCGTATCTGCCCGTCAGAAAATGTCACTGTGCTCCCTGTTATCAGATAAGGGTAAGCCTGCCATCCAGAGCCAACATAAGCCCAGGTACCTTGCAGCAATGATAGCTGAGATAATGCCTGAACGGGCGTAAGCAAGCGCTCTTTTTCGCCCTGCCAGACACCTTCATCGGTACGCTCGAACTGTCCCCAATAGACTTCTCCCATACGCGCATCAATCGCTGCCAGTACACGTTTTGCCTGCGTCAGTCGCCATGCTCCCTGCGCCATGGTCTGTAACGTTGAAATGGCGATTACTGGCAAATCTGCGCCTAATGCCAGCCCCTGTACAATACCGGCAGCTATACGCACGCCGGTAAAACTGCCCGGACCTCTGCCAAAAGCAAGCGCATCCAATTGATTTAACGTAACAGACGCTTGTGCCAGCACCTGCTGTACCTGCGGTAAAATGCGCTGTGTATGCTGCCGTGGACAGATATCAGACAGGGTATACATTTCTCCTGCACACCAGAGTGCAACAGAGCATGCTTCAGTAGCAGTATCGAGAGCTAAAATTCGCAGTGGCATGATGGCCTTATAATGAAATACAGGTCAATTGAACAGGTAAATATCCGGGGACAAACCTAAGTTAATCACCGCATAACAGAAAGAGCCTGGTACAGACAGGCGCCATGTTATTAAGCACCGTCTCTTATCATAGATTTCTGAACAGTGCGATGCCTGTTCAGATAAAGCGGCGCATTGCCCGCATGAGCAGCTATTCTCCTTCATTCCACGAACGTCCGTCACGTGTAATCATGGCAACAGAAGCCATGGGTCCACAAGTCCCTGCCTGATAAGGCTGCAGGTCTTCATGCTGTTCCTTCCATGCATGCATGATAGAATCTACCCAGCGCCATGCCTCTTCTACTTCATCACGACGCACAAACAATGCCTGTATACCACGCATACTTTCCAGTAATAAACGCTCATAAGCATCCGCCATATGGGATTGATTGAACGTTTCGGAAAAACTCAAGTCAAGTTTGGTGGTCTGCACACGATGTTTATGCTCCAGTCCCGGCACTTTATTCAATATCTGAATTTCAATACCCTCATCCGGCTGCAAACGGATGGTTAATTTATTTGGTGGCAATGAGTGATAATAATCACGGAACAGGTTTAATGCCGGAGGCTTAAAATACACCACCACTTCAGAGTACTTGGCACGCAACCGTTTGCCTGTTCTCAGATAAAAAGGAACACCTGTCCAGCGCCAGTCATCAATATCCACACGAATGGAAACAAAAGTTTCAGTATCACTTCCCTGGTTAGCCCCCTCTTCTTCCAGATAACCCGGAACCTGATGACCATGAATAAATCCGGCAACATACTGACCACGTACTGTCGTCTCACGCACGTTTGTCCTGTCAATTCGTCTCAGGGAACGCAGTATTTTGACTTTTTCATCACGAATGCGATCAGCAGTTAAATCAGCAGGCGGTGACATGGCAATCATGGTAAGAATCTGCAGGAGATGATTTTGAATCATGTCACGCATCTGGCCGGTCTTATCAAAATAACCCCAGCGGCCCTCTATACCTACTTCTTCAGAGACGGTTATCTGCACATGATCAATCGTGCGATTGTCCCAGTTAGAGATAAATAATGAATTGGCAAAACGCAATGCCAGCAGGTTAAGTACCGTTTCTTTACCCAGATAATGATCGATACGGTACACCTGATTCTCATTGAAATATTCAGCGACCTGATCGTTGATGCGCCGTGAAGAATCCAGATCGATTCCCAGTGGCTTTTCCATGACCACCCTGGTCATTGCTTTATTGAGGCCCGCTTCACCCAGGCCGCGGCAAATAGCCCCAAAGGTATCCGGAGGCATGGCAAAGTAATTAATGGTGATATGATTTTTTTGATCGAGCTTTGACGCCAGTCTGGCAAAATTAACGGTGTCATTGACATCCAGATTACAGAAATCCAGTCTGGCGCTCAGCCTGTGCCAGATATCATTGTCCAGCTTTTCTTTCATGAAAATACTCAGTGCTTCTTTCACAACAAAGCTAAAAGCAGCACTATTCCAGTCAGCCCGCCCGACACCAATAATACGCGTTCTGGCGTGCAGATAACCTGCTTTTTCCAGCTGATAAAGTGAAGGCAGCAGTTTGCGGCGTGCCAAATCGCCCTTGGCACCAAAAATTACCAAATCACACGCCTTTGTTGTAACCGTTCCTGTCATGTTCAGCTCCATTACATAATGTGCGCTAAGTTTAGCCTCACCGGATCCTTATTTCAGTATGCTAAATATACCACTAAGGCTGTGGAAAAATTACCTGAAACAGGTGCTGAATGCCCCTGATGGCAGCAAAAATTATTCTGCTGCAGTATATGCGAACAGGATTACCCTGTTCATACCCTGAGCTAAAAATTTTCCCTACAGTCTGCATCGTGATATAAGATACAGGACGTAGCGTTATACAAAAAATTTCTTTTCATTCACAATCTTACAAGAAAAATAAGATGAATCAGAGCACTATTCACTATCCCGTAGTATCACCCTGCGAAACACCGCTAATCTCTCATAATGCAGAGGCAGAGGCAGACACAGAAACAGAAACAGAAACAGAAATCGATAGTCAGCTGCTTGCAGCGATTAAAACCCGATTATGTACCACAGGCTCTCTGCCCGGTGCTACTGTTGAACAACAACTCACTCTGCTGGCAGAACTTTCTGCTTTCGCACTGGGCAGATTTCTGCTTAACCATCGTGGCCTGAATGCATACTGGACACACCGAATAGTCACCTGGTCTCCTGAACAGACAGAAAATCCACCCATTCCGGCGCTTGAACATTTCATACTAGCCAGATTACCGGCCGTACTGGCAACACGTGAACGTTTTGGCATTTTTCGCAGACAATTACAAAACCTGCTTCGTCCCGGGCTTTCACTGGCTTCGGTGCCCTGCGGATTAATGGGAGAGTTGTTGCTGCTGGACTACCACCAGTATACGGATATCACCCTTACCGGCGTTGATCTGGACAGCAACGCACTCCATGGAGCATGGGAACAAGCAAAAATACATGGGCTGGCTGACCGGCTGTCGCTCCATTGTGCAGATGCCTTTGCACTCAATATGTATGCCGAAGTGGACATACTGACCAGCAACGGCCTCAACATTTATGAACATGACGATGCGCGTGTTACTGAGTTGTATCGGCGTTTTTTCAACGCCCTCAAGCCTGGTGGAAAACTGATTACCAGTTTCCTGACACCTCCGCCATCATCAACCCTGACATCACCATGGAATTTTGCCGCCATTGACAAGGAAGCGCTGACATTCCAGCAGTTACTCTTTTCCCATCTGATTGGCGTAAAATGGGGGGCCCTGCGTACCCATACACAAACCAGCAGGCAGCTTGCGGATGCAGGATTTACTGATATCACCTTTATTAATGACAGTGCCTGCATGTTTCCCACTGTGATAGCACAAAAGCCGCAATGAGATAATGAAAGTAGCGGCTGTATGCACGGGAACAGTAGCTCTGGCACTGAAGTATTGCAATACTTACGCCACATGCCCGTTAGCTGCAGCGAAAAAAAGTTTTTCCACTCAGTCGCTTAATACATGAGGCAATTCCTCATGGCTCGCCCATGAACACCATGCCTCTTGCAAACGCCATGGTGTTTACCGGACCAGGCAGATAGCCATACAGAGGCACACACGCCATCTACAGCAACCCTACTCTATAAATGTCTATAATTATCGATACCAGTAACTTGTGGAGATGCTAAAGATGGCTGCCATGGGATCTGTTACCTCAAAACCGTCAAATACCGCCACGAGTGTATCGACGGACAGCACTGCCAAACCAGCCGGTAAAACTAATGCTAACTTTAGTGAGTTACTGACTCAGGTAAATAATTATTCCTTCCTGCCTGAGTCTGTACAGAAGAGTCAATCAGTAACCTTCGAGACGAATTATCAGCGCGTTAGCGTCCAGACCACAGGCAACAATGTTGAGGTCACAATTGAAAAGAAAGCCCATAGTGGTGTCTGGGGTTTCATTAAAGATGTTTTTTTCGAGGTAACACACAAATTCGGCGGTAAATCATCACAAGCCAGAACAGAACAATTAAAGAGCCTGTTAACAGAGCAGCTACAGAAAGCCGGTTTCCCGGCTACGGTGACAAAAGAAAAGGCAATATACTCGCTGTTAAATAACTTCGATCCCAAAATTAACAGATCTGAGGGCACAAGTGACGAGTAGCACGTTAAAGATAACGCTGATGATATTAAAGCACGTAAGCTTGAGGTAATCGATACTTCAGTATCAGGCACTGATGACGAGAAGCGCGAAGCGCTGGCAGCAGCAACTGCAGAACATGGCGCGGCGGTGGTAAAACTAAAAGATGAAAATGGAGGTTATCTTGTTGTCTATCATAGCGAGGACGGCCAGTCTGTTAATGTCAGTGATCATGGCGCAATGGGAGAATTCAAGACGAAAGAAATCCCTTATGATAATCTGATAGCGATGATGGCAGACAGTAAAATTTATCAATTTTCTGCTGAATCCCGGCAGGCCTACGAGAAACAAATAAAGCAGGAGAAGGCCGAACGTCGTAATGCAGCATGGGACCGGCTGCTGGAACAGAAAATTAACTGGGCTGTGCAGCAGGCTATCAGCACAAAGGAGGGTAAAGCAATAGAGTCACTTGATCTTGGCGGTATCTCTGCCTGGCGCACGGGTGGCAAGACCGTGATATCACAGCAGTCCATAATAGAAAAAGTGCGGCAATCAAATCAAACTCCCCCGGATACAACTACATTAACTGCCAGTGCTTCGCTGGCGATGTTACTGGCTGATAACAACAGCTACGTAAATGCGGATGAACTGACAAATACAACAACACTGTATGATAATGAAAAGCCAAATGAGGACAACATGCAGCCTTTCTTTGCCAGCATGCAACAGAATACCTTAACTCCCGAAATGGCTGATTGGGAACCACTTAAAATTATCAGTGCCTACATTCCCTCAGGGAGCGCAGAAAAACAGATGAGCGCACTGCAAAAAAAGATCGAGGCTAATGGCCCGGCGATTGTGAATGTTATAACTAAAAGTAATGTTACAGATGCTCTGCTTTCAGGTATTGCTGACACACGTATTTCTCAGTCGTTTTTCGTTGTTGTCGACGCTATTAGTAACGGCCTGGTTACTGTGAGAAATCCGACCAGTGGCGCGATAGAAGAAATTTCAGAGGCTGAATTCATGAAGTCCATCGATTGGTATAGTAAGGTAGTTCAGCTGCAGCTGCAATAACCCTGTATGATGAAATAAAGGCCCTGCTTTCACAAGCAAGCTGCATGGTGATCGTTTTATGTACTGATAAAAACCTCGCGCTAACCTGCATAATGGCAGGCAGCGTCACCACACAGATTTATTAATAAGTCTTTATTGTCACATGCCCGCTGATATATAACTTACTTATACCAGCATGAATATAGGAATTTATAAAAATATCATTACCTGTTAATGATAAAATTAAAAATTAATTTATAATAAAAAATTTAATTATAGTAATCATCACGATAATATTTTTCATTATTAAAACGGTGCTGATATTGGTGAAAATAATTTCAAATATCTCAATGCTTATTACGTAAATTTAAAATAATCAGTTACCTGACAACCAATACAGAAAAAATATTAACAACTGCTACGTTTATTTTGGTAATTCTACACCTGCTGTTAAAAAAGCGATTATAATTAATTAAATACAGGCACTGTCCTGTCGAAAGAAACACTTTAATTTAACAGGTATCACTGATTTAATCTGACAATATAGTCAGTCGTTTATCTGTCAATGATAGAAGACAGTATAATGATTTTAAGAAATCATATAATACAGTTACAGACTATTCTGGTATAAAAATAATGGTTGTTCTGGGTATATTTTATAGATTAAATTATCCAGGTTACCTTTTCCAGGTTCTGTTTAAATTTACTGTGATTTTAGCATTCATCGAATTCATTCTATGCTCATAAGGAACATTAATGCAGCATACCTTAAACCCGCTTTTACCTGGTGCATTAACAGTAGAAAATTTAACATGCTTACCAGCGCGTTTTGGTTGCCCGCTATGGATTTATGATATTGATATTATTATCAATAAAATAAATCAGTTACACAATTTTGATGTTATTCGTTTTTCCCAAAAAGCCTGTTCAAACACCCATATCCTGCGTCAGATGCGTAAGCAGGGAATAAAAATCGACGCCGTATCTTTGGGAGAAATTGAACGGGCACTCTGTGCAGGTTATCAGGCTGGTGATGAGCTTTGTGAAATCATCTTTACCGCTGATTTACTGGACAGAGCGACTCTGTTACGTATAGTCGAACTGAATATTCCGGTAAATGCAGGCTCTATTGATATGCTGGAACAACTGGGCCGTTGTTCACCGGGGCATCCTGTGTGGTTACGTGTTAATCCTGGCTTTGGCCATGGTCACAGCCAGAAGACTAATACCGGTGGTGAAAACAGCAAGCACGGAATCTGGTATCAGGATTTACCACAGGCAATTGAGTATATTAAAAAATACTCATTAACGCTGACTGGTCTCCATATGCATATTGGCTCAGGGGTAGATTATCAACATCTGGAACAGGTATGCGATGCAATGGTGTGCCAGGTGATTGAATTAAATCAGGACATCAGTGCCATCTCTGCTGGCGGAGGATTATCAGTGCCTTACCAACAGGGGGATAAATCTGTTAATACCGAGCGGTATTATGACTTATGGAATCGATCACGCCGGAAGATTGAGCGGCATTTAGGGCATGCAATCACTCTGGAGATTGAGCCCGGACGTTTCCTGGTTGCTGAAGCGGGTGTATTACTGGCTGAGGTACGCGCAGTGAAAAATATGGGACGTCGCCATTATGTGCTGGTTGATGCGGGATTTAACGATCTGATGCGCCCTGCGATGTATGGTAGCTATCACCATATTTCTTTATTACCTGCAGATAACCGTGATATCAGTAATACTGAAATGAAAGCGACTGTTATTGCAGGCCCTTTGTGTGAATCAGGGGATGTGTTTACCCAGCAGGCGGGGGGAGGAATAGAAACCAGAATGTTACCACAGGCAGCAGTGGGTGATTATCTGGTATTTCATGATACTGGTGCTTACGGTGCATCGATGTCTTCCAATTACAACAGTCGTCCGTTAATTGCAGAAGTTTTATTTGAAAATGGAGAGCCGCGCTTAATTCGGCGTGCTCAACGCATTGAAGAATTACTGGCACTGGAAAAACTTTAGCTATTTTTACCGGTAATGCAGATAATCTGTATTACCTGTTTTCTTTAAAAGAAAATGCATTCACAGCAGCCACTGCGTTTTGCCTTCATCTGATTACTATTCTGACAAGATTTTATAAAACTTAACATTTCATGGGTTAAATAATAACAGGATTATATTGCTGTTATAAACAGGAAATAACTTATTCCTGACAGAGCCAGAAAGGGTCCAAACGCTATCGTATTACGATAATGCCTTCTAAAACACAACAGTAGTATGGTCACGAAAAAAATAGCAAAAGAGGAGGATAACAATATCAACACTGGTACTGCTTCCATGCCAAACCATGCCCCCAATGCTGCCAGCAGCTTAAAGTCACCATAGCCCATACCTTCTTTATTCGTCAACAGCTTAAACAGCCAATAAATACCCCACAAAAAAAGATATCCGCACACGGCCCCCAATACTGCAGAATCGAGAGCGATAAAAGTGCCTTTGATATTAAAAATAAGGCCACACCATAATAATGGCAGAGTTATATTGTCAGGCAACATTCCCGTATCAGCATCAATAAAAGTTAATACGGTTAATGAACAGATTAATATTAATGCACTGAGTCGTAATACAGGATCAGAAAAATTTATTATTATCGCTAGCAATATTATTGTTAATAATATTTCAATAACATGATGACGTATGACAATTTTTTTATTACAAACACTGATATCAGATAAAAAAAACAACCCTAATAACGGTATATGATATTTTACTGAAATCATTTTCTCGCAGCGCAGACAAAACAGACCAGGCAAAAAAAAACGGCACAATTTATCGGTGTCTGGTAAAGCCATGCGATTATGTTCCCTAAAATAATTAACTTCTTTTTTCCACTGCCATCTCATAATTTCAGGGATCAAATAAATAATTATATTTACTATTTTTCCAAAAAACATGGATGATAATATTATTAACAACCAGTACAGAAATAAAAGGAAATTTATTTTTTCCATAATATTTTTTCACTTTATATCATGTGTAGTACATGACTTATGAATAAATGCTCTATATTGCATTTTAAATAAACAAGAAAATATCACATATGATATTAATTATTAACAAACAATAATCTGTTAATAAAATGACTACTATGACAGGCCTGTTTTGAAACTCACTGCAAAATAATCGTACGCAGCAGAACGCGGACTATGTACACGCAGCACATGAGAGCTGGAATAGCAGAGACAACAGGTCGATTCTCTCGTCAGAGAGCACCAGGGTTTAAATTACCTCATGACCTGATAATCAGGTCACGAATCGGTTAAACGACTGCGAAATAATGCCGCAATCCTGTTCATTGTTTTTTACAAAATATATAGAAATCGTTTACGGGAATCCGGGTATGTAAATGTCAGTTGCGGGGCATCATAAAAATATGCCCTGAATGGCAATCAATTCAGGCACTGTCAGGTCTTACAGAAATAATAACCATACCGGTAAACAAAATAAGCTGCAGAATCAATCAGTACATGGCATATCCGATTCACAGCAGAACATAAAGAACAGACATTGCAGACACCACTTACACATCACACGCGATAACAGATTTCAATAAAAAATTATGCCTGGTTTTTTAGAAAATCTTCATGCGCTGACTAAATATCTTATTGAAATATTTACTTATTATAAAATAAATGTCTGCGATAACTTCAAATCAGATTGCTGCCTGCCAGCAGGACATCATAAACAGAACAGCAACAATAATGCCTTCAATGCATATCAGCATGATTCACTCAATACTGGCCTGTAAAAACCACAGGAATTTATCCAGATCCCGCGATGCCGCTGTAAGTATATCTGCAGTATTGTCATCTTCAGTGTCTTTAATGGCTTTGCGAATATCTTTTGCTACCACGGAATAGCGCTCTGCCAGTGCGTGCAAATGTTCATTTATATCATAAATATCAACAGGATAGCTTTTCAAAGGTGTATTTTTATTAACCAGTTGAACAGTCGCAAAGGTCATACCCCCAAGCTGGACTACCCGTTCGGCAAAGGTATCCTGATGATCGATAATCGCACTATAAAAATCATCTAACGTTTTATGCATAGCAACAAAATTTTTGCCCCGTATATTCCAGTGCGCCTGTTTGGTCATCAAAGACAGATCGGTAAACTGAATAACCATGCGATTCAAGGTAGCGATTAAATTTATTTTACTATTACTATCAATATCATTGCACAGATAGCCTTTATTATCAGAAGACTGCATTTTTACTAACTTGGCATTATTCATAATCCATCCCTCTATTAAGCAAGGTATTGCGCGATTAACCTCAGCATTTTAGTATAACAGGACAATCCCGTGGTTAGTGAGTCAATGATGGAAATCAGACAATTTTCTCAACAGAGCGAAGTGCCATGATTAAAATGGCTTACCTGGCCTGACACACAACAACATATCCTGTGAGATCAAAGAACTTGCCCTTGATTATTATTCCTCACCGTTAATGAAGTGCCTATTGAAGCACACACAATTAAAATCAGTGCTAACCACTGAACACTATTTAACTGCTCATTCAGAAACACTAATCCTGAAATTGCCGCTATGGCAGGCTCCATGCTCATTAAAGTGCCAAAAGTTCTGGCAGGAAGTCGTGTCAAGGCAATCATTTCTAACGAATAAGGTAAAACCGTTGACAGAACTGCCACTGCCAGTGCGACTGGCAGAATAGCGGGATTAAATAAAGCATCACCCTGGTATGCGAAACCAACAGGACAAAAGACTACTGCTGCAATCAAAGAACCCACAGCAACACTACCTGGCCCATGGTTTATTCCTGCCTTCTGACCAGAAAAAATATATACCGCCCAGCATGCACCTGCACCAAGTGCATACATTGCACCGGTAAAATCAATCTCACTCGAATGATATCCTGCAGGCAATAAAAGTAACCATACACCTAATGCAGCTATTACAATCCATACAATATCAACAATACTGCGAAAAGAAAGCATAGCGACTACCAATGGACCGGTAAACTCAAGAGCAACAGCAATGCCCAGAGGAATGGTCTTTAACGCTAAATAAAAAAGAAAGTTCATACCTCCTAAAGCCAGACCATAGATAAGCAAAGGCAAACGATTACTTTTAGTAAAATGCATACGCCACGGCTTAAAAATAATAAACAAAATAAACGCACCCATACCCAGGCGTAATGATGTCAGTCCCTGCGCTCCCACTAACGGAAAAAGACTTTTTGCCAAAGAAGCACCACTCTGGAGGGAAATCATTGCGATGACTAGCAGGCATATTGATAAAGAAATAGACACAGATTTTGGCATAATGCCAGTAAATGCTGACATCGACTTAAACCTCATATTCATATTAACGTTAACGTCATGAAACAAAGCATCATTAGATTATGCTGCCGTTGATAGCACAAAAAAAACAGTGCCGACAGCCATTGTCGTTAAACAGATTTTTCTAAAAAATTACCCGATAAAGCTAAAAAGTGTCATGACGCCATGACCTGGTTGTGGTATACCAGCAACAAAATTATTATGATTGTTATAATCATAATAATGAGAGAGTGTATATTTATACATGCCGATAAATTTATCATCATGACCTGAATATAGCATCTGTCAAGGTATTTAATATAGATATTAAATTAACATAAATAAACTTATTCTTTATTCCTTAAAAGAATACTCAGTTAAGCAGGCGCCATATTCGCTAAACAAAAATATAAATGAATTTTTTAAAATCTTAATGTTATAAACATCCCATGATCATCTAATGATCAACAAATATATTAAGAATATAATTTTTATTATGAATACCAATAAAAATACCTGATAATCCGAATTGATAACTACATATTATATTTATTTTAAAAATAAATATATAACTTTAATTCAAAAAACAAACAATTTAGTCATCATAACGTAGCATTTAGTAAATGTGTCATTATAATGATACCTGGTTCATACCAGCACTCCCGGGCAAACATGTTGTCATCAGGAAATTTCATGGAAAATCAACCTAAGTTAAACAACAGTAAAGAAATCATTGTCTTTTTAGCAGAACGTTTTCCGCTTTGTTTCACTGCTGAAGGTACGACACGTCCACTTAAGATTGGTATTTTTCAGGATCTGGTTAACCGCATCCAGGAAGAAATACCTCTAAGTAAAACGCAGTTACGCTCAGCACTACGGCTCTACACTTCAAGCTGGCGTTACCTTTATAGCATAAAAGCGGGAGTGCAGCGTATTGATTTAGAAGGCAATCCATGTGGCCTGCTGGAAAAACAGCATGAAGAATATGCGCGCAAACAACTCAAGGAAGCCAGGGGACGAGTGCAGAAACAACGTGCTGAGCAACAGATTAAAAAACACAAGATAATTTCCTCTGAAAACACAACAACGCAACCAGATTCCCCAAATATTACTCAACACAACAAGACTGTTTCAGTTGTTAAAGAACAGGCAGTGCCTCAACAACGCTCCCCTGCTAAACCATCAGTTGAAAAAAAACAATCTCATTTTTTAGCCAAAATCGATATATCTAAACTGCAGCCAGGCCAGGATATCAAAGTCATGGCAGGAAAAAGCTCCATGGAAGCAACTGTATTGGAAATTGCCAGAGACGGTGTACGAGTACAATTATCTTCTGGCCTGTCCATGCTTGTACGCGTAGAGCATTTACAATTGTGATACCGGAGAACAGTCAGGAGATGAATAAATCTGTAAAATTAACAATTATTGCTGCTTTATTCCTGGCACATAGTGCTTACGCGAGTAACAGCGTTTATCGTGTTGAACAGCTGCCCAAACTCAGTCAGGAGCCACAACATTCGACAGTAAGTGAACGCATCACTTCACGTTTTATGCGTTCGCATTATCGGCAATTTTCTCTGGACAATGAATTTTCTGCCAGGATATTTGAACGCTACCTCAATATGCTGGACTATAACCATAACCTGTTTTTATCCTCAGAACTGGCAGCTTTTTCAGATAAAAAATACCGGATCGGTGAAGAATTAAAATCCGGCAAACTGAATACCGCATTTGAACTTTTTAATCTGGCACAAAAGCGTCGATTTGAACGCTATCAGTACGCCCAGTCATTATTGAATAACCCCATGATATTCAACAGTAATGACACCATTAATCTGGATCGCAGCAAAGCACCCTGGCCGGATAACATGGCAGAATTAAATCAACTCTGGCATGCACGAGTTAAGAGCGATCAACTGAGTCTGAAACTGACAGGAAAAACTGATCAGCAGATAAAAGAAATGCTGGATAAACGTTACCAGGTTGCGATTAAACGCCTTATACAAACTAAAAGTGAAGATGTCTTTCAATTAATCATGAATGCATTTGCACGTGAAATTGATCCTCATACTAATTATCTCTCACCACGCAATACTGAACAGTTTAATACCGAGATGCACCTCTCTCTGGAAGGCATTGGCGCAGTCTTACAAATGGATGATGATTACACGATAATTAATTCCATTATGGCAGGCAGCCCTGCTGCAGAAAGCAAATCCATCTATCCGGGGGATCGGATTGTGGCTGTAGGCCAGCCAGGCAAGCCAATGATTGATGTCATCGGCTGGCGCCTGGATGATGTTGTCGCTCTCATTAAAGGCCCCAAAGGTAGCAAGGTACGTATTGAAATCCTACCTGCAGGCAAAAGTGCCAAAACCCGTACAATAGTGTTAACACGTGAACATATCCGTCTGGAAGATCGTGCTGTTAAAATGTCCGTGAAAAATATCGGTAAAGAAAAAATTGGCATACTCGACATACCAGGTTTCTACGTTGGTCTGACAGAAGATGTAAAAGTTCAGTTGCAAAAACTGGCAATGCAAAATATCACGAGTATTATTATTGACCTGCGGAGTAATGGCGGCGGTGCGTTAACTGAAGCGGTAGCACTTTCAGGCTTATTTATTGCTGATGGTCCCGTAGTTCAGGTTCGTGATAATAACGGTAAAATACGTCAGGATAACGATACTGACAGCCGTATTCATTACAAAGGCCCACTGGTTGTCATGGTCGATCGCTACAGTGCTTCAGCATCAGAAATTTTTGCAGCTGCCATGCAGGACTACGGTCGCGCGCTGATTGTGGGAGAGCCCACTTTTGGCAAAGGGACCGTGCAGCAGTATCGCCCACTTAATCGCATTTATGATCAAATGCTGCGCGCGGACTGGCCAGCTCTGGGCTCAGTGCAATATACCATTCAAAAATTCTACCGCGTAAATGGGGGAAGCACTCAACGCAAAGGAGTAACTCCAGATATCATTATGCCCACAGGCCTTGATTCCACTCAATGGGGTGAAAATCGTGAAGATAATGCATTACCCTGGGACAGTATTGCGGCGGCAAATTATGCGCAAATAAAAAACATGAAGCTGTTATTACCTCAATTGCTCAAAACACATACTGAACGCATCGTCAGAGATCCGGAATTTCATAATATCAAAGATGAGATAACCCGACTGAATACCTTCAGGCAGAAAAATAACATCATTTCTCTCAACTATGCTGAGCGTGAAAAGGAAAATCATGACTATGATGCCAATCGTCTTGTACTGCTTAATGAACGCTTTAAGCGCGAAGGCAAAAAACCATTAAAGTCCCTCAATGATTTACCGAAAGATTACCGTGAACCCGATACTTATCTTAATGAATCTGTACATATTGCTCTGGATTTAGCTCATATTGAGCGTTAATACCCCCTTGAATATGGAAGTAATGCCTATATATACCAGAGCGTCACATGAACATTGTCTGTCTCTTAAAGGAAATAAATTGTTATGATGCGTATCATTCTTTTCCTTCTTACCAATCTTGCTGTCATGCTGATTTTTGGAGTGGTACTCAGTCTGACAGGGATTCAAAGCAGTAGTATTTCTGGCCTGGTGATTATGGCTGGCCTGTTTGGTTTCGGTGGTGCGTTTGTCTCGTTACTGATGTCAAAATGGATGGCACTGCGTGCAGTAGGAGGCGAAGTCATAGAGCAGCCGCGTGATGAAACTGAACGCTGGCTACTGGATACTGTGCGCAACCAGTCACAACAGGCAGGTATCGTCATGCCACAGGTGGCGGTTTATCATGCGCCAGATATTAACGCTTTTGCCACTGGTGCACGACGCGATGCTTCTCTGGTTGCGGTCAGTACAGGGTTATTACAAAACATGAATCGTGATGAGGCAGAAGCAGTTATTGCTCATGAAATCAGCCACATTGCAAATGGTGATATGGTTACCATGACGTTAATGCAAGGTGTTGTTAACACCTTTGTTATCTTTATTTCACGTTTACTTGCCCAGGTTATTTCAGGCTTTATTTCAGGCAACCGCGACGAAGAAAGCAGCAGTGCTGGCAATTCAATGGTCTATTTAGCAGTATCTGTAGTACTTGAACTGGTATTCGGTGTTCTCGCCAGCATCATCACCATGTGGTTTTCGCGTTATCGGGAATTCCATGCTGATGCCGGCTCTGCACGCCTGGTAGGACGTGAGAAAATGATTGCTGCTTTACAACGCCTGAAAACAAGCTATGAACCTCAGGAGGCAGGTAGCATAATGGCTTTCTGCATTAATGGAAAACATCAGTCATTCAGTGAATTATTTATGTCTCATCCACCACTGGAAAAACGTATTGAAGCACTGCGTTCAGGACAATATTTAAACTGAACCACTCCACTAATTAACCACTTCATTATTACAGTGGAGTGGTTATGACATCAGTAGAATAGAATGGGCTTCTTTCGAAGCTCGCTATATATACCCAAAATATTTCAGCTCGGCAAGAACAGGCATCCTCATGAGCATAGACAAACTATGTGATGAGGTGACTGTTCGCAGCCAACGCGGCTGCAGTTGCTGCAGTTTGAAAATCGAATATCCGCAAAGTCAAAAATCACCTGAGAGTGCGGGCACTTTACCAGCAAGATAGTGCTTCTCTCGCAGTAGCGCTTTTAAACAGGTCTGATATATAACAGATGGATGCTCCAGCATTGGGTCAGTGAGTTTTTCATAACTGGAGCACATTTTTATGACAGGCTGGCTCTGTGCGGAGCAAATATTCTTTTATATGTATATTCTGTGCGAAATAGTTTTTTTATTTTTCTGCAAGTTACAGACAGTATATTAGTTAAAAAATCTATCCTGCTCAGTCGCACTGAACTTTAATCGCGAGGCCACCGCGGGAAGTTTCACGGTATTTCGCATTCATATCCTTGCCTGTTTCATACATGGTTTCAATGACTTTATCAAGGGATACACGCGGTTCGCTGGTACGCCGTAATGCCATGCGCGCTGAGTTTATCGCCTTAACTGAGGCAATGGCATTACGTTCAATACAGGGTACCTGTACCTGCCCTGCAACAGGATCACAAGTCAGGCCAAGGTTGTGTTCCATACCAATTTCGGCAGCAATACAAACCTGCATTGGGCTCGCGCTGAGTAATTCAGCCAGACCAGCAGCTGCCATTGAACAGGCAACACCCACTTCTCCCTGACAACCGACCTCAGCACCTGAAATAGATGCATTCATTTTATACAGAATACCTATAGCTCCAGAGGTCAAAAAATAACGGATATAGATGTCAGGCGTCACAGGCTCAATAAAATGATCATAGTAAGCAAGTACAGCAGGTACGATACCACATGCACCATTAGTGGGTGCTGTCACCACTCGCCCGCCTGCCGCATTTTCTTCGTTTACAGCTAAAGCGAACATGTTAACCCAGTCGATTACATTCATGGGATCACTGGAAAATTTATCAGAAGAAACCAGTAGCCGGCGTAATGCAGATGCTCTGCGAGGCACTTTCAATGGACCTGGTAACAGGCCTTCCGTATTTAAACCCCGATCAATACAGGCACTCATCGTCTGCCAGATGCCCGCGAAATAAGTTTCTATTTCTTCTTTACTGTGTAGAGCCAGCTCATTTTTCATCACCATGCCTGAGATGGACATACCCGTTTGTTTGCAGTGAGAAAGAATTTCTTTAGCAGAGCTGAAAGGGTAAGGAACACTACTGGTATTTTGCTCCTGCTTACCAAAATGCTCTTCATCAACAATAAAGCCACCACCGATAGAATAGTATGTTTTGCTGTAAACCTCTTCATGATTACAAAAGGCATGAATTTTCATACCGTTTTCATGCAAGGGTAAATTAGCTTTACAAAAAACAATACCGCTTTCACTCGGAAAATCAACTTCATGTCGATTATTCAGCACCAGACGTTGCCGTTCTTCCACTTCACGAATAAAGCCAGAAATATTATTGATATCAACAGTATCAGGAGTATTACCGGCAAGCCCCATAATAATAGCAATATCAGTATGATGACCTTTACCAGTCAATGAAAGAGAACCGTAAACTTCAACAGCGACACGCGTGACCGAAGGCATTATAGCCAGGTTTACCAGATCATCGACAAATTGTTTCCCGGCTTTCATTGGCCCGACTGTATGAGAACTCGATGGGCCTATACCAATCTTGAACATGTCGAAAACACTAATCACGCTGTCTCTCCTTTTAAGGATATTATTATCTTTTGAAAAATTGACTACATAGTAAAATTTATTATAAATTTCTCTGCCAGTAATAAAAATCGATACGTATTTTTACTCTTCCCACTAATTAAACAGTATAGTACTTGATTAATCCAACTTCACACGTAACAACAGGTAAAAAAAATAATACCCAATTATGAGCGTTTTATAACATCCTTTCTACATTTATGGTAATTTATAGATTAAAAATAAAATCGATAGCATTGAATAAAAAATCAAATAATAAAAAATAATATATTAAATTTTATTATACTAATATAGCAATAATACAACATAACTAGAGTAAATAAATTACTGATTCACCTGGTTCGCAAGTTGATAAATAATTGCTGCTGTCAGCCCCCAGATAAATTTATCTTCATACCAGGAAAGATAAACCCGGCGATATGTGCCAGCGTAATAACCAGTTAGTGGGTAATAGCGTGAAAGTTGTAGTGCTTCCTGTAAAGGTATTTCAAAAAAATCCTTCACTTCAGTATGCCGGCCCTGAAAAGGCAGGTCTGGTGGAACAAGTCCAACCACAGGTGTAACCTGATAACCACTGACACTTTCCAGCGGAATAAGCTGGCCCAGTACTATTACAGACAAGGGATCAATGTTTATTTCTTCCTGTGCTTCGCGTAATGCCGTTACAATCGGTGAACTATCTTCTGCCTCTGTAACTCCTCCTGGAAACGCTACCTGGCCTGAATGCTTGCGCAACATGTCTGCACGACGTGTCAGCAGCAATGTGGGTACAGGCCTGCAAATAACTGGAATCAGCACCGCTGCCTGCTGCAAGGCATTGCCTGAATACCGCTGCACTTCCTGCGGTACCTGTAGTTGAAACTGGCTGACAAATTCAGATAATAGCGTAATCAGATAGTCGACTCACGAAAATACCAGCTCACCCAGCTGTGGCAGAATACGGCTTATTTTATCAAATGTTTCCTGATATTCAGCCTGCTCCGTACTATCTGCAACTATGCCCCCTCCTGCCCAGCAATAAATCGTATTTTGTTCTGTCAACAGAGTACGAATACTGATGTTAGTATCCATGGTACCACAATAACTGATATAGCCAATATTCCCGCAATAGGCATTACGTCGCTGAGGTTCAAGTTGCTCAATAATCTGCATGGCACGGATCTTTGGCGCTCCTGTTATAGAGCCCCCCGGAAAACAGGCACGGAGCAAATCAGTCGCATGGTATGAATCTGCCAGAGTAGCGGTAACAGTACTGACCAGGTGGTGAACTGCAGGAAATTGCTCAACAGTAAAAAGTTCGGGTACCCGTACAGTACCAGGTCGCGCTACCCTGCCTATATCATTACGTAACAGATCAACTATCATTAAATTCTCTGCACGATCCTTAATGGAATTTTTCAGCCTATCAGACTGCTTTCTGTCTTCGTTGCTGTCTGCCTGTCGTGGTAGAGTACCTTTAATAGGCCTGGTCTGAATCTGGTTATTGTTCAGCGAGATAAACCGTTCAGGAGAAACACTGATTACGGCGTTTTCAGGAAGACGTAAAAAAGCGGAGAATGGTGCCCGATTGCTCTGATTCAGGAGTAAAAACGCCTGCCATTCATCGCCCTCATAGGAAGCATTAAATCGCTGGGCAAGATTAACCTGATAACAATCACCACTGCGCAACCAGTGCTGAATCTGGCAAAATTTCTCTCCGTACTGCTGGCGTGACATATTAGCGCGCCACGGACTGGTTAAGCGAAACGGCATGATTTGTGGACACGCATGCTGTTTTAACCAATCCATGCGTTGCTGTAAATCACCATGACATACCAGCGTCAATTTTTGCAGATGATTATCCGCAATCAGTGCCCAGTCATATAACCCGACTGCCATATCAGGCAGTTGAATATCTTTTTCGGCAAGCGAGGGTAATCGTTCAACCTGACGTGCAAGATCATAACCAAATAATCCCATTGCTCCTCCCTGAAAAGGGATATCTGCATGAGCCATGGTGGTTAAATTCAGCGCATCCAGCTGATATTGTAGCAAGGCAAATGGATCATCCTCAGAACATTGCGCACTGCCTGCAGAAACGATTTCAGTAACCCGATTACGGGTTGTTAATGTTACCAGTGGATCAGCAACCAGAATATCAAAACGATTATGGACATGCCGAGCAAACCCTGAATGCAAAAGCATAGCCCAGGGTTGCATTGAGACTGTGGCAAAATAGTGTAAAATGGCATCAGCGTGCCAGGGTAATGATTTAAAATCAGGAGTGGTTGCGCTCATGCTTCTGACAGTTCTCTTTAATGATAAATCGTAATAATATTCAAATAGCCTTTATAATCACGTGGCTGGTGCATACTGAGAATAGTTACCACCTGTACTGTATCAGGCACAACAAACGTGTAATGATTTGATGCATTCAAACTAAGTTTTTCATGAAGTTCAATAAAGCGTAATGGGGTAACGGATGGTAACAAGTATACTGCCGCTTTCACATCAGCAACAACAGGAAGCCGCAGAACAAATTCACCAGCTTATCGCTACAGGCATGAGCAGCAGTCAGGCAATAGCTCAGGTGGCACACGAGATTCGTCAACGCCACAGGACAGATCCCTGTCATCATAGTCTAAAGAAAAACATCCTTCAGCGTTGAAAATCATATCAATCCATTGGCTGTCAATTAAAAAAATAGTCTGCCAGCTAAAATAGCAACCCTGGATTGATATTTTTGAATAGTTCCATAAAATTAATCAACGTATAGAATATATTATTCTCTGATTTATTTTAACAGGTATCACAACACATATTGAAATGAATATGAGAGAAGGATATTGCTCTTTGGGATGAATATGCCTGGCTGCTGCTTACTTGTGCACAAAGGATGCTAAATTAGCAGCGATTGATTATTATATGATGCTATATAAAAAAACGTCCGTGGAAGCGGACGTTTTTATAAACATTCAGCTACTTTTTATGCTGTCTGAGCTGATGCTTTCTTTTCACGCTTTTCAGCTCGCTTCTCAGCGGCTGTCTTCAGCGGTTTCTTTTTCTGATTCTTTTTACTATCCATTCCTTTACTCATGGCTTACCTCTCTTTAAGGGTTGGTTAGAGTCAGTATGCTGCTTGATTAATTATAATTAACCATATAATACATCATAATTCAAGAGTAGAAATGATGACTAACTGGATTCATTTCTTAATATTGTAGTATCAGCCGAATGTTTAGCAAAAATATGATCTGGAAAACATTCCAAGCTATTAATATTCAATTAATTAATATAATTATTAAACTTTTTATTCCTGCCACTGTTCCATTTTATCTCGGAGAAAAATTCGATAACGAAATCGTTGATGACGCAACCTTTTATTTTTACGCCATCTATTTAATCGGGGGCGAACACGCATGTTCCATTATCTCTGTTTATCAATATTATAATACATGCTCAAATATGATAATTACTAGCCATTCAACACCTGAGCAGGGTTGAGACCGCAGGCTCTCCTGGCTGGATACCAGCTGGCCAACAGACTCAGTAATAATGCAGTAACCAACACATAAATGACATCACGCCAGTGCAGCTCTGAGGGTAAAAAATCGACAAAATAAATATCACCGGATAAAAATCTATGCCCGGCTAATTTTTCCACCCCACGAATAATACGGGTAAGCTGTAAAGAAACAATAACCCCTATAATCATACCAGTACAGCTCCCCACTAACCCTGCAAGCAATCCGTACCACAGAAAAACAGACCGTACCAGGCTATTTTTAGCACCCAGAGTACGTAATATTGCGATATCACTACTTTTTTCTTTTACAGCAACCACTAAGGTAGAAATAATATTAAAACAGGCTACACCAATCACCAGTATCATCGCCAGATACATAATACTGCGAATCATCTGAATATCCTGATACATGTAACCATAAGTTCCCATCCAGTTACTGATATAAACATGATGACGGGCAGCTTCTCCAGCATCACGCACCAATCTGTTGGCCACAAAAACATTATCTGCTTTGATGCCAATACCAGTAATGCCATTTCCCATGGCCAGATATTGCTGAGCATCACTCAAGGGTATCATAGCCATGCTGTGGTCCAGCTGGCCACTGAGTTGCAAAATACCACTCACCTGTAAGCTCACCTGTCCGGGTTGTAGTAACTTCGCCTGATCCGAAGTATTAGGGATAATAACCTTTATCCAGGATCCTTCTTTTACACCAAGCGAATCTGCAACGCCTTTACCTAAGATGACCTGCTGATGACCCGCCGTGAATCTCATCCAGGCATTGTTTAATACAAATTGAGGCAAGGCACTTAACAGTGGCTCCAGAGCAGGATCAACTCCCTTGAACTGCACGGCATGGACACGCGCACCGTATTCCACCAAACCAGTGAAATTAATATAGGGTACTGCAGCAACAACACCAGGTACCTGCTTAATTCTTTCCAGACTGGAAGGCCACTCTTTCCATGGCTGCTCAACCGCAGCAATTTCTCCATGCGGAACCACAGCGAGAATACGGTTGTGCAATTCACGTTCAAAACCATTCATCGCACTCAGGCCAATAATCAATACCCCAACACCCAGTGCAATGCCAAGAATAGAGATGACAGAGATAAAAGAAGTCATACCGCGCCGGCGGCCACGACTAAACCGGAGAGCGATTAATAACGATAATGGTAAATTATTCATCACTCTGCGTTTACCTGCATCAACAACGGCTGCAGTTGACCATCACGCATTTCCAGCTGACGCTTAAAACGCAATGCTCTGTGCATATCATGAGTAACCACTAAAAAAGCGGTACCATAACGTACATTCAATTCCATCAACAAAGCAAAAATACTATCGGCGTTACGATTATCTAAATTACCGGTAGGCTCATCTGCCAGAACCAGGGAGGGGTTGTTAATTAACGCACGGGCAATAGCTACACGCTGACGCTCACCACCTGAAAGCTCAGAAGGACGGTGTTGACTGCGTTTTTCCAGACCAACAGTCATTAACATCAGCTGTGCCCTCTCCTGCGCCTGTACAGGTTTAACACCTGCGATTAATAACGGCATGGCAACATTCTCCAGTGCCGTAAAATCTGATAACAGATGGTGAAACTGGTAGATAAATCCGAGTTCCTGATTACGTAATTGTGCTTTTGCTGTTGAAGAAAGCTGATTAAGTGATTTTTCCTGGAAGATAACTTCACCTGACGTGGGTGAATCGAGACCACCCAGCAAATGTAACAATGTACTCTTTCCTGAACCGGAACTACCGACAATAGCCATCATCTCTCCCCGGCAGATAGAAAAAGTCACATCACGTAATACATCGGTATAAAGCTCGCCTTCCTGATAACGTTTGCATAAATTATTACAGCGCAGTAAAAGATGATTATTCATAACGCAATGCCTCTGCAGGCTGCACACAGGCAGCTACCCATGATGGATAACATGTTGACAATAGTGCAATTATCATCGCCACTCCTGCAACCATCGTTACCTGTAATGGCTCAATCACTACGGGTAAAGCGACATTACCCACCAGCAGACCTAAAACAGGTAATAATAGATTGAGCTGCCCGGCAAGCAATACGCCCAAACCTGCCCCCAGCAAGGCACCCACAATGCCCGCACTGGCACCCTGTATCATAAAAATCGCCATTACCTGACGTTGAGTCAGCCCCTGAGTCTGCAAAATAGCCACTTCGGCCTGTTTTTCCATTACCAGCATTCCCAGTGATGCCATGATATTAAACGCGGCAACAGCAATAATCAGCCCAAGCAATAGAATCATGATATTTTTCTCCATACGCACGGCCTGAAACAATTCGCCCTTACGCTCACGCCAGTCAATCCATTTAGTACCGGGTGGTAAGGCCTGACGACTCAAATCAGCAACCATTAACGGTTGCTGTAATAAAAGACGCCACCCGGTGATGCTGCCTGAAGGATAATGCAGTAAGCGTGCAGCATCCTGCTGATTGACCAGCAGTTGATAACCATCCACTTCGCTGTCGGCGGCAAAAGTACCAATGACAGTAAACAATCTCTGAGCTGGAAGTCTTCCCATAGGCGTAAACTGACTGACAGCAGGTATTATGATTCTGACTTTATCACCGGGTTTGACATCAAGCTGACTCGCCAGTTTTTCGCCCATAATGACAGCATACTGCCCGGGCTGTAATTGCTGCTGACTAACATGCACCAGCCAGTCTGATAAAGGCTCAGACTGAGAGGGTGTTATCCCCAGCATAACCCCTGTGGCGATATGCTGGCTACTTTGTAACACCACATCTGCGGTAGCGAGGGGGACAATATCCCTGACACCTTTTAATGCTTTCAGGGCAGAGGCAGGTATCTGTTCGGGATCTAAAAAACCCGCAGGGGTGGAAATAATAGCCTGAGGCATCAATCCCAGAATCTTGTTTTCCAAATCACGTTCAAAACCATTCATGACTGATAACAGAATAACCAGTGCCATGACACCAAGAGTAATGCCCGTCAGAGACAACCACGAAATAAATTGTCCAAAACGATCAGCGGTTCGCCCACGCATGTAACGCAGGCCGATAAACAACGCAACGGGTTTAAACATGGAATCGATGGATTTCCTGTAGCTCAACACAAAGTGATCGAGGATAATAAAGGGTAACATGACTTTATGGAACCACTAAGCACGTGGATGCTCTGCTTTTCACTGTATTGCAGCCTGGCAGTCATATCGCTAACTTCTGCCGCAGAAGACAATATGCTGGCACCCTTACTATATTGAAACCCGAGAGATAGTATAATCCTTATGGCCCAACCATACCCTTATTCATTACCCTTACAGCAGGGTGATGTGCACCTGTTAGGTCAACTGACAGGCGCTGCTTTTGCTGTTGAATGTGTTGACATCATCGAACGCCATGCAGGACTGGTCATGCTTATCACACCTGATATGCAAAATGCACTGCGCCTGCATGATGAAATTCGACAATTCACTGCCAGAGATATCACCCTGCTTTCTGACTGGGAAACTTTACCTTACGACACGTTATCACCTCATCAGGACATCATATCTGCACGCTTATCCTGTCTGTGGCAGTTACCTTTGATGAAGCAGGGCCTAATTATTTTGCCAGTAAATACATTGATGCAACGTGTCTGTCCACGTGAATTTCTCCACAGCCATGCACTGATGATGCAAAAAGGCCAATGCCTGTCACGTGACAAATTGCGTATTCAGCTTGAACAGGCAGGATATCTCCAGGTCAGCCAGGTGATGGAACATGGTGAATTTGCCATTCGTGGTGCACTGCTGGATCTGTATCCTATGGGCAGCAGGCAGCCTTATCGTATTGATTTTTTTGATGATACCATAGACAGTCTGCGCCAGTTTGATGTGGATTCTCAACGCACACAGTCAGAAGTGGAGCAGATTAACCTGCTACCTGCGCGTGAATTCCCTGGTGATAAAAATGCCATTGAGCGCTTTCGCAGTCAGTGGCGTGAACAGTTAACGATTCGCTGGGATGCAGAGCACATTTATCAGCAGGTGAGTAAAGGCAGCTGGCCGGCAGGAATAGAATACTGGCAACCCCTGTTTTTCAGCCAGCCGCTTACTTCAGTATTAAGTTACTTACCGGAAAATACGCTGTTAGTAAACACCGGAGAGGTGGAAATTACCGCAGCGCGCTTCTGGCAGGATATCAACCAGCGTTTTGAAGGCAGGCGCATCGATCCCATGCGACCTTTACTCTCTCCTGAAAAATTGTGGTTACCCCCTGATGAACTACGCGCTGAACTGGCACAATGGCCACGTATACAGCTCCAGACTGACCTGTTACCAGAAAGTCCGGCCAATACCAACCTTAACTATCACTCACTTCCTGACCTCAAAATGCAGCCGCATCAACAGACACCACTGGATAATCTGGCGCATTTCATTAACCAGTTTCCCGGCCGTCTGGTGTTTTCAGTAGAAAGTGAAGGACGCGGAGAAATATTACAGAATCTGCTGACACGCATGGCAATACATCCTGCACGGATAACGACGTTAAATCAGGCCGAAAAACCCGGACAGTATTTGATGACAGGTGCCACTGAACAGGGTTTTCTGGCACCTGATAAACAACTGGCATTGATTTGTGAAAGCGATCTTTTGGGTGAACGTGTTAGTCAGCGGCGTCAGACTAGTAAACGTACTGTTAACATTGATACGCTTATCCATAATCTGGCACAGCTGCGTCCCGGGCAACCGGTAGTTCATCTCGAACATGGTGTAGGACGCTATCTTGGGTTAATTACACTGGAAACAGGAGGCATAAAGGCAGAATACTTAATCCTTAGCTATGCTGGCGAAGATAAATTATATGTTCCCGTTTCCTCACTGCATCTCATCAGCCGCTATGCGGGTGGTGCAGATGAAAACGCACCTTTACATAAACTGGGTACAGATGCCTGGAGCCGTGCACGCCAGAAAACAGCGGAAAAGGTACGCGATGTGGCCGCCGAACTATTAGGTATTTATGCCGAGCGAGCGACCAAAACAGGTTTTGCTTTCAGACAGGATCCTGAACAGTATCAATTATTCTGCCAGGGATTTCCCTTTGAAACCACACCCGATCAGGAGCAGGTTATCAACGACGTCCTGAAGGATATGTGCCAGCCACTGGCCATGGACCGTCTGGTGTGTGGCGATGTCGGTTTTGGAAAAACAGAAGTTGCCATGCGTGCAGCATTTACCGCCGTCGAAAATAACAAACAGGTTGCAGTACTGGTCCCTACCACTCTTTTGGCTCAACAGCATTTTGATAATTTTCGTGATCGCTTTGCCAGCTGGCCGGTACGCATTGAAATGCTGTCACGTTTTCGCACTGCGAAAGAACAGCAGCAAATTTTAACCCAGCTTCAGGAAGGTAAAATCGATATCATTATCGGTACACATAAATTATTACAACGTGATTTGCACTGGAAAGACCTTGGATTACTGATTGTAGATGAAGAGCACCGCTTTGGTGTGCGTGATAAAGAACGCATCAAAGCGGTGCGCGCTGATATTGATATACTGACACTGACAGCAACGCCTATTCCCAGAACGCTAAACATGGCAATGAGTGGCCTGCGTGACCTGTCAATTATCGCCACACCGCCCGCCCGCCGTCTGGCCGTTAAAACGTTCGTGCGCGAGTATGACAGCCTGGTGGTACGCGAAGCCATCCTGCGTGAAATTCTGCGTGGTGGCCAGGTCTATTATTTGTATAACGATGTGGAACACATCGAAACGGCACGGCAAAAATTAACCGAGCTGGTACCGGAAGCACGTATCACTATTGGGCACGGCCAGATGCGTGAGCGGGATCTGGAACAGGTGATGAATGATTTTCACCATCAGCGTTTTAACGTTCTTATCTGCACCACCATTATTGAAACCGGGATCGATATTCCCAATACCAACACTATCATTATCGAACGCGCTGATCGCTTTGGTCTGGCACAGCTTCATCAGCTACGAGGTCGGGTCGGGCGCTCACATCATCAGGCTTACGCTTACCTGCTGACACCCCACCCCAAAGCAATGACGCAGGATGCACAAAAACGTCTGGAGGCCATCGCTTCACTGGAAGATTTAGGTGCAGGCTTTGCACTTGCCACCCATGATCTGGAAATTCGTGGCGCAGGAGAATTACTGGGTGCCGATCAAAGTGGCCAGATAACCATCGTTGGCTTCTCGTTGTATATGGAATTACTCGAAAAAACGATGGATGCTTTAAAACAAGGCAAAGAGCCTTCTCTGGAAGAGCTGACCAGCAATAAAACAGAAATTGAAATACGCATACCGGCACTGTTACCTGATGATTACATTCATGATATCAGCACACGACTCTCATTTTATAAGCGAATAGCCAGTACAAAAAATCGTGATGAATTGGATGAATTACAGATTGAATTGATTGATCGCTTTGGATTATTGCCGGATGCCGCACGTTATTTATTACAAATTACTGCATTACGTCAGTCTGCACAACAGCTTGGGATCAAACGTATAGAAGGTAATGAATCCGGCGGTTTTATTGAATTTAGCGAAAAAAATCAGGTTGATCCCGGTTATCTTGTCAACCTGTTACAACAACAACCGCAAACCTGGCGTCTGGAAGGTTCAGCAAAACTGAAATTTAGCCATAATTTAAGTGATCGGGCAAAACGTCTGCAGTTTATTGAAGCATTACTACTTTCTTTTCAGGAACGTAGCCAGCCATAACCGAATGTGCTGTTCCTGTACCAGTCTATGCTCTCTGTTGTAACCAACACAGGGCATGACGCGCAAAAGAGACGTAAACAGCGCAGGTGCCGATTCTGGCAGAATCTGTTCGTCATGTTAATGCTAATAATTGTTTCGTTTTTACGCTGTGGTGGTTGCATAAGGTATCTGGCGATGCAAGCTAAAACATAACAAAGCCTGCCACAATACTTCATACCGGCTCTGCTGCCGCATTGCAGCGCCTTAATGGCATTTTTTCACTCAAAGGAAACGAGTTTTCCATGGTTACTATTACAGCCTGTTGGTTTGGTCGATAAATACATAAGCGCAAAACATGTCATCTTCAGGCCCACACATCTACCGCAGATGCAGGCAGGGTTTTATATTTATACAACAGGTCTCTTGCCTCCATAATTACCCGATTACTCTCGTCGATAACACGACTGTTCATAACACCAGCAGCAACTTTCTGAGTTATGATTTTTCTGGCAGTATCCACTAACGTACGAATAATACGCTCACTTCTATCTTTATCTACAGTCAGATAACCATTCTGGATGTCTGCCATGATGGAATAAGCCTGCTGTGTGTAATGAGCATTCCATTGACGCGACGAGATCTGCTGTGCCCAGTAATGTGTCAGCACAGTTTCTTCATCATCTTTCAGCTCTTTTATAGCTGTATTAGCTGTCTGCCGTATGTAAGGCGTATTTTCTAAGGGAGGCAGTTGCCGTATCCAGAAATGGCGTTCCTGAGCATTGCCTGGTTTTATTTCAGGGCAAGATTGCATGGATTGTGTGGCGTTGTTGTTCCTTTGAGCACTACCGTCAGAAATATACAACTGAACGACTACCACAGGATAAGGTAAGCAAACACAGACAGCACTCATTACAATTTCCTTACAATTAAATCTGCATGATTTCAATTACTCCGGATTAATCGGTAATACATTGAAAAACTTTAATTATATTTAAATATTCGCAGACATTATCACACTATTTATGTAATTTATTTATTACCAAAATATTTTTATCTATCGCTGTTCAAACTATTGTCATTATCTCCTGCACATAAGCTAACTACAGCTACTGGTAGCTCTGTATTATCATTTTGCATTAACAATGCAATGCATACCTATATAATAATTAAATATTATAAATTGCCATTCAGGCCATCTGGTAGCCTGGTACTTTAATCAACGATTTGATTCACATGGATAAACATTAGCCATTATTTCAGGCAATCTATCCAGTCTGGTAAAACCTTATACTGGTTTGGTAGCGTAATCTATACAGAGGAGAAATATGGAATCTGCAAGGGAAAAATTAACCGGAGAAATTGTAGAAGCTGAGATGCTTTGGCTGCTGGATGATGTTGATAAATACGGCTATGTATGTTGGGGATGCGGTATTGATATGTACCCATCATCGTGGATGAAAAATAGTAAAAAACGACCTTCATTCAATAAATATCCGGGAAAAAATCATGGCCCTTCTTGTGACGCTGATGCTGAACAAAAGATTATTAATAAAGGAACAGGAATGAAGCAGAGCGTCAGAAACTATCTGAACAGATATCCCGGGCTTTCACCTTCAAGGCTTGTACTGGTAGAATATCGCAGGCAGGTCAGTTATCCAGTTGACACAGACACTCAAAATCCATCTGCTGCACAGCATAGTATTACCAGGGCATGCGATACAGATAACAGGCCACCAGGAACATCAAGGGGAACAGCTAATACGATTAGACCCATTTGCCACGCCTTCATCAATTTTCCTTGTGACAGAAACAGACCACTGCACATACCTGCTATCAGTGGTGATAATTACATGAGGGTTTTTAAAAAACTGAGTACAAATATTCAAGTACATACAAATTTGAAGATCTTTTATTCTTCATTACAGTGGAAAAAAATAAATAGTAACAATCAATGGTTAATCATTCCCTTAACTGCTGGGTTATGGATTGATAACAAACCATCAAAAAACTACCAGGTTCACGTTGACTGGGCTTCGTGGTCACAGGCAAAAAGAACCATGCTACTCAATGAGCTTGAAATAGCTCAAATAGAAGCAAAAGAAGCATACCCTGCTGACAAGAACAATAAGGCCTGGGTATTTTTCATCGGAGAGCAGGAAGTCAGTAATCCACAAATATTTTATGTCCGGGATCAGCGGTTAATTTGCTCAATTATTGGCAATATCATTTATCCAGGTCACTAAAGTGGCTTATATACCAGAGCTGCTTTGTTAAAGAAGAGAGATAAAAATCTGCGTGAAAATTCAAAACTCGTGGCCAAAAACTATCGGTTGATATTCTGAAAACTGCTACCAGTGTGAACATCAGCCGAACAATAACTATGAAATCAGATTACTACCACTGAAGAGTAAAGTAATTTTTGTGGTGCCCGAGGCGGGACTTGAACCCGCACAGCCAATAAGCCGAGGGATTTTAAATCCCTTGTGTCTACCGATTCCACCACCCGGGCGCAAAATGGAGGCGCGTCCCGGAGTCGAACCGAGGTAGGCGGATTTGCAATCCGCAGCATGGCCACTCTGCCAACGCGCCTTAATGTTCTTTTACCTCAATGTGTCATTTTTTTGAAAAAAAACAGGGTAACATGACTGGAGCGGGAAACGAGACTCGAACTCGCGACCCCGACCTTGGCAAGGTCGTGCTC
>CAZROT010000002.1:0-162827 GCA_964601895.1 uncultured Yersinia sp.
GCGAAGGGGGTCGTACCGTAGGTGCTGGTGTTGTCGCTAAAATTATAGAATAAAATTCCTTACCTGCTTCTTGTTATAACAGGCTCTGTTTCATCAATAATTTTTCACTTTAATGATTGATGATGGGGTGCTGTTATAACATTATGTTTGCCAGGTCAGACATTTTCTGTAACGTCGTTCGGTCTGCTTTATGTAATAAAGCAGAAATACTTCCCTATAGCTTATATATTGGCAGTGAGTTGGTTATGAGTGCAGAAGCCGATGCTCAAAAGAACGGACGTGGCATGGAAGCAGTTAAGTGGTTTGTTGTTGTTATCTTGTTGATTTTAGCTGTTGTTGGTAACTACTATTATCGGGATTTCAATCTTCCTTTACGTACTCTGGCAGTCGTTGTTGCTCTGTCTATCGCTGGTGTTATGGCATTAACAACAACAAAGGGTAAAGCGGCAATTGCATTTGCGCGTGAAGCTCATATAGAGGTGCGTAAGGTAATCTGGCCGAGTCGTCAGGAAACACTGCAGACTACCTTAATCGTTGCTGTAGCGACGGCGTTAATGTCGCTTGTTTTATGGGGTCTGGATGGTGTATTGGTCAGACTGGTGTCATTCATTACTGGCCTGAGGTTTTAAATGTCTGAAACCCAAAACCAAAAAAAGCGCTGGTATGTTGTTCAGGCGTTTTCTGGATTTGAAGCGCGGGTAGCGCAATCGCTGCGTGAGCATATCAATCTCCATGAGATGACTGAATGCTTTGGTGAAATCATGGTGCCAACAGAAGAAGTTGTGGAAATTCGCGGGGGCCAGCGTCGCAAAAGTGAGCGTAAATTTTTTCCCGGTTATGTACTGGTTCAAATGGCAATGAATGATGCCACCTGGCACCTGGTGCGTAGTGTTCCTCGTGTAATGGGATTTATTGGTGGTACCTCTGAGCGTCCTGCGCCAATCAGTGATAAAGAAGTGGACGCTATTATGAGTCGTCTGCAGCAGGTCGGTGAAAAACCCCGGCCAAAAACATTGTTTGAGCCGGGAGAATTGGTACGTGTCAGCGATGGCCCCTTTGCCGATTTTAATGGTGTTGTCGAAGAAGTTGATTATGAAAAAAGTCGCCTGAAAGTGTCCGTTTCTATTTTTGGCCGCGCCACCCCAGTGGAACTGGATTTTAGCCAGGTTGAAAAAAGCTGATTGATTCTATAGTTAAACAGGTTATGCAACGAGATCTTGTCAACGATGAAAAATTAACATAGGATCCCACGCCTTTAACTGCGTTTTTCGCAGGCTAAAAAATATACAGGGGAGCTTCTTATGTGAAGCGATAGTACCCATTTTGAGGAAATTGTATGGCTAAAAAAGTACAGGCTTATGTCAAGCTTCAGGTTGCTGCGGGTATGGCAAACCCCAGTCCTCCTGTGGGCCCCGCTTTAGGTCAGCAGGGTGTTAACATCATGGAATTCTGTAAAGCATTTAATGCTAAAACTGAGGGCCTTGAGAAAGGGTTACCTATTCCCGTTGTTATTACTGTCTATTCTGACCGTTCTTTTACTTTTGTTACTAAAACACCACCTGCGTCAATTTTATTGAAAAAAGCGGCAGGTATTAAATCTGCTTCCAGTAAGCCAGGTAAAGATAGAGCAGGTAGTCTGACGCGCGCTCAGATACGTGAAATTGCCGAAACCAAAGCAGTCGATATGACGGGTGCAGATATTGAAGCTATGATGCGTTCCATTGAAGGTACAGCCCGTTCGATGGGATTGGTTGTGGAGGATGCAAATGGCTAAGATGAGTAAGCGTATGCGGCTTATCTATGATAAAGTTGATACGACTAAAAACTATCCTGTCGATGAAGCGGTTTCTCTGCTGAAAGAGCTGGCCACTGCAAAGTTTACAGAAAGTGTAGATGTTGCTGTCAATTTGGGTATTGATGCACGTAAATCCGATCAAAACGTGCGTGGTGCTATTGTTCTACCTCACGGTACCGGGCGTTCTGTACGAGTTGCTGTATTTACTCAAGGTCAGAATGCAGAAGCAGCAAAAGCCGCCGGCGCCGAACTGGTCGGGATGGATGATCTGGCCGAAGATATTAAGAAAGGTAATATGAATTTTGATGTTGTTATTGCTTCTCCTGATGCAATGCGCATCGTTGGGCAGTTAGGCCAGATACTTGGCCCACGAGGATTGATGCCCAATCCCAAAGTCGGAACAGTAACACCTAATATTGCAGAAGCAGTAAAAAACGCTAAAGCAGGTCAGATTCGTTATCGTAACGATAAAAGCGGTGTTATCCATACAACAATTGGTAAAATTGATTTTGATTCTGAGAAATTGACAGAGAATCTGGAATCTTTATTAGTTGCATTGAAAAAAGCAAAGCCTGCGACAGCGAAAGGAATTTATATCAAAAAGATCAGCCTTTCTACCACTATGGGTGCCGGTCTTATGCTTGATCAAAGCACTTTAACTAGCACCATGAACTGATTGTTTAGCATGCTTTGTGAATAAAAGTTTATATATGTTGTAAATTTTCAGGTTGGAGCCTGGCCTGTTCAGGCTTCCATCCGAGATCGCAGGCGTATTTTAATATACTTAATCATCCTGCGTAGATGGTGACAGAGCCGGTTTTTGGGGATTCTGCTCACTCTGGGTTCCAGTGCTTATATACTACCTGTATTTAGTGCTGTGAGTTCTGAGATACCCTGTTAATCCAGGAGAAGAAAGTCTGATGGTATTGAATCTTCAAAACAAAAAAGAGATTGTTGCTGAAGTTAACGAAGTCGCTAAAGGTGCATTGTCTGCAGTAGTTGCAAATTATCGTGGTATTACTGTTGATAAGATGACCGTACTACGCAAATCAGGTCGTGATGAAGGCGTTTATATGCGTGTTGTTCGCAATACCTTGCTACACCGTGTAGTTGAGGGTACGCCTTTTGAATGTCTTAAGGATGCGTTTGTTGGTCCGACTTTGATTGCATTTTCAATGCAGCATCCGGGTGCGGCGGCCAAATTATTCAAAGCATTTGCTAAGGAAAATGCGGCATTTGAAGTGAAAGCAGCTTCCTTTGAGGGACAATTTATCCCTGCCAATGATATCGATCGCCTGGCGACGCTGCCAACTTACGAAGAAGCTATCGCACGCTTGATGGCAACCATGAAAGAAGCAAGTGCTGGCAAATTGGTGCGTATATTTGCTGCGTTGCGCGATCAAAAAGAAAAAGCAGTGGCTTGAGTGCTGAATCTGTCGCTAATTTTTAACATATATTTTTTTAAAGCTAGGAATACTTTTTATGTCTGTCACTAAAGAACAAATCATAGACGCAGTTGGAACGATGTCCGTTATGGAGATAGTTGGATTGATTTCTATGATGGAAGAGAAATTTGGTGTCTCTGCTGCGGCTGCTGTTACAGTGTCTGCAGGTGGTCCCGCTGAAGTCGTTGAAGAACAGACCGAGTTTAATGTTATTTTGACTTCATTTGGTGAAAATAAAGTCGCTGTTATTAAAGCAGTGCGTTCTGCTACTGGTCTTGGTCTGAAAGAAGCTAAAGATTTAGTTGAAGCTGCACCTAAGGCAGTGAAAGAAGGGATCAGTAAAGATGATGCAGCTGCGCTTAAGAAAGAGCTGGAAGCAGCAGGTGCTGCTGTTGAAGTCAAATAAATTCGATTTACAGTGCATTACAGTCTAATTTATCAGGCTGATGGCTGGTGATTGTGTTGTATAATCACCAGCCTTTTTCTGTTACAGACGTTGTTGATATTGCATAGTTAAAGTGTGCCATTGATTACGTTGGCATGCGTCATGATAGAAAACGTAAACGTACTTGTGTTTCCGACCTTTAGCGTTAAAGGCGGGTCGATGTCAGTTGATGCAACGCAATAGCATGATTTTAAGCATGACAGCGATGAATGTTACGGAAAGTTTTTTTACTTTCCTGTTGAGATAAATAGTGTCCAGTGCGTTGCCGGCAGGCAACGTGTGGGCGCTTATCAGCGAGCTTGAGGAACCCTATGGTTTACTCCTATACCGAAAAAAAACGTATTCGTAAAAATTTTGGTAAGCGTCCACAAATACTGGATATACCTTACCTTCTTTCCATCCAACTTGACTCGTTTCAAAAATTTATCGAACAGGATCCGGAAGGGCAATATGGCTTTGAAGCAGCGTTTCGTTCTGTCTTTCCCATTCAGGGTTATAGCGGAAGTGCAGAGCTGCAATATGTGAGTTACCGTTTAGGTGAGCCTGTATTTGATGTCAAGGAATGCCAGATCCGCGGTGTTACCTATTCGGCGCCATTGCGTGTTAAGTTGCGTCTGGTTGTGTATGAAAGGGAGGCGCCAGAGGGTACAGTTAAAGACATTAAGGAACAGGAAGTCTATATGGGTGAAATTCCCCTGATGACTGATAATGGTACTTTTGTCATTAATGGTACTGAAAGAGTCATTGTATCTCAATTGCATCGCAGCCCTGGCGTATTTTTTGATAGTGATAAGGGTAAAACCCATTCATCAGGAAAGGTTTTATATAATGCTCGCATTATTCCTTATCGTGGCTCCTGGCTCGATTTTGAATTCGATCCTAAAGATAATTTGTTTGTGCGTATTGACCGTCGCCGTAAACTTCCCGCGACTATCATATTACGTGCATTAAATTACAGTACTGAGCAGATCCTTAATCTGTTTTTTGAGAAAGTTATTTTTGAAATCAGAAACAACAAGCTGCAAATGGAGCTGGTTCCTGAGCGCCTGCGTGGCGAAACCGCTTCTTTTGATATTGAAGTGGATGGAAAAGTCTATATCGAAAAAGGCCGTCGTATCACAGCACGCCATATTCGTCAGCTGGAAAAAGATGGCATAGATAATATTGAAGTGCCAGCAAGCTATATTGCCGGAAAAGTTGTTGCCAGGGATTACTTTGATAAAAGTACCGGCGAAATTATTTGCACAGCTAATACTGAATTATCACTGGATGTATTAGAAAAATTAAATCAATCAGGCCATAAGCTCATTGAAACGTTGTTCACTAACGATCTCGATCATGGTGCTTATCTCTCCGAGACATTGCGGGTTGATCCCACCAATGATCGCTTGAGTGCCCTAGTGGAAATTTATCGTATGATGCGCCCGGGTGAGCCACCTACCCGAGAAGCTGCTGAAAATCTGTTTGCGAATCTGTTCTTTTCTGAAGATCGTTATGATCTCTCTGCAGTTGGGCGCATGAAATTTAATCGCTCATTGTTACGTGACATGATAGAAGGTCCGGGGATCTTAAGTAAAGAAGACATCATTGATGTGATGAAAAAGCTCATTGACATTCGTAATGGTAAAGGCGAAGTCGATGATATTGATCACTTAGGCAATCGTCGCATCCGCTCTGTAGGTGAAATGGCAGAAAACCAGTTCAGAGTTGGTCTTGTACGTGTAGAGCGTGCGGTTAAAGAACGATTATCCTTAGGTGATCTGGATACACTGATGCCACAGGATATGATCAATGCTAAGCCGATTTCGGCGGCAGTGAAGGAATTCTTTGGTTCCAGTCAGTTATCCCAATTTATGGATCAGAATAACCCCTTGTCTGAAATTACGCACAAACGGCGTATTTCTGCGTTAGGGCCAGGTGGTTTAACACGTGAACGTGCAGGCTTTGAAGTGCGTGACGTTCACCCGACGCATTATGGGCGTGTGTGCCCTATTGAAACACCGGAAGGGCCGAACATTGGTCTGATTAATTCTTTATCTGTTTATGCACAGACTAATGAATATGGTTTTCTGGAAACACCTTATCGTCGGGTACGTGAAGGCGCTGTTACTGATGAAATTAATTACCTGTCTGCTATTGAAGAAGGAAATTTCGTCATTGCTCAGGCCAATGCCAATCTGGATGATGCCGGTCGTTTTATAGAGGATTTGGTAACCTGTCGTAATAAAGGTGAATCCAGTCTGTTTAGTCGTGATCAGATTGATTATATGGACGTTTCCACTCAACAAATCGTTTCGGTTGGTGCTTCCCTGATCCCCTTTCTCGAGCATGACGATGCCAACCGTGCATTGATGGGTGCGAACATGCAACGCCAGGCTGTGCCTACCTTAAGAGCTGATAAACCACTGGTTGGTACGGGCATGGAACGCGCAGTGGCCGTTGACTCAGGGGTAACTGCTATCGCTAAGCGTGGTGGTACTATCCAATATGTCGATGCCTCACGTATTGTTATAAAAGTTAACGAAGATGAAATGCATCCGGGTGAAGCGGGGATTGATATCTATAATTTGACTAAATATACCCGTTCTAACCAAAACACCTGTATCAATCAGATGCCTTGCGTTTCTCTCGGAGAGCCCGTTGAACGTGGAGATGTACTGGCTGATGGTCCCTCTACGGATCTGGGTGAACTCGCGTTGGGCCAAAATATGCGTGTCGCCTTTATGCCATGGAATGGTTACAACTTTGAAGACTCCATTCTTGTCTCTGAGCGTGTCGTACAGGAAGATCGCTTTACCACTATTCATATTCAGGAGTTGGTGTGCGTCTCGCGTGATACCAAGCTGGGATCTGAGGAGATAACAGCGGATATCCCTAATGTCGGCGAAGCAGCACTGTCAAAACTCGATGAATCGGGCATCGTATATATTGGCGCGGAAGTAACCGGGGGTGATATTCTGGTGGGGAAGGTAACCCCAAAAGGTGAAACTCAACTGACACCTGAAGAAAAGCTGTTACGTGCCATTTTCGGTGAAAAAGCCTCCGATGTTAAAGATTCTTCTCTGCGTGTACCTAATGGTGTTTCTGGTACTGTTATCGATGTGCAGGTTTTTACCCGTGATGGGGTTGAAAAAGATAAACGTGCCCTCGAAATTGAAGGTATGCAATTAAGGCAGGCAAAGAAGGATCTGACGGAAGAGTTACAAATTCTGGAAGCAGGCTTGTTTGCACGTATTTATGCTGTTCTGGTTGCAGGCGGTGTTGAAAGTGACAAACTGAATAAATTACCACGTGAACGCTGGTTAGAATTGAGTCTTGCTACAGAAGAAAAACAAAATCAGCTGGAACAACTGGCAGAACAGTATGATGAATTAAAAGCTGATTTTGAGAAAAAAATGGATGCCAGACGCCGTAAGATTACTCAGGGAGATGATCTTGCACCGGGCGTACTTAAGATTGTGAAAGTCTATCTGGCAGTTAAACGGCAAATTCAGCCGGGTGACAAGATGGCGGGCCGTCACGGTAATAAGGGGGTAATTTCTAAAATTAACCCTATCGAAGACATGCCGTATGATGAACATGGTATTCCTGTCGATATTGTTTTAAACCCGCTGGGCGTACCGTCGCGCATGAATATCGGCCAGATTCTGGAAACGCACTTAGGAATGGCAGCAAAAGGCATCGGTGAACAGATTAATGCGATGCTGAAAAAACATGAAAGTGTCAGCAGACTGCGCCCATTTATTCAGAAAGCCTACGATCTCGGCGATAGAGTTTGCCAGAAAGTTAATCTGGATAGCTTGAGTGATGATGAAGTTCTGCGTCTGGCGGAAAATCTGAAAAAAGGCATGCCTATTGCAACGCCTGTTTTTGATGGTGCAACAGAAAAAGAAATCAAAGAGCTTCTGCAACTGGCAGGCTTGCCGACTTCCGGTCAGATAACATTATATGACGGTCATACCGGTGAGCCTTTTGAGCGTCAGGTAACCGTAGGCTATATGTACATGCTGAAATTGAATCATCTGGTTGATGATAAAATGCATGCGCGTTCTACCGGCTCTTACAGCCTCGTTACTCAGCAACCGCTGGGAGGTAAAGCGCAGTTTGGTGGCCAGCGTTTTGGTGAGATGGAAGTATGGGCTCTGGAAGCCTATGGTGCTTCATACACATTACAGGAAATGCTCACTGTTAAATCGGACGATGTTAACGGTCGTACCAAGATGTATAAAAATATCGTTGATGGTGATCACCGTATGGAACCAGGCATGCCTGAATCCTTTAATGTGTTGTTAAAAGAGATCCGTTCTTTGGGTATCAATATTGAGCTGGAAGACGAGTAATCGTCGTTTTTTAGCCACTGATGCATTTTTCGCCTTGAAAAGGTGACTCAGGCGATGGTTATCTGAGTCACAGGCCACTCGATGTTAGCAAACCGAGTGTCTGACAGGTTTAACTCCGACAGAGGCCAGGCAGTGAAAGACTTATTGAAGTTTCTGAAAACACAAACAAAGACTGAAGAATTTAACGCAATTAAGATTGCGCTGGCGTCGCCAGATATGATTCGCTCGTGGTCCTTCGGTGAGGTAAAAAAGCCGGAAACCATTAATTACCGTACGTTCAAACCAGAACGTGACGGCCTTTTTTGTGCCCGCATTTTCGGGCCGATAAAAGATTACGAGTGTCTTTGTGGTAAATACAAGCGTCTGAAACATCGTGGTGTTATCTGTGAAAAATGCGGTGTTGAAGTCACTCAAACCAAAGTGCGCCGTGAACGTATGGGGCATATCGAGTTAGCTTCTCCCACTGCACATATCTGGTTTTTGAAATCACTCCCGTCGCGTATAGGCTTATTGCTGGATATGCCACTGCGTGATATTGAGCGTGTCCTTTATTTTGAATCCTATGTGGTGATTGAAGGTGGCATGACCAACCTCGAGCATCGTCAGATCCTGACTGAAGAGCAGTATCTGGATGCACTGGAAGAATTTGGTGATGAATTCGATGCCAAAATGGGTGCAGAAGCCATTCAGGCGCTGCTGAAAAATATGGACATGGAAGCGGAGTGTGAAGCTTTACGTGAAGAGCTCAATGAAACCAATTCTGAAACTAAACGTAAGAAACTAACCAAGCGTATAAAGTTACTCGAAGCTTTTATCCAATCGGGCAATAAACCTGAATGGATGATTATGAATGTGTTACCTGTGTTGCCACCTGATCTACGCCCGCTGGTTCCGCTGGATGGAGGACGTTTTGCCACCTCTGATCTGAACGACCTGTATCGTCGGGTGATTAACCGTAATAATCGCCTGAAGCGGCTGTTGGATTTAGCAGCGCCCGATATCATTGTGCGTAACGAAAAGCGCATGCTGCAGGAAGCGGTTGATGCATTGCTGGATAATGGCCGCCGTGGCCGTGCTATTACGGGATCCAACAAACGCCCGTTAAAATCTCTGGCCGATATGATCAAGGGAAAACAGGGTCGTTTCCGCCAGAATTTACTCGGTAAACGTGTTGACTACTCAGGTCGTTCAGTGATTACGGTAGGTCCATACTTACGTCTGCATCAGTGTGGTTTGCCTAAGAAAATGGCACTGGAATTATTTAAGCCCTTTATTTATGGCAAGCTCGAATTACGTGGTCTGGCAACGACGATTAAAGCGGCCAAAAAAATGGTTGAGCGTGAAGAGGCCATTGTCTGGGATATCCTGGATGAGGTTATTCGTGAGCATCCGGTATTGCTGAACCGCGCACCAACACTGCATCGTCTCGGTATCCAGGCGTTTGAACCGGTACTGATTGAAGGTAAGGCCATTCAGTTACACCCACTGGTTTGTGCTGCTTATAATGCTGACTTTGATGGTGACCAGATGGCTGTCCACGTGCCACTGACGCTGGAAGCACAGCTGGAAGCGCGCGCGTTGATGATGTCAACCAATAATATCCTGTCTCCGGCAAACGGTGAGCCTATTATCGTCCCTTCTCAGGACGTGGTACTGGGTCTGTATTATATGACTCGCGACTGTGTTCGTGCCAAAGGCGAAGGCATGGTGTTGACAGGCCCTAAAGAAGCTGAGCGTGTTTACCGTGCAGGACTGGCGTCGTTGCATGCCCGTGTCAAGGTACGTATTTCTGAAGAGATACGCAATGCTGAAGGCGAAAGTGTGGTAAAGACCAGCATTGTTGATACGACGATAGGTCGGGCAATTTTGTGGATGATCGTGCCTAAAGGACTGCCTTATTTTATTGTTAATCAGACACTGGGCAAGAAAGCGATTTCCAGGATGCTGAATACCTGTTACCGCATTCTGGGCCTGAAACCGACAGTGATATTTGCTGACCAGATAATGTACACCGGTTTTGCTTATGCAGCACGTTCAGGTGCTTCTGTAGGTATTGATGACATGGTTATCCCTGATAAAAAGGTGGATATCATTTCTGAGGCCGAAAGTGAAGTTGCTGAAATACAGGAACAATTTCAGTCCGGTCTGGTAACGGCAGGTGAACGTTATAACAAAGTCATTGATATCTGGGCTGCTGCTAATGAGCGTGTTGCCAAGGCGATGATGGAAAATCTTTCCGTTGAAACAGTAATGAACAGTGAAGGTGCGCAAGAAAATCAGGTTTCTTTCAATAGCATCTTTATGATGGCGGATTCCGGTGCACGTGGCTCTGCTGCTCAGATTCGTCAGCTAGCCGGTATGCGTGGCTTGATGGCCAAACCCGATGGTTCGATTATTGAAACGCCTATTACTGCCAACTTCCGTGAAGGGCTAAACGTTCTGCAGTACTTCATTTCAACCCATGGTGCTCGTAAAGGCCTGGCAGATACCGCGCTGAAAACGGCCAATTCCGGTTATCTGACCCGTCGTCTGGTTGATGTTGCGCAGGATCTGGTAGTCACGGAAGATGATTGCGGAACCCATGATGGTATCGTGATGACGCCGGTGATTGAAGGGGGAGATGTTAAAGAGCCCTTGCGTGAAAGGGTATTGGGCCGTGTGACGGCAGAAGATGTGCTTAAACCAGGCACTGCGGATATCTTGATCCCACGTAACACACTGTTGAATGAAAAATGGTGTGATCTGTTAGAAGAAAACTCTGTTGATGGTGTCAAAGTCCGTTCGGTGGTGAGTTGTGAGACTGATTTTGGTGTCTGTGCCAACTGTTATGGCCGTGATCTGGCGCGTGGTCATATTATTAATAAAGGCGAAGCAGTAGGTGTTATCGCAGCTCAGTCCATCGGTGAACCTGGTACTCAGCTTACCATGCGTACTTTCCATATTGGTGGAGCAGCATCGCGTGCAGCAGCAGAATCCAGTATTCAGGTGAAAAACAAAGGTCATCTGAAACTGCGTAATGCTAAATTTGTCATGAATGCATCGAATAAGCTGGTGATTACCTCGCGTAATACCGAGCTGAAACTGGTTGATGAGTTTGGTCGTACTAAAGAAAGTTATAAAGTGCCTTATGGTGCCATTATGGGCAAGGGTGATGGTGCAGAAGTGAGCTATGGTGAAACGGTAGCGAACTGGGATCCACATACCATGCCGGTTATTACTGAAGTAAGTGGCTTTATTCGCTTTTCAGACATGGTAGATGGCCAGACGATTACAAGGCAGACGGACGAGTTGACCGGACTGTCATCACTTGTTGTGCTCGACAGTTCAGAGCGTACCGGTAGTGGTAAAGACTTACGTCCTGCACTGAAAATCGTTGATGTAAAAGGCAATGATGTATTGATTCCATGGACAGATATGCCCGCGCAATATTTCCTGCCAGGCAAAGCCATTGTGCAGCTTGATGATGGCATGCAAATTGCTGCCGGGGAAACGTTAGCACGTATTTCTCAGGAGTCAGGAGGTACTAAAGATATTACCGGTGGTCTGCCGCGGGTTGCTGATCTGTTCGAAGCCCGTCGTCCTAAAGAGCCCGCTATTCTTGCGGAAATCAGTGGCATTATTTCATTTGGTAAAGAAACTAAAGGTAAGCGTCGTCTGGTGATTTCCCCTCTTGATGGCAGTGATGGTTATGAAGAAATGATTCCAAAATGGCGCCAGCTTAACGTATTTGAAGGTGAAATGGTTGAGCGTGGTGACGTGATTTCTGATGGCCCTGAATCGCCGCATGATATTTTGCGTTTACGTGGTATTCATGCAGTGACCAGCTACATTACTAATGAAGTGCAGGAAGTCTATCGTTTACAGGGCGTTAAGATTAACGATAAGCACATCGAAGTAACTGTTCGCCAGATGTTACGTAAAGGGACCATTCTGAGTGCAGGCAATACTGATTTTCTGGAAGGGGAACAGCTAGAGGTATCGCGCATTAAAATGGTTAACCGCCAGCTGGAAGCGGAAGGAAAGATCCCTGCGACTTATTCCAGAGATCTCCTTGGAATTACCAAAGCTTCTCTGGCTACAGAATCGTTTATTTCTGCGGCATCATTCCAGGAAACAACGCGTGTTCTTACTGAAGCTGCGGTTGCAGGTAAACAGGATGAATTGCGTGGTTTGAAAGAGAATGTCATCGTCGGGCGCTTAATACCTGCCGGTACCGGTTATGCCTATCATCAGGATCGTGTGCGCCGTCGTCAGGGAGAAGAAACTCCTCAAGCACATGTGAGTGTGGATGAGGCAGCAGCTAACCTTGCTGAATTACTGAATGCGGGCTTTGGTGATAAATAGACAGTTGATTGTTAATAAGCTTACCCGGCGGTATTCAGCCGCCGGGAAACCATTCCGATATACCGGGTTTATCCACTCTTATCTTCTTTTTTCTTAAGCGCAGGCGCTCTGTAGCAAAGTGGGCTTGTGTGAAAAAATAAAGACCAGTCTCTCATTTGCAGCTCAGAGTTAAGGCCAGATTCACTGTCAGCAGTGACTGATATTGATTACCCTTTTTTTGCAATTCTACTACGTACGAGAGCATCGATGCATTGTTGCTGCGCTACTCTACTCTTCATGTCCTTGGTGTCGACGAAGGCTCTGTGTTCCATTCCTCCGTGCACTGTTTCTCTGCAGAGAGTGGCGCAAGAGATCTATTATAACAATAGCGCCCATACTGGATTTACGGGGTGTTTGTGCTGAATACTGTCATGAGTTGATAAACAGGCAACCTGGAAAGCTTTTGCATGTTGCTATTAATGAAGTGCTAACTATTTTCGCCCACCAGAATGCAATAACAGTCTGTATTATATACGAATAATATTAATTATTATTAATTTAATGAATAAAACCAAGTGCAGCTGCATGCAGATTTTCTGAGGCAATGCAGTGAGAGTCCGTAAGTTATCAACACTTAAAGATAAAAATCATTACATAAATGTGATTATAAACAATAGCATTGTAATTAATCAGGGTTTTTTTAAACGCTATCTACCCACTAACATTATGGATTTGGTCGTTATGTGATATTCGATGTGCTTATAGTTCATTAAAATAGCGCAAGTGTTAATAAAACGACAAGAAAACACTAAGCAAATGGTAAGGGGTATCTGCGTTATTAAATTTTAAAAATAAAATACATCAGTATAACGTCAGGTGTATTTTTTAATGTTGCGTTATTTTCTCAATGCCAGCCCCAGTGATGTTTTTGCTGGTTGAATTAAAACAGAGACTTCAGGGTTTACCGGGTACGGTTTTAGTGATGAAGGATGTGTCTTTTTAATTTGCATCAGGGTATTCAGAAATATACAGCAAAATACTGATTTTATTCTTGAATATGTACAAATGTACGGTATTTTATGACATGAGGTATGTCAATGCCTTCTTCAGTTAACGATTTCCCAAGTTATAATCCCTCCAGTAACCGGCCATTGAATTGTGCAGATATTGGCCCGGCACCAGAGACAGTATCTGAAACAACACGGCGGGTTGACCTTGTTGGTGCACTTAACGCTGGGGCTGCAGCAAATCAACAAATCACTCGTGATGAGGTCATTTATGTTTTAAATCATCCGCATTCCCCACGGGCTTATAACCTGTTAGACCACGCTGATCGATGTCTTACCGGTAAAGACGGAAAAAATACTAAAATAAAGTGGATTTCCAGGTTCAGGAATAAATTACAACAAAAAATGGACTTTCGTGGTTTTAAGGGAGATATCAGGCACTATTATCATCATGACCTGCCAAAAGGTGAAATTTTTAGTGGCATACATGAAGCAGGTAATAGCAGCAGAAAAAGTATACATCTCCTGGGAAAAGAAGGTTATAACACGCTGAGCAATGGGTTGCATGGTTATAAGCAATTTCCTGGTGATGTGAGGCACATTCGTTTGATATTTACTGATGCACATAGCGATTTGCATCAGGGCCTTAAACTAGGCTTTCAGATAGCGTATGAAAACGTCAGCGCTGCAGGTCAAATTAAAAGCGATGCCATTTCTATTCATCGGCGATTCAGGGAAGCAGATAACAGTCTGTCTCAGGAGCTCAAGGCAGGCTGGGAGTGGTTTTGCAGTAATATGAAAGGCGTGGTAAAGATTCCTCATGACTGTCATGTTATCAATCAAGGTATTAGCAATATTCGCGCACAGTTAACAGAGAATCTGGCATCTGGCTGGAATGCTGTGGTTACGCGGTATAATGACGTTACCGCTATTCCCGATAACGCACGCAACATTAATGGGCGTTTTGGTGAAACCTGGTTCAAATTTCGCCACGTGCTTATGTCAGGCTGGACGAGGGTTGGCCGAGGTGTGTGTGGCATGCAAAAGATAGTCACCGACGCCACTTGTATTCATCAGACATTCCAGAAGACCCGTGCAACGTTAAATCATAGCCTGGCAGCCGGCTGGCATGTGGCGGCGCAGCAGGATGCCTTTAAAGCGATTCCCGCACAGGCCCGCAACATTAATGGGCATTTTGGCCATGTCTGGTCAGAGCTTGGCGGTGTTGTCAGGCAGGGCCTGCTTCTGGCACGTGAGGGCATAACTGCTACCAGACATATTCCCGAGGATGCTGCTGCCATTCATGATAGTTTTGCAGATCCAAGAGCCGGGCTGTTCCAGGGAATCAGAGCTGGTTTTGCAGAGACAGTATACCATATGCGGGCATTCACAAAGCTGCCTCAGGATTTTTCTGATGTAAATACGTCATTTGGTCAATACTGGAAGAGCTTATGTGAGCGCTGTTTGATCCCCGGCTGGCAGGGAGTTGTCCGTCAGCTGTATTCTCATAAAGATATTCCTGCGAATGCTAAAAATATTAATCGTGCTTTCGCAGTGAATGCATGGACTCCTCTCGGTTTATTCCTGCAGGATAACTGGAAAAAGGTGTATCGGGGGGTTACTGCCGTGGGGCGGCTGCCACAGGATACCGCACTTATTCATAACAAATTCAGCGTTTACAGAAGTACATTAAGTACGCAGGCAAATATTGCAGAAAAACGCTCAAGAGAGCGTGCAGAAATAAGAAACAGGTTTAATGCCAATATAAATGAAATTGATCGTGTCATTGAAGGTAGTAATGGAGGAGCGCCGGGGCTTAAGCTGGAAAGAGCTTTAGAAAGTAGCAGCATGTACTTACGGCTTTTTGGCAGTGTTGTTTCACAGGGGTTTGAAACGGCGGCGAAAATGGCCTGGAAATATGCTGGTAGCGGTATGGGTCAGGGGTTTATGCATGCGGTTAATTTTCTTGCAAGAACGGCACAATCTGTGGGTTCGCTGGCCATAGGTGTAACCAGCATGACCATTGCCTCAGTCGCTGCGGTAACGGGACTGGGTCTGATCCATGTCCTGACACATGTTGCCGGTATCATGAAGCCATCAGTTGCCACTGTAATCACTACCGCTGCAATGACAGTGGCTTCAATTGGCTCTGTTGCTGGTCTGGGTATTGTGCAGGGAGTTACGCTTGCAGGAACAGCATTGGCTAAAACACTGCAATCTGCAATTGCGTTTGTTGCTGTTCCGTTAGTGGCAGCAGGATCAGCGCTTGCTGTTACCGGGGTTTTCCTTGTGCAGGGTGTAGCACATGCTGCAGGTATTATTGGCAGACTGGTACAGACAGCTGCGGCTGTAGTGGGAACGCCTGTGATGCTGATTACAGCGCTGGTAGCGGCGACTGGTGTCACCTTAGCCCAGGGCATAGCTCATGCTGCCAGTGTACTGAAACCTGTGTTGACAGCGCTGGTAGCGGGCACGGGTATGGCAGTAGCTTCTGCCTTTTCTCATGCCGGGCTGGCGCTGGCTCAGATGTTCACGTTTGTGGCTGACATTACAGGCAGGACATTGCAGTCTGCAGTTTCAGCGCTAGTGGGTGTGCCGCTCATGTCTGTTGCATCAGCGCTTTCTGCTGCTGGCCTTGCATTGGCTCAGGGCATAACTCATGGCGCCAGTGTACTGAAACGAGTAGGGATAATGGCGGTAGCAGGTGGTGGCATGGCAATAGCACATGCGTTTTCTCATGCGAGTCTGGTACTGATTCATGGGTTAGCGTTTGTTGCTGACGTTACAGGCAGGGCATTACAGTCAGCAGTCGCGTTCGCGATTGGGGTGCCGCTCATGTCTGCAGTCTCCGTGTTATCCAAAACAGCAATATATCTTGGCCAGGGGCTGGCACATGTGGGTGATGTTATCGTCAGGGGAGCACAATCTGCGCTTTCTCTGGTCAGTTTTCCTGTACTGGGCCTGGTGCAAGGTATTTCTCATGGTGTATTAGCGATTGCTGAAGGGCTGGCTCATGCCGGTAATGCCCTCTGGCTACTGGCAAAAACCAGTGGATCAGCATTAGGGCATGCGGTGGTATTTACTGCTGAGGTAACTGCACAGGGTGTGGTATCGGTGCTGGAAGGCGTTGCTCATATCGTTGGGGCGCTAGGTACAGGTGCACGCATTCTTGGACAGCCGATTGTTTCAGCAGCTAAGACGGTAAAGACAGAATACACCAGGCCCGGGCTCGCCTCAATGGCCAGTTACCAAATGAATCTTGTTAACGCGCGATAATCAGGCTCTGATTACCAGCTACCTGAAAAATGCGTGAAGCTTTAGCTATCGTTACAACAGGAAAATGAAATGATGAATTCACAGAAATTAGCAGCGCTTGCTAAGCAAAAAGAAGCCGCCATTAATAAAATGATCCCTATTCTCATGTCGATTGGGAAATCAACCGAGTTGCAATTGTCCGACGCAGAGCAGGCGAATCATATTTTTGATGTACTGCAGCACATGGTTGCAGGCTGTATTATTCAGGTGGCAGGTAGTTATGATCAGGTTGCTGCTATCAGTGACCAGGCGGCAAAAGACGTTAAAAAATTAGCCTTATCCATGTATGGAGAGTTTGCTGACAAAAAATCTAAGCCTGCAGTTGTTAAACCAGCGGCTGTGGTAAGAAGGTAATCTGATTAAGATAATCATATTATCTTATTATTATCAGCATGGTTATAAACACGAGGTAGTCATGAAAAATACACAAAGTAATGATGCACTGGAAAATAAGATAATCCTTGATATTCTGGAAATAATTGCAGGTACTGCAAACATAAGCGGCTCTGATCTCGACAGGGCCAATGCGCTCTTTCGTATCATTCGTGCTGTTTGCGCAACTTCACTGGCACAATTGGCCACTGATACAAAAAATTTAGCTGACATCAATAACGAGCTGCATACCGGTATATTACAAATAGCCACACTTATTTTTAATGAACAAAACAAGCCATGAATGGCATGAAAACCCTCTGCGTCACTACAGGTAATTCAGTACCTCACCGGTGATACTGGATACAGCTGGTGATGAATGTCAACGGATATTCAGCCACTGCTACTGCTGTGATACCCTGTCGTCGTCTTTCTTAATTCATTGCACTGACAGGCAGCCAGGGTAGTTATATGCGTTCAAAGATGGTGGCGATACCCTGTCCCATACCAATACACATAGTGGCCAGGCCAAACTGTACGTTCTGGCGTTCCATTAAATGTAACAGCGTGGTTGATATGCGTGCCCCTGAACAACCGAGTGGATGGCCTAGTGCAATGGCTCCTCCGTTTAAGTTGACTTTATCGTCCATGCTATCCAGTAATTGTAAACCTTTAAGACAGGCAAGAACCTGAGCGGCGAAAGCTTCATTAAGCTCAATGAGATCAATGTCATTTAATTGCAGGCCAGCGCGTTTTAGTGCCAGCTGACTGGCAAAAACGGGACCATATCCCATCACGGAAGGGGAACAGCCTACAACGGCCATTGAACGAATGCGTGCCATTGGCTTGATGTTTAATTCTCTGGCACGGGATTCACTCATTACCAGCATGGCAGCCGCACCGTCAGACATTGCTGAAGAGGTGCCTGCAGTGACGGTACCATTAACAGGATCAAAGACAGGACGCAGAGTAGCAAGATTTTCCATGCTGGTTTGGGGACGAATGACTTCATCAACAGCGAAATTTTTTAATATTCCTTCAGTATCATGGCCATCAGTTGGCATGAGCTCTCTGGCAAAATGACCGAGGCGCATCGCATTATCTGCGCGCTGGTGAGAACGCACAGCGAAGGTATCCTGCATCTGGCGACTGATATCATGTATCCTGGCCAGCATTTCTGCTGTCAATCCCATCACGCCTGATGATCTGGACAGTGTACGACTCAAGCCAGGATGAAAATCAATGCCGTGATTCATGGGCACATGGCCCATGTGTTCAACACCACCAATCAGGTTGATATGTGCATCGCCGACCATGATGCTGCGTGCTGCATCATGCAGCGCCTGCATGGAAGAACCACATAAACGGTTTACAGTAACCGCTGGAATGGTATGGGAAATTCCGGCCAGTAGTGCAGAATTACGCGCAACATTGAAGCCTTGCTCCAGGGTCTGTTGTACACATCCCCAGTAAATGTCATCAATCTCTGTTTCTTTCACTGCAGCATTACGGCTGAGTATTGCGCGCATGACATGGGCAGAAAGATCTTCGGCACGTACCTGACGAAATGCCCCATTTTTAGAACGCCCCATGGGGGTACGAACAGCATCAATAATAACGATATTTTCCATGGTTTTCAGACCTTATGTGGATTTTTCAGTCATTAACTCAGTGAGTGGCGTGGGATCAGGGTAATAGCATTGATTGTTCTGTGCTTTCTCCTGTAACCCGGGTGGAATCTGATACAGATTGCCGAGATGAGTATAGCGTTGTGTCATTTCCATATAATTGCGACTTCCCAGCGTATCAAGGTAACGGAATACACCGCCACGAAATGGGGGAAAACCAAGGCCATAGATAAGTGCCATGTCGGCTTGTGCAGGAGTGGCAATAATTCCTTCTTCCAGGCAGCGTACCGTTTCATTGATCATGGGAAACATTAATCGGTCAATTATTTCTTCCGCACTGAAGTTTTTATTCGGTGGGCAGACATCAGTGAGTAATTCAGCGGCCTGTTTATCTTCTTCTTTGCAGGGCTTGCCTTTATTGTCGAGTGTGTAACGATAAAATCCATGACCGTTTTTCTGACCAAAACGCTGATTATCAAACATCACATCAATCGCATCACGGTAGTTTTTGCTCATGCGCTCAGGGAAATAACTGGCCATCACTGCCTGTGCATGATGAGCTGTGTCAATACCCACGACATCAAGCAACCATGCAGGACCCATTGGCCAGCCAAATTGTTTTTCCATGACATTATCGACATACTGAAAATCAGCTCCGTCGCGTAATAACAGGCCAAAGCCTGCAAAATAGGGAAACAGAACACGGTTAACAAAAAAACCTGCGCAATCATTAACAACAATCGCTGTTTTACCCATGTGTGTTGCCAGTGCCACAGCAGTACTGATGGTTTTTTCTGATGTTTTTTCCCCGCGAATAATTTCTACTAATTGCATTTTATGTACGGGATTAAAAAAATGCATACCACAGAAATTTTCCGGGCGTGTTAGTGTTTTTGTCAGCTGGCTCACAGGAATTGTTGACGTGTTTGAAGCCAGAATGGCATCTCTGGCCATCAGTGATTCAGTTTCCGCCAGTACGGCAGTTTTGACCGCCTGGTTTTCAACGACGGCTTCAATAATAACCTGTGCCTGTTCGATGTCAGTGTAATGTAATGTAGGTCGAATCATCGTGAGTATGCTCGCCATTTTAAGGCCATCCAGCTTACCGCGTTCCAGCTCTTGATTCAGTAGTCTGGCTGCTTCGTGCATTCCCTGAGTGAGTGCCCTGGTATTAATGTCTTTCATCAGCACTGCAATGCCTTTTAATGCCGACTGATAAGCGATACCGCCACCCATGATGCCAGCGCCCAGCACAGCAATTTGCTGTGGGACAGTCGCCATTTTTGACAGTTTTTTTGCCTGCCCTTTTACATGCTGATCATTGAGAAAAATACCCACTAATGCCCTGGCTTCTATGGAATGTGCCAGCGGTACAAAACTGGCTGTTTCCAGTTTTAATGCGTCGTCACGACCAAGCGAAGCGGCAGCTTCTATTGTTTTTATGGCTTGCATCGGTGCAGGGTAATGGGTGCCGGCAACCTGTAATGCCATCCCTTTTGCCATGGTAAAACACATGCTGGTTTCAATGGGATTCAGTTTTAATGGCTCCAGCTTAGGCTGGCGACGTGCTCTCCAGTTAAGATGGCCATTTATTGCCTGCTGTAACATTGTTACGCCGGCTTCAGACAGCTTATCGGCGGCAATGATGGCGTCCACAAGGCCTGTTTTTAACGCTGCTCTGGCATCGAAGTCCTTACCGGTGGCAATCATTTCCAGTGCGTTGTCTGCGCCCACTAATCGGGGCAGGCGTACTGATCCACCAAATCCTGGCATGATGCCCAGTTTAGTTTCTGGCAGGCCAATACGTGCATCAGGTGAAGCAATACGAAAATCGGTAGCCAGTATGCATTCACATCCGCCACCCAGCGCATAACCATTTATCAGGGAGATTGTTGGAACGGGTAGATCTTCCAGACGGTTAAAGATACTGTTTGCGAAAACTAGCCATGCATGTAGTTTTTCCTGCGGGGCATTAAACAGGGGTAAAAATTCAGTAATGTCCGCCCCAACGATAAAAGCTGCTTTTGTTGATCGCAGGATTAGACCCTTAAGAGCAGGCTGATTTTTTTGCAGTGTACCCAGCACATTGTCAAAACAGGAGAGGGTTTTTATGTCCAGTTTATTAACAGGACCTGGAGCATTAAAAATTAATTCAGCAATTCCCCTGTCAAGCCAGTCAAGTTGTAATGTTTCGCTCTGGTAGAGCATATCTGTCTCCTGAAGAAATGCATCTGAAATTATGACATGACCAATGATGGCAACAATTGTGATAATTATGTTAATAAAATGCAAATAATAGATTATTTTTTGCAAGGAAAGTCACATTATTTATTTGCAATAAAAATGAATTAATAATTTTTATTTATATATATTATTTATATAATTTATTGACATTTAATTTGGTTATTTTTATTTAAAATAAATTTAACTTCCTGACATCATAAAAAGTATTTTTATTAAAATACACTATGACTTTAATGCCGACATTGCGCTGTCAATAAAACGGACAGATATTAGCGTGTGACAATAATTACATTTATTTTTTGAATGGTAATTTAACTTTTATATTTTTTATTTTTAATTTGTAAAATAATTCAACATAGCTAATAAAAAAAATTAAAATTATTAAAATGAGCTCACACATGATAGTTCGCGCAGGGTGATGTATTAAGTACACAGAGAATCTTTCTATTTCCGGCGAATTTTTCTTTTCAGAAGCGAATGTTTTTTTGCATTTTATTTCAATGGAATGTTATTCTTATAAAAAGCCACTGAAATGGGGCGATACTAAAAAATCAGTGTGATTATTTATAACCATTATTTTACAAAAATTATTTATTTCTCATTATGCAGGAATTTATTTGAAGTTTAATATAAATAAGCGGTTATTTAATTACCACGGGTAAGTAATTAAATATTAATATAATTAATTTATTCTAAGATAAATTTTAAAGGCGTCAGTGAACTTCATTTCATTTTTAAAATAATGGAGTCGGTAATATTCTGCTCAATAATCAGAGGAAACTTATGACAAAAATAAGTAAAAACTATTTCGACAAATTTGATGATTATAATAATAGCTTGCGCCAGTACAAAGTATCGCTACAGGATAAGAATAAACTCAGCGCTTATTATAATGATCTTGTCAGCAAATATAATACACTGGAAGCAGAGTTTACGACTTTTAAAAGTCTGATGACAAAAAATGAACGCAATACATTGATAGAGGTACATGGTCGCCTGTTAGAGGCGCAAAAAGCGCTGGTGATAGACCGCAATAATACCCGTTCAGAAGGTGATTTGATCCCAGTTGCCCAGCTCCAGCAGGAAGGGAAAATAGCCATGCAGATTGAGGGGTTGCACTCTCAGGTACGCGCACTATTTAAAAGCATCGGCGAAGAGGACACTACAAGGAATGATGGTGTCATCCCTGTGTATGACCATCAGTTAACACCGAATGAATTAGCAACAGATGTGCTGGATGCACATGCATTTTACCGAATGATAACCAAAAAACGTGCTGCCGGAGAATACAATGATGAGCAATTCGATAATCTCTTTATTGGTATTTCCGAAAATTTAACAAAAGCACCCATGACAGTAGCGGGTATCATCACATTTTATCAGAATCATCAGATTCCCCCACTTTCAGATAACGAGCTGCGTGCATTATCTACCCATGCCTCACAGACTAGAGGCAATAAAGATAATGATTATATAAAAGAAACTATGACAGTCAGTTATAAAACTGCTCTTGAAAGTCTCTCGATGACTGACAGTCGCAACACGCCTGTGATAAAAGATGCGGACAGTTTTTATAAACTAATATTTAACAAATTTATACGTGAAGAATATAAGGCGAAAGAGTTCTATGATCTGTATATCAATACTTCTGAGAAATTAGTGCATTCTGTATTAACGAAAGATGAAATTAACAGAGTGTATCATGAACTGGGAATTAAGCCCCTGAAAGAAAATGAATGGGACGCACTGATTGCACGTCAGGAAAACAGAAGACAAACCGATAATATTGCGCAGAAAAGTGGCAACCTTGACTTTCAGGGCACTGTACTTATTAATGCCGGGCAAAATTTCACCCTGAACGTTGATCTGTATTTTAATGAGCAAGCTGGTACGGCTGATTTTAATATTCAGACAATGCCTGGGGTTTTGCTGGAAACATCACGGTTGTTTAACGATATTTTTGGTATCAGAAAATTGGGTGACGCGACCCATTTTCGCATATTTATTTTTAACAACAGACAGGATTATATAGATTATACAGCGGCTGGTAACCTTGCGGGCCATGCGAGCCCTTCTGATAATGGCAATGTGGCCAGTATTTATATGTTCCAGGGAAAAGACAATTATGAGGATCCGGACAGTTTACTCTGTCATGAATTTGTCCATGCGTTGACCTTTCAGGCAACTGCCAAGCTTTCCCTGCCACGTACTTTTATGGAAGGCATGGCACAATATATTATGTTTAAAATGGAGGGGAAAAGCACTGCGGATATCGTTCAAATGATACCTGAAGAAAGCACTAATCGCAGTATTAAGGACATCATTCTTACGCCGTTAAGTGAAAATGATCACTACACAATCGGTCCTGCCATAGTGGCCTGGCTGCAGGAAACTGCACCGGATTTTTTCAGAGAATTGCTTTTTACCGCCGAGCAGGCCAGAAAAAATGACAGTCATTTTTATCTGTATAAAATGATGAATGACTTTTTTGCTCAACAGGCGAATAAGACGCTTAAGGAAATGACGTGGTTTCTGGACAGGATGTCCGATGCGCAGAAAAATTATTTACCCAATCCTGATGAAACCGTGCAGCATCACCATCAGCCGCAGACACATTCCGCCTTTCTGGGAATGCAGGGTAATGACTCTGGTAATAAAGTGCACCAGCATGCTGATCCTGCTCAAAATCCAATACCACAGAGTAGTAATAATGACAGGACCATCGTAGATTATCTTGATATACAGAATTTATATAACACTGTTAAAGAAGAAGAAAAATCATCGGTCAGGATGCTATGGGATAAATTACATGCTGTCAGGTACTCTCTTATCGAAGTGGCTCTTAATGAAGAGGAAAGGCGTTATATTGAACGGCTATACAAGCGGGATTATGACGACGACTTTGATGAAGAGCCTGAGACAGTGTATGTGAACATGGGCATTGATGAAGGTGCTGATGCAGGACAACCGCCAGAGGTAGTTTATACAGCTAGCGATTTCTTTGGTTGACTAAAGGCGGCTGAGTGCAGGAAGCAATAAGTCGTTTTGAGCAGCATGGTACGACTGCCTGCGGTGCTGGCAGGTAGTCACCATAATGCTAAAGACCAGGGCTTGGGCGAAGTCATGTTATCCGCAGTATGGATGATATTGACCTTGCTCGTCTGAGTGATAACAACAGGGTCATTATTAGCACGCTGCCGAACAGAAATATTGGTAAATGCCAGTGTTGTGACAATACGATACCATGATTAATGTTGATTATCTGAGCACTAATTTTCATTGGGTGCTGCTATCTGGTGATGGGCATGAACGGGCATATAATACTCGAAATAAACGACACCATTTCTTAAATGAAACGTACAAAGATTACAGATAAAAGTCCGAAGCAGGACAGCGGGATGCTGGCAGCCATACTCAAGGAATACCGTCCTGGCTTGTTCAGTATCGGCGTATTTAGTGCTGTCATTAACGTGCTGATGCTCGCACCGTCACTTTACATGCTACAGGTTTATGATCGTGTACTGTCATCAGGCAATCAGATGACCTTGCTGATGCTGACATTACTGGTTGTAGGTTTGTATCTGTTCAGTGGCGTTATGGAGTGGGTACGTAGCCTGACTGTGATTCGCATGGGCACACGGCTGGATTTATCACTTAACCAGCGCGTCTTTGACGCTGCTTTTCAGCAGAATCTGAAAGGTGGAGATTCACAGGCCGGCCAGGCATTGAATGATCTGACTACCCTGCGTCAGTTTGCCACCGGTAGTGCACTATTTGCCCTGTTTGATGCGCCCTGGTTTCTTTTTTTTCTTGCTATAGTGTTTTTATTGCATCCCTGGCTGGGGTATCTGGCTCTGGGCGGATCATTGCTGTTAATACTGCTTGCCTGGTTGAATCAGCGTTACACACAGCATCCTCTGGAAGAAGCAGGCAAAATGGCACGCATGGCAACTCATCAGGCATCAGTGCATCTGCGTAATACTGATGTCATCGAAGCGATGGGAATGCTTGGCAACATACGTCGTCACTGGCTGGCAAACCATCATGGTTTTTTATACCAGCAGGGAATCGCCAGTGAACGCATGTCTCTTGCCAGTGCCGGTTCGAAAACTGCACGACTGATATTGCAGTCACTGGTCCTCGGAACAGGTGCCCTGCTTGCTGTTAAAGGAGAAATTACTGCCGGTATGATGATTGCGGGTTCGATTCTGGTTGGACGTGTACTTAGCCCCATTGACCAGCTGATTGCCGTCAGTAAGCAGTGGAATAGTGCCAGCCACGCATGGCAGCGTTTACAGAGCTTATTTCAGCATCATATGCCTCCTGCAGAGGTAATGGCATTACCTGCTCCTGTTGGTAATCTCAGTGTTGAACATCTGCTGTATCGTCCCCACCCGGAACTCCCTCCGTTGCTGTATGATATTCATTTTTCCCTCACGGCGGGGAAAACACTCGGTATTCTTGGCAGTTCCGGTTCAGGAAAATCCACGCTGGCCAGATTACTGGTGGGTGCACTGGCTCCCACAATGGGGACCGTACGTCTGGATGATGCGGATTTACATCAAATGAACAGAGAAGCCATTGGCCCTCATATTGGTTACCTGCCCCAAGATGTGCAGTTATTCGCGGGTACCGTTGCGCAAAACATAGCGCGCTTTGGTGAAGCTTACCCCGCAGGAATCATCACTGCGGCTCAGATGGCAGGCGTTCATGAGCTTATTCTGTCATTGCCTCAAGGATATGACACCTTGCTGGGTGAGGCGGGCCGCGGCCTGTCGGGTGGACAGAAACAACGCATTGCGCTGGCACGCGCGCTGTATGGTATGCCTGAATTAATTGTGCTCGATGAACCTGATGCCAGTCTGGATGCGGATGGAGACAAAGCCCTGCACGTTGTACTGCAAGCGCTGAAAAAACAGCAGTGTACCCTGATACTGATTACCCACCGTCCGGCACTGATGATGCTGACTGATAACGTACTTATCTTAAAACCCGGGCAGGCCGCGTACTTTGGTCCTGCACAAGCGTTATTAAACAAACTCGAGAATGCCCCGAGTCATCTCTCTGAAAATACAGTTGAACCATCTTAGTATGGCCCAGGAACAATACAGATGTCTGTACAGAAAGAAAATTCATTGCCGCCGTTGACGTCATTGAGCGAATTAAAATACGACGAAAAATCTTTTCTGCATCTGGGCTGGCTGCTGGTCATGGTCGGATTTGGTGGTTTTATGCTGTGGGCTGCGCTAGCCCCGCTGGACAAAGGTGTGTCAGTATCGGGTAATGTTGTGGTGACCGGCAACCGCAAGGCCATCCAGCATCAGCATGGTGGCATTGTTGAGCGCATTCTGGTACATGATGGTGACCGGGTACAGGCAGGCCAGGTACTGCTGGCATTGAATACCACTGAAGTACAATCTGAGCGTGACGCTCAGTTCAGGCAATATCAACAGCTCCTCGCCAATGAAGCACGCCTCATTGCCCATCTGCGCGATGAAAAAACACTGGTTATTACTCCTGCACTGCAGGAACAACTGACCAGTTCGGGTATGTCAGAAATTATCAGGCTGCAGCAGCAGCTCCTTATGAGTCAACAGCGGGTCCTGCAGCTGGAATTATCAGCGATTGAAGAAAACATTACTGGTCTCGGCGAAATGCTCAGGGCACAACAACAGGCAGCAGCCAGTGAACGTATACAGAAAACCATGCTGAGTAATAAGCTGGCAGGGTTACGCGGTCTGGTAAAAAAAGGCTATGTTTCACAGCATACTCTGCTGGAAATGGAACATCAGTATGCTGAGATTGAGGGCAGGCTGGCACGCACCATAGGTGAAATTAACCGGATACAGCATCAGGTGCTGGAACAGAGGCTGATGAGTGAACAGCGCCAGCAGAACTGGCAGAAAGAAACCAGCGCGCAGCTCAGTGACGTGCAGGTTAATCTTGATAATGTTAACGCCAGGCTTACACGGGCAAAATTTCTGCTGACCAATACGCAAGTCAGGGCTCCGGTAGCAGGCACAGTGGTAGGTATGTCGGTGTTCACTGAAGGCGGTGTCATTACCGGCGGCCAGAAACTGATGGAAGTCGTGCCGGATGACCAGCCGCTGCTGGTGGATGCGCGCGTACCGGTACAACTCATCGATCAGGTCAGGGTCGGTTTACCCGTGGAACTGCAGTTTATTGCCTTTAACCAGAGTACGACGCCGAGAGTAGAAGGAACAGTGAAGCTGATTTCTGCCGACAGGCTGATGCATGAGCAGTCAGGCGAGCCTTATTATCTGCTGCAGATACAGGTCAGTGATGAGAACCGCATCACTCTGCGGGGATTGACAATAAAGCCAGGAATGCCAGTGGAATGTTTTGTGCGCACAGGTGAGCGTTCTCTGTTGAATTACCTGTTCAAGCCACTTTGGGATCGCCTGCATATGAGCTTAAATGAAGAGTAAGTGTTCACTCTATGGCAATGCCTGTAGCGGCGGCTGTTGCATCGGGCATGTATGGGAATTCGTTTTATGCTGTTCATAACTGGTGGCAATATACTTTATTACGGGTAGATGCAGCATAACCTGCTTTTTAGCTGGGTCTTCGCTGATTTTTGCGCAACTGAATGTTTTTCCTCCATTCTGTTTGTGCGTATTGCCTGTTATGCAATACCTGTACAAGGCACAGGGTACCTGATGGCACTTGCTGTTTTAACAGTCAGTTAGCCTGTTTTATTTTTTCCCTGCAATAGATTAAATGCGTTTTTTTCGCTACCATTTTTACATGGTTCTACTTTTTTTGTGGCACAACACTAATGATATTGCGTAAAGCAGACCTGCCTGAAATGACTGCTGACGCCTGTCTGTCAGCAATTTCGTTGTGCAGAGCGCGCAGCGGACGATGGCAGGGAAAAAAACAGTTAATTGCTGTTGTTACCGGCGAGATAACTTCGTATGACAACGCTTATCTGCCATTTATTAGCAATTCAGCAGGCAGACTGTCATGACAACAAAAGTTAACCGAATATCGCTATCTCCTGCAAAATTAATGAACAAACAGGAAAGAAAATGCTAACCAAACGAATGCTGGTAATGCTGGGTGGCTTGCTGGTACTGGTTTTGATACTGGCACTGGGTTTTTTCTTACATATTAAAAAAATGATGGCCAGCGCGCCAAAACCCGGGCCTCAAACCGTGACAACGGCGATTGTCAGACCGCAGGAATGGCAGCCTCAATTGACTGCTCCAGGAACACTCAGTGCGGTACGGGGAGTGGATATCAGCAGTGAAGTCACAGGTCAGGTAAAGCGTATTAATTTTCAGTCCGGTCAGGATATCAAGGAGGGCGATATTCTGCTGCAGTTGAATGATGATGCCGATATTGCCCAGTTACGTTCATTGCAGGCGGCGTCAGAGCTTGCTGCCATAACATTTAAGCGCAATAAGTCTTTACTGGCGAGCAAAAGTATCAGTCAGGCGCAACTCGACAGTGTCGCTGCAGAATTAAAAAGCAAAGAAGCACTGGTTGCACAGCAATCTGCGCTGGTGGCAAAAAAAACGCTGCGGGCACCGTTCAGTGGTCGTCTCGGTATTACCGCTGTTAATCCAGGGCAGTACATCAGTCCCGGGAACAGTCTTGTTACCCTGCAATCAATTGATGCGTTGTACGTCGATTTTTATCTACCTCAGCGCCATGCGGATAGTTTACTACCCGGCCAGACCGTTATCGTTCAAAGCGATTCGTACAAAAATGAAACCTTCAACGGCAAGGTAACGGCTGTCAATCCTAAAATTGATATTTCAACGCGCAATATTCATGTGCAGGCAACAGTAGATAATCCGCAGCGCAGGCTATTACCTGGCATGTCTGTCAATGCTTTTATTCATGTGGGTGACAAACAGAACAGGCTGACGTTACCTCAGACCGCCATCACTTATAATCCTTACGGTTCAACGGTATTTATTGTCAAAAAGCAGGGTCAGGAAGCGACAAAAGCCGGAGAAAAGGCCGCTTCTGCCGGTCTTGAAGTACAGCAGGTTTTTGTTGTGGCGGGTGAAACACGTGGCGATCAAGTCGCTATTACCAAAGGTTTACAGGAAGGGCAGGAAGTTGTCACCAGCGGACAGATAAAACTCAAAAATGGTACACCTGTTGTGGTGGATAATACTGTGCTCCCTGCTGATAATCCTAATCCTGCCCCTCAGGAGCAGTAAGGTATTACCATGAATTTTACTGATATCTTTATTCGCCGGCCTGTTCTGGCTACCACAGTCAGCCTGTTTATTGTGGTACTGGGTGTGCGTTCACTCTTCGGTCTTTCAGTCAGCGAATATCCGGAAATGAAGAATGCGATTGTAACGGTATCTACTGCTTACTATGGCGCGGATGCTAAAACGGTAGCTGGATTTATTACCCAGCCGCTCGAATCAGCAATTGCTCAGGCAGAAGGTATTGATTATTTATCCTCGTCCAGCAACAGTGGTGTTTCAACCATTACCGCGACACTACGCCTGAATTATGATGCCAACCGTGCACTCACGGAAATCAATACCAAAGTCAATTCTGTCAAGAATCAGCTACCGGCGCAGGCACAGGAGCCGGTATTGACTGTGGAAATGGGGCAGACTACTGCGGCGATGTATCTGGGTTTTTACAGTGATACGCTGGCGGATAACAGCATTACCGACTACCTGTTACGTGTGGTTAAGCCAAAACTGGATTCCATTGAGGGCGTACAGACAGCTGAATTGCTGGGTGCACGTAACTTTGCTCTGCGCGCCTGGCTGGATACAGAAAAAATGGCTGCGCAGAATGTGACAGCTGCAGATATTAGCGTTGCACTTTCCCGCAATAATTTTCTGGCGGCCCTTGGCAATAGTAAAGGTCAGATGGTCACAGTCCCTCTGACTGCCAGCACTGATCTGCATACCGTGGAAGAATTCAAGCGGCTTGCTGTTAAGCAAAAAGGGGATGCGATTGTGCGCCTGGAAGATGTGGCTTATGTCACGCTGGGCTCAGAAGATTATAATTTTAATGTTGCGTTCAGCGGTGTGCGTTCCATCTTCATTGGCATTAAGGTTGGGCCAGACGCAAATATTCTCGATGTAGCCAGCCGGGTGCGCGATGCCTTTCCCGGTGTTCAGGCACAGTTACCCGTAGGGTTGACCGGAGAAATAGTCTACGATTCTACCGAATTCATCAATATGTCCATTTCTGAAGTGGTTAAAACACTGCTGGAAGCACTGGTGATAGTCACGCTGGTTATTTTCCTGTTTCTCGGCAGCCTGCGGGCAGTACTGGTGCCGGTTATTGCCATGCCCCTGTCTTTAGTCGGGACGTTCTTCATCATGCTGATGCTGGGCTATTCCATTAATTTACTGACGTTACTGGCGTTAGTACTGGCGATTGGCCTTGTGGTAGACGATGCGATTATTGTGGTTGAAAACGTCGACAGGCACATGAAAGAAGGTATGTCACCCTTTGATGCGTCACTACTTGCTGCGCGTGAACTGGGCAGTCCTATTCTTGCAATGACCGTGGTACTGGTTGCTGTGTATGTTCCGATTGGTTTTCAGGGAGGACTTACAGGAGCCCTGTTTACTGAATTTGCTTTTACTCTGGCGGCGGCAGTTACCGTATCCGGTGTTGTTGCACTGACGCTTTCTCCCATGATGTGTTCCCGATTTTTTAATCATAAGCAGGAAAATAATCGCCTTATTCATGCCATCGATGCCACGTTTGAAAAAGTACATGACGGCTATCAGCGGTTACTGCATAACCTGTTGCAGACGTGGCCTGTCCTTATTGTTATGGGCGTCATACTGATTGCACTGCTGGTTCTGATGTTTAAAATGTCGCAGTCTGAACTGGCACCTGAAGAAGATAAAGGCATCGTATTATCTCAGATGACAGGTCCAATAACAGCGACGGCCGGGCAAATGCAAACCTATGCTGATCAGATCTTTAAGGTAGGGAAAAGCATGCCTGAATATGAACAAATGTTTCAGATAACAGGAGTGCCAGGCGTCAATACCGGTATAGGCGGTGTGTTGTTCAAATCATGGGACCTGCGCACGCGCGGTGCACATGAAATTCAGCGCGATTTGCAGGCAAAATGGGATAAAATTGCTGGCGTACGTATCGCCGCCTTTCAGTTTCCTCCGTTGCCCGGTGCATCTGGTCTGCCGGTTCAGTTTGTGATTACCACGACAGAGCCCTTTGAAAATCTCAACAGCGTAGTACAGCAGATGCTGCAAAAAGCAGGAACTTCCGGTAAGTTCTATTTCATCGATACTGATCTGAAAATAGACAAACCTCAGGCGACCCTGATATTGGATAGGGACAGGATAACAGCGCTTGGCATGACACAACAGGATGTCGGTAATGCACTCAGTTCTGCCCTGAGCGGTGGCTATGTGAATTATTTTTCCATCGACGGGCGTTCCTATAAGGTTATCCCTCAGGTGCTGCAGGTTAATCGTCTGAATCCTGAACAGGTACTGAATTATCATATTAAAGCACCTGATAACAGTCTGCTGCCAGTCAGTACGATAGCGACGCTTAAGTACGATATTGTGCCGCAATCCGTCACGCGTTTTCAGCAGCTGAATTCTGCGACCCTTTCGGGCGTGGCAGGTGTTTCTCAGGGTGAAGCGCTGACTTTTCTGCAGGACAGCCTCAGGGAAATAGCGCCCGCAGGTTATAATAGTGATTATTCGGGGCAGTCGCGTCAGTACATACAGGAATCAGGAGGATTTCTGTTTACGATGCTGTTTGCCGTCATTGTTGTCTTCCTGACACTGGCGGCTCTGTTTGAAAGCTTTCGCGATCCTGTTGTAATTCTGGTATCAGTTCCACTGGCGTTATTTGGCGCTATGATGTTTATTTTTATGGGTTTTTCTTCGCTGAATATTTATACCGAAGTTGGGCTGGTGACACTGATGGGGTTAATCAGTAAGCATGGGATCCTGATTGTAGAGGTGGCCAACGAACTGCGTAAAAACGGGGCCGGCAAACGCGAAGCGATTGAAAATGCGGCAGTGGTGCGCTTAAGACCCATACTGATGACAACTGCCGCTATGGTACTGGGTGTTATTCCGCTGGTAATTGCATCCGGTGCGGGGGCTGCCGGGCGTCATGCAATGGGGCTGGTGATATTCACCGGGCTGTCCATTGGTACTTTCTTTACGCTGTTTGTAGTTCCTGCCATGTATCTGTTGCTGGCATCAAATGATGTGGCGGGTACACAGCCACAGAGCAGCTGAGAAATTCACCAGGTATCACCGCCAGTGTTCTGGCATTGCACAGGTACCCTGTTGATTACGGTGGTTATATTAGCGGGCGTTAATTTTGACCGCCATATTGACGATGCAAAGCGATTTGTTGCCTGATTAAGTCGTTCACCCGTTGACCCTGTTAAGAGACGAGCATGCTCTGGAGAATACGAATATTTTTTACTGTTTTTTTGACTGTTATTATTATGGCCTTTGTTCCTGAAGTCTGTGCCGTCAGTTATCCAGCAGACATGGCTGTTTTTTCCACGCATACGGATGCGTTCACACGGCTGTCATCGCTGATTAATCAGCGTCTGTCCTGCATGAAGGAAGTGGCGCGATTTAAGGCGATAAAACGCCTGCCGATAGAGGATATTGCCCAGGAGCAGGTGGTGCTGGCACGCTCTGTCAGACAGGCAAAGGCTATCGGCCTGGATGAAACATCCATTAGCGTTTTTATTAGCGCGCAGATGAATGTAGCGAAAGCCATTCAGTATCGTTATCAGGCTGACTGGTTTTCCAGCCCTGTGTACTGGCAGCCACGTCACCTTGATGAGCTGCGTACAGAAATTACCAGGCTGAATGATGCGCTGCTGACAGCACTGCATACCATGCTGGCGGCAGGTATTATCCCTGATGACAGTCTGTACGTGTTGTTTACAAAAATCGTTAATGCCCATCATGTGCATGACAGTGACAGGAAACAGCTTTTTACTGCCTTAAAGGCAGTAACGCTGAAAAAGAACTGATGCGCTTACTATCTGGCGCTGGCGGATAGATTGTTATTTGCCACTGTGGTCATGCTTTTTTCCTGGGGGTGATAAAAATCCGTATCCATCCGGATATTCACCCCTGCGACAGGTATTCAGTGTCAGGTGGCTGTGCTGTCCGATTGATGAGGGAAACGCGGCTTATCAGCACGATTTCTTCAGCCAGCTCTGTTGCTGCCAGCAGCATGTCATATTCTGCTTTGTGCTCAGGCTGGCCAATGCTGCCGCTGTCTGACAGGGCAGAATTGGCCGGATTTACTTTCTTCTTTTCCCCTGTCAGGTCGGTTTATTAACTATCGGTGGTGCTAATAGCGGATAAGCCGGGTTTGCAGTAAAAGAGGGCACGGTAGCTGCTGATACTGGAGCCGTAGCTGCTATGGATTCAGCAAGTGCTGCTGTCGCTACACTTTCCTGCATTTGCCCAAGAGAAGCAAAGGCCGTTGTCTGCGCCAATTTTTCAGTACTGAGGTAGTTGAATAATTGATCGAGAAAACTGGGTTTTTCCTTAAACGTAGTGATGTAACTTAACCGCGCGACTGCTTTATTCCCATCGATATAAATTTGAACCTCGTAATTATGGCCATCGGCATGAAATCTGATCCTGCCTCCTGAATTATCGCAGTTCCAGTTTTTTATCTGCAATGTTGAGCCTTTACTGGACCTAACGATAGCACCTTCCTGATATGGCTGTGACAGATCAAATGAATATACATTTTCGCTGTGATGATCAGTTATCTGCAGAGTGTTCCCATGCCACGTGGGAGAAAATCTGTCTGCAGGATCGAAATCATTGTCGCTTTTACCATATGCGGCTTTGTTAACATTGATGAATGCCATTCCGTCACTTTTTTTTCCAAAGCTGGCAAGGTGTTGATAGTGATTCAGACTTACCCGTTCTTTTAAACCGAGTGCGTTAATCTGGCCATCGGAATCTAATTGCATGTTCAGTCCGTATGTAGTACCCAGATATTGGAACGAAAGCTTCACAGTATTGCCGGAACGAAGAATAACTTTTGCCTCAACATCACGTGGTCTTGTGTTGGTTTTCAGGTAATATATGCTGCCTTCTTTTGCATGCTGTACCGCTTCCTGATGTGGTGATGAGGTGATCATACTTTCCAATGAAAGTATTGTTGCTCCATTGCGGGCAGCAAGCTGCACACGCCCGTTTTCTGATAAACGCAGGGTGAGTTTTCGTGGTGCAGTGACTGGTACTGGTTTTGCTGAGTCCATTTGATTACTCCCTGTTAATAGATTCATATCATTGAGTGGTCTGTCGGGATCTGAACATGGTGTTAAATCTCGATACGCCTGAATCTATCTGTCATCAGCTCTCTACGGTTAATTACTCTTTGTGATTTATCATGCTTACTTTTTGATACGTGATGGCGTCATCGTGATGATTCAACAGGCACTCAGCCTGCAACTGACAGGTGTCTGTCATTACCGCTAACAGATATTGCATATACCCATTCATGGTAAGCGTGGGTACTTAGTTTAAGTCACCTGTTGCGTGATTATCAGTTGACGCTAAGCAGGATTAATGTTGTGACATGGAAAAAAGACCCTGCTTAATTGAGCAGGGATCTTGCAGATCAGGTGCTTAAGTAAGAAAAAGCCGCCAGCTACAACAGGTTAACGTATGCTGTTGCCTGTGTTCTTTGCCAGAATCTGGGGTATGTCAAGTGAGGCTTCAGGGGAAAGAGCAATGCCCGTGCGCTCATGATGAGGCGGATTTAGGGCGCCAGCTATGAAATCGATGAGATGAATTATGGCATCGGAAAAATTAATAAGCTGTGCACCGGTACTGGCAACGGGTATGGTACTGTCAGCAGGCCGGTTATCTATTTTAGCGCTAACCGGGCCGCTGACAGTGAATTCCCCGTCTTCATAGATAAATACTTCATTGTCCTGAGCTGGCTGTCGCGCATTTTTGGATACAGCGGTGTCCTGAAGAGCCTTTTTCAATGTTTCATCTTCGGCTGACTGGATAGCATCACGCCAGGTAGCGGGTATGTCTGCATCCCAGTAACTCGACATTTCAAGTGCATCCTCAAGTTCATTTTTTGCCCTGACGAAGCTTTCAATTCTGTCTGGCGCAAGGAAATAAGGCCTGTCAGAAGAGCCCACCAGAATACCGGAAAGATTCTTCCAGTCTTTGACGATAACGATATCCCGATTAGGTATTTTTTGATCTTTATCATTTCCACAAAAGCTCCTGCCTGCATCTATCCACAGGTCATTGTGACGTATAACCATGGAACGAATGCGTTGCGGGTTTTCCAGTAACGTCAGATGCAACAGGGATTGTCTTTTATTATTGCCGGTATTAACCAGTGTTGCATTACCGGGGTCTTCGCCCGCCTCAACCCGAAAGACGCCGGCTGCATCAATTTTTACAGGGTCAAATGCCTGAAAGGCAACGCCCGCTTTAATATTATTCAGGTTGTCGTACCATTCGTACTCAGTGTCAGGATTTGACCCCATGTCATCGTCTCCATCTACGAGAAATAACGATCTATTTCTCTCACCAGCACCATATTCAGCTATATCATCATCAGCAGACTTCTGTAAGGGATCTATTACTGTGGTGTCTGGTTGAATATCAGTTAGATATGATGTCTGCATCAGCGGAGCCTCACTGTATGCCGCTTCGTTAACGTTGAGAGATGTAATTCCGTTACTCTTTTTTACAAAGCTGGCAAGGTGTTGATAGTGATTCAGATTTATCTTCTCTTTTAAGCTGAGTGCTTTAATCTGGTCATCGGAATCTAATTGCATGTTCAGTCCGTATGCAGTACCCAGGTATTGGAACGAAAGCTTCACACTATTGCCGGAAGTAAGAATAACCCTGGCCTCAACATCAGGCTCGCTTGTATTGCTTGTGAGGTAATATATGCTGCCTTCTTTTGCATACTGTACCGCTTCCTTGCTTGGTGATGGTGTCATGATGCTTTCTAGTGAAAGTATTGTGCCTCCATTATGGGTAACAAGCTGTACCCTTGCGTCGTCTGATAAACGTAGAGTGAGTTTATCAGGTGCAGTTATCTGGTGTGCTGAGTCCATTTGCATTTGTTGCTCCTTAGATAGCTTTAGCTTTAGATAGATTGATGCTGTTTCAACTACCGGGCAGCGCTACTACTGGCACCTGCCTGAGATTCTGAATCTATCTTTTATTAGTTATGTGGCGCTAATGACTTTTTGTTACTTATTATTTTTCTGGGCGGGGTGGGTTAACACTGATCTGAACACACAGGCTCAGGAGAAACGGGGGATTACATATAAGTCAGTCTTTATCGGGATGACGTTCATGGTGAAAATGGCGCTGCTTATCCATCTGTCTGTCACGTGCTATGGCATTAATGGCTTTATCCGTTGCAGAAACAGTCTGTCTGGGCATTGTGTCATGGCGTATTGCAGTATTATAGGGAAACACGGCAGGGTTATTATGCGGTCGCTGTTCGGTAACCTGTTGGTGGTTGACAGGAGCCGGTTTATGATTAAAAAGAGGCGTGTTTTGCTGATTTTTTTCACGCAGGTGATGCAGTCGAGCCATGGCTGCTGTTGCTATAGCCTGCATTTCTGCAGACGCTAACGCCGTTTGCTCAGTTTTACTGCCTGCCTCATCATCAAGCGCCTGTTGAAGACGCTGAATACGCTCGTTACTCAGTGCTTTGTTCTGACTCAGCTTATTTGAGCTGTAGATTTTGGTCACCAGGGTAGTATGGAATGTGGTTTCCTTAACCCACGCTGTTTGAGCACGTGTCGTGGCACCTCTATTGTGCCCGCTCTGAATCGTTGTTGTTGTGTCTGTTATGCTCTGGTTGTTGTGCTCATGCGTTCCTGCAATAGCCATTGTTACAATTTGCGCGAGTTTGCCATAGTTACGTGAGTGGTTCTGCATCAGCGTGTTATGCTGTTCTGTTTTTCTTAAGGTGGCTTTATGTCTTACCTTATCTTCAGTCTGGTGCCGTATATCAGTATGCATTTTTGCGAACGATTCATCGTTGTGCCTGCGGATATAGGTGAATTTATGCGTATCAATACCATGATGGTGATTAATCGAGGGAAGCTGGTTATCTTTAGCAGATTCATGATAGCCAAGATGTCGCATGTGTTTTGATAATGCTATGGTATGACTAAAGCGGCTGGTGTTGTTGACTGCTAACAGGCCTTGGAATAGGGTGCTTGTCCTGTGAAGAAATCTGCTCTCAGACGGCATATTCAGCAGTCTGCTTGCTCTGAAGGGTGTGGCGCCTGTACGGCAACACCAGGGAGGAATAGCCATTAATTTCCTGTAACTTATCACCTTTTAATTAAAGAATAGTCCTGTCTGGTGTTTTTGCCAGTCCATAACGCCTTTATTGCTCTGCAGACTGGCAATAAGACTTAAAAAAAATTATTTTGACCGGATAAAAAATTATGCGGCAGTATTTTTTTGTTTACATTGATATTAGCGGGAATGATTGATAATTCAGAATGTGGCATTCGATGAACGTCACGTATTAATCTGTTAACAAACGTTATTTTTGAGTTAAGCTGAAAGCGTTGAGGCTGGCTTAACACAATGAAAGGTAGATATTATCCGGTTTATGAATCACATTTTATCAGCGACATTCAGCCTCATATTATCAGGCATTACAAACATTCCGGACGGTTTGAAGGCATCAGTCATTATCAGTTTTTTTCTGCGGTACTGTACCTGCTAAAAACGGGTATCGCCAGGCGCGACATTCCTGCCTTTTACGGCAACTGGCACACGATTTATAACCGCTTTAATCGCTGGAGTGAAAACGGGTTATTCTTGAAACTGCTTTGTTAGCAGTGCCATATCCAGAACGGCGGTGGCGGCCACAGCGAAGGCTCCTCTGTACAGATAATCTGCTATACCTTCATTTTACCAGGCCATCCATGATGGCTGAAAGGGCTTGCTCTTCATAAATTAAATAAAATCTGAGGAAGCTATCAGAAGGAATAATTTCATTCTGGGCGCAGTATAAACAAAGTGGATTTGCTTTAAAGAAACAAATCCACTTATTCCTTCCCTTCTTTTTTAGTTCAGGGATGTATCAATACCCCGGAATGGGGTTTGTGAGCAGAACTACCCGGCAGCGTTAGCAATAATCGGTGTCCAATAATTCTGTAAGTGAGAATGTGTTAAGGTGACAGCACCAGCAGAGGCGCTTGGCTCCATCGAAGACATCAGCTCGATAACCTGTTGCCCGCTGAGGCGAAAGCCTGCTGCTTCGATATTTTCGATAACATAGTCTCCTCCTTTCTTAAAGTGATCTCGCAGGATTACTCTTCTACTATGATCATTATCATCAGATAGCTTGACAACCAAATTATCGCTCTCACGTGAGAGCGCCAGCCACTCTTTGTTGTCGACATCCTGCAGCACCACGGTGTCATTATCATTTCCGCCATAGTCCAGGATAGCGTGGTCGGACGAGTAAAACAAGTCGAGGTGATATCTGTCATCACTTCCACGATGACGTAAACGGTCATCACTTCCCCTGTAATAGACACCACCCTCATCATATACTGTGATGCCGGAGAATGGTTTTACAAGGTAAAGATCTCTGTCACCTGAACCCCTAACGGTACCTATCGTATCTGCGCTATTGAGATTCCATTCAGTCTAGGTCGCTGCATTGCCGTTTTTTGCGGTGGTTGCGATGACAATTTTTCGCAACGCATTAGTGTTGCCGTAAAAATTCTTCCAGGTAATTCCGCTTCCCGGATGGTCAGGGAAACTGATTTTAAGGTCTTTTTCGTCCTGAGACAGGCGTACCTGGCTTAGATCAATGTCGTGCAGTATCAAGCTGTTGTTTCCCTCACTATCTTCGATGACATCCATGCCATCACCCAAGTGATAGTTGTATTCATCGTTGCCCTTGCCGCCACGGCGACTGACCTTAGCATCCTTTATCACAAGCTCACTATCACCCTTCCTGTAATGGTGCTCAATATCCCTGTCGATTGGACGTAGTCCAAACAATAATCGTAAAGGTAATTGAGTCCATGGTGAGTTGAGCAAGAGATCTATCAAAGAGGGTTTATCCTCTTTTTTGCCTGGGCTTGGGAAGGCCAACTCACCTGCTACTTGTCTGCGTTCACGGGGGACATCTAATTTCTTGAGATGGTCACCCTTATCGCCCCATGAAGTATCGTTTAATGTTGATTTTTTGTTACTCATAATAAGCGAACCCTCTATTAATAAATTAAAAAAATAAATAAATTCACTAAAGTACATTATTAAGAATAACGATTTTACTGATAAAATAATTTAAATAAATTTAATTTAAATGAAAAAAATTATTTCAAAATAATTCTGCTGATAAAATCATTTAAATTAAGTTGTAATCTTTAAATCTCAATGACCATGTGATAAAAATCTGTGTTAAATTTTTTAAAAAAACAAAAATAACATAAAAAACAAATAGTAAAGCATGTTATTTAACATTGTGTAAGAATAAAATATATATAAATAAAAATCGAATAAATTTAAATTTTTCGAATAAAATGACAATCAAAATAATAAAGCTAATTTTTTAGCCATAAAATAAATAAAAAATTTTTCTTATAGAAAATCAAAAAATTCACATTAAAAATCTGGCTTGTTAAATATCTTTACTGATTTTTAAAAAAATATATTTTTTTATGTATATTTTGTTTTAATTTAAAACCTGAATACGAATCTTTTAACTTAGAAAATGCATTAGTGTTATCAGAGTCTGGCCGGATCAGTGGCAATGGCTAGGAGTTTTGCCAGGCGAGCGTTTTTGGTGCAATTTCAGAAAAAATGTCCTGCTCCTCTTTGCTGGCATCCCTTGCAGGATTTATTCTATGGCATGGTGCTTACTGGTGGGGAGGCTTCTCTTCTATTAAAGTCTGCCTGAAGCCCCATTTAAGCAAGGCAACATCTTCTCCCTGAGCTCCCTCAATATTATTTGAATTATCTGAGCCGATGCCAGGATGAAAGACATCGGCCAGGTTGCCGCTGTACAACAGGTTGTTTCCTGCTATCACTTCAAGATGATTTCGTGCGCTCAAGAGTGCCGTAAAGTTGGTTACCCCGGCCACTTCCTGTCGATGATAACAGTGGACTGAGGTTAGTTTTCGGCAGGCATTGCGGCTTGCGAGGTTGTTATCATTGCCAGGAGGCTTTCTGTGCTTAACGAGAGCCACCCGTATGATGATTATCAATCTGGGAAAGCGGGTGATATCTGGAACACTCATGATGACGTAAGTACTGCATGCTCATTGATGATTCTATGACGGGACTAAAGCGGCTGGTATTGTTGACTGCTCGCAGGGCGTGAAATACGGGGCCTGCCCTGTTGAAGTAATCTGTTTTCAGACGGCATATTCAGCAGTCTGTTTGCTCTGAAGGGTGTGGCGTCTGTACGGCAACACCAGGGAGGAATAGCCATTAATTTCCTGTAACTTATCACCTTTTAATTAAAGAATAGTCCTGTCTGGTGTTTTTGCCGGTGCGAATAACGCCTTTATTGCTCTGCAGACTGGCAATAAGGCTTAAAAAAAATTATTTTGACCGGATAAAAAATTATGCGGCAGTATTTTGTTGTTTACATTGACATTAGTGAGAATAATTGTACATCAGAATTTGGCCAGCTATTAATGTAGCCTGTTAACGTTAGAAAAATTGCTATCAGTATTGCTGGTATTTGTTACAATCCAGTCTATTTTTAGCCAGGAAAGCACAATAAGGGTCGGTATGGCTCAGCAGGATAAAAGTATTACTATTCCGATAGATAGTAATAACAGCGCGCAACAGTTAAAACGTAAACTCAAACCCCGACATTTGACCATGGTTGCCATTGGTGGCTCCATAGGCACAGGATTGTTTCTGGCGTCTGGGGCCATTATTTCTCAGGCAGGTCCTGGTGGTGCATTTTTTTCCTATGCATTGATTGGAATGATGGTTTATTTTTTGATGACCAGCCTTGGTGAACTGGCGGCATTTATGCCCGTTTCCGGGTCGTTTTCCACTTATGGCTCCCACTATGTTGATGCAGGGTTCGGCTTCGCCCTGGGTTGGAATTATTGGTATAACTGGGCAGTGACCATTGCTGTGGAGCTGGTTGCTGCACAGTTACTGATGCAGTATTGGTTTCCGGATGTTTCAGGCTGGATATGGAGTGCATTATTTCTGGCGCTAATTTTCCTGTTTAATTTTTTTTCGGTAAAAGGATTTGGGGAAACTGAATACTGGTTTTCTTTGATTAAGGTAGTGACGGTAATCCTGTTTATTATTGTGGGTGTGCTCATGATAGCAGGCATACTTAAGGGAGGAGAAAACTCCGGCTGGCACAATTGGGTGATTGGTGATGCACCGTTTTCAGGTGGATTTTCAGCAATGATTGGTGTGGCAATGATAGTGGGTTTCTCATTTCAGGGAGTAGAGCTTATTGGTATTACTGCAGGGGAATCTGAAGACCCGGAAAAAAATATTCCTCAGGCTGTACGCAAGATATTCTGGCGTATTTTGTTATTTTATATTTCTACTGTCTTTATTATCAGCCTGATGATTCCCTACACGGATCCAAATTTACTGCGCACTGATATTAAAGATATTAGCGTGAGTCCATTTACTCTGGTATTTCAAAATGCAGGACTCTTATCTGCAGCTGCAGTGATGAATGCAGTGATTTTAACGGCGCTTTTATCTACAGGTAACTCAGGCATGTATGCCTCTACGCGTATTTTGTTTACGCTGGCATCAGAAGGTAAAGCACCGCGTATATTTGCCCGCCTTTCTCATGGGGGAGTACCGCGTAATGCATTATATGCGACTACTTTGGTTGCAGGATTGTGTTTTCTGACATCGATGTTTGATAATCAGGCGGTGTATTTCTGGTTGTTAAATACCTCAGGAATGACCGGATTTATCGCCTGGCTGGGTATTGCCGTTAGCCACTACCGTTTTCGGCGAGGCTATATTCTGCAGGGGCGTTGCCTCAGTGCATTGCCTTACCGTTCTGGTTTTTTCCCATTTGGCCCTGTGCTTGCATTTTTTTTATGTCTGATAATAATGCTGGGTCAAAATTACGATGCTTTTCTACAGGATAAAATAGACTGGTATGCTGTGGCAGCAACCTATATTGGTATACCCATGTTTCTTATTATCTGGCTGGGTTACAAATTGAAATATAATAGTAAGATAATCGATTATAAAGATATGAAGTTTCCTGTATGGCACAATCAGGCGATACAGAAATGATGTTACCCCGCAGCGGGTAAATTGTTTTTAAGCAATTCCGCTGCATACTTGTAAATATGCAGCTCTGGTAGAAAGTAGAAGGCGTTATCTGAGGTGCATGAATAGTGTATGGCATCAACCAGAAATGAAAAAATGAGAAATTTGCCTGATGAACCGCGGTTACGAGCGATTATTGACATGCAACAATTCTCGTTATGAGGGACAATACAGGCGAGGGTAATGTTCAGGGCGGTAGTGGTAGATTAGCATTTGGGTGCAGCAATGAGTGGAATGTGGTTTTTTTACAAGTGGTTATATATTGAGTTTCCAGGGTGGGTAGCAATTCCTTTGGTCATTTCTGGCGTTGTGCAGTCGGTATTATATAGTCTGAAGTCAGGGAGGTTGCATTATGTCCGGTAATTCTCAGTCAGGTGCTCTTAGCGGCCAGGCAGGATCTGGCAAAAGTGCTCAACTCAGGAAAACCTTAACATTATTTCAGGTTGTTATGATAGGACTGGCTTATCTTCAGCCAATGACTATTTTTGATACCTTTGGTATTGTCTCCGGTCTTACTTCAGGCCATGTCGCCACTTCTTATGCTATCGCGCTGATAGCGGTGCTTTTTACCGCGCTGAGTTACGGTAAATTAGTCAAACGCTTCCCATCTGCCGGCTCTGCGTACACGTATGCGCAAAAAGCAATGAGTCCACATATTGGTTTTATGGTGGGCTGGTCTTCATTGCTGGATTATCTGTTCATGCCCATGATTAATATTCTGCTGGCCAGAATTTATCTGCAGGCTATTTTCCCGGGTGTTCCTGAATGGGCATTTGTTACTGTGCTGGTCAGTTTGATGACGCTGTTTAATCTGCGTGGTATCAATGTAGTGGCGAATCTGAATGCCATTATTGTGGTGATACAGATTGCTATCATTCTGGTATTTATCGCTTTATTGATTCATGGTGTCTATGCAGGAGAAGGCACAGGAACGCTGGTCAGTACCCGACCATTTTTCTCAGAAAATGCACATTTAATCCCAATGATTACCGGGGCGACAATACTCTGCTTTTCATTTTTGGGTTTTGATAGCATCAGTGCACTGTCAGAAGAAACAACCGACTCTGGCAAAGTTATCCCGAAAGCGATTTTTTTAACTGTGCTGGTTGCGGGTGTTATTTTCATTCTGGTTTCCTATTTTCTGCAGCTTTATTTCCCTGATGTCTCGCGGTTTAGCCATCCAGATGCTTCACAGCCAGAAATTATGCTGTTTGTTGCCGGTAAGTTATTCCAGTCAGTTATCTTATGCTTTTCCTGCGTTACCGTACTGGCTTCAGGAATGGCCGCACAGGCTGGCGTCTCACGATTACTTTATGTGATGGGGCGTGATGGCGTATTTCCGGAGAAAATTTTTGGTTATGTGCATCCGAGATGGCATACACCGGCGTTTAACGTACTTTTAGTAGGTGTTGTGGCCTTATCGGCAGTATCGTTTGATCTCGTGACTGCGACTGCGCTGATTAACTTTGGTGCGCTGGTGGCTTTTACCTTTGTCAATCTGTCTGTAATTTCTCAGTGTTATATTCGAGAACGTCGTCATCGTACCTGGAAAGATACCATCAATTATTTGATCTTACCGCTAATGGGCGCCGGTACGGTGGTTATCCTCTGGATGAACCTCGAGAACAGTTCGATGATTTTAGGTCTGGTCTGGGGCGCGATAGGTCTTGCCTATATGGCATTCATTACGCGTCGATTCCGCCAGCCCCTGCCTCAGTTTGATAATGAAATAACGCATTCACATTGATAAAAGTCGATTTTGTCATCCGGTTTTTTCACTATGGCCCGGTAGCTGCCGGGCATAATCGCGTAGCCTGTTAAGTAATTCCAGTTTACGCTCATCGTTTTCATATTCATGGTAAAATTGCGCTAATTGCAACAGATAGTGTTGAATGCGTTGAGGACTAACGCTTTCCCGGCAATGCCGTAACCAGCGTTGCTGTTCACTTTCATTCAGTGTGTGCGGATAATTTCTGGCGCGATAGCGAAAGAACAACTCTGCCAGTCTGTTATCCTGAAAACAGGGTGCTAATGTTGCCAGGTTTTGTGGTGCGCTTCCCTGAATAATATTCATGGTGGCGCGATCGGCTGTACCGAAAAATCCCTCATAAAGCTGTTCATCTACATCGTCTGAGACAGGAAACGCCTCAGTTTCATTGAAGATAGCCACTACCTTTTCGCGTATCTGTGGGTATTGCCGCAGTAGCTGTAAATTTTTCATGCAATGCCTGCTGTCTATTCCTATGCGCTCGCTATCTTCGCTGCGTAAGCTATTAATGGGTGCAAGAACAGGGCATTTATTAATATGTACCAGTTTAATGGGAACGGGAGATTGATCAGGACTTAACTCATCTTTACGGGTGTACAGACGTTCACGTAAAGCGTCACTAGTCAGTTCCAGTAATACAGAAATATTCGCTGCAAGGTTGCACACAATCACTGCATTTTTATTTTCGGGATGCCAGGCCAGTGGTGCAATCAGGCTGGTGTAGCTGTGCGCTGCACCAAACATACCGGAAACATGAACCAGTGGTGTCATGCCGACAATATCAATAAGTTCATTAATTTTGTGTTTATTACGCAGGTGAAAAAAATAATCAAACAGGCGTGGCTGAGCCTGTTTAAGCAACTTTGTCATCGCGATGGTGGCATGAACATCCGAGGCTGCATCATGAGCCTGCAGGTGCTCTACCCCATTTGCCTGCGTCAGATGCTCCAGTTTGAAGCTGGGTAAACCCTCTTCATTTTGCGGCCAGATAATCCCCTGCGGGCGCAGGGCATAGCAGGCGCGTAAAACATCCAGCAAATCCCAGCGAGAATTACCGTTCTGCCAGCTGTATGCGTAGGGATCATAAAAATTACGGTAAAAGAGATGGCGACTCACTTCGTCGTCAAAGCGAATGTTGTTATAACCCAGAATACAGGTTCCTCCTGTGCTGAATGCATGGTGAATCTGGCGACTGAATTGTGCTTCATTAATCCCTTTTGCCAGGGCATGCTGAGGTGTGATACCGGTCATCAGCACCGCCTGTGGGTCAGGTAAATAGTCACAGGCAGGAGCGCAATAAAAGACGATGGGTTCTTCAATGAAGTTAAAATTCATATCCGTACGTATCCCGGCAAATTGTGCAGGGCGGTCACGTACCGGGTGTTTACCGAATGTTTCATAATCATGAAAGAAAAATGTGGGTTGTTTATGATTCATCAGGTCTATCCTTAATCGTGGCAGAATAAAGGCAAATGGCAGCCAGATGATAGCAGACGACTGTCATTGGCAAGACTCTTTTCCATGCACAGTGTTTAATTTAGGTTTCAGGTAACATCAAGCACGGCTGTTTATGTGATATCCGCATAGTAATCCTGTATCCGGTGATGTATTCAGGCTGACTGGCCTGTATTTATTTGTAAAACAGGCCATGACTATAGTTGAAGTAAACTATCTATTTTATCAGCAAAAATTACCCTATGCCTGCTGTTTGACAGCGTAGTTTTACCGTGAAGATATTTTTCCGTACTGTTAATGGTAATTAATATTTTTTACTTAATAGATATATCTTATTTAACTAAATGAATTTTTTAATAGCAAAAAACTATTGCTCTTAATTAACTTCAGCTGCTGATTATCATACAGGTTAGTAGTCATTAAATTATGATTTAACGACTTGCAGAAAAACTAGTGGTGATTAACCGCGGAATTAATTTACATATTACATCCATCACTATATTAATCAGTAAGTGTAAGATATTAAATTAATTGTTATTTTCTTAACATGAAGATTATGTCAAAATCCTGTTAATGAAATGTGTGATTAAAAACGATTAATTTTTAAAACACAGCTCTTTTATAGTCTTTTAAGTAAATATAATAAAATAGCCTGCTTTGACTATTAATGCTGTAACTATTTGTTAAATATGTATTTTTATATTATTTTTCTTATTTAATCACATGCTGTATTATTATTTTTTGAGGCCGAAGCAATTAAATGTAATTAATTTTATTTGACAATGAAATTATTAAATTTAATGTTAATATTTTAATTAAATTATTCGTTTTTTACTGTGAAAGTAAATAATAATGTTTTTTCTCTGCTGCAGTAACTAAGTTATTTTATTATCGTAATATTTATTAACGTAAAGTATATTTTTATATGGATATTATAAAAAGAAATTTACAGGTTGTTTTTTTAAATAATATATTATTTTCGATATAAGAATTTATTATTTTAACGTTAATATTTAACACCAGATAATACCGATTATTAACATTTTTATAATTTATAAAGGTATTCTAATGTCAAAAATAACTCAATATGATACAGCGACAGAAAAATCCTATGAAATGGATGGTTTTAATCCAGAATTAGAAACAACGAAATTTAGTTATACTGCTTCCCGCGTAGCGATAGCTAATTATAACCATTACAACACAACGAATAAACCCAAAGTGATTGGTTACTATACAGACTGGTCACAATATGATGGTCGTCTGGATGATGATCAAATACCCGGTCACCGTGGAAGAGGGGTTAATCTGGCAGGTGTGGATCCTCTGGCGTACGACAAACTGATTATTGGTTTTGCGGGCATTCTTGGCGATCTGGGAGAAAAATCCAATGCCATTGCAGCAGCAGCGCCCAGTTTTGCACGTTCCAAAGAAGGAGAAGTAACTTTTATTGATGCCTGGGGAGATTGCCAGTCGTATCGCAATTGTGGTTTCCCGCATTATGCAGATAAACCCATGCCGGCTTCGTTTAATCAGAAGAATACCATGGGTATTCTGGGTGGCTTACGTGACCTGCAAAAGAAAGCAAAAGATAAGGGACATGAGCTGATACTGGCTTTTAGTATTGGCGGATGGACGATGAGTGAAGCTTTCCATAAACTTGCCAGAGACAGTGCGTTACGCGCACTTTTCTGTGCCAGTGTCGTTGATATTTTGAAGCGTTTTCCTATGTTTACTGAAATAGACATCGATTGGGAATATCCCGGAACATCGGGTAATGGTAATCCATTTGGCGATGAAGATGGTGATAATTATGTCATTTTGATGGGTGAGCTGGTAGCTGCATTGCAGCGCTCCGGACTACGTTATGTCAATATCAGTATTGCCGCTTCAGCGGATGTTAAAAAACTGGAGAAAACGAAAATACCCGAATTGCTGTCTGCCGGTCTCCATGGCATTAATTTAATGACCTATGACTTTTTTGGTACTCCCTGGTCAGCGCGGCTGGCGCACCATACTAATCTGTATCAAACAAAACAGAGTGCGTTTGCGGTTGATACAGCGGTTAACTGGTTACTGGATAGCGGTGTGGATGCGAAGAGAATAGTCATTGGTTATGCAGGTTATACCCGTAATGCAAAAGGAGCAAAACTGGATTCTCTTTCACCTCTGGATGGAACTTATGATAACAGCGGTACCACTTCCACCACAGGAACGTTTGAATCCGGCACCACAGAATGGTGTGATGTGATGTATAACTACCTGGATCTGGAAGCGAAAAAAGGAAAAAGCGGTTTTGAATTATATACCGATGAAATAGCAAATGCAGATTATCTTTATAATGCACAATCAAAGCTGTTTATGTCGATTGACACACCAAGAACAGTGCATGCTAAGGCAAAATATGTGCTGGAGAAAGGGTTGGGGGGGATAATGACCTGGACTGCCGATCAGGATAATGGATTACTGGTGAATGCGGCACGTGAAGGGTTTGGTTGCCCCCTTATTGAAGAAAAAATTCACATGGCGGCTTTCTATTTTACCGGTGTTAATGTAAGTCCTGGCCCGGGTAATGAGTTTCCTGTTGCTGTCATCAGTAACCTGCAACCGGTAGCACCGGGCGGAACAATACAGGTTTCTGGTGCTCATTCGTACGATCCTAATGATAAATCATTGAATTATCAGTGGACTATACCCGATGACTTAACAGTCAGTGATCTACTGACTGCACAAATCATCAGCATTACTGTACCGATGGATAGCCCTTATAACAGCTATCCGCTTGAACTGACTGTTGATAATGGTACTAAATCAAACAGCACAGTTGCAGTGTTGTCGATTTTAGGTGGCCTTAATGTCCCTCCTGTTGCCGTGATAACGGGCATGACAACAGTGACTGCCAAGGAACAGGCCATGCTTTCAGGAAGTGATTCTTACGATTCTGATGGAGTGATAGTCAGCTACTTTTGGGATGTGCCGGATTCAGTTTCTGCTACGGCATTGAACAAGTCTTCCCTGCATTATACTGCACCCGATATCTCTGTGGCAGAAACGTTGAATTTTACACTCAGAGTGACAGATAACGCCGATGCTACCGGTGTTACTACCTATACTGTCAGAGTAAATCCTGCTTCAAGCTATCCGGCATGGAATGAAAAAAAAGTATATAACAAAGGAGACAGAGTCAGTTATCAGGGGAAAAACTGGGAAGCTAAATGGTGGACTCAGGGTACTGCACCGGGCACTGCAGAATCTCCGGATGCTTATCCGTGGCAGGACAGAATTTCTGAATTCTGGCTTCTCTGACCAGACTGCTGTTTAGCTTGCTGATAATAAACTATAAAAATAAGTGTCCTGTTGACGTATCAGGTGGTGTATCCGATGCATCCGCGAGAAAAAAAGCTTAATTTTTAATGTCACCATAGATTCTGATGCAGGCACAATCAGCGTGTTATGTATTGAAAAAGAGTGTAATCCTGTTTATCAGCATTAAACACAGCGCACAAACCTGTAGAAATTTCGGGGATTTTTTCGCGAGAAAATGTGGTGTTAAATGACAGGTTAATTTCCGGTAGTAAGTTATAACAGAGGCTCAGATCTGAAATTTGCTATGGCTCCTCTGACTGGACTCGAACCAGTGACATACGGATTAACAGTCCGCCGTTCTACCGACTGAACTACAGAGGAATTATCAGAACGCGCGCATCATATCCAGAGGCTATTATGCCTGTCAACTCCTGATTGATGATTGCCCGTTCAATTGCCTGGCATTCAGGCAAAATTAACCTGTTTCATGAAATATCAGAGTCTTGATTAATATCCGCAAGCCAGCGCAGGACTTCGGCGACAGCATCAATAAGATAGGCGGGGATATAATTGTCTACACAACCATTGTGATACAGAGCACGTGCCAGTGGTATACGCAATAACACGGGAATGCCTTCTTCTTCTGCTATTTTTTTTACCAATAGTGCCTGAGCTTGTGTATATTTCAGGGTAATTATCGGCAGAGGTGTTTCCCCTTTCAGATAACGAATACCAACAGCGATATGAGTGGGATTAGCAACAATTAATGAAGAACGTTTGACACTGGTGCGCATGTCACTGTTTTGCAACTCCTGGTGAAGCTGGCGCCGTTTGCTTTTAATTTCCGGACTACCTTCTATTTCTTTATGTTCACGCTTGATTTCGTCTTTACTCATGCGTAATTCTTTGATGTATTGATAACGTTCAAAGGCATAGTCGGCAACAGAGATAATAATAAAGCACAGCGCACAGAGCATCATCATCTGTTTTATCATCACACCAATGACGGGCATGATACAGTTGATACCACAACCCGTTATATTAAGCAGGCTTGCGAGGTTGCCCTGAATAATTAGCCACACCAGGATTGACAGGAAGACGACTTTCAATATTGATTTGATAAATTCCACCAGGTTTTTTATGGAAAATATTTTTTTTGCCCCTTCCACGGGATTAATTTTATTCACATCAGGTGTCAGTGATTCATTACTAAATAAGAAGCCAAATTGGGCAAGATGTGAAATTATAACCGCCACAGCAGCAACACAAAGCAAAGGCAGGCAGATATAAAGCAGCTCCCACAGCAGGCTGTCTGATACTTCGTTCAGTGCCTGAATAAAAGGCAAATCCAGCGATTTTTCTACTATCAGAATTAGCTGATTGATATGCCGCAGCCAGTAATCTGCCATACTGATTAACGTAAAAGTCAGAGAAATGATAAGGACTGTTGAGACAATTTCTTTACTTGAGGCGACCTGGCCTTTTTTGCGGGCATCACGTAACTTTTTTGTAGTCGGTTTTTCCGTTTTTTCTTCGTTCATCAAGGCGCCAGGATGGAATGTAACCTGTCCAGAGGCAGAACGTTTTCCAGCAGTGTGGCAAACGTGGTATGCATCATTATCGCAATATAGAATACCAGTAACAGACTGGCGACAGCACTTTTAATGGGCATTGCCAGAATAAACACATTGAGTGAAGGAGCAAAACGACTTATCAAGGCAAGGCCTAATTCAGCAAGAAACATGGCTATCAGTACTGGGGATGCCAGCAGGACACAGAGTTTGAGCATCTGGCTGAACTGGCCATAAAAAAAATCCACCCATTGCCCGCTGAGTTGTGGAAAAAACTGAGTAACAGGCCAGTTCACGTAGCTTTGATAGAGTGATCCCAATAGTGTCAGGAAAGCGCCGCCTGAATAAAACAGTGTCATCAGCGTTTGCGTTAAAAACAGGCCGGTAGAGCTGGATTGACTGCCCAGTGCAGGATTGAGTGTCGCAGCCAGGGTGTCTCCGCGCTGATTATCTATTAAAAATCCAGCAGATTCAATTGCATAAAAAGGTATGGCGGCAATGAAACCAATCAATATCCCTAAGAGAATTTCTTTTCCGATGATGAGTATCAGCGCCATACCTGCCAGCGGTGTATGTAATGTATCGGTGACAGCAGGCCAGATAAAGAGCAACAGTGAGCAACAGACGCCATTACGAATAAGCGTACCACCGAGGATCTGTTTGCTGAGGACAGGTAGCATGATAAAGCAGCTGATAAATCGGGGCAGCAGCATACCGAAACACATCATTATATGCTGGAGTTCCTGAATATTCATTGCACACTCTCTATCCTGCGTAATATCAAATCCGCAAAACTGTATAACTCATGGCCCAGCCAGTCTGCGGTAGCGAATAGCGTCACGATGACTGCAATCAACTTGATAACAAAACTTAATGTCTGTTCCTGAATTTGGGTCAGTGCCTGTAGTAGTGAAACCAGTGTCCCTATTGCTGCAGCGATAACGACTGTTGGCAATGAGAGTATGAGTACCAGCCATAACATCTGGCTGGCATAGTGCAGAATGGTGGTATGGTTCATGAATCAGCTGCCATAACTGGTGACCAGGCCGTGTGTCAGGCGTGTCCACCCATCTACCATGACAAACAGGAGTAATTTGAAAGGCAGAGAGATAGTCATGGGTGAAACCATCATCATTCCCATAGCCAGCAAAATGTTGGAGATGATGAGATCGATGGCGATAAACGGTAAATAAATCAGAAAACCCACTTCAAAAGCTCTGGTGAGTTCACTGACAGTAAATGCAGGTAACAGGATAAGCAGGCTGTCAGGATCCAGCCGGCTGGCATATTTTTCAGGCCACAGCCTGCGCGTGCTCTCTATGAAAAAATGCTGTTCAGCAGGCCGGATATGTTTTTTGAGAAACTCCCGGTAAGGTGCCATACCTTCACGAATAAACTGCTCTATTGTTTCACTGTCATTAAGGCTGACTGTGTGGCTTTTTAAATAATCCTGAGTAGCAAAACCTACGGGTGCCATGATGTAGAGAGTCAGAATCATCGCCAGCGCATACATGGCCATGTTGGGAGGAATTTGTTGTACACCCAGTGCATTACGCAGTAGCGAGAATACCACAGCAATTTTAATGAAAGCAGTGGATATCACGGCAATGAAAGGAATGATGGCAATCAGAGCAAGAGCAATGATGAGATCAATTTCATCAGGGAGCTGTATCATGACTGCCTCTGTCCGTAAGGAGAGTGACAACCTGAACGCCCAGACGATTCTGAATATTGACCAGACGCCCGGTTCCCAGATAGCGCTGATTGGCCAGAATGCGTATTTCACCGTCAGGTGGGCAATCGAGATCAAGCAGGGATCCGGGTTGCAGATGTAACAGACTGCGCAGATCCAGTGTCTTGCGACCTATTTCAAAGCTGATATTAACAGGCAATTCATCAAGGCTATTAACAGGCTGTTCCTGTTCGACGGGGGTATGCAAAGGATGCATGGTAGTGATTTCCAGGGTTGATTGATTAAAACGACAAAAACACCATGGATATCCAGGACCAACGCTCAACAACAGTGTGTCTGCATTCGTTTTGGCATCCAGTAACAGAATATCTCCCGGTGTTAATTCGTTCAGTTGAGATAAAGACAGTGGCAGCATGCAGAGTTGCAGAGACAGTATCAGAGGTACAGCCAGACATTCATCGACAGGGCGTTTATCGAGGCTACGCACAAGGGCAGCAGGTACCTCATGCAGCCAGAAGACCAGCGTATCAGCGCCCTTGTTGAGCTCAATGCTGAGTGTGTGCTGTCTTGAGATAACAGGACTCGTGCTGATGCTGTCCCAAATGAGCATGGGTAATACTGCACTTTCACGTTCAAGTAATGCCAGTAATAAAGGCTCTGGTAGGGTTGTTAATGCCGCTTCCTGAAGCTGTGGTGCCAGCCATCGTGCGAGTGCGCTCTGATGGCAAAGCAGGCTCAGGGTATGGTCATGCCAGTGGATGCATAATTGTAGATCCACGCTGTCAGGTGGCGGGCTGACAGTTAAATTTGCACGAAGATTTTGCCAGGCATAGTGTGTTTTGCGATCGTGCAACTGCCTGCGCAGTTGCCATTCCTGCAGAGAAATTGAAGGAAAATCTGGCTTATGCATTTACTGGTATCCCCCTTGATGATGTAAAGGGTAAGGTGCATTGCTATCCTCATCAGGGCCTGAAAAATGGTCAACATTTAGCATCACAGTGTGTGCAGGATGACGTCGTTGTAAGCGTGCTAGCAATTCCTGGTGTGAACGCATAAGCTGTTTTTGAATTTCGGGCGGAGCCTGTATTGCTATTTGCAGTTCACCGGCATGTATGCCGATATTAACTGCCATCATACCCAGAGTGGGTGTCATCAGCTGGCAGTGTACCTGAGCACCCTGTTGTGTGATGAGGGTATGAATGTGTACTGTCAGCTCCTCAGTAAGTCCGGCAAGTTGTGGTGATGTCAGTGCCGGGAGAGGCGCCTCATCTTTCGCCAGGGTATCCCCAGGCGCTGTGGTGTCGGGAGCAAAGGCCGGGTTGCCGCCTGGTATCAGGTCACATAAAGCATGCTCTGCCTGCTCTATCTGCGATGTACCTGCTCGCACCAGGGTATCGGCAGAGGCAGCGTCTGCCGCCATGGTGGCGCTGATCCCGGGTATCAGCTCAGGCGGGGACAGCAGCGTTGCCCTGTCGCGGCCAGACGGATTGTGCTGTTGAGCGCGGTTATGCGCCGCGGGTACGGTGGTCACTGACGCCATGGGTGTGTTCAGTCCCGGCGGGAAATTTCTGTGCACGGCAGTACTGTCCGCTGCCAGCGGGGCTTCGGTGACAACAGGTAAGGGTGGTGTGGTTATTGCGTTTTCAGGGTGCCCGAATCGCCCCTGTAGCAGATGCATCGGATTAAGCGGAGCGTGCGCTGCCTGGAAAACCGCTGACAGGGGAGGGTTTTGTGCCTCTGGCATACCAGGTGAGGTGCTGTCTGAAGGCAGCAGTTGCGGTGGTGTCAGTACCGACAGAGCCGCTTCATTTTTCACCTGGGTATCCGTATGCGCTCTGGTGTCAGGAGCAAAGACCGGGCTTCCTGGTATCAGGCCAAATAAAGCGTGCTCCACCTGCTCCAGCTGCGATGTACCTGCTCGCACCAGGGTATCGGCAGAGGCAGGGTCTGCCGCCATGGTGGCGCTGATCCCGGGTATCAGCTCAGGCGGGGACAGCAGCGTTGCCCTGTCGCGGCCAGACGGATTGTGCTGTTGAGCGCGGTTATGCGCCGCGGGTACGGTGGTCACTGACGCCATGGGTGTGTTCAGTCCCGGCGGGAAATTTCTGTGCACGGCAGTACTGTCCGCTGCCAGCGGGGCTTCGGTGACAACAGGTAAGGGTGGTGTGGTTATTGCGTTTTCAGGGTGCCCGAATCGCCCCTGTAGCAGATGCATCGGATTAAGCGGAGCGTGCGCTGCCTGGAAAACCGCTGACAGGGGAGGGTTTTGTGCCTCTGGCATACCAGGTGAGGTGCTGTCTGAAGGCAGCAGTTGCGGTGGTGTCAGTACCGACAGAGCCGCTTCATTTTTCACCTGGGTATCCGTATGCGCTCTGGTGTCAGGAGCAAAGACCGGGCTTCCTGGTATCAGGCCAAATAAAGCGTGCTCCACCTGCTCCAGCTGCGATGTACCTGCTCGCACCAGGGTATCGGCAGAGGCAGGGTCTGCCGCCATGGTGGCGCTAATTTCGGGTATCAGCTCAGGCGGAAAATTTCTGTGCAGTGCAGTACTGTCTGCTGCCAGCGCGGCTTCGGTGACAATAGGTAAGGGTGGTGCGGTTATTGCGTTTTCAGGGTGCCGGGAACGCCCCTGTAGCAGATGCATCGGGTTAAGCGGAGCGTGCGCTGCCTGAAAAGACGCTGACAGGGGAGGGTTTTGTGCGTTAATCTCACCTGCCTGCGTCAGTAACACCTCTTTTTTTTCTTCAGTTTCAGACAACGCATGGTGACGGCGCTCTTCCTGTAACGGATTGCTGACATGCGGGTTTTTATGAGGGTGTGCCTGGTGTTTACGTACCATGGCAGACTCGAATATCGCCTGCAGATCGGCTCTGATGCGTGCGGGATTTTCTACTCCAGGCTGCACGATATCATGGACACTGGAGTTAATGGATAATGGGTGATTCATAGCAGAAAGATGATTTCCCCGCGCCTGCATTCTTCCATTTCCTGCTCTTCTTTTAATTCCTGTTGTTGTTTTTCTTCTGCCAGCGCCCTGGCACTGACTTCCTGATATTTCTGTGTCTGGTGCCAGATTGACTGGTATTGTTGCAAATCAGCCTGATGCTGTTTACGTGCCAGTGCTAACTGGGCCTGATGTTCAGCCAGGGTTGCTGCTATTTTTTCTTCCTGCTTTCTTAACGTCGATACCTGCTGTTGCCATAATGTCAGCGCCTTGTCATTGATAACAGTGGCCATGCATAGTGCAAAAAGCCGGTTTTCTTCTGCAATACGCCATTGATGAAATGCACTGTATTTTTCTTCAGCTTGCTGACAGGTGCGGGAAAGTGCATCAACTTTTAGCTGCTGTTGATGGAGGCGCTGTCTCTGACGCTCCATACGCAGGGTTTTGATAGCCAGCAGAGCATGGACAGTCATTGAGCCAGTGCCCTGAGTTGTGCGACTGTAGCCGCGAAATCACTGCTTTCATGTTTTCCCTGACGCAGCCAGTGATGTATTGGTGCGATTTTTTCGATGGCGCGATCAGTAACACTATCCTGTCCCTTCTGATATTCGCCCATTCTGAGCAGCAGCTCGATTTCTTCATAGCGTGCGAGCCAGGTGCGTATCCGTCCTGCATCTTCACGATGTATTGGGGACACAATGGCATCCATTACTCGACTGACAGAGCGTAATACATCGATGGCAGGATAATGATTTGCGGCCGCCAGCTTGCGTGACAGAATGATATGACCATCCAGAATGGAGCGTACTTCATCAGCGATGGGCTCGCTCATGTCATCACCTTCTACTAAAACGGTATACAACGCAGTGATGGAGCCTTTGTCAGCCTGGCCTGCGCGTTCCATCAGGCGTGGTAATGCGGCGAAAACTGAAGGAGGATAACCGCGGCGTGTTGGCGGTTCACCTGCTGCTAAACCAATTTCGCGTTGCGCTCTGGCAAAACGCGTCACTGAATCCATAAGTAGTAGTACCCGTTTGCCTTGATCACGAAAATATTCAGCAATTGAGGTTGCTACAAAAGGCGCTTTTGCACGCTCCATTGCCGATCTGTCTGAGGTGGCAACGACGAGTACCGCAGATTTCAGGCCTTCGGGGCCTAAATCAGATTCAATGAATTCGCGTACTTCACGACCACGTTCACCAATCAGTGCCAGCACGATAACGTCGACTTGTGCATGACGGATGAGTTCAGCCAGCAGGGTACTTTTCCCTCCCCCCGCTGCGGCAAAAATTCCCATACGTTGTCCTTCACCACAGGTCAGCAGTCCATCAATCGCTTTGATACCCAGAGAAAGAGGTTTGATGATGCGATTACGGTTCATGGCAGCCGGCGCATTTCTGTAGACGGGATACCAGCTTTCGGGCGGAGCAGGGTATTCATCGGAAAAAGGCAGGCCAAGGCCATTGAGAACCCTGCCTAATAAGTGATCTCCAACCCCGATTTGATGCACGGTACCGGTTGGAGTGACTTCGGTTTTGGTAGAAATACCCAGCATCTCACCAAGCGGGATGAGTAGTGCCTGATGCTGCTGAAAGCCGATGACCTCTGCCATCATGGAGAGATGATTATGGTGCAGATGACAGAGCTCACCAATACTGACGCCCGGGATGGATGCCTTGAGCAGGGTTCCTGTTACCTGGGTGACGCGACCACGAACCTGGATGGGTCGGCACCTTTCCACAGCCTTGTGCATTTGTTCAGGAATCTTTTCCAGTAACTGAAACATGCCCTCTCCTTAGCGTTAACGCCTGGCAGCATAGCAATATTTTCCTGTCAGGAATGACAGTACAGGTCGTGAGTTTTTAGAAATTAGCTGTGCCTGCTGTTAAAAAAGGCGACTGATTCTGGCATCTGTTTTTTACTGAAGTTTTTATAATGCCGGACATTCAAATGAGATGACTATCATTAAGTAAGTTACTCCATGGACAATATCCATAATAGCGGTTTTATTCCTTTTAAAGAGCGCATGCAGGAATCCGGACAGGGAGCCCTGGGGTTGCAGGGGCAGACTGTCAGGTTACAGGGTGAATGGGTGCAGTGTGTACCCGTTTCGCAGTCTCTGGCTGATGCAGCGGAAGAATTAACCTTTGCTTTTTCTGAACGGGTTGGCCGCTCGCTGGCAAAACGTAAAATTGATGATGCCAATACCCGTGGTCAGTTGAAAGCGCTTGAAGAGCTTGCGCAGCTTTATTCACACAAAGTGTCTGATCTGGAGTCTGTGCAAAAATTACAGGACTTCCTTGCAAGGCTGATGAAAAACACGCCAGATACCCTGGCGCAGCTGCAGACTTACCTGAATGATTTTTCCAGAGAAATCAGCCATCAGTTCCTGGCGCTCAGCTGGGTTAAAAATCAGCTTGCTGAGCACATGGATGCGCGTGCATTACTGAGCCTGATTGACAGCGCCATGTCAACTATGGCGCGTGATAACAGCCAGTCTATTGAGCTCGGTATTGTCGTGAGTCCCTTGATAGCCCAGGTCGCCAATCAGCCGGAAGAACTACAGGCACTGCGCGAAACCTGTCGTGATGCAGTATGCGATTGCAATGGACTGGCACAGGCGATGAAAAACATTCAGATGCGCTTTGGTGATGCTTCTGTGGCGCTGGAAAAAGCCATCGATATTTTGATGAAAATGCTTGCTGCTGACTATCTTGATATCCATCTCGATCAGGTAAAACGAACATTGATTGTCAGGAATATGCGCTGGCTGCATATTTTGAAGAAACTGCGTGAGGATGTAGACATCCTGTGGGGAACATTGGTCGTTCGGGAACGCATATATGGAATACGCTCCTTCTAATCTGATGCAGGATATTATTGCGCTGACAGAAAAGCGTTATGCGACTGCTCAGGATATACAGCAATTATCCAGGTACCTTGTAGTGAAAAATAGTGGCGTGGAGATTGCTTTTTTCCGGGAAATAAAACGACTGATACGTTTATTGCCTCTTGATACTTTTATCGATGAGGAGCAACGGCAGAATCTGATAATGGCCTGCCAGATGGCCCTGGATAACGCTATTGAACGTGAAGAAGAAGGCCTGCAGTCGGTAAGGGAACCATGAAATGTACTGGATGGATAGGGTACTGAATCAGTTTTACCAGGAGCTAGGCATGTCACCACCACCGTCAGGAAAGCTAATGCAGTTAGTGTTTGAGCACGGTGATATGGTGCAACTGGAACAGCACGATGAACAGCTGACTATCTGGCTTTCGTATCCGGCTCTCTGGCATCAAAGAGAAAACGATATGGTACGTGCAATGTCTATAGTCTGGAGCGAGCGTGCACCTGAATTGCCGGTACGTTGTAGCTGGCTCAAAGAACAGCAGCTGCTGCTGTTAATTACTCTTGAGGCAGCTCAGGTGACAGTCCCGGTATTGCATCAGTCTCTGCAGACACTCTGGCGTGTTCGACGGGAGATTGCAGGATAATGTCTGGGGTAACTGCACTTTCTGTGGGTATCGAATGTATCTCTACCCTCAGTGTGGCAGAGCGTAGTGACAGCAGCCTGGATTGCTCTGTTTTGCCCCCGAATGGCGAGGCAGTGATTGTCCATCTGGAAGCGCTGTATCCGCATAATGACAGTCAGCATCAGATGATGGCATTTGCCGATCCTGGTGCTGTGTTAGCGCCTTTTGGAAAAAACAGCGATTTTCGCAGGGATTTATTTGAATTATCGGTCTGTCTGCGCTGCTATCAGGATAATCAGGCTATCGCACCTGCCATCGGGTTACTCGAAAAACTCAATACAGAACAGTCGTTATTGCAGATGATGCTGCACTTATTACACAGGGCATAAATTTCATGGATATGGCGCGTCAACACAGGGATATGCTGTTGTTACAGGCATGGATACAGTTGCAATGTGGGCACCCTGAGCGGGCCTGCATTTTACTGCAAGCTTTACTGGCGCTGGAAGAAGACTGTATTGCTGCACGTCGTGCGCTGATTGTAGCCTTATTGTTGCTGGAACGGGGTGAGGAAGCGCAGGTGCACTGTGCCTGGTTATTATCCTGTGGTGAAAATCATCCTGTACTCTGGTTATGCCTTGGCAGGGTACATCAGCTGGCGGGTAATCTGACTGAAGCCAGAGCTGCATGGCAGCATTATCAGCAGCGCTTAACTGCGGGAGTCGCTGATGAAAAACATGCCTGACTGGGTAAGTAATATCGGTGCCCGCAAGGATATCATGCTGGCCGTATTGCTACTGTCGGTAGTGGTGATGATGGTATTACCGTTACCGCCAGTCATGCTTGATTTATTGATTGCCGTTAATATGACCATTTCTGTCGTCTTGATGATGATGGCAGTGTATATCAATTCTCCTCTGCAGTTTTCTGTGTTTCCCGCGGTACTTCTGGTGACAACATTATTTCGTCTGGCGCTGTCAGTAAGTACGACACGGATGATTCTGCTACAAGCAGATGCAGGGAAAATTGTGTATACCTTCGGTAATTTCGTGGTGGGTGGCAACCTGATAGTTGGCCTCGTTATTTTTCTGATTATTACGGTGGTGCAGTTTCTGGTTATTACCAAAGGATCAGAACGTGTTGCTGAAGTGAGTGCCCGCTTTTCTCTTGATGCCATGCCCGGTAAACAAATGAGTATTGATGGTGATATGCGTGCCGGTGTCATTGATGTCAATGAAGCACGCGATCGTCGCAGCCTGATTGAAAAAGAAAGTCAGATGTTTGGCTCGATGGATGGTGCGATGAAGTTTGTCAAAGGTGATGCCATAGCCGGTCTGATTATTATCTTCGTTAACATTGTGGGCGGAATAAGCATTGGGGTTACGCAGCGTGGGCTAACCATGGCTGAGGCGTTACATCTTTATGCAACACTCACGGTGGGGGATGGTATGGTTGCGCAGATACCGGCACTGCTGATTGCCATTACTGCAGGTATTATTGTCACTCGTGTTTCCTCTGAAGAGTCTTCTGATCTTGGCTCTGACATTGGTAGCCAGATTATCGCTCAGCCCAGAGCGCTATTGGTAGGCGGGTTATTGCTGCTGCTGTTCGGGTTGATTCCCGGCTTTCCGACGCTGATTTTTATGATACTGGCTGTTTGCGTCGCCGGGGGTGGCTATTACCTCAACCTGCGCAAGGAAGCGATGAGGGCATCGCTATCCAGTGAGTTATCTCAACCGCTGAAAGGTACTGTTTCTGCTGTTCAGGCAAAAAAAGGTCGGTCACAGAAAAGCAATAAAGCAGATAGCGCACGCCGTAACCTTGATGAAAAAGAAGAATTTGCCATGACGGTACTGCTGTTGCTTGATGTAGATGCAGCATTGCAACCCGTGCTGGAGTCGGCGGTGCTGAATGAAGAGCTGGTACGTGTGCGTCGGGCGCTTTATCTCGATCTGGGTGTGCCTTTTCCTGGCATCCACTTGAGATTCAATCAGGGAATGACGTCAGGTGAATATCTGATTCAGTTACAGGAAGTCCCTATTGCCCGTGGTCAATTGAGGCCAGGATGGTTGCTGGCGCTGGAAAAACCGATTCAACTGGATTTAATGAGCATTCCGTTTGAGCAGGGTGTTCCTATTGTGCCTGAACGTGCAACGTTGTGGGTACAGGATGCACTGGCACAGCAGCTTGAACAGGCTGCCATTCAGACCCTGGGCCCTGCGCAGGTGGTGACATGGCATCTGTCGCATGTGCTGAAACAATATGCCGCAGATTTTATCGGTATTCAGGAAACACGCTATCTGCTTGAGCAAATGGAAAAGAGCTATGGCGAACTGGTAAAAGAAGCACAACGTATCATGCCTATACAGCGTATTACTGAAATCCTGCAACGTCTGGTGGGTGAAGATATTTCCATTCGTAATATGCGCTCTATCCTCGAAGCGATGGTGGAGTGGGGACAAAAAGAAAAAGATGCACTGCAGCTGGTCGAATATATTCGCAGTAGCCTGAAACGTTACATCTGTTATAAATATGCTAATGGTAACAATGTGTTGCCTGCTTATCTGCTTGACCAGTCAGTGGAAGAGAAAATACGTGCTGGTATTCGCCAGACCAGTGCGGGTAGTTATCTGGCGCTTGATCCTGAAGTTTCACAATCCTTTCTGCAGCAGGTACGTAAGGCTGTGGGCTCCCTCGCCGATGCGCAAAGTAAGCCTGTGTTAATCGTATCAATGGATATTCGCCGTTATGTACGTAAATTGATCGAGGGCGATTACTACCATTTACCTGTGCTGTCGTATCAGGAGCTCACCCAGCAAATTAATATTCAGCCATTGGGCAGAGTCTGCCTGTGAAGGATAAAAAAAATGAAGGAAAAATCTCAGTATGAGGTTGTACAGGCAGCAGAGCAAGCTATCAAAGACAGCGATCATGGTCATCAATTATTGCATGAGCTATTACAAGGGCTGGAATCGTCAGAGGTTTTTCGGCCGCTTTTGTATGCAGATGCACTGTCATCTGCAGAGATTGCAGTCAATAAGCCCATCAGTAGATTGCAATTGTTCCCCTCTGAGCAGCACGAAAAGGGAGAACCAGTACGTCTGCGCCGTCCTGTGCTGATGCGTGGTATCACTATTTAATGGAGTTTTTTTATGGTACTGACAGAAGGGATACGTGCTGTTGACACGGCTAGTATCGAACCATTTTTTCAAAACAAAAAAGAAAACAACAAGTTATATGAAGAACTACTATCGATTATAAGAAAGAATAACATAAAAATTACTACACGCGATGAAGCCGGTCAGCATCAGGAACTGAATCTGGCACAGATAGAGCTTGTACTCAGGGAGTTTTTTCCTGCCATCACGGGGGTTAAGGGAACGTTTTATGATGGGCAGTTACGCTCAGGGATGAAAAATGCGCTCACTGTACTCAATGCAATCGCCGCAAAACCCCCAGAAGACAGGAAGATGACAGTAGAAACACTGATTACCCTGGCGACAATAGACCGAATGGATGACGATGTCATTAAGACTTTTAATGAACAGATGTTGTATCAAAACAACAAGCGTACCAAAACGCGTGATGAGTTAAAATTGCTGACCGCAGAGCTGAAAATTTACAGCGTCATTCAGGCTAAAGTAAGTCAGTCAATGGCCGAAAAAGGCGGTGATAGGGGGAGTGCTGAATTGAATATTGCTGAATTCAATTTACTTGAACATTCTCTCTATGGCTATGCAACAGAAGAAAAATTTAAAGAAAGTGCGGAATATATTTTGCTACAAAAAATCAGCACGCCTGAAGATGATGATTTTCTGTCAATCAAAGATTTTTTACAGTCAGGCAACAAAGCCAGTGGGCAAATGCAGGGTTTGAAAGATGTCTACAGCTACAGCAAAGATAATCATGATCTGTCTAACTTCGCTACCATGGTGAATGATCGTGCACGGCCGGTTAACGATAAAGTGAGTGAACTGACTACATTACTGAATGATAGCAGTACCCATTACAATTCAGCGATTGAAGCCTGTAGCCGCTTTGTTCAAAAGTACAATGACATATTGCGTGAAATATTACGATCCGTATGAAGAATCAGTGCCGGAGTAAAAAAAATGATGAATGAAAAAGCGGCATCAATGTTGTCATCAGCTGATGAGCTGGAACGGTTCATGCAGGATGGCGGCACACTAGGGATGCTCAACGATATTTCATCCGATATGCTGGAACAGTTGTATGCACTGGCTTATGAACAATATCAGGCAGGAAAGTGGGATAACGCACAGAAATTTTTTCAGATGCTTTGTCTCCTGGATCATTATGATGCACGTTTTTATCTGGGGTTAGGTGCATCCAGACAGGCACTCCATGAATGGGAGCAGGCAATACAGACTTACAGTTATGGTGCATTACTGGAAAAGAACGATCCCCGTTTTCCCTTTTACGCGGCTGAATGTCATTTGCAGATGGCCGCGTTCGATGCGGCTGAAAGTGGTTTTTATGCCGCACAGATACTGGCAGAAGCACTAACCGAATATGCGCATTTAGCGCAGCGGGCAAGTGTTATGCGCGCTGCAGTTATTTCAAAAAGGAGTAAAATTAATGAATCTGAACATTTATCCTGAGCAATTAACCGGGCTGTCAGGGTATGCCTTTGAACCACTGTCCTACTCTCTTGACGTTAATGTCAGGCAGAAAGGTGTGGCTAATGAAAAGCTGACTATTGCGGATATTAGTCCCGTCAGCACGCAGGATAATAACCGGGTGTTGTTATCAACTCCACGTATTAACGGGCACGTGCAATTGCAGAGTCAGCTGGTTAAGACCTTCACGGTGTTAACTGAACAGTTTCAGGAAAATAGCGTTCAGACCAATAAGTGGTTGACCAGCCTGTTAGCGAAATTCAGCACACCGGCAGCAAAGTCTGAGCGTTTACCCTCCCCGGAAGAGCTTGAAATTGAGCTGTCACGTGCGCTGGAAGGAATTAAGAAAACACAACAGGAAATTTCTCTTGGGCAGATGAAACAGACACGTCTGCACAATCAGGAAAAAATGAAGCGCAATCAGGAAAAAATGCAGGAAGCAACAAATGCGGCTAAGGCAGCAAGCAAAGCAGGTTTGGCCGGTAAAATATTTAACTGGTTTAGTGCTGCTGTGATGCTGGTTGTGGGTGCACTTTTAATAGGGACAGGTATTGCTGCGGGTGCCGGTGCGTTTATGGTTATCAGTGGTGCCTTAAGCCTGACAAATATCGTGATGCAGCATTTAGGGGAAAACGGCACTATCAGTAAAGAAAACATGAAGACCATCGGATGGGTATTAATGGCCCTGCAGGTCGTTGTTGCCGTAGTAGGGGTTATTGTGACGCTGGGAGCTGCTTTTCCCGCGGTGGTGGCAAAAATATCACAGTCTGCTGTGAAGGCGCTCAAGGTACTGACCGAGATGACAACTACCATGGCGCAGTCTGCAGTACGTACTTTCAAGCTGGGTACCCAGGCGACCATGACGACTCTGAACGTGGCCAATGGCTCTGCGGGTGTTACTCATGGTGTCATGCAATATCGGTCATTGTCCTATGGTGGTGAAGTGAAAATGTTTCAGGCTGATCTGAATCAAATGCAGAAATTTATGGATGCCATGCAGCAGGGTTTTAAACAAAATATGGCAGCCTGGTTGCAGGCCATGTCATTAATTACGCAGATGTTGCATGCGAAAGGTCAAACATCAGACAGGATACTGTGCCGTCCGGCGACAGTGTAAAGGAGAAAAAAATGAGTCACATGACAGTATCAACAGACAATACAATCGCAACGGTAATGCCGGTGATAATACACCCTGCAGCGGATTTTACAGCAAAAACAGTTTCACAAGAAGCTGCTCCCCTGCGTGTAGAGCCTGCTGCTGTGCAAACCAGTGTGCTTCTTGATAAACCTAAAATTAATATAGGAAAAATTCGTGAGCTGGTGGAAAGTTTCAAAAAAATGGAAATGGATCTCACGGTTGAGATCCTGTTACTGCTGCTGAAACTGGCACTTGAAGAGCGAAAGAATAATATCGCATTAAGAAATATTCAGCAGGATGCTGTCATTGAGGCACTTAACGCTCAGGTAAGCGAAATGAAAACGGCGGCCAATATGGTGATTGCCATGACAATCGTTTCTGGATTGACTACGTTTGTCAGTCTTACAGGAGGGGTGTACGGCATCAAGAGAGGTGGAGAGCTAAAATTTGACGGTTTATCAAAAAAGGAACAATTTACGCTGGGGAAAGAATTCGATGCCATTCAAATGAAATCCAATCTTTTCAATACGACAACGCAGGGTGTTTCACAAATGCTGCAGAATGGAATCGGTGTTAAGCAAAAAGATGTAGAAGCTTCCTGTAAGGAAGATGAAACCGATGCCAGTATTGAAGAAAAAAGATATCAGCATGCGCTGGAGCAGACGAATTATTTTCAGGGTTTTATGGCGGATATGCGTGATTTGCTAAAGCAAATGACCAGTAATGCCGCGCAGGCTTACAGTACTGCAGCAGCAGTCTGAATGCTATTCGCTGCAGGCAGTGTGTCCGTGTTGTCGGATGAATACAATCAGTGATGAAAGCAAAATTACTGACATTATGCAGCATTCTGCTGGTGGCGGGTTGTGTAACAACGCCAGTAAGATTGAACAAGTTACCGTCTGAACGACACTCGTTAACCGGCTGGATTGATATCAACCAGCCACTGCGTGAATCTGTACAGGTTACCGTCAGTATTCTTGCGCCGGTGGATGGGCAGTTGTTGCCGCTGGTGACGAGTCGTTATCAGGTTAGTAATTTGCCGCTACAATATGATTTCAGACAATTATCGCTGCCTGACAGCGCAGCGCCATTTTATCTGCTTTGTGAATTACGCTTTGCTGATAATCCCGCGTTACAGGCAAGGAATCAGATTGCTGTTACTGCAGCCATGAAAGAAAAAATCATGCTGATACCCTTGCCCTGTTTTCCGAATTGTCAGGTTTCTGACCGCGGGCAAATAAAATAACATCGCTAAAAAATGACAGGTATGATGACCCTGTCATAATAGTTTATGATTATCACCATTCTTATTTTGTTAATAATTGACATGATATTATTTATCATCTATTCAGATGATGTTATCTATTATTAATTTAATGATTTCATTTAGAATAAAATTCTTATTTAACTAAACAAAAGTAATTATTTTGTTTTTATTTTTATCCCTTAATAAAAAACAGTATTGTTAAATTCAAAAAATGTCAGTAATATTCTGTATAGAATACTTTATTCATGCCCTAGGGTATTTTAATTAATTATATTATCCATCCTCATTAAATGAGGAATTATTGTTTTATGAGTGATAAATAATATTTTCATCACCAGATAGTATGTATTGAATCAATGAAATCAATGTATTGTGGAACACTGTGTACCTGCCTGTGTTTTTTTGTATTTCACGTAAATCATCTGACTCTCTGAATATCAAATACAGCAAGGGATGCAACATCATGCAATCCATGAGTATGTCTGAATATAATCAACTTGATATTCTTGAATGGTCTATCCCTTCATTTGAAGTGATGCATTATTCACATGAAGGACTTTATCTTGTTATTGAAGGAGAATTAATTCTTCAGGAATGTGATAAAAATTATCATTTGAAAAATTGGGATGTTTTGTTTTTCAGACGAGGTCATCATGTAATCAGTACCAGTGGACGACGTTGTTATTTGATTCGTATAAAGCTGATGACCACTTTTTTACAGGGATTTATTCAGAAATTTGCTGCATTACTGAGTGAGCTTGGCAGGCAGGAAGAGTTGTATTCCGACATTATTATTTTCGATTCAACAGTATTATTGCGTGAATCTGTAATGAGTCTGGCGAATTTGTGTTCTCACCATTATCCCCCTGTTTTAATACAATTGCGCATTGAAGAATTATTATTATTGTTGCTCTTCAGTACGCAGGGTCCGGCATTAATGACAGTATTGCGTCGGTTAAGCAATCGTCAGGCCGAACGTTTACAGGCATTTATGGAAAAAAATTATTTGAAAGAATGGAAATTGAGTGAGTTTTCCCGTGAATTTGGTATGGGACTGACTACCTTTAAGGAGTTATTTGGTGCGATTTATGGCCTGTCGCCCAGGGCATGGATAAGTGAACGTCGCATTCTTTTTGCACATCATCTGTTATTAAACAGTGAAATGAATATTGTTGATATTGCTATGGAAGCAGGGTTTTCCAGTCAGTCTTATTTTACTCAGAGTTATCGCAGGCGCTTTGGTGGTACGCCGAGCCAGGCCAGGCAGGAAAAAGAGCAGCTACTGATTAAAGCGCATTGAACCTGTGACATGAGCTTATCTGACATCATTGATGTGCTCTGGTAGCGGAAAACGCTTGTTGCGTGGCAGAAGTAATAATCACCGTCCTTATATCCGCTCGTTCAGACAGGGTATAGCTGGCGCCTGCTGTTACAGTAAGGCAATTTCCAGACCTCTGCAGGAAAAATAAAGCGGCATCTGATAAACGGCTATTGCTGCAGGATGTTACGTGCCTTTGTGTACGAAAAAGTGCTCTCCAGTCAGATTGTTAATCGATAACTTGTGGGGCTGATGTTACTAAAAACGCTCAGGGCATCCATAAACTGGACATACTATGGAACGGATTTTACATCAACTGGCTGTAAACCTTGGAATGCCAGCTTTTACCGCTGATATGTCAGGCAAGTATCATATCAGGATTGATGGTGAAAGTATTTTTATTTATAAATCAGGATATTATGTTGTTGTCGCCAGTTTTCTAAACTGGTATTACCAGCAGGGAAATGCACACATGTGTGAGCTGTTGACATCATTATTATGCCAGGTCACCAGCTGGAGCAGGCAATATCCTCAAGGGTTGGCACTCAATCAACAGGGGCAGTTATTGCTCGAAGCGAGACAACTGCTAATCGGACTGGATGTCGTACGCCTGGAGAGGATATTAGCGGCACAGGTCGGCATACTGGAACAGATTAAGCGACAGTTGCCTGTTGTCGATAAGAGCCACGAATGGAATCGGATGATATGGCGTCCTTAGCGGTTAGCGGTTCATGGAGAGGGTTATTATTCTTCATCTGCTGTGGTATGACAGCGTCGTTAAAAAGCATGGAACTCGATTGGATATCCACCCCCTACAGTCTGGTCGCAGAAGGTGAAAGTCTGCGTAATATTCTTGTCAGCTTTGGTGCCAATTATGATGCTTCTGTCATTGTCAGTGACAAGGTGACTGATGTGGTCAGCGGACGGTTTGAACAGAGTAATCCGCTGTTATTACTACAGCAGTTGTCTTCATTATATAACCTGATTTGGTATTACGACGGTACCGTATTGTACGTTTTTAAATCAACAGAAATGCAGTCGCGTTTGTTAAAGCTGAATCGTGTGAATGAAAAAGAGTTAGTCAACGCGCTCAGGCAGTCAGGAATCTGGGAGCCGCGTTTTGGCTGGAAACCTGAACGTGGTGGTAAAATCATCTATATTTCTGGCCCTCCACGCTATCTGGAGCTGATTGAACAGACTGTTGCTGCACTGGAACATCAGGATATGTTACTCCGTGAAACCAGGGGTGATTCAGTAGTAGAGATCTTTCCATTGAAATATGCCACTGCGGTGGACAGGCAGATTCAGTATCGTGACAGTACCATCGAAGCGCCAGGTGTAGCGACGATTCTCGCGCGCGTACTGACTGGTGCCAGCATTAATGTGGTAGAAAAAACTGCGGTTAATACAGGGACTGGCATGTCACCGTCCCCGCTTGGTGGGGTGGTGGTACAGGCAGAGCCTTCATTAAATGCGGTTATTATCAGAGATAGTAAAGAGCGAATTCCTATGTATCAGCGCCTGATTGAGGCACTGGACAAGCCTGCCGCACGTATTGAAGTTGCCTTATCCATTATTGACGTCAGTGCCGAAAATATCGAGCAATTGGGTATTGACTGGCAGATGACAGTGAATGCAGGTAGAGGCAGGCAGGTGAAAATAAATACCTCAGACAGCCAGAGTACCGCACAAACCAGTCTGGTTGGTAGTTTAGTGGACCGTCGTGGTCTGGATCAGTTGTTAGCTCAGGTTAATTTACTGCAAAAGAACGGGAATGCGCAGATGGTTTCACGTCCCACGCTGCTGACCCAGGAGAACAGTCAGGCAATCATTGATCATAGTGAAACCTACTATGTCAGAATCCGTGGTGAGCGTGTCGCTGAGCTGAAAGCTATCAGTTATGGCACCATGTTGCGCATGATACCGCGGGTTATCCAGCGTGGTGAACATCCGGAAATTAATCTGAGTTTACATATCGAAGATGGTAATCAGAAGCCCAACAGTACCGGGCTTGAGGGAATTCCGACCATCAGTCGTACGGTGGTGAATACTATTGCCCGGGTTGGCCATGGGCAAAGCCTGCTGATAGGGGGTATCTATCGGGATGAGCTTAACCAGTCAGTCAGTAAGATACCTGTGTTGGGTGATATACCAGTCTTAGGTGCGTTGTTTCGCAATACCTCGGGTATGGTGCGTCGATCAGTACGTATGTTTATTATTGAACCCCGGCTGATTGATGACAGGGCCAGTCTGGCTCAGTATCTGTCTGTCAATAATCACAGTGAGTTACGCCGTGAAATACTTGATGCAGATGAATATTCTAATCAGAGTATCAGCTTGAAAAAGGCATTGAGTATCGCACAGTGTGTGACTCTGCCTCAGGCAAAAGGTATACAGGAGCAATTAAGTGCACAGGGTAAATCATCAACACTTGTACCCTGTTACGCTGGCAATCAGTCTGGATTTCGCGTCAGAGAAGGGCAATGTGCTCCGGATGCGCATTTTTGCCGACAGGCAGGTGCCAGGGCATCACAATGAGCTGGAAGATTCGATTTTATACCGGGCTGAATCAGGGTATTGATGTTGCCCTGGATATGGGCTCTGTGGTGCTGGGATCCGATCCACTGCGCGCTGATCTGGTTCTGATTGATGAAGGCATTGCCGCAGTACACTTGAGCCTGAACGTTAGTGAAGAGGCAGTGATACTGACCTCCTGTGCCAGCGAAATTGTGCCCTGTCAGGATGGTGCAATACTTGAGGCTGGTCATCGTCTGCAGCCACTGGCCTGCCAGCAGGCGGGGGCTCTGACCTGGGCATTTTGTTTACGTGAACAGGCTTTTCCTGCCAGTCTAAAACAGCACCGTCCCGCGGTACCCGCCAGGGCGCGCAAGCGCAATCCACCGAAACTGATTGTCTGTCTCATGGCAGGAGCCAGCCTGCTACTGCTGATGGTGTTCATCGCCCTGTTTAGTAGCGAGCTATGGCCTGATAAAAGGAAAGCGCAGGTAGCCGCATCGATAAAAACGCTAACTCACTTTCTTCAGGCTGAGCGCTTTCATCAGGTCACTCTTGATACGGGCACGGATGCGGGTGCATTAGTATTGAGCGGCTGGCTCGATGATATTGATAGCCGTTCACGACTGCAGCATTTTTTGCAGAGGGAAAATTTACCGGTACGGCTTGATATTCGTACTCAAGAGGAAGTAAAGCAACAGGTTGATTTTATTATTCAAAAGCTTGGTTATGATCAGATTGTTTCGTTTAACGGCGTTCAGGCAGGCTGGATACGCCTGACGGGAGAAGTGTACCAGGATAAATACGACTGGCCGCAAATAGAGGCACTGCTTAAGCGTGATGTGCCTGGTCTTCTTGGTATTGAAAATCATGTCAGGGTAGCTGCCATGGCACAGGCGCATCTGGTACGGCTGGAACAGCTGTTAGCCAGCTGGGGGTTAAAAGAACAGCTCAGTTATCGCTCACTGGGTGAACGTATTGAATTACACGGACAATTGAATGATGCACAGCGGCATCGTTTTACCCTGTTGCAGACAGAGTTTAATCGGGATTTTGCCGGTCTGTATACCCTGGATCTGATTGTTCCGGTGAAAAAGCAGGTTTTCGCCTTATCGGTACGTGCTATATCGCTGGGAAAAGTACCTTACATTGTGCTGTCGGATAACCGTAAATATCCTGTTGGAGCAATGACGCCTGAAGGCATAAGGATAATCGCCATTCATGGCGACAGAATCGTAGTAAACAAAAATAAACAACAGTACATCGTCAATATCAAAGGAAACGAATGGCATGATGACCTTGTTGGAAGAACGGCTGGCTAGCGATGATAGTGAGTTTTCCAGAAAGATTGCCCTGCAGCTTGAGGAAAAATTAGCGGACTGTCGCCGCCGCTTGATGTGTGGTGCCGGGCCGCAGCAATACCAGCAGTGGCAGCAGGAAGCTGATGCCATCAGGTCAGCACAATTTATTTTTAACAAACTGAAAGGAGAAGAGTTTTATGACAACAGTTAGTGGACCACCTATTGCAGATGCAGCATCGACAGCATATACACCGTTATCATTTACCTCAGCAACATCGGTAAATACGCTGGATAAAGTCCGGGATCAGCTGGCTGCACAGGCAAATAGTGCCAATGAGGAAGTTTCTAAAGCCATAGCGGCGTTGAATTCGGCACCAGACAACCCGGCATTACTGGCTAATCTGCAGCATATCATCAACAAATGGTCGGTGGTATACAACATCAATTCAACGGTTACCCGTAGCATGCGCGATCTGATGGCAGCGATTTTGCAGAAAATTTCATGATGACAGAAAAATTCAATGCATTGCTCGCTGAGCTGGCATTGGCAGGTAGCGGAAATCATTGTTATGCACAGGCTGAAACTATTGCTGGCTGGCTGGATGAAGTCCAGCATTGTCATGAAGTGGCTGCCATGATTCGATTATTAAACCTGATGAATCAGGGCAGGTATCAGGAAGCCATCAGGCTACCTTGTGTACAGCAGTGGCATTCACTGGCACCCTTCCTGGCATTTTGTGAATGGCGCCTGGGTCTGGGCAGTGCCTTTGATGCCCGTATGCAGGCACTGCGTAGCAGTGAAAATCCGCTATTTATGCGTTTTGCCGCTGCGATGCGTTCACCGGAGGTATCATGACTGAACTGGACAAAACGGGATATGAAGCTATCAGAATGGCTGCTGTGACGACCAGTCAATTCACCGCCATGCCACCTTCACTATCAGCATCGGTAAAACGTTTTGATGACGCTATGGCAGTGGATCAAAACAGTTCTGTTCCTCCTGCTGATATGACCACGGTGACGTCTGTTCAATCGATGCAACGCAATATCTTGCGTCAAATTATCCTGTATGGTGTTAAACCGGAGGCAGACGAGTGACATTCGTGCAAATCAGTGGAGAACAGATTCTGGATGCCGTGTCAACGGATCTGGAGAACATGGTACAAAGCAATATGACTACTCTTGACATGCAGGATGTTATGCGTTTTGAGCAGGCCATGCACTCTGCAGCACCTGAGATGGCAGAAGGAAATGGTTTTTTGCGGTCAGTGAGCGATTTTGCACAACGCTACCATACGGGAAAAGTGGAGCTGGAAGCACAAATGAAACTGCCTGAAATATCAGTAGCACAACTGATGAATATACAGTATGACATGATGAAAACGTTCATGGTTGCAGAGACGACGGCTAAACTGGCAGGACTTTTTGCCCGTCATATAGAAAGCACAACAAAAATGCAATAGGAAATCCGGGTGTGAAAAAATGGCATACTGTGTTTTATCTGCTGTTAATCCCTGTGTTGAGCGCCTGTAAAACGGAGCTTTATGTAGGGATTAATCAAAAAGAAGGCAATGAAATGCTGGCACTGTTACAGACGGAAGGGATATCAGCAGATAAAGAAGCAGATAAGGACGGTAATGTGAAGCTGCTGGTGGATAAATCTGATATCAGTCGTGCTGTAGAAGCGCTGCGGCGGAAGGGATATCCGCGTGAGCATTTTTCTTCCATGTACGATGTTTTTCCCAAAGATGGATTGATTTCTTCTCCTCTGGAAGAACGTGCCCGTTTGATCTACGCCAAAGAACAGGAAATTTCCCGTACGCTTTCAGAAATTGATGGTGTACTGGTCGCAAGGGTGCATGTGGTGCTGCCGGAAGACTGGGACAAGTTTGGTAAAACACTGTCACCTGCCTCAGCCTCGGTTTTTGTAAAACATGCAGCAGATGTGCAGTTGCATACCTATATTTCTCAAATAAAACAACTTGTTAACAATAGCATTGAAGGTTTAAGTTACGAGCGCATCAGTGTCATCCTGTTGCCGTCAACCGATGTACGTCAGGTACCTGTTGCTGAGCAGTATGGCAGTGTATTTTCCATTCGGGTTGCGGACAGCTCAAGAGGCAAATTAGTGGCGCTGATTGGGCTGTTAACCGGTCTGCTGGTGCTGACGAATTCTGCCCAGTTTTTCTGGTTTAAATATAAAGGACGTTCGTGAGCCTGTTCCTGACACCTTACCAGTTTCGTTTTTGCCCGGCGCGTTATATTCATCCGGATAATCTGATTTATCCCTGGGCAGATGTGATGACTTTGATGCCAGACTGGCGACAGCAGCCGGGAAACAATGGCCTGTTACTGAAGGTGCTGGCATTGAATACTGATTATGTGCACCCCGGTGAACATGACGCTATTGCGCTCAGCTCGCCGGAATACTTCAGGCAACTGACTGTTCTGTTGGGGGCGGTGCTGCATGCCAGATCACTGCGCACCAGCCTGTCGGCGGCTACGCTACGGCATGTCCACCATGCGATTGGTATAGAGGGACATCGTTTTTGTCTCTCGCAGCTGGACTTATTGATAGGAAAATGGCCGGATGAATGGCAGCACCCTTTACCAGAGGGGGCACTGACTGATTATTTTTCCCACTGGGGCTTAAGTTTCTGGTGTGGTGCGTTGCATGATACCTCTCCCGGGTTTATCAGACGGCTCTGGCTCAGGTTACCCAAAGGCAGTGGTGGTATTGATAAAGGTGTGGTACAGCATCATCCTGCCCTGGCGCAGGTACTATGTCAGAAAATAATAAAAAAAGTGAGTCAGGAATGTGGCCATTTATTGAAATAAAACCGGGTGAAATAGTGCTGGATAGCAGTGAGCGCGTGCTGAAAAAAGCGCAATACCAAAACTGGCTAAGCGCATCAGGGCTGCTGAAAGCGGCCGAGGAAGAAGCGTTAAAAATTACTGCGGCTGCCCACGCAGCTTTTGAGCAGCAGAAAACACTCGGGTGGCAGGCAGGTGTCGAAGAAGCGAGGGTACAGCAGGCAATAATGGTACAAAAAACACTTCATCAATGTCAGCAGTATTACAGTCAGGTCGGGCATCAGCTCGCCCAGGTGGTCATGCAGGCATTACGTAAGATAGTGCATGATTATGATAACACTGAACTGACGCTTAACACGGTGCGTCAGGCGCTGTCACTGGTGAGCCATCAGAAACAGGTCATGCTTTATGTACAGCCTGAGCAGGCCAGCTTCGTACGTGAACAGGTTGCCCGCATCATGCAGGCAGACCCACAGATGGATTACGTGGAAGTATTCGCCGATCCCAGCATGGGCAGGGGTGGCTGCCGGCTTGAAACCGAAGTTGCTGTTATCGATGCCAGTATTGAAGGCCAGCTTGCAGCACTGGCCAGTGCCTTAACCGCCAGTGATGTTAATAGTGGCTCCCCTGCAGCAAAGGTCAGCGATGAATCTGCTGCCAGTGCAGGCACCAGCGACACCCTGATTGGCGCCGCATGTTGAACCCTGCCTTGCAGGAAATACCCGCAAAAATAAAAGCGAGCATATTGTTACAGGTAATCCCAGCTGTTTTGCGTTAATTTTGCGTAAAAATTGCCTTATGGCACGTAAAACAGGAATGCAATATGCCCGCTATTTTAACCAGACTAAAAACTGCATGGAATAATGCTACTGATTGCAACACATCCATGCGTACTTCCTCAAAGGCCGACGGAGTTTATGTTAAATTCAGTAAACTATATAACGGCTTTGCGCAGCCGAGCTATCGTGTGAACGTTGTCAGCGTCAGTAATGGAAAAAAAGAAAAATCTAATTTTACTTTGCAGCGCTTTCATTATAAGCAACTTAAACAGCATGTAGAATATCCTGACAGGCTAGTCAGACTGGGGTTGGGTTTCAATGAATCGAAAGTGCCATCTCCTGAGTTTTGCAGCTCTGAAAAAGCATACTGCCAGGTGTTTGATTTACTGCATCCAAACCACATTATAAGGCATGATGAAAAAGCGGGTACATTGAACGTGCACAAAAATCAACCTGTTACCAGGCGTGCTCCGGAGCCTGCAGCATTGCTGTACCCGCAGGTTGCACGACTTTCTACACAAGCCGGTGTGTTGAATGTACCGGTAAATAAGGATGTTACCCGCCGTCCGCCCAAACCTCCTTTAAGGACAAGTAGCCTGGCTGGTGCTGCCAGCAATCCCTCCCAGTTAGCCAGTTACTGGGAAAACCAGGTTAAGATATTAAGAAAAATTAATACAGATATGAAGACTGCATTCACCGCATCGAAAGAATCTTCCTCAGGAGGCATGGCATTATCGGCGTCAGCGCAAGATATGGAGGAAAGCTGCAGGCAATTTTTTGAAAATATACAACAGCTCAGCAGAATGGGTAATTCTTAATATGCATAAATACACTGATTTCTCCCGCCCTCTCCAGTTCCCTGGCCTTTAGCAGGCCTAGCCTTACTATGTCTTAGCTGCATAATTATTTTTTTATGATTTAAAATCAATGAATTGTGTTGATTCTGTGACTGGCTAATGAGTTTTAATGAGACTAAATGTTTTTATTATTGTGAGCAACACAATCTTATTATTAAATATAATTTAAATATATATATCAATAAATCATCATCAATAACAATGATGATGCTCCTTAACAGGGATTCTCTTGTTTACAGGATGTTTCACACAGGTGAGCTGCTAGCAACAGGTGGAGGAATGTGATGAATCTGTACACAATAGCGCATTCTTATCCAGCGTGTCTTTTAACCACTGTCATGGTATCTGAATAATGAGCGCCCCTGATTTAGTAAAAAGTATTTATGATGCTAATTTATCATACCTGCTTCTGGCACAGCGATTAATTAATGAAGAAAAAGTGTCTGCTATGTTTCGCCTCGGTATCGATGCAGAAATGGCTGAAGCACTGGCGCAATTGACTTTCCCTCAACTGGTTAAATTAGCGGAAACGAATCAACTTATCTGTCGTTTTCGTTTCAGCGATCACAACAGGATTCATAATCTGACAAAAGAGTCCAGAGTGGATGACCTGCAGCAGGTTCATACCGGCATTTTACTGTCAAGTGATCTGTTGCATGAACTATCGCCAAACGAAGGTAATGCATCTAAAAAAAAGAAGGCATAACACCATGGTTGAAAAAAGTATCGTGATGGAAGCTAAGGATATTCATCTGGCAATGGAACTGATTACCTTAGGAGCTCGTTTACAGATGCTTGAAAGTGAGACTCAACTCAGTCGTGGTCGTTTAATCAAACTCTACAAAGAACTCAGAGGCAGTCCGCCACCGAAAGGCATGTTACCTTTTTCCACTGACTGGTTTATGACATGGAAACAGAATATTCATTCTTCCATCTTTTATAATACTTACAGCTACCTTATTAAAACTGGTTTGTGTCGGGGAGTTGAAGCGGTGATAAAAGCCTATCGGCTTTATCTCGAGCAGTGTCCGCATCAACCAGATGAGCCTCCTTTACTGGCGTTGACGCGTGCCTGGACCCTGGTACGTTTTGTTGATAGCGAAATGTTACAGTTATCAGGCTGCAATTGTTGTAAAGGGACGTTTATCACGCATGCACATCAACCTCTTTACAATTTTGTCTGTAGCCTTTGCCAGCCTCCTTCGCGTGCAGTAAAAAAACGTAAACTTTATTCACCGCCAGCCGATATTAATTTGCAGCAGTTGGGTGAACCCATCAGGCAGGCAGTTTAAGTGAGATTAGCTTTTTTCTAAAAACGGCAGGGATGTTGTTTGTGCACTAAGGACACAGATGGATAAAACCGGGTTGAGTCGCTACTTTACCTTTTAACTTACCTTATTGTTAAGGATATTAAAGTGGTTGTTATTATAGGGTATATTATCGTAACCGTGTCAGTCATCGGGGGCTACATGATAGCAGGTGGGACTCTTGGCCCCCTTTATCAGCCGGCAGAATTTATCATCATTGGTGGTGCGGGTGTCGGTGCTTTTATTGTTGGCAACAATATGAAAGGTATCAAAGCGACCGGGCGTGCCATGCCCAAGCTGATGCGCAGTTCAAAATACAATAAGGCCCTTTATATGGATTTAATGGCCCTGCAGTATCGTCTGTTATCCAAGGCTCGCCAGCAGGGCATGCTGTCTCTTGAAGGAGATATCGACAGCCCTAAGGACAGCGAGATATTTTCCAGTTACCCCTCCATTGCTTCTGATAATGCCATAATGGATTTCATCACCGATTACCTCAGGCTGGTCGTGAGTGGTAATATGAATCCTTTTGAAATTGAATCACTTATGGATGAAGAAATTGAAACTTTTATGCAGGAAAGCGAAGGTCCTGCCAGCAGTCTTGCGATAGCCGGTGATGGCTTACCCGCGTTTGGTATCGTGGCTGCGGTAATGGGGGTGGTTAATGCACTGTCAGCAGCTGACAGGCCGGCTGCAGAGCTGGGAGCATTAATTGCGCATGCGATGGTAGGGACTTTTCTGGGAATATTGTTGTCTTACGGATTTGTTTCGCCTCTGGCCACGTTATTGCGTCAGCAGACTGCTGAAACCAGCAAGATGATGGAATGTATTAAAGTCACTCTGTTATCCAGCTTAAATGGCTACGCACCACAGATTGCTGTGGAATTTGGCCGTAAGATACTCTATACCACTGAGCGGCCTTCGTTCTCTGAACTTGAAGAGCATGTACGCAATGTGAAATCATCATCTGCAGCGAAATAAAGAAGAATAAGAATGAGCGAAGAACATCCTGTCATTCTGGTAAAAAGAAAGAAAAAGCATCATCTTCATTCCAGCTCACATGGTTCGTGGAAGATTGCCTATGCCGACTTTATGACAGCGATGATGGCCTTTTTTCTGGTTATGTGGCTCATATCCATAGCCAGTCCTCAGGTGGCATTGCAGATTGCTGACTATTTCAGAACACCACTCAAAATTGCATTAAGCGGCGGAAAAAATATCAGTACCAGCAGTAATACCATTCCGGGAGGTGGTGCTGACCCCACACAAAAAGACGGGGAAGTTAAGAAATCACCACGTACTGAAACTCCCGCACAACGTAAAGAAAAAGACAATTTCCGTGCGGCAAAAAAGAAACTGGAATCTGCAATTAGCAAAGATGCCCGCTTTAAAGAACTGCGTAATCATCTGTCGGTTGATGTCACTAATGAAGGTTTGCGTGTTCAGCTTATTGACAGCCAGCGCCGGCCAATGTTTCAGTTAGGTAGTGCAAGGATTGAGCCTTATATGCGTGACTTGTTATATGTGGTTGCTCCTACACTGAATCAATTACCTAATAAAATCAGCATATCCGGGCATACCGATAATCTGCCTTATGCAGGTGGAGAGCGCGGATACAGCAACTGGGAATTATCTTCTGATCGTGCTAATGCATCGCGTCGTGAATTAATTGCTGCAGGATTAGCTGAAGGGAAAGTATTGCGCGTTGCGGGTATGGCGTCAGTGATGAGCACCGGTGGGCAGATAGGTAATCCCGAGGACCGGCGTATCAGTATTCTGGTGCTGAATAAAGAAGCAGAAGCAGCACTCAGGAATGCAAATCTCGACCCTGCGTCGCTGAGAAAAGAACAGGAAGAGCAGAATAGGTTGAATCAACTGGATAAAAAAATTCTCCCCGCTGAATTACAGAACCCCCAAAAACCGGCTACATCCGAGCCGTCACCAGTACCAGTGGAAAATGCAGCAGCTCCTGCTGCTGCTTCCGGGCAGCAGCAGGCGCCAGTGGAAAATGCAGCAGCACCGGCTGCATCCGAGCTGCCACAACCCGCAGACGAAACTGCAGCCGCCGCGGATGAATCCGCGCAACCACAAATGCCTGCTGAGGCATTACCAATGCCAGGTCAATAACGATGCAACAGTGATAAGGCTGTTTTATCGAGCATCCAGGTTTTTTAAAATCAACACATCCGAGAAATAACCTGCAAATTAGCCGTTATTCGGTCCATAAGTAAATCAATTTTTTGTCATGCTGGCTGATAGTTTATCAGACCCTTTTCGAGACTCTACTGCGAGGGCGCCAGTGCCGTTGTCTCTGGTACTCTAATCCTCATCTCCTTGATGTAGATTGTGGTTCTGTGTTGCGTTCCTGTGCGCACAGTTTTTCTGCAGCGAGTTTCAAAAAAGGTCTATTGACCGGATTTGATGTCTGAACGGGAACCTGTGCCGTGGCTGAAGAGAATGATCTGGAAAAAAACGAGGCCGCAACCCCTTATAAGCTGGGTAAGGCGCGTGAAAAGGGCAATATTCCACGATCACGTGAATTAACATCAATATTGCTCCTCGGTGCTGGACTGGGAATATTCTGGATGACAGGTGAATCCATGGTGCGCCAGTTAACAGCCATGCTTATTGAGGCCTTGAATTTTGATCGTGCGGCTATCAGTAATGACAGACAAATGATGATGGGCACATTGCGATTATTATTGCATGTTTTCTGGGTGCTGCTCCCTGTTATGATAGGTCTGGCACTGGTGGCAATGGTAGTTCCTGCATTGGTCGGCGGTCTGTTATTTAGTCCAACATCCCTCAAGTTTAATTTTTCCCGTCTAAATCCTGTTACTGGCCTTAAGAATTTATTTTCTACGCGCTTACTGGTTGATTTATTTAAGTCACTGCTAAAAATAATACTGGCTGGAACGGTAACAGGTTTATTTTTATGGGTATATCGCCTGAGATTACTGCATCTGACCTCTGAATCTCTGCTAAAAGCACTGGGTGATGCCATAAATCTGGTTATTTTATGTGGGCTGCTTGCGGTAATGAGTCTGATACCTATGGCTGGATTGGATGTGCTTTACCAGATAATGAATCATAAAAAGAAATTGCGCATGTCGAAGAAAGAAATTGCTGATGAAGGTAAAGAAAATGAAGGGGATCCCCTGATAAAAAGCCGCATCCGTCAGGTTCAGCGTGAGCTTTCCAGAATGCGTATGATGGCTGATGTGCCTAATGCAGATGTGATTATTACTAACCCGACACATTATGCTGTGGCACTGCAGTATATCGATAAAAAAATGAGTGCACCTAAGGTTCTGGCTAAAGGTGCGGGTGAAATCGCATTGCGTATTCGTGAACTGGGAGTACAACATCGTGTGCCATTATTAGAAGCCCCATCTCTGGCGCGTGCCTTATATCGCCATAGTGAAGTAGGCAAACACATTCCTGTTACCCTGTATGCTGCTGTGGCTGAAGTATTAGCATGGGTCTATCAGCTCAAACGCTGGCGGCATGAAGGTGGCCTGACTCCAAAGAAACCCGAAAATTTACCGGTGCCCGAAGCACTGGATTTTGTTGAAGAGAATGATACTCATGGCTAACCTGGTCTCTCTGTTGCGCTTGCCTGACAGCATGAAAGATGTATCCTGGCAGCTGCTTGCCGGTCCTGTATTAATCATCATGATTTTGTCGATGATGGTATTACCCCTGTCACCATTTATCCTTGACCTGTTTTTTACGTTCAATATCGCTCTGTCTATCATGATATTGCTGGTAGCCATGTTTACCAGGCGTACACTTGAATTTGCTGCTTTTCCTACCATTCTGCTGTTTTCTACCCTGTTGCGTCTGTCCCTGAATGTCGCCTCCACGCGCGTTATTTTACTGGATGGCAATAAAGGTGGGGCAGCTGCAGGCAGGGTGATTGAAGCGTTTGGGCATTTTCTGGTCGGTGGCAATTATGCCATTGGTATCGTGGTGTTTATTATTCTGGTAGTTATCAACTTTATGGTGATTACCAAGGGTGCGGGAAGAATTGCTGAAGTAGGCGCCCGTTTTGTGCTGGATGCGATGCCAGGTAAGCAAATGGCTATCGATGCCGATCTTAATGCCGGTTTAATTGGTGAGGATGAAGCCAAAAAGCGTCGCCAGGAAATAGCTCAGGAAGCCGAATTCTATGGGGCAATGGATGGTGCCAGCAAATTTGTTCGCGGAGATGCGGTTGCCGGCCTGATTATCATGGTATTAAACATCGTCGGTGGCCTGCTTATTGGGGTCCTGCAACATAAGATGTCTGTTGGCAATGCCGCACAGAGCTACACACTGTTAACCATTGGTGATGGCCTGGTGGCACAAATACCGGCGTTAGTGATTTCAACTGCGGCAGGTGTGATTGTTACCCGAGTCAGAACAAATGAGAATATGGATATTAGTCAGCAGATGATAAGTCAGCTGTTTACCAGTCCAAAAGCCATGTTATTGAGTGCTGGTGTATTAGGGTTGTTAGGAGTAGTTCCCGGCATGCCTAATTTTGTCTTTCTGTTATTCACGGCGATATTGCTTGCGTTGACATGGTATTTACGCGGAGCAGAAAGTTTACAACAGCTCACGGGTACTGTATCTACCGCTAACTATAAGAAGCCAACTGTGGAAGCCAGCTGGTCTGATGTCCAGCTGGAAGATACGCTGGCTATGGAAGTAGGTTATCGGTTAGTACAGATGGTCGATCCGCGCCAGGATGGTGAATTGCTCGGACGTATTCGCAGTATCAGGAAAAAATTTGCTCAGGATATCGGCTACCTGCCACCTGAGATCCATATTCAGGATAACCTTGAACTTGCCGCTGCGCATTACCGTATTTTGATGAAAGGAGTGGAAATTGCCAGAGGTGAAGCTTACCCAGGGCGTTTACTGGCAATTAATCCAGGTAATGCTACCGGTGAATTGCCAGGTGATTTGACGCAGGAACCCACTTTTGGCCTTGCTGCAGTATGGATTGAAATTGGATTACGTGAACAGGCCCAGACTCAAGGGTATACTGTTGTTGAAGCCAGTACAGTAGTAGCAACGCATTTAAATCATGTATTGCATCGTTTTGCCGGCGAGTTGTTTGGTCGACAGGAAGCTCAGCAATTACTGGATCGTGTCACACAGAATATGCCTAAGCTGACAGAAGATTTCATCCCGGCAGTGCTGTCTTTAACCAGTCTGCATAAAGTATTACAAAACCTGTTAAACGAGCAGGTTTCCATCCGTGACATGCGCACCATTATTGAAACTCTGATGGAACATGCACCCCATCAAACAGATGCTTATGAACTGACTGCGGTTGTGCGTATCGCATTAGGGCGCTCCATTGTGCAACAATGGTTTCCAGGAACGGGTGAGATACAGGTAATGAGTCTTGATGGTGCCTTAGAAAGGCTGTTATTGCAGGCCTTGCAAAGTGGCGGAAGCCTGGAACCTGGTCTCGCAGACAAATTGCTTGAACAAACCAGGCAGGCATTACAGCGCCAGGAAATGTCAGGCGCTCCGCCAGTATTGTTGGTTACTCATGCATTACGCCCGTTACTGGCGCGTTTTCTGCGTCGTAGCCTGCCACAAATTGTGGTGTTGTCAAATCTGGAAATTGATGACAAGCGTCAAATGCGCATGACCTCCATTATTGGTGCTGAAAAATAGCAGTAATGTGCGATCAACAAAACTGCATGTTTTTCTCCTCATTACTGACATAGCCAGGGACATGGCAATCGTTTGTTTTCATAGCGGCATTTCCTTGCCTCGATACTGCTGTTTTTTGCTACTCCATGCTTTTTTTAGTTATACTGGATCCCTGGCAGACAGGGAGAATATTCATGGCTCAGGTAGCCTTTGATACATTGCAGTTTGTTGAAACACTCGAATCTGCCGGACTGCCAAAAGAGCAGGCACGGGCGATTTCGCTGGCAGTACGCCAGTCTCATGAGGCCGCGGATGTGGCGACACGGACAGATATTACCGACCTGAAGAGCTACCTGAGTGAGTCACATCATGGGCTTTCAACAGAAATAGTCGATGTCCGCAAGGATATGGCAGTCCGCTTTGAAAAAACAGATACCCAGATAGTCGATGTCCGCAAGGATATGGCAGTCCGCTTTGAAAAAACAGATATCCAGATAGCCGATATTCGTAAGGATATGGCGGCCGGGTTTGAAAAAAACAGATGCCCAGCTAGCTGATGTCCGCAAGGAGGTGGCGGCCAGGTTTGAGAAAACAGATGCCCAGATAGCTGATGTCCGTAAGGATGTGGCGGCCAGGTTTGAGAAAACAGATGCCCAGATAGCCGATGTCCGCAAGGAGGTGGCGGCCAGGTTTGAGAAAACAGATGCCCAGATAGCCGATGTCCGTAAGGATGTGGCGGCCAGGTTTGAGAAAACAGATGCCCAGATAGCCGATGTCCGTAAGGAGGTGGCGGCCAGGTTTGAGAAAACAGATGCTCAGATAGCTGATGTCCGTAAAGATGTGGCGGCCAGGTTTGAAAAAACAGATGCCCAGCTAGCTGATGTCCGTAAAGATTTATCTGCTGAAATAGTGTCTGTAAAACGTGATATTAGCGATGTTAGCAAAGAGATGGCGGACAGATTTGAAAAAATGGAACTGCGCATGACGGTCAAACTGGGTGTGATGATGGCGGCTGCGGCCGGTATTATCGTGGCAGTGCTGCGCATACCAGTTTAATTATTGGATTTGATGTGAAGAGCAGGGTAATAGAGAGTGTCAATCCCTTACTGCAACAGTTATCGGATACCTGTGCCTGTTCTGCGATTGGGATTTAATTTACAGGTCTGCCCATCCGGGCCATACAAAGACACCTGATGTCGTGTGCTGAGGATATCAAGTGCACCGGTGTTGTGGTTGATATGCTGTTCAAGTAGCCTGCCATTGTGGGTATTCACGCGATGCAGGGAAGTAATAAGTTTCTGAACGTTAATCCATTGTTTATTAAGAGTTGGAATATCTGCATAGGGTGCGGCTAAACCCAACATAGCTTCTTCATCAAGACGGTATTTATCCAGCCCGGCCAGCAGTTCCAGTAATGTGCCTTTTTTTTCCGTTATTTTCTGTAAAGATGCATTCTGTACACGTCCCGCACAGAGTAACTGCTGTTCATCCGCAAGAACTTTCTCGAGTCTGTTCAGGTGTGTCCACTTTTCCTTGAGGATGAGCGTTAGTTTTTTCACTCGCTTGCCTTCCTGACAAAGGAGGCAGGGTTGTTAGCCATTTCTGTTTGTATCGACTGTTGTGCGTCTTTTTTGTCTATAACTGTCGGGGTATCATCAGCAGTTTTAACAAGCGCAGTGCTATTTTCCGTGTCTGTTTTCTGCAATGTTATTAACATATCAGCAATAGAGGGTATCTTGTTCTTTTGTAAGAAAGATTTACTATTTTTGATCTGGTGTCTCAATACTGCTATCTCATCTTTCCTGATATCCGCTCCCTGTTGCCTGAGATCTTTCCAGCGCATAAGTAATGCTGCATTTGCATCGCTTATCGTTGCCCCAGCGCCTTTTTTTAGTTTACTTGCTAGCGCATTATTTTTTTCTTCAGTCTGTCGATGAACTGGAATGATAGCATTCAAAGGAGCAACAGAGGGTATGTTCATGACTATATGTCCTGGTTATTTTATTAACTCTGATCCTGTACTGCGCTTTTTAGCGCTGCCAGTAATCACTGCCTTCTATTTTATCGGCAGTCAGTAAAAAAACTTCAATTACTCAAGGTGTAACAGTGCCTCGTCACACAATCGGTAGATTTTTCTGGCCAGCACGCAAGAGGTGTAGCCGCAATATAAGTTATTTGGATAATGATAACAGCGCATCTGCAATTGCAGAGCTGTCTATCTGCGTGTTGTTCTTTGCTTTTTCTACCTTCTCTTGTCTGATATCTGAACCGCTTGACTGGCGCAGGATATCAGGCAACCAGCAATTCCTCTCTGCATGGTTTACAGGCAGCGTATTTTCACCTTTTTTTTGCACATTCTGCGTGTGAGCCACAGTCGGATAAGTATTGTTTACAGAAATTGCATCTATTTTCATCATGATCGCTATCTCCTTAAAGGCACAGTGATGCGCCAGCATATACGGAACAACTCCTCAATACCCATTATCGGCACTGCATAAAGAAACTTTAATGATTATTCAGGTTCTGGCGATAAATAAGGTGAAAATAATGCATCAGGTTTATAACATGATGTATATAATGCCGTTTTCACCAGCAGTGCCACTAACAATCTGGCCTGATGTCATACGTACGCGTACCGTTTCTTTTATTGCTGCATTATTCATTGCCTTACCTTCACTGCTAATGTGAAAGCCTGCTCCGCGAGCCATTATCTGGACAGCCTGTCCGGCATGAACAACCCATGCCCGGCGTAACATGCTGCGCGTTAACGGTTGTCCTGCACTGATATTGCGTACCAGAATGGTATTTTTAGCATGGTCGGATTCGAGCAGGGTCCCGGTGGGTAGATTGGTGAGGTCGCCGTTTTTCAGACTGATATCTGCAAGACTGAGCTTATCTCCGCTGTTGAGTGATCGCGTGACTGTAACGTACGGTCCGTTGACCTGTACCCGTGCCTGAATAAATTTCCTGTTTTGTCCGCAACGTACGGACACCGTGATATTACCCCATGAACGGCTATTAAGCGGTTGTGTTATTTCAGGTGCGTCGCAGACAGGCGATTGTGCAGGCAGGCTGTTAATCTGCACCTGTACTTTCCAGTCAGAATGTCGGGCATATTTCTGTTGAAAAAACTGTCTGATTTGCGCTTCAAGATTAGCAGCCTGTCCATGATTGCTTAATAACATCATCAGCATCAGTGCGATACCTTTGGCTGTTTTCATTGTCGCCTGCTCCCTTAATGCTGCTGGTTGTGCGTAAACCTTATCTGCCTGAAGGTCACTTTACTCCTGAGCCAGCCAAAATTAACAGAACAAATAGCAATGCATTCTATGCTTATTCTGGCGATGGGTTTACCCGTGAGCGGTTTATGCTATCAACTCAAAATTCTGACCTGAATGAGAGGAGATATGCTGGATAAGCTGGAAGATTCATTACGGTTTTATCGTGAAGCGTTGAACCTGCGCGCGCAGAGGCAGGAGATTCTGGCCGCCAATATTGCCAACGTAGATACACCCCGTTTCCAGGCCAGAGATATCGATTTTTCCAGTCAGCTGAAAAAGGTGCTGTCACAGGGCAGGTTAGCCAGTCCTGATGGAATAGCATTGCGCCTGACATCGGTACGACACATACCCGGTAAGGCACCCCCATTATCGGTACGAGATATGAATTTATTGTACCGTGTTCCTGATCAACCTTCTGTCGATGGCAATACGGTTGATATGGACAGGGAACGTATGCATTTTGCAGATAATAGCCTGAAATATCAAACTGATTTGACTTCAATGACGCGTCAAATCAAGGCGATGCAGTCAGCACTGCAACCACCAAAGTAAGGCTGTCACGTGTTACAACAACGAAAGGTAGAACGAGATGTCGCTATTAACTATTTTTGATATCGCAGGCTCTGCGTTAACTGCCCAGTCACAACGTCTTAATGTCAGTGCCAGTAACATGGCTAATGTTGATAGTGTCACAGGTCCGGATGGCCAGCCTTATCGTGCAAAACAGGTACTTTTTCAGGCCACACCTCTGCCGGGTAAGGAAATCTCAAGTGTTCGGGTCAGTGGAATCATTGATGATCCCACGCCTTTTCGTCTGGTTTATCAGCCAGGACATCCCCTTGCGGATGAAAAAGGTTATGTGCGTATGCCGAATGTTGATGTTGTGGGAGAAATGGTGAATACCATTTCAGCATCACGCAGTTATCAGGCCAACGTTGAAGTATTGAATACCACCAAATCCATGATGCTAAAGACACTGGCATTGGGCCAGTAATCGGAGTTTCACATGGCACTTAGTCCTGTTTTAAATGACAGTGTGAACAATCCTGCCGTCAGACCGGTGGTCGACGCTGACAGGATTAAAAAGAGTGGCAGTAGTCAGGATTTACAGCATGCATTTCTCAAGCTGCTCGTCGCGCAGATGAGAAATCAGGATCCCACAAACCCACTACAGAATAATGAACTGACCAGCCAGCTGGCTCAGATAAATACGTTACAGGGCATTGAAAAACTGAATACCAGTCTGGGTTCGATAGCCGGTCAGATAGATAACAGCCAGTCTCTTCACGCCAGTACGCTGATTGGTCATGGTGTAATGATTCCAGGTAATACCATCCTGACGGCGTCTTTAGAGGGTAAAACCACCAGTACCCCTTTTGGCGTAGAACTGGAAAGAACCGCCAGTAGCGTCACCGCAACTATCTCTGATCGCGAGGGTAATGTGGTTCGTGAGATGAATCTGGGTGGTTTAAAAGCCGGGGTACACAGTTTTGCCTGGGATGGTCGATTGCAAAACGGTGCTGCTGCGCCTGATGGTGCGTTTTATGTCACGCTGGCCGCCAAAAATGGCGAGGAACCAGTGCTGGCAACCGCACTGGCGTTTGCACGTGTTAACGGAATCATTCGCACTGCACAAGGCTCTCAGCTCGATTTGGGCCTGTCAGGCACGACCACTCTGGATAATGTGCGTCAGATTTTATAAGTGCCTGTCTGAATGAAATATCAATGATATCAACAAGATTAGACGGAGAACGCTATGGGATTTAGTCAGAGTGTCAGTGGCCTGAATGCAGCCAGTACTAACCTGGATGTCATCGGTAACAATATTGCTAACTCAGCAACGGTGGGTTTTAAGGTTGCCACTGTTTCTTTTGCCGATATGTTTGCCGGTTCGGGTGTAGGTATGGGTGCAAAGGTGGTCAAGGTTACGCAGAATTTTAATGATGGCGCACCGATAAGAACCAATAATAACCTGGATCTGGCCATCAGTCAGGACGGCTTTTTCCGCCTGCAAAATGATGCAGGCAGTGTTTATTATTCGCGTAATGGCCAGTTCACGCGTGATAAAGACGGTAACATTATTAATATGCAGGGTCTGCAGCTTACTGGTTATCCGGCCAGCGGTACACCACCGGTCGTTCTGCCGGGTGCCCAGCCTATCCCGTTGAATATTCCGCAGGACGCTATGTTAGCTAACGCGAGTACCACGGGTGAGATGGTGGTGAATTTAAATTCAAACAGCACGGCGATTACTACCGCGTTTAATGCGTCAGATCCCAGTACCTATCATTATGTCAGCACTATGACGGTATTTGATAGTCTGGGAAACCCACATAATCTCAATACTTATTTTACCCGGACGGCACCAGGGGCATGGGAAGTTAACGTGATGGATACGTCACTGGTTCCTCCACCTGCTCCTACTGCACCGACTTTTACCGGCAATCTGGCATTTGATAATCAAGGCCAACTGACATCGGGCTCACCACTGGTGGTTACTATTGCTTCCCTGAACGGTTCAGCGGCAGGAAGCATCAGTATCGATTTGACGGGCAGTACGCAGCAGAATGCGGGCAACGCGGCCGGCAGTACATCTACAGTCAAACAAAACGGTTATCCCGGCGGTGAATTTGTCGGTTTTGAAATAAGCCGTGATGGCACTATTGCTGCTAATTTTTCCAATCAGCAGAAGAAAATGGTCGGACAGGTAGTGCTGGCGACTTTTGCCAATGAGCAGGGATTACGTCCTGATGGTGATAATGTCTGGCTGGAAACTGCAGATTCGGGTACTGCGCTTCTGGGCGTGCCGGAATCGGGAAGTTTCGGTCGCTTAACCAGTGGTGCTCTTGAATCGGCCAATGTCGATTTAGGTAATGAACTGGTCAATATGATTGTGGCACAACGCAATTATCAATCGAATGCTCAGTCGATTAAAACGCAGGATTCCATCCTGAATACGCTGGTGAATATACGTTAAGCGCATAACGGGGTAACAGTACTATGGATCATGCAATTTATACAGCGATGTGTGCCGCTCGTCATACGCTGGAGCAGCAGGCGATTAATGCCAACAATATGGCGAATGCGTCCACTAACGGCTTTCGTGCGCAGCTGTCTGCACTGCGTGCCGTGCCTGTTAGTGGGCCCACCATTGAGACGCGCACCATGACCGTGGCGTCAACGCCCGGGTTTGATACCACATCTGGTCCCATGCATCATACTGAACGTCCTTTAGATGTTGCCCTGCAGCCGCAGGGCTTTTTAGCTATTCGCCTGCCTGATGGCACTGAAGCTTATACCCGTAATGGTGCTATCGAGATTTCACAAGACGGGCAGATGCGCGTGCAGGGTAATCCCCTCGTGGGTGATGCCGGTCCTATTGAGGTACCGCCACAGGCGATGGTGAGTATTGCATCAGATGGCACCATTTCAGCATTAAATCCCAGTGATCCGCCCAACACCATTGCCCAGATAGGCCGGATAAAACTGGTTAAAGGTGATGCCAGTAATCTGGTTCGTGGTGATGATGGTTTTTTTCACGTTAATGCCGCGACCCGGCAGCAGACTGGTGCCACGTTGCCGGCTGATGCCGATATGCGGTTGATGTCGGGCATGCTCGAAGGGAGCAATGTCAACGCAACGGCCTCCATGGTAGATATGATTGCCAATGCCCGTCGTTTCGAGATGCAGATGAAAGTTATCCACAGTGTGGATGAAAATGAACATCGTGCCAATCAGCTGTTATCGGTAGTCTGAAGGTGTGTTTAGAGAGGAATAATTTAATATGATGCGATCATTGTGGATTGCCAAAACCGGTCTTGACGCTCAGCAGACCAGCATGGATGTTATCTCCAATAATCTGGCTAACGTCAGCACTAACGGCTTTAAGCGCCAGCGTGCTGTGTTTGAAGACTTGCTGTACCAGACTCTGCGCCAGCCGGGGGCTCAGTCTTCTGAGCAGACAACGTTACCTTCCGGACTCCAGATTGGTACCGGTGTACGCCCTGTTGCGACTGAACGTCTGCACAGTCAGGGAAATCTGGCACAAACCAGTAACACTAAGGATGTGGCCATTAACGGACAGGGTTTTTTTCAGGTGGTATTGCCAGATGGAACCAATGCCTATACGCGTGATGGTGCTTTTCAGGTTGATCAAAATGGTCAGCTGGTTACTGCCAGCGGATTTCAGGTGCAGCCAGCAATTACCATACCGCAAAATGCGTTAACCTTGACGATTGCCCGTGATGGTATTGTCAGTGTTACGTTACCCGGCCAGGTTGCTGCTCAGCAGATTGGGCAACTGGCACTTAATACGTTTATTAGTGATACCGGGCTTGCCAGTATTGGTGAAAATCTGTACGTGGAAACGACCAGTTCAGGCGCACCCACCGAGAGCACACCCGGCCTTAATGGCGCTGGTCTGTTATATCAGGGATATGTGGAGACATCTAATGTTGGCGTGGCTGAAGAACTGGTTAACATGATTCAGACACAACGTGCTTTTGAAATGAATAGCAGAGCGGTGTCGACATCTGATGAGATGCTGAAAAAACTCACCAACTTATAATTTCAATGAGTGAGTATATCTTTAGTAATTATCACTACATGTTAGTTGACTGGCATAACCAGCTTTAAGGTAAAAAAATCATCGATGGATACTTTACCGTTCACAAATACAGATGAATCGCTTAAAAAAGCGGGTGGTTTGGTATGGGCCGCACCAGCATTAATGGTATTAATGCTGAGTGGTTGTGCTTATGTACCACAAAGACCGCTGGTTGATGGTGCCACATCGGCCAGACCGTCGGCTACTGGGGCTGCACCTGCTCCTAATGGCTCAATTTTTCAGACTGTTTTGCCAATGAACTACGGCTACCAGCCACTCTTTGAAGATCCTCGTCCGCGTAATGTGGGTGACACGCTTATCATCCAGCTGAAAGAAAATGTCAGCGCCAGTAAAAATTCATCTGCCAATGCCAGCAGAGATGCTAAAAGCCAGTTTGGTATGGAGACGGTACCGCGTTATCTGGAGGGGTTATTTGCTAATAAAAGAGCGGATGCAGAAGTTTCTGGTGAAAACAGTTTTAATGGTAAAGGGGGAGCTCAGGCAAGCAATACCTTTATCGGGACCATTGCGGTGACTGTCGACCAGGTGCTGGCAAACGGTAATCTGCATGTGGTGGGTGAAAAACAGATAGCGATTAATCAGGGAGCTGAGTATATCCGCTTTTCTGGTGTGGTAAATCCCCGGACTATAGATGGTAGTAATACGGTACTGTCCACAGCAGTGTCTGATGCGCGCATTGAATATGTGGGTAAAGGTTATATCAATGAAGCGCAGAACATGGGCTGGTTACAGCGATTCTTCATTAATCTCTCGCCGTACTAAGAGGCCTGTGATGCATAAACAGTTGATTGCTACTTTACTGATTGTACTCCTTGCCCTGACAGGGCGGGATGCGTTCGCTGATCGCGTGCGTATTCGTGATCTGGTGAGCATTTCAGGAATACGTGAAAACGCACTTATCGGTTATGGTGTGGTGGTTGGCCTGGATGGATCTGGGGATCAAACCATGCAGACTCCTTTTACCACTCAGGCGCTGACAAACATGCTGTCTCAGCTAGGTGTTGCTTTGCCTGCGGGTAAAAATATGCAATTGAAAAATGTGGCGGCAGTCATGGTTACCGCCAGATTGCCCGCGTTTGCTCAACCCGGTCAGGCGATTGATGTTGTGGTGTCTTCCATGGGTAATGCAAAAAGCCTGCGTGGTGGTACCCTGTTGATGACTCCACTAAAAGGCGTTGATAATCAGGTCTATGCCCTGGCGCAGGGTAATGTGCTTGTCGGTGGAGCGGGTGTTGCTGCTGGAGGGAATAATGTTCAGGTTAATCAACTGGCGGGCGGACGTATCACGGACGGAGCTATTATTGAACGTCAATTACCGAGTGCTTTTGGTCAGGAAGGTAACATTCGTCTGCAATTGAGAAATAAAGATTTTGCGCTGGCACGCAACATCAGCGATGCCATTAACCGTCAGAAACTGGGAAATGCAATACCACTGGATGGAGCGACGGTACAGGTCTTTATACCCAAAGGAGGCAGTGCCCAGGTACGTGCTCTCGCAGATATAGAAAATGTTTATGTTGATGTTGATGCCGGTGATGCCAAAGTGATTATCAATTCACGTACTGGCTCTGTGGTGATGAATCGCAGTGTCATACTGGAATCCTGTGCCATTGCTCAGGGCAGTCTGTCAGTGACAGTAAACAGGCAACAGAACGTGAGTCAACCGGACACGCCTTTTGGTGGCGGTGAGACAGTGGTTACTGACAATACTGAAGTGTCTTTACGTCAGGAAGGTGGTGTGCTGCAGCGTATCGATGCCAGTCCCAATCTCAACGATGTTATTCGGGCATTGAATGTATTGGGGGCAACACCTATTGATCTGATGTCTATCCTGCAAACCATGCAGAGCGCTGATTGCCTGCGTGCCAGACTGGAAATTATTTGATGAGCGATTTACTGTCAGGCGCAGCCTGGGATGTGAAAGCGTTAGACACGCTTAAGCGAGATGTTGCCAGTAATGCAGCAGGAAATATTAAAAAGGTAGCGCGTCAGGTTGAAGGCATATTTGTCCAGATGATGTTAAAAAGTATGCGGGCTGCCCTGCCAAAGGAGGGGCTGTTTAACAGCAGTGCTTCTCAATTCTTTACTTCGTTGCATGATCAACAGCTGGCACAGCAGTTAACGGAAAAAGGGCTCGGTCTTGCTGACATGATGGTCAGCCAGCTTTCATCCCCGCAGACTGCCCCTGATGAACAGGCAGAGCAGGCGCCTATGAAGCTGGATGGTACCATTTTGCAGACTTATCAGGTGGAAAAATTAAATCACATAGTGCGTGAGGCCATGCCCGAATTTACTTCTGGAACTCATGAAAGCATATTGCCGCATGGCAGCAATAATGGTTTTATGGCGCGTTTATCGATTCCAGCGCTGGTAGCCAGTCAGCAAAGCGGTATTCCTCATCAACTTATCATGGCTCAGGCTGCCCTGGAATCGGGTTGGGGGCAACGTGAGATCCCAACGGCTGAAGGTAAAACCAGCTATAACCTGTTTGGTATTAAAGCAGGCAGCAACTGGACTGGTCCGGTTAGCGAAGTAATGACCACGGAATATGAACAGGGCATTGCGCGTAAGGTGAAAGCACGTTTCAGGGTTTATGGCTCATATGTGGAAGCCGTTAGTGATTATGTAAAATTGCTGACTGGAAATCCGCGTTATGCTGCGGTGACGGCAACACGTAGCCCGGAACAGGCTGCTCATGCGCTTCAGCAGGCAGGATATGCTACCGATCCTCAGTATGCGCAAAAGTTAATCAGTCTGATTAAGCAGATAAAAAATCTGGGAACCACGGCGATTAAAGCCTACACCCATGATCTCAGGGATCTATTCTGATTTTTTAATATAAAAAAATTTTATATTAAATATCAAGTTTATATTTTAACTGTCGATAATTAATAGAAGTTAGCTTCGTTTCTATTGAGGTATTTTTCTCTGTCAGAAACAGCATGATTATTACAAATTATCCGTTGAATGAATAAATAAGGATTGATTCATGTCTATTAATAGCTTAATGAATACAGCAGTGAGCGGTTTGCGTGCATCACAAAGTGCGATAGATACAGCGGGTAATAATATTTCCAATCATGATGTTCCTGGTTATCACCGTCAAAAAGTCTTGCGTGCTGAAGAGATAAGTACCAAAACAATGCCCGGTTTTATTGGTAACGGTGTTGTGGCGCTTGATGTCAATCGTGAATACGCTGAATTTGTAGCAAAGCAACTGCGTAGTGCACAAGAAAAAAACAGTGAGGCTAATGGATTCTATCAACAGATAGTCCATGTTGATCAGATGCTATCCAGTAAGACCGGTAGTATTGCGGTCAGCATAAAAGAGTTTTTCACCAGTTTTGAACATGTGGTCAACAATGCACGTGATATTCCTTCCCGTCATGTCGTATTAAACAAGGCAGAAGGTATGGTATCTCGCTTTGTGAGTGCCAGCGAAGTTCTGCGGCAGCAGGAAGAGGCTATTAAGCGCAACATTGCAGATAACATCGTCAACGTTAATCATTATGCCCGTGAAATTGCCGATCTTAACAACCAGATAGTGCGCCTGCTTGGCACTACAGGATCACAACCTAATGATTTGCTGGATAAACGCGATCATCTGAGTAGTGAGCTGAATAAAATAGTTGGTGTGGAAATCTTAAAACAGGGTGATATGTATCATGTTACTTTTGCCGGTGGTCTGGCACTGGTACAGGGAGAGATTGCCTATAAAATAACCTCTATGTCTTCCGGACGTGATAGCGATCATGTAGCCATCGGTTATGATCCGGGTAACGGCACTCCTTTTGAAGTTAACGAACATCTGGTAAACGGCTCCCTCGGCGGAGTATTGCGTTTTCAGACGGACGGACTGGATAACGCACGTAATAAACTAGGGCAACTGGCACTGGTAATGGCAGCAAACGTCAATAAGGTGAATAAAGGCGGGTTTGATCTGACCGTTAACACTGCGGGCGGTGATTTTTTCACCACTTCTGCTGCACCGCGTGTGGTAACCAATACTTTCAATACGGGAACGGCTACGGTGACCGCGGCTTACAATAATACGGTCAGTACTGTCAATTCAGTCATGAGTTCCGTCATGGCCAGTAATTATGAACTGACTTTTGATGGTGCTGATTGGCTGGTAACACGTCTTTCCGATAAAACTAATATGGGAGTCCTGACACCGGGTACTCCCATTGATGGACTGGATATAACCATAACCGGCGCAGCAGCCAATGGTGACCGTTTTATCATCAAACCGGTCAGTGATGTCTCTGGCAGCCTGCAGCTCGCGATAACTGATCCTGGTAAAATAGCAGCAGGTTTAGCGGCTTCACTGGGAGCAGGTAATAGCGCAGGTGTTGGTGATAACCGCAACGCACAGAATTTTTTAAATCTGCAGAATACCCAGCTGATAGAAGAGAGAAGCACGTTGATGGCAGCGTATGCCGGTCTGGTGGCAGATATCGGTAGCCAGACCAGTGTCGCCAAAATTGATCTTGCTGCACAGGGTAATATGGCGGGTCAACTTTATGCTGAGCAGCAGAAGCTTTCCGGTGTAAATCTTGATGAAGAATATGTCAACATTCAGCAATTACAACATGCCTATCAGGCTAACGGTAAAGTCATTCAGATTGCCTCATCGCTGTTCGCTACGCTGATAGAGATAGTGCGTTAATGTTATACCCTTCATCTTGCAAGTTGCAGCTGCATTGGCTGCGAATAGTCACCCCAATCACATAGCTTGTCTATGCTCATGGGAATGCCTGTTCTTGCCGCCTGGTTGCAACCTGGAATATTTTGGGTATATAACGAGTTTCACGCAGGCGTTTTTAATTAAGGAATGAAGCAATGTTGCGTGTAAGTACGAATATGCTGTATCAACAGGGTATGCAGCATATGAATCATAGCCAGCAGGCGCTGATGCGTTCCAGTGAGCAGCTGTCGAGCGGTAAGCGTGTCGTGAATCCCTCTGATGATCCTCATGCTGCTGCAGAATCGGTTGTTGTCTTACAAAGTGAAGAAGAGAATATACAGTACAAAACGATTCGCTCATTTGCCGCCAGTACCATGGAGCTGGAAGATACTGTTCTGGGTCAGGTCGTGGTCGCAATTCAGAATATACAAACCAAGATAATTTATGCCGGTGACGGTATACTGAGTGATAACGAGCGTATGGTTCTGGCAAAGGAATTAACTGGATTACGACAACACATGTTTGCACTGGCAAACAGTGTCGATAGCCAGGGTCGTTATATTTTTGCCGGATTTCTCAATGACAAGCCTGCTTTTGTTTTTAATCCTGTGGGTTCAACCACTGTGTTTTATCAGGGAGGAACTGATCCAATTCAACAACAGGTAGGACAGGTCGATACCGGTCGTACGATGACTATCAGTTACACAGGTAATACAATTTTTCAGACATTACCTGTTAACCCTGTACCAGAGCCACCTGGTAATCCTCTCGGTCCTTCGGAACCTGATGTTTTTGTCAGTGTTGAGCTGGCAATCACTGCGCTGATGACACCGACACAGAATGCATCGTCAGCTGTCAGAGATCTGGTACTCGCGCAAATTGCTAAAGCACACCGTGGTGTCATGAATTCACTGACAAATGTTGTTTCCATACGTACTGAGCTGGGTGTTCAGTTACAGGAACTGGAGCAATTGAATTCACTGTCTACTGCGAAAAGCTTAAGTAATGCCACGCGGGTGAGTGAATTGACTGATACTAATTTTTATGAAGCAACATCAGATTTTTCCAGGAACAAAACGACTTTACAGGCTGCAATGAGTGTATTTAACACGATGAAAAATATGTCTTTGTTTGACACGCACCGTTAGTTTATCATTACATTATTTGCTGTCTATTTTTTACATTGATGCTGTTTTAGTGTACTTCAACCGGGTACACTTTTTGGGTGTGTCATCTGTTCTCCAGGAGAATTAAGATGACATGCCATTTTTTTTGTACTTTTTTTATACTGTGGTTTTATGGCTGATGCACCATAGCCCTGATTATCTCATTAAGTCGATTGAAGCTTTCAGTGAACAGGTATTCACAAAAAGGCGCGAGCGTGGATATGGATGAGGAGATGACCAGTATACCGATAGTCAGTGTCAGTGGAAAACCAATAACGAAGATAGAAAACTGTGGTGCCATACGATTAAGTATGCCCAGTACCACATTCAGCATTAATACGATAGTGACCAGCGGTAGTGCCAGTATCATGCCATTGATAAATATCATGCTGCCACTTTTTGCCAGAATCAGAAAACCCTGTGCATTCAGTGGAGAGAAATGAACGGGCAGAATACGGAAGCTGTCCACCAGCAGCGATATCAACCACAGATGGCAGTCAAACGCCAGAAACAGCAATATAGCCAGCAGATTAAACAGGCGACCCAGTACGGGCATATGCATGCCACTGGCGGGATCAAAAAAGGTGGCAAAACCCAACCCCATCTTTAGTCCAGCCAGTTCACCGGCAAAATGTACGGTCGCAAAAGCAAGTTGCATGGCGAGGCCCATGGCCAGACCGATTAAAATTTGTTGAATGCTCAACCATAAACCGGCAATTGAAAACAGCGGAATGCTGGTGTCTGGTAAAGAAGGAGAGAGGAGAAAGGTCAGTAGTAACCCCAGCCCTATTTTAGTTTTGGCGCTGATTACTTTTTCTTTAAATACAGGCGCGCTACTGAGTAAGGCTAACATCCGAATGAATGGCCAGAAGAGCTGGCCGATAAGCAGGCTCAACTGACTGGTGTCAAAAGTGAACATATTTCAGTTAATAAATGCGGGTAGATTGCTAAACAACTGGCGCATGTAATCTGTCATTACCGTGAGCATCCAGGGGCCAAAAATGACAATGACAGCCGCGACGGCGAGAATTTTGGGGATAAATGACAGTGTCATTTCGTTTATCTGGGTTGCTGCCTGCAGGAGACTAATCACCAGACCACATACCAGTGCTGTCAATAAGAGAGGCGCTGCTATGGCAAGAGCCGTTTTCATTGCATCGGTACCGAGCGTCATCACAGCTTCTGGAGTCATTTACTTAATTTCCGTATGAATCTGGTTGTTAATTTAACTGTAAAAACTTTGTGAGAGGGAACCGAGTATCAACTGCCAGCCATCCACCAGTACAAACAACATCAGTTTAAAAGGCAGGGAAATGGTGATAGGAGGCACCATCATCATTCCTAGCGCCATTAACACACTGCCAACCACAAGATCAATAACTAAAAATGGAATTAAGATAGTAAAGCCAATCTGGAACGCGCTTTTGAGTTCGCTGGTGACATAAGCAGGTAACAGAATTCGCATAGGTACGGCTTCAGGCCCGGAGATGGATGATAAGTTTGCCAGACGTGCATATAAGGCAAGATCAGTCTCACGGGTCTGGTTCAGCATGAATTCACGCAGTGGTTGAGCGCCTTTCTCCAGAGCAGTTTCCATACTGATTTTTTCCTGGCTTAGTGGCAAATAGGCGTCCTGATAAACTTTATCGAAAACCGGCGACATAATGAAAAAAGTAAGGAATAGTGAAAGCCCTAATATTATCTGGTTGGGTGGAGAAGAAGGGGTGCCGAGTGCATTACGCAGTAAACCTAATACGATGATAATACGCGTAAAACTCGTCATCATCAGCAAAGCAGCAGGTAACAGGCTTAAACTGGTTAACAGAACGAGTGTTTGTACCGGTAATGACCAGCTCTGTCCTCCGCCAGCAAGTGGCTGACTGATGATACCAGGTAATTGCGCAAAGGCCATTGAAGGAATCAATACCATCATGGCGGTCAACAGGAAATAATAAACAATGCGCTGTCCGGAGTTGGAATTCAGCTGTCTGACAAAAATTAACTGATGAACAGGGATCATGCAGATTTTTCCGGATTTTTTATTATTTTTTGTAATAACTGGCCAAAATTAGTGGATTTCACTACTTCAGTTACTTTACCGTCGGCATCTTCTGGTGATTTTGCCAGCACGTGCAGCAACGTTATCTGATGCGCAGTGACTCCCAACACCAGCCATGTATTGGCAACTTCAACAATCAGCACGCGTTCCCGCTGCCCTACCTGGCAGGCGCCATGTACATGAAGCAACCTGCTATTTTTTACATGCTGGGTAAACCCCAGTTTACGCATCAGCCAGGCAGCACCGAGGATAAACAGTACTACCAGTGCCAGCACAGTGCCCACCTGAGTTAACACTGAGCCGGGTGGGATAACCGTAACGGGTGGAATGACCTGGTGAGTTTCACTCTGAGTAATGGCAGTATTACCACTGGCAACCGGAGTTGCTGGCGTTTGTATTGCTGTCATTAGCGGCTCAGGCGGCGTATACGTTCGGAGGGTGTGATAATCTCAGTGATACGTATGGCATATTTTTCACCGACCACAACCACTTCACCCTGGGCAATCAGATAGTCATTGACCAGAATATCTAAGGGTTCGCCAGCCAGACCGTCAAGTGTTACTGCCGAGCCTTGTGACAGGCGCAGCAGGTCTTTAATGGTCATTTTTGTACGACCAAATTCGACACATAATTTGACCGGTATATCTGCAATAAGGTTAATATCCTGCAAGCTGTCAGGTCCTTTTTCAGGTGCCAGTGTCTGAAATACGCCTTCTGTAGTGGCATTTGATTTTTCTGCCATAATTTTCTGTTCATCCAATGTCTTAACCGATGAGTCCTCTGATGCTGTTTTTTTTACGCCTGGTTTTTTCTTGATGTCATCAGACGGTGGATTGGGTTTGTTCATTCGGGCGATTCCTCACTACAATCATTTAAAATGGGGTTAATCAACTGTTCAATACGCAAGGCATATTGCCCGTTTAATGTTCCATATTGAGCGGTCAGTACTGGCACGTTATTCACATGACCCACCAGATGTTGAGGTCTTTCTATCGGTAATACATCATCAGGTTTCAGCTTTAGAATTTGAGACAGGGACAGGGGGATATCAACAAAGTGCGCAACCAGCTCTAACTCAGAATTTTGTATTTGCCTGGTCAGCATTCTGCGCCACTGATGATTTTCTTCTTCAGTGCCTGATACCTGTGGATTAACCAGTAACTCACGTAAAGGTTCGAGCATGGAAAATGGAATGCAGATAATGCATTCACCGGTCAGGGTACCAATTTCAATTTTAAATACCGTACTAACGACCATATCATTCGGTGACGCCGTGATATTGGTAAATTTTGCGCGTACTTCGGAGCGAACATAATGTACTGCATCCAGCTTATAAACCGTGCTCCATGCATGTTTATAAGCATCCAGCGCAATTGCCAGCATACGGTTGATGACGCGCTGTTCGGTTGTGGTGAATTCTTTACCATCGCCTTTGGTGGCAAAACGACCATCACCACCAAACAGCCTGTCAACTGCAGTAAATATCATTCCGGGCTCGAAGACAAACAGCGCCTGACCTCGCAGGGGTTTCAGCTGTACCAGATTGAGGTTGGTGATTTGCGGAAGCTTTTGAGCAAATTCCTGGTACGACTGCATCTTCAGCTCACCGGTGGTAATGTCCGATGAGAGTTGTAATGAGTTAAACAGCCCCATACGAAACTGCCGGGAAAAACGCTCATTGATAAATTCCAACCCATGCAGACGCTCACGGACAACGCGTTGTTGTGTGGACGGATCGTATGGCTTGATAGTGTTGTCGTCCTTCGCTGCTGTCGATTTAGGGCTACCAGAGGTACCTTTACCCCGATTTTGTGCTGCTGAAAGGATATTATCGGCCATAATCATTATCGCAATATAAACGCGGTAAACAACACATCGCTGATTACCAGATTGGCACGGCCTTGAAAATAAGGCTTACCAAGCTCAGTTTTAATTTGAGCGGCCAGCTTTTGTTTGCCATCTTCGGTAGATAATGAGCCTGCTTCCTGACGGGAAAAAAGCCGTAACAATCGACTACGTACTTCAGGTAAATTATTGCTGAGTTCGCTATGAGTAGGCTGATCCGGTAAACGTAATGTCAGACCGATATAAAGCACTCGTTCGGGATCGTTATCCGGATTAATCAGATTGACAGTAAAGGTGTCGAGAGGCATGTATAAAGGCGCTGCTAATTGTTCTGCAGGTTTAGCACCATCTGCGACACCTTCGTTTTTTAGAAGCTTGTAAAGTGCCCAGCCGCCATATCCGCCCATAATAAGAATCAGCAGAATGATGAGAAAGAGCAATTTTTGGCTTTTTTTGATTGCATCAATATGTTCAGACATAGATAAGACAAGTCCCTATTACAGTTGCTATCAATTATAGTGCAGAGGTGACCGGTAGCTTAATGCAAAACAATTGGTCACTGACACCTCATCTGCGTTCAATCGGTACTGAAAATCATTATCCTGTTTATCTACTACCAACAATAGAAAGAATAGATAAAGGAAAGTGCTCCAGCTCAATCGTTTGTGCGCATTTTAAGCAAAAACATCAATGGCTTTGCTACCAGCAGCCAGCGCTTCCAGAGTTACGGAAGTTCCTAATGACTTCTGCTCCATCGGCTGCATTGTTATTCCTGTATGGTCATTACCTTCTCTGTTGTCAGAATTCTGCTCGCCCTGTTGCCATTGTGATGCCGTATCGCTGCTGACGGTACTTTGTCCTAAATGGATACCGCCTTCAGCCAGAGCATTACGTAAACCTGGCATAGCTGCTTCCAGCGCTGCTCGTACCTGACCCTGTGCTGATGCAAAATGTAATTGCGCCATATTATCTTCCAGGCTCAAACGTACATGGACTGTGCCCAAGTCCTGCGGATGCAGGCGTAACTGTGCATTTTGCTGACCATTACGGCTAAACAGTAAAATTTGTTGTCCCAGAGTTTGTTGCCATTCTTTGCTACCCAGCTGAGCGGTGAGTTCGGCGCTGGCGGGTGCGGTACTGGAAACGCCAGATCCAGTGAAAATTCCGTTACCAGGTAACAGCCCCGGTGAATTGATAATCTGCTGAAAAGGAATTTTTTCCTGTGCTGTATTGCTGGACGTGTCAGCAAAACGAGTAAGTTCAGCTGTATCAGCAGGCAATGCGTGGTTGTTTATGCGATTAAACCACACTGATTCTGGCTCGATAACCGCCGGTGATTTAGTATGTAGCTGTAATTGTTCAGAGACAATTGCATTTGCTTTTTGAAGTTTCTTATCAGAAATATCCGCTGCTGTTTTGCCAGTACGCGTCTCCAGTGTATTGGCAATCTGGTGAGGTAACATGGCCATTAATGCCTGAATTTTCGCTTCATCGGCGGCAGCCGGCGGATTATCGCTTACCTGATTTGCTGTCGCATCAGCATCAGCATTTAGTTTAAGGAGTATTGAGGTTTCCATGTCCCCTGAATCGGGAATATCAATATTAATATCCGCCATCACCGCAGATTCTGTGTTTGCAAGGGCGCTGTCTTTTTCAGCCACTGATGGTGAGTTTTCGGACAATTTATCATTGAGTACGGTGGCAAATGCGTCTGGTTTATCTGTCTTATCAGCAAGCAATGTACTGTCTGTGTCAGATGAGACTATACTGGCACCGTTTGTTGGTGTAGCAATAGCGGCAGAGATATCAAGACTCATTTTATTACACTCCTGTATGAGTGACGTTGAGTGAACTCATCCATTAAGCGTTGATTCAGACAGTTTTCACGTTGTCGTTGCAGGCTTTTGGCGCGTTCCTGTAATGTTGTATACGCATTAAGCTGTTGTCGTTTTTTTTTCCAGTACGCTATGCTTTGTTCCACTTTCTGCGTACATTGCGTCAATTGTTGTTTATGCTTATCAATCGCCTGTTCCAGCATGTGGATAAATTGCTGATAGTTTTGCCAGCTGCTGGCCGTCATCCCATCGGTGAGTGCATTATTTAATTTTAGATGATATTCGTCCTGATAGTTGAGCAATAACGTCAATTGTTGTTCGGCGTGTCGCTGTGACTGCTGTACTGTTCCTAGTTGTTTATTGGCCTTTTTGACAGCCTGCTGTGCCAGGTTATTTAGCATGAAAAGGTGTGATTGATTTCTCATTTTTTTCCTCAATCATTATAAATGGCAATAATCTGGCCGGTCAGTAATCATCATGTTGACATCAGGTCATGTAAATGCTGACAGGAATCCATCCAGGTGCTGCGCTCCTGCATGCCCTGTTGCATAAAAGCCTGCATTTTAGGATAAAGTGTTATTGCCCGATCCAGAGTAGAATCGCTGCCCGGTACGTAGGCTCCTACACTGATTAAATCATGGTTGCGTTGGTAGCTGGATAACAGTTGTTTAAATTCATTAACCTTGCGGTAATGTGTTTCGTCGACAAGCGCAGTCATTGCCCGGCTGACAGACGCTTCAATATCAATAGCGGGGTAGTGGCCTGCTTCAGCAAGATTACGTGACAGGGCCACATGACCATCGAGAATAGCGCGTGCAGTATCAGCAATGGGATCATTCTGGTCATCACTTTCAGTCAATACCGTATAAAATGCAGTCACTGATCCCCCATTAGTGCCATTGCCTGCCCTTTCAACCAGAGCGGGAAGTTTGGCAAAAACAGAAGGAGGATAACCTTTGGTTGCAGGTGGCTCGCCAATGGCCAGAGCAATTTCTCGCTGAGCCATCGCATAGCGGGTCAGCGAGTCCATAATCAACAGAACATGCTGACCCCTGTCGCGAAAATCTTCCGCGATACGTGTTGCGTAAGTGGCTCCCTGTATGCGCAATAACGGAGAGACATCTGCGGGTGCTGCAATGACCACGGAGCGTGAGCGTCCTTCGGGACCAAGAATGTTTTCAATAAAATCTTTAACTTCACGACCGCGTTCACCAATTAATCCAACAACAATGACATCAGCCTGGGTATAGCGTGCCATCATGCCAAGCAGAATACTTTTTCCTATTCCGGAACTGGAAAAGAGTCCCATACGCTGTCCGCGGCCGACAGTAAGTAATGCATTAATGGTACGAATGCCTACATCGAGAACCTGGCTGATAGCCGTGCGTTGCAGTGGATTAATCGGGGTAGTGGTCAGGGGAGCGCGGTAATCTGTTTCTGGTGCCGGTAACCCATCCAGCGGTTTTGCGCTACCATCCAGAACACGACCCAGAAGTTTCGGGCCCAGGGGAAGTTGTTTTGCGATAGAACTGGAATAAAGCCCATTACGGGCATAAACACGTGCACCAGGGACGATGCCGTCAACGTTTTCCAGTGGCATTAAAAACATTTTTTGCCCATTAAAGCCAACTACTTCACATTCAATTTCTGTAATCTGCTCATCCAGTGCACGTTCTATCATGCAGCTGGCACCAATGGGTAGCTTCAGGCCTATGGTTTCCAGTATTAATCCTGTCGCGCGGGTCAGCCGCCCATAGTGACGTATGGTGGGTGAATGGCTGATGCGCTGCTCCATGTCGTTAAGCGCGTTTATCCAGCGACCAAGGCGAGCGGTCATTTACACCTCTCCAGGTGCTGCAAGGCGGCACAGTTCATGCCAGCGCGTTGCCAGACTGGCATCCAGCTCGCCTTCTTCGGCACTGACTTTACAGCCGCCGGGATGAAGGCGGCTATCGGCCAGGAGACTCCAGCCATGAAGACTGAGTATGGCACCCAGCCGTTCTTCTACCAGAGCGAAATCATTGGGATGTACTCGTAACTGGGGTTTACCGCTCAACATGGGCTCCTGTTGCAGCAATTGCTGGATTTGGTTTAACAGGGCGGTACCATCGATGACAGCAGGCTGGCCGATAATCTGTCTGGCTGCTGTCAATGCCAGCTGCATTAAACGCGAGCTTATCACAGCGTCAAGGGCATTCAGTGTTTGTTGAAACTCAGCGAGTATATGCCGGTATTGTTCCGTAATTGATTGTTGTTGCTCCTGTGCTTCAGACAGGCCTTGCTGACGTCCTTCAGTCAAACCTTTCTGATAACCGGTATCAAAACTGTCCTGTTCCTGAACGAAATTTTGCTGATTTTGCTCAGAGTCAGATAAATACAGACCACGCCCGTCAGACAAGACATTGTGCTCATCCGGCTTTTCTGCCTGTTCTTCGACATCATCTGCAAGCGCTACTTCTTCTGAACTGGATGGAGATGTTATCAATGTGGTCGCCAGATCGTTAAACGACCAGCGTTGCCAGGATTGGGCGTTAATCTGATCAGACATAGTCTTCCTCGGCGCCGCCAATGATTATATCGCCACTTTCGACCAGCTTGCGTGAAGTTTCCAGAATGGATTTTTGTGCGGCTTCCACATCGGCCATACGCATTGGCCCGCGAGCCTCCAGATCTTCGCGTAAAAGTTCGCCTGCACGTCGGGACATATTCTTGAGAAATTTTTCGCGCAGCTCATCATTGGCGCCTTTCATAGCAACCAGTAATGTTTCTGGATCAATGTCTTGCAGTAAACGACGGATGCTGGCATCTTCCACGGAGCTAAAGTTTTCGAACAGGAACATCTGATCGATAATTTTTTGCGCCAGTTCATCATCATAACCACGTACCGCATTCATTACGTCTTCTTCCTGCTGAGATTTCATCAGGTTGACAATTTCAGCAGCAGTACGGACACCACCTATTTTATTGCGTTTTGGATTCTGGCCACTGAGCATATTGTTGAGTACTTCAGTCAATTCAGCCAGTGCACTGGGTTGTATGCCCCCAAGGGTGGCAATTCGCAGCACGACATCATTACGCAGGCCGGCATCAAACAGTTCAAGAATATCCACCGCCTGATTGCGTTTCAGATGAGCCAGAATGGTGGCGATAATTTGCGGATGTTCATCACGAATAAGGTCAGCAGCTGTGCCGGCATCCATTCTGTTTAATGCTTCCATACCCCCGGAAACCTGGTATGAGCCTAAAAGATCTTCAAGCAGCGTGTTGGCACGCTCTTCACCCATCGCTTTAATCAGCACTGAGCGCACGTACTCACGAGTATTAACGTTAAGGGTTGCGTATTTTTCCGATTCACTTTCGAATTCAACTAATATTTCAACTAATTGATTCTGTGGTACCGGGCCAATTTTAGACATGGCCATGATTATTTTGGGGACTTCAGCAGGTGTGATGCATTTTAACACTTCAGCGGCACGCTCTTCACCCAATGTCATTAACATCACAGCGCTTTTTTCAACTCCGGTCATGCTCATTTTTTCCCTTCCTTCATCCATTGATGGATAACCAAGGCGACAACGTTTGGATCCTGTTGTGCGAGATCACGTAACTTCTGTACTTTCATTTCAGCATTAGACCGTTGTTGAGATTTTTTGAGTTCCAGTATTTCTGCTTCGCTCGGGCCCAGAGGTTCGGCAAATTTGGCTTCTTCTGCTGCTACAGCGGCTTTCTGAGCTGCAGCTGCTTCGTCAGCCTGTTGTTTTTTCACTAGCTGAGGACGAACAACCATACGCCACAGGATCCATGCCACGAGTGCCAGTAACAGCCAGCGTGCCACATCGAGCAGAAGATCGAAGAAGCGAGGTTGTTGCCAGAAAGGCTGTTCATCAAATATAGAGGTTTCGACTGAGGTAAAGGGCGTATTGACCACGTTCAGACTGTCACCACGAGTTTTGGAATATCCCATGGCTTCACGTGTCAGATTTTCTATTTTTGTCAGTTGATCCTTGGTCAGTGGTTTTGGTTTGCCACTTTTATCGGCATCCAGATAATTGACCACTACGGCAACGGATAGCCGTTGTATCATACCTGCCCGCTGCTGAATGTGTTGAATGGTACGATCGACTTCGTAATTCGTTGTTTCGTCGCGACGTGAGCTCTCTGGTTGCAGACTCCCAGCTTTATTGCTGGAATCACTGTTGTCTTCTGAGTCATCAGCACCATTAAGATTATTGGCATTGCCTGTTGCTGGCCTTGGCGTTTCTATAGGTGCAGCAGGAGGGGCACTGGGTTGATTGGATAACGCTCCGGGAACACCTCCTTCCGCGCCACCTTTTTGTTTACTCTGGCTCAGTTGTTGCGAGCGTATTGCTGCCTGATTAGGTGGTTGGTTAGGTTTGTATTCTTCGATGGTCTGCTCGCGGGTGGAAAAATCCAGCTGTGCAGTTACTTCTGCATGGACATTACCCTTTCCTACCATTGGCGCAAGTATGGTTTCTATACGGCGCTGATAACGGGTTTCTATTTCGTTAATGAATTTCAGCTGAGTTCCATTCAAACCCTGTCCATTGCGCTCAGATTGTGTCAGTAAATTACCGTTTTGATCGACAACGGTTACATTGCCAGGAGTCAGGCCGGCGACACTGCTGGACACCATATGGGTGATGGCATTGATTTGCCCTTCATCCAGCGCACGTCCTTGCGCAAGAGTCAACGCCACTGAAGCGGTGGGCGGTTTTTGTTCGCGCACGAATAGCGACGGTTTTGGCAATGCCAGATGAACGCGCACATTCTCTACCGGGCCTAATGTTTGAATGGTGCGTGACAGTTCACCTTCCAGAGCACGCTGATAGTTAATCTGTTCACTGAACTGACTGATAGAAAATTTTTCCTGGTCCAGCAACTCAAATCCGACAGCGCCTCCTTTTGGCAGGCCTTTTTGTGCCAGGCGCAGACGAGTTTCATGGATTCTGTCTGCCGGAATCAATAATGCACCACCCTGTTCAGCAAAGCGATATGGGATATCCCATTGAGACAGTTCAGTGACAATATTACCACCATCACGTTCGCCAAGATTAGTATACAGCACCTGGTAGTTTGGACTTTTTGCCCATAACAACAAGGCTATAACAATAGCGATTGCGGCAGAAGAGGCGACAATTAAAGGTAGTTTCGGATTAGCACGTAGACGGTTTATCAGTGCCGTAAAACCGTTTTCACGGTTCTCAATTTCAGTTATTGAGGCGTTCATACGCGTTCCTTGCCAGGATTTTCTACGTTAACGTTAATTTTGTATCGAAGCAAAATAGACTCCCTGGTACAGGCAAAAACTAATCATCCCAGTTAGGGGTATGTGATTATTTGCCAGATAGCGTTATTTTGATTGCCCGATAAGCTGTGTTTTTTATCGTTATTTACGGAATTTAGCTGAAAAATGCTGTGGTAAGGTAACAGTCTTGAATTACGCGGATTTTACAGTTTTTATCAACGGGAATAAGAAGCGATAGAGATATCTGTTCTTATTTCTATTTTAAGTCCAGAGGTTATCATGGCCATTGCGGGTATTGAAGCAGTATTGCAACAGATGCAGGTAACGGCATTGCAGGCAGGCGGTATTAGCGAAAATCAGTCAGCGCAGGCAGGTAGCTTTGCGGGTCAACTAAGAGCAGCGCTTGGTAAGATAAATGATATTCAGCAGGCAGCGCGTAAACAGGGTCAGGATTTTGAACTGGGTGAGCCCGGGGTGAGCCTGAACGATACTATGGTGGACATGCAGAAATCATCTATTGCCCTGGAGATGGGGATTCAGGTACGTAACCGCATAATTGCTGCTTATCATGAAGTCATGAGTATGCATTTATAATTACTATCATTTTTGCCGAGTTATCGTTAACAGAAAACTTAAAACCATTACCAGCCAGGCAAATTCACTGACCATTGATGAATGGTCAGACCCCGGCAGTTGGCAGAGTTACCGAGCGTTGTGACCTGTCGCCATTTCATTTTAGTTCATTACTCAGGGTAAACAGGAAGAAAACAGTGCATTAAGCTGACGATAATTCTTACTGGCCTGAGTATTCTGCTGTTCTCGTGGATTGGAAAAAAAATACTTTTCTATGGATTTTGCCCCACAGTTACCTGTACCACCATAGCTGGAAGCGGGATCGCTGAGATTTTTTTTCGCTTCTGTCTGCCATTTTGGAAAAAGCGGTCTTGTCTGAGTGCTGGCGGGTAATGGAGTCTGGAGACGGGCGTTCGGTATGGGCGCTTTATAAGACGGATCAATCATGATTCCCGATACAGGAAGTGCACAGATAAGCGAAAATACTATGTAAACATGCCAAAATCTCATCATGATAACCCTGTTATAGCTGGCTGTTCATTGATATTTTAACATGTATGATAAGAAATCAAGATAATTTACTGCAACATGCACTGATTTTTTCGTGACAGCATTACAGCGTAATTTTTTTCAGCAGTTCGGGAACATCAATGGCATCGATAAAAGTCGGTGGTAAGTATTTGTTTGCGTACTGCTCCCACACTCGGGATTCAAGGAAAAGAATGAATAATTCAGCATCCAGATGATGACTATTCACCATATTTACCATGATATTCAATGCCTCTGATAACATTTTACCGGGTTTATAAGGTCGGTCTGTAGCAGTCAATGCTTCAAAAACATCAGCAATTGCTGTTATGCATGCCTGCACACTCATTTCATCGCGGGTAAGCTGATAGGGATAGCCCTGACCATCAACACGCTCGTGATGGCCGCCGGCAATTTCGGGCACATGTGTCATGGTATAGGGGAAAGGCAAACGCTTTAACATCATAATAGTTTGCATGATATGTTCATTAATCTTGTAGCGATCTTCTGGTGTTAGTGTTCCACGGCGAATACACAGGTTATAAATTTCGCCATGATTATAAAGAAAAACGGGCTCCTTAATTTTGAAATTGAAACTTTCTGGTAACCTGTCTCGTTTGCCTCGTGGAATAATGTGTTCCTGCTTATCTGACAGGATGTTTTCCCTGATGGGTAAACTGGCGGGAGGGATGTGTGAGATTCGTGCCAGTTCTGCATGAGCAATCCCTGCACGATCGTCTAGGGTGCGTGTCCATTGATAATCGGCTATCTGCTGGATGCGGGTGACGGTCTCATCATTCAAAAACTCTGTACCCTGATTGGACTGTGCGATAAAATAGAAATCATCGTCCAGTTGTTTTAAGCGTGCGTGTAATAGATCCCAGTCAGGATCAGCTTCAGCTGGCATATAGCGTTCTTTAAGAAAGGCAATTTCTTCTTCGCGTTTCAGCACTTCAAAGCGCATGCGGATTTCATGGATGCGGTCATAAATCATTTCCAGTTTTGTGGCTTTATCCACGATAAATTCTGGGGTAGTAATTTTTCCGCAGTCGTGTAGCCAACTGGCAATGTGTAATTCTTCCCATTCAGCTGCTGTCATGGTGAAGTGAGCAAAAGGCCCTTCTTTGGCATCAACAGCCGCCTGCGCCAGCATTTTCGTGATTTCCGGAACCCGCTGGCAATGACCTCCGGTATACTCGCTTTTGGCGTCTATTGCACCGGCAATCAGCTCAATAAAGGCATTTAATAAATTTTTCTGTTCGCGTAATAATCGCTGTGTTTCTACTGATGCTGATACTGCGCCAACCAGTGCGTTAATTAACTCAATTTTAGTTTTTTCCTGTCCAGGCGTCATTTCATTAAGGCTGAACAGTAGCATAAATCCGAGAACATGGTCTGCCTGACTGTGGATAGGAACGGCAATGTATTTTAATGGCAGGTAACCCCGTAAAGAGAATTTAAGCTGTGTGGGTACATTTTTTTCATTCAGATAACCACTGAGTGTCCTGCCTTTAAGAATATCGGGAAAATTCAGAAAGGTAATTTCTTCACTTTTTAACAGCTCAGCATGGGTAATCAGTCTGTCTTCATGATTCCAGCGTAGCGCCAGCAGTGTAAATGCTCGTCCGTTTCTGTCTGCGGACAGAAAAATAGCCCCACCCGTCAGGGAGGCGATATCGATGGTTTCCTGTAGTAAACCACGCATCTGTGCAATAAATTCCTGCCCTGGTGCCAGCATACTGGTAATGGAAATAAAATGTTTAATGGTCATTTTCATCTTGGTCATTGACTGATTAAGTTCATCAATTTCCACGATGGCGGAAGGCTCATTGGTTTTATTGTCAAAGTTGAAATTACTGATAGCGTCAGCATCCTGACGTAATTTGATAAGGGGATTAGAAATTTTTAACGAAAACAGCCAGATAATGGGAAGGCTTAAGAATAACAGAATCAGTGTGACGGATTGAGATTGATTATCAACCACATTCACATCAGCGGTAAGGTTGTCATAGGGTGTGGTGATAGCCAGACGATAATGTTCATTGAGATGATTAATACTGATTAATGAGCCATACCAGCGCTGCTTCGATCCATCGGATTGAGTGACATAAAATGAGGTGGTGATATTGGCGTGATCGGTTAAGAAGACATTATCATCCAGCATAAAAAGCTCTGTTTTGCGAATAAGCGCAGATAAAACAGGGTTGTTAATATGTAGTCTGCTGACACCGCTTTGGGTTTCGCTGGTGATGGTGATGTCATCCGGATCGAGGCTCGCTATGACATCGTTATGCTGGCTGAGGATAATGGCTTTACTGCCTTCAGGTAACAGTTGTTCCTGCATAAATTCGCTCAGCGAGGTCAGTGATACGTCTATACCGACAACGATATCATAATTATCGATTTTCTTACTGAAGGTGATTCCAGGCTCCTGGGTCAGTTTAAATCGGTAGACAGACGAGGTAATCAGTTCGTTTGTTCCATGGGCTAACTGGTACCAGTCGCGTTTTTGCGGTTCAAAATCATATTCCTGTGGAATAACGGTTTTGATGGTTTGTTTTCTTTCATTAAGAAAAATAAATTGCTTTATCTGCACACCATTCTGGTGCTCAATACTATGGACAAGCCAGGCGGCATCATCAGGAGCCTTAATTATCGGGCGATTGATGGGTGTTAAGCGCCGTAACAGAAAAAGATCGCCGTTGCTGTATCCTCGGTAAGCGGCACTGGCATAATAATTGTCTTCCAGAATGCTGAACATACGTTGCAAAGAGATGGTACGTTGTGCTTCCCGATTATAGCGTTCAACGGGAGGAATGGACGCGAGCAGAGTGGTTGAAACCACCATGGGTCGTATTACCGCATCCAGTTCAGCGGCGATGGAAGAAGCTGTTTTTTGATACTGCTGGCTGGTACCGATTTCTGTTAATTTGACCATCTGATAATGATTAAAAACAATAAGCACTATCTCAGTCGTGACAATAAGCACACTGAATAAACTTGCTATCTGTACGCGCAGCGGATAACGACTATTTAGCAGCCTGGTCAGGATGAACATGGTTTGTTGTCCTTAAAAAGCCTGTCTGTTTCTTACTGTCAGTGTGACGATGTTCTGCTGTTTTCCTTAATTTTTATCGGTACAGCGCAAATGTTATCAGCTATTCAGCTATCCTGTTGTATCAGATTAAGCAGGCGAGCAGATGATTACTGGCTGTCGCCTGATAGCAGAGGCCAGGGAGAATGCTGTCCGTAAGCGGCATTGACTGCCTGCTGGCGTCTGGCCTGGTTCATTAGTTGTCTTGATATCACTCCCATGCGTAGCTGTAACAGCTGTTTGATTTCGTGTTCATTTTCTATGATAGCACGTACTGTCCTGCTTAAAATGTCCTGCTGTGATGTCGTTAATAATGGCATATTGTGCTGTAGTGTGCTCTCTACAGCACGAATATAATTAATTTCCATATTAATCAGTTCATCCCATTTTTCTGTGGTGGCGAGTGCGCGCATTTGTTCACTCAGGCTAAAGACGTGCTGATAGTGCAGAATCAGTGCTTCAGCTGGCGCCATTCAGTGCATCCTGTTCGGTATTGGCTTCTTCAAGAATATCGCTATATCTCTGCCAGCTGTTAGCCACATCCTGCAATATTTCTAAAGATTCGGTGAGCATGGCAATATCATTGTGACGATTCCCTTCTGTCAGACGCAGGAGCAGGTGTTTATAAATTGTGCTGAGATCCTCGGCATATTGTCCGCCTTTTTCCAAATCCAGGCGATAGTTTAAGCGTGAAATAATCGCGGTTGCCTGAGCAATATCGCTACCTTTTTCTTCCATCTTACCCTGCTGCATAAAAATACGCGCCCGCCTTACGGCACTGATGGCGCCGTCAAACAGCATAGTAATACGTTGACGAGGGCTGGCATTCATAGCTGCTGTTTCCAGATCGATAATTTTATAAGCATCAGTTTCGGTTTTATATTGACTCTCTGTTTTCATGGTTTCTCAGCCTCTGGTGCCGTTGATGATTTTGAATTGTTGCTCGAGGTATTCGCTGGTGCGGTTTAAGTCAGTGACTGTCTTGTCAAGCTTAGCAAGCTGTGCATGCAGTACGGCCAGTTCCTGTGCGCTCATTGCTGTAGTATGGGCAATCTGGTTATCAACAGTTCTGATACGTCCCCTGATACCATCTGTTATCGCTTTAATGCTGCCACTATGGCCGTTAGCCTGATAAAGAAAATTATCCATCTCTGTTGCCAGACCGGTGTTGATGTTATTGCCGGCTAATAAGCTGATGACATCATTTATCTGTTCAGACAGTGCGTTGCCCATTTTGTAATAATCGGTAGTCAGGTGACCCGTTTCGTCAAAGCTGATACCCAGATTGCTGAGCCATTTCAGGCCACCCTGAGTACCTGTTAACAGACTTCTCAGTCGAATTTGTATATTACGGACTGTTCCTTCACCGAATAATTCACCATTTTTAATGCCACTGGGATCATAGCGTGTCAGATGCGCGATAGTATTCTGTAATTCGTTATATGTCGTCACAAAGCCGTCGAGAGCCTGTCTGGCAGCGGAGGTGTCGCTTTGAATTTTTAACTGTTCTGTAGTGCCTGGCAGCGATTCAGATTTCAGAGTCAGCGTCACGCCGGTGGGGATATCAGTAATGGTATTACCTGGCCGGCTCATACTGATGCCATTAAACGTAAAGGCGGCATCTTTAGCAGGGACAGCTTCTGTCATGTTACCGCTCGCTGATAACGATGACCAGGTGAGGAGAGCCTGCAGTTGTGGATCTTCTGCGCTGACATTGACCTCCATTGCGTACGCGATACCCGTATCTTTTGCTGTCAGTGTCAGATAGTACTGACCATGCTCATCGCTCACTACGGCGGCATTAATTGATCCCAGTTTGTTGTTAATGGCATCACGAATGGCATTGAGGGAAGTCTGGCTATCAGACAGGGTAACCGTTAAGGGTTGAGCCTTACCGGGTTGTGTAATGGTCAGCGTACGGCTTCCTGCACCGCTGGTTCCCAGCAGGCTGGTACCGTCTGTCTGGCCGGTGCTGGTGCGCAGAGACTGGGCACTGGCGAGATTTTGTACACTGAGTTGCCAGCTACCCGGGCTGGGGGTGCCGGTAACGGTGGCATTGAAAGCAGCATTGTAACTGGTCACTTTGGTTACCTGGAACAGGGCACTCTTCCTGAGGCGCGCAGTATAGCTTTCCAGTTTCCATAGAGCACTTTTAAGAACGCTATAAGCACTTAGTTGTTCAGTGTAAGTCTTTTTTTGATTATTTAAGGGTATTAACCGTTGTTTATGTAAGGCGGCCATGTCTTCTAATAGTGTTTTCAACGGTAAACCTGAACTACTACCGAGAGAATTGATGCCAGGCACAGTAACTCCTTAAAAAGGCATATTGTTTAGCATGGATGACAGAGAGAATTATCGGACAGCAGTAGAAAATATTTAGCCAAAATAACAATAAAATTTACCTCGTTATTTAACGCTTATCGGCAGTTGCTGCAAAAACTCTCCGTCACGCTGAATCATTATTGCGTCCCGGCTTATGTTATTAGCTAGTTAATAATAGGTTAAAAAATAATTTAAAGATTGTATCACTAATGCCGATAAAAAAGTCTGGACGGTTGCGGTACTCCTCACCGTCACCGTGCACAGTCAGATCGGCATCATGCTGATTTATTTCAACATTTAAGTTACAACTCTGTAAGGAATATTTATGTTTCTTAATACCAACATTAATGCCCTGGTGTCAAAAGCCAGTCTGCAGAAAACAATGCGTGAAATGGCACAGGCGCTCCAGAGACTATCTACTGGTTTGCGTATTAACAGTGCGAAAGATGATGCGGCTGGTCTTGCTATTTCAGATTTGCTGACGGCTCAGGTACAGGGTTTAAGTCAGGCACTGCGTAATGCCAACGATGGTATCAGTCTGGCACAGACTACTGAAGGTGCTTTGCAGGAAGTAACCAATAACGTCCTCAGAATACGTGAATTGACCGTACAGGCATTGAACGGTACCAATTCACCAGATAACCTTGCCGCCATTCAGGCAGAAATTAAGCAGCGTCTTGAAGAAATCGATCGTATTTCCGCGCAGAGTGACTTTAACGGTACTTATCTGTTAGCTGCTGCGGGTAGTGTGGTGTTTCAGGTGGGCGCCAGAGACTCGCAGACCATCACCATTACCCTGGTGAAGATGGACTCTACAGAGATGAAAATCAATACTGTGGATGTTACCTCTTTAGCTGGGAACACCACCATTCTGGCACAGCTGGACAGCGCTATCACTATCGTTGATAAACTGCGTGGTGATTTGGGTGCGGTACAGAATCGCTTTATCTCTGTGGTCAGCAGCCTCGCAACTACTATTAATAACCTCGCTGAATCACTCAGCCGTATCAAAGATACCGATTATTCAACAGAAACCGGGGCTTATTCCAGAGCTCGCGTCTTGTTGAAAGCAGGTGTGTCTACACTGGCACAGGCTAATGCTCAGCCTTATGACATTCTCGAAGTGTTACCAAAAGGCTAATCATTGAGGCCAGTTGTATAGTGAGGCGACCTGGGGTCGCCTTTTTATTTATATATAAAAACAATTAATTTAATTAAATTATAATATTGTTGTATAGTTATCAGGTTCATTTCTCAGATTCTGGAATAAAAAATGGAAGAAGAGGTCCTGTTAACGCAGCCCGTTTTTGTCAGTCAATTCCGCTGCACAGGCGCAGCCTGTCCCGATAGCTGTTGTAACGTCGTGAATGTTCTACCTGGCAGTGAAGACAGTGAGACTACCCAGCCAGCTGCGGAAGATCTGGCAATGCTGAATAAGCGTGATGATGAGTGGGCACAGATAAAAATTGATGCTCAGGAAACCTGCACGTTTGTGGCAGAAGCGAGCCTGTGTCCCATTCATAAAAAACCCGACCCTGATGCACTGCGCCAGAGCGGCACCATCTATCCTTACGTGGTTAACTTCAGTTCCGCTACGGAAGAACAGCACAGTGTACACCTGTCCTGCCCGGAGGCTGTGCGTCTCCTGCTGCTCAATGCCGATGCAATGAAACTGGTCGACACCAGGGTAACGCGCCCGCAGGATAGTCAGCAGCTGGTGGTGAATGAAGAAGCACGGCTTATCAATCTTTTTTGTACCTATTTATTGCTGATTGAAGAAAAGCAGGTAGAAACCAGTCTGTATGCCATGCTGACCTTTTTACTGGCGGTACAAAAAACCATCATGGCGGGTAGTGCTCTGCAAAATCTGCAACAGCTGACAGAAAACTATGAAGCGCTGGTAAAGCAGATGCTTGCCGGTGAGACACAACGTCAACTGCATGCCATTAAGCCGAATAACCAGTTTCAATGGGAATTACTGAGCTGGATGCAGAATTTCATACGTCTGCAGAATCTGCCACGGGGCGGCGTTATGAAAGATAATTATCTCAATCCCTTGAATGAGTTGATGAATCTGAGCGGTAATTACCTTAATGACACTGATCGTAGTAGCTATATTGAGCATCTGCGCCATGCATGGTCAGATAAGGTCAGGCCCTGGCTTGCCATCCATCCACATGTCCTGCGTAATTACCTGTTGTACCGCTGTTATCATGATATTTTTCCCTGCCATCCAAAACTGTCACCGTTGCAGGTATTTTATCTGTTAGCAGTGGATGTCTTTTTTATCAAGTCAGTAATTGCGGCTAAAGTGGTGCGTACGGGCAGTGTGGATATCAATGATTTTATTAATGTAATTTATGGTTTTCATGTCGTGAAGCACCACAGTAAAGAATTCGAAGACATGATGATAGCGAAGATAAATGTCATAAAACGTAATGATGATGTATCGTCATTACTGTTACTGCTATAGCTATCGAAAGAAAAACGCATTTTTTCTGCGCCTGTTTCACGGATGGGTGTTTGTACCGGGTCAGATAATGACAGGGACGTTTTTATCCACTATCCACAGGTATCAGGGTTATAGTGAGCGATTTGTATAACGCCGACGGCGTGATGGACAAGGATTCTCTGTGGAAACGTTATGTTCCTCTGGTGCGGCATGAGGCCCTACGTCTGCAGGTAAGATTGCCGGGTAGCGTCGAACTGGATGATTTACTCCAGGCAGGTGGCCTCGGGTTACTGGATGCCATAGAGCGCTTTGATGCCAGCCAGGGTGCAGCGTTCAGTACTTATGCAGTACAGCGTATCCGCGGTGCCATGCTTGATGAACTGCGTAGTCGTGACTGGGCGCCGCGTACCGTACGGCGTCAGGCACGGGAAGTCACGCAAGCCCTGCAGCAGCTGGAACAACAGCTTACGCGTCCTCCCGAAGAAAGGGAAGTCGCCAGGGCCATGGGAATCAGCCTCGAAGAGTACCGCCAGATTCTGCTGGATACCAACAATAGCCAGCTGTTTTCTTATGATGAATGGTGTGAAGAGCACGGTGACAGCGCAGGTACAAGTGACATTCAGAATGAATTCAATCCTCTCCAGTTACTGCTGACGGGCAATCTGCGTGACAGAGTCATTGCAGCGATAGACGCCTTACCTGAACGGGAAAAAATGATACTGCAGCTATATTATCGTGAAGAGCTTAACTTAAAGGAGATAGGTGCAGTACTGGATGTAGGTGAATCCCGTGTCAGCCAGCTCCACAGTCAGGCAATTAAGCGCCTGCGTGCCAGACTGCAGTCAGATCTTTGATGACCTTAACATCGTAGCGCATGGTTAACACCCTTTTGGTAATATAAAAACATGATCTATGTCCTTGCGCTATCTACGCGGATAAACTATCTGCCATAGCGATTTAATCCATTGCACACTCACTGGTTGCTCAATATAATCGCCTGTTGTCATCACTCTGTTTAGCCCATAACCTGTGTTTGTCGGTGCTTAGTCATTGAGAGAGGATTCATGGAAAATTTCCTGGCATTGTTACTGTCACATGACAGGCAACCTGTTGCTTTGTCTTCTGGCGCCTGTCACCCCCCCTCAGGCTATCAATCATGCTGTCTCTCTCGTAATCAATTTAGTGTAGCCTTGTTTTTTTTTCATCAATTTAGCGGTAAGTGGGTGGTTAATTACCCATCAGAGGTGATGGAGTTGTCCTGTGTCAGCGATTAATACTATTCAAAAAATCTCAGTAGTTATTCCAGTCTACAACGAACAGGAAAGCCTGCCTGCACTTATCGAACGTACAGAGGCAGCCTGTATGACGCTGAAGGAGAAATATGAAATTATTCTGGTGGATGACGGTAGTGAAGATAATACACCGCACATACTGACTGCCGCTGCGCTTTCACGAAAAAACACTATTATTGCTGTCCTGTTGAACCGCAATTATGGCCAGCATGCGGCTATTATGGCAGGCTTCAATCAGGTGACAGGTGATCTGGTGATAACTCTGGATGCAGATTTACAGAATCCACCGGAAGAAATTCCTCGCCTGGTTGATGCCGCACAGGAAGGTTTTGATGTCGTAGGAACGATTCGTGTCAGACGCCAGGATTCCCTGTTTCGCCGCATGGCATCGCGTATGGTGAATAGCATGATTCAGAAAGTCACCGGTAAGGTAATGAATGACTATGGCTGTATGTTGCGTGCCTATCGGCGCCATATTGTGCAGGCGATGCTGGAATGCCATGAACGCAGTACGTTTATTCCTGTACTGGCCAACATATTTGCCAGAAGTATTAAAGAAATTGAAGTTGGCCATGTCGGACGGGAATTTGGTGAATCAAAATATAGTCTGCTGAGCCTTATCAACCTGATGTACGATTTGCTTACCTGTCTGACAACTGCACCATTACGCCTGCTCAGTGTTGTTGGCAGTATTATTGCCTTCAGTGGTTTTATCCTTGCGGTGATATTGATGAGTTTGCGTTTTATACTGGGCCCAGCCTGGGCAGCAGAAGGTGTGTTTACCCTGTTTTCCCTGCTTTTTATGTTTATTGGCGCACAGTTTGTCGGTATGGGGCTCCTTGGCGAATATATCGGGCGTATTTATGACGATGTACGTGCCAGACCGCGCTATTTTGTTCAACAGGTGGTCAGGGCATCACAGAATGCGGATGACAGAAAGGAAAAGATGTGAAAGCGATTATATTTGCCTACCATGATATAGGCTGTGTGGGTTTAAAAGCAGTAGTTGCCGCAGGTTATCAGATTCAGGCGGTGTTTACTCACAGTGACAGGGCGGGTGAAAATCCGTTTTTTGCTTCTGTGGCAAGGCAGGCTGCTGATTTAGAACTTCCTGTTTTTGCTCCTGAAGATGTTAATCATCCACTATGGTTGCAACGTATTGCTGATTTAAAGCCCGATATCATTTTTTCCTTTTATTACCGTCAGTTGTTAAGCCGGGAAATTCTTGCACTACCTGCCAGGGGAGCATTTAACTTACATGGCTCGCTGTTGCCACGTTATCGTGGTTGTGCGCCTGTTAACTGGGTGTTGATTCATGGTGAGCAGGAAACCGGAGTCAGTTTACATAAAATGATACAAAAGCCTGATGCTGGTGATATTTTGGGCCAGGCGCGTGTTGCGATTACGCCGACCGATACAGCACTGACTTTGCACCGTAAACTCTGTAGTGCAGCTGAAGGACTGCTGAAGGAGTTGTTACCCCGACTGAAAGAAAATGAGCTTGTGGCACAGCCACAGAATGAAGCCCAGGCCAGTTATTTTGGTCGTCGCTGCGCAGCAGATGGTGAAATTAACTGGTCACAGTCTGCCACTGCCATCAACAATCTGGTGCGCGCGCTCACCGATCCCTGGCCGGGTGCCTTTACCTGGCATGGCATGCAGAAACTGACCATCTGGCGTGCCCGTCCTGTGAATATAACGGCGAGCCAAGCGCCGGGAACTGTGCTGTCTACCGATCCGTTGCGTATTGCCTGTGGGGAAGGAGCGCTGGAAGTGATTACCGGACAGTGGGAATCCAGCCTGTATCTGCAGGCAGCGCAATTGGTTGCGGAAGTGGGTATGGTTCCAGGTATTCATCTGGGTAACAGGACAAGAATAACGCCGGTACGCCGCATTCGGGTATTAATACTGGGTGTGAATGGATTTATTGGTAATCACCTTACCGAGCGTTTATTGCGCGAAGATCATTATGAAGTCTATGGCATGGATATTGGCTCTGATGCCATCAGTCGCTTTATTGGTAATCCGCATTTTCATTTTGTCGAAGGTGATATCAGTATTCATTCCGAATGGATTGAATATCACATCAAAAAATGCGACATCGTGTTGCCACTGGTGGCTATTGCCACACCGGTTGAATATACCCGTAATCCACTGCGAGTATTTCAGCTGGATTTTGAAGAAAACTTAAAGATTGTCCGCTACTGCGTTAAATATAATAAACGCATTATCTTCCCTTCAACATCTGAAGTATACGGCATGTGCGATGACAGAGAATTCGATGAAGATAATTCACGACTGATTGTCGGGCCGGTTCATAAGCAGCGCTGGATTTATTCCGTATCTAAACAACTGCTGGATAGAGTTATCTGGGCGTACGGTATGCAGGAAGGCCTGAAATTTACGCTATTTCGTCCGTTTAACTGGATGGGACCGAGGCTGGATAACCTGGATGCTGCGCGTATTGGTAGTTCAAGAGTAATCACTCAGCTCATCTTAAATCTGGTAGAAGGGTCACCGATAAAACTGGTGGATGGCGGTGAGCAGAAACGTTGTTTTACTGATATTAATGATGGTATTGAAGCGTTATTTCTCATTATTGAAAATCGCAATGGCCTGGCAGATGGTCAGATTATTAATATTGGTAATCCACATAATGAAGCGAGTATTCGTGCTCTGGCAGAAATGTTATTGCGCAGTTTTGACAGCCATCCCTTGCGCCAGCATTTTCCGCCTTTTGCCGGTATTAAAGTGGTGGAAAGCAGTGTTTATTATGGTAAAGGTTATCAGGATGTTGAATACCGTACCCCCAGCATTAAAAATGCTGCCCGGCTGTTAAACTGGAAACCCAGTGTCGACATGGAGCACACGGTTGCCGCCACACTGGATTTTTTCCTGCGTACTGCAGTGAAGGAAAAACACCAGGATAGCATTGATGGTAAAGAGCAGGATGGCTCTGCGCGATGAAAAAAGTAGGTCTCAGGATTGACGTGGATACGTATCGAGGTACCCGATATGGTGTCCCGCGTTTACTTGATCTGTTGGCCAGACATGGCGTTATGGCGAGTTTTTTCTTCAGCACAGGTCCGGATAACATGGGACGTCATGTGTGGCGCCTGTTACGGCCGGATTTTCTGTGGAAAATGCTGCGTTCCAATGCGCCGGCACTCTATGGTTGGGATATTTTACTGGCGGGTACTGCCTGGCCTGGAAAACTTATCAGTCGCCACCTTGGAGAGCTGATGAAAAAAACGCTGCAGGCGGGTCATGAAACAGGTTTGCATGCCTGGGATCATCATGGCTGGCAGATGGGTATTGAACGCTGGTCTGAACAAACGCTGATACAGCAGATACAGCTGGGTATCAGTGCGCTGACAGAATCTATCGGTATGCCCGTGCACTGTTCTGCTGCACCGGGCTGGCGTGCCGATGAGCGGGTACTTGCTGTTAAAGAGAATTTTAATTTTTCCTGGAACAGTGATTGCCGCGGGACTGAGCCATTTTTGCCGTTACTACCTGACGGGCGCACAGGCTGTCCTCAGATACCCGTGACATTACCGACGTATGATGAAGTTGTAGGCAGTATTGTCAGTATGCGCGATTTTAATGATTACATTCTTGATGCCATGGAGCAGGATAACGGAGTTCCGGTTTATTGTATTCATGCTGAAGTGGAAGGCATTTCTGCTGCACCCCTTTTTGATGAGCTGTTGACAGGTGCAAGGCAGCGTGGCCTGCAATTTTGCCCATTAGGAGAGCTGTTGCCTGCAGATAGTAATGCCCTGCCGCATGGAACCGTTGTGCGTGCGCATATTGCCGGACGTGAGGGATGGCTGGGAAAGCAGTCAGGAGTGCATAAAAAACCGTTATGAAAATAATCAATAATCGTTATGTTGTCCTGTTGTGCCTGTTTTTTTGTCTGACGTATCTGTTGCCTTTAAACAGCCGTCTGTTGTGGCAACCGGATGAAACCCGCTATGCAGAAATCAGTCGTGAGATGTTGCAGCGCGGTGACTGGCTGGTACCTGAACTTCTGGGAGTGCGTTATTTCGAAAAACCGGTTGCCGGATATTGGGTAAATAACATCAGCCAGTGGTTGTTGGGAGACAGTAATTTTGCGGTGCGTTTTGGTGTCGTATTCTGTAGTTTACTGAGTGCCGCATTACTCTTCTGGCTGGCATTAAAGTTGTGGCATAACTGGCGTACGGCATGGATTGCCAGTCTGATTTATCTCTCTTCGTTGCTGGTATTTGGCACGGGCACCTATAGTGTCCTTGATCCCATGCTCGCGTTGTGGATGACGGCAGCGATGGCAGGCAGTTATTTCATGTTGAATCCGGGTAACGGGTTAAATAAAGTGACTGCTGCTGTATTGCTGGGTCTGGCCTGTGGTATGGGTTTTATGACCAAAGGTTTTCTGGCACTGGTTCTACCTGTGATTGCCTTATTGCCCGTTGTCATCTGGCAGCGCAAGATAAAAGAATTGATTACCTTAGGCCCTGTTGCTATCGTTTCTGCGCTATTGTTAAGCGCTCCATGGGCATTGACAATTGCGTCACGTGAACCCGATTTCTGGCGCTATTTTTTCTGGGTGGAGCATATTCAGCGCCTTGCGGCAGATAACGCTCAGCATAAAGCCCCGTTCTGGTATTATCTGCCTGTGCTCTGTGCGGCCACATTGCCATGGACTGGCTTCCTGCCAGGAGCCTTGACTCATGCCTGGCGCAGGCGTAGCGTACAGCCGGAGCTTTTTTTCCTGCTCAGTTGGGTACTGATGCCGTTGTTATTTTTTAGCATAGCAAAGGGTAAACTGCTGACCTATATATTGCCCTGCATGGCACCGCTGGCGTTACTGATAGCCGCCAGTGCCATCGATGCCGAGCGTACCGGCCAGACACGTCTGTTTAAAGCCAACAGTATCATTAATCTCGCTACAGGTAGCACCTGTATGCTGATTATTCTGTTAATGGCTTATGGCACAGCTATCCCTGACTTCGGTCGATATTTCACTGCAGTCTCACTGTTTTCACCCGCAGAAAACAGCAAAGTGATTATGGCGCTAACCACTTTTGCTTTCTGGGGGCTGGCAGGTTACTGGAGTGGCCGCAATGAATCACGTCACTGGCAATGGGCAGCGGTCTGTCCATTGTTGCTGAGTCTGTTTATTGCCTGGATGCTGCCAGAAAAAATTATGGATAACAAACAACCACAGCATTTCATTCGTCATCATACTGCTTTGCTTGCGCACAGCCGTTATGTGCTGGCTGATAATGTTGGTTTTGCCACAGGCCTGGCATGGGAGTTAAAGCGCAGTGATATCCTGATGATAGACGAAAGAGGTGAGCTGTCATATGGGCTTGACTATCCCGATGCCGCCGGGCGATTGATAGACAATTCTGCATTCCCTGCATGGCTGGTGCAGGCACGAACCCAGGGTGATGTTTCAGTGGTACTGCAACTCGATGAAGGTGAAACAATGCCAGGCTGGTTACCGGTGGCAGATGAGGTCAGGCATACGTTCCGCATGGCGCTGTTGTGGTACAAAAAACAGCCATGAATAATTATCTGCTATTACTGATGGTTAATCTGTTGACCTGTGGTGGTCAGTTGTGTCAGAAGCAGGCTGCCCGTTGCTGGCAGCAGCAGTCACCTGTTGGTTATGGTGCGTTGCGCTGGATGTTGATGGCGCTCCTTTTGCTGGTGCTGGGCATGTTGTTCTGGCTGCGTCTGCTGCAATATTTACCGCTCAGTCAGGCGTACCCTATGTTGAGTCTTAATCTGGTTCTGGTCACAATCGGCTCACAATATTTCTTCAATGAAACTGTTGGATTGTGCTACTGGTTGGGCATTGCCTGTATTATGTCGGGTATTTTTCTTATGAGTGTTTCCTGATGACCGGGTGGCTCTTTGGAACAGGCAGCATGTTACTGGTGACAGTAGCTCAGCTTTTTATGAAGTGGGGAATGATGCATCTTCCCCTGTCATTACTGGATAATGTCTGGATGTCTGTTATCAATTATCCACTGGCGGTGCTGGCGGTTTTTTGTGGACTGCTGGGCTATGGTTTTTCCATGGTCTGCTGGCTGTTTGCACTGCGCTATCTGCCACTTAGCAGAGCTTATCCTCTGTTAAGTCTCAGCTATGTTATGGTTTACCTGCTGGCATTATGGCTGCCATCATTTAATGAACAAACCAGTTTGCTGAGAACGGCGGGCGTGGTGATTATTCTGTTTGGTGTCGCTCTGACCTGTTATAAAGCAGACAGTAAATCCGGTCCTGCAGAGCCATAATAAAATCTGGTGCATCCGCATGTTAATCAGAAAATGCGGCATGTTTCAGCAGCCTGTTAAGGATAGCATCGGAGTAACTGTTATATCTGTCAGGATAAATTCAAATTTTGCTGGTACTGGTTTTGTGTCACTTTATTTTGCGAATATCTTCTGGAGAGAGGGCATTGACTGTTGTGATAATGCAGCGCCTTATGTGGCCGCCAATAGCATTCATCTGTTTCATTCTCAGTGGTTGTGGTGGTCATTCAGTACCACCGAAAGGTCATCTTACTCATTCTCATCGGGTAGTCGTTCAGTTAAAAGAACAGCTTAAACAATGGCAGGGTACACCGTATCGTGATGGCGGTTCAGACAGGCATGGCATAGATTGTTCTGGTTTCGTCTGGCGCACTTTTCGTGATCGTTTCGATATACCATTACCGCGCACAACATCAGCACAGACTGAGCTTGGTACCAGCGTCGCCCGTGACAGGCTGATGCCAGGTGATCTGGTTTTTTTTAAAACGGGAAGAGGTAAAAGAGGGTTACATGTAGGTATTTATCATACGGATGATAAGTTTATTCATGCTTCTACCAGCCGTGGAGTTACCCGTTCTTCGCTCAATAATGTTTACTGGAAAAAAACTTACTGGCAGGCCAGACGGATTTAGCAACCAAGGCAGGCAAGCGGCTCTGCTACTCACAACAAACCTGATTGCCTGCAACGATTTATTATCACAACACTACTCTGGCGCTGATGTTAAACCATTATCTGTTTAATTCGTTGATAAATAATGTTCATTATAAATAGATATCAAGGTGTCCTTCTTCAAGCTCCCATTGAACACCGTATTTATCGGTAAATTTAATATTACAAATTTTTTGCTTTGTCATGATTCCCTCTTTATTGAGGGGGAAGAATACAGATTCTTTTTTAACCTTAAAATATGATGAGTTATCTTCATTAATCGATAAATCAATTTTTACCTCGTGCTGTTTTTTAAGAAATTCAAATGCATGTTGAATGTCATAAACTTTAAAACATATATGTCTTAATCCTTTTTTATTATTTATTTTATAACAATCATCTAATTTCATATTCATCATTGAGTTATAATTAATTAATTCAATGATGAATTTCGCATAGGGTATTTTAAGCAACTTCATTGAGATATCAATTTCGATCTGGCTATCAATAAAGCCAGCAGCGATTGCCAGCATTTTATTGGTAACCTTTGATTCCTCTGGCAATTCCTGTTGTGGTATCGCATCAAAGATACATTCATAGAATGCACTGGCTACGTCGATATTATCTACTACAATAAATTTTATCATTGTGGTTTTCCTTCTTATTATAATTTTACCAGGAAAATGCTTTTTTTATTCGTGTGACTTGCTGTAATTTTATGTCACCTGGATGATGTATTCATGAAATATAAAATGATGAGGCTACACAATCTGTTAATGACATTGCCGTAAAGAGTATGCAGATATTAAAAATAGCAGGTAAACGCCAGTCTGATACCGGCAGTGAGGGATGTTTTATCCTCTGCGTTATTTCAGTCATTTTCAGCAAAAAACAACAATGACAGGCAACAGATTAATAAACGCTAATTCTGCAGGAAAAAGTGTAGCAGGCAGGGGATTGGGCAAAAAGGCAGGCTGTTTCTGCCGGTAAAAATAGAGTGAGGGTTGCTGTCTGGCAGGATATTTGGATAATTTTCAGGTAAATAACACCGGTAATCAGTTGGCTTTTCTAGCGAGTGCCTCATTATATCAGGCCTGTTGCGCTCTGTTATCAACTGCTTCTGCCAGTAAAGCAAGGAGCTGTTCGGTATCAGCCCAGCCGAGGCAGGGATCGGTAATCGACTGACCATAGGTAACAGGCTGACCCGCTCTGATTTCCTGGGTACCTTCAATTAAAAAGCTTTCTGCCATGATACCAACAATCGCTGTGGTACCTGCCTGAATCTGCCGACAGATATTTTTTGCGACCTGCAGCTGATCACGGTGCAATTTCTGGCAGTTACCATGACTCAAGTCGATCATCAGATGCTCGCCAAGATTGAATTCGCGCAGCAGGGCGCAGGCATTTTTGATATCACTGGCACTGTAATTAGGTTGTTTTCCGCCACGCAGGATAACATGGGTGTGAGGATTACCGCAGGTTTGATAAATTGTCATCTGGCCGTTTTTATCCGGGGACAGAAACACATGACGCTGACTGGCGGCGCGTATGGCATCAACAGCGATTCTGATGTTCCCGTCAGTGCCATTTTTAAAACCCACCGGACAGGACAGAGCCGAAGCCATTTCACGATGGATCTGGCTTTCCGTTGTGCGTGCACCAATTGCACCCCAGCTTATCAGATCGGCAATATATTGCCCGGTTACCATATCCAGAAATTCGGTGGCGGTGGGTAACCCTGATTGATTGATAGTAAGCAGTAATTCTCTGGCCAGATGGATACCCAGATTGACCTGGCAGGATCCATCCAGTGTGGGATCAGAAATCAGCCCTTTCCAGCCAACAGTAGTACGCGGTTTCTCAAAGTAAGTACGCATGACAACTTCCAGCTGATCCTGATAATACTCACGTAGCTGGTTCAGCCGGGTGGCATAATCCATCGCTGCCCTGGGATCATGGATAGAGCAGGGGCCTATCACTACCAGTAGCCGACTATCCTTGCCTGAGATGATTTTTTCGATTCTGCTGCGTGCTGAGGTGATGTTATCAGCCATTTCTGGTGGCAGGGGTAACCTGTCTGCCAGTTGTTGTGGAGTTATCAGGCTGTTGATACGCTGAGTCCTGAGTTCATCTGTTTTGTGCATGGACCTTCTCTGATTTTATCTGTTCCTGTATGCAGGTGAAGTACAGGGAGCTGCGTTAAAAGGGCGACACTCAGTCGCCCTTTATACCCTTCGCCTTTCAAACTGCAGCCGCGTTGGCTGCGAACAGTCACCTCAATCACATAGTTTGTCTATGCTCATGGGGATGACTGTTCTTACCGCCTTGCTGCAACCTTGAATATTTTGGGTATATAAGCTGATTAATGATTTATCGATTATTTAGCAATATGAGAAATAAGATCCAGCACTTTATTTGAATAACCGGTTTCATTATCATACCAGGCTATCAGTTTGACAAACTTATCGTTTAGCGCAATACCGGCTTTGGCATCAAATATAGAAGTGAGCTTTTCACCATTAAAATCAGTAGAAACCACTTCATCTTCAGTATACCCCAATATTCCCTTGAGCTCACCTTCAGATGCAGCCTTCATTGCGGCACAGATTTCCTCCCAGGATGCACTTTTTGACAGGCGTGCGGTGAGATCAACCACAGAAACATTGGGTGTTGGTACTCGAAAGGCCATACCGGTTAATTTACCATTCAGTTCAGGGATAACTTTGCCCACGGCTTTGGCAGCACCGGTGGAAGAAGGAATAATATTCTGTGCTGCGCCACGACCACCACGCCAGTCTTTATGGGAAGGACCATCTACTGTTTTTTGCGTTGCAGTAGTGGCATGTACTGTTGTCATCAGTGCTTCAACGATACCAAATTTATCATTAATCACTTTAGCCAGTGGCGCCAGACAGTTAGTGGTACAGGATGCATTGGAAACTATCTGCTGCCCGGCATACGATTTATGGTTAACACCCATGACAAACATCGGGGTATCGTCTTTCGATGGCCCGGTCATAACTACTTTTTTTGCCCCGGCAGTAAGATGTTTACCGGCGGTTTCCTGCGTCAGAAACAGACCTGTTGCCTCAGCCACAACATCTACACCAACCTGATTCCATTTCAGATTAGCGGGATCTTTTTCGGCAGTAACGCGAATATTTTTACCATTAACAGTTAACTGTCCTTCTTTAGCAGAAACTGTTCCCTGAAAGCGACCATGTGTGGAATCGTATTTCAGCATATATGCCATGTACTCGGCATCCAGTAAGTCATTGATTGCCACGATCTCTATGTCAGAACGTTGTTGCGCAGCACGGAAAACAATACGGCCGATGCGGCCAAAACCGTTGATACCTACTTTGATAGCCATATTTCACCAACTATTTTTATTGAAAAAAACACCCTTTCTGAGCGTTGTCGTTTGTCAGACTAAGGGTATGGATCACTTTTTGTTGCATTAGCGGCATAATTTTCTACATCCAAATATAGTTTAGATCAAGAATGTCTTATGTATGATGAATTTTTTTTCGGCTATCGAGGATGCTTATCGGAATTGTACTGGGCTGATAGCCCGGTGCTGTTTCGCCATGATTGACGCTATTGCGTATTTTTCAGTGAAACGCCACGAAACAGGCAGGTGGGAAAAGCCCGACGCTATGCCGGGCTATGAGTAAATTAATCAATATAAGCACAGGCCAGACAAAGCGCGTAGCTGTGTGGCAGATAGTTGGTATTACTGGATAGTTTTTTTGGAGATTGCACCGCAGCTGCCAGCGTAGCAAACGGAATAGGTAGCCATGTTTTCATCATATCCGGTAACAATGCGTGCGCTGAAATCTGTATTTCGCTAAGTAGCAGGTCACTCCATCCGGGCTCGTCAGTGTACCAGTTAAGTTGCCAGCTGGTGAGTTTTGCCAGCTCTGCTGCTTTTTCAATAGCGTTATCAAAGTCACCTAATTTATCAATCAGCCCATTATTTTTCGCATCCGTACCAGTCCAGACATGTCCTTGGGCAATTTTATCAATCTGTTCCGGCGTTTTTTTGCGGGAATCGGCTACCAGATGAATAAATTTCTTATAGCCATCTTCTGTTAGCATTTGAATCATCTGAGATACTTCAGCCGGTAACGCTTTAGTGATGGACAGACTGGCCAGAGGCGAAGTGGCTACGCCGTCAGTATTTACGCCAATACTCTTCAGACTATTTTCAAAAGTATTAATGATATTAAAAATACCAATGGAGCCTGTCAGTGTGCTTGGGCTGGCGATGATAAAATCTGCAGGGGTGGATACCCAGTAACCCCCAGAAGCAGCGACGCCTCCCATAGAAACCACAATGGGTTTACCGGCACTGCGCAGGGCAGCTAATTCCGCACGTATGACTTCAGAAGCGCTGGCGCTGCCGCCGGGGCTGTTAACACGTAATATCAGTGCCTTAATTTTGGGGTCGAGGCGGGCCTGCCTGATTTGCGTAGCAATGGTTTCACTGCCGATGGTATCCGGCATGCTGGCACCATCAATAATCTGGCCATTAATAAAAATGACGCCAATCTGCTGGTCCTGCTGCGGCGCTTCATTCAGTTGATAATCATAGATGCTGATGTGGTTAAACGCTTTGTTTTCCTCATTCCAGCCAAACGCTTTTATCAGGTCTTTTTCTATTTCCGGGCGCAGGGCTAGCTTATCAACCAGTTTATTCTCCAGCGCGTATTTTGCCGTATCTCCACCTGTTGCCCGTAAAGCGCTAAGTGTAGTTTTTATATCAGGAAATACCTGCTCAGTGGTCAGCTGGCGGTTAGTCGCGATAACGTTAAGGTAATTTGCCCACAGACTATCTATCCAGCGCTGATCAGCGTCTCTTGCTTCGGGGGACATATTGTTACGAATTAGCGGCTCAACAGCTGATTTATAAGTACCAACGCGAAAAACATGAGTGGTGACCTTTAGCTTTTCTAATAATTCCTTGTAATAAATATGGTCACTGGCGAAACCGTGCAGAAAAACCATTCCCTGTGGCGAAAGGTAAATTTTGTTGGCAAAACCTGCCAGATAATATTGTGCCTGGTTATAGGCATCATCAATGGCGTAAATCGGCTTTCCGCTATCGCGAAATTCACGTAGTGTTTTACCTATATAGTGTAATGAAGGCTGGTCTGCCCCGGCAAAATCCTTTAGCGATAACACCATGCCGGTAATGTTATTATCTGTTTTTGCCTGGCGGATAATATCAACTAATTCAAACAGGGAGTTTTCCTGCAGGTGATTATCTGAGGAGCCCAGTAATTCACGTCCCAATTTTTGTAGTGGATTATTGGTTACCGGCTGGTCAACAATGATACCGTTGAGATTAACCAGTAATGCGCCTTTACTACTGCTATCCATATGTTTGGGTTGCATCTCGAGATAGACTCCGATACCTGCCAGTAGTAATATCAAAACGAAGACATTGAGAATACATTGCCTGATAAAATTGAGCAGACGCCATGTCCACTTTAAACATCCCGTGATCATTCGCAGTAAAATATACATGTAATCTCCAGTAAAACTACAAAGGTTGCTGCTTTAAGGTATCTCTTGCATGACAGTCAGACTGAAATCTGTTAGTTATCACTAAATTGCAACAGGATTATTCACATCTCAAGTTTATGCTACTGTGCTGGAAATGAAAACGCTGGTGGGTAAAGAAAAAGCAGTGAATTATTACTGAGTTATCAGATTATTTATATTGATGTTGGCATAAAGTAATCCACCTGCGTGGATGACAGTAGACATCGGGTATCAAATACCCGATGTATTATTTAAGTCTTTTTCAGACCGTTGATTCTATACCATTGATAATGTACGCCTTCATAGTATCGTTTACTGGTATAGGGTACGCCTCCATAATAGCGTTGTATTCCTGATGCAGCCTGACTGCCTGTGCGTGCTCTTGTGCGGCCCGAATGGATTGTACGATTGCCTGACCACCCATAAACAGCAGGAAAGCACCCGCACCCGCTGCCGCTATTGGCCATACGAAGGAAAGAGTGAACGCGGCAGTAACACCTGAAAATACTGTTATCACTGTTGCAGCTATTGTACCAATACTGGCAGGTACCAGGCTGCTTATAGCGGTGGGAAAGAGCTGTTCTGCTATGCGTTTGCCGATATAACGCCATTTTGAGCCTGGATCAGCAACGTTTTTACCGGCTGCCTGCAGCGTTTCGCCATGGATGGCTGATAACTGTGCCTTGAATTGTGCTATTCGTTCTTTAGTCTCATTTTCGGCTGTGCTGTTTTTGATTGTCGTGATGCTATCGTTAAAGTTTTTATTGTATTCATTTAGCGCGTCGATTGTCTGTTCTGCCTTCCGCAGTACAAGGTTGGGTCCGAAACCAAACAGCGTCTTTACTTTTTCCCATGTTGTCAGAGCAGGCAGCTCATCAATAGCGTCTACGGCTGACTGGAAAGATAACAGATGTTCATTGAGTATCGTCATATAGCCAGGGTCTTGTTCAGCTGGAGCTGGCTGTTCTGCTGCACTTTGAGCCAGGCTTTGGCGCGGTGCTGGTACAGGAAATGCATTAGCGTCTGTTGCTGTAGTTCCTCGTTGAGAATTTTGATTAGTGTCTGTAGCAGATTCCCGTGATTCTGCTGGAGCTGCTGTTATGCTATCAGTCTCTCGTTGACGACGCGCAGCGGCGGCTTCAGATGCCAGTTGTGCTTGCATAGCACGCTGATGTTGTGCAGCTGCATCTTTATTATTTGTAGGCTGTGCTGGTACAGGAGGTGCATGAGCGTCTGCTGTTGTGCTACCAACATCTTGAGGGCCCTCTGTTGTAGCCTGTGAGGAGCCTGTTTGACTACGTCTTCTAACCTCAGCGGTGGTTGCATGCACCAGCTCCCCCTCTGTGGGACCTTGCTGTTGTGTATCAGGTTGTCTTCCGTTATCTAAAACCAGGGGCGATATTGTATTATCCCCGCGATTATGCAGCGCAGTAATAGAGGTACTTAGTGCAATGGCTGGTGCCGCAGCATGACTATCTGATTGCAGCACGAGGCGCTTGCCAATCAGAACGATGCCATGTTTTTCAAGGTCATTCAGGTGATTTTTAATGATTCTCCGGGCTCTGGTGGGCACCTGCTTATTGGAATCATCAGAAGCTGGCTTTGTGGCATGCCATACCTGGTTGAGTGCCCATAGAATTTCTTCTTTTGTTTCCATATTTTTAATGAAGATGCCTGCAAACGCACCTGTATGTAAACAAATGCTTTTGCCTGCAACTGACCCAATTTTATATTTAGAGTCAGTTTCATATTCTTCTTTGATCTGGCGCAATAGCATTTTTAATGATTCCAGTTCTGTTTCTGTCGGGGTATGAATAACACCAGGGGCAGTGTTTGCCTGGCAAACGTCAGTAAAATTGAATGCATAGTCTGCTTTTACTGTTCTTCCAGATGTGGATTCTGGTGTGTTGCTCTGATGGATGGTACTTATACTTTCGGTACTTCTGTTTAATGTGCTGCCTAATGCCATAATTGCTATTTCCCTAAAAGTTAATATGTCACCGGTTTATCAACCCGTGACTGATAAAGTGGTCTGTTATTGTCTTTCATATCATGCGTACGAATTAACATGGCCGGATTATAAATAACTGGCATAAAAATAGATGTCATAAATCAGCCCTGTATTTTCCCGGTCAGCTGATAGTCAGGTCATTCCTTAAATACACCGATTTTTTCATCTGCCGCTATGGACCAATAAGAAAGAAGCAGTTAACGCGCCATCAGCGCTTGAATTTATTGATAAGGGCAGGCCGGGAATTATTGAGCTACGGGTTTAGGTGGAAAAGGCAGCGTCCATTTGCTTAATGCGATGGCATATGGCCTGCAACGTGCTGCCTGTTACAGGTGCTGAGGCAGAGCCTCAGTTCGGTATACGGTATAATGGGAGAATGCTGAGACAGACAGCGGCGGGTGTGGAGTCTGCCATTGAGATACCTGAGCATTTTCCCTTAAGAGTGTCAACTAAGGCATGCCAGCACAGCGTGGCAGGAGTTCAATTTTCCCCTCATTCAGCCATTAACTGCCATTCCTTATAGTGTTGTATTCCTGGCGCAGCCTGACTGCCTGTGCGTGCTCTTGTGATGAACGAATGGATTGTGCGATTGCCTGACCGGCGACGAACAACAGAAAAACAGTACCACCCGCTGCCGCTATTGGCCATAAGAAGGACAAAGTTAGCGCGGCAGTAACACCTGAAAATGCTGCTGTTATCGCTGCTGCAACTCCCGCGCCAGTAATGCCAGCTAGCAGGCTGCGCAGGACGGTAACGGGCAGGAATTGTGCTGTCAGGCGCTGGCCGATATAACGCCATTTTGAGCCTGGTTCAGCAACGTGCTTAGCGGCTGCCTGCAGCACTTCCCCGTGGCTGGCTGATAACTGCATGAATACCTTTACTTTTTCCTTCATCTTTGTAATAGACTCAGAGTGTTTTATGCCATATTGCGTGATTTCCCCGCGCCCAGCCTTAAACGCTATATCGTATTTTTTCAGCGCGTCGATTGCCCGCTTTCCCTGCCGCAGTGCAAGGTTGGGTCCGAAACCAAACAGCATCTTTACTTCTTCCCATCGTGTCGGAACAGGCAGCTGAGCAATAGCGTCTGCGGCTGACTGGAGCGATTGCAGCTGTGTATGGAGTAGTGCCATATAGGCATAGTCTTGTTCTGCTGCAGCTCGAACCGGGTTATGACACGGTGCTGGTACAGGACGTGCATGAACGTCTGTTGCTATAGTTTCCTGACTTTTAGATGATGCTGAGGAGGCGGTTATAACCAGTTCAGGCAGCCTGATAACAGGCGTGGCTGTGGTATCAGCCTTGCTTATGCTGGCCAGCAACGTCGTAGAGGTGCTCAGTGCAGTGACTGGTGCTGCAAGATGACTATCTGATTGCATCACAAAAACGTCTTTAATTCGAACGATGCCACATTTTTCTTTAAGTCGTGTCTCGAACTTCAGAATGGCATTCCTGGCTCTGGTGGGGACTGGGGTGATTGTTATTTCACTGACCGGTCTTCCCTGCTGCCGCAGCTTTTGTGAACGTTTGTCATGATAAGGGGTTGAGCCGTTATTTATATTGCGGTGGTCCTTGGTTGCCGCAAATATATGATTCAACATCAGTAAGGCATCCTCTAGCCTCTTTATTTGCTCAATGGGATGTTTTGCAAACTGACTGCTACCTAAGAAAGGATTGCTTGAATATCTATAATGATCAGACTCATATGCTGTTTTTATGTTGCTAATGATCCTTTTTACTTCCTCAAGCTTTTTCGGATCATTATCATGAAATTTTTTTTCGACCAGCCGATACTTTTCACCCACGGTGCTGATGTAAAATTCTTGCATAAGCTTGTTTTTTTTCAGCAGGATCTGTACAAGAGTCCCTGCTTTGGTGAGATCTGTTCCTCTAAAAGTAATCCGTGATAACTGATCATTGATATCAGCAATAATTTCTTTTTTTGTCTCTGGAATAACTATCTGTCTTGTAACGTTAAAATGGCGCAGTCTGCTTCTGTTTAAAAGTTGTCTGGTGGTATGTTTTTCTTGGTAAGCGAGTTGAATGTCAGAAAACATCTCTGCATATTCCAGATCTTCATTATGCTGACTATTACTGGCAGCAGAAGCAGCGTCTGTTTGCTGAATGCCATTCATATTCCCTGCAAGGTTGCTACCGGTTGCAGGTGCTGATCTAGCTTGATTGTTGTCCTGGATGCTATTTCTTCCTGCCGCTGAATTTGTTGCGGGGCGTAATGAATGTAAGCTGTTGCTTAATGCCATAATCACTGTCTCCTTAAAAGTTAATCAGTCACGGGTTTATCAACCGGTGACTGATAAAGTGGTCTGTTATTATTTCTGGTATCACGCGGGAGGATTAACATGGCGGGATTATAAATAACTGGCATAAAAATAGATGTCATAAATCAGCCATCTAGCCTTTTCTGGTCAGCTGAATAGTGAGGTTGTTGCCTGCCTGCGCCGTCTTTTTCATTGGCAGCCTGGCGTGGTACAGTACTGACACGCCATCATGCAGATTAGCTGATACTAAAAAGTAGTTTTTCAGGAAAAACGGTGCTGGGTAAAAGCGCGGTAACAGCAGAGCTGGAATTATTGAGCTATTGTTTAATTAGTTTTCTTATAATGAATAATACCATGCCTGCTAGCACAATAAATGGTTTTCACTGGCCGCGGTAAAATAGTTCGTTACTGCCATCGGGGTAGCGTAATAATAACGATAAATCAGGCGATACATGATGAAAATGCGCGTAATGATATTATCTGTCTGCCTGTTTTCTGCAGTGATTTGCACCACCTGCCTTGCAGACAATAAAGAAAGTTTTAGTCGCAGTCGTCTTGATATTGCTGTGCCGCCTGAAGTATGGCAACAAAAAGGTAATGGGGCCAATAACAGTATTCCCTGTCCTAAATGTTGCGTATATCAAAACCACAGCTATTCCGAAGGTTCGGTAATAGAGATTACCGGTGGCAGGCTACAGCAGTGTATGCGTGATAAAAACGTAACAGGGACTAATAACTTAATCTGGCAGCTATTGCCCCAAAAGACTGATAATACAGGCTGAATGCCTTATGCACTGCGGTAAAAAATAATCAGCAGGTATGAAGGCAGCGCTATTCTACTGTCTTACCGTAATGCCACGATATGACGGTCTGGCGGTATTTTTTCCCCATAGTGAATACCTTGTTGTTAATCGGCAGTTATAGCGCTTACAGAGCGAATTCTGACCATACGGGAGCGTGATCGGATGGCCTGTCCATCGCACGTATACCATAATCTATACCCGTTGCTATGCAACGTTCTGCCAGCGGTCGGGTAGCCAGCAGTAAATCTATTCTCAGGCCGCGATTATCATCAAAACCGCGTGAGCGATAATCAAACCAGGAAAAGCGGTCATGACAATCAGGATGAGCGGCACGAAAAGTGTCCGTTAATCCCCAGTTTTGTAAATTCTGCATCCAATGACGTTCTTCCGGCAGGAAAGCGCATTTACCGCTACGTAGCCAGCGCTTACGATTTTCTTCACCGATACCAATATCGAGATCGGTTGGGCTGATATTAAAATCACCCATAATCAATACGGGATAATCTGCCGAGAGGCTATTTTCCAGATAGGCCTGCAAATCATGATAAAAATTTTCTTTAGCGGGGAATTTTATCGGGTGATCACGGCTTTCTCCCTGCGGAAAGTAGCCATTGATGACGGTTAGTGTACCTTGAGATGTGGCGATATCTGCCATGATAATACGGCGCTGTGCGTCTTCTTTATCCGTCGGAAAGCCATAACGCACGGCTAAAGGCTGTTGCCGGATAAGTAGTGCTACACCGTAATGACCTTTCTGTCCGTGAAAATACAGATGGTAGCCGTATTGACTGATTTCCTCAAAAGGAAACATATGATTGTGCACTTTGGTTTCCTGTAAACCGATAATATCGGGTTGATGCTGTTCAATGATTGCTGCGAGTTGATGAGGTCTGGCACGTAGTCCATTAATATTAAAAGAAACGATTTTCATAATGATGGTTGTTTATTAACAAGTTATACGCGGAATGGTAGCAGATGTTACTGCAAGCTGTCATTGATGTTTGTTTATCAACATCCTGAAGGTATTTTTTGGTTTTTTGCTATCTGCGATGAGTAAAATAGAGTTGCCTTTGACAGCTGGTTTTTTTGCGTTATTGATAGCGCTAACTGGTTAGTTTTCTTTATACGACTACACTGAATGTTAAGGTAATCTGTTGTGGGATTTTTATTATCGATATATGAAATTTATTATCATTATATTTGTGCGTTAAAAAACTTTTTCCTTTTAATGAATATTTGTTTTATTTGCCATTTGCCTGTTTTTATTACCTGTCAGTAATGTATTTTAGAGTATGAATTGATGATGTATTGGTAAAACATTGCTAAATATCAAAGCAAGAGTAGTCACAGATAGTAAAGTGAGATTCTGTATTAAATACAATAATAATATTTGGCTGAATAAAATATATTTTTCTTTCTGATTATAATTATTAATTTAATTTTTATTTTTGATTATCTATATAACTTCAATAAGAAGGTTACTCATAATTTATGATTAATATGAGTGTGTCCTTTTTTGATGTTATTGATTTTTATTCTTGCCGTGATAAAAAATAATGTTATATAAATGTAGATAATAAAACTCAACTCTGTTAAAAATAATGAAATATTCTTGGTATTAATGTATTCTTGTCTTTTTATAATAAATTAAATTGAGTCGTATAATTTTATGATTCTTTATTGCCGGACTCACAAGCTTTCTATTTAGCTTTTTATTTAATAGCTGAATCATTATTTGCAAATCATTTGTTTTTCATGTAAAAAACAATACCTGCGACATATGTCAACAAATATTTTACTTATTTGGGTAATGTGATTCGATGGACTTCATAGGTTATATAGGACTGGTGAACTATGTTTTTATCTAGAAAGTTAGAAGCATTTATGGCGGTAGTAGAAAATGGCTCTTTAAGCAAAGCTGCAAAAACAATGAATCGCACTACACCCCCGGTCGCAAAATCAATAAAGGATTTTGAGGCTATCATAGGGAAGAGATTATTTAAAAGAGAAAAATTTGGCATGAGTTTAACGAAAGATGGTGAGGTGCTCTATAATGATTTGAAAGATCTTTACCAACAAGAAAAAGAAATAACAAAAAAACACTTGTATGGAAATATCTGTAATGTTGTTAATGTTTATTATGATTGGGGAAAAGATAAGAGATTGATTACACTATATAAAGCAGCGGAAAAAAATAATATACAAGTCAATATCTTTAGATTTTCTTATGACAATATTGGAGAAATTGGCGATTATGATGGAAATACATTAATTTTAAGTTCAGAAAAAATTGATAGTGAACGATTTTCTTTTTTAAAAGAGATACAAGGTGGTGAAATAGGCATCTGGGCCAGAAAAGACATCATCAATGCAACTGACAATATTATTACATTATTAAGTGGTACCACCTGGCTTTGTGACCCTATTCTTTATAAAAGTAGCTTTATAAAAGAGTTAGGGGATGAGGTGAGAAAACGCGGTGATAAAGCAAATATCAGGCAACTTGATAATTTTACCTGTTGCCTGAGTTTTATCTGCTCTGGTGATTATGTCTGTATTACCGATTCTATGGTTGATGATTTCGACAGTAATTCAATGCTTAAATTTATTGAACTTAAAGATTATCATTGTGAAAATAAATGCTATTTTTATAAATCAAAATCTCATTCCAGTGTATTAAATAAGTTTATAGATTTAGTTAATAACATGAACTAATATTCAGCTTATAATAAATTTAATAAGATAGCAGTAATTAGTATATTCATCAGAGATAATCATATGCTGTCATTTTTTTTGTAAAATATCAGACGTATTATTTTTTAAAGTTATTTTATCTACAGGGATAATATATTAAACAATTGATACAATGCTTTTTACAAGCACGGCATGTTATATCAAATGGGTTATTTGTTGTAAAATAAATCTGATATTCTGTTGATATTTTTAATGGTGCTTTCGTTACTATTATGAAAGCACCTCAATGATTAAAGAATGACAGTACGATTACCGTAAACAAAAACATGTTGTGCAAGAACCAGATATAGCGCACGGCTGAGTACGTTTTTTTCAACATCACGCCCCGCACGCATCATATCTGCAGGACTATATGAATGATCTACATTAATGACATCCTGCATAATAATTGGACCTTCATCCAGACTGTTATTAACATAGTGTGCTGTGGCGCCAATAATTTTTACACCACGTTCATAAGCCTGATGATAAGGCCGTGCGCCAATAAAAGCGGGTAGAAATGAATGATGAATATTAATAACGCGATAAGGATAATGTTGCACAAAAGCAGGTGTTAAAATACGCATATATTTAGCCAGTACGACGTAATCAGGCTTATAGCTATCAATCTTTGTCATTAGCTGTTGATCATGCTGGTCTCGAGTCAGGCCTTCATGACTTATCAAATGAAACGGAATGTCAAAGCGTTCTACCAGGTCCTGTAGTGCAGTATGGTTACTGATAACTGCTGCAATTTCCACATCAAGTCCACCATAAACACTTTTCATTAATAAATCGCCAAGACAATGTGCTTCTTTTGTCACCATGATGACAATACGACGACAGTTGATATTGCGCAGCTCACAGGAAGCATCTTCCGGCAGATTTTTGTTAATGTCAGTTAATAGCGCTGTATCATTGAAAATACCTTCAATCTCTGTACGCATAAAGAAGCGCCCTGTTTGATGATCGACAAACTCATTGTTTTGAATAATATTGAGTTGATGTTGATAACAAACGGTAGTGATTTTTGCGATTAATCCTTTTGCATCAGGACAGGTTGTGCGTAAAATTTTTTTCCGTATGTTTTGATGTGGCATAAAGTAACAGATCCTGTGTCAGTAATTACTATTTTAAGTCAGTCAGATACTTACTTGTTTTATCACCACTGCGTGTTTAATGGTGATGATTGAAAAGGGTATGTGTTATCAGAATGAGTGCATTCCTGGATACTGTAGTGAATGATATAAATATAACAATTCAGTGTCCATGCAGGATGTAAAAGCACTGGTATTTTTTTATAACATCAGATGATGACCGCTGAATGGATAGTGAATTATTTACCTGAACTTCAGTACGCCAGGAGGAAAGCTGGCAGGCTATTATATCGACAGCCAGTCTTAGAAAAAAACTAACCGGACTGACACTTCTTGCGTTAATAACCAGGTAAGTTAATAAAATATCGCTTGTATTAATTAATAGTGTAAATTTGAACAATATATACTTATGAGCCAATAAAGCGACTCCATACTGTAGTATGGCCATCCCACTATATATTTATTATCTGATGCCATCTGGAATTTCGGAATAAATGCCGGGCCAGGCAATACGGTAATCCTGACAGAAAGTGGATAGATACTATGCGACAAATAAAAGTTGGCTTAGCATTAGGCGCCGGTTCAGCAAAAGGTTGGGCGCATATTGGTGTAATAAATGGATTAAAAAAGCTTGGCATAAAGATTGATATCATTGGTGGATGCTCTGTCGGTGCACTGGTAGGCGCCGCTTTTGCCTGTAATCGCCTTAATGCCATGGAATTTTGGATTCGCTCGTTTGGCTATTGGGATGTCCTGCGGTTGATGGATTTTTCCTGGCATCGTGGTGGCTTGCTACGGGGTGAACGTGTTTTTAGCGCTATAGATAAATTAATCAAAATAACCGCATTCTCTGAATGTGCATTGAAATTTGGTGCTGTGGCAACTAATTTAACCACCGGACGTGAAGTATGGTTTACTGAAGGTGATGTTAATCAGGCGATTCGTGCTTCCTGCAGTGTGCCGGGGTTACTACCACCCATTTGTTTTAATAATTGCTGGCTGGTGGATGGAGCCATTGTTAACCCTGTTCCTGTTTCTTTAGTCAGAGCAATGGGAGCAGATATTGTTATCGCTGTAGATTTACAACAGGATGCATTTCTTGCACACCAGGTATTGTTGTCTGGTGAAGTGCTGCAAGATGAGCCGCCTGATTCACCCTGGTATCAACGCCTGCGTGGGAAACTGGTTCGTGCAGCGGTTCAGCAGTCGAATAATGCCCCCAGTGCTCTGGAAGTTATGTCGGTATCCATGCAAATCCTCGAGAACGGCTTAAAGCGTAAGCTACTGATAGAAGAGCCTGCCGATATTTTAATTCAACCTGATTGCCTGCAGATATCCATGCTGGATTTTCATCGTGCAGAAGAAGCGATTACCGCGGGATTATCAGCATTGGAAAAACAACAGGAACCATTATTGTCACTGATCAAAAAGAAAAAATTGCAATAATATGACCACGTAAACAGTTTTTACCATTCTGTTTCTTAACCTTATGAACGATAGGTGCCATTATCCATCAGTCGTTATTAATAATTATAATATTCAGGGGTAAGCCAGGATGCACATTACAGAAACAGGTTTAACAGGTAAATCTATTTTGATAGTAGAAGATGATGTCGTTTTTCGTTCTGTAATAACAGCTTATCTGCATTCTATGGGAGCAATAGTCCAACAGGCTGATAATGGTTTTCAGGCATTAGATTTTTTAACAACACAACCCGTTGATTTGATTTTATGTGATTTAGCAATGCCAGAAATGGGTGGTATTGAATTTGTCGAACGCTTTTTTTCACAAAGCATACAAATTCCAGTATTAGTGATTTCTGCAACAAATAAAATCGCTGATATTGCCATCGTATTGCGTATGGGCGTCAAAGATGTGTTATTGAAGCCAATTACCGATCTCAGTCATTTCAGAGAAGCTGTGCTAGCCTGCTTATATCCAAAATTATCGCTGGCTACTGAAGAAATTGAGTTACTTAAAAATTGGGAAATATTGCGCCAGCATCCTCATGATGCAATGCAATTATTGCAGCGACTCCAGCCACCATTACAGCAGATAATTGCATGCTGTCGAATTAGCTACTGTGAATTAACAGATACAGATAGCCTGGGTTTCGTTATTGGTATTTCCGAGCTTTCAGAAAATGATTTAGCTTTTTATTGCCTGGATATTATAAAACCTGGCACTAATGGAATACTGGTGGCACTGCTGTTGAGAATATTATTTAGCAGGGTACTGAAGAAAGACGTCATGCGTCATCACAGTCAGTTTCCTGAAATATCGTTATTAATGGATCAGCTGAATCAGTTGCTTCATCAGACTCATCTGACCGGCCAGTATCCTCTGTTAGCGGGTTACTACAATGTGCCACACAGAAATCTTATCCTCGTGTCAGCGGGTTTAAATGCTAATATCAGCATAAATGATAATAACATTCAGTTAAGTGGTAATGTGCCTTTGGGTGTCTTGGATGCAACCTATCCGGCGCAGGTAAATCAGCATTGTGATGCATGGCAATGTCAGATTTTCGGCGATAGTCACCGACTCAAGCTCATGTTATCTGTTGAATAGCAGGTGTATACAGTAATGAAATTTTATTGTTTCATCATAATGTTGCAACCTGCAGTAGCGTAAAAGGAAAACAGGTGAATGCTATAAATAAAAAAATTAAAAAAGTAGTGATTCCGGTTGCTGGCCTTGGCACCAGAATGCTACCTGCAACTAAAGCAATTCCGAAAGAAATGTTGCCTCTGGTTGATAAGCCTCTGATTCAATATGTTGTAACTGAATGTATTGTTTCGGGTATCTGTGAAATTATTTTAGTGACGCATTCTTCTAAAAATTCAATTGAAAATCATTTTGATACCAGTTTTGAATTAGAAGCGATGCTGGAAAAACGTGTTAAACGTCAGCTGTTAAACGAAGTGCAATCTATTTGTCCACAACATGTTACCATCATGCAGGTTCGCCAGGGCATCGCTAAAGGTCTTGGGCATGCCGTACAATGTGCACGCCCGTTGATTGGTAATGAGCCTTTTGCTGTGGTGTTACCTGACGTTATTTTGGATGAATACAGTGCAGATTCGTCTCAGGATAACTTAAGTGAAATGATTCGACGTTTTAATCAGACAGGTATCAGCCAGATAATGGTAGAAGCTGTTCCTTATGAAAAAATCGCGCATTACGGTATCGTAGATTGCCGTGGACATTTATTGCAACCCGGAGAACGCATTCCTGTTATCGGGGTTGTTGAAAAACCTGATCCTGACAAGGCGCCATCAAATTTTTCCATTGTCGGGCGATATGTTTTCTCCGACAGTATCTGGCCATTATTATCTCAAATTCCACCGGGATCGGGTGATGAAATTCAGCTTACGGATGCCATCGCTATATTGATGGAACAGGAGCCTGTTGAAGCTTACCATGTAAAAGGTAGAAGTCATGATTGCGGTGATAAGACCGGTTATATAAAAGCATTTATGGCATATGCCATGAAGCATCCGGTATTGGGTAAGGAATTTAGTGCCTTTGTAAAAGAAGAGGTAGCCAAAGGTTGATAAAACCATACGGGACCACCATGCTTTTAGAAAAAATAAGGTTTTTCGATGAAAATTACCATCTTTGGTACTGGTTATGTTGGATTAGTTCAGGCCGCAGTGTTCGCTGAAGTGGGGTATGATGTACTCTGTGTTGATGTCAATGAAGAGAAAGTAGCCAATCTGAAAAAAGGCATTATGCCTATTTTTGAACCGAATCTTGCCCCATTAGTGCAGCAGAATTATGAAGCTGGTCGTTTAAATTTTACCACAGATGCCCAGGCAGGCGTTCTGCATGGAGCCATTCAGTTTATTGCAGTGGGAACACCTTGCAGTGAAGATGGTTCAGCAGATGTACATCATGTTATTGCAGTTGCTCGTACAATTGGTCAGTATATGACTGAATACAAAGTGGTTATAAATAAATCCACTGTGCCTGTCGGCACTGCAGATAAGGTACGTATTACCATAAAAAAAATGCAGGAGCAGCGTGGCAACAATATTCCCTTTGATGTTGTTTCCAATCCGGAATTTTTAAAAGAAGGTGTTGCAATTACAGACTGCATGCGTCCGGAAAGAATTATCATTGGTACTGACAATAACGATGTCGCAGTGCTTATGCATCAACTCTATGAGCCTTTTAATCGTAATCATGATCGTATGATGGTAATGGATATTCGTAGTGCAGAGCTGACGAAATATGCTGCTAACTGTATGCTGGCTACTAAAATCAGTTTTATGAATGAGATTGCCAGGATGGCAGAATTACTGGGTGCAGATGTTGAAAAAGTACGTCAGGGAATCGGATCTGATTCGCGTATTGGCTATCATTTTATTTATCCTGGTTGTGGTTATGGCGGATCCTGTTTTCCGAAAGATATCCGGGCGTTGATTCATTCAGCGAAACAAATCGATTATCGACCTGAGTTATTGCAGGCGGTTGAACGAATTAATGATCAACAAAAATTCAGATTACCACAGTTGATACAAAATTATTTTGGGGACTGTCTGAAAAATAAAACTTTTGCTCTTTGGGGATTGGCATTTAAACCTAATACAGATGACATGCGTGAAGCACCCAGCCGGGTATTAATGGAACTGTTGTGGAAAGCGGGTGCCAAAATTCAGGCCTATGATCCACAGGCGATGCGTGAAGTGCTACGCATTTACGGTGTTCGTCATGATTTGATGTTGATGGAAACAAAAGAAGACGCTTTACAGGGGGCAGATGCGCTGGTGATTTGTACTGAATGGCAAAATTTTCGCGCCCCTGATTTTGATGTGATTAAAGCAAAATTAAAACAACCTGTAATTTTTGATGGCCGTAATCTGTTTGATCCGGAGCGTTTAAACAGGTATGGGTTTACGTATTATGCCATCGGTCGTGGTGCGTCGATAAATACGCAATTATAGAAGTAGATGTAATGGTTGCTTATGGATGCTGCAGGCTATTCAGGAAAATAGCTCGTTTATTAAGACATGGAAATCACCCTAATAAGATTCAATGTTTTCCTTGTGCTTATGCAGGTCTGGTATATGGTGAGTAATTCCGGATTACCCTTATTTCACGACAGATAATGCAGGTAATCCATTCCTGATATGTGCTGACAGACAATTCAATGAATTAATGTTACCTGTCTGTTTACATTTTTATGGATTATCTACTGCAGGATTGAGACTTTTATGCCAGTAATTCAATCCTTTATTACCTCTATAATATTGGCAAGACTACTCACTCTGTCATCTTGCTTGATTGAATATAGCTGTTAACTTAAAAGCGTATCAGGCATGAATGCTAAAAAAGATTATCTCTGCACATCATGAGATCTGCTGGATATCAGTCAGTAGAGGTTATAGCTAACTGTATCAGTTAAGTGAATTTTTACCAAAGACAGCGATTAGAGATGGAGTTGGGTGCCCTGTCACATGGTATAATATTTATAAAATCATCTGAAGTTATCCTGGTCAAAAGGAGCGGTGCTCCCTTCTGTTTTTTAAGCGGTGAAGTGTCCGTAAAATAATAATTAAAGATAAATCAAAAAGTATTATTTTTATAATAAATTAATACTGCTATTTCTCATTAACAGCAGGAAAATTGAATATTATTGTTACAACAAAAAGTCTTCCAGTGACTTACCTTCATCCATGGCTTTTTTAATTACAGCTGGAGTTCGTCCCTGACCTGTCCATGTCCTGGATTCACCATTTTCATCAGTATATTTATATTTCGCTGGACGCGCCGCACGTTTAGATTTTCCGGGACTAGTTTTTAACACCATTGTTTGCAGTAATTCGTTTGGATCTATACCATCGGCAAATAACATTTCACGATATTGCTGTAGTTTACGTGTTCGTTCTTCAATTTCTGCCTGAACCTGAGTATCTTCTTCTCTACGTTCATTAACGACAACCGTTAATTTTTCAAGCATTTCGTCTAAAGTTTCAAGGCTACACTCTCTAGCCTGAGCACGCAGGGTACGGATGTTGTTTAAAATTTTTAACGCTTCGCTCATTGTTATGGTCTCAAATTATAATGGTTTAGGCATTCGGATGATAATAAAGTGCTATTTTATTTTCTGCAATAGTCAATTTGATGAGCAAGCCAGACTTTACTCTTTTTAAAATTAAAAAGCATTCATTGTCACTAATATAGTTGAAAATAAATTAGTATTATTTTATCAGTGTTAAGTTGCATTTTAGATGAACATTTAATATTGCAAAGCAACAACATGATTTTCTCACTAAGTGAAAAAATTGCTTTGTATCAAAATATCTTAAGCCAGAATCAATTTGAAACGTAATTGTAGCGATATGAATGCATTCTGTTTTTTCAGTCAAAAATTATAAATATCACGGATGATCGATCTGTTGATATTTTTATACGATAGACGTAATTTTTACAATCTCTTTAAGCTGTTAGCTAAGGCATGTTTTAATTAGTTGGGATATCGGAGGTGGTGAATTTCTTTTATGTTTTGATATTTTTATATAAAATATAAAAGTAAATTGCTAATAACGATTGCTATATTATTTTTTTACAAAATCTAAAATTTCCAGATATCTGTGGTACTTTAGTTTTACAGATATCTTAATATCCCTTTTTAGCGATTATCTTCTGGTATCTTATTTCAGGCAATAAAATGCAGCAGGCAGGTAACGTTGTCGGGTAATTTTCTGGCAGATTAAGTTTTTTTGATAAATTGCCCGTGTGTCCTTGCTGGTGGAGAAAAAAGCTGTACCTGCCGGTAGTATGGCTGTTGCGTTTTGTAGTTTTTTTATAAATTAAGCAGTTTTTTTGCTGATATAAGGTGAGTGAAATTATAAGCAGTTATTGAAGTTATCCGGCATGCAAGAGGAAATACCTTCGCATGGTGGGTCGTGCAGGGTTCGAACCTGCGACCAATTGATTAAGAGTCAACTGCTCTACCAGCTGAGCTAACGACCCGGAAGCCGCCGATTATCACTTTACTTACGCCAGCTGTCAAATACTTCATTAATACTTAACGATTAACTGAAAAAACAGGCAGCTGCAGATTAACTATGTTTATTTTTCGTGCAAAAACATGGGTAAGGTTTCATAAACAAATAGTAATTTGATGCTTCCAGTAAGCTATATAATATAAATCGATGACTGTTCAGTCATGTCATTGACGAAATGAACAGAAAAATTGTTCTGGAAAACCAGTACTGCAATATATGCCTGCTAAAGTATCCGCGTCATTTGCAGTAAGGTTATGTAGCGTGTGATGAAAGTATCATGTTGATAAAAAAGATAGATTGATTATCTTATTTATTACTTTTAATTTAATTTTTTCGAATAAAAAGTATAATTATTGATAAATATTATTTAATAATTAATTAAAAATTACTGGAGAATACCTTAATGGCAAAGATTCTTGTTCTTTATTATTCCATGTACGGACATATTGAAACACTGGCTGGTGCTGTTGCAGAAGGTGCCCGCAAAGTTAAGGGTGCTGAAGTTGTCATTAAGCGTGTTCCAGAGACGATGTCTGCAGAATCTTTTGCCAGGGCAGGAGGAAAAGCAGCGCAGCCAGCGCCTGTTGCCGAGCCCCAGGAATTAGCTAATTACGACGCGATTATATTTGGCACACCTACTCGTTTTGGTAATATGGCAGGCCAAATGCGTACTTTCCTTGATCAGACCGGTGGTTTGTGGGCACAAGGGGCCCTGTATGGGAAAATAGGGAGTGTATTTGCTTCAACCGGTAGTGGCGGTGGTCAGGAACATACTATCAGCTCTACCTGGACGACTCTGGCCCACCATGGGTTTATTATCGTTCCTGTGGGTTATGCAGCGCCGGAATTGCGCGATCTCTCCAAAGTACACGGTGGGACTCCTTATGGTGCAACGACGATAGCAGGAGAAAATGGTTCATGGCAGCCTGGTCAGGAAGAACTGGCTATTGCGCGTTTTCAGGGTAAGCATGTTGCTGAAATTACTGTCAAACTTAAACGTTGAGCGCTGCAGAAAAACAGCTGTTGATAAGCGATTTTTTCAGTGCTTCTCGCGGGAGCACCTTTTTTCAGACTGGCAGATACACATGATACGTTATGGGAGTGTACGGGCATTGAGTATTACATAGAAAGAAGGTGGCTGTGCTGCTAACCGTCTGTTTGCATACTGATTCCGAGCCATCCACTATCGCCTTCAGGTTATAAGAGAATTGTCATCATATAAGCAACAAACAATGCTAAATGAGCACTGCCATTGAGTACATTAGTTCTGCCGGTCGAGAACGATATTTGACATAAAATAAGCGCACTTAACATCACTATGATGCCAGGGGCTTCCAGACCAAATGTTAAATTTTGTCCGGTCAGAATAGTAATTAAAGTCACTGTTGGTACGGTAAGAGAGATAGTCGCCAGTACTGAGCCAAAAAGCAGATTCATGGCTCGCTGTACCTGATTCACCAGTACTGCTTTTAATGCTCCGAGACCTTCAGGTGAAAGGATGAGTAGCGCGATTAAAAACCCGGTAAATTTTTCTGGCGCATGTATTCTGACTAATAAATTTTCCAGGGAGTTGGCATTAAATTTAGTGGTTGCGATAACGGCGATAAGGTGGGTGAGTAACCAGATACTGTGCCACATATTACTATGAGGAGAACATGCTCCGTGACCTGGCGCATCCCGCTCCCCATTATTATCTTCATGCTCATAGACAAACAGGCTCTGATGTGTTTTGGTTTGAATCAACAGGAAAACGGCGTACATTGCTGCAGAAATCATGGCGGTAATTAATGACTGTGTAATGCTGAAATTATCACCAGGTAATGCAGTAGGCAGCACCAGTACAATTACAGCAAGAGGGAACAGGGCCATCAGATACTGCTTTATACCTATCAGATTAACGTATTGTGTGGCAAATTTACGCCCGCCTAAAAGCAGTGAGATACCTACCAGACCACCAGTGACTATCATAATGATTGAGTACAGTGTGTCACGCATCAGTGTCGGATCATTATGGCCAGTTGCCATCAGAGCTGAAATTAAACTGACTTCAAGTATAACGACAGACAGACTGAGGATTAGTGAACCATAAGGCTCTCCGAGGCGATGAGCCAGTACGTCAGCATGGCGTACTACGCTAAAAGCGCTACTGAGTATCCCGAAGAGTGCAATTAAGTTGATAATAATAATGGCAGGGAGATAGTCCGTGTGTCCCCAAAGATAAAGAATAATAATTGCAATAATCGGAAATAAAATTAAGTATTCGCGATGACGGGAAGTTTTGCGATGAAAATTCTGCGGGGATGTCATGATGTATTCCTTGCATTTGACCGGATTACTCGCCTGATTAGCCCATGTAATAAAAATATGAATATTTCACAGGGAAATTTAATGATTAAAACCACTTTGTAATATATAGGTTTTTTTTTCATTATCCATCAGAATGATTATTAATCAGTTTTATTGAGGTATGTAAATCAGTAAGAAATAATGACAAAAAAGTAAAAATAGTAAAACCGATCAATGAAGAATGCTAAAAAATAACCAGCATGTTCATCATGAGTTAGTAAAATATGAGGATAATAACAGGCTATGCAGGAGTGATATATACAACAGTGTAATAGTGCACTCTTTGTGCAACGCCGGCGTGGCTGCTTTATGCTGCTTTTATGGTCGTATTACATGCAGATTGTGTGTGAGATTGATGGCACTACTGGTCTGCGGGGAGATAATTTTTCTTGCAGTTGTTGGGCAGACCTCGTTGTTAATTGCCTGGGACTAAGGGTATCAACGGAGTGAGGAAATTTTACAGAAATGCTGTACTGATTTAGTAGCCGTTACGTGGCATTATCATAAAAAGATCGCCCGTGAAAACGAGGGCGATCTCTGTGAAGCTAAGACGTTATTTTTTTCGCTTTAAAACACCTTCAGGGTAAATTTTTACATAATTTCCGGTATAGCTGCAGGCGTAGTATCCAAATCTACTTCTGTGCTGGAATTAAATTCATTAAAGTTCCATCCTTCAGGTAGCTTCGGATTTACTTGCGACACATTGTTATTAATAGAGTCATAATCAATCACAGGAGTGTCGGAGTAGAATGGATTTTTGATAACAGGCTGCAATTCGATATCATTTACATTAAGCAGTATGCGCGGTAGCAGGTTCTGGCTATTTAAGAATTCTGTTAATACAATCTTTTCGCTAACAGGCTCTATTTTGTCTAAAGAGTCTGCAGTCTCTTGTTTTTGCAGTACTTGTTGCTGATTACTCTGTAAGAGTTCATCGGCTATTTTCGGTAGTTCTTTCATAATATCTGCAAGCGGTTTGAAATCTGTAATATCCTGAATTTCTTTCAGTTTTCCTGTTGAAATTTCCTCTGGTTTATAGACAGATATTGCTTCATCTTGCGTATCCGCGAGTTGGCTCTGATCCTGGATGAATTGATCGAGTGTGTCTTCTACTCTGTCTATAAGTTGGGCATGGAAGAATTTACTAAGTACTTCGGGTAATTTCTCTATTTCAAAAACGATATCGCCAGATTCGTCTTTAAGCCACACCCCTTCCTGGGTAATTTGGTTATATAATTCGTAACCATATGGAGATTGTGCGAGCTGATAGAGTATATCCAAAAACGGCTGAAATTCATCTTGCTCAGGCTTTTCTACCAGAGGTTTGATGCTGTTTATAAAATCTATAAACCCTTGAGTGTCGATTGAAATTTCTTCTGGTTCATCGGCAGGTGCTGTCGCATTTTGCGTCTCTGCAATCAGGTCCTGAGCCTGGAGAAATTTATAAACCACATCCGATAATTTATCTACATCCACACCGAAGGTGCCTGATGCCTCGTCTTTAAACCATATTTTCTGTTCGATTATAACGTTATATAACTCATAGCTTTCTTCAAACGGAAACTGCGTGAGTGCCTTATAGAGGCTCATAAAGAGTAGCTCATTGGTGTCAGGATCATTTGGATCTTCAATGTGTTCGACAATATAATGAATACCTGTCAGGAAGGTTTCATACGCTATTGTTTCATCGCTCAAGCTCAATTGGTCGGCAGGTGATGAAATTGGTTTTAGTTCATCAAACGGCTGAGTTATGTGCAGCTCATTGAAGATTGCGCCCGGTTTTTCGAAAAGAGGAGAAATCAGTTCCGATTCGTTGAGGTAGGGATTGAGTTTATGATTTTCTTGTTCTTGCAGCTGAATGGTATTTACAAACTGCTCAGCCACTTCAGAGAGGGATGGATACTGCAAGTCTAGCTTGACTTCTTTAACCTGGTCATCAGATGTAAATGTCACCTGTGCTGAAGGCGCGGGAGAAATAACCGTTTCTTGTGTCATATGAGCCTGTCCTTGTTTTTTTTGATTGTTATAGAATGGATTCAGGGAAGCATGCGGTCTTCTAAATGATAACTATTTTATGCTGTGATGGCAACATCAATCTTCTGTCACTCACTGATTATTAACGAATTTTTTACTTGTGACCTCAGGAAAAACGCGGGTAACTGTTGCAGGGTCTGGCAGAAATTGCTCGCTGTCATCGGTGACATAAACATAAAAAAGAAGCGGGTATTTTATATTGCTGTCATCATGTTGTTCTTGACAGGATAATAGTGTTGTTTTTCACATAAACGACATTTTTGTTGAGATTGCAGGGTTGCGTATCGGGTAGATAGCGGTTGTGTGTCTGGGCAAAACCGCTATGGTTGCATGCTGGCTTTAGAGCAGAGTTATGTGCAGTCAGACATTAAAGAGAAAATTCATCACATCACCATCTCTGACGATATAATCTTTGCCTTCTGAGCGCATTTTACCGGCTTCTTTTGCACCCTGTTCGCCCTTATGGGTGATGAAATCTTCAAAAGCAATGACCTGCGCTCGAATAAATCCCCTGGTAAAATCAGTATGAATTTTTCCGGCCGCTTCAGGTGCGGTTGCTCCCACAGGGATGGTCCAGGCGCGGACTTCTTTGACCCCCGCTGTGAAATAGGTCTGCAGTCCGAGTAACTGGTAACCAGCGCGGATAAGTCTGTTGAGGCCCGGCTCTTTAATCCCCAGCGCGTCCATAAATTCGGCACGCTCGTCATCATTCAGACCGGCGATGTCAGCCTCGACAGCTGCGCAGATGGCAATGACTGATGCCCCTTCTGTTGTAGCCAGCGCGCGTACTTTATCCAGATGAGGATTATTTTCAAAGCCCGTTTCATTTACATTGGCAATGTAAAGAGTGGGTTTGAGTGTCAGAAAGCGCAGATAAGCAGTCAGACTAAGCTCTTCTGCTGTCAGTTGCAGTGAACGTAACATCTGTGCTTTTTGTAACTGAGACAGGCATTTTTCCAGTACACTGAGCTCAGCTTTAGCGCTTTTATCACCGCTTCGGGCTTTCTTATTTACCCGGTTAATAGCGCGTTCACAGGTATCCAGATCAGACAGTGCCAGTTCGATATTAATTGTTTCAATATCATCTTCGGGGTTAATTTTTCCTGAAACATGAATGATATTGTCATCGTCAAAACAACGTACGACATGACCGATGGCATCCGTTTCGCGGATAGTAGCCAGAAACTGATTACCCAGCCCTTCGCCCTGAGAGGCGCCTTTTACCAGGCCGGCAATGTCGACAAATTCCATTGTGGTTGGCACAATGCGTTGAGGTTTCACAATTTCGGCTAACTGAGCAAGGCGTAAGTCAGGTACGGGCACCATGCCAGTGTTGGGTTCAATGGTGCAGAACGGGAAGTTGGCAGCTTCGATACCGGCTTGAGTCAGCGCGTTGAACAGAGTAGATTTACCCACGTTAGGCAGCCCCAGAATGCCGCATTTAAAGCCCATAGGCATGTCACCTTACTATTTATGATAGTGATAATCGATGTGTTTTTATTTGGTACTGCGTTATTAAAGGTGCTGTCTGCACTTTATTCAGATGCTGGTATTTTTACATGAGATTGCCCTGTTTTTTATCACAGGGTTGCTTTAAAGGCATGCAACTGATTCATCGCTTTTAGCATCCCCTCATCCAGCAACAGTAGCGGGGTGCAGCGGATGGCTTCATCAATCGCATTATTAATCAGCGTTTGCTCATCTGCACCAGGCCTGCCAAGTACAAACTGCGTGACTTTATTTTTATCACCAGGGTGACCAATGCCAATACGCAGGCGGTAAAAACTGGCGTTACCAGCCAGTTTTTGCTGAATATCATTAAGGCCGTTATGGCCGCCATTACCCCCCCCGGATTTTAATCTAACCACGCCGGGTGGCATATCCAGTTCATCATGTACGACCAGAATTTCGTTTACGGCTATCTGATAGAAGTCCGCCATTGCAGCAACGGATTTTCCACTGAGATTCATAAAAGTTGTCGGTATCAGCAGGCGAATGTCATGGCCAGATAAAGTCAGGCGTCCGGTTAGCCCAGAGAATTTGCTTTCTGCGCGTAGTGATTGATTATGCTGTCTGGCAAGCGCATTGACATACCATGCACCGGCGTTATGGCGCGTAAGGGCATATTCAGTGCCCGGGTTTGCCAGGCCAACAATTAAGCGTAATTGGAGACTACCCATGTTACTGGTGACTATGTTCAGCAGATTTAAATGTAAATAGACAGATTTTCATCAATGTTCAAACATGGCAGAAATTGATTCTTCATTACTGATACGGCGTATGGCCTCAGCCAGCATACCGGATAAGGTCAGAGTGCGCACATTTTTTAGTTTTTTTATTTCATTGCTTAAGGGAATGGTGTCACAGACTATCACTTCATCAATATGTGAATTTTTAATGTTATCTACGGCATTACCGGAAAAGATGGGATGTGTTGCATAGGCAAAAACACGTTTTGCTCCGCGTTCTTTCAATGCTTCTGCTGCCTTACACAGCGTACTACCTGTGTCTATCATATCATCAACCAGCACACAATCGCGGTCAGAAACATCACCAATAATATGCATAACCTGAGCAACATTCGCACGTGGACGACGTTTATCGATAATAGCCATATCCGTGTCATTAAGTAATTTGGCAATGGCGCGCGCGCGCACAACACCACCAATATCAGGAGAGACAACAATGGGATTTTCCAGATTTTGCTGCTGCATGTCTTCCAGTAAGATTGGGCTGCCAAATACATTATCAACGGGTACGTCAAAGAATCCCTGTATTTGCTCTGCATGGAGATCAACCGTCAAAACCCTGTCAACACCGACACTGGACAGAAAATCGGCAACGACTCTGGCAGTAATAGGAACGCGTGTAGAGCGTACGCGCCTGTCCTGGCGGGCATAACCAAAGTAGGGGATGACGGCGGTAATACGTCCTGCAGATGCACGCCGCAGGGCATCTATCATGACCACCAGTTCCATCAGATTATCGTTACCCGGCGCACAGGTAGACTGAATGATAAAGATATCACCACCGCGTACATTTTCGTTTACCTGTACACTCACTTCCCCATCACTGAAACGGCCTACGGCAGCGTTACCAAGGGAGGTACCGAGGCGGTGGGCAATATTTAGTGCCAGTTCTGGGGTAGCATTACCGGCAAAAAGCTTCATGTCAGGCACAAACAATCACCTCAGATTGACGTTTTAGAAAAAACAGTAACCCTTTATCTGCATACAATTAAGGATTCACTGAGCACGCTACTGTACTGCAAATTCATACATAATGCATAATGAAATTATGCATGAATAATTAAATGTGTTTTACGGTAATAACTGCCTGTTTCTGTTACTTCGATGATGACACAAGACTCTGGCGGCGGCGATGAAGTGGGGAAATGTTAACCCCCCGAGCTACAAAACCATGGAACTGTTTCGGTGCGCGATTTAACAACTGACGTGCCTCTGATTCGGTATCAAATTCTGCAAACACGCAGGCGCCTGTTCCGGTCAATCGGGCAGGTGCATATTCTGATAACCATGAAAGCAGTTGCTCAACCTGCGGGAAACGCTTTCTGACGACGGGTTCACAATCATTAGCGTACGGTGTTTGTAATAGGGTTTCCAGTGACTGAACTGGAGTATTTCTTGTTAATTCTGCATCAGAAAAAACCATGGCGGTTGAAATACTAATGCCTGGATGGGCAACCAGATACCATTTTTCATGCGGATGCGCTGCTTGCAGCTGTTCACCCACCCCCTGTGCAAAGGCTGCATGCCCGTAGATAAAAATGGGGACATCAGCGCCTAACTGCAACCCGAGACTGGCCAGTTGAATGTCACTAAGCCCGCACTGCCACAGTTGATTGAGTGCGACCAGTACGGTGGCCGCATTTGATGATCCGCCTCCGAGCCCACCTCCGATAGTCAGGGATTTCTCAATAGTAATATCAGCGCCAAACGACAGACATGAATCTTGATAGCGAGACGATGATTGCTGCTGGCAATAATTTTTCAGTAAATGTGCTGCCCGAATAATGAGATTATCCTGTGCGGGCACTCCTTCCATGGGGGTGAGCAGGCGAATTTCGCCGTTTTTTCTCGCCATAAAAGAAAGACTGTCACCATAATCAAGAAATTGAAACAGGGTTTGCAGGTTATGATAACCGTCAGCACGTCGACCAGTGATATACAGAAACAGATTGAGCTTTGCCGGGGAAGGCCATGTTTGCATCATTTGAATACCCAATTATCCATTTTTAATTTTATACGCTGTTGATGTTGTGTGAGTTCAAGTTTCACAGGTAATGGTGGGGTGAGCCGGCTATCATATTCCTGATAGTCTACCGTCCAGGTTTTTTCTTCCTGCGGCCAGTGTAGCTGCATTAAACGTTGCTGGCTGTTCAGTTTGATGTTACTGGCACTGCCGGGTAGCCCGAGCAACCACTGGCGTAATTCGTTTAAAGGAAGCGATATTCCCACGAAGTCCTGAAGTAACTGCTGTGGGTGATGACTTTCCCATGATTTGCCCTGATTGTCTGTGAGTTGCGCGCGTCCTTTTTGCACGACAAGTTCCAGCTCAGTGCTGCCTAATGGATTTACTAATTGCAGGCGATAGTGTTCAGGATGATATTGTTGCAGAAAAAATCGTGCATAAATCTTTTTTTTATCAGAAAGATAAACAAAGGTTCCCTGCACCTGGTATTGTGTCAGCTGCTGAAGTTTTTGCTCATGTTGCTGCCACAGTGGCGCATCAGCGCTGTTTAATGGTCTGGCTGGATAGGGAGAACGGCAGGCTGTCAGCACCAGAGCAGTGATGAGCACCGACCCGACAAGGCGCATGCTGCTGTAATTTAGCCGGATAAGGCAGGTCAGGAACAGCTGGAGTGTTGTCAGGTTTATCATGTTGTCAGTCAGCCTCAATAATCATTAAATGATAGGAAGAGTAATTGAATGGAGTAAATACCATTACTTTTATTACTGACATGCATAAAGTAGAATGCGCTTTCAGACGATAATCCCTGATAAAGTTAGTATTACTCGAAGTTGTTCATATGACTCTGCTGGTATTAGGTATTAATCATAAAACTGCCCCTGTATCGATACGTGAACGGATTGCTTTTGCAACAGATTCTATCAATAAGGCATTGGTGAGTCTGCTCAAGCTACCGTTGGTGCAGGCAGGGGTACTGCTATCAACCTGTAATCGTATCGAATTGTATCTCAGTGTTGAGCAGCAGGAAAATTTATACGAACAGCTTATCGCATGGTTGTGTCATTATCATAATATTCATGCCAGCGATCTAATGCAAAGCCTTTACTGGTATCATGATAACGCTGCGGTCAGCCATTTGATGCGCGTTGCCAGTGGCATGGATTCTATGATACTGGGAGAGCCGCAAATATTCGGGCAGGTTAAACAAGCATTTGCGCAGGCTCAGTATGCCCGATCACTGTCTGGTGAGCTGGAACGTTTGTTTCAAAAATCCTTCTCGGTTGCCAAACGCATTCGTACAGAAACGGACATAGGAACCAGTGCGGTTTCAGTGGCATTTGCCACCTGTACATTAGCGCGGCAAATTTTTGGATCACTGGCTGAATTAAGTGTGCTTTTGGTCGGTGCAGGAGAAACCATTGCACTGGTTTCTCGCCATCTGCATGAACACCAGGTTGGCCGTCTGATGATTGCCAATCGCACGTTAAAGCACGCCGAGTTGCTGGCAACTGGAATAAATGCTGAAAGCATGACGCTTGCTGAGATAGATAAGCATCTCGCAGAAGCTGATATCATCATCAGTTCTACGTCCAGTCCGTTACCAATAATTAGCAAGAGCATGGTAAAGCGGGCGTTGAAAGTCAGGCGTAATCGGCCTCTATTACTGATTGATATTGCTGTTCCGAGAGATATTGAGCCTGAAGTGGGTAAGCTGGCTAATGCTTACCTCTACAGTATTGATGACTTGCATGCCATTATTGCGCATAATTTAGCACAGCGTCAGGCGGCTGCCGTTCAGGCAGAATCGATAATACAGCAGGAAAGCATGAATTTTATGATTTGGCTGCGTTCACAGGGAGCGATAGAAACCATTCGTAATTATCGTGCAGAGGCAGATAAAGTACGTACTGCCATGACTACAAAAGCACTTGCAGCCATTAAACAGGGTGCTGATGTTGAACAGGTTATTCATGAACTGGCGCATAAGTTGACCCAGCGCCTCATCCATGCCCCCACTAAATCATTCCAGCAGGCAGCGCGTGATGGTGACATGGAGCGTTTACAGTTATTACGTGACAGTTTTGATTTGAATCAGCGTTAGTTTTTTTCAAGCAGGGTGTAAAACTACACATGAAGTCTTCCATTGTTAGCAAACTGGAATCATTACAGGAGCGTTATGAAGAATTACAGCTCTACCTTGGTGATGCGCATATCATTGCGGATCAGGATAGCTTTCGCTCACTTTCGCGTGAATATGCACAATTGGTGGATGTGATAAGTGCTTTCAGGCAATGGAGGGACGTACAGGATGAGCTCGCTACAACGACATTGTTGCTGGATGATCCTGAAATGCGTGAAATGGCTTTTGAAGAGTTACAGCAGGTAAAGAGTTGTGCGGAGGATCTGGAACAGCAATTACAGTTGTTATTGTTACCCAGGGATCCTGATGATGGCAATAACTGCTTTCTGGAAATTCGCGCAGGGACCGGCGGTAATGAAGCGGCTATTTTTGCCGGTGATCTGTTTCGCATGTACAGCCGCTATGCGGAAGCGCGTGGCTGGAAGGTTGAACTGATGAGTGCCAGTGAAGGTGAACAGGGTGGTTATAAGGAAGTCATTGCAAGAATTATGGGAACCGGTGTTTACGGTCAGCTCAAATTTGAATCAGGCGGGCACAGGGTACAGCGGGTTCCTGAGACTGAATCTCAGGGTCGTATACATACCTCAGCCTGTACCGTAGCAGTGATGTCGGAAGTGCCCGAAGCCGAAGCGCCACAAATTAACGCCGGTGATTTACGCATAGATACTTTTCGTTCTTCCGGTGCAGGCGGTCAGCATGTTAACACAACGGATTCTGCCATTCGTATCACGCACCTGCCAACAGGCACGGTGGTAGAATGCCAGGACGAGCGTTCACAGCACAAAAATAAAGCGCGGGCATTGTCAGTACTGGCTGCGCGCCTTCATGCGGCTGAAATCGAAAAACGTCAACAGGCACAGGCCTCTCAACGTCGTAATTTATTAGGTAGCGGCGACAGGTCCGATCGCAATCGCACGTATAACTTTCCGCAGGGCAGGGTGACCGATCACCGCATCAATCTGACGTTATATTGTCTGAATGATGTCATGGAAGGCAAGCTGGATGTGCTGATTAAACCCCTTATTCAGGAACATCAGGCTGATCAGCTGGCTGCATTGTCTGAGCAGGATTAATGAACTGGCAGGCATGGTTAAACATGGCGACCCTGCGGCTTAGCCAAACTGCAAGCCTGAGTCCGAAACTGGATGCACAGATACTGCTGAGTGCAGTTACCGGTTGCACACGTACCGAGCAGGTCGCTTTTGGTGAAACCCCGCTGACAGCCGCTGAGCTGGCAAAACTGGCACACCTATTAATGCGTCGGGAATGTGGCGAGCCTGTAGCTTATCTGACGGGTGAACGTGAATTCTGGTCATTACCTTTAAGTGTGTCACCTGCAGCACTGATTCCACGTCCGGATACCGAATGCCTGGTTCGGCAGGGGCTGGCACATTTACCGGCTGGTGCCTGTGAAATCCTCGATCTGGGTACCGGGACGGGAGCGATTGCACTGGCGTTGGCTAGCGAGCGTCCGGACTGCCGGGTGACCGCTATTGATAGTGAATCTGCTGCTCTCTCCCTGGCAATATATAATGCAAAAAAACTGGCCATAAAGAATGTGCGTTTTTTTCAGGGAGACTGGTTTAGTCCTGTGCAGGGAGAACGTTTTACCCTTATTCTGAGTAACCCGCCTTATATTGATATCGATGATCCACATCTGACTGGAGAGATCCGTTTTGAACCGAGGAGCGCATTAATTGCCGGAGATGCAGGCATGGCAGATCTTGCCGCCATTATCAGGCTGGCTCCTGATTACCTCGAACACGCGGGTTGGTTATTACTGGAGCATGGCTGGCAGCAGCATAAGGCCGTTCAGTATTTACTGCATGGCATGGGCTTTAGCGCAGTAACAACCTGTCAGGATTATGCCGGTAACAACAGAGTCACCTTTGGCCAGTGGTTGGGTTAATGATAGCTGCGATAGCAGGATAGATAATAAGCATGGTAACAGCCTTGTTTTGCAGCGTACCAGGTGAGTTATTATTTGCTATTTTATCTGTTGTTGTTTCGTTTTATCATCGAACAATGTTGCGTTATTTATGTATAATTTTGTTGAAATTTTACCTGATTGCTCTGGTGGTGTTGCCTTGAAAAAACATCTGTGTCATGAAAAACCGCAGCGGGTTTCTTTTTACCTGTTAGTTAGATTGATAACGGCTTATTCACTGCTGATGAGAAGCCTATGAGCGCCATTGCTGATTTCGATTTTAATAAGTCATTGCTGAGTGAAGGTGTATTACTGGTTTCACAGCTAATACGTCCGGGGTTTCCGCTGGTTGAGGTCAAATATCAACTGAGGAAACTGGTTGATGAAGCACGCGCCGCTATACCAGAGCATCTCGACCAGGATAAACAGCTGGAAAAATTAATAGAGTTATTTTTCCATCAATGGAAATTTGGCGGTGCAGATGGTATCTATCGATTATCCGATGCCATCTGGCTCGATGAAGTCCTGAGTAAGCGTCAGGGTACGGCGGTTTCTTTGGGTGTCATTTTCTTACATCTGGCTCATCAGCTGGGTCTGCCATTAATGCCCGTTCTTTTTCCCACACAATTAATTCTTCGTGCTGACTGGCTCGATGAAGAGATCTGGTTAATCAACCCCCTTAATGGAGATACACTCAATGAACATACGCTGGAAGTCTGGATTAAAGGCAATTTGGGTCCGGTAGCGGTACTGGAAGATAATGATCTGCAGGAATCGGCCAATCTGCTGATTGTACGCAAGATGCTTGACATAGTGAAAGCGGCACTGGTGGAAGAACGACAAATGGAGCTGGCTTTGCGTACCAGCGAAGTATTACTGGAATTCGATCCTCATGATCCTTATGAAATTCGTGATCGTGGGCTGATTTATGCCCAGCTGGATTGCAATCATGTGGCAGTTTCTGATCTCAGTTACTTTGTTGAGCACTGTCCGGAAGATCCCGTTGCTGAGATGATTAAGCTACAAATTCATTCTATTGAACAGTTGCGGGTGACACTGCACTGAGCGTTTCGCTGCAAATCGGCCAGTCAGAGCACGATTCATTCTTTAATAAGGACATCAGCATGCAACAAAAAACAGTCAATATTGGTGACATCAGGGTAGCAAATACACGCCCTTTTGTGCTCTTTGGTGGCATGAATGTGCTTGAATCTCGCGATCTGGCCATGCGTATCTGTGAGCATTACACGCAGGTTACACAAAAATTAGCTATTCCTTATGTCTTCAAGGCGTCATTTGATAAAGCCAATCGCTCTTCCATGCATTCATGGCGTGGCCCTGGTCTGGATGCAGGGTTGAAAATTTTTCAGGAGCTAAAACAGCAGTTTGGTGTCCGGCTAATCACTGATATACATGAAGCTGCTCAGGCCGAGGCTGTTGCTGAAGTGGTTGATGTCATTCAGTTACCCGCTTTTCTGGCGCGCCAGACCGATTTAATCGTGGCCATGGCACGTACCGGTGCGGTCATTAACGTAAAGAAACCGCAGTTCATCAGCCCGGGTCAGATGGGTAATATTGTCAATAAATTCAAAGAGTCCGGTAATGATCAGGTAATCCTGTGTGAAAGAGGCAGCTGTTTTGGTTATGACAATCTGGTGGTTGATATGCTGGGCATCAATGTGATGATGCAGGTAACCGGGGGGCATCCGGTGATTCTCGATGTCACTCATGCGTTGCAGTGTCGTGATCCGTTTGCCATGGCATCAGGAGGACGTCGTTCACAGGTTGCCGAGCTGGCGCGCGCCGGTCTGGCAGTGGGGCTGGCAGGATTATTTATTGAAGCGCATCCTTCCCCCGATAATGCACGCTGTGATGGTCCCTGTGCATTACCGTTGGATAAACTTGAACCCTTCCTGGTACAAATGAAAGCTGTTGACGATCTGGTTAAGCATTTTCCGCTGCTGGATACGGCCAAGCCTGATAACAGGGTTACCTGATTGATTTTTGTCGCGCGTAATTTGATAATTACCATGCTTACTGATAGCAGGGATTTGGTAATGTTTGATTAATTTTAAAGGAAATCATGAAAAAAATTGTATTACTTTTAGTAACCTGCTGTTCTGGTTGCGGAGCAGGCTGGATAAAGCCCGGTGGCACGACCGCAGAATTGAGCCAGGATCGTTATCAATGCGAGCAGGAAGCGGTGAAAATGTATCCGGTACTGATGGTGCCCTACTCAAAAGGCCAGGCACATCAGACGGCGGCACGCACCAATTGCAACACACAGGGTGATAATATGTCCTGTACGTCGATGCCTAGTGTCTATACACCCCCAGAATTGCATATGCGCGATGCCAATAAAAATAACCGCGATACGGCTGTCCATTCCTGCCTTAAATCGCGCGGTTATGAATTTCAGTGGGGTAATGTGTATTAGTTAGCTTTTCTCATGAGTATAGCTGCTACGACAGGATAAGGTTACAGCGCAGGTCATCCTTTGATCGCTTTATCTCTACTGTTGAAGGTAGAGAGGGCTTGAGCATTAAAGGTGGCCCGGGCCCAGTGTAGAGTAATCAACATTCAGTTCAATTGAGAATATGAAATCATGTACTGTCTGAGGATGCTGTTATTGCTATCAATAAATCTGTTTTTTTCTCATACCAGCATAGCTGATATTCCTGCCAGTAATGTGGGTGAGCAGGCCATGATAGGTTCCCTGCGTTCAGCCATCTACCTGAATACCGACTTAAGGTCAAAAAATATTGTACTGGGCGCCGGCATGACAGGTTGTCAGGCATTTCAAAAGAGCGCGCCACAGGGAGCTCTGCATGTACTGATTACCTCGCAGTATCTGGAGACGATGAAAAATCTGGCAACAGGGACCGTTGTGGTCATGCCAGAACATGCCGTTAATGATAATGTCAACGCCATGCGCGACAGAATACACCTCATTACCATTCAGGGAGTACTTCATAGCCGCACATTGGAGCGTATCAACAATGAAGATGCTGCGCTTATCGATAACAGCACCCGGTTGGTTGTGATGCTGGCAGGGGATACTGAGCAGCAGAATGGAACATGGCAGCCTTATACCACAGAGATGGTTGCTGAATTGCTCAACAGCTTACCCAAAGACAGACCTGTTTTATTGTTGAGTGGCCCAAGAACCGGCAGGCATAAGATTGTCAGGGGAAACCTGGTCTTAGATGAAACAGCGCATCGTAGTGGTATAGATGAAATCACCCGGTATGTCATGCAGACAGCGGTTAACAGGCCATGGAAAGTTGTTGATTTTAAATTTGGCACAGATAGTCTCTGGGGTGCAGTGTTAAAATTCTGCCTGAATAACCCGCATGTTGTGCTTATCCTGCCAGGTGAATCTACTTCCATGATTTCTGAAGCGTTAAGTTCAGGCATCCGCCCTGCTATTTATCAACATCCTGCGATGACAGTACTGTCTGAAAAATATGTTGATGAGCTGGTGAAACAGCATAAAGCGACCCCTTATCCTTTATTACCGCGAGCAGAAGAAACAAAACAACTCCCGGTAGAGCCTCAGGAAAAAAAGGTAGTCGATACGCTGGTACAATTATTGTCAAAAAAACCTGATGTTAAAAAATAACAGGAATAAAAGATGCATGATAAAAAAGTTGCGGTGATACTTTCTGGCTGTGGTGTCTATGATGGTGCGGAAATTAATGAAGTGGTGCTATCACTGCTGGCACTGGAAGAAAATGGATTAACCTGGCAGTGTTTTGCGCCTGATATCATGCAGCATCATGTGATTAATCACCGTAGCGGTGAGCCTGCTCAGGAAATGAGAAATGTACTGATTGAATCTGCACGTATTGTACGCGGAAACATCAAACCGCTGGCGGATTGTGATGTTAACGCCTTTTCTGCACTTCTGGTGCCGGGTGGATTTGGGGTGGCTAAAAATCTTTCTGATTTTGCTTTTAAGGGGGCGGCATTTCAGATGCACAAACCTTTTCTTGATCTCTGTTGTGCTTTTAAGGAAAAAGGCAGACCTGCCGGCTATCTCTGCATAGCCCCGGTGCTTCTTGCCACTGTATATGGCCCGGGTGTGAAGGTGACAATAGGAAATGATGAAGCCACTATCGCGGCCATTCGCGAAACCGGTGCTGACCACGTCACCTCTGGGGTGCAGGAAATTGTGGTGGATGAAAAACACAAAGTTGTTACCACCTCGGCATACATGCTGGCTAAGAGCCTTCTTGAAGCTAAATCGGGTATCGATAGACTGGTGAAAAAATTGCACAATATGATGTAATTTTCTGTTTTATCGTTGTGGGTAGCCTGACTGGTCTGTTTGCACCTGAAACCGGTTGCAGCTGCTTTTGTGATGAAATTTTGCCGCTCAGGGGATTTATCGGATACACTGTGTTTATAAAGGGAAAACCAGGAAGGAACCCAGCAGATGGGACAGGTTGCTTTTGATACATTACAGTTCGTAGAAACGCTGGAATCGGCTGGTCTGCCGAAAGATCAGGCTAAGGCCATTTCTCTGGCTGTACGTCAGTCTCACGAGGCCGTTGACGTGGCGACGAAACGTGATGTGAATGAATTACACCAGGCGCTTTCAACAGAAATAGCTTCTGTGAAGCGCGATGTTACTGATGTACATAAAGATTTATCTGCTGAAATAGCGGA
>CAZROT010000002.1:162927-385723 GCA_964601895.1 uncultured Yersinia sp.
TGTGCGTAAAGATTTATCTGCTGAAATAGCGGATGTGCGTAAAGATTTATCTGCTGAAATAGCGGATGTGCGTAAAGATTTATCTGCTAAAATAGCGGATGTACGTAAAGACATGGAAATACGGTTTGAAAAAACTGACGCTCAGATAGCCGATGTCCGCAAAGAGATGGAAACCAGAATCGATAAACTTGGCTTGCAATTAACAGTCAGAGTAGGGGGGATGCTGGTGGTTGCCATTGGTGCGTTGACGGCTATTCTGAGAATGCCGTTGTGAGAAGTAATCGGGTCTTTATGTGACACTGCCTTAATATTTCTCTGCTTCTTCATAGTGTATTGCACTGCATACGCGCGTTTTAGTAAAATCTCCAGTTATCATTGATTGAAAGCTCAATAAAGCACCTTTATCGTTACTGCATGTATCGACCGGTACATTAGCGAGAACCTGTCATCCTCACCGTAAATTTCGGGCAGTGCTTTTCTTCAGGCTGGCAGAGTGCACCAGCCGGTCAGCGAAAAGATGTAGCTAGTACAGCAATCGTACCGATTTTCTTCGTAAGTATCCTGCACGGTTTTATGTTGTTCTCCTTGTACTGATTTTTTTCATCAGGCTGCCTGTCGGGGCGATTCACATGCGTTGCAGGGAAAGTGGCAGAAATGTTGCCTGTGATGAGATTGTGCTGGTCAGCTCACCCAGCCCGGCTGAGCCGGACAGTGGTGCCTGCACACTGGTCGGCCCGGTACTGTCAGGAAAACTGACCATCGCTTCAAATAGCGCCATCGTCTCATTTTGTTTTCCAGAAGCCGTGTCTCGCTGACGCACATGTAGCATCTGAAGGGTATCTTCTGTGACAGCCTGGGTTGTAACCGCTTCTGCCAGTCTGGCAACAAAGGCACGCACCTTTGCTTCGCCATAATCACTCGTCAGCTGTTGTGGGGCAACATGAGTGACAAACCAGCTAAATTGCCTGTCAGCAAGCTCCGGCAGTGGCACAGGGGATGCTGTCAGTCTGGCCTCGCGTTCATACATGCGCTGCGCTTTTTCTGCCAGTTCCGTGGACTGTAACAGATTTTCCATTTTCTGCAGGGTGTCGGGATGGGTGTTGTGATACAGCCACTCAGCGATGGTGCCCGCATTCAGTGCGGGCAAATGAATATTGTGCGCCTCTGTCTCCACTCCAATGCGGTTGCCTTTTTCATCCAGCGCCCCCAGGGCATACCAGTCGCGGCGGCGCAATGTCATGCCCAGTACCGTGAGCGCTGCCTCTCCTGCCTGTCCCTGCATACGCTGTCTTTCACTGACAAAATTTTCTGACAGTGACAGCAGCTCCTGTATGTCAGGGGTCTGCACAGTGTGCGACAGGAAGCCTAGTTCCAGGTTTCTGACCCCGACCAGCAAGCTGTCATCGTGATGCTGTACGCCATAAAGCTCCGCCAGTGTTTTGTCGCCCCAGCCAGCCGGCTTCTGGTTCAGATAATCGCTAACCAGATTGTGTATTTCTTTAAAAAAGGCGAAGGGATGTTGATAGTGGCGACCCGTCAGGCTGTAACTGGTATGCAGGTCAGCATCATACAGCCCGGCGCTCAGGACAGCATTTTCTTTGCTGATGCTCAGTGCCAGCGTTTTGCGGCCCAGTGTCAGCTGGTATGCCGTTACTTTTCCCGCAGGCGGTGATTGCAGTAACTGCCTGAGTGTCATCATCTGTCTTACTGGCAGGTCATCGTTCAGTACGGGTGCCAGTGTTTGCTGCAGGCGAGCCAGCAGGATCTGTTCGCGCGTGGCAATACCTGACAGGACTTTCTTTTTATTCAGCAGGACACAGATTTTCAGCGCTTTCATCAATGCCGGTGCTTCTCTCATACCGAGCTGATTCTGTAACCAGACAAGCGAGCGTACCCGCGCATTTCCGTTGATACCGGCAAACTGTTCAGCCACGTACAGCGCCTGGCGCGTCAGAATGAGGTTGCCAGAATCAGATCCAGCAGCACGTTGCTCATGCATTCCCGTGCCGGAAAGCTCCTGTTCGCTGACGTCATCAGTTTGTACCGCTCCCCACTGCGCTACTTTTTTCTGTGCTTCTTCAAGAGATAAGCCGTTAAGCGACATCAGGCGTTTTTCATCATCTGGCACCTGTTCAGGCACCAGCGCTTCAGTTGCGCTGACCGGCCTGTCGCTGGCGGCAAATGTATCCCGCCATGCGGCTCTGCCTGCGTGGCGCAGGGATGACCCTGTTGCGCTGAACGCCAGTATTTCCGCTATGGTCAGTCCGTTGAGTGAATGTAGTGTTTCCTCCCCGAGCATTAACAGCGATTCCAGCGCTTTTTTGTAGCGGACCCAGGCAGCTGCACTGCCTGCTACGCGCTGTGCCAGTGCCATTGGTACTTCTTCATCCTGCAGGGTAATTTCCTGCAGCAGCAGGTACTGCTCACGACTGAGTGTTTCACCATCAATCTGACCTGTGCGCAGCGCCTGCATCAGTGCCAGGGTATCTGCCAGGCGTGTCGACAGCCTGTGGCTGTTCTCTGTCCACAGTATGTCCAGAATGTCCGCCAGACTGCGCAATTCTCCCGGTACGGGAATGACTGCAGGCGTCATCATCAGGCGTCGCAGGCTGAGCAGTCTGTCCCCTGCTTTAAGCCAGGTACTGCCGGCAAGCTCTCCCTGTGCGTTAAACACACAGAGCTTCAGGCTGCCATGGTTTGTCCCGTGAACACTGCTCTGCTTTTCCAGCGCCTTAAATTGCAGCAATAGTGCGGGGAAATCCTCTTCTGCTGTCTTCTGTAGAAAAATCTCTTTTGCCTCACTGCCTTTCCTGAATATCACCAGGTTATGGCTTTTTTCTTCTGCGAGAAAAACATCGTCTCCTTCGTTTTTTCCGATGTGTATCAGGTTGGTACTGCCTGCATCACCTGCCACCATATAATCGTCACCACCGCCTGCCTCCATCCAGTTCTCACCGTTACCGCCAGTCAGTGTGTCCTGCTGCGCCTGTCCCCACAGGCGTAACTGGCTGCTGCCGGCATAACTGATTTCACTCGCCTCCGAGGCCCCCATGACAACCACGGGCGCTGTTTGTGCGTACAGAGTTATCCCGGTGCCTGAAGCCTGCAGTCGGCCCTGTGCGTCTTTGCGTAACCTGGCCTCGGCATCGCGCAGCAGCGCTCCCTGATACAACCAGGCATTTTCTCCGTCCGTGGCCAGCTGGTAGTGCTCGCCTGTGCTGTCCTGTAGCTGAATATAGCCGTAACCCTTTGTGGCATGACAGAGGATGAAATCGGAAAAACGCAGCTGATAGCGCGCTCCTGTCTCGTCGATGTGCATGATGAGATCATTGTCGGCAAGGCTCAGCGTTATCGTTTCCACCTTCAGCCCGGCAAGCTCCACGGTCAGGGGACTGCGCAGATTGTGGTAACCTTTAACAGTGACCCGGGTATCAGCAGACTGCCCGGAGCGTGCTGTACCACCCTGTTCACCTGTTGCCTGAAGAACGAGACGGTCTCCGTGCGGGCCACAAAACAGGCTGTAATCGCCTCCAGCAGCCAGATCGTATTGATTTTTACGGTCATGATGGCCACGAACAACATTCCTGCCCGCTCCCGGGGAAAACCGTGCCTGGCTGAGACGGGGATCGAGGAGCTGTGACAGAATTTCTCCGTGGCGATTGACCGTGACCCGACGCGCGGGCTCCTGCGGGTTGACAGACACGCCCAGAACATACTCTCCTGGCAGGTGCATCAAGGGGGGGATGCCCGTATCCACGCGCTCAGACCAGCGCCGTGCCTCTGCCAGGGTGCCGTCCGCCTGTGCGGCGGCTCCCGGTGTCTGCAGCCGGCGTTTTTTCCTGGCTCAGTTTTTCCATCAGAAAATGCTGCAGGGTGATATTCAGGCTTTTCTGTTGCTGCAGTCTTTCGATCACCTGCGGACTCAGTGTGGCTGCCAGGCTAGCCTGCGGCGACGCAGGCAGTGTTTCCTGCTGGCTCAGTCTGTGCAGTTTTGCGGTCAGATTGTCCTGTTGCATTACCTGCTGATTCAGGGTTGCGTGCAGCTTATTTTCTGTGGCGCTATCGGTTTTTTTCTCATCATGCAGTGTGGCGAGCAGTAGATCCTGCAGCGTTTTCTCCGCGCTGATGTTCTTGATAAGCAGCGCCTGTATCAGGTTTTGCGCGATGAGGTTCAGGTGATCAAGCAACATACTGTTCCCGGTATGAATACCATCGCTATTTTCCCTGCGGACCGCCGCGATGACCGTTTCCAGCTCCTCAATCATGGATTCCAGAAAATTTTCCTGAGGTAAAGGCACCGGTTGAGGTGCCGACGCTAGCGAGCCTGGCGGCACTGTATCGAGAAATAACATAAAGTTTTCAAGCCTGCGGACCGCCAGCTTGTTTTCTTCCACCGGGGTATTACCGCGGTTATCTTTGAGATGCAAAAATTCGTCTGCGTGGCGGTTATCAAGGTTATGAAAAAAGGTTAAAAGCTCTATAGAAAATTCATCTGATCGTCTGCTGTCCATCATCGGCCAATGGCCCGGCGTTTTACCAAAACCATCCTGAGCCTGCAGATTCAGTGGGTGTTTTTGCGGATCGGCAATATGCCGTGCAAGTGACAACTGCAGCAGTTCCCTGCGGTTCTCTTTGGCCGCAAGGTGCAGGGGAGTCGAATTGCGTGTATCGACAGCGTCCAGCCTGGCACCGGCATCCAGCAGACGTCCGGCAATTTCCAGCGTTTTTTCATCCTTTGGCCCACGAATCAGCCAGTGCAGCGCCGTTCTGTCGTGAAATCCCGGCCAGTTGATGTCTCCGGTTATCAGCACTTCCAGCAGAGCAGTTGCCGCTGCAGGGTTGCGCTGTTGCAGCAGCCAGTGTGCGTCCTGGCGCAGTGCTTTTCCGAGAGGTGTCAGATTGCCTGCCTTATCCACCCTGGCGGCCAGGTGCGCGTAATCGAGCTTTTCTTCTCTGATAACACGCGCACCTGCATTCACTAACAGCGCACGTTCAGGCGCATTTTCAGTCTGAGGGGGCGGTTGCCCAGAAAAAAGTGCGGCCAGTTGTTCATTGGCTTTTTTGCCCCTGCGTGCTGACTGCAATGGGATCTGCTCTCCCGCACCCTGCGGTCTTTTGGCATCAGCACCCAGTTCCAGTAACAGGGAGGCCGCTTCTTTGTGATAAGCCCTGATTTGCGAATTCCAGGCTATCCACAGCAGCGCTGTTGCACCGTGTTTGCCTTTTGCGTAGAGATTATGGCGATTCAGCACGCTCAGCAGTGCACCCCGTAAATTGTCTTTTTCAGGTATTTTATTGAGTAGCTGACGGATTTTTTCACCCTGATCTGCGGTGAGTTTGCCATCGATGTCGGCCTCCATGGGCTCAGATCTCAGCAGGGTATCCAGTTCCTGCTCGCCTGGGTGCACGCCTGATGCCATCAGCCAGTTCACCACCGCAAGGTATTCATGCGGTATCAGTCTGCCGTCAAAATCATACAGCGCCGCTTCCAGCAGCGTCTGACTGTTCTGTTCAGACGGCGCGGTGAGTTCTGCCAGACTGGCTGCTGTCAGCACAGCGCCCCTGCCTTCCCGATTTCTCCGCTCTCGCAACAGACTCATCACCTCATTGAGCTTTGGCAGCAGCCTGTCGTTGCCGTTGTAATGCTTTTCTATTTTCATCAGGTTGCCGTGCAGGATTTGCAGGCTACGCAGTACGCTTTCCAGAGACAGCGTGGCACCCTGTGCTTCAGGGATACGGGTGGCCTGAATGTCTGTTTTTTGTCCCTGTTCACTGGCTGCTGTTATCGGCACTGTCACTTCAGGTTGCACCTCATACACCCCAGGCACGCCGTCAGGTGGCTGTTCCTGCCACACTGCCTGTTGTTCCAGTGCCTGCAGTGAACGCACAGGCTGATTGTCAGGCAGCGCCTGCAAGATAACATCAAGACGCGCTCTGGCTGTCTGGCTGAGGTAAGCAAGGGCGTTATGCAGGTGAGGCGTAAGAGGGGCTTTTCGCAGAACGCTGACCAGATGTTGCAGTGCTTCAGGAGGCGCGGCAGCGAGGATAGCCTCCATGAGCTGTCTTCTGGTATCAAACGCCGGCACTGAAGCACCCTGGCCGATTGCGGGCGATTGCGGTTGTGTGCCGGGATCTCTGCCAGCTGCGGCGCTGGTGGTTTCTGCCTCTCCAATGGCTATTTTTTCGGCTGCAACTGCTGATCCTGCAGTTATTTTTACCGATGCCGGTAGCACCGGTGGATTTGCGGAATATTGTCTGAAAAGCGCAAGCATTTCAGGATGCTGATTTCTGCCATTTGCCAGTTCCTTTAACGCCGTACTGCCTGCTGTGCCGTGCGGTCGCTCAGGATCCATGCCGTTTTTCAGCGCCCATCTGGCAATTTCCCAATGACATTCCCGGGGTGGTACACCCTGTCGCCAGACGGTAAACGACAACAGTGTTCCATGATGAGGGCCGGTGGTATACAAATTCCCCGTTTCTGTCACTTTGAGACCTGTGCGATATAAGGGATCGGTGTTGCTCAGTTCACCGTTAGCCAGAAAGCGCTGCAACAGGGCCTTGAGCGCATTGCGCTGTTCATCGCTGAGCTTTTGGATATCTCTGGCGGTAACAGGCGGTGTTGCTGCCTGGTGCATTAATGCCTGCAAAGAACGAATGGGTTGCCCTTCCGGTAAAGCCTGTAATGCCCTGTCAAGATGTTCCCGGGCTGTCGGATTGAGCGCAGTCAGAATGCTGTGAAGATGAGGAGCGGCAGGGGTTTTCAGCAGTACGCTGACAAGGGTGGCAATGGTTTGAGGACGTTCCGCGGACAGCATGCGTTCAAGCACCGGCGTGTCAAAAACAGCGCCCGCTTCCAGCAGCCAGTCTGCAACGGCAAGGTATTCATCGGCTATCTTTCTTTGGGGAAATCCATGAAAAACCTCCTGCAGCAGGCTTTGTTCTGCCGGCTTATTTTTGCCTGAAATTTCTGCAAGTTGCTCAGTGGACAGGGTCTGTGTTGTATTTCTCAGCGCGCGCAGATTGCCCGCTATCTGTTTCAGTCTGGTAAGCAGGACGCCCCCGTTTCCCCGCTGTTCATCATCTGCTTTTTTGACGTCGATAACGAATTGATTAAACGTGCGAATGAGATTTTCCAGAGGGAGTGGTTGTGCTGTTTCAGGGCGATATTTTTCCATGGCGATATTCTCTTTTTTATTTAAACAAGTAAGTATTACTTTTAAAAAAATAATGTTTATCTGTTTTAGTTTTTATTAGTTGTTATCGTTAATCTTCTATCTAATTTATTATTTTAATCACATCTTCTTTTTAAGATTTCAGAAATTTTTATTTATCCCTTCGTCTTTCAAACTGTAGTTGTGTTGGCTTCTAACATTCACCCAATCACATAGTATGTCTATGCTCATGGGATTCGTGTTCTTGCCGCCTTGCTGCAGCTCGAAATACTTTAGGTATATATCAATCAGGAAAATAAAATAGTATTTATATGATAATATTGGGATATTTTATTATCTAATAAATACGATTAGTTTATTTTGTGAATGCTGATGATAAAATACCGATATTCTGTATTTATCGTAATTAATTTATTGTTAATTAACATAACAGGAGATTATTTTTAAAATAATTTTTGTTGAAATTACGATAAAAATCCAGATTATAGCCAGAGCTGATCAGGTAATAGAATAAAAATGAAATTTTATGAAATAAAGTATTAAGAAATTTTTATAATTTGATTAAGTGATTAACTTAGTTAATTTTGTCAGATTATGCGCAATGTGAGCGGAGTTGCTGTAAATTTATCCATTCGATGAAACGATTTTTGATCCTTTTTTAATGTGATCGAAAGTCGTCCCTGCCTGATACCACTGATTGATTATCGGCACTTAACAAAGCAACAGAAACATAGATAGCTAGTGAACTGGCGCAAGCTAATTGTATGATATGTAAATTTTTATGCGGTTTGTAATACGCCAGCTGCAGATTTATCCAGATAATCTGGTTGAAAGCAGTGGTCAGAAATAAATTAGTCAGCAGGGATTTATTTCAGGGAATATTAATGCTAATGTTAATAAATCTCATTATCGTACTTGTAATAGCTATGCTTACCTGGCGAAAATACATTCTGCTTTTCTGGCTGTTTTCCAGCTCTCTGGTTTCAGCTTCATCAGATTATCAGCAGTGGATTGATGAAATCCATCAGCGTCTTGATAAAACCACGCTGCTTTACCAGCAACAGTCCTATGATAAGGCACGCACTGAAGTGCAGATGGCTTATTTTGAATTATTTGAAAATCTGGAAGGCCCCATACGTATTAATATTTCTGCGCAAAAAAGTTATCAGATGGAAGCCATGTTTGCTGAAATTCGGCGCCTGGCAGGGGTATCCGGATCTCAGGCAGAGGTTGAAGCAAAAATTCATGCTCTGAAAAAGGAATTAACCGCTGTATTACCTGTGCTGACTGTGGGTCACAGGTTGAAAGCCGAACAGCAGCATAGTGTTTATGAAAACGCTACCATCGTGGCTCGTTGGCAGCAGAGCTTTAAAATAATGGATGATTTACTCGCACAGGCGGTGAGTGAGTACCAGGATAAACATTATGATAAAGCCAGTCAGCTTATCCAGCAGGCGCACTGGCAGGGATTTAAAAATTCAGGAATGGAAATATCCGTACGCCTTAATCGCTCAGCGCAGCAGGCGGCAGAAATTAATCAGCAGCTTAGCGCATTAGCGTTGTTCATGCGCCAGCCTGATCAAATGAATACTGTTGCCTGGAAGGTGACTGAATTGTTACAGCAAATCGAAGATATACTGCCTCATTTACCTGATATACAGATTCAAGAGTCTTTGCAACAACAGACAAATATTCCCGATGTTGCTCTGCCATCAGCTGACTGGGGAAAAACCGCTGATGATATCAATCGTGCTGTTGCTGATGCTATAGCTCAATACCGGCAAGGTCAGGTGATGCCTGCAATGCTCGCAATCCAGAATGCTTATTTTGATCAGTTTGAAGCCAGTGGTATGGAAAGTAAAACGGGTTCACGTGATGCTGACTTTAAATCAGTTCTGGAAGGCCGTTTCACGCGTTTAGTCAGCCTGATTAAAGCAGGTAGTGCAGTAGATCAATTAAACGTTGAAGCTGATAAATTGAAACAGGATCTGGAAAATGCGGTCAGAATGCTGACTAACGGTGATGAAACATCCTGGAATCTGTTTTTGTACAGCCTGTTAATTATTGTGCGTGAAGGGCTGGAAGCACTGCTGATTGTTGCTGCGATTATTGCCTATTTAGTTAAAAATCAGCATCAGGATAAACTGCCATTAATTCGTCAGTCTGTCATTGTTGCGCTTTTTGCCAGTATCGTGACTGCTGTGATTTTTAGCTGGTTGTTTGCGGGAGCGGGGCAGAGTAAAGAACTGCTGGAAGGCATTACTATGTTATTGGCGGTCATTATCCTGTTTTCTGTGAGTTACTGGTTACTGTCCAAAGTAGAATCACAGCGCTGGAAAGCCTGGCTTCAGGGGAAATTTGCTGACTCCCTCGGTAGTGGCTCAGTGATTGGACTGTGGTTAGCCAGCTTTCTGGCAGTGTACCGCGAAGGCGCAGAAACCGTGTTGTTTTATTTTGCGCTGGCTGGAGATGTCAGTAACGCCAGTGGCCATCTTTCCATTCTGGCTGGTTTTGTAACCGGCTGCCTGATTCTGTTGATGGCTTACCTGGTGATGCGTTTTACGGTTATCAGGCTACCGCTAAAGCCATTTTTTATTGTCACCAGCGGCTTTATGTATCTGATGGCGTTTGTTTTTGCCGGTAAAGGGATGCTGGAACTGATCGAGGGTAAGCTGTTCGAGCCCACTCTGTTACCCGGAATACCGCAAATGAGTGCTCTTGGAATCTATCCTTATCTGGAAACGCTGGTTCCTCAGTTAATGCTGCTGCTTGCTGCCTTATTTGCCTTGTGGATGATGCACTGGCGTAGTGGCAGAATCAGGGCATGATGCAATTTATCTCAAATTATCATGAAATTATTGTTATCACTAAAAGGATTGAGTGCCATCATGAAAAAAATCGCGATTGTCAGTAGTGTTATCGCCAGCCTGCTTACGTTACCTGCCATGGCTTTTAAGGAATATCCTGCAGGTGAGCCTGTGCAGGCTAATGAAATGGAAATTGTGGCTGTTTATCTGCAACCGATAGATATGGAGCCACGTGGTATGGGGCTGCCGGCTGCAACAGCGGATATTCATCTGGAAGCTGATATTCATGCTATTGAGGGCAATAAAAATGGCTTTGGCGCAGGGGAATGGATTCCTTACCTGACAGTGGACTATACGTTAACCAATACTGATACAGGCGCTACACAGAAGGGAACATTCATGCCTATGGTGGCGGCTGATGGCCCACATTATGGGGCTAATATTAAAATGATGGGGCCTGGTAATTATCGGGTAATGTATCATATTGAACCTCCGGCAAAAGCAGGTTTGCACCGCCATACTGATGCTGAAACGGGTGTAGGTCGCTGGTGGAAGCCTTTTGAAGTCAGTTTTGATTTTAAATATGTTGGATTAAACGAATAAACATCCTACCTTGTTTAAGCAGTTTTATTCTGTTGATAGCGGCTAAGGTAAAAAGCAATAAGTAAATTTTTATTAACTATCTGTGTGATATGATGGAGCCGGGCTATTCTCGTCAAAGATGATTTCTCAACTCATGAGACCACATCATGACCTGATGTTAATGCATTCAGGTTTGTGGATTTTTTAAGTCTTCAGCACTGAAATAGTGTTTTTTCCAGGCATGTATGATGAGTTATTTTTTTGTTACCCTGTTGCAGGCATTTTTACCTGCGACGCTATTATTAAGTCTGTTATGGGCAAAGCAGATTCCCTTCAAAACCAGTTTGCTGATGTTAGTTACCCTGGCTGGAATTGTTGCCGGGGCGTGGATTGGTAGCAGTTACCCTAAATCGCAACCGGTTCAGTTAATACTGGTTCTATTCCAGATTGTTTCATTATTGTTCTTCCTGGTCAGTCAGCGTTCAGTGAATGTATATTTGCTGTATTTATGGCAGACACTGCTGATGAGTATCGCCGGCCTGCGTTGGGGCAAAACAATTAATTCAACAGTGCTGAGTGCTACTGATGTCATCAATACTGAACTGCTGTTAAACACGGCGGCCATTGTTATGGCAGCAGGCTGGGTGCTATTTTGTGGCATCATGTTGAGGAACATGGCCAGAGAGCTTCCTGCCTGGCGCTGGCCATTATTGCTGTTACTGACCTCAAGCCTGGTATTGCCACTCAGTGGCGATGCTCTGCTTTTATTGATAAAGTTGCAACTGGTAGCATTAACTACTCTGCCACTGAGTTATGTCGCATTAGCAACTCATTCTTATGAATGGTTGAATTATTTTTGTACTCTACTGCTGGCAGTGATGGTGTTGTGTTATTTTTTGCCCTTACGCAGGGGATATCAACAGTTATCGCGTATCACGGATACTATCACCAGACGAAAAGCGCTGTCAGCATGGCGTCATTCCCGCCGGATTTTTTATGCCAGTCTGCTGGCCTCGCTGGCACCAGGAGGCACTCAGCTTTATTGGGATTATGTGGCTTCTCAACCCTTAAGGTTGTCTGCAGCAATAGCGATAACAGTACAAGCCGACAGCATGGTACATATTCCACTGGAACAGGTCAGAAACGGCAAGCTGCATCGTTTTGTCTGGGTAGCTGCTGATGGTAAGGCGGTGCGTTTTCTTGTGATCAACCGTTATGCAGATCGTTTACGTTTGAGTGTCGTGTTCGATGCCTGCCTGTTGTGTGGTGATGAAGGTTATGTCATGGAAGGTAATCAGGTCGTTTGCATAGCCTGTGGCGTGCAGATTTTTATTCCTTCTATTGGCAAGCAGGGCGGCTGTAATCCAATCCCGGTAGAAGGCTGGAAAAATGATGACAGGGAACTGTTGATACCTCAAACAGCGCTTGAAGCAGGCATTAATTACTTTTAGTGCCGATAATTACAGTTCAACTAAAAACCATTATGTACAGGAGCAGTAGTCATCACTATGTTGTGGCGTATGCTAAGGCAGTCGTGGCATAAAAATATTCGTTATCATGCACTGGCAATAATTACTCTGTTTCTTGCTGCTGCGTTGATTTCATCATTACTGACAGTTGCTATTAATACCGGCGACAGAATGTCACGGGAACTAAAATCTTATGGCGCAAATATTCTCATTGAGCCTGCGCAGCAGGTGCTGCCTCATCTGTCTGACAAATATAACAGAGTGATATCAGAACAGGCTTTTCTCAATGAATCAGCGCTGGCCAATATTAAGGATATCTTCTGGCGTAATAATATTATTGGTTTTGCGCCATCACTAAACAGTGAAGTACAGGTGAACGGGCGAAAAATTTCCGTACTGGGAACGTTTTTTAACCAGCAGGTTGCTGTCCCCGATGAAGAAGATTATCGTACTGGCCATAAAGTCATCAGCCCATGGTGGCAGGTTCAGGGCAACTGGCCACAGGAACAGAGGCCGGTGATTTCAGGGCAGGAAGTACAGGCATTGATTGGCAGACAACTGCAGCAGCAGACTGGCTGGCAACCCGGTACGCAGCTAAGTCTGGAAGGTGTGGCCAGCCAGTTGAGGGTAAAAATTACTGGCGTCCTGGTAAGTGGTGGTGAAGAAGAAAACCAGATGATTCTGCCATTGTCTGCTGTGCAGGCACTATCTGGATTATCAGGTAAAGTTCAGGCAGTGAAAGTCTCAGCGCTTATTGTGCCTGAAAACGCACTATCACGTAAGGCACGTAAAAATCTTGACGCACTGGACGCACAGGAATATGACCGGTGGTATTGTACCGCTTATGTTTCTTCCATTGCACATCAACTTGAGGAAGCGATGTCTGGCTCTGTTGCTCAACCTGTCTGGCAGGTGGCGGCTTCTGAAGGCGTGATTATTAATAAAATCCAGTTGTTATTAATAGTAATTACACTGGCCGCATTGATAGTTGCCGGTATGGGAATTGCCTCGCTTACTGTTAACAGAATTATGGCACGTTCCCGGGAAATTGGCCTGATGACGGCACTCGGTGCACGTCAGTCTCAAATTCTGATGTTGTTTTATCTTGATGCAGTAATCAGTGGTTTTTGCGGTGGCATAGTGGGTTGCATGGCGGGATGGGGGCTGGCGGAGGTAGCAGGCAGGATGTTATTTAGTTCATCATTACATTTTTCCTGGATAGTGGTTCCCTGTGTGTTGATACTGACCATGATGATTGGGATTATGGGTACCTGGTTGCCTGCGTATCGTATCACAGGCCTTCATCCGGTCCGGGTGTTGTATGGGCGTTAACTGTCTTTCGGGCTTTATTTTCTGCAGGCTTATTTTACGTTCCCTGTTGCTTCGCCTCTCGCGAGTCAGCGTGATATTTGCTGCTCTTGCAACGGGTGCGGCCATTGTAACTGCCATGTCAGCAGTTTATCTTGATATTAATGCCAAAATGAGTCGTGAATTACGCACTTTTGGCGCCAATTTTTATATTGGCCCGGGTAATGACATGGCTTTTTCTGAACAACAATTTCAGGAAATTAGTAATACCCTGCCGCAAGCGCTTATCAATGCCGCCAGTCCTGTGAATTATGGATTAATAGAAGCAGGAAGAGCGGAAAAATTCATGGTGATGGGTGTATTATTCGATTCGCTGAAAGCATTGATGCCTTACTGGCAGGTGCAGGGTAGCTGGATTGGGATAAATTTCGATAATCGTAATGCCATGATAGGTATCAAACTTGCAACAAGGTTACAGGTTAAGGTGGGCGATAATATTACGTTGTTTGATGATGAGCGCAAACACCGGCTGCAAATTAAAGGCATTATTGAGTCGGGTGATGCCGCTGACAACATGTTGATTGTCAGTCTGGATCTGGCACAGAAATGGCTTAATAGTACGGGTTCTATCAACAGCGCCCTGCTTAATATCAGCAACGATTTTGGTCAGGCTGATGCTGTTGTCATTGACCTGCGGCGGCAGTATCCTGATTTGGAATTCCGTCTCATTCGTCAGATTTCGGTCGCAGAAGGCGAAGTAGTGAATAAAATTAATGTACTCATTGGTACGGTGTCTGCGATCATTCTGATTTTATCTTCATTATGCGTTAATACCACCCTGGCGGCTATGGTGGAGGAGCGGGTGTATGAGTTTGCACTGCAAAAAGCGCTGGGTGCAGGAAAGCGCGCCATTATCTGTCAGGTATTGACTGAAACCATAGTGATTGTTTTTGCCGCCGTGCTTAGTGGCATAGTGTTGGGTTATTTTCTGGCTCAGGTGCTGGGTCAGGCGGTTTTTGGCGCTGAGATTACGTTAAGGGTATCTGTACTGCCACTGACGCTTTTTCTTTTACTGGTGGTGGCTATTGTTGCAACCATTATTCCTGTATGGCGCGCTGTGCATATTGAACCTGCCTCTATATTAAAAGGAGAATAATATCATTGCCTTGCAAGAAAAACCCCTAAGAGATGCAATTATTGAAACCCGGCATCTGTATAAACGTTTTGGTCAGGTCACTGCACTGGAAGATATTAATATCAGCATTGCACAGGGTGAATTTGTTGCCATTATGGGTGCATCAGGGTCAGGTAAAACCACATTAATCAATATCATGGCCTGTCTGGATACCGCTACTGAGGGGCAGGTGTTGCTTGATGGTGTTGATGCGGCTGTTTTGGATGAAGAAGACAGAAGGCAGTTCCGGGCGGATAAAATTGGCCTGGTATTTCAGCAGTTTCATCTGATTCCCTATCTTACTGCACTGGAAAATATTATGCTGGCTCAGCATTATCACAGTGTGGTTGATGAGGCAGCAGCGAAAAAAGCGCTGGATGCTGTTGATATGGGATCACGTATTACTCATTTGCCCAGCCAGCTTTCTGGCGGAGAGCAACAGCGGGTGTGTATTGCCAGAGCCATGGTAAATCAGCCTCCGATTATTTTTGCTGATGAACCTACGGGTAATCTGGATGAAGAAAACGAACAACGGATATCGGCACTGTTAAAAGATATCCATCGTCAGGGGCGTACTGTTGTCATGGTGACGCATAACCTCTATCTGGCTTGTATGGCTGAGCGAATTATCCGTTTGCAACATGGTAAGTATTTTGTTGATAATAATAAAGAAAATCATCATGTCGTGGGGTGATACGCTAAGAAATTTTTTTTGGTATCTCCTGTTGTCAGTGTGTGTCGGATGTCAGCAGGAACGGCTTGAAATAGGGGAAATGGCCCCTGCACTGGCTGTACACGACCTGCAAAATCAACCGGTAGCACTGGAAAGCTGGGCAGGAAGAAAAATTTATCTGACATTCTGGTCAGCGCGGTGTGGCAGCTGTATCGCTGAAATGGGGGTGCTGGAAACGCTTAGTAAAATTTATGCCGATAAAGTAACCGTGGTTGCGGTGAATACCGATCCACCACAGGTCAATGTTCATCCCCTGTTGTTAGATAAGCAGATTGATTATCCGGTGTTACGTGACCAGTTAGGGATTACTCAGGAACGCTATGAAGTAACAGGTACTCCTGTGGCGTTTTATATTGATGCTGATGGCAGAGTGACTGAAAAGCATCAGGGTGCCAGAAACGAGCAGGCATTACGGGCATCATTTCAGCGGTGGTTAACACAGTAGTCTGCCCGTCAGGAATGCCTGCGGTTAATTTAATCGCAGCAATAACGTTATTTTCAATGTGATAATCAGAGAATACAATGCAAAGGCAGGTAGTCATAGTAAATCTAACTGGCTGGTTTTTCATGGATTGCTGCAGATAATTAGTAACAGGCTGCTGGCTTGAAGCACTGTAGCAAAAATGGATCATTTTTTACTTTTTCTGATTTTTTGCTAACTTCATTCTGGACAAGCAGTGATTCTATTGTGCATACTGTAACTGACACTGTTTTTGTGTCCAACATTCACGTAATAAAGGTAAGTTTGATGTCTAAGTTAAAAGGTAGCGTTAAGTGGTTCAATGAAGCTAAAGGGTTTGGTTTCATTACCCCAGAAGATGGTGGCAAAGATGTGTTCGTTCATTTCTCCGCTATTTCCAGTAACGGTTTTAAGACGCTTGCTGAAGGTCAGCGCGTAGAGTTTGAAATTCACAACAGTGCTAAAGGGCCATCAGCTGCTAACGTTATCACTATCTAAATTCTGACCATTACTTAAAAAACCCGGGTAATAGCGGGTTTTTTAGGTTTTATTTATCCTGTTTTTCTGTAACGGCATGTGCTGTTATTTTTCTGTGAGCAGAGATAATCCTGTTACCCGACTTGCCGTCGAAGGATAGGAATTACCTGTATAATCAGCTAGCAATGTTCACATAAAAATACCCTGATAACCCTCCATTTTATTTATCTTCTGTAAAATATACTGTTTTATAAGCTCTGCATACGTTAATGATGAGGTTATCATTCGTTATAACAGCTTAATTCCAATACTAATTCACGCTGAAAGAAAATGCATTGCCTGAAAGGGCATGGTCTCTGTCATTTTTCAACCTGGCTGAAAGCCTCTGTCTTAATTGATTAAATTAAAATTGATGTCAATCATGCCTGTAGATGAGGCTGTTACTGAACAAGGGTTGCATACTAGTTATTGAAATAGAAGGAATTTTACTGAGAGCGGAGTAAACAGGAACATGACCGTCGTGTGCGGACATGTGTTATGTCATGGGCGCTGTAATTATTGCAGGCATTATTTGACAGCGATATTTATTTCTATGGGTTATTCTTTTTAAGGTAATTAACATGAATGCGTATAGAGAATCTTATCTATGAAGATGAAGGCATCTGTATCTCAACGTGACATTACACCAGTGAAGGCTGCCAGCTCGCAGCTGTTAGCTACCGCGGATCAGCCCTACTCCAGCTGGAACAAGCTAATTAAGGCAGTAAGAAATTCCTCTAATCGTACCCTGTAGTCTCGGCATCTGTATGAGGAGGGATCACTGCAATTTAAAATTAAAACGGCGTATCAGTGTTACGACATCCGCGTGGATAAAGACTATAACGTTCAGGTTGACGCCATCAGAACACCTCATGGTAGCTTTTTAAAAGAGCTGTGGTTCAAAATAACCCATTGTGCAGGACTCAGCGCTGTATTCGGTCACACGTCACTGGATACCCGGGTAGAAGCAATAAAAGCAGCAGTAAGGCAGCAGGTGATGCCCGCGCCATTAGAGCACATCAATTTTACCGGTGCCCGCCATATTGCGAAAGGACAACCGAGTGAAGACTACTACTATCACGATACGCTAACTATTACTAATCCACAGTTTAATCCAGTAGATTTTTCAAGGACTATTATTCAACAGATACAACATGAAACCAGGGAGTTTGACCCTACTATTGGATCAACACTCTGTATGACTCTGATAACGCGTAACCCTCAGACTGATGCCATTGAATTTACCGTTACCAATCTGGGTGACAGCGGTCTGGTATTGCTGGTAGAAAAAGAGGACGGCTCTCTGCTGATCGTCAGGCTGGTAGAATACGATAAACCAAACCTGCCACGTATACAGCAGCACATTGAGGCAAACGGTGGAATTTTAATTAAAGATTCGAATGCATACAGGGTGGAGCAACGTGTTAAGGATCAAGATATCCTATTATCACTGGCTATGGGCGCTGTGCTGGCTGATCATGGCATGATCTGTCTCGTACGTTATCCAAAGATCGTCGAATTTAAACCGGGCACAGCTGCGTATCAAGAACTGCAGCGTATCCTGGACATAGAAAAATCAGGCGATATTCAGGAATTAATGGCCTCGGGAAGAGTACGCTTTGCGGCCCATAGCGATTACCCGGATATCCTCAATGCCGTGCGCACTGATTGGGTGGCGACTTTCCAGGGGGCAGACTATAAACTGATCAGACCCGCAGACCATCCCGTCGATGGGCAGGATAACAGACCGGTACTCCACTATTTTGATAACAACAAAAATTTCTTTTTTGGTAATAAAAAAGTGAATTATGCTAATAACCCCAGGGCTAAAGCACGTATTCATCCTGGCAATGAAAAGAGTGATGACATGACTCTGATACGCAGTGACCCGCGTTATGTACAAGCCGGTGAGGTACAGATAGTGTGTGTTTTAGACGGGCATGGCAGCCCAACGGTAGCGCTTATTGGTAGCCAGATGGTGGAAAAAGCAGTGAAAGCAGCGGTTTCATCATAGCAACAGGCAAGCCCGGATAAATAAGCCGCAGGGTAAATTTTCTGCCCCCTGAGCCTGGTGTTAACTGTCTACCCTGGCTGATACACCGTCTCAGGATGGCCTGTTTACCAGGCATCAGTGCTAACTACTCGTATCTTCAAGGTTTTTTCCCTATCCAGTGTAGCCGCAGGTATGATATACAGATAACCCCGGTCTTTTTCACAAAAAGAAACAGACAGGTAAACCAGCCGATAAGCAGGCCATATCCTATTGAGGCGCTATGAAATATCGTATTATTCCCGTCACCCTGTTTCGCCAGAATTGCAGTGTCATCTGGTGCGAAGATACTCGTGAAGCTGCGCTGGTTGACCCGGGTGGTGAGCCAGAAAAAATTATTGCTGAAATTTCATTACAGGGTGTCAGCATGACACAAATACTGCTAACTCATGGTCATCTGGATCATGTGGGTGCGGTAAAGGAGCTGGCAGATTATTTTAAGGTGCCTGTTTATGGGCCACAAAAAGAAGATATTTTCTGGCTGGAGAATCTGCCGGCCCAGAGTCGTATGCTTGGTCTGCCTGAATGCCAGTCTTTCACGCCCACAGACTGGCTTGAAGAAGGAGCCAGGGTAAGCATTGGTAAACTATGTTTATCGGTACTCCATTGCCCCGGGCATACACCGGGTCATATTGTGTTTATTGATAAAAAAGCACGTCTTGCATTGTCAGGTGATGTTTTATTTCACGGCGGAGTCGGGCGCACTGATTTTCCACGCAGTAACCATCAGCAATTAATCGATAGTATTCGTAACAAATTGTTACCACTTGGTGATGATATCACTTTTATACCCGGGCATGGTGGCATATCCACTTTCGGTCATGAGCGCCAGACTAATCCCTTTTTGAGGAAGTGATGGTGTTACTTAACGATAACCCCGGATGTGAACACAGCGCTTATGGGGTTGTCGTTATGTTAAGCGTCGCGGTGTCATGTCAGCCAGTAAAGGCTGCGGGATAAATTGTTAACACAGGAGCACAGTACCTGAGTTAACTTTTTCCGGGTGATGTTTTTATTATCGTTGGTCTTTTTAGTGCTTATTGCGTCACTTTTGTGTGCCGTCTGCTGACGACACCACAGCAGCAATTGCTGCACAGAGTGACGGTAAGTTTGCTGGCGTCATGCCTGCCACATTGATACGGCCGGAATTGACTGCATAGATACCGAACTCGCTGCGCAAGCGTAAAATCTGCTGTTGAGTTAATCCACTGAATGAAAACATACCTTTTTGTCTGGCAATAAAACTGAAATCCTGGTGAGTACCTTTTTCTTTAAGCATTTTTACAAACAGCTGGCGCATTTGTTGAATACGCTGACGCATACTGATTAATTCCTGCTGCCATAGTGTACGCAGGGTAGTATTGCTCAAAATAGTGGCCACTACCGCGGCACCATGAGCAGGCGGATTAGAATAATTTGCACGAATAATCGCTTTAATCTGGCTGAACAGCCTGTCTGCCGTTTCCTGATTGTGCGCTACGAAGGTACAGGCACCCACACGTTCATTGTATAAACCAAAATTTTTAGAATACGAACTGGCGACTATCAGTTCCTGGTGTCTGGCAGCAAAAGTGCGTAAACCCCGGACATCTTCTTCCAGACCTTCTGCAAGCCCCTGATAAGCAATATCAAACAGGGGTAACCAGCCTTTAGTAGCAGAAAGTTCAGCCAGTTCAGTCCATTGTGCTTCATCAGGATCGATACCTGTAGGATTATGGCAACAGCCATGAAATAACACTACATCACCCGCTCCTGCATCTGCGAGGCTCTTTAGCATATTCGCAAAATCCAGATCATGACTGGCGGCGTTGTAATAGTTATATTCCCTGACTTCCAGGCCTGCGGTAGTAAAAATGGTTTTGTGGTTCGGCCAGGTTGGGCTGCTGACCCAAATACGTCTGGCTGCAGTCTGTTGGACAATAAAATCAGCAGCAATTCTTAGCGCAGCAGTACCGCCAGGTGTCTGTGCAGTATGAGCACGGTTTTCAGCGATAACAGGATGCTGTCTGCCAAATAACAGCTGTTGTGTATAACGGGCAAAATCAGGAAGACCATCGATGCCCAGATAATTTTTACTGGTTTCGTTTTCCAGTAAATATTGCTCCGCTTTTTTGACACTTTGCATTATCGGTGTTTTGCCTGTTTCATCTGTATAAACACCGATGCCGAGATTAATTTTTTCCGCACGTGTATCGGAATAAAAGATATCTGCCAGACCAAGAATCGGATCTGCAGGGGCAGCTTTAATATTTTCAAACATAGTCAGTGAGGTTCCATGGCTGGATCTGAAACAGGCAGAGTTATTAAGGTTAACGCCAGTTCAGTTTTTTTCCAATTCTTATTAGGGGATAAAATAAAATATATTGCTGTGTTATTGAAATGATATTATCAAATTTTCTAGTGAAAATTATTTGCATCACTGAAAATAATGTTTATAACGGGTGTGCATTCAGCCCGGCTGCACTGGCAGTGCGGTTTGTCAGATTTTCCTGAGGCAGATATTTTATAACCAGTTGTTACCATTACGGATGATACCAACGGCTAATCCTTCAATGCTCAGGCTCTGCTGTTGCAGGTCAACTACGATAGGAGAAAAAGCACTGTTTTCCGGTAAGAGACTGATAATATGCCCTTGTTTTTTAAACCGCTTAACCGTTACTTCATCATCAATACGCGCAACGACTACCTGGCCATCACATACCTGCTGTGTTTTATGTACTGCCAGCAGATCGCCATCAAAAATACCAATGTCTTTCATTGACATGCCATGAACTCGTAACAGGAAATCAGCATGAGGCTTAAATAAGGTAGCGTCGATTTTGCAGTATTCTTCTATATATTGTTCAGCCAGTAATGGCTCTCCGGCAGCAACCCTGCCAACGAGTGGTAATCCATCGTTATTTTTTATCAGCAGACGAATACCACGGGAAGCACCAGGAATAATCTCGAGAATGCCTTTACGGGCAAGCGCTTTTAAATGTTCCTCCGCGGCATTGGGAGAACGAAAGCCCAGATGACTGGCAATTTCAGCACGTGTCGGTGGCATACCCGTCTGCACAATATAATCACGAATGAGATCGTGGATCTGTTGTTGTCTGGTAGTTAGCGCTTTCATACAGCTTACCTGTTTTTCTATACAGTTGTCTGTAATGATATACAGCTTATTTTTGTTTGTGAACAATAATTTAACTAAAAAGTTTCTCTGTGTGGTTAACGTTTACCCAGGAAAACCTGGGTGTCGTACGTTAGTTGTTAGCGGCGAACACACTGCCAGCTGATCGCTTGATCATGCGGAACAGCGTCATTATTGCAGAATCAGTACGCGGTTCGTGAGCTTAGCAGGCAGCACTACCAAGCGCGACACACACGAATAATGACCATGCCGCTACAGCGATACTGGCAGTCATGCCGGCTAACAGTAAACCTGTCTGACGGGCTATTCTGCCAGTCAGAATACGATAAATAATGAAGATAAGCTGGACGCAACAGATGATTATCAAAACAGGAGATATAAAAAAACTTACCAGGATGAGAAAAATAAAAATAAAGGCTATTTCTCTATAGATAGCAATAGCTATGATTGCCATGAATAGCATCATCAACACCAGGAAAAATAAACGCACTTCTCCGGCCATCAGGCTATCAAACCAGGAGTAACAGCAGCCACTGAATGCAATAAGAATAACACTGACTACCATGGCAGCATCAGCATAATTGTTGAAATCATACTCGATGAGAGCAAGCGGTATTGAAGTACAGACAGCCATTACCACCAACAGTATCGCAGCAATTTTTACATTGACAGGCTTAATGTGCCTTTCGGGCTTATCTGCAAGCTTTGTGAAACCATGAAACATAACAGTGACTCACTCTTTGAGACTGGGAAGAAACAGAGCAGTTACTATATGAATAACACTGGCCGATAATCTGGTCATTTTTAGTGAATTAATGTGAAAAATAAAGATAACGTGATGATTTTAGCTGGTACGCCCTACAGGATTCGAACCTGTGACCTACGGCTTAGAAGGCCGTTGCTCTATCCAGCTGAGCTAAGGGCGCATTTTACTGTCAATAGTAATGGTTTTGGGATAACAGGCAGTGAAGTGCGGATGGGGATTATTACTGTCAGTTGTTGTTGAGTCAATGGCTTTCTCGTCTGAAATAATTTATACCTGATATTTTATCCGTATTTCATCCTGACAGCAGAGGCTGATTCTGACAGAATACGTCTTTCGTATGTCTGATTGATTAGCCCGGTATAGTGATGTCTGCAAGAATTATTGATGGTAAGGCGATTGCACAACAGGTCATTAATGAAGTGGCTGTGCAGGTGCAACAACGTGTTGTCATGGGTAAGCGTGTTCCTGGTCTGGCGATGGTGCGGGTGGGTGACGATCCTGCATCACAAATCTATGTTGCCAGTAAAAAGCGTGCCTGCGAGGCTGTGGGTTTTTTATCTTTTTCTTACAATATGCCTGCAACAATCAGTGAAGCTGAATTATTAACGCTGATTGATAGCCTCAATGACAATCACGAAATTGACGGTATCCTGGTACAATTACCATTACCTCAAGGCATGGATAATATCAGGGTACTGGAACGTATTCATGCGCATAAAGATATTGATGGGTTTCATCCGTGGAATGTAGGACGTCTGTGCCAGGGAGCACCTGAGCTGCGGCCCTGTACTCCAGCAGGTATTATGACACTGCTGGCGCATTATAATATCACTACATCTGGCCAGCATGCAGTAATAGTCGGTGCGTCTAATATTGTGGGTCGTCCAATGAGTCTGGAGTTACTGCTGGCAGGTTGCACTATTACTGTAGCCCACCGTTTAACCAGGAATCTGCGGCAGCATGTAGAAGCCGCCGATTTATTGGTGGTTGCTGTAGGCAAGCCGGGCATTATTCCGGGTAGCTGGATTAAGCCTGGCGCTGTTGTTATGGATGTCGGTATTAATCGTCTGAAGAATGGCAAGGTTGTCGGCGATGTAGAATTTGATGTTGCTGTTAAGCGCGCAAGTGTGATTACGCCTGTTCCGGGTGGTGTCGGGCCCATGACGGTGGCAACATTGATGCGTAATACATTGCAGGCTTGCGAGAAATATCACGATATCAATCCGTGACAGGAACGTGCCACACTGCACTGAAACATTCAGTGTCTGCTTTACCCAAAATCCTGTGTTGTTATCAGCGTGCTGTTTATGGTTGCTTATCTGACGAAAAAATTATACCCATTGTCTGATTTATCCTGTCAGTATTGAATGTGTTTGCTTTTGCCAGCATCGCCGGCAGCAGGCTTATGACGCGTGATTTTTTATCAGAAAACGACGAATAACGTTTGAGACTACCAGCGGTTTTTCTGCGTGAACCCAGTGGCTGGCACCGGTAATGACGTGTGCACGTGCCTGTGGAAACTGTCGGGCAATGTCGTCAAAATGCACATCCTGCAGGTAAGGGGAGTCTCCTGCCCGTATAAACAATACAGGATGTTGAAAGGGAGATATTTGTTGCCAGCCCTGGATATTGTCGTATTGATCTATCAACGCGGGCAGATTAAAGCGCCAGGCTCCCTGATGGAACGATTTCAGCAAAAATGCAATCACTTCATTTTGGTTAATAAAAGCACGCATCTGTTGTGCTGCCTCTTGCCTTTGCGTGATTCCAGCCGCTGTTACTGCCTTCAGGGCAGCGAAAATGCTGTCGTGTCGCCGGACCTGGTAAGCTACGGGAGCGATATCAATGATAATTAGTTTATCGATACGAGCAGCGGCAATCGAACTCATCGCCATCGCTACTTTTCCTCCCATGGAATGGCCAATAATAATGGCTTTTTCTATCTGTAGTTGATCCAGCAGTGTCAGCACATCCCTGGCCATAACAGGGTAGTTCATTTTTTCATCATGAAAAGAGAGCCCGTGATTGCGTAGATCAACGCTGACGACAGGATAGTCTGGTTGTAATGCGCGGGCGAGAGTACCGAGGTTATCCATACTGCCAAACAGGCCATGCAGTAGTATGACTGGTAAATGCTGAGCTTTTGCATCACGTTGTAAACGATAATGTAAATACATGGTGAATTCGTCTGATGATAAATATAAAGGTTAGTGTATCATGGCCGCTGGATATTCTGCTGCCCTGAAAGGTTCAGGCAGCATTAACGTACCTAATTTCTTAAATCAGGTTTTAAGATAAAGGAAAACCAGTACGGAATGATAATGAAAACGATTGAAGTCGATGAAGATCTCTATCGCTATATCGCCAGCCATACGCAGCATATTGGTGAGAATGCCTCTGATATTTTACGACGCATGTTAAGTTTTACTGCCACAAAGCCGCTGCCAGAATGTCTGAACGAGACAGTGAAAGCAGCTACAGATATCCGAGTACAGGCGCTGCATGAACTGTTACTTTCTGACAGTTACAAACAGCAGCGTAAGGTAGTCAGCCGCTTTATGTTGATACTTTCTTCGCTGTATGCACTGAATGCGGGTGAATTTGCGCGCGCAATACGCTCACTACATGGGCGTACAAGGGCTTATTTTGCTGCAGACTTACAGACGCTGCACAGGCATGGCGCACAGACTAAACCGCGGCAGGTGCCCGGTACTCCCTGGTGGGTGATTACCAATACCAATACAGATCGTAAACGCATGATGGTGCAACATATCATGTACGCCATGCAGTTTCCGGTAGAGTTAACTGAAAGCGTGTGCGCTACCCTGTAAAAGAGTTACTCTTTCTGACAGTCAGGCTGTGAATATTCTTCTTACATGAGGAGCCATCATGACCCGCCATTCTCGTGCTGGGCAGCCTGCCCGGCAAAGCGATCTGATTAATGTTGCTGAGCTGATATCCTGGTATTATGTTCTGCAGCCGGAGAAAGATAATCCAGAGCATGCAGTAAAATTTGGCACATCCGGACACCGTGGTAGTGCAGCCCGTCACAGTTTTAATGAAGCGCATATTCTGGCCATTGCGCAGGCGATTGTTGACGTTCGTTACCAGCAGGGTATTCGTGGTCCCTGTTATGTCGGCAAGGATACGCATGCATTGTCAGAGCCAGCGCTGATATCGGTGCTGGAAGTGCTGACTGCAAATGCGGTTAGCGTGATAATACAGGAAAATAATGGCTTTACCCCCACCCCCGTGATTTCCCATGCCATTATCTGCCATAACCGTAAGGGAAAAGCACAGGCAGATGGTATCATCATCACTCCGTCTCATAATCCCCCAGAAGACGGTGGCATTAAATATAATTCGCCTGATGGAGGTCCTGCAGGTACCCGGCTGACCGCAATGATTGAAAAACGTGCCAACCAACTGATAAGCGAGGGATTGCAGGGAGTGAAGCGTCAGTCACTCGATAAAGCATGGCACGGCAATCATCTGCATGAACAGGATTTGCTGTTGCCTTATGTCGAGGCGTTAACCCAGGTTGTTGATATGGATGCCATTGCACGCGTACCTCTTGCTCTCGGTGTCGACCCTCTGGGTGGATCTGGTATTGCTTACTGGCAACGTATCGCCGAACATTACCGGCTGAATCTGACGCTGGTGAACGATGAGCTGGATCAGACATTCCGCTTCATGCATCTGGACGAGGATGGTGTGATTCGTATGGACTGTTCTTCTGAGTACGCGATGGCAGGATTGCTGTCGTTACGCAATAAGTTTGATCTGGCTTTTGCCAATGATCCTGATTATGACCGCCATGGCATTGTGACTCCACAGGGGTTAATGAATCCCAATCATTACCTCGCTGTCGCGATAAACTATCTGTTTCGTCACCGGCCGCAGTGGCGCAGTGAGGTGGCAGTGGGTAAAACGCTGGTATCCAGTGCCATGATAGATAGGGTTGTCGCTTCTCTTGGTCGCAATCTCGTGGAGATGCCGGTGGGATTTAAGTGGTTTGTCAATGGCTTGTCTGATGGCAGCCTGGGTTTTGCCGGCGAAGAAAGTGCCGGGGCTGTGTTTCTGTGTTTTGATGGTACCAGCTGGTCTACTGACAAGGACGGTATCATTCTGTGTCTGCTGGCAGCAGAGATAATGGCAGTGACCGGTGAAAATCCACAACATCATTACGATGCCCTGACGCAGCGCTTTGGTTCACCCAGTTATCGCCGTCTTCAGGCAGAAGCCACGCAAGCACAGAAGCATATTCTGGCGCAATTGTCACCCGAAACCATGAAAGCCAGTTCACTGGCAGGCGATGCTATTACCGCATGTTTAACGACAGCATCGGGCAATGGTGAAGCTATTGGTGGTGTGAAAGTTATTACGAAGAACGGCTGGTTTGCTGCCCGACCTTCTGGCACTGAAGCGGCTTATAAAATTTACTGTGAAAGTTTTCTTGGTGATGAGCATCGTGAACACATCGAGCATGAAGCGATTGTCATGGTTAATGCCGCACTAAACGCTGCTGAGAACAACAGTATTTGAGTCGTTGTCTTAAGGCTAACAGTGCACCATCTTATGATGTATGACGCACCGTTTTCAGTACCATAAACCCCATATCAGGATGGTTATTCTGTTTACTGAAACTTACCCCGGTACGTTTTATGTGAATTGCTTTAATTATTTTTTGCTACAGTCGTCTTTATTTATGCCTTCCGGTTAAGCATGACTGCTATGAATATCCCCTTTCACGTTGCTTACCAATATCGCCTGAAGTGTGTGAGTTCACGATGAATAAAAAAAATAGTTGCTACCCGCTGGTTATCATTCTGCTGCCTGTTTTTGCTGGCGGCGCAGAGTCCGTGACTGCGTTTTCGGAAAAGGAAAAAGCAGGTTACCGCTATCATCATGATGGTCTGGCCGTGAGCCTGTCTCTGGGTGCCCTCTGGGGTAAGGCACAAGAGCTGGTATGGGTGGATGATTATAAGTTAAGTCAGTTAATCTGGACAATAAAACAGGCTAAAATTATCAGAGCAGAAATTAATCATGATGCCTCTCGCTGGCTCAGTGTTAATCTCAGAGGCTGGACCACGCTCAATGGTGGTAAAGGGAAGATGGAAGATTATGACTGGATGGACTGGACCAGTGCCGACTGGACACACTGGTCATATCATGATGATACTCCATTAAATTATGCCAATGAATGGGACATCAGTCTGCGTGGCTGGCTGCTGGAGCAGCAGCATGAGCATTATCGCGCCGGCGTGCTGGTGGGTTATCAACAGCATCAGTCCAGCTGGACTGCGTATGGAGGCAGTTATAATTACCTCAGAGGTAAAGATATTGGTCATTTTCCTGCCGGTGAGGCAATGGCTGGCTATACACAACAGTATGGTACGCCTTATGTGGGCCTTGTGGGCTACTATGCTGTCGGTAATGTTGAATTTAATGCGATAGTTAAATTCAGTAACTGGGTGCGTGCCGAAGATTATGATGAGCATTACTCGCGCAGGATAAGTCTTTATAATATGACTGATAATGCCAGCTTTTATTCTCTGTCAGGTCATGCGGGCTATTATATAACGGCAAATACCATGCTGGTGTTTGATGTTACTTACACAAAGTATAACGGCCGTGGTGCTGATAAGACTAAAACGAGTTATGGCAACGAAGCTTCACTCTATTATGAAAATTGTGCCAGAATGAGCAATCAGAATTACACCCTGTCCATGGGAATGAGTTATTTGCTTTAACCAGCTTAGAATAGGTATTCATTGCCATTATCGATAATATTTCTTCTGACCATCAATAAGTTATTTTTATAAAGCGCTTATGAATGCGACAGGAGTCTGGTTATCATATAGAATACTAATAGATAATCTTTTCACGTGGGTTACAGGTTAATAATATAGTATCAATTATCCGGGTGACTGCACTGATGTCAGCCTGTATATTGACTCAGGTTACCATTAACCCTTATCCGTCTTTTGGCCAGCCAATTTCAGGGAGGCTTATGTTAAAAATGAATAAAAAAAACCTCCTGTTGGTACTGGCTCTATTGCTTTCATCAGTGGTTAATAGTTATGCAACGCAGCTGGCTGCATTGCCAGAAAAAGCAAAAAAGCATTATGGTTATTATCATCATGATTTGATGTTATCGCTGTTTCCAGAGGAAGCCTGGAACGAAAAAATAGCATCCTATGAATGGGCACGAAAAACCAACCAGCACGACTGGAGACAGACGGGCAGTAGTGAAAACGACTGGTACCTGCATGAAGATGCGTTACCCAATGATATTGATACATCACAGGTCAATTTACGTAGCTGGTTGTTGTACCAAAAGAATTACCGTGCAGGGATACAGATAGGCTATCAACAGAATCCTGCCCTTGCGACTGCGCGCAGAGGCAGTGATTGCAGTTACGAGAATGAAAATCCAGGGTTTTCTGCAGATGCTTATCAACAACAGTACCACAATCCCTACATCGGGTTTGTGGCTTCTTATGTGAGGGATGATTTAGAGTTAAATGGTGTGCTGAAATTCAGCGACTGGGTCAAAGCCAGGGATTATAATAATCGGGATTCTCTGGAGAAAATCAGTTTCTATGGTAGCAGTGGTGATGCACGCTTTTATTCCGTATCCGGTAATGCAGGGTATTATCTGACCAATGTCACCAAAGTAGTTGTTGATCTTGCGTATGCAAAATATGACACCAGGCATACTGGTGTTTCTGCCCGATATTACGGCCCTGAAAGAATACTTGCCTTTTGTGAAACCTGTGCAGGAACGAAAAGCGAAGATTACATCGCATCCATCGGACTTAATTATCTGTTTTAATTATTTTATCTGACAGCCACGTTATTTTCATCATAGTGCAATGGTTATGCATGCTGCTGTGATGCTGCGCTTCGTGATAGCGGATTACAGTCATTATGCCCTGTTATTCTCACAAGCCTTTTCTTATCTGAATGTTTTATCCTCATGAGATTTCAGGCGTAATGCTGTTAGCGCCCATATCAGGCTAATCATCCACAGCGGCCATGAGCCAAACCGTGCATAGGGTGTCATGCCTGTTGTCGGCGCAATAGTGATATCAAGAACACCGCGGGTAAATTGCGGAAGTATGGTAAGAATTTCACCCGCCGGGCCTATGGCAGCAGTGACACCATTGTTAGTACTGCGCAACAAAGGGCGCCCCAGCTCAAGTGCGCGCATGCGACTCATCTGAAAATGTTGCCATGGGCCAATAGAATTGCCGAACCATGCGTCATTGGAAACAGTCAGCAGAAAATCTGTCTCTGGCTTGAAATTATCCCGTACCTGCTGACTGAGTATGATTTCATAGCAAATCGCAGTGGTAAAATTCAGCCCCGCGACCTTCAGTGGGGGCTGTGTGTAATCACCACGGCTAAAAGATGACATGGGCAGATTGAAGAAAGGCGCCAGCGGGCGGAGTAAATTTTCCAGAGGAACGAATTCTCCGAAAGGAACCAGGTGATGTTTGCGGTAGCGGTTTGTCGTCAGATAATCATAAGGCTGTTGATTGCCTGCTACGATGACGGCATTAAAAAAATGTGTGTCACCCAAAGATTGCTGTGCATCAATGATGCCAGTGATGAGATGACTGTTTTGGGTATTCACCAGTGAGGACATCCTGGAGAGAAAATCATATTGTTGCGTTTCCTCATCAGGGATAGCGGATTCTGGCCAGATGATAATTGCTGCTTTGCCCAGATAGCGGGCTGTTTCATCCAGATAGGTTTCCAGTGTAGTTGCCAGTGTATAAGGATCCCATTTTACTGACTGTGCTATGTTTCCCTGGACCATGGCAATATTTAGTGCTTTTTCTGGTACCGGTGTGAACCAGTGTATCTGACGTAAAGGCAGGAGCAGCAGAAACAGGGCACAGGCCAGTATTGCCGGCTTGATGCGTTGTGTATGCAGCGTCCTGGTCAGCAGGCTGGCAATGAGGACTAAAATAAAGCTGATGCCATCAACGCCTAAAAGTGGCGCGATGCCACGCAGCGGCCCGTCTATCTGACTGTAGCCGAACTGTAACCAGGGAAATCCGGTTAATACAAAACCGCGTAAAAATTCGGTACAATGCCATAAAACCGGTGCTGTAAAGATAAAACGCCATTGTGCCGGCCGAGGGCACAGATATCTCAGCAGTGCGGAAAATAGCCCCGGCCAGAGCGACAGCCAGGCCGTCAGCAACAAAACTAAAAAAATATTCACACCAGCGGGCATACCACCAAATTCAGCAATACAGATATAAACCCAGTTTACCCCAGTGCCGAACAACCCGAGACCCCAGCAAAAACCGCTGAAGGCTGCCTGCCTGACAGACGTGTTTACTGTCAGCGCGGTCAGGCCGGTTAAGGACAGCAATGCCAGAGGCCAGATATCAAAGGGAGAAAACGCCAGGGTTCCGCAGGCACCTGCAATTAACGCGAGCAGGTAGCGAATCCAGGGTCGTTTATGTATTTGCATGTGAATTTATTTTTCCAGTACAGGTTGAGGAGCACCGTCCGGAATTTTAACCTGAACATGGAGGATACGCCGACTGTCCGCCATGATGATTTTAAAGGTATAGCCTTCAATTTCAATGGATTCACCACGCGCAGGCAGATGGCCAAAAGCCTGCATTACAAGGCCTCCTACGGTATCGACTTCATTATCAGTAAAATGTGTACCAAATATCTGATTAAAATTGGTAATTTCTGTGAGCGCATGCACGCTGTACGTATGAGGATTTAACTGGCGAATATCATGATTCTCTGTGTCGTCATATTCGTCTTCAATTTCACCCACTATCAGTTCCAGAATATCTTCAATGGTCACAAGGCCGGACACACCACCAAATTCATCAATGACAATCGCCATGTGATAACGCTGAGAACGAAATTCGTTCAGCATACGATCAACACGCTTGCTTTCAGGGACGACAACTGCAGTACGCAGGACGTTATCAACACTGAAGGCAGCTTTTCCGGTACGCATAAATGGCAGTAAATCTTTTGCCATCAAAATACCTTCGATATGATCTTTATTTTCACTGAAAACGGGAAAACGTGAATGAGCAGATTCAATAATAACATCCAGACATTCATCCAGAGTCTGATTACGCTGTAATGTGACCATCTGAGAAACGGGGATCATGATGTCGCGTACGCGCTGCTCAGAAATATCCATTACGCCTTCCAGCATATTACGCGTATCGGGGTCGATTAAATCCTTTTGCTCAGAGTCGCGTATCAGCTCGACCAGGTCATCACGATTTTTAGGCTCTCCATGAAACAGCTGATGGATGAGGGTAAAGAACCCTTTTCTGGGGCTGGAACTGTCATTATTTTGTGAATGATCGTCGTTCATGCAATTTTAATTGGCCTGAATCAGGTTAGAAATCGTCAGTCAGTGAGGTACATCGGTAGTAATATAAGGATCAGGATAACCTAAAGTTTGCATTATCTCTGTTTCCAGAGATTCCATTTTTTCAGCATCCTCGTCCATAATGTGATCAAACCCCAACAGGTGCAGGCTACCGTGTATAACCATATGTGCCCAGTGGGCGTGAGTTGTTTTGTTTTGTTCAGCCGCTTCCCGTTCAACCTGTTGCCTGCAAATGACTAAATCTCCTAACAGAGGAATATCGATGGCCGCAGGGCATTCAAAAGGAAAGGATAATACGTTGGTAGCCTGATTTTTTCCACGATAGCGGAAATTCAGTTCACGACTTTCAGTATCATCAACAAGACGAATAGTGATTTCGGATTTTTTTTGAAATCGTGATAACACAGCTTCCAGCCAGCGCTGAAAATCAGCTTCTGTAGGAAGGCCGGAGCGATATTTACAGGCAATCTGTAGATCGAGAATACTGTGATTCATAGTCTGTCAGACATGGTCATTATAAATGGAGATCCTTGTTCATTGTTCTGCTCTGAAGCCTGTTATTAAACTGCAGTAGTGTAAGTGTGATTTAGTTTTACCGGTTTTTGCGATAGTAACATATATTCAACAATTTCCACTAATACCAGTTTGAGATGCTTGGCGGACAACTGCCCATTCGCTTTCTTTTCGGGTACGGGCAAGCACCTGTTCTGGCGATTCCTGTACACGCAGATTCATGTGCTGTTCAGAGCGTATTACTTTACCACGTAGAGAATTAGTGTAAACATCAACAATTTCAACATCGACAAAAGTACCAATCATATCGGGCTGGCCTTCGAAGTTGACTACGCGGTTATTTTCAGTTCTGCCGGAAAGCTCCATCAGATTTTTACGCGAAGTTCCTTCCACCAGAATACGTTGTACGCTACCCAGCATGGCACGACTGATACGCATTGCCTGTGTGGTAATGCGTTGTTGTAACAGATAAAGCCGCTGTTTTTTTTCTTCTTCGGGAACATCATCAGGCAGATCAGCAGCGGGAGTACCGGGACGTGCTGAGTAAAGAAAGCTGTAACTGGTATCAAAATTAACCTCTGCAATTAATTGCAGCGTTTTTTGGAAATCGTCCTCTGTTTCTCCGGGAAAGCCAATAATAAAATCTGAGCTGATTTGAATACCAGGGCGTGCCTTATGTAGCTTACGAATAATAGACTTATATTCTAAAGCGGTATGCGCACGTTTCATCAGTGTCAGAATACGATCAGAGCCGCTTTGTACCGGCAGATGAAGAAAACTGACCAGCTCAGGGGTATCTTCATACACAGCAATAATATCGTCAGTGAGCTCGATGGGATGGCTGGTGGTAAAGCGTATACGATCAATACCGTCAATGGCAGCAACCAGACGCAATAGTTGTGCAAAACTGCAGTAGCCTCTCTCCCAGGCGAGATCACGCCAGGCATTAACATTCTGCCCGAGCAGATTTACTTCACGCACACCCTGTGCCGCCAGTTGTGCGATTTCAAAAAGAATGTCGTCACAGGGACGGCTGACTTCTTCTCCGCGCGTATAGGGTACGATGCAGAACGTGCAGTACTTGCTGCAGCCTTCCATAATGGAGACGAAGGCAGTGGGTCCTTCTGCATGGGGTTTGGGCAGGTTATCAAATTTTTCAATTTCCGGAAAACTGATATCAATAACCGCCCTATGGGTATGCTGTACCTGATTAATCATTGCAGGTAATCGATGTAAGGTTTGTGGCCCGAAAATCACATCCACGCAGGGAGCACGATGGCGAATGTGTTCGCCTTCTTGTGATGCCACACATCCCCCCACACCGATAATGAGATCAGGCCTGTTTTTCTTCAATTCTTTCCAGCGCCCAAGCTGATGAAAGACTTTTTCCTGCGCTTTTTCCCTGATTGAGCAGGTATTGAGTAACAGGAGATCAGCGTCTTCAGCATTATCAGTTAATTGATAGCCGTGTGTGCTTGCAAGGAGATCTGCCATACGGGTTGAATCGTATTCGTTCATATGGCAGCCCCAGGTTTTGATATGTAGTTTTTTAGTCTGCGACATTCTGTGCGCTCCAGCGAGTAAGAAACTTGCTAACTCTAGTGTGCAAGGGGGTTATTGTAGTCATTTGTGGCCGGGGTGGCCAGACTTGTGGATGATCCTTTAAGTCAGATATCCGTAGTAGTATGTTCTTTAACAGGTTCTCAGGTGAATAAAGTGACTGTACTGTATGATGCTGACAATATATAAAATGAATGGTCCGATTGATATTAATGTTACCCTTAAATGAATAAATCACAACAGAATTATGATATTGCCGTGGTGGGTGCGGGCATGGTAGGTGCTGCCCTTGCACTTGGTCTGGCGCAACAGGGGTGGTCGGTAGCATTGCTGGAGCAGCATCCTTTGGCTGCAGAGACGGTGCTTCCCTGTATACCGGAGTTGCGTGTTTCTGCCATTAATTATGCGTCTGTCAGATTGTTAACGCAGCTGGGGGTGTGGCAGGAGGTGGTAAAATTGCGCTGTCATCCTTACCGGCGGGTGGAAACCTGGGAGGAGCCAGGTAGTCATGTGGTATTTGACGCAGCTACCCTGGCGTTGCCTGAGCTGGGATTTATGGTAGAAAATCAGGTTGTGCAGCAGGCGCTGTGGCGAAAACTCACCAGTCATCCTGATGTCACGCTATTGTGTCCGGCAACATTGCACGGCATGACCAGAACGGGTAGTGGCTGGCAGTTAACCCTGGATACCGGGCAGCAGTTGCAGATAAAACTGCTGGCAGGCGTTGATGGCGCTCATTCCCGCGTGCGCAAGCTGGCCGGTATCGGCACGGCAGGCTGGCAGTATCGACAGGCCTGTCTGCTTATCACGGTACAAACTTCTTTACCACCACAGGATCTAACCTGGCAGAAATTTTTTCCTTCTGGTCCGCGTGCATTTTTGCCACTTTTTGAGCGCTTTGCGTCTCTGGCGTGGTATGACAGTGCGGCGCGTGTTCGTCAGCTACAGGCGCTGCCGCTGTCACAACTGAATAAAGAAATCGCCATGGCTTTTCCACAACGTCTGGGGCCTGTGCAGGCCCTGGCGGCAGGTTCATTCCCCTTATTCAGGCATCATGCTTACCATTATATACAGTCAGGATTAATCCTGTCAGGTGACGCTGCACATAGCATTCACCCTCTGGCGGGACAGGGAGTTAATTTGGGTTATCGTGATGTGGCCATATTGCTGGACGTACTGAATGCTGCCCGCAGCGAGGCACAGGACTGGAATAGTGAAGCAGTTTTATTGCGTTATCAACGTAGTCGCCGCATGGATAACCTGATAATGCAGAGTGCGATGGATTTTTTTCATGTTGCTTTTAGCCACCCTTTGCCTGCGGTGAAAATTATCCGCAATCTGGCTCTGACGGGGGTGCAACGTAGCGCATGGTTAAAGCGATACGTATTACAGCATGCGCTGGGATTGACAGGTTAACCATGTTCACTTTCCCCTGCATTGATGACTCATTCCTTTCTTGCAGGGCACGGTATGGGGGAGAGGCGCCATATTCAGTGTTACTGGGAATTGATTGATAGGTGTAATCAGGCTGGTGTCCCCGACTGGAATCGAACCAGTAACTAGCCCTTAGGAGGGGCTTGTTATATCCGTTTAACTACGGGAACGTTGCTGGGTTGCTGGATAATACAGCCAGCAAGTATACCTGCTTTCAGGCTCATCATAAATAAGCAGGCATCATTTCTTTCACCTTTTAACGATCTGCTCTTTTGCTGCCAGCAGGAGAGACGAAAAAAGCGTTTTTTGTTACCTGCTTTTATGCTTACTTATTATCCTTATCCTTATCCTTATCCTTATCTTTACTTTATTATTCTGGGGATGAATTATGGGTGGTTCGATATCAAGTAACTCTACTATTCAGCGAAAACCAGTAGCCGCTACCGCGCCTCTGACTCCACAAAAGGCTTCTGAAAATGCAGAAAATAGCAAAAATGTGATGTTGCCCCTGCATCCAGTGCATCCAGTTAAATTGAGCAATACTACTCAGAATCCGGGTATTGTACTGAAGCTGGCTTCTGACAATTTTCATCTTGAGCAAGCATTAAGCACGCATAATAAACTCTCAACAGTATGTAAAGAAATATACAACAGCAAAGAAACTGCCCGGAATGCATGGAAAAACAATAGACGGTTCAATGGCTTGATGACGAGATTGCGTGAGTATTTTAACCGCAGGCGCCTGAGAAAAGATATGGTTACATATTACCAGCAGGAAAAATGGCAATTAAAGCGCTTTCAGGAGGATATAGTGGTACATAAGCGTTTAGCTCAAGCCAAACTGGTGGAATTAAAACCTGTGTCAGTATCAGATAAAACTAAATCAGATAAAACTAACCTGGAGCTACAGGCCATATCGCTGTTAACAAATTTACAGATTGGACAACAGTGTGACGAACTGGAATCCCGAATTCGGTATCTCAAGACAATAGATGGCTATATTAACAAACTCCTCGAGGAAATAAATAACAAAGAGATACAAGAGATAGATGCACAGGCCCTGCAAAAGCAGATGGATATCATGCTGAGTTACCTTTATAGCGTAGAGCTGAAATATGCCGAAAATTTCAACAAGCTGGCAGGAATTTTGCAGGAACGCCTGACTCAGTTAAGTAATTTAAGTGATGAAGATCTACCTGGCACATCGGTTACTATGTTACTGAATGGTGCATTGGAGCAGCTGGCAACAGAAGACGAGCTTTTGCAGGATAACAAAACTGAAATGGCAGACAAACTAAAGACCCTGACAGAGCTGCAACAAGAGCTTGAACACATAACAGAAAAATACCGCAAGGTTACCCTGCAGATAGATAGTACTGAAGGCGAAATAGGTAAGCAGCATGAAGCACTCAAGTCATTCAGGGATGCTAAAAACAAGCTAAACCAGCTTTTTGATAACGAGAAAGGAGAAAATGACAAGGCATTGCAGCCGGAAACAGTTCAGCAGGTAGAGAAAGATGGTGCTAAAAAATTCGCTGCAAAAGTATATGGTGTAATCGTCAACCAAAAGCCTGACAACAGTGAGGGATCATTGGAAAATTTTGATAAGATTCAGGCAGCAATGCAGAAGATCTTGCAAGGATCTTCTAAGGAGGTGTTGGCTACATTAAACGCCTTCTTCCAGCAAAAGAAAGCAATGCTAACAAAAAGCCTGGTAGAGATGAAAAAAGGAGTTACGCCAGACGAAATAAAAAAATTTCTCCTGTTCCAGTATATCAGTGTTGTTGAAGGAATTGGCCCAGAGATGTCACCAGCCCTGCAGCATTGGGAAAAAGAATTGAAAGATGGATTAAGGGAATTAGAGGAAAAAAAGGCACAAAAACTACAGGAGAGAGAGACTGTAATTAACAGTGGACAGTCTCCTCTGGAGCGCCTGAAGGAAGTCTTGCCATCGGCTGTATCGACGGATGCGCACGGTAGAGTACATGTGAAAAATCCAACACTGAATAAAGCAATAGGCGAGTCCAAAACGGCAGTAGAAGAAATTAAACGCCAATCTGATAAGCTCAGGGTGTTGAAAACAGGTATCACCAAGGCTTACCAGTCTGCCGGAGCGGCAGTCCCGGCTGGATAATATAATGTTAAGTTCGTTTCCAGCCAGCAATAGAGACAGCGGAGTGCCTGCTTCGGCCGCGGTGAAGTACAGACGGTTGTCATACAAGGATGTATTGGTACGGGTAAGTTTGCAATAGCGCCCCTTAGCAAGGAAAAAAGCGTTTTTTGATATCTGCTTTTATTCTTACTTATTATTCTTATCACTATCCTTAATTTATTATTCTGGAGGTCCATTATGACTCAGATATCAAAGAATCCTCGAGCAACTACCGGGTTTGTGACTCAACAAGAGGATAGTGAAAGTAAAGAAAATAACCAAAATGGGTCTTCTCTGTCCCGGCATTCAATTCAATTGAGCAATACTAATGAGCAGCCTGCTAATGTGCTTTCTAAAAACTCTCATCTTAAGCAAGGATTAGAGACACATAATGAACTCTCAATAGCCAGCAAAAAAATATCCCAGAGCAAAGAAAATGCCTTGAATTCATGGAAAAACAATTGGTTGATCATTGGCCTGATAACGAGATTGCGTGAATATCTGCATCGCTGGAGTATAGAAAAAGAGATAGTTAGGCATTACCAGCAGGAAAAATTGCAATTAGAGGAATTTCGGCGGGATATACTGGCAAATAAACAAGCAATTGAAGACGAACTGGCTAAATTAAATCCTGTGCCATTATCAGATAAAATTGAAGGTGATTTGCTGGAACACACTGTATGGCTTTTAAGCAATAATGAGATAGAACAACAGCGTGCGGAACTTCAATACCAGATTGAGGCTCTCGAGCCACTGGAAGGTCATATTAGCAGCCTCATAAATGAAATAAATAACAAAAAGGTACAGGAGATAGATGCACCGGCCCTGCAAGAGCATATGGATGCCATGCTGAGTTTTATTTATAGTGCAGAGCTGAAATATGCTAAGGATTTCAACAGCATGGCAGTAATTTTGCGCGAACGCCTTATTCATTTAGAGAATAACGATCTCCCTGGTATATCGGTTACTGTGCTGCTGCAGGGTGCCCTGGAGAAACTGGAAATAGAAAGCGGTGTTCTGAATGATAACAAAGCTGAAATGGAAAAAAACCTGGCTATCCTGCAATTGCTGCCACAACAGCTTGAGAAAATAATAATAAAACAAAAGGAGGCTACCCAGGCGGTCAAGAGCACTGAAGAGGCAATAGATAAGCAAAATGCAGCCCTCAGCGCACTCAGGGATACTAAAAACAACCTGATGCAGCTTTTCGACGATGAGAAAGAAGCAAATGACGAAGCATTGAAGCAGGCAGAAATGCAGGAAGAAATGCAGGCAGAAATGAAGCAGAAACAGACCGTTAAGCATGAGTTTAAAGAATTCTTTGCACGTGTACGTGATAAAATCGCCAACAAAAAGCCCGAAAACAGCGAGGGAAAACTGGATAAATTTTCTCTGCTTGATGTAAAAATACGCGAGATTCTGCAGGAATTTTCTCAGAAGTTGTTGCAGGCATCTTTTCAGAAGGCGTTGCAGGTATCTTTTCAGAATATGTTGCAGACAGTAGACAACTTGTTCGAGGAAAATGAAGCAGCGCTAACACTAACCCTGAAAAAGATGGAAAAAGCAGTCGTGCCAGCCGAAATACAAAACCATCTCCTGAGCCAGTATCTCAGTGTTATTATAGAACTGGACGCAAAGATATCACCAGAGCTGGAGCGTTACGAAGCAGAACTAAAAAATGGATTAAACGAATTACAGGCAACAAAGGAACAGAAAGTACAGGAGAGAGAGGTTGTACTTAAGAGTGGGCAGATTCCTCTGCAGCACCTGAAGGAAGTCTTGCCATCGGCTGTATGGATAGATGAGCACGGTATAGTACAGGTGCACAGGCCAACACTGAATAACGAAATAGCCGGGATAACAACAGCAATAAAAGAAATTGAGGGCCAGTCGCGTGAGCTCGAGGCGTTGGAAGAAAGCATCACCAAGGCTTACCAGTCTGCCGGGGTGGCAGTTCCGGCTGGCTAATACAGCCACGCTCCTGCGTTCATGGTCAGAAATTTGCGCCTGAACGCTGACACCGGCCGACGTTTCAGGTAACGGCCGATAACTGCGCATTGCGCTATACTTGTGCTGTTTTTTTGCCATGTCAACCGTGCAGCAGCGCTGGTACTGTACTTATCAGAAAACATCTCAATTTCATGAAATCCAAATGTGCTCATCACCTGCTGCGCTCATATCCCGCCTGTCCTGACCAATGTTTCTGGCCCGCTTGAGCATCAAGTGCGTGGCACAAGAGGACATCTGGTGGTAAATTATTTGTTATATCAATAAGATAATGCATAAAACACTACGCTATGCTGATGCCTCATCTGTGCACATAAGTTTTTATAAGAGTAAGAGACTGTATGCTTGCGGGAAGACAGGTCATATTATGCTATCATATTGTTTTCTCGCAAAAGTATGGCATCAACGAGAGAAATAATGCTGCAAGCCAGGAACCTCAGTTGCATCCGTGATGAACGGCTCTTATTTCAGGCAGTGAGTTTTTGTGTACAACCGGGCGAAATTGTGCAGATTGCAGGCGCTAATGGCGCCGGTAAAACCAGCCTGCTGCGTATTCTCGTTGGTTTATTACAACCTGACGACGGTGAGGTAAGCTGGTCAGGAAAAAACATTCATCATGACCGGGAGCACTATTATCAACACCTGCTTTTTCTGGGTCATCAGTCAGGCATGAAATCCTTATTAACTCCATGGGAAAATCTAACTTTCTATCATGCAGAAAAATATCATGCTAATTCGGATATTCTCTGTCAGGTGCTTACCTCGGCAGGGCTTGCCGGATGCGAAGATGTGCCTGTTGCCGCCTTGTCAGCGGGCCAGCAACGCAGGGTGGCACTGGCGCGCTTAGGGTTAAGCAGAGTGCCTTTATGGATTTTAGATGAGCCGCTGACAGCCCTTGATCAGCAGGGAAGGCAGCAGATTATCCTGTTGTTCGAGCGACACCTCTCTTTGGGTGGCATGATAATATTTACCACGCATCATGAGCTGGAAAAGATGACCACAGCAGTCAGGACCATTTGTTTAAGCGATATACAGGAGCAGTAATGTTTATCACTGTACTACACAGGGAACTCAAAATGGCATTCAGGAAAAAAGCGGATGTAATGAATTCCCTTGGTTTTTTTTTATCGTCATTATGTTGTTCCCTTTAGGTATTGGTCCTGAGCCACAATTATTAGCGCGTATTGCGCCCGGTATTGTATGGGTGGCTGCCTTGCTTGCTTCATTGTTATCACTGGAACGTCTGTTTCGTGACGATTTCCTTGACGGTTCACTGGAACAATTATTATTACTGTCAGCACCGTTACCCTTGATAGTGCTGAGTAAAGTCTGTGCTCACTGGATGCTGACAGGATTACCTTTGCTGATATTGTCTCCGCTGATAGCGCTGTTGCTTTCCTTTAACGTGGGCACAGGTTTTACCATGGCGCTGACATTGTTGCTTGGGACACCCACGTTAAGTTTTATTGGTGCTATTGGTGCCGCATTAACCGTCAGACTGCATAAAGGTGGCGTATTGTTAAGTCTGTTGATATTGCCTTTGTATATTCCTGTATTAATTTTTGCGACCGCTGCCATTGAGGCAGCTTTTATGGCAATACCGATTGGAGGGTATCTGGCTATTCTTGGTGCGCTGCTGGCAGGGACTACCACGCTCGCTCCTTTTGCCATCGCAACAGCATTGCGTATCAGTACCAGTGAGTAGTTTCTGGCATCCTGAAGCTGCTCAGCCAGCTCTTTCAGGGTAATAATTTTGATTAATAATTTCTTGAGTCATGACAACAATGTGGAAATGGTTACATCAATTTGCCAGACCGGAAAAAGTGTATGATTTATGTGGACGTTTTATCCCATGGTCAGGTAGCGCAGCGCTTGTCTGCCTGATTACGGGTTGGACATGGGGCTTTGGTTTTGCACCGCAGGACTATCAGCAGGGTGATAGTGTACGCATCATGTATCTGCATGTTCCTGCCGCCATCTGGTCAATGGGTATCTATGTTTCCATGGCCATTGCCGCTTTCGTGGGTCTGGTCTGGCAGATGAAATTATCTGACACCCTGGTGGCTGCCATGGCGCCTACAGGTGCAGTATTCACTTTTATTGCCCTGGTGACCGGATCAACATGGGGAAAACCCATGTGGGGAACCTGGTGGATATGGGATGCCCGCCTGACTTCTGAACTGATTTTGCTCTTCCTTTATATTGGTGTTATTGCGCTGTATAACGCTTTTGACAGTCGCAAAATGGCAGGGAGGGCAGCAGGAATTTTAGTACTGGTCGGCGTGGTTAATATTCCGATTATTCATTATTCAGTTACCTGGTGGAATACTCTGCATCAGGGTTCAACCAATATGCAGGAGACTATAGATCCTGTGATGCGTTCGCCACTGCGTTGGGCTATTTTCGGTTATTTGTTCTGCTTTATTACCCTGACACTGATGCGCCTGCGTAACCTTATTCTGGCTCAGGAACATCTGCGTCCCTGGGTTGGTGCACTCGGCATAAAGGAGCGTTCTTAAATGAATACCGCATTCAGCTCCTTTGCCGCATTTTTTGCGATGGGTGGTTATGCCTTTTATGTCTGGCTGGCTGTTATCGTTACCTTTTCATCGTTACTCAGCTTATGGCTCTACACTCTGTGGCAACACCGGCAATTACTGGCTGATGTACAGCGCAGAAAAAAGCGCACTATCAGGATGCAGCAGTCACGAAAAATGGCGGTAACAGCGGCAGACTCTCTGGTCTCTTCCATTCATCAGCGAGAAAAACAACCGTGAATGTGCGTCGGAAAAATCGTCTTTATTCTGTACTTGTGGTGCTTGGCGGTATCACCGTGACCACTGTGCTCATACTGTATGCCTTGCGTGCAAATATTGATCTTTTTTATACACCCGGTGAAATCCTGCAGGGAAAGGGTGAAAAGCAGGAGAAGCCACAGCCAGGTCAGAGACTCCGCATTGGCGGGCTGGTGCTGCCGGGATCCGTAAAGCGTGATGCGCACAGCCTGAAGATCACCTTTCAGCTGTATGATGCAAAAGGCGTGGTTTCCATTGTCTATGAGGGCATACTGCCCGATTTGTTTCGTGAAGGTCAGGGAATCGTTGCGCAGGGTATTCTTGCACAGGATAACACCATTCATGCCAGAGAAGTGCTGGCCAAGCACGACGAAAAGTATATGCCACCGGAGATAGCAGCAGCGGTGAGCGGTAATGATGCAGCACCCCCTGTCGTTACCTATAGTCGTGGGCAGGAAGACGTTACATTATGATACCTGAACTGGGGAATTTTCTGTTATGTCTGGCGCTGGCGCTATCGTTACTGCTCAGCTTTTATCCCCTCTGGGGTGCAGTGCGTCACTATCTTCCCATGATGCGGTTAGCAAGACCACTGACCTGTGGCCTGTTTGCTGCCATGTGCCTGTCATTTTTATGTCTGGTTCACGCATTTATCGTGAATGATTTCACTGTCTCTTATGTCGCCCAAAATTCCAATACCCAGCTACCTGTCTGGTATCGTATCGCCGCGACCTGGGGATCCCATGAAGGATCGCTCCTGCTCTGGGTATTATTGTTGAGTGGCTGGTCAATAGCGGTTGCATTATACAGCCATCAGATACCCGAAGATGCTGTTGCGCGTGTACTCGCTGTGCTGGGTATGATTACCGGTGGTTTTTTACTGTTTATTATTCTGACCTCTAACCCTTTTACCCGTAGCTTACCCAACTTCCCGGTTGACGGTAACGATCTCAATCCGTTATTGCAGGATGTGGGTCTTATCTTTCATCCTCCACTGCTTTATATGGGCTATGTGGGATTTTCAGTCGCTTTTGCTTTTGCCATTGCCTCATTGATGATAGGGCGTCTCGATACTGCCTGGGCACGCTGGTCACGTCCATGGACACAGGCAGCATGGATTTTTCTCACTCTCGGGATAGTACTGGGTTCAGCATGGGCATATTACGAGTTGGGTTGGGGTGGCTGGTGGTTCTGGGATCCGGTAGAAAATGCATCGCTGATGCCATGGCTGGCGGGTACCGCATTGATCCATTCGCTGGCCGTGACTGAAAAGCGTGGAACATTTAAAGCCTGGACTGTGCTGTTGGCCATTCTGGTTTTTTCTTTGTGTCTGCTGGGTACTTTTCTGGTGCGTTCCGGAGTCCTTATCTCTGTACATGCCTTTGCTGCTGACCCCGCACGCGGCATATTTATTCTTGCTTATCTGGTCGTCGTTATCGGCGGCTCATTGTTGTTATACGCTCTGAAAGCCGGGCAGGTGAAAAGCCTGACACAACATACTCTGTTTTCACGGGAAACTTTTCTGCTCAGTAATAATCTGATGCTGATGACGGCGATGCTGGTGGTATTGCTGGGAACGTTGTTACCTCTGGTACATAAGCAATCAGGTCTGGGGAGTATTTCCATTGGTGCACCTTTCTTCAATACCCTGTTCACCTGGCTGATGATACCTCTGGCGCTATTACTGGGTATTGGGCCTCTGGTGCAATGGCGCAGGGATAAACCGCAAAAGTTATGGAAACGCCTGATACTGGCCTCTGTTATCACTGTGGCACTTGCCATTCTGTTACCGTGGTTACTACAGGATAGTATTGTTGCGCTGACAGTCACAGGACTTGTCATGGCACTTTGGGTCATTATTCTGACACTGATGGAACTGCATGAGCGCGCCACTCACCGCCATCATTTCTGGCGGGGACTGATGCACCTTTCTCGCAGTCATTGGGGAATGGTGCTGGGACATGTGGGCGTTTCAGTCACGGTAATTGGCATTGCGTTCAGTCAGAATTACAGTGTGGAACGGGACTTGCGCATGCAGCCCGGAGACAGCGTGGATATTCACAGCTATCACTTTGTGTTTCGTCATGTTCATGACATTAAAGGGCCAAACTACAGTGGTCATGTGGGCATTATTGATGTCACGCGTAACGGGCAGCCTGAAACGGCATTGTATGCTGAAAAACGTTACTATACTATCGCCCGCCAGGTAATGACAGAAGCAGGTATTGATGCAGGCCTGACGCGTGATCTTTATGCCGCTTTGGGTGAAAAACTGGATAATGATGCCTGGGCTGTGCGTCTGTACTATAAACCGTTTGTACGCTGGATTTGGTCTGGCGGGGTATTGATGGCATGCGGTGGTCTGTGTTGCCTGCTGGATCCACGTTATCGACTGCGTAAAAAGCAACAAGCTGTTGACAGGCAGGAAGCGTAATGCGCCTGAATTTATTATTTATCCCTCTCGTGGCGTTCCTGTTACTGGCCGGTATTTTTTTGGTTCAATTAACGCTTAATACCAGAGGTTTTGAGCCCGGCAGGCTCGAATCTGCGCTGTCAGGAAAAAAAGTTCCCCAGTTTAAGCTGGAACATCTTGAAAAAGAAACTAAAATTTATGACAGCTCCCTATTTTATAATGGTACGCCTGTATTGCTCAATGTCTGGGCAACCTGGTGTCCAACCTGTCGCGCAGAGCATGAATATTTACATACGCTTGCTGCCGGGGGTATTCGAATTATTGGCCTGAATTATAAAGATGATCGAATGAAAGCTGTGCAATGGCTTAATCGATTTGGCAACCCTTATGCACTCAGTCTGTACGATGGTGATGGCATGCTGGGGCTGGAACTGGGGGTTTATGGCGCACCGGAAACCTTTTTAATAGATGGGCAGGGAATCATTCGTTATCGCCATGCCGGTGAGCTCAATGAGCAGGTATGGCAGCAGCACATCCTGCCACTTTACCAACACTATCAGGGTGACACATGAAATTAATCAGCCTGTTATCTGGCCTGCTCTTCAGCTGTAGCCTGTATGCCACTATTGATGTAAGGCCGTTTAGCTCTCTTGCGCAGGAGCAGCAATACCGTGAATTAACAGAGCAGTTACGCTGCCCGAAATGCCAGAACAATAATATTGCAGATTCCAATGCCATGATTGCAGCAGATATGCGCACTAAAGTGTATGAGTTATTGCAGCAGAATAAAACTAAACAGCAGGTTATTGATTACATGGTAGAACGCTATGGCTATTTCGTCACCTACCAGCCGCCATTAACCGGAGTGGTAATTATGTTATGGATAGCCCCTGTATTGTTTTTGCTGGCTGGTATGGCTGTTATTGTACGCAGGACACAGACCCGGACAGGCAGACGAAAATCGTTTTCACAACAGGAACAACAGCGCCTCGGTATGTTACTGGAGACAGACCTGTCAAAAACTCATGAAGCGCTGCACGCTGATGCGCGTATCATGGTGCAGAAAAACATGCCGGGCAATACGCCGGGGAAATTATCCTCATGACCTTCTGGCTGCCTGTTATCGTGCTACTGATAGCGAGTGCTGCGCTTTTAGTCATACCGGTAATACAGGCTAATAACAGTGCGGGTATGAGTCGTGATGAGGCGAATGCTGTCTTTTATCAGCATCGCCTGAAAGAACTGATGCATGATGAAAGCCAGGGCGTCGTAGTCGCCGGTCAGGAAATGGTTCAGGAACTGCAGCAAAACCTGCTGGATGATGTTCCTGTCAGACAGGATACATACGTTAAATCCATTAACCACTGGGCTCTGGTGCCTGGAATAGTGCTTTTAGTGTTGATATCCATGAGCTTATATATCAACACCGGTGCAATAACCCAGGTTCAGGAATGGCAGCAGGTAATGGCACAAATGCCACAGCTGCGCGCACGGGTCGCCAGTCCACAAGCTGCTCCGCTGAACCGGGAAGAAATTGCGCACTTTGGGCTGGGACTACGTACGTCACTGCAGTCTGATGAGAACAACATTCATGACTGGATGCTGTTAGGCCGCGTGGCCATGATATTAAATAATGCCAGCGGGGCAGTTCAGGCTTTCGCCCATGCGTGGAAACTCGATCCCGATAACACTCAGGCAACGCTGGACTACGCGCAAGCGTTAATCCAGTCTGACGATCTGCATAACAGACAACAGGCTGCTCAGCTGCTTAAAAAAATTATTTCTTTTGATAATAAAAATTTACGTGCTATCGGTTTACTGGCTTTCAACGCACTGGAGCAGAATAATAGTGAAGAAGCCATCCATTACTGGGCATCGATGTTGCCATTACTCCCTGCAAATGACGAGCGGGCAGTACTGATAAAGATGAGCATTGAACATGCCAGCAAGCAGGATAGTGCAGAGAAAGGAGTTCAGCTGAGCGTTGATGCTTCCCTGGCAGCGGATATAGCAGACAGGGTGCCACAGCAGGGCATATTGATGATATCAGTAACCGATGGCGTCAATCCATTGCCTGTCGCGGTAAGGCAATTACCTTACAGCCAGTTTCCAGTTTCTGTTATACTCAATGATACTCATGCCATGTTACCTGAGCGTCTGCTTTCTTCCCTGCATCAGGTAAAAGTCAAAATACGTCTGTCACCATCGGCAACAGCAAATGCCAGCCCGGGAGAATGGTACGGTGAAAGCAGGGTGCAGGATTTAGTTGATAGCCGGCGTATTGCTGTGCAGGTAGACAGGCAGGTTCCACCCCGTTAGGATAGTCGTCTGATTTTTATGGAGAAGCGTATAGAGTATGAAGTGTTGTCTGGTGGTATCAGTCATGACTATCCTGATATCCATGGGGTGTACTCATTCACCTAATCATAGAAAAGTAAAGCATACTGATCCATTTGAAACGTTTAACCGCAGGATGTTCTATTTTAATTATACTTTTTTCGATCCTTATCTTTTAAGACCTGTCGCGGTATTCTGGGATAATACCGTTCCTGCTCCTGCACGCCGTGGTTTAAGTAATGTTCTGAGTAATCTCGAAGAGCCTGCCAGTATGGTTAACAGTTTTCTGATGAATGAACCTTACAAGGCGATGATTCATTTCAATCGTTTTTTTTTAAATAGCCTGTTGGGCTTCGCAGGCATAATGGATGTTGCCTCTATGGCTAACGTTAAACTGGCAAAAACGAAACCCCAGCGCTTTGGCAGTACGCTCGGTTACTATCATGTTGAGTATGGCCCTTATGTCGTCGTGCCAGCCTACGGCAGCTTTACCTTACGTGACGAGGGCGGGCAGTGGGCAGATGTCTGTTACCCTATGTTAAGCTACCTGACATTCTGGATGTCAGCAGGCAAATGGATGTTGCAGGGAATTGAAACGCGTGCACAACTGCTCAGTTCAGATGCTCTCCTGCATAGTTCATCAGATCCTTATCTGGTGATGCGTGATGCTTATTTTCAAAACCATGACTTCATGGCGAGCGGCGGGGTACTGAGAACTCACATTAATCCGAACGCACAATCCATTGAAGATAATTTAAACAGTATTGATGGCAGCCCTCCCTGATTTTTCCTGCTTTAAATTCTGCTGATTTTATGCGAGTTTCTTAAAAAATCATCTATACAGGAACTCGCATTTGCTGGTGTGCCAGGTTAAAAGCTGTAATTAAAATTCACTGCATACAGCATGGCAGTTCCTTTCGCACTAAATTCGTAAGCGGGTGCAGGTAGAGTGGCGGGTAATTTTTCTTTGATCTGGGTTTTTTTGCCATGCATAAAGGAAATACCTGCGTCCACCGAAGCGGCTTCGTTAAACGCAAAAGTTGCTCCTGCACTTAACCAGAAACGATCCTGATCAGGGATGGAAATTGAGCGATATTCAGCAGGAACCGGGGTGGCATCAAACGCAATACCGCTACGAAAGGTCCAGCTTTGATCATGGTAATAGGTGGTACCCAGAGCAACACGGTAAGCATTTTTAAAGCCTTCATGTTTTTCGAACAATACCTTATCGTTATTGCCGACTGCTTTCAGCTCTTTAAAGCGCTTCCAGGTGGTATAGGCCACACCATAATGCAGGGCCCATTGTGAGGCTACTTTGTTATAACCGGATATTTCCCAGATTTCCGGCAGATTAAGGGTAAGCGAACCTGGTATGGTCGCACCGCCGGTGCCTCCTATGGCAGTGGGAAGCTCATTGCTGTAATCACCTTTAAAATTAATATCTACTTTTGAGCGGTAAGTCAGTGCATAGCGGTTATCATCGTTGATTTCATACAGAACTCCTGCATTCCAGCCATAACCCCATTTATTACCTTTCAGGTTCGCAACGCTGGTAGTGGCAGGCATACCGTTCAACACCAGAAGTTCCCCCCCGGTACGCTTAATTTTCGCCTGGGCATACACCGCATCAAATCCCAGACCAAAACTGATGTTGGGATTAAGCCGGTAAGCGGCACTCAGATTCAGATTACCGGTTTTCAGTTCAGTCTGACCAGCGATTGAACCTGCGGGGTAATCATCATTGAACTTTGTTGACAAGCCAAAGTTGGAAGTGATCGAAGTGCCCAGCGCCCAGTGTTCATTAAGTGGCATAATAAAGTGCAGGTTGGGTACCCATTCTGCAGGTGCAATGTTACTGGCATCGGTACTCGCGCCAGTCACAGGAGACGTACCTTTAATATCCACATCAGGCTTAATATAAGTGATACCGACGGAAATTGAAGGTTTGTCAAACAGGGTCATTGCTGCAGGATTGCGACTTCCGACAGCTGCGTTATCTGCCACCGCCCCTTCTCCCGAAAAGGCACGGCCTAATCCGGTTGTTGAATATTCATTTAACTGAAATCCGGCGGCGAAAACACCAACAGAAGTCATGGCAATTGCTGCTGAGGTCATTGATTGAATGTAAAAGTTTTTTCGATTCATGCCCCAAACCTCATTGTATGTTATTTAATAAACCGTTACATAATGTAACAATAATGGTAACTAAACCAGGTAGCCGAAAGTAGAATGACCGTGCCTGTTTTCTGCCACTTGTTCAAGTTCAGGTAATTCTGCCTGCGCAACGAAGTAGAATTATATGGCCAATTTTTAGTGGTCTTACAAGTGTATTTTTACAATTTATTTACTTTTTATTGTAAAAATTCGATCAACTTAACAAAAAAAACCTATTACGGCAGGGATTTTCAGCATACCAGAATGGCATTCTGTGCCCTTACGCAGCAGAAAAGGGCAAAATGAATGTTTTCAGGTGGAAGATTGCTTTTTTGTTTTTTCCGCTGTTATATGTTTGCTAAATGTAATCATAACGTTAACATAGATGGAGAGGCGCCAGATTTGTTAATTTAACCCGATTACCGGTAAGTGCGCTTATGGTAAGTACTGAGGTAGGGTTATCGTTTCCCACAAGGAGTGTTTATGAGTCATCCACTGAAGCTAATAACGCCTTTGGGCGAACGTGTTGCGATTATTAATGGACTACGTACTCCTTTTGCCAGACAGGCAACCCGTTACCATGGAGTCCCCGCAGTGGATTTAGGAAAATTTGCTGTCAGTGAATTATTAATAAAAAGCGGTATTGCTCCTTCGCGGGTTGATCAGCTGGTATTTGGCCAGGTAGTACAGATGCCTGAAGCACCGAATATTGCCCGCGAGATTGTCCTTGGAACAAATATGAGTGTTCATACCGACGCTTATACGGTTTCCCGGGCCTGTGCGACCAGTTTTCAGGCAGTGGCCAGTGTGGCAGAAAGTATCGTTGCTGGCTCTATTCGTATTGGTATTGCAGGTGGAGCCGATTCATCGTCAGTGCTGCCTGTGGGAGTGAGTAAAACGCTGGCCCGTACTCTGGTCGATATGAACAAAGCCAGGACACTGTCACAACGTCTGAAACTATTGAGCCGCCTGAGATTGCGTGATCTGCTGCCCCAGGCCCCTGCAGTGGCAGAATATTCAACAGGTTTACGCATGGGAGATACTGCAGAGCAGATGGCAAAAAGCTGGAATATCAGCCGCAAAGATCAGGATGCTTTTGCCCATCGATCTCATGTGCTGGCAGCGCAAGCCTGGGAGCAGGGACTGTTGCGTGAAGAGGTCATGACTGTCTGGGTTCCTCCTTATGAGGATGCCATTAGTGAAGATAATAATGTGCGTAAAAATTCCGTACCTGAAGATTATGCCAGGTTGAAACCTGCGTTTGATCCGAAGCACGGTAGCGTAACGGCAGCCAACAGTACACCATTAACTGATGGTGCTGCTGCCGTTCTGATGATGAATGAATCCAGCGCTAAAGAATTGGGATTACAGCCTCTGGGTTATCTGCGTAGCTTTGCTTTTGCCGCTATAGACGTATGGCATGATATGTTACTGGGCCCTTCTTATGCGACACCCCTGGCGTTGGATCGTGCTGGTATTACCCTGAAAGATTTGACACTCATTGACATGCATGAAGCTTTTGCTGCCCAAACGCTGGCAAATTTAAAAATGTTTGCCAGTGATACCTTCGCTGAGGAAAAATTGGGGCGTGATAAAGCGATTGGTGAGGTTGACATGGATAAATTTAATGTGCTGGGTGGTTCGATTGCTTATGGTCATCCTTTTGCTGCTACCGGGACACGTATGATTACACAGACTTTACATGAACTCAGGCGCCGCGGAGGAGGCCTTGGTCTTACAACCGCTTGTGCAGCGGGTGGTCTGGGCGCTGCCATGATACTGGAGGTAGAATAATGAGTGCGCATAACAAAACTGATGAGGTATCACGGAAAAAAACGCGCAGCACCCGCAGTAAAGCACCACGCAGCAGTACTTCTCCTTCACAATCGGTCTCTTCTTTTCAACTGAGCGTACGCCCGGATAATATCGGCGTCATCACCATCGATGTTGCTGATGAAAAAGTGAATCAGTTAAAAGCTGAATTTGCCGACGAGATTATGGCTATATTGCAGGAACTCAGGAAGCTGGCTAATTTACAGGGTGTGGTTATCATCTCGGGGAAACCAGATTCCTTTATTGCCGGTGCAGATATCAAAATGATTGCTGCCTGCAAGACTGAACAGGAAGCACAGATGCTCGCTGAAAAAGGTCAGGAGATCTTTGCGTCTATTGCTGCATTTCCCTTTCCCATTGTTGCTGCTATTCATGGAGCCTGTCTGGGCGGGGGGCTGGAGATGGCGCTGGCCTGTCATGCCAGAATCTGCTCTTTAGATGATAAAACAGTATTGGGCCTGCCAGAAGTGCGCCTTGGCCTGCTGCCAGGTTCAGGTGGAACCCAGCGTCTGCCGAAACTGATTGGCGCGCGCAGGGCACTGGACATGATGCTGACCGGTAAACAGATTTCTGCACGTCAGGCAGTAAAAATGGGTCTGGCTGATGATGCCGTTCCTCATGACATCTTACTGGATGTTGCCGCAAAGCAGGCTAAAGCAGGATGGAAAAAACGGCCTGCACTGCCATGGCAGGAACGTTTATTTAATGGTGTGGGCAAAGCATTATTGTTTAGTCTGGCGCACAAAAAAATACTGGCAAAAACGCGTGGCCATTATCCTGCTCCTGAAGAGATTATTCATGTGGTACGCCAGGGGCTGGAACAGGGAGAAAACAGAGGTTATAAGGCCGAAGCCGCCGCTTTCGGCAGGCTTGCGATGTCAGCACAATCTGTGGCGTTAAGCGGGTTGTTTTTTGCCTCAGTAGCATTGAAAAAAGAGCAGGGAACAGAAGTAACTCCCGCGCTTATTGAGCATACTGGTGTATTGGGTGGTGGTTTAATGGGGGCGGGTATCGCCTGTGTGACAGCTACCAGGGCCGGATTGCCGGTGAGAATCAGAGATATTAATGAAAAGAGCTTAAGTCAGGTGTTGAAATATACCTGGGATGTGTTAAGTAAGCAGGTAAAAAAGAAGCGCATACGCTCTTCGGAGCGTCAGCGTCAGATGATGCTGCTGTCCGGTACCACTGATTACAGCGGCTTTGACAAAGTGGATATCGTTATTGAAGCGGTATTTGAGGATCTGGCACTGAAACAGCAAATGGTGGCAGAAATTGAACAGCATACTGCCGCACACACCATTTTTGCTTCCAATACGTCTTCACTGCCTATCAGCCAGATTGCTGCCGGTAGCACACGGCCGCAGCAGATTATCGGTCTGCATTATTTCAGTCCGGTTGATAAAATGCCACTGGTTGAAGTTATTCCACATGCCAGCACCAGTGCCCAGACTATTGCCAGCACTATTGCTTTGGCAAAGAAACAGGGTAAGACAGCGATTCTGGTTGCTGACAAAGCAGGCTTTTATGTTAACCGTATTCTGGCTCCCTATATTAACGAAGCAGCCCGTTGTCTGATGGAAGCAGAGCCGATAGAAATAATAGATAAAGCCCTGTCTGATTTTGGTTTTCCGGTTGGTCCTGTTACCCTGCTCGATGAGGTGGGCATTGATGTGGCGACCAAAATTATTCCTGTTTTAGTGCAAGAATTTGGCCAGCGTTTTGCCCTGCCTGAAGCCTTCGATACTATCTTAAAGGATGGTCGTAAGGGGCGAAAAAACCGGCGTGGATTTTATCTGTACCCCGCTGTAAAGACGCATTGCAGGCTGTGCATGTTTAAAAAAAGTAAGCCAAAACAGCCAGATTCTTCTATTTACTCTTTGCTGGGAGTTATCCCGCGCGCACAGTTACCCCTTTCTGCTATTGCTGAGCGTTGCATCATGATGATGTTGAATGAAGCGGTGCGTTGTCTGGATGAAGGAATTATTCGCAGTCCACGTGATGGTGATATCGCTGCGGTATTTGGTATTGGTTTCCCGCCATTTTTGGGTGGTCCTTTTCGCTATATTGATAGTCTCGGCGCACAAAGCGTGGTCAGCACGCTCCAGTCATTGGTACAGCAGTATGGTGAACGTTTTACTCCCTGTGAGCGACTGTTATCTATGGCAGCACGGCAGACGCGTTTTTATGCGCATGCGGTACTGCCTGATAGCATGCGTGAATCCTGAAAATCCGCTATCCCATCATCAGCTGATTCTGCAGGACAGCCAGTCCTGGCAGCACGTTAGTTAACAAAAGAGAAAATTATGTACCTATTTATTATGCGTCACGGAGAGGCGGCGTCTGACGCAACCTGTGATTCAGAGCGTCCGTTGACACCCGCGGGCAGACAGCATGCACATAAGGCTGCCGTGTGGCTGGCGCATCAGTCAGTACAAATTGAGCAGATTCTGGTGAGTCCTTATCTGCGCACAAGGCAGACATTGCTGGCAGTGCGTGAAGTCCTGCCATTACCGCAGGAAGAAGTCATGCCGGCAATAACGCCGGATGGAGACAGTGAAGAGGTCAGTCAATATCTGAAACAACTGGCTGCACAATCCTGTGCGGCAGTGCTGTTGATTTCACATCTGCCTTTTATCGCTTCCCTTGTCACTGAACTCTGCCCACAGGCCGTGATTCCGGCATTCAGTACCTCTGGCATTGCACACATCAAGTTAAATGCTACCGGTGGTGAGCCGGCCAGATTACTTGAATATCTCAGCCTCGCGCAGATGAACTGAACAGACAGCGGGCAGGAGTGAGTGTCTGCGCTGCAGAATATCGATAACTGACTGCTGCTCTTTCCCTGCGCGCTTTTTTCTGCCGTTATGGCTGTTCGTTGCGCAGGGCGGCATCAGATACTGGTCCAGCTGGTGCTCTCAAGTACATCGTCGAGTTCATAGACGTCCAGAGTAATGCCGTTGTTTTTCAGGAAGAGTTTCTGCCTGAATTTTAACATCATACTGGTCATTATGTATGCTCTATTAATTAATAAATAATATGTTATGGCAGTGATAATAACGCAGTCAGTATGATGACGCTGTCAAAAAAGCGCCACAGGCTTATCAACAGCCTGCGCGCAGGTAGAGAAGTTGCCGCGGTGGGTTACACCTCTTTTTCAAACGCATAGCCTGTTTTAGCCGGGGTAAATTTCAGCTTTAACAGACTGTCACTATCGGTGTATTGCTCGCAGTGGGATAAAAATAACTGCCCCCAATGAACATGGTGATTTTTCATCCTCAGGCAGGTATTGGCTTCTTTTAACTTCAGTGCCATGGTGATGAAATTATCAGCCACGGTGGTTTTTGCGGAAATAAAATTGAGCTCCCAGCGTTGCAGGCGATTTAATGCACTATTGCAGGGTTTAAAGCCAATATGCTGCCAGGAGGCTTCATTAACGTCAGCAGCGGTTAAACAAAGTGGTATGCCCTTAGTGCCTGCTGTGGTGTAAATCTGGCCTGCGGTGGTTAAATAAAAAGCAATGCCGTCATTCAGGTGAGACACAGAAAATCCCGCCTTGAATGCGTTCAGCCCCGCTAAGTCAGTTAAAAAATAATCCATATAATCCCGATTTGCTACCGTTATCTTCCAGGAGACGGCGGTGTGCGGCTCTGTATCGGAGGGCATCACAGGGGTACAGATGGCCTGCAGTGCCTTACCGGCGTTCAGCACCCTGCCTTCAGTTATCAGTGTTTTTAAGTGCTCATGGCGATCGGCGGTGCTGAGTAAAATTTCCTTTATCTGCCGGGCAGACGTTGAAGGTGTACAGGCATTCATCGCAGCAACAACACCAGAAACAATGGCGGTTGCTTCTGAGGTGCCATTTCCCCTGGCAATTCTCCCTGACGAGGTTAAAAAAGGAATATTAAATCCGGGTGCGCCAATATCGACTCTATCCTGACCAAAGCGACTGCCGCTCACCCGTGTCTGATACAGATGAGGCACGTTACTTTCATTGAATTGTACGGCGGCAACGCGAATAACGGGATCCTGCTCAATATCTTCTTTCTTTTTGGGTCGATACGCAGCAGGCCAAAATTGTTTATCAGGCGGTGTCGTGGCGATATCTCTGGCATCATTACCAACGGCAGCAATGATAAGTAGTTTATTTTTCTGGCCAATTTTTTTTAACAGCGATGACCATTCTGTGGCATTTTTGGTGCCGCTATCTGCGCCAGAGATGTTGAGTATTTTTTCATTATTGGTCAGTTCTGCCGCCGTGACTGCGTCGAGAAAAGACGTGTTGATGCCATTATTCGGCAGAACAATGCGGTTAATGACCGGTGTTCCTGGCAGGATCCCGATAAAATACTGTCCCCCTGATGAAAATTGCTCGCCGGCTATTATCGACGCCATGGCCGTGCCATGAAGATAAATGGGGCTGTCAAGATCTTTTTTTCTCGATAGATGCGTGATGTGTTTATGGACAGCCACAAGATTTATTTCAGGAATGCGGTAAACCTCTGAATCGATTATCGTTACTGGATCGTTTCTTTTATCACGCCAGGATTTATAGGATGCTGGAAAATTAATCTGCTGGAAAAAATCTGGTCTCTGGTTGTTATTACAGGCTGCCGCCCTGCAGTGCAGACTATATTGTTCTTCCTGTTTCTGACCTGCGGTCTGTAGAGCTTCAGAGGCGTTCCCATGGCCATGAAGAAAAAAGATGATGCAGGAAAGACGGATACAAAGTCGGGAGAGAAATTTCAGGCGCATTAGATAAGTCCTTTATACCAATGGTGAATTTGTAAATTGTGAATGTTACCGGAAAGCTATTTCAGCTGCCACTGTACTGGTGGTTGAAAAGCAGGCTGTCATAACATCAACTCTGAAATTCATACCTTATTTATTATCCTTATTTCTTTCATTTCCTTTGCTATCTTTAATTGTACTGGTTACTAACAGATTGGGGTGAATGGAGGCATTATGGGAGATTTTTTTAAAAATTCTTCGACTGTTAACAGAAGTTATACAGGAAATCCACCACCGGTGCGTAGCGATGGTCCCTGTGCTCACGATCTTTTTACTCTCTTAACTTATGGTCTGTGCACATCATTGTCCGCGGGGGGCACTGGCAATGTTGTGCCTCGTGATTTAAAGGATCTGTCTGGTCTGGCTGCAGGAGAATTACAGAGACATTTTTTTGCTGAAGAAAATACCAGCCGCATTGAAATAACGTTAACCGGAAAAATACTGTGCATTCAGGAACGCGGTACTGATCTTGAGCTCCGCTTTGGAGAAGAAAGCATCAGATTAGAACAAATGACGGTAAGGCAATTCATAAACAGAATGATTGTCGGCAAATTGATCGATGATATAGGCAATAAGACCATTAGCGTTAGCGAGGCTAAAGCGGTTTTAGCACAGCTGGATCTAGGCGGAACCAGTTTCACGGGACTGGAAACACACATGCTGGATCTCTCTGGCCTCGATCTGTCCGGCGTTAATCTGGCAGGATGTATGCTGGCAGCACGAGAAGGACCTTTTGATCTGAGAGGGACTAACCTGGAAGGCGCGAATTTACATCAAGCCTATATCAACGGCCAGACCCGTTTCGATAACAATACGGTGCTGACAAACGCCAGAATGACGGAGCTGAGTCCGTACAGTTTCTGCTTGATCGACCTGAGTCAGGTGATTCATTTAACAGGTACGGTGATCAGCATGAAACTGGACAGCGAAGAAAATCTTGATTTGCTCCTCCTCGAGGATGAAAACGACGGATATCATCTCGCGGCAGCGATAGAGCGCATTCCTGCACGCTTTGACAACATAAGGAATACGCTCGTTAGTCAGCTCGTGCTCTATCTTAAAGAGTCGCCAGATTTTCATCCTTGCTACCTGAAAAACCTGCTGCCTGTACTGCGCCCTGAGCATACTGCCGATCCCAGAATGAGAGATTTTTTAATGGCACATATTAAAAATATTTTCGACCCGGAACGCACAGAGCCGATGAGTGTGTCGCAGGCGCTCCACCACCGCTGCTGGCAAAATAACTGGGAGCGCAAAGTACGCCCTTGTACTAATACCGTTCGGCAATTAAGCCCTGATGGTCAGCAAGCGCACTAGATTTTTCTTTTTATCGCGTTTTTTACGCCCTCAGGAAGGAATAAATGCCAGTTGCTTTGCCCGGTTACTGTTTTTCGTAGTGTGGCTACAAAATCAGGCTGCTGAGTCAGGGCTTCTTCGAAACGGCGCCCGTAAAAGCTGAGAGCTCCCCTTGTTCTCATACTTTCCCATGCCTGTTTTCTTAGCACCGGCTCAGCGTTCATCAGCATCTGAAAAGCCTCAGTATCTATCTGTAGCGTTCCTGCTTTCAGTATCAGATAAAACACGTGCTTACTGAAAAACTGCACCCATGATGCCTGGATTCGATTAAAAATACCCACAGGAAGAGTCAATAATTCCTGCGTACTCAGCATGGCAAGACGATCCGGATTCATGTTAATACCATCAATGGCCTTGTTTATCTGGTTTTCGCTGCCTTCACCTTTCAGACCCTGTTGATAACGCTGAATCAATGCGGCAACGAACTCTTGCTTTGCTCCCTCCGGCATACCCAGTATTTCCCGTGGATTCATACGAATCCGGTAGAGATTACCGGCATCTATGAGCTGGATAAGATAATACCGATGTTCTTCTGGCGCAGACTGATTCACGGCTGCGTGCAGTTTTTTTGCAATGACTTCCCGCTGCCTGTCAAAATGCACGGCGTCAAAACCATTAAATAACTCGTTGTAAGCAAGCCCCTGCTCTTTGAATGAAGCCAGCCGGCTCTCGAAAAGTATGGCGAAGATCCTGGTGGAATCTCTGGAGAAAACCAGTAAATCTTTTTCCGGGAAAACAGACGCGTTACCCTGAATAAACTGCCACAGTTTCTGTTCTATTTTTACATGTTGGAAAACTACAGGAGGGAAGTTAAGAAATAATTTGAGCAGACGACTTCTGTGTTCACCCTCGAAGAAAAAATCTACCTGCTGCAGGCTATCAAAAGGATGGGCATGCTTGTGAAAGTAGCTCAGGATCGTCGTATTTATTTGATCAGAAAATATTTTTTCGAAATCAGGCAGTGTCTGCCACAGGGGCATCTCTGCTACCCTGTACAGACCGGCTGTTTTAACGAAGAAAGGAAAATAGGTAAAAAAAACTTGAGTCCATAAATGTTGCAGAACGGGATTTTTTAGTTCCGGCACAGACCAGAAAAGGAATTTATCAATAATGCCCTCTGCTGACATGCCAGCCCTGTTATCGGAATCACTCAGGGTAACCAGCAGATGTATCATCGGTGCCTCCTGTTCATCGGTGTTGGCGAAAAGCTGATTGTAAGCCTGTGCTGCCTGCTGCGGTAATGCAGGCAGGTTTCTGCCTGTTCTGAGTGCCCGACGCAGCTGAGTTAACTGCTGCAATAAAGATCTATACTTATTGTGCGGAATCTCCAGGGACTGTTGTGTCTTGAGCAGATACTCTGCAAATTCCTTTCCGCGAATAATGGCCAGCTGCTCAGATGACACCTGTTCTCCCAGTTTATGAAGCGCCTGCAGGGTGTGGGCAGGCAACATATCCGCCTGTCTCAAATACATGTTAGCGAGTTCATCAGGAGCCTGACGGGCGCGCTCAACAAATTTCTCACCAATACCTTCACTGTGCAGCAGTGTTTTAAACTGTGCGTCAGGCAGGGAAGAAAGCCGTGTCAGTGGAATACCATCAAACGGACGCGGGTGGGATTGTGCGAAGCGGATCCACTCTGTTTCACGTGACTGGATGTCATCGCCGGGCAGAACAGGGCGCCAGACATGGAAGCGTTCTCCCTGCTCCGCCGCTTCCTGAATGCTATCCCTGTATCTGTCGGGTACCTGTGAATCACCCAGACGCTTCATGGCCTCCTGTGGGTTTCTCTGCGCCCAGCGTCGTACAGCTCTTCTGATGGCTTCGTCTTCGTATAAACATGGTGCAGCCATCAGCACCTGCTCCATGTCTGCCGGCCGTTCTCTGCCAGGCGGCGACCACAGTGCATCGAAAACAACAGAAGCATCACGATCGCGGATTTTACTGAGCAGCCAGGTGGCATGGCTGCTGATATGCTGCCACAGTTCAGGCATATCGGGATTTTCCACCGCCAGCTTAAAAAGCGGCAATGGTTCCAGCCAGAACAACAGGCCGGGGTGTTGCTGTATATGGTCCATGACCACAGCCTGCCGGTCAGTGTCCGACGACGCATTTTGTAAACGGTCGAGTACGGCTTTTGGAGGCAGGCTTTTCTGTCTGCCTCGTTCGAAATGTTCGCGCTGGTGGTGTATCTCATGTGTTATGCCGGCTGCGGGCACAGATTCCGCAAGCTGTTCAGCAGAATTGAAATCAGGAATAAAGTCGTTTTCCGCAGTCTGCCCGGCCGTATTATCCGGCTGGGCAGGTGATAATATCGCTACTGCCTGTCCAGAGTTGTCAGGCACCGGGAACTCCATATCCTTCAGCACATCATACAGTACTTCATGTACCCATTCTGGCAACACCACCGTACGCAGTACGGCGTACACGGACTCCCTGTTTTGTGCTCTTTGTACACGTTCAACTAAAAACCATCCGTAAAATTCCCGTGTCTCTTCACGGCCATTTGCAGTCATGTATTAAATGAACCTGCTGAGAAACTGAGGTAGAAAAAAGCGTTCTTCCGGCAACTTAAAAAGCGCATCAAGAGTAATTTCATCAGCATCCTTTCTTTCCAGAGCAGGTGTTGCCGGTGTGTCTGTTTCATTTGATAAAGAAGCTGCTGCTATAACAGCAGCCATTCTTTTTCCTGCCTGTTTTACATCATTTTTTTGATCCTGTTTGTTACTTACCATCACCAGATGAACTTTTCGCATTCCGGATGATATCCACCTGCCCAGATAAGCCCGCCCACCTCCCTTACTTTGGCTCCAGCGGAGTTCAAGCAGTTCACTCGTTCCCTACACTGATGTTATACTTTTGCTCCAGCCACCCTCATCCAGCAGCTTTTTTGCAAAAACACCCCATGCCTGTATGGCAGATTTTTGCTGCAATTGACTCAATTCATTCAGTGCGTCGCGGTGTATAACGAGCTGTGTGGCCTCTGTTGCTGTCTGCCCCGTCAGCGTTAGTGTTTTGCTCTCATCCTCATTTCTAACCTGCAGGTACTGGATATCTCCCAGATTTTCCAGGAAACGCTTTGTACCCGCCGCCCCCATATGAGAGACAAGTAAATCTTTCTGCTCGTGCAGAGACTGACTGCAGTCTGAGGTGCTGCCAGTATTTTTTATATCGTTCATTAGCTGGATAAGGTCTGTCTTAGGCAGAAAGACTGGTGAATTGTTTTCCGACACACAGGCAATGCTTTTGGACGATTGATTTGTGACGCTCTTTGGCATTTGATGCTGCCCTTTAAGGCTAATTTATCAGCAAAATATATACCCTTCGTCTTGCAAACTGCAGCTGTGTTGACTTCGAACATTCACCCAATCACATAGTATGTCTATGCTCATGGGGTTCGTGTTCTTGCTGCCTTGCTGCAATTAGAAATACTTTGAGTATAGTTCATGGGCTGCGGAGCTTATGTCAAAAAATCTTGTGCAGATACCTGTGCCCTTTAGGGCGGGGGAGAATGTCAACCTGGGTCACTGTATTGTTCTTGTACGCACAAACCAGAAAGGCAGCGGGATAACCAGCACAATCAGCAGTGCCATGAAGAAATAAATATCCAGGTAACTCATCAGACGTGCCTCTATGTATAGCAGCCTGGCAGTGAATTGCAGCGGCATCTGCGGTGTCAGGGTAGCCGTCGTGATATGTTCACCGAGGCGCTCGTAATGAAAATACGTACGCTGATGTAATACACTGGCCGTCCAGACAATACCAATGCTGCCACCGATATTACGCATCAGTGTTGACAGGGCCGCCGCCTGATTGCTCTTGCTCTCCGGTAACCCGTGATAAGACAGGGTGCCGACAGAGATCAAAATTAACGGTAATCCGCTGACCTGCATAACGCGTGCCCACATCAGACCGGTGAAATCAGTGGTGAGTGTCAGTGAGGAAAGATGCAGCATGGCAGCGCCCATGGCGGCAAAACCTGCCATGATAAGATAGTGGGGTGCGTTCAGCCTGCCGGCAATACCGCCTGTCAGCAGCATAAACAGCAGGATGGATAGTCCCCCGGCGCCCAGCATCAGTCCGGCATGCCAGGCATCAAAACCAAAGAGTTCCTGGGCCATTTGTGGCATGAGTTGTGTGGTACTGATAACCAGAAAGCCGACCAGAAACATCAGCACTGTCCCGAGGGCAAAATTACGCTGCAGAAACAGGCGCACTTCCATTACGGGCTCAGGATGAAACCATTCCCACAGCAACAGAAAGCTTAAGGAGACAATAGCCAGTGCCGCCATTATCCCGGTAAAGGGGGCATCGAAACTGGCATGAATACCGAAGCTGTCCAGAAACAGCTGCAGAGAGCCAAAGCCGACAATGACCAGTAAAAACCCGAGGTAATCAATCCGTATTCCCCGTTTCAGGTATGCCCTGCGTTCTTCCTCGAGAAGAGGAGGCTCACTGATAAAGTAATGGCATAACAACAGTGACAGCAGGCCAATCGGTACATTGATTAAAAATACCCACTGCCATGACAGCGTTTCAGTCAGCCAGCCGCCGGGCAGCGGGCCGATTGCCGGTGCGACCAGGATAATAACGCCATAGAGGGCGAATGCCTGCGGCAGTTTTTTGCGTGGAAACGAATCCACCAGCATCGACTGCTCGACAGGCGCCAGCCCGCCGCCGCCGATACCCTGCAGGATACGTGCCGCAATGAGAAATTCCAGGCTGGTGGCCATACTGCATAACAATGAACTGAACGTGAAGAGTGCGACACTTATCATGTAATAGCGCTTACGGCCAAGTACCGTTGCCAGCCAGCCACTGACGGGAAGAATGAGCGCATTGGCAATCAGATAGCTGCTGATAACCCACAGGGATTCCTGCCAGGAGACGCCCATGTCGGCGGCTATATGGTAAAGGGAAACGCTGGCGATGGTGGTATCCAGCACTTCCATAAAGGTTGCCATAGAGGCAACTACCGCCACCAGCCAGGGATTAAAGCGTCCTGCGGCTGAACGGGACAGGATGTCTGACGTATCGGGCTCAGTTGCGGACATCGACACGCAGTACTACCGACATGCCTGGTACAAGGGGAAAGTCACGGATACGCGCATCGGTAAATTCAATTCTGACCGGCAGGCGCTGAACCACCTTGACATAATTACCGCTGGCGTTTTCTGCCGGGAACAGGCTGAATACCGATCCTGTTGCCCGTTGCAGGCTGTCAATCTGTGCGCTGAATCGTTCGCGTGGCCAGGCATCAACACGCACTTCAACAGGCTGGCCCGGGTGCATGTGCCGCAGTTGAACTTCTTTAAATCTGCCGGTAACCCAGATGCGGTCAGAAACAATATAAAGCAGCGTATGGCCTGGAGCGACATAGTTTCCCTGCTCAGTGGTGCGTTTTGTCACGTAGCCATCCATGGGGGCAATAATCTGTGTCCAGGAAAGCTGCAGGCGTGCATTATCCACGACTATCTTATTGTGCAACAGTACTGCACTATTTTCTCTCAGGGCAGCCTGTTCTTTTGCCAGCAGGGCTTTGGTATGAGTGATACTATGTCGCCGGGCATCGAGTCTGGCGGCACTGGTCTTACTGGCAGCCAGTTTCCTGTCTACCTCGTTTTGTGTCACAGCGATACCTGAATGCAGCCAGCGCTGGTATTCGCGGTGATCGCGCTCAAATTCAGCCTCTGCCAGCGTAATGTCTGCCTGGCCCTGTTGTAATGTTGCCATCAGTGCGTCAATTTGTGCCTGAATCTGCTCGCTTTTTGCCTCTGTGGTGCGCAGGGAGGCGAGTGCTTTATCCAGTGCATGCTGTTGTTCACGGCCATCGAGCTGCACCAGCAGCTGTCCGGCTGTGACCCACTGATTATCCCTGACAGGAATGTGCTGCACACGTCCTGAAAGTTGCGCAGACACGGCAGCAACAGGGGCATCGATAACCGCATCGTCTGTTGTTTGTACATGACGCCAGGAAAACCAGTAAAAACCCAGTAATATCAGTGTGGCCATCAGGATAACCAGAAAAAAACACTGAAATGCAATGCGTCTGTGGCGCTGCTGTTTTCCTGCATCATCAGCCTGATGTGTGAGGTCATTCACACCAGTTGCCCGGCTATCAGAGTGCTTTGGGCGGCCTGTTCACGCCATAATCTGGCATATAATTCGTTCTCTGCCATCAGGTTACGATGAGTTCCGCGCGCGATGATTGTGCCCTTATCAAGTACCAGGATCTGATCGGCGTATTCCACTGTTTTTAAGCGATGCGCGATAATCAGTACCGTTCTGCCCTGTGCCAGACGTGATAGCGCCCGCTGCACATCAGTCTGCACACAGGCGTCCAGAAGCGCAGTGGCTTCATCCAGCAGGATAACCGGTGGGGATTTTAGTAGCATACGGGCGATGGACAGTCGCTGCCGTTCACCGCCGGACAGACGCTGTCCACCTTCACCCAGTCTGGTGTGATAACCGTCTGGCAGCTGGCGGATAAAATCATCACAGCAGGCCTCGCGGCAGGCGGCAATCACTGCTTCATCACTGGCATCAATGCGGCCAATGCGCACATTATCAAACACGCTACCGTCAAACAGCTGGACATCCTGAAACACATAACCAATATGTGCATACAGCATATCGCTGCCCAGCGCGCTAATTTCGCTATCTCCCAGACGGATGCTGCCCTGCACAGGAGAGAAAAAACGCCCGACCAGATGTAGCAGTGTTGATTTTCCACTGCCTGAGGGGCCAACCAGTGCGGTCACACTCCCTTCGGGCACATGAAATGAAATCGCTTTCAGCACCCATTCACATTCAGGGGCATAACGGAAACTGACGTCATCAAAAGAGAGGCTGTTGTCGGCAGGGGCACTGGCAGACGTGGTTTCAGGTAATGACGGTTCAGCGGTAATACGGGTAATACGCTCTGCTGACTGCCACATAACGCGCATCAGGGTAAACCAGGCAGCCGATTCCAGCAGTGGATCGATAATTTTACTGGCCACCAGAATGAACAGGAGCCAGGTGGCCGGGTTGAGTGCGTCCTCCTCAAACAGACTGGCGGCGCTAATGAACAGAACCACCAGCCCGAGTTCAGTCAGCAGGCGAAACAGTTGCACACCTCCGCCGCCAAAAGCTTCAATACCCATGCTGGCGCTACGGATGTCACTGAAGTTTTTATCCAGCCTGCCGAGCATTACTTCCTGACGATTGAACAGGCGCAGCGTACGCATGCCAGTAACAAATTCCACCAGTAACCCGGACAGGCTGGCAAGCCGGTCTGACTGTTGCTCTGTACGGACCAGCAAATGGCGTGACATCAGGGTCATCAGTATCAGCCCTGGTGGCACGGTGATTAACAGGGCAATGGTCAGTGGCCAGTGCACCCACAGCAGTATCGCCGTCAGGATAACAGGTACACTCAGTCCGACAATCACTTCCGGTAATAAATGAGAGAAAATATCTTCCAGCCGTTTCATACTATCCGTCAGTACGCTACTGAGTTCACCCGTACGTCTGTGCTGGAAAAAGCTGGCTGGCAGTTTACGCACGTGACTGGCAACAGCTGCACGGTAACCACTCATCAGTGAGTAAGCGCCCAGAAAACAGTCCAGCTGACCAAAGTGCGAGCATAGCAGTTGCCCTGCAAGGCACAATAGCAGTGCCAGCGCACATAGCAGCCAGTGAGTGGTTTCCATAGTCATATCGGCGACAAGAGTGTGTTGCAGGATAAACCAGCAGATAAAAAAAGGCACGGCACTGCAAAGCTGTGCGACGAGACGTAAAGCTATGCCACGGTAAATCTGTCGGGGTGAACGCCCGCAAAGACGAATGATATCACGCCACACTAACATCGACTGCCTCCTGTATATCCGCTACACGAATATGCCATGCATGATTGCTGTACTGACTTTGCCAGAGTGTGCGGTAAAGCAGGCTGTCGGTCAGCAGTTTATCATGCGTGCCGGTGGCACACAGTTTGCCTGCCTGCATAACACAAATCTGATCGGCATGTTGTACGGCATAAAGACGATGGGCAATGGTCAATACTGTTATGTGTGGATACTGATGGCGTAGTGCCTGCCAGAACGCCGCTTCACTGATTGCGTCGGCAAACGCGGTGACTTCGTCAAGAATCAGTACCGGTGTTGCTGCCAGCAGGGCACGGGCAATGGCAATGCGCTGGCGCTCACCACCGGATAATCTCAGCCCACGCTCTCCAATGTCACTATCCAGGCCGTTGTTAAGTTTTTCGATGAGCGAGCGGGCCTGTACGACTTCCAGTACCTGCATCAGCTCGTCATCACTGGCGTTTGGGCGTGCCAGACGCAGATTTTCTGCCAGTGTTCCCTGAAACAGAAAGACCTCCTGTGTGACCAGTGCCAGCAGGGTTGCCCGTGTGGCATCATCCATGCTGCCCGGTTTTATGCCATTCAGCAAAACCTCGCCGCTAGTCGCCGGTAGTAATCCGGCCAGCACCCAGGCCAGCGTGGATTTTCCGGCACCCGAGGGTCCGACCAGTGCCGTAAAACTACCCGGAGCTAAGTTGAGTGTGATGTCAGACAGTACCTGGCGCTGCCCGTAATGAACGCAGACCTCCCTGACGTAAACACCGTTATCAACGCTATCGCCAGGTCTGTGCTGTTCAGGGAGTACAAAATCCACCAGGAAAGGCTGCATACGTTCCACACCTGCCAGTAGATCACGTCCCATGGCAGAAAGCAGAGTAATGCGCAGCATGGGTTTGAGCAGACCGGTACCCAGCATGAGAATGAGAATGAAAGCAGGCAGACTCAGCTCTCCATGGAACAGGCGCCACAAGCCTGCTGGCAGTAGAATAAAAATATTTGCTGTCAGCAGTACGATAAAAAATGACCATGCGGGTACCGCCTGGCGCGTAAACCGGCAGGCAAGCCGGTGATAATCACTCAGCTGGTCATGCAGTAATCTGAAGGAGGCTGCACTCTGACAGAAGGTCTTCATCACCCAAATGCCGCGTACATATTCTACTGTCGCCGCATTAAGCCGTTCAACGGCGTGATTCCATTCCTGTACACGTTGATACATTCCCCGGGTCAGCATTTTCTGCACCAGCAGAGCCAGAGGAATGGTTGAGAGAGCGGCCAGTGCCATTTGCCAGTCGAGCCAGAACAGAAAACCAGCGGCTACCAGGGGGCCTGTCAGGGCAGAAACCAGATCGATAATATGATGAGCAATAAATCCTTCCAGCCGTTCGACATCGTTGATGACTATCTTTTTCAGCGCCCCAGAACTGTATTTTATCATCGATAAAAAAGGCATTTTTGTCAGTGCACGCGCAATGCCTAACCGAACTTCGTGCAGCACATGAAAGGCGGCCAGATGACTGAAATAACCGGCGAACGCCAGCAGCATATATTTGACGACCAGTGTCAGTGCCAGCCATGTAGCAAGGGTTATCAGGGTGTGACTGACGTCTGTGCCGGCTAACACCACTTCTGCTGCCAGGTACAGGATCCAGTAAGGAATGAGTTCCGTCAGTACGGCAATCACCGTCAGGCAGACTGCCAGAGTAATTCTGTTTTTTTGCCCAGCTATCAATGACTTCAGGGTACTGATCACCGCAGGTCTTGTGTTTTCATTGCCTGACATGTCTGTGTTTCCCCACTTTTATGGTACGCATAACGTTAACGCTGGTATGTCATGTTACCAGCATTGCCCCTGGTGTTTTGCACTATGTCAGCCAGCATCGTGCCTGGGTATCGGCCTCTGTGGGAGATGCAACGATTTTATAAGGATAAGGAATACGCCGGCTGGCAAGGTAACGCAGTGCCTTGCGCCACAGTGAATGACGCTTTGCTGCATCCGGCTCGATGCGTATGGCACCACGACACCACGTTTTTTGCTGTTCATAATTCAGCCTGTTCCAGGCTTTATACAGACGAAAGAATTTCGCCGAATTTTTCGGCAGCTCCACGCCACTGAAGATGAGTACAAAGGGTTGTCTGCGTTCCAGTACCGCTTCCATAGCCTGCATATGCCGTTCTGCCTCGGTATCGGGGATCTCTTCTGGCATGCGGTAATACACCAGCGGCCAACAGGTTGCATCAATAATTGCCTGTTCGTTCATGTTGTCGTTATCTCTTTATTTTACTAACCCGCTTGCTGCCAGACAGGAATGGGTCTGTTCCTGTGAGTCTGGCAGATGTTATCACTTCATACGCAGACGCTCGGTGAGGGAATCCAGTAACGCCTCCTGTGTGAGGATGTCCTGGTGCGTGCTGTCTTCTATCAGGCTTATCTCTGTACTAGCCGGTAATGCTGCCTGCAGAGTGGGTATGCTATTTTCCCAGTGTGACGGATGTTCACTGGCAACATAGACTACCGTGGCGAGGGTATCCGGCAGTACCGGTAGCGGCCCCTTCAGCAATGCGTTGACATTAGCCTGTAGTACAGCAATACGGCGCATTAGCGCGGCATCGCTGATGAGCGCAAGAGAGGGCAGCACCCTGCGCCACCAGTGCAGTCGTTCATCCTGTGCCAGACTGGCAAAATTTATCGCATTCAGCCCTGCTGCTGTTGCCTGCTGCTGCAGACTTGGGTTAGCAAGAGAGCTCAGCAGCGCAAACTCGCTGCTGGCACAGGCGGTCATGGCGGCCTGTGGGACAGGATCAACCAGCGCCAGCAGGGCTATTTCTTCACCTGCCTGATAGAGGCGCAGCGCCATTTCCATAGCAACACGAGTGCCCATCGACCAGCCCAGCAGGCTCCAGGGTCCGTGGATGCCGGCATGGCGCAGGGCGTCAAAATAGTAATCCGCCTGGTCACCCGCTGTACCAATGATGGGCTGTCCGGGCTCCAGACCAGAGGATTGCAATGCCAGACAATGTACACTGCTTTCCAGCCGTTGTGCCAGTGGACGATAAGGAGCAACAGAGCCATCACTGCCATGGATACAAATAAGCGCAGTGTCCAGGGCAGTATTAAGGCTGACCAGAGGAGAATGTCTGTCACTTGTTTTCAGCTCATCCAGCGCTGCGGCCAGCGCTGAGAGCTGTGGGCAGGTGAACAGCAGACGTACCGGAATCGATTGATTGCGCAGGGCACTGAGCTGTGCACACAGGCGGGTTGCCAGCAGACTGTCACCACCGGCGGCAAAAAAATCCTGATGACGTCCGACACGAGGCAGGCGCAGCAGTTCACACCACAGCCCTGCCAGTTCAGTTTCCGTACCTGGCAGTGGCGCTGCGTGTTGCGGTTGTGCATCCTGCTCAGTGTAGCAGGCGACAGACAGACGACTGCGATCGACTTTACCATTGCTGTTCAATGGCAGGCGCTCAGGGTAGAAAAACTGAGTGGGAATCATGTATGCCGGTATCATGGCTGACAGTGCATGCTGCAGTGCACTGGGCAGGAGTTGCTCAGGTATTCCCGGGCGTCGTGCCATAATCAGCTGCTGACCGACAAAGGCCAGTGGTGAGCCTGGCTCAGGCCAGCTGCAGATATCGCTAAAACCGGCGTCCCACAGGGCAGTGCGCCATTGTGCTTCACTGAGGAGCCTCGATTCTGCCGCTTTTTCACTACCCTGTGCGGCATGTTCCAGCACGGCCGCGGCCGTTATCCATTGCAGGCGTTTATCACGGGTTGCTTCCAGCAAAATCAACATGCCACCCGGGCGCAGCAGCTGGCGGATGTCACGCAGGCTTGCCACCAGCTGATGGGCGTTGTGCAGCACATTAGCTGCCAGTACCGCGTCCATGCTGCCCTGTGGCCAGTTTTGCTCCTGTGCCGTCTGGTTAATGTCATAACGCCCCGTACGTAACACGGAGAACTGACCAAAGCGTGCTTCACCGTGGCTGGCAAACCAGGGGCTCACGTCAGTATAATGATATAGCCCGTCGGGAGAGAGTTCTGCCAGTACCGGCAGGGTGCTGATACTCAGGCCGCCAACTCCGGCACCAATTTCCAGCACCTGCGCCTGATGGGCACCGTAATCGCTAAGATGTGTACGTAACAGGGTGGCGGCAAGATGGCCCAGCCAGTCCGCCACAATATTGCGCTGGTACAGACTTTCCGATGCCTGGCTTTCTCCCGCGGGAAACAACAGGCTTGCAGCCAGTTGTGGCTCACGCAGTACCTGCGCAAGAGTTTTTGGTGTGGCCAGCAGCCAGTCAGCGAAGGTTTTTTCATCATCCACCCACTGCAGGCTCGCCATCAGCTGCTGTTGCCCGTCATGAATACGTGTTTTTAGTATTGCGTATGTCGCCAGCTGGCCTGTGGCCCGGTAACCGTCTGGAGTTATCGTAAGCTGCCCGTCTTCTGCCAGAATGGCATGCCAGCGTTGTATCAGCTGCCGAAAACACGTGGCGATACCCAGTCTGTCACAATAGTGCTCAGGTGACCAGCAGCCTGCCTCAGTCAGGGGAAACCCCAGCTGCCACAATTGCATCAGTATCAAATCAGGCGCCAGTGCTTCGCTGAGTGTCTGGAAATGCTGCAGGGCATGCAGACGTCGTGTTTCAGGCAGGCGACTGGCCGCCTTTTGCCCCGCATGCTGCAGTGCAGCCAGCTGCTTTGTATCCTGTTGGCTACGCGGTGCTGGCGTTGTCACAACCACCGAGGCGACCAGCTGGCTTGTCCCACCGAAGGTTTCACGCATCTGCACGGCAACATCACGGATATAAGGCAGGCGTAACATGGCCTGCTCTATTTCACTGAGCTCAATACGGTGTCCACCCAGCTTTACCTGAGTATCAATACGCCCGAGAAATTCAATACAGCCATTGGACCAGTAACGTGCCCGATCGCCAGTACGATAAAGCCGCTCCATGCTGGAAGGATGTACAATAAAACTGGCCTGTGTCTGTGCGCTATCCTGCCAGTACCCCTCTGCGAGACCGGTACCACCGATATATAATTCTCCTGCTGCAAAGTCAGGACGTTCACGGCCATGCAGGTCAAGAATACGGTAATACTGATTGGCCAGTGGAAAACCGTAAGGGATGGAACGCCATTCCGGCTCGACGTTATCGACATCGAACCAGTTAGACCAGATGGCTGCTTCAGTGGCGCCACCAAGTGCGGCGAGCTGAGTAGCGGGTGCGATTTTTTTCAGTTGTGCTGGCAGGTTGCAGTCAATCCAGTCACCTGAAAGCAGCACATAGCGCAGACTATCCAGCCTGACTGCGTCAGCCTGCGCCTGCTCCAGTAATATAGCCATCAGGGCAGGCACTGAATTCCACAGTGTTATCTCGTGACGCTGTAGCAGAGACAGCCAGTGTGAGGCATCCCGGGTACCATCAGCATCGGGCAGCACCAGGGTGGCGCCTGCGCCGAGGGTGGCAAAGACATCAAAAATAGCCAGATCGAAGCTCAGTGCGGAAAGTCCCAGCAATCTGTCATCGGGACCAAGTGCGATACGCCTGCTGACATCGCTAACAGTATTCATCGCCGCTGCATGGCTCATCATCACACCTTTAGGTTTACCGGTAGACCCTGAGGTGAAAATAACGTAAGCGGTGCTGTTGGGGCAGGGGCATCTGGGCGCGTCGAGCCCGCTATCTGGTAGCCCGGTAACAGCAAAGTCCAGTGTTATCAGTGCGGGGAAATGCTGACACAGAGCACCGGGTGCAATCATGGCGGCAGGATGCACCCTATCCACTACATCCTGCAGGCGCGCGCGTGGCCAGTCTGCTGACAGCGGCACCAGTACTCCCGCCGCACTGAGGATACCCAGAGCAGCGGCTATCTGCAGGGGACTTTTAGGTAATACCAGCAGTACCGGTTTTCCTTCAATCGGTGTACAGGCGGCGTTGAGTGCGGCCGCTATCCGCAGTGCCTGGTCAGCCAGTGCGCGATAGCTTATGCGTTCACTGGCTGTCACAATGGCATCAGCGTCGTTCTGCTGTTTTGCCCGGTGGAAAAAGGCCGTATGCAGCAGTTCAGGTGTGTATGGCTGCAGCGTGGCATTAACTGCCTGGCGTATTTTTAATTGCGTGCAGGGCAGCGACAGGGAAAGCGGATGCTGCCAGCAGGGGGCGTCATGAGCCAGGCGTTCCAGCAGCTGGCCATAGCAGGCAAACATGGCATCTATCATGCCTGCAGGAAACAGATTATCGATGACAATCCAGTTGTACTCCAGGCTGCCGTTACGCAGCATCGCCTGACTATCCAGCCATACCTGTGGTGTTGCCGTATAAAGAAAGTCAGGTTCACCCAGCAAATCGGCACCGCGTACCAGGACATCCAGATCCATGCCGAGCAGGCTGGTAAAAACCACTGGCATCAGTGTGCCCTGTACACTGCCGGCACGGCGACCGAGCTCTCTTAGTACCTCAACACCGCCAAAACGACTGTGTGACAGCCTTGTCCACAACTGACTCTGAATATCACTGGCACGCTCAGCAAATGATTTTATTTGCCTGCAGTCGGGTGTCAGCAGCAGGACAGCAGTGAAATCGCCAACCAGTTTATGAACATCTTCATGATGAGGACGGCGATTAAATTGTGTCAGGTTGAGTGTGAAACGGGCATCACTGGCCCAGAAAGCCAGCACTTCGCTGAAAACAGCCAGCAGGACAGCAGAAGGTGTCAGTCCGTGTTCACTGGCGAGCCGGGACAGGCCTTGCCACGCCTCAGGAAACAGGCGTTGTTGTAAACGGCGAAAGACAGGGTGTCCTGCCTCTGCAGGCTGGCAACGCAATGGTAATGCAGGAGGGGGGGCCAGCTGGTCGAGGCGTGCCAGCCACCAATTGCGATCCGCTGTATAATCGGCACCCTGACGTTCCTCTTCCCGGGCAAGCTGGTAAGTGCGAAAACTGTAATGCAATGCGGGCAGACTGGTATCAGGGTAATGATACAGGCGCTCAAGTTCTGCCAGCAGGATATGAAAACTCTGCACGTCAAACATCAGTAAATCGAGATCCAGATGGATACGCCAGCCTGTCGCGGTTTCCTGACTGGCACGCAGATCAAAAAGTGGCCAGCAACTGGCATCAAGTACCTGGTGGCACATCTGTTCGCGTATGGCATGGCGCAGGATTGCACGCTGTTCTTGCGCCAGTGTGCACCAGTCTTCTGTGGCTATGGTATACCAGGGCGTTACCGCAAGAATGCGTTGCCGGCCATCTTCATCAATCACAGCACGCATCATATCATGGCGCTGGATAAGCTGATTCCAGGCACGCTCAAAACGCGGCAGACTGAAATCGTCAATACACCACTCGAAATACACATGGCAGGAGACACCACCCAGTGTCAGCGCCTGGCCACGACCTATCCAATAGGCATGCTGAATATCTGTCAGAGGAAAGGGCTGGGAATCACTGAGTGTATCGGTGTCTTGTGTTTTTGTGGTCAGGGACCAGTTATCGCCACTGCCAGATAACAGATGGCCACCCGGACTGACCAGTGTCAGCAATTTTTCTCTATCAGCAGGAGGGCTGTCAGGGGCAAATACCAGTTGAAAGTCTTTTGCTGCCATGCGCTGACAGGAAAGGTAATCGGCAAGATTGAGTGTCTGCCATTCGAGCTCAGGACAGGCTCTGCGCCCCATAACCTGCTCCCGTAGCGACGCGGCGGCAATGACGTAATGCCCGGTCTGCGCACACAGGCGCGTGCGCATGACATCAACAGCAGCGTTCTGGTTCCAGCCAATTTCCAGCACCTGCCAGCGATGGGTGTCGTCTGTTTTGCCAAACAGGCCATCCAGCAGTTGATTTACCTGTGTTATCCCTTGCGGTGTGCTGTCCGTCACACCCTTATTTTTCAGCATTTCCTTATTTTCCCTTAAGAAATTTAAGAAAAATTATTTTCTAAACAATATTGCAAATGATAACTATTTTTATTAAGTTTTCAATAATAAATTGATTATTCTCACTTAATCATCATTAATGCTAATGAGATTGTACGCCAATGATATTGTCACGCTATTGTCTGAAACAACACCCCACCCTCGTCGACTGGATTGAACAACAGGCCAGACTACAGCCAGAAAGTCCGGCGTTATGTTTTATTGAACCCAATAACAGCGAGCAGCAACTCACCTTTGCTGATGTTTCACGACGCGTCAGGGCACTGGCGGCCACTCTACAGGATAGCTTTGCGCCGGGAAGCAGGGCACTTATTCTGTTTCCGCCCGGTGTTGATTATGTCATTGCACTGCTGGCCTGCCTTTACGCTAATCTGACGGCAGTCCCGGTAAGTCTTTCTGGTGTTTCAAGAGTAAAACGTGTGCTCGCGAGGCTCGATCATATTGCCGCCAGCTGTCATCCTGCGTTGATTCTCACCGGGACCGAGATAGCACAGCAGTCCGAAGAAGCGCTGACTGCCTTTGCCCGTGCCCATAAGGCAGCAGTCGAACTGACTGACACAATACCGATGGATGACAGTCAGGCCAGGCGCTGGCAGCGCCCGGACATTGATGCACAGAGTATGGCTTTTTTGCAGTACACATCTGGCTCTACCGGGCAGCCAAAAGGCGTCATAAACCGCCATGCTAACCTGATTGCTAATCTGGAATTCCTCTCCTGTCTGACGCTTCCCGGGCCTGATGCACGGGTGCTCAGCTGGTTGCCGCTATATCATGACCTTGGGTTAATTATGGGTATTCTTGCACCCCTGGTTTACGGCAATCAGGCGTTTTATTTTGCACCTGCTGGGTTCAGTGCTGATCCTCTGCGCTGGCTGGAGCTGGCATCACAAAAAAAAGCCACTGTGCTGCCTTGCCCCAGTTTTTCCCTGGCACTGTGTCTTGAAGCTGTTTGTTCTCAGCCACAACGTCTGAGTGGGATAGATCTTTCCTCTGTTGTCAGTCTGGTTCCCTGTGCAGAGCCGGTTCATGCACAGCAGCTGGATGATTTTTATCGTTGTTTCTCTGCCTGTGGCCTGCAACGCAGAGCCATTAAACCTTCTTATGGGCTTGCGGAGGCAACCCTGATTGCGGCGGGCAATACGGCAGAAAACACACCGGTTTATCTTCATCTGGATAAGGTGGCGCTTAAGGAAAATGAGATCCGTGTTCTTCCGGAATCCTGTCCCGAGTCGCGCTGTTATGTTGGCTGCGGTAATGAATTTGGTGGGCAGACGCTACATATTGTTGATCCCCACAGCAGACAGGTACTTTCACCGGGCCAGCCAGGTGAAATCTGGCTAAGCGGTCCGTCCGTTGCTGACGGCTACTGGCAGCTTGAAGACATCACAGAGCAGAATTTTCGTGCCCATAGCGCAGACAGTGAAGACAGGAATCAATACCTGCGTACCGGTGACCTTGGATTTATCTATCAGGGGCAGCTTTATATTACCGGTCGCCTTAAGGACGTGCTGATACATCGTGGTCAGTGTCACTGGCCCAGTGATATTGAGGCCACTGCTTCTACGGCACATCCTGATGCGATAACCAATGCCGCTGCCGCCTTTGCCATTGAGGTTGAGGGTAAGGAAGCTCTGGTGCTGGTGATGGAAATGCGCCGGCATCAGGAAAATAACATTGAAGAATTAGTAAATGCCGTACGCATGGCGATTGCCAGCGAGCATCAGCTGGCTGTCTGGCGTGTGGTACTTATTCGCAAGGGGACACTCCCTCGTACCAGTAGTGGTAAGGTGCGTAGAAAGCAGACCCGTACGGCCTGGCAGCAGGGCAGACTGCATGTATTGTGGGATGAAGAGCCCCAGTTATTGCCTGTTCCTGTGCATGAAACTCTTAATACCGGATTGCCTGATGCTCATCAGCGGTACAGGCACAATGCTGATACAGCAGCAGTTACTGAAGCGCAGTTAATTCACTGGATAAACAATACGGTGGCTGATCTCATGGGCACTATAGCGGCCCGTGCCATTGATCCTGAACAGAGTCTGTTTGCCTGTGGGCTGGATTCCATTGGGGGTACCACACTGGTCAATCGCATCGACAGTCACTGGGGTATCCGTCTTGCCGCGCACAGCCTGTTTGATAATGCCAGCCCCAGGGCACTGGCACGACTGCTGCTGCAGGAGCGTAATCGTCAGGGTGTGACTGACACGGTTGATGAAACAAAGCGTGAACCGCAATCCGTAGCAGTGCCTGCATCGCGTCTTCATGAGCCGGAGCCGGTTGCCATCATTGGCATGGCTTTTCGTCTGCCCGGCGCTGCAGGCGGTGAAATAGCGCTGGATGATAGTTTCTGGCAGCTGCTGGCCAGCGCAGATTCAGCCGTACGTCCCATGCCCACTGAACGCTTTCTTACGCAGCAAAATATTCCTGGTTTTGGGGCTTATCTGAACAATCCCGCGGACTTTGATGCTGATTTCTTTGGTATGTCTGCGCGTGAGGCAATGAATACCGATCCCCAGCAGCGTCTGTTACTGGAAGTCACCTGGCATGCGCTGGAAGATGCAGGCCTGCGTCCCTCGTGCTTACGTGGTCGCGATATTGGTGTGTTTACCGGGTTAGGTACAGGGGATTATGCCCATCTGCCCTTCATGAGTGGCTGTCCTGATCATCTGGATGCCTATTATGGTACCGGTAACGCTTTTGCGGCGGCCTGCGGGCGTCTGTCGTGGTTTTTTGGCTGGGAAGGTCCCTCGGTGGCGGTGGATACCGCCTGTTCTTCGTCACACAGCGCGTTACACATGGCGTGCCAGGCACTGCGTCTCGGTGAATGTGAACTTGCCGTGGCAGCGGGTGTCAAGCTGCAGTTATTGCCACAAATCGATGAAGTATTACACCGTGCAGGGATGCTGGCAGCAGACGGGCGTTGTAAAACCTTTGATGCGGCAGCTGATGGCTACGTACGTGGGGAAGGCTGTGTCGTTTTTCTGCTGAAACCGCTCACAAAGGCGCTTGCCGATGGTGATAACATACGCGCACTGATTCGCGCCAGTCTGGTACGTCAGGATGGTGCCAGCAGTAGCCTTTCTGCTCCCAACGGCGACGCGCAGCAGCGTCTGCTGGAACGCACCCTGCAGCAGGCAGGGCTGTCTGCCGGCGATATTGATTACATTGAGTTGCATGGTACCGGTACCCGACTGGGTGATCCGATAGAATGGCAGTCTATTGCGGCGGTATTTGCCGGGCAGGAGCGCCAGCATCCGTTGTGGCTCGGATCGGTAAAGACCAATATCGGCCATCTTGAAGCGGCTGCCGGTGCAGCAGGTCTGGTAAAAACCGTGCTGGCACTGGAGCGTGGGGCTATTCCCCCTCATGCCGGCCTGACGACTATCAATCCACTCATCAATCTCAGTCAAATTCCGGCACAATTACCGCAACAGACAGTTCCATGGCCGCTGCATACGCGACCGCGACGTGCCGGAATAACCGCCTGCGGTTTTACTGGTACCATTGCGCATATCATCGTAGAGCAGGCACCGCAGGCAATATCGTCACCTCCGTGCGTGATTCAGGAGCAGGGTGCCGGGCTGTTTGTGTTGTCTGCGCGCTCCCTCTGGTCACTGAATGCATTGCGCAAATCCTGGCTTGCTTTCATGAACACGGAAATTTCCCTGCCTGCACTGGCCGGTGCCATGGCACGTCATCGTGAACATCTTCCCCTGCGTATGGCCGTGGTGGCAGATAATCTGCCTGAATTACAGCAAGCCCTGACAGCGGCGGTTGCCAGTGAAGGTATCATAGAGGCCCCTCGTGTCGGTTTTATGTTTACCGGTCAGGGTGCACAGTATGCCGGTATGGGACGCCAGCTTTATCAGACAGAGACAGCGTTTCGTAGTGCGCTGGACGCTGCAGACGTGGCACTGGAGTCAGTCTGTGGTGAATCCATACGCGCGCTTATTTTCAGTGATTCACCTGCAGAGAATGAGCGCCTGAATCAGACCATGCTGGCTCAACCAGCGCTGTTTGCTATCGGTTATTCCCTGGCACGGTTGTGGCAGTCTTATGGAGTAGAGCCCTGCGTGCTGCTCGGGCATTCCATTGGTGAATTTGCGGCACTGGTGATAGCCGGAGCCCTTGAGCTTGCTGATGCTGCACGCCTTATCTGCCATCGGGGTACGCTCATGCAACAGCTACCGCCAGGGGGCGGTATGCTGGCGGTGCGCATGACGGCCAGTGAGGCGCTGACATTACTGCAGACGCTGCCAGCGGATGACGCCAGTCGTGTAGCCCTTGCTGCCATCAATGGCCCGAAAGATATAGTACTTTCCGGTGCAGACAGCGTACTGGAAGACCTCTACCAGCGTGTGACACGCGATGGCATCAGTGCGCGTGCACTTAAGGTATCCCATGCCTTTCACTCCCCACTGCTGGACTCCATGCTGGATGCCTGGCAGGCACGTTGTGCAGAATGCAACAGCAAAGCACCGCAGATAAGTCTGATTTCTACCTTAAACGCTGAGCTCATGGAGATAGCGCCTGATGCCGGCTACTGGCGTGACCATGCACGCCAGACCGTCAGATTCAGTGATGCACTACGCCTCGCCGCAGAGCACTGTGATCTGCTACTCGAAATCGGTCCACATGCCATTCTGAGTGCACAGGCACAGCGTAATCAGAGCGAGGAAAACTGGCCTCAGGCGCTGTTGTGTGTGGCATCCATGCGCCGTGGCAGTGATGAGGTGCGTACCTTACGTGACAGCATGTGCGCGCTTTATCTGCAGGGACAGAATTTTGACTGGGACAGTCCTGTCAATGCCGCGTTTAGCGTGCTTGCGGCTACCCGTCAGGAGTTACCGCGTTATCCGTTTGAACGCCAGACTTACTGGCTTGATTATGATGAAGATGCCCCGCGCGCGCAGATAGTGTTACCACCACGGCCACAGCCTGCCAGTGCCTGTCCGGTACCGCTTTATCGCCAGCAGTGGGAGACTCTAGATACTATTCCTGAGCCTGTGCCCGCTGATGGGCGCTGGTGGCTGCTCAGTTTACAGGATAACGACACCAATACGTTGATAACAGCACTGCACAGGCAGGGCGTTGAACCTGTTGCGGTCACCTGGGAAGAAAGGACGCAGATTATTGCAGAGTGCCGCTCTGATGATGTGCTTATCTGGCTGACGCCTGCTGAAAGGGTAACGGAAAATGCCATTAATGATCCTGCTCTCGGGGTGTGGCCGCTGGTTTCATGGGTGCGCAGCCTGCAGCAGCACAATCTCGGGTTACGTATTTTGCTGGTTACGGTACAGGCCCAGGCAACCGAAGAAGGTGAATGCTGTCATCCGGACGCTGCTGCATTGTGGGGAGCAGCGCGTGCACTGGCTATCGAATATCCCAACTGCCAGTGGCTTATGCTGGACACCACAGAGGAGATGAATGCAGATAGTCTCGCCACTACGCTTTTGCGGGCGGCCCGCTGTTTTAACAGTGAAGATGCACTGGCTGTGCGTGGTGAACGCTGGCTGCACCCGCGCCTGGTTCCTGTGACACAAGAAAAACCTGACAATAACCCTTCCCTGACGCTCTGCCCTACAGGCACGTACCTGATTGCCGGTGCATTCGGTGCTCTCGGGCGTTATTTAAGTGAATGGCTGATTGGCCGGGGTGCCCGTCATCTGCTGCTCATCGGGCGCCAGCTACCACGTGCGGGTGTCTGCAGCCTGCTTGATAACTGGCGCAGCCAGGGTGTGCGCATTGATTGTCTGCAGAGTGACATTGCCGACGAGGATCAGGCATACCGCCTGTTTTCGCATGTAGAGCAGTTATGCGTACAGGGGTATCCGTTAAAGGGCGTATTTCACTGTGCGGGTATCGGGCGCTTCAATGCACTGGATGCCATTACCGAAGATGATTACCACGCTGTAACGCGTGCCAAGATAAAGGGGACTCAGCTGCTGCATTACCATACCCTGCCATATCAGCCTGACTGGTTTGTCTGTTTTACCTCGATTTCCGGGGTGTGGGGATCGCGTCTGCAGATTCACTATGGTGCCGCCAATGCCTGGCAGGATGCGCTTATGCAGAAGCGTCGCAGCCAGGGACTACCTGGTATGGCGATTGCATGGGGTCCATGGAGTGGCGGTGCGGGCATGTCAGAAGTGGATGACAGCCTGCTTAACTATCTGCGTATGGCGGGCATCCGGCGTCAGCCTCCGTTGCGTTATCTGGCCACCCTCGAGCGGCTGATGAGCGCCTCTCAGCAGAATACTGGTGGTGTGTCTGCACGCTGGCTGGCTGCTGATATTGACTGGAAAAAATTTGTTCCGCTGTTTGCCCTTTACTGCCACACGTCAACATTCAGCCCCTGCCTGCAGGCACAGACGCAGGCTGACCCGGCTGCGCAGTTACCCGTTGCCGATGATTCCCTGCTACTGGCTGATATGCCGGCAGAACAGCGACAGCAGCATATTGACGCTTTTGTTTACGCCACTCTGGCACGTACGCTGCGTGCCGCACCGGACAGGATCCTTCCTGACGTAGAGCTACTGGCGCTGGGGATGGATTCCATTCTGCTGATGGATTTTGCGCGTCTTTGTGAAACCCGGATTGGTATTCACTGTCCGCTGAAGGATTTATTTGAACAGCGTACGCCCGCACGTTTGTCTGCCTGGCTCTGCCAGCAGGCAGACAGCATAATCGCCTCTGTGGATGTGGCTGTGCGTGACTTGCCAGCCATGGTCATTATGCCGGATCCCAGTAATCGTTTTCAGCCATTCCCGCTGACCGAATTACAGTATGCATACTGGGTTGGCCGTCAGGAGCATTATGCTCTTGGCGGTATTGCCTGTCATGCCTACCTGGAAGCTGATGCTGCACAGGGTATCGATCATGCTCTGCTGGAGCACTGCTGGAATGAGTTAATTGCACGGCATGATGCCCTGCGTCTCGTTATCGACGAAAATGGCCGGCAGCGGGTGCTGGAAAACCCCGGTCACTGGAGCATTGAGTTGCAGGACCTCAGTGATGCCAGCCCACATGACATTGCGCAGCATTGTGATTCCCTGCGTGAAGCGCTTTCTCATCAGGTACTGGATCCGGCCTGCTGGCCTTTGTTTGATCTGCGCCTGTGTCATTTTCCTGATGGCAGCAGTCGCCTGTATATCAGCATTGACATGCTGATTAATGACGCCACCAGTAGTCAGCTGCTCTGGGATGAACTGGTGGCACTGTATCGAGCAGGTGGTGATAGTGCGGCAGCCGGGCTTATTCCCTTTACCATTAGCTTTCGTGATTACGTACAGGCCAGAGCGCAGGATATTGCCCATCAGGCGGCGCGCGCAGCGGCACGTGATTACTGGCTTGAGCGCCTGCGCGAGCTGCCACCGCCACCGCAGTTACCTCTTTGTTCACAGGCACTGAATCAGCGTCATCCTCATTTTACCCGCCTGCAAAGACAGCTCAATGCCAGTGACTGGCAGCGTCTGCGCCAACGCGCGACAGAGCAGGGTGTCACGCCCGCTTCACTGCTGGTTGCGGCCTTTGCTGAGGTCCTTGCTGCATGGAGTGAGCAGGCCAGATTCTGTCTGAACCTGACCTTTTTTGACAGGCTGCCCTGGCATGAGGACGTTCCGAGGCTGGTGGGTGATTTTACTGCCGTGACCCTGCTGCCACTGGATTATACTGAGATACAATCCTTTGCGCGCCGGGTGCTGAATGTTAACCGCCAGGTGCTGGAGAGCCTTGAACACCGGGCATTCAGTGCGGTGGATGTGCTGCGTGAATGGAATCGTGGCACTGAAGATAACATCAGTATGCCGGTGATTTTCACCAGTCAGCTGGGTGTCAGTGATCCTACCAAGGGCGTCAGCAAGGACAGTCCGCTTGGCCGCATTGTTTATGGTATCAGTCAGACGCCTCAGGTCTGGCTGGATCATCAGGCCTGTGAGCTGGATGGCGCCCTGGTTTACAACTGGGATCTGGTGGCAGACTTGTTTCCTGCTGGCGTGCCTGAAGCCATGTTTACTGCCTATGGTGATTTGCTGGAAAGTCTCGCCCGTGACGATGCATGCTGGCAGCAACCGCTGATTTCACTGATACCACAGCAGCAACAGCAGGTACGTCGTGCGGTTAACGACACCGTGCTGCCATTACCGGACTGCTGTCTTGATGAGCTGTTTTTCAACACTGCTGCACGTACTCCAACGGCGCTGGCACTGAAAACACAGGAACAACACTGGTGTTATGCCAGTCTGGCAGACTGGAGTCGTAAGCTGGCATGGCAATTGATTGAAAATGAGGTACAGCCGGGGGAACGTGTTGCCATCCTGATGCCTAAGTGTGCGGAGCAGGTGGTTGCCTGCCTTGCGATTGCAGCTGTCGGTGCGGTCTGGGTGCCACTGGATGTGAGCATGCCGGCATTGAGGCTGCACTCCATTATTAGCGGCAGCCACATCCGTGTTATTTTGACTGAAGCAACTGGTGTCACTACGCTGCCACTGTCCCCTGATGATAGCAATCTGTGTATTGTTACTGTGTGCGCTCATCAGGCCAGCGAGGTCGTGCCACCGTTACCACACAGGGTACGTGACCCTTCTTCCCCGGCTTATGTTATTTATACCTCAGGGTCTACCGGTATACCCAAAGGTGTGCTGATTGATAACCGTGGTGCGGTTAATACCGTACTGGATATTAACCGTCGTTTTCACATTGATGATAGCACCTGCCTTGCGGGTGTCTCGTCGCTGTCCTTTGATCTGTCGGTCTATGATATCTTCGGCACCTTTGCTGCCGGTGGTTGTCTGGTACTTCCTGATGCGCATGCGCTGCGCGATCCTTCGCACTGGCTCCGGCTGGTGCAGCAGCAGGGAGTAACTTTGTGGAACTCCGTGCCAGCTTTGCTGGAACTGCTCCTCGATGCCGCTGTTCATGAAAATAAGTATCTTACGGGTCTGCGCGCTGTTCTTCTCAGTGGTGACTGGATCCCGCTGACATTACCTTCCCGGCTGCGTCAGCTGGCACCCGATGCTCGTCTCATTGCCCTTGGGGGTGCTACCGAAGCTTCCATCTGGTCGAACTGGTATGAAGTCACTGAAACACCAGCGCACTGGCGCTCCATTCCTTACGGTTATCCGCTCAGTAACCAGTATTATCGGGTACTGGATAACGGGCTGCGGGATCGTCCAGACTGGGTGGCCGGGAGCCTGTATATTGGCGGTCGTGGGGTTGCGCTGGGTTATGAAAACGATGCTGACAGAACAGCAGCGAGCTTTATTCAGCATCCCCGTGACAAAGAACGCCTGTATTGTACCGGTGATCGGGCGCGCTACTGGCCGGATGGTACCTTGGAATTTCTCGGACGCAGTGACAGCCAGCTCAAGATTGCCGGTAACCGCATCGAAGCGGGAGAAGTCGAAGCGGCACTGCTGCGAAATCCAGCAGTACGTGAGGCGGTGGTGGACGCTATAGAGTCTGCCGGAGCAGGAAAACAGCTGGCGGCCTGGCTTACCCTGCAGGAAAACACGACATTAAGTGTGGTGGAAACGGCTCTGCCTGCCTGCAGGGATAACCATGCTGTATTCAGTGCAGCCCAGCGTTGCTTTGCTGATGCGCTGCCGGTTATCACTGAAACTAAGGTCGCCAGTTTCCGCACACTTATCGATGCGCTGGGTCAGCGATTAATCGCTGACGTACTGGAAACTGCCGGGGTCAGTGCGGATGTTGATAATGATATCGCACAGGCAGTGCAGAAACTGGCTCCGGCAGCAGATTATGTAAACCTGGCACACACATGGTGTCAAAGTGCACTGACGCTGCCAGCACCTCGCTGGTCACAACTGTATGAAATGGCCATGGACAGCGGGTTGCCGAGGGCCGGATTGCTGCGCCTGCAGCATGGCGCCGCTGAACGCCTTGGTGTATTACGTGGCACTCAGGATGCACTGGAGTTGTTTTATGGTAGTGATACCACCCTGGCGCCGGAACAGCTGACACAGGCTAATCCATTGACCGGGGTCAGCATGCTTTCTCTGACAAAAGCGCTGCGTATCATTGCTGTCCAGCTTGGGCGGGTGCCACGTGTGCTGGAAATCGGTGCCCGTTCAGGTGTGGCCACGCAGGAATTACTTCAGGCACTCAGCGATTGCCCGCTCGATTACACCTTAAGCGATGCGTCCGCATTGCTCATCGAACAGGCAGCCAGTCAGCTTTCCAGCCTGCCCGCTGCGCATGGTCATACGCTGCATTACCGCGTCTGTGACATGGAAACGGATATTCCTGTCACGCTGGCCCGGGATATCGATGTGGTTATTGCTGTTAATTCGCTGCACCGTAGCCGACGTATTGACAGGCTTTTGCGTGACATTGCCGCGATGCTGAACCCCGCAGGCTGGTTACTGGCAGTGGAAATGACCCATAACAGCGTTTTTCAGCTGGCGACTGTCGCGTTGCTGGAAAAAGGATACACCGCACTGGCTGACTGTCGTCGTGAGACTGCGCTTCCTTTACTGAGTGCCCGGCAATGGCAGGAAGAATTGAGTACAGCGGGTTTCTGTGTCACGCAGACCTATGCTCCCCGGATGGATACCGATGGCGGTGTGCACCTTTTACTGGCACAGAATGCACACCATGTCAGCCGTTTTATGCCACAGTCTTTGCTGACTCATCTTGCCACCCTGTTACCCGACTATATGGTACCGAAAAAACTGATCCCGGTTGACAGGATGCCACTGTCACCCACAGGAAAGATTGCGCGCAGTCTGCTACCGCGTCCACAGTCGGTAACACTATTGCGGCAGACAGGCGGTGAACAGAAAAACCAGTACAGCGGCCCTGGTGCCACTCTGGCCGACTTATGGGCACAGTTCCTGAAGACAGAATGTCCTCGTCCACAAGATCATTTTTTTGCTGCGGGAGGTGACAGTCTGATTGCCGTACGCCTGATTGAAAAAATTCGTCATGTCTTAAGGCGTCAGATTTCCCTGCGTGATTTGTTTGCTGCTCCGCAGTTTGCTGACTTTGCTGCCAGGGTAGAGCAGGCTGAGCCCTGGCATGACAGCCTGCCATCATTGAGTGCGGATATTACCAATCGCCATCAACCTTTTCCCTTGACCGATGTGCAGCAGGCTTACTGGATAGGCCGTCAGGATGGCCTTGAACTGGGCGGTGTTTCCACGCATCTGTATGTTGAAATGGAGGTGCATGATATTGATTTCTCTCGCCTTGAGGACGCATGGCAGCAGCTTATCCTGCGCCATGATATGTTGCGTGCGGTCATTGATGAATCCGGCTGGCAGCGCATATTGCCAGAAGTCAGTCCTTACACTATTCCTTTTTGCTGCCTCTGCGAGTCAACACCCGAAGAGCGCCAGCAATGGCAGCATGATACGCGTGCATTATTGTCTCACCAGGTATTCGATTGCGCTCTATGGCCATTGTTTGATATGCGCGCTGCACGCATTGATAAACGTACCCTGAAGCTCTGTATCAGTCTGGATAATCTCATCTGTGACGGGCGCTCTATGCTGTTGTTGCTCGACGAATGGTCCCGGCTGTCACACGCGCCGCATAATGCATTGCCCGCGCTGACCATCAGTTTTCGTGATTATGTGCTGGCCATAGAGCAGCAGGCCACGCGCGCGTCGTATCAGCATTCGCTGCAATACTGGCTGGAGCGCCTTGACAGCCTGCCAGAAGGACCTGCTCTGCCGCGTGCAGACGATTATCTGCCCGTGAATGCGCCGGTGTTTCGCCGCCGTGAATCCCGGCTGTCACGTACCGACTGGCAACAGTTACGTGCACGCGCAACTGCCGCGGGTATTACCCCCAATGCGTTACTGCTTACCGCGTGGAGTGAAATACTTGCGCACTGGAGTGCAGGGCCACGCTTTACCCTGAATCTGACGCTGTTCCAGCGCCCGGATATGCATGCCGAGCTTGCCTCCCTGGTGGGTGATTTCACCTCACTGGTCCTTCTGGTGGTTGAAGGGGCAGGTACGCTGTCATTCAGTGAACGTGCGCGTATGGTGCAGCAGCAGCTGTGGACTGATCTCAGTCATGCACAGGTTTCGGCTGTGCGCGTATTGCGTGAAGCGGCTCGTCGTAAGGGACATTTGTCTGCCCTGTCGGTGCCGGTGGTTTTTACCAGCGCACTGGGCGTTGACGATAATAGTGATACTGAACGTACTACCCACAACACACTGGGAGAAATCACCTGGGCTGTCAGCCAGACACCTCAGGTATGGATAGACCATCAGGTGGTTGCGCGCAACGGTGAGCTTATTTTCAGCTGGGACTGTGTCGATGCACTTTTTCCTTCCGGGCTGCTGGATGTTATGTTTGATGCTTACTGTACCCTGCTGGCCGTACTGACGACAGAGGACAGTGCCTGGGGCTGTTGTGTTGCCGAAAGCCTGCCCGACAGGGCAGAGCAGCATAAGAATCCGGTACCCAGAAAATCGCCTGCGTTATCCGCTGCTGACAGCAGCGGGGATAACAGTGTAAACAGCGCCATGATTGCCGTGATTCGCGCCAGTCTGCGTGATATCGCCGCTATTGATAATCCTCGGGACGAGGTTAATTTTTTTGAACTGGGACTCACTTCTCTACATCTGATCCGCCTCAGGCTGAGTTTACAACAGGTACTGTCGATGGCATTTCCGCTGGAGGTGATGTTCAGCCATAGCAGTATTAGCAGGCTGGCTGGCTGGCTTGGCAGGCTTTCGCATCAACAGGCAGAGTCTGTGGCTCAGGTGGCACAAGGTCGCCATCCTGCGCGCAGGGAGAATGCCCGTCGCCGTCAGCGCTTACAGCAACTGGCTGTTACCTCAGCGCATGACAGTCAGGAAGAAAAAAATACTCAGAAACCTGGCATTCGCCAGCATTGTTCCACTTTTACCAGAAGGCCACTGTCATGACAGAAAGAAATGCGGACGTTTACCGACAGCTTTATGGCGACAGCTTACCGATTGCCGTTATTGGCGCCGGCTGTCGTTTCCCGCATGCCGATAATATTGTTGAATACTGGCGGCGTATCGCTGATGGCGAAGAGCTGATAACCCGCCTTGATGCACAGCATTTGACTGCTGCCGGATTGAACCCGGCGCTATTGCAGCGCCACGATTATGTGCCTGCTGCCTCCATTCTGGAGGAGCCAGACAGATTTGACTGGTCGTTCTTTGGTTATGCCCGCAGCGAAGCAGAAACTCTCGATCCGCAGCAGCGCATCTTTCTGATGTGCGCCTGGGAAGCACTGGAAATGGCCGGATATTCCTCCCGTCATCATAATGAACGCATTGGTGTCACCGGATCGTGCCGCCTCGGTACTTATCTGCAGGCGCGCGCAGAGGATAGTGGGAATCTCGCTTCCCCACAGGTTTTTCAGAAGCTACTCGGTAATGATAAGGACTATCTGGCCACCAGGGTTGCCTACAAACTGGGTCTCACGGGACCGGCAATGACGGTACAGACTGCCTGCTCCAGTTCGCTGGTCGCCATTCATCTGGCCTGTGAACAGATTGCCAGCGGTGAAGCTGATATGATGCTGGCCGGTGGGGTTGCCATCAGCTTTCCGCAGCAATCCGGTTATTTTTATCATCCGGGAATGATTTTTTCACCGGATGGCCACTGCCGGCCTTTCGATGCAGACGCCGCGGGTACATTGCCCGGTAATGGCGCTGCTGTAGTGCTGTTAAAGCGTCTGGAAAGTGCTCTGGCAGCGGGTGATCCCATCCTCTGTGTTATTCGCGCGACGGCCATGAACAATGATGGTAACAACAAAGCTGGTTTTACTGCGCCCTGTGTTGCAGGACAGCGTCAGGTGATAACGGATGCCCTGACACTGGCAGAGGTCTCTCCTGCCACTATTGGTATGGTGGAAGCCCATGGTACAGCGACACCGCTTGGTGACCCCATAGAAGTGGCCGCACTAACCGAGGCATGGTCGCCCTGGCTTAGCGGGCAGCGCCAGTTTTGTGCGCTCGGCTCAGTCAAATCCAATCTCGGCCATCTCGATACTGCAGCAGGAGTGGCCAGTTTTCTCAAGGCATCACTGGCTGTGTGGCAGGGACAGATTCCACCCAGTCTGCATTTTGCTACCCCAAACCCGGAGATCGATTTTGCCGCAGGTCCGTTTTTTGTGCCGCAGATGTTATTGCCCTGGCCGGACAGTCAGCCGGTACGCCGTGCGGCGGTGAGTGCCTTCGGTATTGGTGGCAGTAACAGCCATGCCATTATTGAAGCACTGCCTGACTGTCTGCAGTCACCCGTCCGTGATGACACTCAGCCTTTGGCGTTGCTGCTTTCTGCCCGCAGCCTTGCCGGTCTGCGCACGCTGGCGCTGCGTCATGTGGCGGCGTTGAGTGAGCCCGGTGCTGGTTTTGATGCTAATGCCTGGTCCGCCACCAGTTTCCATGCACGTACTCTTTTTTCCTGGCGGCTGCTGCTGGTATCATGCACTGTCAGCGGCTGGATAGAGCAGTTACTGAATTTTACTGAAGATACCCGAACAGCTACTTTTATGCCACTCGTGGCTGAGGAAGGCATCAGCGGCTGGCAGGCGAGCGACAGCACAGCATCAGACACGCTCCTGAAATCTCTGGCACAGCAAGCAGGGCGGCAGAGTGCCTGCTGGGATGCGCTGATTGCTCCTTTGACTGTGCGTGCATTGTTGCCGGTAGCACCGTTTGAAGGAGAGCGTTGCTGGCACAGTGACGCAACCGGTTACGCTGTCACAAAGCCACATAACGAGAGTGACACGCTCTGGCAGACGCTGTGTGAGGCAGGCTCCCACTGTGCCAGCAGCGAGGCCGACAGCCTGGATCTTTCCCTCCTGCCCGAAGAAGAAGCCTGTATTGATGCACTGCACCGCCATTATGTCAGCCAGATGTTACAGCAGCTGGGTGTGTTTACCACAGAGCATGTTTTTCTCACTCTGGACGAACTGATGACAACGGCTGGCATCCCTGCGCGTTATTATGATTTGCTGCAACGCCTGATGCGTTCCCTTGCGGCAAGTGGGGCATTGCAGGTACGTGATGACGCTGACGCTCTGCGCTATGGCGCCTTGCAGGCAGATAACAGTGATACACAACACTGGCTGCTACGCATGCGGGAGCAGGGCTTTACGCATCTGGCCAGCCTGATTGAGCGTACCGGCCCTGGTCTTGGTGCTATGCTGACGGGTGCACGCGATGCGGTCAGTCTGGTGTTTCCCGCCGCAGGCACGGAAGATGTGGAGCACATGTACCAGCAGCAGTCTTACTCTGTTTATTTCAATCAGATTGCCGCAAGGATCCTGGCCGCACTTGCTGAAACAACAGCCAGGCCCCTGCGTATTCTCGAGGTGGGTGCCGGTACCGGTGGCACCACTTATCACCTGTTGCAGGCTTTGCCTGCCGGTCGCTGCAGTGATTACTGCTTTACCGATGTGGGCCCGTTATTTTTACAGCGGGCAAAAATAAAATTTGCCGCCTGGCCTTTCATGCGCTTTGCCGTTTTTGATATGGAGCAGTCCGCAGTACAGCAGCATGCAGAACGCTATGATGTTATTGTCGCGGCCAACGTCCTGCATAATGCCAGCTGCCTCAGGCAGGTGCTTGATAACGTAAAAGCACTGCTGGCACCGGGTGGCATCCTCCTGATGCGTGAGATAACGGCACCCAAAAAGCTGTTTGATTTTGTTTTCGGCCCGCTGGTTCCTGTAATCAGGGATACCGGGCGCCGTGATGGCGAACTCTTTCCTTCACTACCGGTCTGGCAATCGGTACTGCAGGAAGCCGGATTTGATCGCGTTGAGGTATTTCCCAGCGCCACATTGCCCACAGCGGCATTGGGTGAGCACATTCTGATTGCACGTGCTGAACAGGCCCCAGCTAAAGAACAAGCGCTGCTGGCGCACACACCTGCACGCCTTTTATCCGTAAACAGTGACGTACGGGATGCGGATGGGCAGCCTGTCTGGTCTGCCACACATCTGTTGCAGACAGCACTTGCCACGCTGCCTGGATGCTGGCGCCTGTCACCGGAATCACTGCGCTGGTATGCTTCCCCACAGGGTGCCAGTGAGCCGCTGATGCTGAGCGTATATCATCAGGAGCCCATGCTCGCTGTCAGTGCTGCTTTCCCAGGGGGTGAGCTACAGAAGCTGTTTGATGTCAGACTCCTTCCTGCAAGGGTCACAGCATCTATCGATGAGACCGTCCTGCCTGTGCATCTGCCCGAGCCCTTTGCAAAGACCGGCGCGCTTTATCGCTGGCAGTGGCAGCCGTGTTCCCTTGATGTACCACCTCAGCATGACCGAAAGCTGTTGTTGATTGGTGATGACGCGCTGCTGGCCCCATGGCGCGATGCGCTGAATGATGCCGGCTGGCAGACTGAGCTGTTGACTATAACGGCAGCGTGCGCAATGACATCAGGTGAACTGGCTGCTCTGCTGCAGCAGATTTCTCGCGTGTGTCTGTTGCCAGATACGACTGCTGTCTGCGCTGATGACATCACGGAAAAAATGAATTTTATGCTGCTGCAGTCGCTGCTTAATGCCGCGCCACAGGGGCTGCAGCTGGTGATACTGGCCAGCGATTTTTGTCAGGTAACGCAGCAGGATAGCGTTACTCACTGGCAGCATGCCGGACTTTGCGGGCTGATGGCGGTGGCACGCCATGAATATACCCATCTGAAGCTGTTGATGCTCGATTATGGCCATGCCACACCCACGGTAGTGGCAGACTCCCTCCCCGCATTACTCTCTACAGCGTCACCACTGCTGGCATGGCGCACGCCTGACGGACAGCATGACGCCTGCTGGATGCAGCCGCAACTCAGTCTGATGCCATTGCCTCTGCCAGCAGAGCCAGCACCGGGGCGTCATATCATCACGGGTGCACTGTCACCGCTGGGTTTAATACTGATAACATGGCTCGCCGATTATGGTATCACGCAGCTGGTACTGCTGACGCACCGCTCTGCCAGTGCAGCCGAACTTGAGGTTATCCGCGATGTACAGGCTCGTGGGGTACAGATTGACATGGATTCACAGGCTGATGCCACCGACCCGGTAGCTTTTGCCGCCGCCCTTGAACGCCTGGCTACTGGCGTACAGACTGGCGGCATCTGGCATCTCGCCGGTGTGCTGCATGATACGCCGGTGTCTGGCCTTAACCGGGAAACGCTGGAAAGCGCGCTGAAAGTAAAAATCATGCCAGCCATGTTATTCAATCAGTGGGAGTCACGTCTCTGCCCGGCACAGACGCTGTATTTTTCTTCGGCAGCCACGGTTTTCGGTCCAACCGGTCAGGCAGCACATACGGCGGCCTGTGCAACACTGGAAGCACTGGCACAGCATCGTACCCGTCAGGGATATGATACCCTGGCGCTGTGCTGGGGAATGTGGCAACAGACTGGTAACCGGCGTGATCCCGCAGGGCATCTGCAGGCACGTGGCATGCAGGCCATGCCAACCACACAGGCGCTGGCATTGCTGCGTGCAGCACTCGGTGGTGACAGCGCGGTTTGTGTGGCCATGCGCGTTAACTGGCCACAGCTGGCCGCAGCCAGTATGACAGCGGCAGATAATGCTCTTTTTGCCCGTATGCCTGTTTGCCTCGCTGACCCGCAGCTTGTCAGGAAAAGTACGGTAGCGGAGAGCGTGAGCACGGATTTTTCAGGATCGTCTCTAACGCAAAAGGTACGCGGCCTGATAGCCGAGGTATTGCAGTGCCCCCCAGAGGTAATCGAAGGTGAAACCCGTCTGGTCAGCCTGGGACTGGATTCGCTGTTGTTTCTTGAACTCAGTGAACGGCTGAAAAAGGAACTGGGTCTCACGCTCAATGCTGAAACTGCTTTTAATACCAATACCCTTAATGCTCTGGTTGCCGCACTCTGTGAACATAGCAGTGCGGGAAGCGGGGATAGTGCTATGCCAGTCAACGATGTGTCCGGGGCTTTGCAGCGCCATCCCCTGCTGCATCCGGCTTTAAGCGAACTGGAAAGGACACAGCGTGGCTGGCAGCTCGCTGATGGCTCTCTCGTCGCTGTTGCTTCTTCTGCACCTCTTTGGCTGAACGCGCTGCAGCGTAGCCGCTGGCACGCTCATGACAGCATGACGCGCCATCTGTATGTGGAATATAACAAACCCGTGAGCTTTGATATTGCGCGCTTCGAAACGGCATGGAACAGCGTTATCGCACGCCATGATCTGCTGCGGGCCACGCTCGATGATAAGGGTATCATCAACATAGCACCGACAGTGCCCTGGTATCATATCAGGCTGCTGGACTGGCGTGGATTGAGTGCAGAACAGCAGCAACGCGAACGTGCGGCCCTGCGCGAACGTATGTCGCATCAGCGTTCAGACCTCACCTCATGGCCACATTTTGAACTCTGCGTCAGTCAGACAGAAGAAACACAACGCTGTCTGCACTTACACATCAATACCCTGCTTATCGATATCGAAAGCTTTCAGGTTATGCTGCGTGAGCTTAACCTGCTGTTTCATGAGCCCTGCCGGGTGTTACCAGCGCTGCTCTTTACGGCAGCGGATTATCAGGCAGCGCTGCTGGCACTGGCAGGCACGGATGCTGCACGTGCGGATGAGGAAAATTGTTTATGGCCGCCGGCACCCGAGCTACCGCGTATTACCAACAGTCATAGCTGTACAGATTTTGTTATCTGGCGTGATACGTTAGCACGTGAACAGTGGTTGCGTATCCGCGCACAGGCTGAAAGTGCAGGTCTCAGTGGCAGTGCGGTATTACTGGCACTGTATGGCCTGGCATTGCGTCAATGGGTGCAGAGTGATAGCTTTACGCTGCGCCTCGATTGTACCGATCGCCTGCCACTGCATGCTCATGTGATGAATCTGGTCATCGATGCCACCACCTGTATCCCCGTTACTCTCGATTTCACACGCGCAGAAAACTTCATTGCCCTGGCGCGTAGCTGTGACAGCGCTATTGATGCGCAGCTTAATGCCACGCTGCCGGGCAGTGGAGCACTTTGTGCCTCTCCTGCGGTACTACCGGTGGCCTTTACCAGCCTGCTCGGGGTGCGCAAGACCTACGCCATCCCGGAAACCTCAGATCCGCTGTTGGGTATGCCTGCTTTTGAATATGCCAGCCAGCCACACACGCATCTGCACCTGCAGGCACTGGAAGAAGAAAACGCGCTGCTGTTTAATATTGATGCGCTGCAGGACCTGTTCCCACCCGATTTTGGCGACATCCTTATGCTGACATTAAAACAGCTGCTGGAGACCCTGGCCCTGTTACCCGATGCCTGGCAGCTGCCGCTGGAGGTACTGCTGCCTCCTGATGAATCGGTGAGGGCACTGGCGATGAGCGCTTTATCCCCACAGACCAGCGAGGAAGGTGTTTCATGAAATCCCGCTACCGGGTCATTGTCTGTGGCACGCGCTTTGGAGAGCACTATCTGGCGGCGCTGACGCACTATCAACAGGATGACCGTTATCAATTAACCGGCATCCTGGCCTCGGGCAGTGAACGTTCCACAGCACTGGCCATGCATCTGCAGGTACCACTCTATACCACTATTGATGACATTCCTGCTGACACGGATATTGCCTGTGTCGTGGTACGCAGTCGTATTGTCGGGGGGGCGGGATCGGATATTGCGCGTGCATTATTATTGCGTGGTATTTCAGTACTGCAGGAACATCCGGTTCACCCGACAGATACACAACGTTTATATGCACTGGCGCGACAGCAGGGGGTGCGTTATCACATTAATACTCTATACCCGTACCTGCCTGCCGGTCATACTTTCATCAATTATGCCCTGCAGAGTGCTGCTCGCAGCCGCCCGGCCTTTATTGAAATTACCACCAGCCTGCAGTTGCTTTATTCCGCACTGGACATTGCCGGCCGCGCGCTGGGTGCACTCTCCCCCTTTGCCTGTACTGCTCCTCTGGCACTGGACGGGCTGTCATCAGTGACACAATTCTGGCCGTTTCGCTCGCTGCAGGGCACCATTGCCGGTGTACCGCTGGCGATGCATCTGCAGAATGAATTAGATCCAGCGGATCCCGATCATCACAGCCTGGTGATGCATCGCATTGCCATCGGTGGTGCCGAAGGCAATGTGTGCCTTGTCGGCAGCTTTGGTCCGGTAGTGTGGAGCCATTCCCTGTATGCGCCTCAGTATGAACGTAATGATCGCCATGCCTCCTGGCTGTTAGCACCGGAACGCTTCCTCGCATCCCATCACAATCACCTGCCTTCTGCGCTGACGTTAGGTCCTGCAGTGGCACCTGATTTAATCGCTGCGAGCCGGCATGATATTCCTCATGCCATTCTGGCGGCACTGGATGAACTGACTGCCACCACAGTGCCTTCATGGCAGCAGGACAACCACTGGCAGCATCACGGTGAAGCCTGGCTTGGCATTATGCATGCCCTGGGAAAGCCGGTGCTACGTACTATGTCTGAACCCCGGATTCCTTTTCCTGACCCGGTTGCATATGCCCGCCAGTTGCAAACAGACTCTGTCTGTTATCACTGTGGTCAGGAAAAAAAAACCGGTGAAATTACCGATGAAGAAAAAAGTCAGTGCCGATACTGATGTACCCAAAGTATTACGAGTTGCAGCAAGACCAGGAGCGCGAATCCCCATGAGCCCAGGCCCGCTATGTGCCTGGTGTGAATGTTCCCAGCCAACGCAGCTGCAGTTTGACAGACGAAGGGTATAGACGGGTATCGCTAAGCCTGTTTTTAATCAGGTAATGCGCTTTATGATTAATCTCAGGGTATAACCGGAGTGACACAACATCCGTATGAATAATGAAAATATCACCGAACAGCGCAAATCCTGGCAGGATCTGACGCTGCTGCTGGAAAAGGCAGGTCTGGCAAGGCATGCGCTATTCTTAAACTGGGGCTACCTGACAGAAGATATGACGCTTGCGGCCTCCCCTGGAGAAATGCAGGCGCAGCTGGTACGTGAGTTGCTTAAAACCGTGTCGTTAACAGGGCGGCGTGTACTGGATATTGGCTGTGGACGGGGGGGAGCGGCGGCGCAGCTGGTACGTGAATATCAGCCTCTGTCGGTGACCGGTCTTGATCTCAGTCCGGAGCATATTCGTTTCTGCCGCGAACGGCATAGCCATCCGCGTCTGCGCTTTCAGATTGCTGATGCCTGCCACCTGCCACAGGCACAAGCCAGTTGTGATCTTGTTCTGAATGTGGAATCTTCCGGTGCTTATGAGGATCTGGCGCGCTTTTTCTCTCAGGTAAAACGTGTCCTGCGCCCGGGGGGAGATTTTCTCTACGCCGATATTTTTCCTGCCATGACAATAGCCCCAGTACGCGCCGCTTTAGCCCATCTTGGTTTTACCCTGATAGCAGAGCGTAGCATCAACGCCCAGGTGATGGCAGCACGGCGGGCAGCAGCACCCGGACTGCTCATGCGGCTTGAGGCGTTGCTTGCGCCTGACAGCGAACTTGTCGGGCAGTTGCAGCATTACTTTGCACTGCCGGGATCCCTGATGTATAGCGCCATGGCGCAGTGTGAAACTGATTATCATCTGTTCCACTGGCGCAGTCCACTGCAGTCATCACCCTGCCTGCCTTTTCCTGACAGCCTGTCTGAAGCGCTCAAAAGACGTCATGACCATCTGCAGCAGGTACTGGCAGGAGACACGAACTGCTGTCACCAGCAAAGGCAGGATGATGGCTGGTTTCCCTTGCGCGCGCCCGATGCAAAAGCACAGGTAAACATCTTTGCCCTGCCGTACGCCGGTGGTGGCGCGTCGATTTACCGCCTCTGGGGAGAAGCAACACCTGAAGTTTCCTGGCCGGACGGCTGGCAGTTTTGCCCCCTGCAGCTGCCCGGCAGAGAAAATCGCATCACTGATGATGCCTTTACCGATATGACATCACTGGTTCTGGCACTGGCGCGGGTCATTGCACCTTACACCGGGCGCCCCTTTGCACTACTGGGATGCAGCTTAGGCAGTAAGGTCGCTTTTGAGCTGGCACGCCATCTGGAACAACAGGGCCGCAGGCCACTCATGCTGTTTCTGATGGCATGTCCGGCACCCGGTATTCCCGTGCGCCAGCGCACATCTGAGTTGAATGAGCGCGCGTTTACCGATGAAGTACGTCGACTGGGAGGTACCCCACAGGAAGTACTGGCCAGTCCGCAGCTAATGCAGATAGTCAGCCGGGCGTTGCGTGCAGACAGCAGACTGGCCGAAGGATATCAGGTACCCGTGGGTACCTGTATTTCTGCGCCCATAGTGCTGGTCAGCGCCAGTGATGATGCCCTGGTTTCCCTGCATGATGCCGGTTGCTGGCAGGCACATGCTGCGGGTGAGCTGGAACAGTTGTGCGTAACCGGGGGCCATTTTTTTCTGCGCACCCAGCGTGACAGACTGCAGAACTGGCTGATACCGCGACTACAGGCGAGGCTTGCCGAAAAACAGGCCACTTGGGCTAACCTGTCCAGCGACGCCTGGTTCCCAGGGGGGAGTGATTGTCGGCCTGATGAAATCCGCGTGTTCTGTTTTCATCATGCCGGAGGCAGTGCAGCCAGCTTTCATGACTGGCTGGCACCTGCGCGCCTGCAGGGTATGCATCTGTGTCCGGTGGAATTACCCGGACGTGGACGGCGCTTTCATGAAACACCCTGGTCTGATTGCCACACACTGGTCAGTGCCATCATTGAAGTAATTCAGCCATTTATTCACCAGCCTTTTGCCCTGTTTGGCCACAGTCTGGGTGCGCTGCTTGCTTTTGAGACTGCGCGTCGTCTGCAGGAACAGCACGCCAGCCTGCCGCTGGCAGGGCTGTTTGTCTCAGGTCGTTGTCCTCCGCATTGTGCGCCAGATTTGCCATTGCGGCATCTGCTGTCAGATGCTGCACTCTTCACAGAACTGGCAGTATTGGGTGGCACACCTGAAAAAATTCTGCAGAATGAAGAACTACTGGCACTGTTATTGCCTGTATTACGTGCGGACTTCAGTGTAACAGAAAACTGGTCTTATCAGGATGCAGGTCGGTATTATGGTATTCTGGACTGTCCGATTATCGCCTGCACCGGTGATAGTGATGCACAGGTATCATCCGCATTGATGGCCGAGTGGCAGCGTTATGGCAGAAAGAAGAGCGAACTGCATGTATTCAGTGGCGGACATTTCTGGCTGTATCAACATACCCAGACACTGATAACGCTGATAGCGAGGACGTTACAAAAATCAATGAGTCCGCAAAGCATAAGTGAGGAAATGTGCAGCAGATAGCAAGCATAGCCACACTGAGTAGCTTAAAAATACACTCTGCGAGGACAATCTATGTGAATATCTGTCGCTAGCAACGTATCATCGGTACAGGAACACTAATAAACAGGTTTGTATACATGAATGAGTTCGGATGTTTTTCTGACAGTTTCGTACAGTTGCAGCGTTTCACAACAGACGGTATTTCTTCACAGAAAATTCCCTGGCCGGTTTATCATGCAAAATTTAATGTTCACTGTTATGAGGATAATGCCTTTACGCATTATGGTATTGATTTCCCCGGCTCACTCAGTCAGGCAGTGGTCAAACGTAAAGCAGAATATCTGGCCGGACGGTTAGCAGCAAGACAGGCTCTTGCACAGGCAGGTGTTCACGATTTCCCTTTGCACAATAGCCCAACACGCGATCCGCAGTGGCCGCAGGCAGTTACCGGCTCCATTAGCCATACAGGACCTCATGCGCTCGCCGTTGCCTGCCAGAAACAGCCATGGCAGCTCAGTGGAATAGGCCTTGATATCGAAGCCATCATATCTGAAAAGAGTGCACAGCGACTGTGGTGTGCCATTCTCTCTCCCGATGAAAAAAACCTGCTTGAACAGACCGGGTTGCCTTTTGCCTTTATGGTTACCCTGGCTTTTTCGGTAAAAGAAGCGCTGTTTAAGGCACTGTATCCGTTATTACGGCAGTATTTAGCTTTTCATTCTTCTGCCATTATTGCGTTCCGGCCTGACGATGCCTGCCTGGACTTGCGGCTGGATGCAACATTGACAGCATCAGGTAGGATACCGGACAGGGTAACCGGGTATTATTATTATCTTGATGGTAACCTTGTGACACTGGTGTGTTTTTAATCCCTGACAGGCGCCTCTGCGGGTTTTCTGACATCCGCTGCTCCCTGTTTCATGCAACGATAACGCCACGGCGACAGGCCAGACAGGCGCGCAAAAAAACGCCCAAGATGGCTGGCATGAGAAAAACCACAGCGTAGCGCAATCTCGCCCACGGGCAGACTGGTATTGTCCAAAAGGCGCTTTGCTTCCCGTACCCGGCATTCAATCACATAATTCCATGGGCTCAGGCCAAACATTTCACGAAAACCTTTCTTGAGTGCGGTCTGGCTGAGTCCGGTATTCTTTGCGATATCCTTGAGTCGTAATGATTCGTGAAAATGCGTCTGCATGTAGTGCCTGGCATCGATTAAACGCCTGCGTACATGGCTGGTTCCACTCAAAGGGTGACGCCTCGAGGGGGTTAATACTCTGAGCCTGTCTCCACCGTATAGCAGTGCGTTGATGACTTGCCAGAGTGCATCGAGGCACAGCGATTCCAGTCGTAACAGAGAAAGCGGTGACAGGGCTAAAAATGCGGTCTGTATATGCTGCGCCACAGTTTTCAGTGCCATGGTGAGTGCCAGTGGTCGTACAAACGCGCTGTGCACCTGCGCGTAATCAGGATGACAATTTTCTACCAGTGGCAGCATTTCCGCACTGAATTGCATCACAATAAGATGATAAAAATGATTGCGCGGAAAAAAATCTGTACCCTGGCAGTGCTCAAATGAACAGGAAAGATACAGGCTTTGGCGCTGATAGTGCTGTACTGTCTGCCAGCCTTCCAGATGATAATGACCTGCCCCTTCCAGCATCATGATAAGGGAAAGATGGGGTCCGCTGCCTGTGGTTAGCGTTATGTCATGCTGTAGTGTTGTCTGGATAAATCCCAGGGTGAGTTTTTTGGATACGGTAACCCATTCCATGCTCTGGAGTATCGGGCAAAATGCGACTGTCTGTGGCGTATCGGTATGCTGTTTTGCTGAACCTGACATCCTGCTTTTTTATTCCTCAACTGATAATGATTTTTATTCACACTGATTGTGCATGGCATAAACCGATCGTGCAAAAGTTTTTTACAGCCTTACATTATGCTGATGCCTCTTTTTAGATAAATTTAGAAAAATACTATTATGATTAAGCCGTTATACCCGATTGTAGTTGCAGGTATTGTCCTTCCTTTTTGTGTACAGGCAGCAGATAACAGACAGACTGACAAAAAAGATGACACCCTGATAGTCTCGGCGGGAAAACAGTCTGAGCGTTCCGCCTCGGTACAGAATGTGTCAAGAACTGTGGTGACAGAAAGCGAACTGGATGATGCAGGTGTACGCAGCACAAAAGCGCTGACGCGTGTGGTGCCGGGATTGCATATGGAAAACAACGGCAGTTTATTGTTTCCTGCCATATCCCTGCGCGGTATTTCTTCTGCCCAGGATTTCTACAATCCGGCAGTCAGTTTTTATGTTGATGGCGTCCCTCAGCTGTCTGCCTCTGCCATACAGACACTGACGGATGTAGAGGCGGTTGAAATACTGCGCGGTCCCCAAGGGACACTTTATGGTAAAAGTGCTCAGGGGGGGGTAATCAATATCGTTACCCGGCAGCCTGATGCACTAACCCGTAGCTGGGTTGAAGGGGGAATGGCCAGCCGTGGAGGGTATCGGGGGCAGGGTACGTTGAGTGGCCCCGTTCAGGACGGTTTGCTTTATGGTAGTGTCACACTGTTGCGTCAGGTTGATGCAGGTCCTTTCACCAATCCGGCAACAGGTAGCAGCCATCTCGGTGGCTCTGAGGCCAGTGTTGGCAATCTGCGCCTGCGCCTTGCGCCCGATGAACAACCCTGGGCAACCAGTCTTACCATCAATGAAGAATGTACCCGTGCCACGCAGGATGCTTATGTTCCCTTTGATGAGGTTCACAGTCGTACTCTGAAAATTGAGCCAGGATTGCCCAATCCCAGTCTGCGTCGTTGTACTCACAGCCAGTCACTCATCGGTAGTTTTGATACGGCAGACTGGCGCTTTAGTGCCATGGGTGCCCTGCAACAGCAACATTACAGTCGTGAATTTCCTTATAATACCGTAATTGTTACTATGCCAGAACGCTGGAATCAGGATATTCAGGAACTGCGTGCGGCAACAAAGGGTGACAGTCACCAGACTGACATGTTGTTTGGTCTTTACCGTCAGGCGGTACGCACAAAAACGCATTCCAGTATGCAGCAGGGTAATCTGTCTCTGTATCCACAGCATGCACGTATCTCCTCAGAAACCCTGGCCGCTTACAGCGATCTGACCTGGCATGTGATGCCAGAATTTGATCTGGGTACCGGCCTGCGTTTTTCACAGGATAAAGCCACAGCGGATTATCACGGCAATGCTTTTTCAGGTCCTTACCAGGATAGCGGAAATACCAGGGATAATCAGCTTTTGGGGCAGCTATCTGCTGGCTGGCAGCTGACACCTGACTGGCGTATCTACACACGTGCTGCCCAGGGTTATAAGCCAGCTGGATTTAATGCCAGTGCACGGGCTGCTACCACTGCAGTGCCGTTTAAAGCAGAAAAATCGATGAATTATGAAATCGGCTCGCGTTACCAGGCAGGACCTGTGCAGTTACAGGGAGCGCTTTATCACACTGATACTCGCGATATACAGATTTACTCTGGTACTATGGGTGGTCTGACGCTCAGTAATGCCGGTAATGCCAGTGCCACTGGTGCTGAACTTTCAGCCATATGGCAGTTTACACAAGGGTGGTCCTTTGCCGCACATGGAAATTATACCGAGGCGTCATTTGACAACGATAGCAGGACGTATGCGGATAAAAAGGTTCCCTTTGTTCCCCGTAGTGTTATTGGTACCAGCCTGACAGGTACTCTGGATAGCCCTTATGGCAGTTTTATTCCTTATGTAGGGCTTAAGCTGGTGGGCCCCTATTATTTTGACGGAGCCAATCAGTTGCGTCAGGGAAGCTGGATGACCACGGATATGCGTCTTGGCTGGCAGGCAACAGAGCGCATTCATGTTGCGGGATATGTCAGCAACCTGTTTGACAGGCGTTATCGCACTTACGCGCTTGTTTCCCCTGGCAGCAGTATGGCGGTGGCACAGGTTAATGAAGGCAGGACGCTGGGTATTGATGTCAGAGTTGTTATGTTCTGATTTTAAAAAAGTGCCGCTAAAGCCATGGCGCCGTGTGCCGGCACTTTTTATCAACAAACAGGTATGTTTTGTGGCAGATTTTTTGCATACTGTTTATATCACTTGCAGTATTACTGCAAAATACCCTGTTAATCTGAATCAATACCGTTTTAATTTTAATCTACTGCCAACACGTTAAGGAAGTAAGGGAGATAACTCTATGTGCGCTATTTTCGGCGTTCTCGACATTAAAACCGATCCCATGGAGCTGCGTAAGAAAGCACTAGAAATGTCACGTTTAATGCGCCATCGCGGTCCTGACTGGTCGGGTATTTACTCTGCTGATAATGTCATTCTGGCACATGAACGTTTAGCGATTGTCGATGTCAATAATGGTGCTCAACCTTTATATAATAAGGCCCGTACTCATGTTCTGGCAGTTAACGGTGAGATCTACAATCATCAGACATTACGCCAGCAGCTTAGCAAAGATTATGAATTTCAGACCGATTCAGACTGTGAAGTCATTCTGGCGCTGTATCAACAAAAAGGAGCCAGTTTCCTTGATGAATTACAGGGAATGTTTGCCTTTATTCTTTATGATGTCACGCAGAATAGCTGGCTGATTGGTCGTGATCATCTGGGCATTCTCCCTTTGTATATCGGGCATGATGAACAGGGCAACCGCTTTGTGGCGTCTGAAATGAAAGCACTGGTACCTGTCTGTAGTGTTATTCAGGAATTTCCGGCAGGCAGTTACCTGTGGAGCCAGGATGGCCATATTCGTAAATATTACCAGCGTGACTGGTTTGAGTACGACAAGGTAAAAGACAGGGTGACGGATACAGACAGTCTGAAAAATGCGCTGGAAAGTGCGGTCAAAAGCCATTTAATGTCTGATGTACCTTATGGTGTTCTGTTATCGGGTGGTCTGGATTCTTCGGTCATCTCTGCAATTAGCAAAAAATTTGCCGCACGTCGCATTGAAGACGCCTCACTGAGTGAAGCCTGGTGGCCACAGCTGCACTCTTTTGCCGTGGGTCTTGCGGGTTCACCTGATCTGCGTGCCGCCAGAGAAGTTGCTGACCACCTCGGCACAGTACACCACGAAATTCACTTTACGGTTCAGGAAGGGCTGGATGCTATCCGTGATGTGATTTATCACATTGAAACCTATGATGTGACTACCATTCGTGCATCCACTCCTATGTATCTGATGGCACGTAAAATTAAGGCAATGGGCATCAAAATGGTGTTATCTGGTGAAGGCTCTGATGAAGTCTTTGGTGGATATCTGTACTTCCATAAGGCACCGAATGCCAGAGAATTCCATGAAGAAACTGTGCGTAAACTGCAGGCACTGCACATGTATGACTGTGCGCGTGCCAATAAAGCTATGGCAGCATGGGGAGTAGAAGCGCGCGTTCCTTTTCTGGATAAAAATTTTCTTGATGTTGCCATGCGCATTAATCCACAGGATAAAATGTGTGGTCAGGGCAAAATGGAGAAACATATTCTGCGTGAATGCTTTGCTTCACTGTTACCACATCAGGTTGCCTGGCGCCAGAAAGAGCAGTTTTCTGATGGTGTCGGTTACAGCTGGATAGATTCTTTAAAAGCAATGGCCGCACAGCAGATAACCGATGAGCAAGTGAAAAATGCGGCGTTGCGTTTTCCCTATAATCCGCCTGATTCCAAAGAAGGCTATCTGTACCGGGAAATTTTTGCCCAGTTATTTCCGCAACCCAGTGCCGCGCAATGTGTACCTGGTGGCCCTTCAGTAGCCTGCTCTTCAGCAAAAGCGATTGAATGGGATGAATCATTTAAAAATACCAATGATCCATCGGGACGTGCTGTTGGTGTGCATCAGGCTGCCTGGGAACAGAAATAGCCCAGGTTTTAACAAAACAGGCATGCAGGCACAGACAGCAAGAATTGACTTTGTCTGTCCCTTTTCCTGTCATTAACATGTCTGGGGTATTAGCGATTTTAGTGTCCTGTTGCCGTCAATCAGATGTCACTGTCAGTGATGAAAAAACGACATAATCTGTTAAAATGGACCCGCTGTTATTGAGCTCGATTAAGTGTGAGGATAACATTATATACCCAAAGTATTTCGGGTTGCAGCAAGACGGCAAGAACGGGAATCCCCATGAGCACAGACCCGCTATGTGCCCTGGGGTGAATGTTCGCAGCCAGCGCAGCTGCAGTTTGAAAGACAAGGGGTATAAATGGCGTTTTTTCCTGCATACTGTTCACAGATAAACCAGACAGAGAATTATAGCTTGTTTTCAATAAAAAATTAGTTGACGCCATCCAGTGCGCTACGCATAATGCGCACCGCACTGGATAAGATTTATGCGCAAAAAATGGCTACGTAGCTCAGCTGGTTAGAGCACAGCACTCATAATGCTGGGGTCACAGGTTCGATTCCCGTCGTAGCCACCATGTTTTTGCGGGAGTGGCGAAATTGGTAGACGCACCAGATTTAGGTTCTGGCGCCGCAAGGTGTGCGAGTTCGAGTCTCGCCTCCCGCACCACTCCCATTTGTTATACGTTAAGTTTTGGGATATGGCCAAGCGGTAAGGCACCAGGTTTTGATCCTGGCATTCCCAGGTTCGAATCCTGGTATCCCAGCCACTTTGCAGTGGAACAAGTCCCTTATCATGGATAGCGCTGTGGCAGCATGGATTTTCTGCCTCTTTTAACTGGTAATGCTATGGCGCATATTGTGCAGTCTGATACAGAAAAAACCACGTTAAGGTAGCACGTTTTGGGGTATCGCCAAGCGGTAAGGCACCGGATTCTGATTCCGGCATCCCCAGGTTCGAATCCTGGTACCCCAGCCAGTATTGCTACCACAAGCAGCGATGACTGCCTGGCCATCTTAACACCGCATATGACTACTATTCCCTGGTGTTGAATCGTTAGTCTTTCCTGATGGTGATAAGCAGCGTCTGAGTGTGCAAGCGATAGATAAACAATAAATCCGTCAGCATTCTGCCAGGCGCAGGCGCGTTTATGCTAACCTTAATGCAGTATCTGTCATGACAGGAAGAGGGTGTGAAGAAATAATGACAACCATTGAAAAAATCCAGCACCAGATTGCAGAAAACCCCATACTGTTGTACATGAAGGGCTCACCAAAATTGCCCAACTGTGGTTTTTCTGCACAGGCAGTACAGGTACTCTCTGCCTGTAATGTGCATTTTGCTTATGTTGATATCTTACAGCATCCGGATATTCGTGCTGAATTGCCGAAATATGCCAACTGGCCAACTTTTCCCCAGTTATGGCTCGATGGCGAGCTGGTAGGTGGATGCGATATTTTAGTTGAAATGTATCAACGCGGTGAACTCCAGACCCTGTTGAACAAAAGTGAGCAACAGCGCACCTCTCAGGATACACTGACAACCAACCCTAATCAGACTGCTGAAAATATAAACGCCGGTTAATGTAACCGGGTTTTATAGTTAACATGTATTCTGACAGAATATCAGGTAGATAGCGGCCAGCCACCAAAGCGTTTCCAGCGATTGACTAACTCACAGAATAACTCTGCTGTTTTTTCGGTATCATAAAGCGCAGAATGCGCCTGGCTGGTATCGAAGGTAATACCCGCGGTGGCACAGGCTTTAGCCAGTACAGTCTGGCCCAATACCAGACCACTTAACGCTGCGGTATCAAACGTGGTAAAAGGGTGAAATGGATTGCGTTTTAAGCCCGCACGCTCTGCCGCCGCCATCACGAAGCTGTGATCAAAGCTGGCGTTATGGGCTACAATAACTGCGCGGTTACAGCTTTTTTCTTTAATGGACTGATAGACCATTTTAAAAATTGCCTGCAATGCTTCCTGCTCGCTGATGGTGTCTCTTAGTGGGTTAGAGGGATCTATACCGTTAAAAGCCAGCGCTTCAGGTTGAAGATTCGCGCCTTCAAAAGGCTCAATATGAAAATGAAGCGTTTCATCAAGATGCAGCCATCCTTTCTCATCCATTTTCAGGCTTATTGCTGCTATTTCCAGTAAGGCATCGGTTCTGGCATTAAATCCTGCTGTTTCAACATCAATGACGACGGGGTAGTAGCCACGAAAGCGACCATTCAGGGTATTGGTATCATCTTTTTCAGCCATGAATTCTTTGCTTTCATCCCATTTCAGCTGTGGTGCAAGTGGTGCAGCGTATGAATGCTAATCACTGTAACAGAAATATGCTCTGAAAAGTATTAAAACCCATGCAGGAATTGACGCAAACCTGCTGCTTGCCACTCTGTTATCAGGTAATTGCGTCAGCCATAGCTTTAAGCGCCGCGTGCTTAAACTGCCATAAATGAAATAAGGGGGTATGCTGGCTGTAATCTTGCCGGAAGGGGCGAAACTATAATGATTCTGTTACTACCCAGCCGCTGTTCATCATCGAAGGTAAAGTGAAAGGAAGGGGAGGCAATGTGTTTTGCTGCTCATCAAATGGAAAATTTGCCATGATTTCAACCAGCCGGTTGATGCTGCTGCCACTGAGCTGCCATCCTGATATATCGATAAGTTCGATGCTGTTTTCATTAACGAAGTGCTCTTTTACCGTTACACAGTCACCCGCTCCGTAGCGGATCTGCAGATCATCATTCACCCTGCTCAGCCAGAGAGTGTGAGGGGTAATGCCAGGTGAAATAAATTGCACTATGTCCATGCCACCATCATCCATGATGTTATCCACACCATCGCCAGATGAAAACAGATAGCGATTACTTCCTTTGCCACCCCGCAGCCAGTCATTGTCGGTACCACCTTGCATAATACAGCTGGTGGTAATATTTTGTGCTGACAGAAGATCATCACCAGCCATGGCGTTCAGCATCACAGACTGGGGGGACGCTGTGGTTACCACCGCATGCAGGATAAATCTGTCGTCGCCATTGCTCATGAGCAGCTGACCCTGATGTAACAAAACATGATTTGTGTCTGCATCCAGCAGGTAAAGCTCACCGCTGCTGTCCCGGAGTGACAGATGGCGCCAGCGTTCATCAGACAGGAAATTTTTAATGCGTATTCTGGGGTGACTGGTCACTCCCTCGCGTGGGCTGATTATCAGATCACTGCTGTCCTGATGCAGCGTAATCTGCTCCACTGACAGGCTGAGTTGCAGGATATCTCTTTTCTGCAATTCATCGTTATTATTGATTGTTATTTCACCCGTTCCACCAGGGAGAATAAGGTAGGTATCTTCTCCTGCGCGTCCTGTCAGGTAGACAGGCTCTGCGGTATTGCCGGCAATCAGCAGATTATCTGTGTCATCACCATAGAGCCATGTGGTGAAAATGCTCTCTGTTACTGCCAGTTGTAGCTGCATAAAAGCAGGCAGCGTGATGATGCGTGCAGGCTCACCTGCTTTGCTGATAGTAATACGGGCACCATCCTCGTGCGCCAGCTGACTCTGCAGCTGAATTTGAATGTCCTGTGAGTCGATGTTTTTGCCCTGCTGCCACAGGTACTTATCATGCCATGGCTGGTATTCAGCTAAAAGAACAGGTGTGTTATCGGGTTGATTTTCAGACCAGAAAGGGACTAACTGCAGTCCGTCACGGGTCAGGATAATACAGCCCGGAAAACGGGAGTCAAGCTGGCTGTCTGAGTATGTCAGCGTGACTGTTGTCACTGTTGTGTTATCGTTGGCAAGGGTAATCAGCAGCTTACCTGGCTCCTAGCTGACAGCGCTAATCTGCCGGGCGTCGTAGTCAAGCAGGAGCCAGCTGAGTTCCTGCAGGCTGTCGGCTTCTGTCAGCGTCACGCTAACATCACTATCGCGGTGATTTTGCAGAATATGGTAGCTGTCCGTACCTGTGCCTCCATCAGCGCTACCTGCCGCAAGGGTAAGAATGTCGTCGCCACCGAGGCCATAGATAATATCCCGGCCTCCGGCACCATTTAATTGATTGTTTTCTTCATTGCCCGTGAGTCTGTCATCCGTTCTGGCATGCCCCATGGCATGTTCAATATCATGTACAGTTGCGATGACGGTTTCATTACTGTCATGGGATAGATAGCGACGGTAACCGACAAAACCAGCCTGCAGGTTGAGTTCGTATCCTCTGCCATCAGCAGGTTCTTCGGATGCGATTATCCAGTCCTGCCCATCGCTACCGTCCAGCCGCCCTGAGCTGTATGGTGCTTTTTCTCCTGCCAGCAGGAAATGATCTGTCTGCAGGCCACCGAGAAACGTTTTACGACCGCTTTGTACCACGAAGATATTCTGATGATGCGCATCTCCACGCACCGTATCGTCACCGCCACCCAGGAGAAATAATACCCTGGATTGAACGGAGGAGCGGGTCAGGGTTTCTTGCGGTTGATAATGCTGGCTTGCTACCGTACTGCTGTTATTTTCCGGTGTAACAAGATCAAGGCGATCATCAACGGAATGCAGCGATTCAGGGGTATAGAACTTATAGTCACTGTCCATCATATAGCGTTGCACGCCGGGAAAATTTACCCCTATTTTTTTGGCTTTATCCGGGAGAATTTTATCCAGGATGACAGGTGCATTGTTCTCAGGGAAGGCAGAGCGCAAGATAAGCAGCTGTTTGTAGCTGTATTCCTGCAGGCTGAAATCACTCAGACTATAGTAAATGGTAGCGATATCACCTTCATTTTTTTGTAAGATACGCTGTCCGCGTATGGCCAGCTGTCGGTCAAGCTCCTGACGTACCTGTTTTCTGACGCTGTCTTTGTTGAGGGCATTTTGTATTTCCGCATGGGGCTCCCATCCCCAGAATCCGCGCCAGCCGGTGTTAAGTTCCTGTAACGGTGTCAGTGCTACCTGTTTTTTTATCTCCTCGACCATACGCACGCCAGAATAAATACCACTGCCGAGGAAAAGCAGCGTACTGAGGGCGATACCTGCCGGCCCACCGTAGGCGGCCAGAGCACCTCCAGACATCATGGCTCCGGAAGAGCCAGTGCTGACGACAATGCCCAGCAGGGAAAATATTGCTGATACGGTCAAATCCTGCCTTCTGAGCGGATTTTTTTCATTTTCCAGTGCCGAAAAGGCCTGCCAGGCGCCATAAATATCAAAACCTGTGCCTGCGATATTCAACAGAGGGCTACCAAAGCGCATGAGATTGTAACTCGCGTTGACTCTGTTTTTTCTGGCAAGATACATGGCGAGGGTGCTAAAACCACAGGCACTGCCTTCGCTAAGAAATTCATACAATAACGCGCTACTGACTATGATTATTTCTGTTTCCAGCTGTTTTCTGTCATCAGGCGTAAGATTGCTGCTGGCTAGGCGTCGCCGGTAATTGGAAAGGGCACTGAGGCTTTGCAGGATCCCCATACCATGAGTGAAAATTCCGGTATATCCGGCAATGCGATTAAGCATCAAGGTATTTTTTGCCAGGCCATGCTGGTTGCCAGCAGGGAGGGTAAAGTTTTGATTACTGAGTGGTCGTTTTCCCTGTTTTGGTAGAGGTAATACTGGCAGTGATCTGAGTACAGGCAGATTCTGTTCTGCTACTATGGCCACTGAATCCTGCACATCAGAATGAAAGGTGAGCAGTGACTGGTTATCTTGTGCTATCTCTTGCTGTGCTACTTTACTGATAACATCAGAGTCGAGAAAATCGTTCAGCTCATTTAAGGCAGGAGTGACAGCGAGTTTAACAGGATCCAGTTCACGAATAGTAAAAACAAACTGGCCATTCTGCTGTAATACACCGTAATCACTGGCCATGGTGTGGTTTTTCCACACCACGTGTGTGCTGTTTAAGTAGGTACGCAGTGTATTACCGATTTCCTTGATGATTTTATGCTGATCATAGCCACTGAAGCGTACTTCCCAACCCATCAGTGGATCATAAAGATCGTATTGCCAGCGCACACCGCTATAGCGTGTTGCCAGCATCAATTGCAGTTTGCCTGATTGTAACCAGTAATAACCGTTGTTCTTTCCTTGTGTCAGTTGTAACTGGCGCTGGTGATGTTGTCTGCCCTGCGCCATGGGATCATCATCAACGTTGTCAGCCAGCCCTGATAACCAGTCATTAAGCCGCTGCTGGCCATGATGATTAAAGGGATCAATAATGTTTTCTTCCTGTTCCAGGTTATCAAGCAGCGTAAGAAATTGTCGTGCGGTCTGCAGGTTTGTTATTGCATGTTCAGAAGTCTGTGTCTGGCGATTAATCTGTTCGTGTATTTGCAGTGCATTGAGCAGGCGTTCACGTACATTCTCTCCTCGGTGTAGCGCATCGAGCCATGCCAGCCCCAGGTTTCTGGCACCTGCACTGGCAGCCGAACTACTGTCTGCCAGATACAGGCCCTGTGAAAGAATATAGATTTTCTGCTGTATCTGTGTGCTGACATCAGTACCTTTGCGATATAGTGCTGCCAGCGCTGCCTGCCGTCGTGTGTCCCAGTTATGCAATCTCTGCAGTGCTTCATAGCCGTCGAACTGTTCCAGTTGAGGGTAGAGGTGACTGCGTACCAGCAGATCCTGCAATCGACTGTTAATCCTGCGATAATGCTGCGGTTGGATAATGGTATCAACCAGCAGTCTGAAATCCGGTGTTCCCTGTTGTGTGGGAAAAAAATCATTCAGCAGAGACAGCTGGACATTAGTCAGTTGATGCAGCTTGCTATCACCTGCTACCAGCTGCTGTACCAGCGAAAGAGTATCCCGCGCTCGCTCGGTGAGTGGTTTCATGTTCATGGTATTCTGTGCTGCATGTACAGAAAACAGTGGAGTAATCTGTTGTGCAGGTTGCTCAATGTTTTTTCCGTTAATCAATAAATTACCCTGATCATTCCAGTGGTAATCCACACGATGTTTCCCTTCCTTAAACAGCCATTGCCTGTGTCCACCAGTGCGGGTCAGGCGTCTGCCACTGAGAGAAATCATGACTTCTTCACTGTAGGCACGCAATGATGCTTCACTGCCGCTGACTTTCATGGCATTGATGAAATGGAAAGCAAAATTATCAGGTTGCTGCGTGTTGCTGCTGGCAAGACTGCAACCGAGCAGCACGATACGTTGAGGCAACGATAATCCCTGGTTTTTTGCCAGTGTGACCAGATCAGCGTAAAGCTGTGCTGGCTGCTGTTTTTTGAAAGTACGGCCATGAGCCGCTATCACCCAGCGTACCCGGGTTGCCTGTGTGGTGATAACCGGATCGCCATGAACGACACGCGACTGCCCATCTCTTGTGTTGTACTGTATTACCGTGGTTCTGTCAGGGTGTTTGCCTGCCAGATTCCCGACTGCTGTCAGTACCACAGGGTCATTTTCTATCTGAAAAACAATGGTAAAATCATAGTTGCTCTCATGCGTATTAGTCTGAAGAAAGCTCTGTACTACGGGTTTTGTCCACTGGTCCAGCGGTAGTGCAGTGCTGTCGTTTACTGACGTCATGTCTGGGAATACAGGATTATCATCGGTTACTGACCCGGCGGAAAACGGCGTAATACCGCTACTGCTGTTTTTTTGTATCCACTGTTGTACGCTGGCAACGTTGGCCTGCAGCAGCTTCCATAATTTTTCTACCACCGGGGGTGACGTAGTGTTACTGAGGTCCAGATGGGCAATACTGAATAAAAACTGCCCGTCTGGTGCCTCGGGGATATGGTAATACCAGGCCAGTGAATGCTGGTCAAAGGCAGGATGTGTGTACTTTAGATAGGTATTTAAGGTGGTACTCAGCGCATTAATAATCACTGACTGATTATGATGAGCAATATGAATTTTTCCCAGTTGAGGATCGTAAAGTTCATAGATCCATTTCCCTGATGCTATTGAACGATGCTTTGTGAGCAGCAGGGTATGCCATCCTGCTGTCAGGTAATAGTAATGCTGATTATCCTCGTCAGGTAACTGTGACAGCCAGTTATCGAGTGGATATTCTTTCAGGGTAGGTGGTTGTTGATGAAAAGCATGGGGTTCATCTACCAACGTGTGCAGGGCGGTATCAAACTGATTCAGCAGGTGTTTTTCTTCAACAGACAGGCTACTATCAACGTTTTGTTCCATCATGTGCGTACAGGTATTCAGTGTCAGCAGAAACAGATCACCCAGTGCCGGATTTTTTGCTTTGCTGTAAAGCCAGGCCAGACCAATATTTCTACCTCCGCGTCTGGCAGCCATTCCTGCCGTATCCGGATAAAGGAATTGTTCCGTGAAATAGACAGTAATTGGCAGTTGATCGTTATGTGCCTGCATAATGGCCTGTTGCAGCGCTTCCCTGCCTGCATTCAGTCGCGTATACCAGTCGTGCATTTTTTGTAATGCTTCCACGCCACTGAGGGTGTTCCAGTAATGTTTATCAGTGCGCTCTAGTCTGAGTAATGCCTGCAGACTATAACGAATACGCCGCCAGGCATGTTCACTCTGTTGTATGTTGCGTATTGACATAATATCGAGGTGACCGTTCTGTAACGGAAAAAAATCCGCCAGCAGGTGCTGTTGCAGGTTATTCAGCTTTTCAGGCAGCAGCAGTCCCTGGTGGAGGTCATCCACCAGTCGCAGTACTCTTTCGGTACGTGCAGGCAGATTTTCGCTAACGTTGATAGTAATGACTGCGGGGGCATTGTTCAGCAGCTCAGGCGGTATCTGTCTGGCGGTTTCTGCTGCTATCCGCTGCGGTAAGCTGTCTGTATCTTCGCTAACCTCGATTTCAGCCAGCTCTGGAGCATAGGTCAGTAATTCAGGCGATAACTGTCTGGCTATGGCTTCGGCAATTAACTGAAAATCAGGTATCCCTGTGTTGATAATCTGTAACTGCCGCAATGTGCGTTTTTTCTCGTCCTGAATACTCACGTACAAAATTTCCCGCGTACCTGTTATCTGATATCCGGTCAATTGCGCGCTAATCTGCAGTATGGTTAGCGCAGGACTCATCTTCAGCAGATCAATGCCGGGCTGGCGCAGTGCGCTGATGATATAAGCACGTTCATTATCACGCGCCGTTTTCCAGAATCCTGCAGGAAGGCGGATATCAGGCTCTGCCGGCACCTGTTCGGTAAATTCGATGGTACTGATAACAATGCCCTGCGTGAGAGATGGGCTAATGGCAGGTTCATTATCCACTGTTGGGGCTGGCGCATTACTGGCATGCAGGTAGCTGCCGATAAATTTTACCAGTACAGCATGACTGTCAAAGTTATAAATACTTCCTTTCAGCGGGTCAAAAAATGACCACAAATAGCGACCATTAATATCCTGCTTAAGCGCTATCGCCATGACATGCTGTTGTGACAGCAGCAGCAAGTAACGATTGTCAGCACGCTTTCCTTCTGCTGGCGCAAGACTGGCTATCAGCGAGTGATAATCCTGACTGGCCACGAGTTTACGCAATGCCAGCCCTTCAGGATTGACGTATTTTATAACCTGCCTGATGCCTTGTTCACCAGGCCCTGGCTTGAGCATGTAATAAGCGGGATTGTGCTGTGATGCGCCCACATCCATTAGTGCCAGTTCAGCAAACTGGCGGTAGTAATCAGTGGTGATGCCAGTCATCAATTCTTGAGTGACTGCTACAGGCCTGGCAGCCTGGGTGACTTCTTCAAACCACGCCATCCAGCCGGAAGCACTGCCGCAAAGTCTGCGTTCTTCCATGAGAAAGCGCAGACACAGCGTTAAAGATATATTTTGATGTGATGTGAAATCACTAAACAATTGAGCAATATTGGGTGAGAGCTGTATGGCAATCTCTCCTGTCAGCTCTGTTTTTTTTCTTAAGGGTGGCTCTGTCCTGGCAGGCAGTACATTGTCTACAGAGGCAGGTGATGATTTACCAGGATGTTGCTGCGGCTGTGCTGGCATGATGATAACAACCCGAGAAAACTGAATCCTGAATGCGCATAAAAATGCTACTCAATAAAAAGTTTCTGTTAATTAATTTTAGTCGTTTTATGGAGAGGTATTGCAGGGAGGCGCTGCTTTTTATCGATGGCACTGAAGTATTGAGGGTTTTATCAGAAATGCTGGTTTATAGAACAAGCGCACAAGAGCATTATTGTGGTGGGAAATGAAAAATTTCGGCGGTATGGCGGTGCCTGTGGTAATAACAGATTGTTAATCGTTGTGAAGCCGGCATGCGTTTATGATGTTATCATAATCTGCTTTCAGGGCTATGTTGCCTTGCCGGGCAGTATCAGATGTTAAAAAATTCAGCCATTTTATGGAGCTTATCCGCGATGTTATTCTGCAACTCAAGAGGGTGTATCATGCGTGTTTTCGCTGTTATCTGTCTTTCGATAAGTCTGATGTTATCAGGATGGTTCATTGGTAATGGCATGGCGCGCAGTAAAGAAACCACAAGACTGGTAACGGTTAAAGGGCTGGCAGAACAGGAAGTCAAAGCAGATCTTGCGTTATGGCCGGTACGTTTTGTCAGAACAGGAAACAGCCTGGCTGGCACACAACGTGATATTGATTCAGATGAAAAGCAGGTGATGTCATTTCTTAATAAACACGGACTGCCCCCTGAAGCTGTTTCATTAAAAACTACGGAAGTGACTGACAGGGAAGCACTGCTTTATCATGATGGTAAATACCCATCCCGATTTGTCATTATGCGCACTCTGATGATTCGTAGTCCAGAGGTTGAGAAAATTGAACAGGCTTATCAGGCAAACAGTGAACTGGTTGAAGCAGGGATCATTCTTAACAGGGAAAATCAGGGTGGAGAGCCGGTCTATCTTTTTAATAATCTTAATCAGTTAAAGCCTGTCATGATAGCAGAAGCGACCAAAAATGCCCGAGCATCAGCACAGCAGTTTGCCAGAGATGCAAACAGTGCGCTGGGTGACATTCAAAGTGCGGATCAGGGAACTTTTGAAATTCTGCCCAGAGATAAAGCCAGTTTCTTTCAGCAGGAACAGCAGATTGGTAAGACACTGCGTGTTGTGGTGACATTAAAATACCGGCTGACAGAGATGAAATGACGGTTTATACCCTTCGTCTTTCAAACTGCAGCTGTGTTGACTTCGAACACTCACCCAATCACATAGTATGTCTATGCTCATGGGATTCGTGTTCTTGCCGCCTTGCTGCAACTCGAAATACTTTGGGTATATGAGCTACAGAGCCTGGTGGAAAATTAGCGCAGTTCTGCCAGAGTTTTTATCGATTATGAGTATCTGGCATCAGGATTTTTCTCGACTCACTGAAAACAACATGGTCTCTGTTGCCATGGTTATCATTGAATAATTGCACTCTGGCGTATGTCCGTTATATCTTCTTAATGTGCCAGTTACTGAAATAAGGCAAAAGGCACTGAATCTGTAGCATCAGGTTACGATCAGGTACTTGTTAGCATTTTTAGCAAGATGGCAACCAGGCAATATCAGATGTGATTTACCTTAACTTCTGTAGCAATAAACAGGCTGGCAGAATACGCATTTAGCGGGCCTGGAAATAATAAACACTCAATAATTTTAAGGATAAATTATGTCTGTCTCACGAAAGATGGCGTGGTCTCTCTGGTTAATTGCTTCTTTATTCTACGCCTGGCAATATGTATTGCGGGTGATGCCCAACATTATGCTCACCGATATCATGCAGCAGTTTGGTATAGATGCTGCAGTATTTGGCCAGTTTTCAGGCGCTTATTATATTGGTTACTGCTTAATGCATCTGCCCATTGGTATTCTGCTGGATCGCTATGGCCCGAGGAAGGTAATGAGTATCTGCATGCTGTTTACTGTGGTGGGTCTCCTGCCCATTCTGTTTGCAGAGCACTGGGTCTATCCGGTAATTGGCCGGGCACTGATTGGTATTGGCTCTTCTGCGGCTATTTTGAGTGCCTTTAAGATAATTCGCATGACATTCAGTGAGCAGCACTTTACCCGCATGCTGAGTTTTTCCGTCACGATTGGTCTGCTTGGCGCCATTTATGGAGGCGTTCCGGTCAGCTGGTTATGTGAATCTCTGGGCCATAAGACAGTGGTGGAAATTTTTGCATGGCTTGGCTTCGGGTTTGCCTGTGTAACCTGGCTGCTTGTCCCTGAGATGGAGGCAGACCACAATAGCACCGTTTTTTCCGATATAAAGACAGTTTTTACCCATAAAAAAGTGATGTTAATTTGCGGCCTGGCCGGTTTTATGGTGGGGCCTATGGAAGGTTTTGCCGATGCCTGGGGATCAGAGTTTTTAAAGCAGGTGTATGGTTTTGATGTCAGTACAGCAAATTATCTTACCTCCATGATTTATACCGGTATGTGTTTTGCTCCGGTCTTGAGCCGTATTGCTGAAAAAACGGGAAGCTATCTTGAAACCATTGCAGGCGCAGGAGGAATCATGTTACTGGTTTTCTCAGTGCTGATGGTCGGCATCTTAAACTCAGGGAGCATCGCTATTGGCCTGTTCATCGTCGGCATATGCTGCGCCTATCAGATTCTGGCCATTTACAAGGCGTCCACCTGTGTGCCGGAAAATATTGCCGGGCTGACAACAGCTGTGGCTAATATGATAATCATGAGCTTTGGTTACCTGTTTCATAGTGTGATTGGGCTGATTGTTAAATTGTTCAGTGCATCCGGAGTAATACCTGCTTTTTCTTATGGTATTGGCATTATACCCGTTACGCTGTTCATTGGTGCAGTCGGATTTCTTATCATTGCCTGTCAGGAAAAAAAGGTTTTGCAGAAAAAGAATTTTTCCGGACAGCGTGTTTGATGCCTGCATCCTGCGCATTTATTTGTGGCCAGAAAAAACATCTGGCCACTGTGACGCTCAGACTACAGTTCAATAGTACCGACTGATTTTAAGCTCAGGCAGTGATTCATCAGGTCACCGGGAAACACATACATAGTTAAGTCAGTGTTAAACTGCTGTATGGCATGTAATTTTAGCCTTGGTGTCACAAGAAACCTGGTATTTTCAGGCTGATGGTGGTGTGCCAGCACAAAGTGTGAAATGGCATCGACCAGCTCAGCATTATGTGGTGCATGCTCTGCTTCAACCTCTCCAGAATAAAGTGCTTCCTGAAGCATCTGGCATAATTGCTCATTACTGTAGGGTATTTCACTTTGTAGTGAAGAGGTTGCCATGGCGTGTTCAGGATAGCTGTCCCAGGTAGCAATAGTCTGTTCCAGCAGCGATTTTTCCACGTTGCTGTCAGGTCGGGAGGCACAACTGTTGAGGATGCTATCCTTGAAGCGTAACCGATAAGCACTTCCTGCATCTTCAAAGCATTGTGCGACAAATTGTGAGCAGACCATGGGATTTTTCCCCGGATTCTTATGCTTATTGATATGTTCGACAATTGAAGCAGTGAGTTTCTTTAAAATCATGATGATAATTTTTTGTGTTCTGTTGGGTATCGACACCTTTTTATAGAGCAGCAGTAAACCAATAAAATACAGCTCTGCCATATCGTAGGGATCTTTATTATTTAAATAGCGTGTTGCAGCGTTAATCACAGGCTCTGTGGGTAAAGAAGAATTATGTCGGTATACATAAATGGTCCGGTTTTTAGTTTTATCTACCTGACCAATAGCGACCTGGGGTGGATTCTGATTAATGAATGAAAACTTATCCTTACTATAATACATTCCTGCATGACTGACTGAAGAATTAGTTAACCAGGAAATAATCTGTGAAATAGCGCTATTTTTTTCTGCAGAAAATAATAAAACATCTCCGACGTTAATGTCCTGTAATTGCATGAAATAACTCCTTTATTTTCAATGAGTTTTATTTATGATTAATCATCATAAGAATATAGTTATTTGTATCAGTTCCATGACGGGATATACCCTGAATAAATGTATAGCATTTTTTATGCTGTATGTGAGTGTTTATTTTGAAATTAATAGCAATTATTTTTAATACATAATTAATAAAAAATACCAGATAATATTTTTATAATAATAACGTTATTTTAATGACAGGGTATTTATTATATCAGTGTATTTACTATTCATATAAAAATGAATTTATACACTATATTTAAATTAAATCGGTGTTCTGTTGGCAATTAATGATTTAATTAATAAAATATAAAAGTCATTATTAATGTATGAGGATAATGTTGTTTGATAACTTATGCTTAATCTGTTATTGCAGCATTATTGTACTGCCATGCTGTTCGTGTTTAGTGCAGCTGTGTTTTTGTTATTGACTGGAAAAAAATGAGTAAAACAAAGATAATGAACGCTGAATTATCACAACGTGCTAAATTCGTGGCGTTTAAAAATAGTTTTTAAACGTGGGTGTTACGAAAAGCACCAGCGTAAATATAACTCCAGTTCCAGTTAAGGTGTCAGTGTTGTGAAGAAAATCGTCGTCGTTTAAGCCATAAAACCAGGCCAGCGATAATTCTCCTTAAAACAGGGAGAAGGGTATGCCATTTCCTGATTTTTTATTAAACGTCGGAGTTTTTATGACATCTGTTTCTCTGCCAGCAATCTGGCTGATTGTTCTCATTGTCGGTCTTCCACAGCTTTCTGAAACTGTTTATACCCCTTCACTGCCAGATATTGCACGTGATTTGCAGACGTCAGCGTCACTGGTGGAACAGACATTAACCCTTTATCTGGCTGGATTTGCGGCTGGCACCCTTTTTTGGGGTAAATTGTCTGATAGTTATGGTCGCGTTCCCTGTGTGCTGGCGGGTTTGGCTGTTTTTATACTGGGATGCGTGGCTTGTTATTTTTCAGATTCTATTGAACTGTTGATGCTGAGCCGCTTTGTTCAGGCTTTTGGCGGCAGCACTGGCAGTGTCCTGGGGCAGGCTATCTGCCGTGATGCTTTTCATGGACCTGCCCTGGGTAAAGTTTATTCTTCAACAGGCAGTGCACTGGCGATTTTCCCGGCAGCAGGTCCGGTTGCAGGAGGACTTATTGCTGAATATGCTGGATGGTCAGGCATATTTTTATTTCTGATGCTTTTTGCCTTGATCTTAAGTGTGTGTGTTGCGCTGTACTTACCGGAAACGCATCATAAAAATAACAGTAATCCTGTTTCAATACTGAAAATCGCGGCCCGTCTTTTCCGGGACAGGAAAGTGGCAGGATTGGGTTTTATTGTTGCTGCTGCCAATGGTATTGCGTTCAGCTATTTTGCTGAAGGTTCATTTTACCTGATAACATTGCTTGGCCTTTCTCCTCGCGACTATGGCATTAGTTTTGTTGCCATAGCGGGGGCAGCGATGGCAGGTGGGATGGTATCGAGAAAATTGCATGACAGTCGTACTTCAGCGACCATCATGCACTATGGTCTGGTAATGATTGTCATATCGACTACCCTTGGCAGTTTTTTTGTCATTATGCATAGCTTTATGCTGCCATTGTCCAATAGCGTTATTATCGCACTGACTCTCTTATGTCAGATGGGCACCATGTCTGGGATCAGTATGGCAACCAGTAATGCACTGGCCATGGCGCTGGTGGATTACCAATGGTGTCAGGGTAGCGCATCAAGTTTATTCGGGTTTTTCTACTACCTGTTAATAGCGCTGTTCACATCAGGCATGGGGATGCTGCATGATGGAACGCTGCTACCGATGCCGTTGTATTTTCTTTTTATGGGCGTCTTCATGCTGATAGTGCAGAAGATTATGATAGCCCGGTGATAAGCAGATTTTAGCTGATTGACTGGTAAATTTTTACACAGGGGTACAGATGAGCATAGCGGTTTTTAAATTAGAAGAATACCTGGCTAATTATGAATTTTCGGCACCCTGGTTATTATGTTGTTCCGATGCTGAAAGCTTCTCCATGCAGGAAATTATCGATATGGCTGGTGATGAAAGAGCCCTGTGGGATAATCTGCGGTTGGGGTATACAGAATCTCCCGGATTGCCAGCGCTGCGTACCCAGATTGCACAGAGTCTGTATCCGGGGCTTGGTGAAAACCATATACTCTGTTTTGCGGGTGCCGGAGATGCCATATTCTGTGCGCTGCATACCCTATGTGAACCGGGCTCTCATGTTATTGTGCTGACACCCTGTTATCAGTCATTGATGGAAATTCCAGTATTAAAGGGCGCTGAAGTCACCGCCATTCCCCTGCGCCAGGAAAATGCCTGGCGTATCGATCTTGCTGCCATCAGGCAGGCTGTCAGGCATAATACCTGCTGTATCCTGATAAATTTCCCTCATAATCCAACCGGCCAGGTGATTACCCGGGAAGAGTTGAACGATTTGGTCGCATTGTGTGCACACCATGATCTGTGGCTTTTTTCTGATGAAGTCTACCATTTGCTGGGTGAGCCCGATGAACCCTGGGCAAGCCCTGCCGCAGAAATTTATCCCAAAGCGCTGTCGCTCGGGGTGATGAGCAAGGCGTTTGGCCTGGCAGGTTTAAGGGTGGGATGGATTGCCTGCCAGGACAGCATGCTGCTTAAAAAAATAGGGTATCTGAAACACTATACATCGATATGTAACAGCGCCCCTGCCGAAATCCTTACTCTGATTGCCCTGAAAAATAAGGCCAGTATTCTTGAACGTAATAACAGCATAGTCGCTGAAAATCTCCTGTTACTGGATAAATTTATGATGGAATATCAACAGCTATTTTCCTGGATCAGGCCGCAGGGTGGGTGTACCGGTTTTGTGGATTACAAAGGACAGGAATCTATTGACGCTTTTTCACAGCGGCTGGTAGAGGAAAAAGGCGTGCTGCTGATGCCCGCGTCAATTTATGAGCATGATAGCCAGCATTTTCGTATTGGGTTCGGGCGCAGGAATATGCCTCTCGCACTGAACAGGCTCAGGGTATTTTTAAACGCATGAATATTTTCAACAGGGATGAGATCAGACGGGCTGTTGATCTCGACAGCAACCTTGAAATACTTATTAATAAGCAGCGCCAGGTTTTTATTGATTTTTCTAAAGACTGCTATGAAGTGCCGGCGCCCATCCAGCTGCGCTTTGCTGCCGTGCAGGGTGACTGCCATATTAAGGCGGGATTCAGACGGGAAAGTGATATTTTTGTCGTCAAGATTGCCACCGGCTTTTATAACAATGCCATGATGGGACTCCCGGCTGCTGATGGAGCCCTGCTGGTTTTTTCTCAAAAGACAGGTCTGCTGCAGGCCATACTCCGTGAAGAAGGATTTTTAACCACGCTCAGAACAGCAATCGCGGCTGCCATTAGTGCAACAGTGACCCCATGGACTATTAGTGCTGTCGGTATTATCGGCACAGGTGCTCTGGCGGCATTAACGCTGTTTATTATGAAAAAACGCTATCCGGCCGCTGAGTTATACCTGTGGGGAAGAAATACAGATAAAGCCAGAGATACGGCTGGCAGTAATGCACATCTGTGTGGATCGGTCAGGGAATTAATGGCGTGCTCAGATCTCGTGGTGAGTGCAACAGCCAGTGTTGAGCCCATTATCATGGCTGAATATCTGTCAGGCAGCAGGCATATTATTCTACTGGGAGCTGATGACGCCCATAAACAGGAATGTGAGCCACAGGCACTAAAAAACGTCGATATTGTACTGGTTGACAGCAGCGTGCAGGCCTCCCAGTCGGGTGATACTGCGCATGCACTGCGTCAGCAGATTATTGGTACTGAAAAAATCGTCGAACTGGGCGCTGTGCTGCAAAACCCGCTCAGTGCGCATAACCGACTTATCATTACCGACCTGACGGGGATTGCTGCTCAGGATGTCGCCATGGCAGAGTTTGTTATAAAACAGCTCAGTAGTTCAGGAAATCTGCAGTGATTTACTGGAAAATGGGAAGGGAGCATCGTTACCTTGACGAAGGTGCGCTAATACGGCGATGAGAAACGTTACTGCTAAATTCAGTGAGAACTGAGGTTACTTTTAGCTTAAGCGTTTTGTGCCTCAGGCTTTATCACGACAGAATCTTTATCGAAGGTTTTATGGCCGCAATACCTTTCATTCTCAAAAGCATACTCCTTGATAGCAACCACCCGTCACCATTTTTCGATGACGACACTCCTATCGCTATCCCCAACGTTCTTTCCAAGGAAGAACGCCAGAAGGCATCCGAGTCGGCTGGCAGAAAGCCTTGAAAAGAGATATGAACAGGAATTTAATTTTAACTGGCCACCGTATAAAGAGCGCTTTTTATAAAAAAATACCAATTTTCTGAAGTAAAATTCATTTCAGAAAATTTCATTAATGCGTTAATAACTGGAAAAATAAAACTATGCGGAGCTTTGGTATTTTACACAAGGAGATAGGTCGTTATCCATTAAAATGTGTAAATATGTATGGAAAAACGAATATTACAAATACTACACTCAGTACGAAGACATCGTTTTATAAGGCATTAATAGCTATTAAAAATACCCTGTTAAGACGTAATGAACACTGCACAGCTGACGCAACACTGAAATGGTCATCAGATGGTCGTGATTATTTTATGCGTGTCTGGTTACCAGATGGTTTCTATGCTCAAGACAAGGATGCTCAGCGCACAACATTGGCCAGCATGCCTGCAGTAGGGTATAGATTAGGCGGTTGTATACGTGACGTTTCTTACTACTATGTCCGTAAAGGTCCCCATTGTTAAAATAATGTCAACTAAGAGGCATCGAATGCTTTCATTATGATTCTGGTGACTTCAGCGAGGATATCTCTGCGGCGTGGGGCATCTTTCATGCTTTGTGTAAAGAAAATGACAACGATGCGTGGTGCGCCTGACGGTGGCCAGAGAACCGCCATGGCATTGGTAGTGCCATACAGACCTGCACCTGTTCTGTCTCCAACTACCCAGTCAGCTGGAATTCCGGCACGAATACTGGTTGCCCCCGTCGTGTTATTTTTCATCCACTGCTGTAATTGCTCACGCTCTGAGGGTGCCAGAGCATCGCCCAGTACCAGCTTGTGCAGCGTCTTCGCCATGGCAGCGGGGGTGGTGGTATCACGTTTATCGCCCGGCTCTGCGGTATTAAGCTCAGGCTCATAGCGATCCAGTCTGAAGTAGTTATCGCCCAGTGAGCGGGCAAATTCAGTCACAACAGCAGGTCCACCTAATGCTTTTACCACCAGATTGGCGGCTGTATTATCGCTTTGCATGGAAGTGGCAGCACACAATTCGTATAGCGTCATGCCTGCAGCGAGGTTTTCTTTTTTTGCTGTCACCGGTGACCATTCTTTCTCAAGTTCTGTTTCTTTATAGAAGATACGCTGTTGCATCAGGTGAGAGTCCGTCGTGCTTTTTTGCAGCATCGCTGACACAGCGATGGTTTTGAAGGTACTGCAGAAGGGAAAGCGCTCTGTAGAGCGATAGCTGAATTTTTTATTACTGCCCGTATCGAAGGCATAGAAACCAATTCTGGATGTTTCGAGAGCAGCCAGTTTTTTCTTCAGCGCAGAAGAGGGAGATACGGCTTTTTTTGCAGATACTGTTGTTGTTTTCACAGATATTCCTTTACCGGGTTGCGAAAGAGACCTGATGCTGTCCTGACAGAGTCAGTCAGCATTGATGTTCAGGTAATAACAGCGTTATCGGTTATTGCTCGATTTCAAATATTGCTTCCACTTCAACGGCGGAGCCAAAGGGTAATGAGGAAACACCGATAGCAGCTCTGGCATGCTTACCTTTTTCACCAAAGAGCTCAACAATCAGATCAGATGCCCCGTTGATGATTCTGGAATGCGCAGTAAAATCAGCAGTACTATTAACAAATCCGGTTAATTTGACACAGCGTTTCACCTTATCCAGAGACCCCACTGCTGCTTTCAGCTGTGCCAGAACGTTAAGAGCGGCTAGCCTGGCGGCGGCTGTGCCATCTTCATCTGAAATACTGTCACCTAATTTCCCGATAAATTTTATCCTGTCTGCTTCCTGTGGTAACTGTCCTGAAATGAATACCAGGTTACCCGCAATACGGTAAGGAACAAAACTGGCAGCTGGCGTTGGTGCCTGCGGTAAAGTGAGATGCATTTGTGCCATTTTGTTTTCAATATGATTGCCTGTTTGCTGACTGGCAGAGGCAAGAGGATGCAACCATAAGCTGACAGCAAGACAGCTCAACATTCTTGTGGCCTGTTTCATAATATATCCTGTCATATTATTAATTTATGTTATTCAGTTTTATTATTCAGTTCTTGACTAACAGCCGGTTAAGATTATTTTAATGTCAAATAATATTGAGTAATTTTTACAAAGGAAAGCTATGTTTATTAAAAAAATTAATTTTTTTTACCTTGCCGCCCTGCTGGTCATTATGCCCGTTTGTGGTGTTACTTCGGTTGAAGTCAGAAAAATCATACCTCCAAAGCTGGATACTGTGCATTTGGGAGAAAAAATTCTGTGCCATCGCCCGATGCGACAGGGTTCACCCAATATGAGTATTGAGCAAAAGAATGGCAAACTGATTGCACACAACTATGGTCACGGGGGCAGCGGCTGGACGCTGGGGCCCGGCTCTGCCGCTTATGTGAACAGACTGCTGATAAAATCTGAGTATGCCACTGATCTGAAAGAAAAAACACCAATTACCATTATTGGTGCCGGCGCACTTGGCCTGTTCACTGCCTATGATCTGATACAAAATGGTTTTAAAAACATTACCATTGTTGCTGAAAAGTTTACCGGGTTGACGTCACACAATGCAGGTGGCCTGCTGGCACCTGTCTCTATGCATAATGACCCGAAATTCCAGGGAATTATCGATGAAATAGGCATTGATGCTTATAAATTTTATGTTTCTATCGCCCGCCGTGAACATCCATATTTTAAAACGGGTGCAGTCCTTGTTCCTGCTTATTTTGCCAGTCGTAAAGAATCCGGTCTTGAGCCTTATGTCGGTAAGGTGATGAAACCGGCAAAAGAAGTCAGGCTGGATTTTGGTAATGGGACAGTGCGCGATATGGTTGCATATGATGATGGTATTTTTATTGCTACCGCCAAAATGATGACTGAACTACATGAGTATTTAACCAGCAGAAAAGTAAAATTTATCCAGAAAAAAATACAGTCTTTTGATGATATTGAAGGAAAATTTATCATTAATTGTGCCGGCATGGGTGCTGCTGAACTGAATCATGATAACAGTATGCTGTCTGTTCAGGGACATCTCATTATGCTAAAAGATCAGAATCCGGCAGATTTGCAGCATATGATAATCCTCTATCTGGATGAAGGTGAGACGTTAACCGGCCATAAAATAAAACGTTCTTTTTACATGTTCCCCAAACAGCTGCCGGGTACCGATGCTGATGATGTTGGCGTTATTGGCGGTACCTTTATTGAAGGAGCGACCAGCGCTACTCCCAATAACGAAGAATTTGATATTATGCTGCGCAATGCGAAACGGTTTTATGGTATGGAAAAATAAAACTGAGGAGTTTTATCAGGGTATGTGGCGTTCATATACCCTGTAACTGGAACAGGAAATATGCGCTACTGTTTTAGTCTTTTAGTCCCCTGTGCGTTTTCAATATATGCTTTCCTTCAATTTAATACCTGCATTTTACATTACCAGCAAGCGCTAAACAGGCCTGTTTTCCTGGTAAGATATCGTCTGATTGTTAATGCTAATTTAATGAAATAGCTACAAAAGTAACATAGGGTAAAAAAAGTAATAATAATTCAATACCTGTTACATTCATTAAGTAGATAGAATTCCCTTCATGAATATAAAGCATAAAACCTTCATGAATATAAAGCATAAAAAAGTGTGTCAGCAAGAATCGCCGGCAGAAGTACTTTTTTATTTTTTTGTCTTTGTTGATACCTGATGGTGTTAACACATGACTGTCCTTAATGAAGTGAGAAATTTTTCATGAAAGATAAAAAGGATGTTACCAGGCATTTAACCTCGTCAGGTTTGCGAAATAAGGAAGCCAGTTGTATACGGATAAAGTTTGTCAAAAAAAGCAAAACTATTGCGATTACGCGCAGTACCTATCATCGCTATTTCAATAGCACGGGTAGATCGATGCTGTATGTAAAGATCACGTTCAGGGATGTTAATGGCAATGTTAAGTGTAAAAAGTCCATCGGCAGCAACAACGCTTTTGGAGAAGATGACTTGCTGAATAATTATCAGGTAGAAAGAAGTGGCTGGTTTAAAGCGCGCGCTGATAGGGGAAATCGCCTGAATGTAAATGCATACGACCAGAATTGTCTGCGCTGGCATACTGCTTTTTGATCTATTGCCATTTGTTATGATGTGGATTCAAGGCTGCCACGAACAGCAGATGCAGTGCAGGGCAGCAATAAATGATAACGGTCAGAAGCATACTGCCGTGACTGGCAGGAAACCAGTCGCATAACCTGGTGGCTGGCCTCTTTTAACATAATCAGGGGTTGTGCGCGATGATTATCGCGCGGCGTGGTGCAGGATAGCCTTCCCGGGTTCTGCTGCTATCAGCGGGATCTAAAAAATCTGTCAGTGATGCTGTATTCATCCAGTGAGTGCGCCGCTGCTCGAGGGCGGTGGTTATTGAAATATCCACTATCCTGACATTGGTAAAACCACATTTTTTCAGCCAGACAGTTAATGCAGCTGCTGAGGGAATAAAGTAAATATTGCGCATTTGTGCATAACGGGAGTCAGGAACCAGTACCTGTTGTTCGTTTCCTGCTATTACCAGCGTTTCCAGTATCAACTCGCCTCCAGAAACTAACTGATTTTTAATCTGATAAAGATGTTCCAGCGGTGAACGCAAATGATAAAGTACCCCCATGGAAAAGACAGTATCAAATGCAGCAAGTGGGGGTAATTTTTCCAAGCTTAACGGTAACAGGTGTACCTGCTGGCAGCCACCCAATAATTTACGAATGGCTGCAAACTGGCAGAAAAATAAGGGCACAGGATCGATACCGGTTACCAGTCTGGCACCCTGGCCTGCCATACGCCACAGGTAATAGCCATTACCACAGCCAACATCAAGCAGGTTACGACCAGCGAGTGGGCTGATATGGGGTAACAGGCGCTGCCATTTCCAGTCAGAACGCCATTCTGCATCAAGGTGAATACCATAAAGAAAAAACGGGCCTTTACGCCATGGCATTAACATGCGCAGGCGATTTTCAATGAGTGCAAGCTGGCCTGTTGCAAGTGGTAGCGCCATATCAGCCTGTACGCTATCCAGAAGGTCCAGACTATCGGGGGTGAGTGCGGGCAACTGGTCTATTATGTTACGCCAGGTGTTAAATTTGCCATGCACTGCCTGGTGCTGCCAGTCAGTGAGTTGGGCAGGCAGCGTGTTCAGCCATGACGCCAGCGGGCTTGTGGCAATCAGTTGGTAAAAATGGCCGAATTCCATCATGCCGGTTTTTCTGCTTTTAATGCCAGCAGGGAGCCGAAATTGAGATACTGAAACCAGACTTCACTATGGGCAAATCCAGCCTTATGTAAACGTTCCTGGTGAGTATCCACTGAATCGGTACGCATGACATTTTCCAGCATCGTGCGTTTCTGGCTGATTTCCAGCTCGCTGTATCCGTTGGCGCGCTTGAAATCATGATGCATGTTGTATAACAGCTCATTGGTAATTTTATCAGTAAAATGAAATTTCTCGGATATGATGAGCACACCCCCGGGTAACAGGGCGGTATATAGCTGGTTAATCAGATGCTGCCGGCATGCGGGCTCAAGAAACTGCAGCGTGAAATTTAATACAATCATTGAGGCGTTTACCGGTTTAATATCCAGAATACTGGCTTCAATGAGCTCGATGGGTGTCGTTGTGTGCAAAACAGCAAGCTGCTCGCGACAGCGCGTTATCATGGCAGGTGAATTATCAACCGCGATGATTTTACAGCCAGGCACACGAATATTGTTATGTACCGCCAGTGTGCTCGCGCAAAGAGAACAGCCCAGATCATAAATCTGGCTGTAAGGCTGTACAAAACGCGCTGCCAGTATGCCTGTCATGCTAATTATCGTCCCATAGCCAGGCACAGAGCGCTGAATCATATTCTGAAAAACCTGTGCAACGTTATCGTCAAAAGTCCAGTCACTCAGTCTGGCAACAGGTGTGCATAGCAGGTCATCGTAACGGGTGTGAAGATCGAGGTCTGACATGATAGGTACTTTAAGAATTTAGTATAATGATGAGGAAAGTAAATTCTAACAGATAACCGCTATTTCAGGTGAGCTTAAAAATATGGCTCCAGGGAAAATAGTAAGTATTAGCCAAGACCATTAACGACAGGGCAACAAAAATCGCACTGGTGCCTGAACGGCGCCAGGTGATTTCCTGATGATGCATGCCGTATATATAGAGCAGGTGGCCGGTAATTAACATGATGCCATCAATATGAATCATCCAGATCTGGCTGCCGTTCATCTCCATCATAATGAGCAAAATAATAGCGATGGGGATATACTCGACAGCATTACCATAGACCTGAATGGCGATTTGCAGCTCATAAAATCCCCCGTCGCCGTAAGGGATACGGTATTGACTTCTGAGTGTAGTGACATTAATGGCTAATTTAATCAGCAGTAATGCGCCTAAAATAACATAAATTGAACTGATCATTTCGTACTCCTGGCACATCACTGTCACGATGGGTTGGTTCTTGCGCAAAATAATAGCGATTATAACTGAATTGAAATCAACTTAATTGTTCTGCAACCTTCTTTAATGGTAGAGGGTCAGCCGGCACTATCCTCTACCCTCCACGCTTCTGTCAGCCTGCTGACATGACAGGTTAAGTGTAGCATCAGGCAAGCAATAAACGCTCAAATACCTGCCATCTGTTGTTTTCCTTCAGTCGCTTAAAATAAGATGAACTAATATTATTAATATGATTAATATTTAACAGGGATACTAACATGAGTGATTCTGTTAGCAATAATTTTGGCGTGAAAGCTGCATCTGTCAGCAATGCAGCTCCTGTCTCCCAGAATAAAACCAGTGTCGTTAAGGGATGGATGAACTTTTTTTCCGCAATCGTTGCTCAGTTAAAAAAGGCGTTGCCTTTTATCTCAGTAATCCCCAGCCCACAGCAGGAAAATTCCCTGCCAGTAAAGCAGGTGAATGATCTTAAAATACATGAATTACAGGTTTGTATTAATACATTGGATAACCTGGAAAAATCACTAGGCGAGACCTGTGACCGGGAATCGCTGGTATCCCTGCGCTCTGAACTGCAAAGAGAGTTAACTAGTGAACGGATGAGGAAGAACGGTTCATTAGCGGGCATTGAAAATCAGGATGCTAAAGCTGACAAAGCATACATACTATCAGAAAAAGCGCTGATTCCTGATACGATTAATAAACTGGCCATCTCTTTAAAGGCAGCTGATCCGACGTTATCCGGCACATCCATCAAAGAGATAAAAAAAGCGGTTAAGGCGGAGTTCAAGCAGGCGAATATCAATCACCTGAACAATGCAGACTGGAAGACAGTGACCGCGCAGTTTTCGCATAATGACCAAACCTTCACCAGCGTGCTGACTCCTGCCGCTCAAATGCAGTCAGCCGGGCGTAATATCTTCACGACCGATTATAACGGTAAGGGTGTCTGCAGTGCTGACCAGAAAAATACCACTCATGCGGCTAATTTATGGAGCTCAACATTTTCAGTAATGGGTGAAGATGGCAAGCCAGTAACCCTTTTTGAAGGGGTACGCCATGGGGTTAACAGCCCCTATTTACTGGCTAAGGGGAGCGATGAACGCAAGTCAGGTGCTGAAAATCGTGCCAGAGAAGTGGTAACGGCTGCGCTGTTTCTTGATATGAACAGGGAAATACTAAATAGTGCACTTAAAGGTGATACCGTAACACTGCGTTTAGCATCGACCAGTCTGCTGGCGCCATCAGATATCTTAGGCTCTAAAGAAGGCAGCCAGTTGGCTGATCAAGTGAATGCATGGCAGGCGCTGTCATCTGAAAAACCACTTAAATTGTCTATACCGGGCCCAAATGGTGAATTCATTACAGTTAATATTGACTTTAAGGTGGCTGCATTTAATTTTCCTGTCAATGAAAGAGGATTGAATCTCGGTTTTGGCATGAAGAAATCTGAGGAAGTTAACCAGGCTGGATTACGTATCTTGCTAGGTAATACTGCACTTAAAGCAGAATTAGGTGGCTGGGTTGGCCTTTACCTCGCCGGTGACCCCGAGCCCCGGAATGCTGAAGTAGTCCGCGCCTTAGCCACACAGCTAAAAACCATGCTGGCTGACAAAAGTTATCGTTCTGATGGCGGGGATCCGTATAAACCTTCGCGGACATTGAGTTTACTGGCCTTTGAAATTGGCGCTACCCCGGCCTGGAACTGCAAAAGTGGTAAGGATCGTACAGGTACTCAGGATGCTGAAATAAAATTTGCCAGCGTCTTGATGCACCAGTCAAAAGATAGGCTGCCTCACGCACCTGGTAAGCTTAGTGCCGCCAATCAAGAGCTGCTTGGGAAAACGTCAATTTATAGCGGAAATGACCTGGTACAGCAATACGCTGCGGGTGCGCCAGGCAATAAGACTTTTGGTACAAGTATCCTGCGTAGTTTAATTGGCACATCGGTACGCATGCGTGTTGGAGGCAAATGGATTGCTGAGCAGATTCGTGGCCTGTCCGATCGCGTTTAACAGAGAGGGTTTATGGAAAATTTATTACTCGCTTTATATCAGCATTTTGACATTATCCCGCAGGGAGAAGAAAACCTTATCCGCGTTATGGATGGCGATAAGGAACGCTGGATTTTTATTGCACAGAGTGACGACGATGACACGCTGACGCTTCTTTGTGCATTATCAGCTCCCCCTGCTGACAGTGATAGCCTGATGAAATTACTGGCGTTCAATACTGAGAGTGAGGTTGTTTTTGGCATAGCAAACAAACGTATCATTGCGATGATTCGTCTCGATGCTGAAGCCTCACCCGATGCCATGGCGAGTAAATTTAAGTTATTACTTACCAGAATACATGATGCCGCTAAAGTACTCTGGATTGATGAAGACTAGCAATAAGCGCTAATCCCTCTCAGTCTTCGCTGGTGGGGCAGGGACGCCTGTTTTACAACATATTGCCGCACTCATACGTATTTTCACCTGACTTGTCCTGCCTCAATTTTTCATGGTGCATAAATAATAAATTCGTTAAGTCAGATATGCATGAACCCACCATGCCGGCTGGAGACAATGAATACTTGCGTTTTTTATCGTTACCGGCATCATGGAATTCTTTTATACTGCCTGATTTATATGACCCTTCGTCTTTCAAACTGCAGCCACGTTGGCTGCGAACAGTCACTCCAATCACATAGTTTGTCTATGCTCATGAGGATGCCTGTTTTTGCCGCCTTGCTGCAACCTGAAATATTTTGGGTATATAATCTGGCTGAATTTTCAGGTGAATCAGCAGACACCGCCACGTTAATAGTGTGAATGCCTTTGTCAGGTTGCGTTGTGGAATTAATAATCATTAAGGATAGATTTATGCGTACTGAGTATTGCGGACTGCTGAATCTCTCTCATGTGGGACAGTGCGTCAGTCTGTGTGGTTGGGTGAACCGTCGTCGCGATTTGGGTGGGCTGATTTTTATTGATATGCGTGATAGAGAAGGTCTGGCTCAGGTACTGATTGAGCCAGAAAACAAAGAAATCTTTGAACTCGCTTCGCAACTGCGTAATGAATTTTGTATACAGATAACAGGAACAGTGCGCGCCAGACCGGATAATCAGATCAATAAAGAAATGTTCACGGGTGAAGTAGAAGTGGTTGCCAGTGCGCTGTCAATTATCAGTCGTTCGGAACCTCTACCCCTTGACTCAAAGCAAAACAACAGCGAAGAACAGCGATTAAAATATCGTTATCTGGACCTGCGCCGGGCGGAAATGGCTGCGCGCATCAAAGCCCGTGCACGCATTACCGGTTTTGTACGGCGCTTCATGGACAGCCATGGTTTTCTTGATATTGAGACGCCAATGCTCACTAGGGCGACCCCGGAAGGCGCACGTGATTATCTGGTACCAAGCCGGGTCAATAAAGGTCAGTTTTACGCACTACCACAGTCACCGCAATTGTTCAAACAGCTGCTGATGATAGCGGGTTTCGATCGTTATTATCAGATTGTCAGGTGTTTTCGTGATGAAGACCTGCGTGCTGATCGCCAGCCAGAATTTACTCAGATTGATGTTGAAACGTCTTTTATGTCTGCAGCACAGGTGCGTGCATTGATGGAACAGATGGTGAGAGCCCTGTGGCTGGACATCATCGGTATCGATCCCGGAGTATTTCCGGTAATGACCTTTGCCGAAGCCATGCGGCGTTATGGCTCTGATAAACCTGATCTGCGTAATCCACTGGAGCTGGTGGATATTGCTGATTTAGTGAAGGATAGCGATTTTACGCCTTTTTCCCGGTATGCGAAGGATACCAATGCCCGTATTATTGCCATTCGGGTGCCTTTCGGTGCGAAAATAAGCCGTAAACAGATAGATGAATATGGCCAGTTTGTCGCACTTCATGGAGCGAGTGGGCTTTCCTGGTTGAAAGTAAAGGATAAGACGGCAGGGCCGGAAGGCATCAATAGCCCGATTGCCCGTTGTTTACCGGCAGCGGTACTGAGTGCACTGTTATCACGCACAGGTGCTGAAAATGATGACCTGCTGTTTTTCATTGCCGACACCACTAAAATTGCGACTAACGCCATGGGTGCCCTGCGCGTGAGGCTGGGACGCTCGCTGGAATTGACGAAAATGCATGAATGGAAGCCATTATGGGTCGTGGATTTCCCTATGTTTGAAGAAGACGGTGATGGCAGGCTGACAGCGATGCATCATCCGTTTACTGCACCACAGGGAGTGAATACCGCTGAACTAGCCGCCAGTCCTGCCAGTGCTATTGCCAATGCCTTTGATATGGTGATTAATGGGTATGAGGCCGGGGGAGGATCGGTACGTATTCATGACACTGCAATGCAACAACAGGTTTTCAGTATCATTGGTATTGAGGAACAGGAACAGCGCGAGAAATTCGGCTTTTTACTGGATGCGTTGAAATTTGGTACTCCACCTCATGCCGGTATGGCGCTGGGTCTGGACAGAGTGGTCATGCTCCTGACAGGCACTGATAACATTCGTGATGTGATTGCATTTCCTAAAACAACAGCAGCAGCCTGTCTGGTTACCGATGCACCTGGTGCCGCCAGCGCAGCTGCGCTGCAGGAACTGTCTATTGCCGTAGTGGATAAAAAAACAGCAACAGATTCTTCTGTCAGGACTGATGAAAAGCATTCATCATGAAATATAAACTGCCCGAGTCTGTACTGGTTATCATTTATTCCTGCTCCACTGGCAGGGTGCTGATGCTACAGCGGCGCGATGATCCCGATTTCTGGCAGTCAGTCACTGGCAGCCTGGAAGAGGGGGAATCGCCACTGCAGGCTAGTTTACGTGAAATCAAGGAAGAAACGGGTATTGATGTACTGGCTGAAAATCTTACTCTGCTGGACTGTCAGCGTTGTATTGAATTTGAGCTTTTTGAGCAATTTCGTTTTCGTTATGCACCGGGAACAACACACAATAAAGAACACTGGTTCTGTCTGGAATTGCCTCGCGAGCGCTCTCTGGTTATCACTGAGCACATTGCCTGGCAGTGGCTGGAGGCGCGAGAGGCCGCGCAGTTGACCAAATCATGGAGTAACCAGCAGGCGATTAAAGAACTTATTATTCATGCTAATGCCGTTTGATGGAATTATGTTGGGAGATTGTTATGGCAGGTCATAGTAAATGGGCCAATACGAAGCATCGTAAAGCTGCACAGGATGCTAGACGAGGTAAAATTTTTACCAAAATCATTCGTGAACTGGTGACTGCAGCCAGATTAGGTGGCGCAGATGCGGCAGCCAATCCACGTCTCAGGACGGCTATTGATAAGGCGCTGCTTAATAATATGACACGTGACACGCTGAATCGGGCGATTGCACGCGGTGTGGGTAGCGATGAAGATGAAAACATGGAAACCATCATGTATGAAGGTTACGGCCCCGGCGGTACCGCTGTCCTGGTGCAATGCCTGAGCGATAATCGCAATCGTACTGTTTCTGAAGTACGACATGCATTTACTAAAACGGGTGGCAATCTGGGCACCGATGGATCAGTTGCCTGGATTTTTACTCGTAAGGGTGTGATTTCTTATGCCGCAGATACGGATGAGACCAGGATAATGGATGCCGCGCTTTTGGCGGGTGCAGAGGATATCGCAGTTGATGACGAGGGGGTATGGGATGTTTATACCACCCCAGAATTATTTGACACTGTTAAAACAGCACTGGAAAGTAGCGGACTTAAAGCCCTGACCGCTGAAATTGCCATGATACCTTCAGTAAAAGTGGATTTAACTGCAGAAACCGCACCAAAGCTTATGCATTTAGTTGATTTACTAGAAGATTCTGATGACGTGCAGGAAGTCTGGCACAATGGAGAAATCGCTGCTGAAGTTGCTGCGATGCTGTAAGCGGCAGTAATGGCTGCATACGCGAAATTGAACCGCAATTTTAAAAGGTATTTTACTGAATCTTATGGCTATCATAGTAGGCATTGATCCGGGTTCCTGCATCACTGGTTATGGAGTTATTCGTTACCAGGGGCGTCAGCTGATTTATCTTGGGAGCGGTTGTATTCGTACCGGAGTCAACTCCCTGGCAGGCAGGTTGAAGTTAATTTATGCCGGTGTTACCGAAGTTATTACGCAATTTCAGCCTGATTTTTTTTCTATTGAACAGGTGTTTATGGCTAAAAATGCGGCTTCTGCGCTGAAACTTGGTCAGGCGCGCGGTGCGGCTATTGTTGCGGCAGTTAATCTCGGCCTGCCGGTATTTGAATATGCCAGCCGCCAGGTAAAGCAGACTGTTGTTGGTTCGGGTGCAGCTGAAAAGCGTCAGGTGCAGCATATGGTGTGTTCTTTGTTAAAATTATCGTCCAGTCCACAGCCTGATGCAGCAGATGCGCTGGCAATTGCTATCACTCATTGTCATTTCAGCCAGCATGCCCTGAAAGTGAGTCATCATCAACCTGCTTTGTTGCCGGACAGATGAGGTTTATATAAATGAAATTGTTGTAACAACTGTATATTTATACAGTATTTTGTGATATAAATTCATTCCCGGCTGTTATTATTTAAGAGGGCTTTCAATGTGATAGGGCGTCTGCGCGGCATTATTCTGGAAAAGCAACCACCGTTGATGCTGCTGGAAGTAGCCGGTGTCGGTTATGAAGTCCAGATGCCAGTAAGCTGTTTTTATCAGTTACCAGCCCAGGGCGAAGAAATTATTATTCTCACCCATCTTGTCGTGCGTGAAGATGTACACCTGCTTTATGGTTTTAATGATAAACAGGAACGCTTACTGTTTCGTGAACTGATTAAAGTCAGTGGCATAGGTCCAAGACTGGCACTGGCTATTTTATCAGGCATGTCGGCACAGCAGTTTGTCAATGCAGTGGAATCTGAAGAAATACTGGCATTGACCCAATTACCTGGCGTGGGGAAGAAAACCGCTGAACGTCTCGTTGTTGAAATGAAAGGGAGTCTGCGACTGCTGTATGGTAGCTGCAGGGACGCCAGTCCTGATATTTTGCGTCCTGCTATTCTGGCATCTGTTGTGCCCGATAAGCAAAGCGAAATGCAGGCTGCATCTGCCCTGGTATCATTAGGCTATAAGCCTCAGGAAGCCAGCAGGTTAATCAGTAAAATTGCCCGAGAAGGAGCAGATTGTGAAACGCTTATTCGTGATGCATTACGTGTGGCACTTTGAGACCCCAGAGGTAGGGCATGATAGAAGCTGATCGTCTTATGTCGACACAGGTGATTCATGAAGACGCAGTCATGGATCGTGCTATCCGCCCTAAATCACTTTCAGAATACGTTGGCCAGCCTCATGTCAGTGAGCAGATGGAAATTTTTATTCAGGCGGCCAGACAGCGTGGTGATGCGCTGGATCATCTGCTGATTTTTGGCCCACCAGGTTTAGGTAAAACAACGCTGGCCGGGATTGTTGCCAGTGAAATGGGTGTTAATTTGCGCACCACCTCGGGACCGATACTGGAGAAAGCAGGGGATCTGGCGGCGATACTCACCAATCTTGAGCCACAGGATGTGCTGTTTATTGATGAAATTCATCGTATGTCTCCACCTGTGGAAGAGATATTGTATCCTGCTATGGAAGATTATCAGCTGGATATTATGATTGGTGAAGGGCCGGCGGCACGCTCCATTAAGCTTGACTTACCCCCTTTTACCTTAATTGGCGCAACAACTCGCGCTGGTGCGCTGACATCACCACTCCGTGATCGTTTTGGTATCGTACAACGACTCGAATTCTACCGGATTGCTGATCTTGAATGCATTGTGACACGTAGCGCACGCTGTCTGGGACTTGAACTGACAGCCTGTGGTGCTTATCAGCTCGCGTGCCGTTCGCGTGGAACCCCCAGAATCATTAACCGTTTATTACGGCGTGTACGCGATTTTGCGCAGATAAAAGCGCAAGGTGTTGCCATTAACGGTGAAATTGCCATGCAGGCGCTTGACATGCTCAATGTGGATGCAGAGGGTTTTGATTATATGGATCGCAAATTTTTACTGACATTGATTGAAAAATTTATGGGCGGTCCGGTAGGTCTGGATAACCTGGCTGCAGCCATAGGCGAAGAGCGTGAAACCATTGAAGATGTGCTGGAGCCTTACCTGATTCAGCAGGGTTTTATTCAGCGTACGCCACGAGGGCGTGTTGCGACCCAGCATGCCTACAGACACTTTGGTTTAGTCAGGGAAGAAGAGCCAGGCTAGCTTTTCCGGTTACCTGGCTGAGTAAGCTCGTTTAGTGCACATTATAGCCCCAAAACATCGGGAGGTATTTCATATTTTTTCCCGTAGTTTTTGCGGCAGGCTGAGAATAAACATCAGTGCAGCACAAAGAACGACCGAAGGGCCAGCTGGCGTATCATAAAATGCACAAAGAGTGAGTCCACTGGTCACAGCGATAATGCCGATAATGATGGCCAATCCTGCCATCTGTTCTGGTGTGCTGGCAAAGCGGCGTGCTGTAGCGGCAGGGATAACCAGCAATGAGGTTATGATAAGCGCACCTACAAATTTCATTGATAAAGCAATAGCAAGCGCTGTCATCAGCATTAGCAGGATCCTGGCACGCTGTAAATTGACACCATCTACGTGAGCCAGTTCAGGGCTGACGGCGACAGACAGTAATGGTCGCCATTGCCACCAGAGGATCAACAGAATAACGAGGGCTCCTGCCATAATTGGCAACACATCTGTCAGAGCTACAGAAAGCAGGTCGCCAAACAGCCAGGCCATCATATCCGTTCTGGCGGACATCATGCTCACTAATACCAGACTCAAGGACAATGCGCTTTGAGCAAGTATACTCAACAGAGTATCCATTGAGAGCTGGGGCCGGCGTTCCAGTATCAGTAATAGCAATGCCATGACCAGTGTAATACCAATCACAGCATAAGAAGTGCTGATAGTAAACAACAGCCCGAAAGCGACACCCAGCAGAGAAGCATGTGCCAGAGTGTCACCAAAGTAAGCCATTCTGCGCCAGATGACAAAAGAGCCTAAAGGCCCCGCAGCAGTAGCCAGTAAAACTCCTACTAACCAGCCTGGCAATAGCAATTCAATCATACATTGTCTTCCCCGGTATGCTTTACAGACGTATTTTCCTGATGGTGATCATGACGATAAACCGTCAGGCTTTGAGCCATGTGATTACCAAACATAGTAATAAATGCGGGGTGTGCAGTCACAATATCGGGTGTACCAGAACAGCATACATGTTGATTCAGGCACATAACTTCATCCGTTTTGGCCATGACGAGATGTAAGTCATGAGAAACCATAAATACTGCACAGCCTGATTCTTTTCTGAGTTGATCAATGAGGCGATACAAGGCGAGCTGGCCGTTAACATCAATGGATTGTGTAGGTTCATCTAATACCAGCAATTCAGGATGATGTAATAGTGCGCGTGCGAGAAGTACACGTTGATTTTCACCGCCAGACAGTTTCTGCATGGGTTGTGCAAATAAATGGCCAGCCTGTACTCGTTTCAGTGCGGGTAAGATATCGGACTGGTGGGTACCGGGTTTGAGCTGCATAAAACGATTGACAGTAAGTGGCAGGGTTGGATCAAGGTGCAATTTTTGGGGAACATATCCAATGCGTAAACCAGGCTTACGTTCCAGTGTGCCGCTATCAGGGTAAATCATCCCAAGGATAATCCGCACCAGTGTCGATTTGCCCGCTCCATTTGGACCAAGCAGCGTTAAGATTTTTCCTGGCTGTAATCTGAGGGAAACATCATTAAGTATCCGTCGTGCGCCGAAGTTGATGGATATCTTATTGATTTTAATCAATGAAGACATGATAATAATTTTTTTTAAGAATGGAACGCTATGATACCACATTTTATGCAGGTAAGAATAAAGGAGATAGTCTTCATGTCATTAAAATCCAGGTTATCACAATTTATACTACTGGCAGGCAGTTTATTAGCTGCCTGTATTACTGATAATGCATCTGCTGCCGTTGTAGCGTCGATTCGTCCACTGGCATTTATTGCCTCAGCTATTACTGAGGGTGTCATTACAACACAGGTGTTGTTACCGGATGGCGCATCACCACACAACTATGCCCTGCGCCCGTCGGATATCCAGCGTTTGTATGATGCCGATTTAGTGATTTGGGTTGGTCCAGAAATGGAAGGATTTCTTGTCAGACCGTTAGTTCGCGTGCCTGCCCATAAACAAATTGTGTTATCTGAGTTGCCTGCCATCAGACCTCTGCTGATAAAAAATGAAAAATCGCATTCTCATGCTATAAACGCTAGTGAAGACCATGAAAACGGAGATCACACTGCCTATCATGGTAAAAATCATGAAAAAAAAGCTGAGGAAGAGCATTTTCATGGTGAATGGGATATGCATATCTGGCTTTCCGTCAGCATAGCTAAACAGATTGCAGGCGCAATTCATCAGAAATTATCAGAACTTTTACCAGAAAATAGAGAGAAATTGGATGCAAACCTGCGCCAATTCAACAATAATCTAGTAAACACTGAGAAAAATATTGCTTCTATGCTAAAGTCAGTGCAGCGTAAAGGGTATTTTGTTTTTCATGATGCGTGGGGATATTTTGAAAAACATTTTGGTCTTTCTTCCTTAGGATATTTTACTGTTAATCCTGAGATACAACCAAGCGCGCAGCGGCTGTATCAATTGAGGACAAAGCTGATTAAAGAAAAAGCAGTATGTGTGTTTGCTGAGCCGCAGTTCAGGCCTGCTGTTATCGATACTGTTATTAGGGGAACCGGTGTGCGTTCAGGTGTATTAGATCCGTTAGGAATTGATATTATGTTGAATAAAGATAGTTATATGAATTTCTTATCTCAACTGTCGAATCAGTATCTGAGCTGTTTGGCTTCAGACTTATGAGGAAGTAAATCAGGTGCAGCAGATAGCTAGAACTATCACTCTGGCATATAATGTACTGCCTCGTCGCCACCGTATTATCGTGGGAGTTCTGACTTTTATCACTATTACTGTAGCGGTGTGGCGGCCTGCAGTTTATCATCCCGAACAACATGCGGGAATACAGGATATACTGCTTGATACCAGACAATCAGATTTAGATTCAGATTCGTTGTTGCCTGAAGCCAGTGAGCCTATTGACCAGATTTCTCCAAGCGATGATATTCCTCAGGACGAATTAGATCAAAAGGAAGTACGTGAAAATGGCCTGTATGAATATGTAGTGTCAACGGGAGATACGTTAAGCAGTATTCTGACGCAATATGGGATAGACATTTCTGATATTGCTCTTCTGGCATTACATCCCGGCCTGCGTAACCTGCAAGTCGGTCAGCAGATTTCCTGGAGCCTTAATGAAGATGGTGATCTGCAGAGCTTGACGTGGGAAGTTTCACGCCTCGAGAGCAGGCTTTATGAACGCCAGGATAATAATAAATTTAAAGAAACCAAAAAGCTACAGAAGGGTGAATGGCGTAATACTGTTTTTACCGGTCGCATGAATGGCAGTTTTGTCACTAGTGCCAAAGCAGCAGGCTTGAAGCTTGCAGAAATACAGGCAGTGACCAAAGCATTACAGTGGCAGCTGGATTTCCGTAAATTACGTCATGGCGACAAATTCGCTGTGTTGATGTCCCGTGAAGAACTGGATGGTGATGGGCATAGCCGGAAGAGTCAATTACTGGGAGTGCGTATGCGTTCCGGAGGGAAAGACTACTACGCCATTCGTGCGGAAGATGGCAATTTTTATGACAGGCAGGGCTCAGGTCTTGCACGCGGTTTTATGAGATTTCCTACGTTAAAGCAGTTTCGTATTTCTTCGCATTTTAATCCCCGTCGCTTTCATCCAATAACCGGCAGAGTTGCTCCTCATAGAGGCGTCGATTTTTCCATGCCAGTAGGTACTCCAATATTAGCAGTCGGCGATGGTGAAGTTGTAGTGGCAAAATATGATAGTGCTGCGGGTTACTATTTGACCATACGTCATGGACGTCAGTATAGTACACGTTATATGCATTTGAAAAAAATACTTGTAAAACAAGGTGATAAAGTAAAAAGAGGAGATCGTATTGCACTTTCTGGTAATACAGGACGTTCTACGGGACCTCATTTGCATTATGAATTCTGGATTAACCAACAGTCAGTCAACCCATTGAAAACGAGATTACCTGGTTCAGAAAGTTTAAATGGACAGACGCGTAAAGATTATCTGGAATTAATGAAACAAACAATTCCACAGTTACAATTTAACTGATTACTCATTATGGTATTACCACAACGCCGGGTAAAATCGCCGCCCGGCTCCCCAGTGCATAAAAAAAGCGAATGTGTCGGTTTTATCCCAGCTTTTCAAAAAGCCTTTCTGCATCCACGTTATTGGCTGCTCTGGTTTAGTACAGGTCTGTTATTTATTCTTTCCTGGATACCTGTTGCTGTACGTGCTCCGCTTCTGACAGGAATCAGTTGGCTGATTGGTAAATTTATCAAAGGCGCGCGGCGGCGCGCACGTATTAACCTGCTTTACTGCATGCCTGAGCTGTCGAACAAACAGCGTGAAAAAATTATTGATAACATGTTTATCACAGCAGCCCAGTCAGCCATGCTGATGGCAGAGTTATGCTTCCGCTCTGCGCAACATGTATTGTCCCGTATTCACTGGCATGAAAAATCCATACTGAATGATGTAATTGGGCAGGGGCGTATGGTTATTCTACTCGTGCCACATGGCTGGGCTATTGATTTGCCAGCGATGTTGCTGGCTGAAGAAGGGAAACCTGTTGCAGGTATGTTCAATCATCAGCGTAATCCCGTGATTGACTACTTATGGAATAGTGGCCGCTTGCGCTTTGGCGGTCGACTTCATTCTCGCCAGTCAGGTATTCGCCCTTTTATTAGCTCCGTTCGTCAGGGTTATCTGGGTTATTATTTACCGGATGAAGATTATGGTGAAGAAGCGAGTGAATTTGTTGATTTTTTTGCCACCTATAAAGCAACATTGCCGGTACTTGGCCGTTTGATGAAAATGTGCCGTGCAGTTGTGATACCTCTATTCCCTGTTTATGATAATCAACGGCACTGTCTGGATATTTTTGTTCGTCCACCCATGAATGATCTGGTCGATGCGGATGATGCCTGTATTGCGCGCAGAATGAATGAAGAAGTGGAAATTCTGGTGCGCCCTAATCCAGAACAATACGCCTGGGTACTGAAGTTGCTGAAAACGCGTAAATCCGGTGATATTGAGCCTTATGTACGTAATGATCTTTTTTAATTTTCTATAAGCCTCAGGCCAGTGTTATTAAGCTGAACAGGAAGAAAAATGCCAGCTACATTTTATGGTAATCCCTATTCAGCAAACTGCATGTAGTTAACAGTCGCTTTGCTAAGACAACAACACTGTTCATGGTGAGGTTTACAGAAGAACAGTGTTGTTATGGCAGCAAATAATTCTAGAGCCTGTGCGTATTCACATTATTAATCTCATATCATTTAATATGCTAATGTATTCCAGTTCATAGTGCATAGGTAAGCATGACACCTGCGTTGCTTTGGTTTCGCGTGCCCCGTTGTTTTATTAATGGCGCTGATGCTGCATCACCGCTTAAACGGTCGTAGCCTGCCATAAAAATGGCATGCAGGTTGTCAGTAATTGGAACAGTAGTGGTGAAACTAACACCGTATTTTAGCAGGCCGCCTTTTGCGTTATACTGCGGCAGACCAGATCGTGCTGATTGCACGCTGTTTACACCGAAATATGTTTCGTTATAGCTGCTGTCAACGGCTGTTGCATGTGGGCCAAAAGAAATAGTAAGTGGCGTGCGTTTTTCAGCCAACGGAATATCATGAGTGTAAATGACATCAATATCACTGATTAATCCATGATGCCCATTAATTCCCTGGCGTAGTTCAATTTTTGCACTCAGGTTGTTCCATGTGTATTCGCTGAAACCACCGAATTCAACAGTGTTCCTGACATCGCCTAATCCTTGTAATGCCTCAGTTTTACGACCTGCCATTCGAAGAGGGTGTGCGCCATTTTCCTTACGCGCCAGGGTATTTTTGATAACAGGTCCCATGCGCCAGCCATTACTATTAATGATGTTGTATCCTGCACCCTGTCGTGATGTAACAAAAAACTTGTCTTTCCAGGTAACACCGAACTCCGGCCAGGAGATGAATTGATAATCTTTCGAGCCTAAAAAAGCGGGCATATACATAGCACCAGCTCCAATATAGAAATTCCAGTCTTTTTCTGGAGATGAGTGGTCTTGAGCAGCGGCAGCGGTAATGGGCAACATAAAGCTGCAACTTATTAATACAGAGGTTATATTTTTTGTAAAAATCATATTTTCCCTTTTAAATAAATAGCTATAACCACTTGATAATTATATTTAAATAAGTGGTTATTATGATAATAAAAAAATCCTTCTTTGTGCTTCCGGTATATAATATACAGTATTCTGTGAAATACTCTATTTACTGGTTACTGGCAGTAAAATATATTTTGTTATATTATTTCTCATATTGTAATAATATATTTTACAGATAATCAATTACGTTATTTATTCTGATATTAAATAAATTTTAATTATGTTATTTTATATTTATTAAATAATTTATTATATAAGATGATTATTGCCTGCCTTTAATGTTTACTGATTTTATTATTATCTTTTGTCTGCAAGCAGGCAGGAATAGAAGCAATATATTCAGTGCCATGCCATTTCCCGACTGCCAGATATCAGTAGTGGGAAATACAGGCAGAAGAAATAAAAAAGCTGGTCGCTTGGCTTTTTTTGTATCGATACTGCAAAAATTGGGGCAGGCAGGCTCTACTTTTTGTCATCCGGCAGGACAGTACCAGCGGCTGAGTTCAGCCTTATGTTTTTGGGGAGTGATTATAGTCGCAGTAATTTCCTGGCATTCAGCAAGGACAGCCCCGAAAGTAATGTTTCGTTGACAGCCAGATTCAAATTTTATCAGATCAATAACTACAGCATCGTCGCCACTGATAAAAAAAATATCCAGGCACTGCTGAGCCAGTGACCATGCCTGTCTGGTCTGCCAGTGGTGATGAAATGTTCGTAATAACACATGGTGGTACTGCAGGATCCCTGTTAATGCTACAGAGAAAAATAGCGCGACAACAACAAGCTCTAACAGGCTGAATCCCTGCTCATGCCTGTGAAAAGCTGACTTTATTATTCCCGGCATCTCCTGTGTCCTGTGTGTTTGTCTGCTATCCGCTTAATGCTTATCAATACAAAAACCTTCATTTTTTTCAGGGCAAAAATCCAGCATACCGCCAGCTATTGCAATCATCTTACTATTGTTAATTATCCATATCGATTTAATTTGCTGTTCAGGTTTCACGAGCTGATAGATAGCCATCGGGGGCTTGCCAGGTAATGCCTTACTTTCTCCTTTCATCAAAAAAATGCCTGGAACGTAAGTGGGTTTGAGGCAGGCGTTGAATTTTTTCTCCGGTTGCTCTGGACAGTGCCACGAAGTTTTGAATCTGCCTCGAGGTGGGGAGAATGAAACATTCCATATGCGATTGAGTCCCCAGCTCAGTGAAGAAAGGGCCTGATTATACGCCTGCAGATAACGCCGCTCATCACCCGTTATGGCTAAGGCATTGTCTAATTGATAATGTAATGAATTTAATAAAAATATTGCAGATATCATCAGGATAATCATAACAACCAGAATGATATTACCGCGCTGGTATCTGCACTTCATGCATTGTACCCGCTGAATACCAGATTAATCTGCTTCTGCACTTTAGGGTGTTTCTTCCAGTGCGCTGCTAATTGTAGAGCAAACAAACTCTTGCCTGTGCCTGCTTTCCGCTGTTTTATCAGAAAATGGCTTACGACAATTTCCTCTGGATCAAGAAGAGCATTCCAGAGCCCGTCCTTGCAATCAATGGAATTTCGTGATCTTTCCAGTATATCCTTCTCTAAACGATAACCAAAATAATCAGTTCCCTCTGATTCACCAGTCTTTTCCCACTCGTCATTGTGATTCAGATCGTAGGCAACGATGATGCAGGAGCCATCGGGGTTAGTAGTTACTGACTTTCCCTGGCATTTATTACCATTACAATAGCCTGCACGTCGCAGATCTTTTTCGATAACAGACAGCGCATGGTGTATTACCTGATCCAGTCTGTGATGTTGGTACAGGGAATTAATATTTCGGCGTAATGAAAGATAACTTTGTGCAGCGCTTAGCATGACAAGGCTCCCAAAACTCAAGGCCAGTATAAATTCTGTTAAGGTAAATCCATTCTGATGTATTTTGATTAAAGGCTGTGTTTTCATGAAATAAGCGGCTTTATAAACATGTCCTGTTTAATTACTAGCATTTTGGAATTCCTGTAAGTTGTATGTTTTTACTACACAACCTCAGTCTCCCATAGGCTGTCAGGAACACAGTGATTTTTCCGGAAGAATTAGCAAGCGTGATATGACCAGAGGTGGCAGTATTATGCTTTCCAGAGAATGTCATTTTGTTAAAGCTAAAGTCAGATAACAAAATATCGTCATAAGGAGAGATAAAAATATCGGCATCCTGCACCTTGCATTCCTGTGCCAGAGGGATACGGCCGATACACCAGGTTGTTTGGTATTGCTCGCGCCACAGTGAAATTTTACTGTTATACCAGTTTGCTTCACTCTGCAGCTGAGTCAAAAAAGCCAGAAGCTGGTATGCACTGGCCTCAAGTCTGAGACTCTGCTGATAATTATGCCAGCTGTGGCTACTGGAAAATGCAAATGTTCCAAGGAGCAATATAACAAGAAGTAGCTCAGGCAGTGTCATGCCTTGTTGCCGATAGCTGATATTTGAATACCGCAGGGATTTCATCAGTTTTGAGTTGTAATAACGCCCGTTTATATTTTTTCAGATAGTCATGCAGGCAGGATAGTAAATCTACAGGCAGATATTCATATTAAGAAACATCGCACAGACTTTGTTTTGCGGCACTAGGGTATTTAAATTAATTTGAGATAATCTTTATATTTTAAAGAACACAGGCTAAGCGAAAAATTCACAATAGCTGTTAATAGTGTTAATAAAAACAGCGAGATATGTGTTTACATCAGATGGATATCGGCGCTTTAATGGCGGGGTGAGGGTCGTAGTTTTCTATTAAGAAATCTTCCAGACGATAGCTGAACAGTGATTCAGGTTTACGTGTGATAATCAGCTCTGGTCTGTCACGTGGTTCACGGCTTAGCTGTAAACCTGCCTGATCCAGATGATTACTGTAGATATGAATGTCTCCGCCTGTCCAGACAAAATCACCGACCTGAAGATTACATTGCTGAGCCAGCATGTGTATTAACAATGAATAACTGGCAATGTTAAATGGCAGGCCGAGAAAAACATCACAGGAGCGTTGGTAGAGCTGGCAGGAAAGCTTACCTGCGGCAACGTAAAACTGAAAAAACGCGTGACAGGGTGGAAGCGCCATTTGATCAAGTTCACCCACGTTCCATGCTGAGACAATGATACGGCGGGAGTCGGGATCCTGTTTTAATTGGGTCATGACATTGCTGAGTTGATCAATCTGGCGGCCATCTGCAGTTTTCCATGCCCTCCATTGCCTGCCATATATAGGGCCGAGATCGCCATTTTCGTCTGCCCATTCGTCCCAGATTGAAACCGAATTTTCGCGCAGGTAATTAATATTAGTATCTGCGTTAAGAAACCACAGGAGCTCGTGAATGATAGCATGCATGTGGCAGCGTTTGGTGGTTACCAGTGGAAAACCTTCCTGTAAATTAAAGCGCATTTGATGCCCAAAAATAGACAGTGTTCCTGTCCCTGTGCGATCAGCTTTAGAGATACCTTCATTCAATACTTTTTGCATTAATTCCAGATATTGTTTCATGCTATCTCATGACAGGCTGCTGTGGGCGATTATACGCCCGGAATATTATCATCACTCCGGCGATAACCATTGGTATCGAAAGAAGCTGACCCATACTGAAACCACCAAGTAAACCGAGCTGTTCATCAGGCTGGCGAACATATTCAACAAGAATACGAAATATTCCATAGCAGGTGAGAAACAAACCGGACACACTGCCTGCAGGTCGTGGCTGGCGGATAAACAAATTAAGGATAATAAATAAGACCACACCTTCCAGAAGCATCTCGTATAATTGTGATGGATGACGAGGCAGCATACCATATTGCTGCAATAAATTCTGCCAGTGTGGATTTGTACCTGCAATAGCTATGTCTTCAATGCGTGATCCTGGGAATAGCATTGCCCAGGGCACTTCTGTCGTTACGCGACCCCACAGTTCACCATTGATGAAATTTCCCAGGCGACCGGCCCCTAAACCAAAAGGAACCAGTGGCGCAATGAAATCAGCAACCTGAAAAAAGTGTCGCTCAGTCCGATGAGCAAACCATAGCATGACACAGATAACACCGATTAACCCTCCATGAAATGACATGCCTCCTTCCCATACTTTAAACAGGTGGAGCGGATTATTCAGAAATTCAGGAAGGTTATAAAATAGAACGTATCCTGCCCGACCGCCTATAAAAACACCTAAAAATGCCGCATAAAGTAAATTTTCTACATCATTCTTAGTCCATCCACTGCCTTTTTTATTCGCTCTGTGTACCGCTACAAACATGGCAAACAGGAAGCCAATCAAATACATCAGGCCATACCAGCGCACTGACACAGGACCAACCGAAAAAAATACAGGATCAAATTCAGGAAACATCAGATAGGTATTATTCATCCTGGCACCATAAACATAGTAATCATTAATCCCTGGCACTGGCGTACATTTTCAGACAGCTGACTGTTTCTGATAATGCTGTTACAGAGAGCGTTGTAATCATTCATCCATCGAGACATCAATTGCTGTTAGCAGCTATCAATGCTTTTATAAAGCTGGCAGGTGCCTGTACGTCACCCCCATTTGTTAATAAATTAAGTATGTGGTGAATGTATCATCCTTTTGGTGGCGAGATTTTCTGTATTCACTATTACCGTTGCTGCAAATTCTTTCATCACCTTGCGATAGACATCTCGTTTGAAAGACACCACCTGACGCACTGGATACCAGTAGCTAACCCATCGCCAGTCATCAAATTCTGGCGTATTACTGCGTTTCATATTGATGTCGCTGTCACGACAGATTAACTGTAGTAAAAACCAGCGCTGTTTCTGGCCGATACATATCGGCTTGATATCCCAACGCACCAAACGTTTAGGTAATTTATAACGCAACCAGTTACGGGTAGTCGCTAAAATGCGCACATCTTTTCTACCCAGGCCCACTTCTTCGAACAATTCACGGTACATGGCCTGTTCTGAAGATTCACCCCGGTTAATTCCTCCTTGAGGAAATTGCCAGGAATGCTGACCATAACGCCGGGCCCATAAAACTTGTCCCTGTTGATTACAAATCACAATACCCACATTCGGGCGGTAGCCATCATCATCGATCACAGACTACCTCGATATACTTAACATTTTTAAAGGTACCCTGATTGTTTCATACTACTAACAGGTGGTAAACCACCCTTATCAATCAGGCACACATATACAGTAAGATCATAAAAGATATCATTATGTTATGGCGATTATTTTACTGCTATCTCTTTTTTATTCACTTTTTCTGTGGATAGATATGTGTAGAACGCCAGGATAAATCCGGTAAAACTTGTTTTGAAGAATCACTTTTAGAATCCAGCAAACAAAAATAGTTAATAATTTTCAATATAATATCGTTGCTTAGCGGGTTATCAATATAAAATAAATCTGTACTAACTACATTACTATCTACACCTGATTAATATTTAATCAAGTGTAACTTTATCCACCAGATAGCATGACTAACCTGGCAATAACACGAAAAAATCCCGTTATTAATGGCGATGTAATACTAAAAATTAAATCATCTATCCAGTTTTATGATAAATCTGTGGATAACTCACTTTAACCCTCTGCTGTAATTAGCGATATCTTGTGTATAAAACTGCAAACCAGCAGTAATTCAGTATCAGAAAGAATAAAGTTGTCGTTAAGCGAGCTTGCTACTATGCTGCAGAAAATAAATGCAGAAAAGTGACTGACTATCGGTAATGAATCTTGTAAAAAAATCAGCTGATTCCCTTCGCCGTTGTCAGCCTCCCATTTACCCCCCACCCCGTAATGAACAGGAACTCCTTTGGCGTGCGGCCGCGTTATCTGGCTTGACGTTAAGTGAGCTGGCTACTCAGGCTGCATGGGTAATACCGCCAAATTTGAAAAAAGCCAAAGGATGGGTAGGTACATTGCTGGAATTTCATCTTGGTGCGGATGCTGCCAGTAAACCTGAACGTGATTTTTCCCAGATTGGTATTGAGCTTAAGACAATTCCGATAAATGCTGCGGGCAAACCGTTAGAAACAACATTTATTTGTATAGCTCCCTTAACGGATAATAGTGGTATTACCTGGGAAAACAGTCATGTCAGGTATAAGCTTTCCCGGGTACTTTGGATTCCGGTTGAAGGAGAACGGCAGATCCCATTATCTGAACGTCGTATAGGGACCCCACTATTATGGAGTCCCAGTGAACAGGAAGAAGAAAAATTGCGTAATGACTGGGAAGAACTAATGGACCTGATTGTTCTTGGTGAAATTCACAGAATTACCGCGCGCCTTGGTGAAGTGCTGCAGCTGCGACCTAAAGCGGCCAATGGCAGGGTACTCACTAAAGCTATTGGTGAAAACGGGCAATCGGTTATGGCACGACCATTGGGATTTTATCTGAAAAAAAACTTCACTTCTGCGTTGCTGGCACGTCATTTTTCCCTCTAGTCTGCCCGGATGCACTATTCCTGTTGAATGGTGCATTTTAAATTAATGCATATGATTTCACTTTATCGTATGCTGCCCTGACTGTTTTATTTTAGGGCATAATCGTAATGTTTGACTGGATTGTTGATCCAAATGCCTGGCTGGCGCTGGGTACCCTGACTCTGCTCGAAATCATTCTGGGTATAGACAATATTATTTTTTTATCCCTGATAGTGGCAAAATTGCCGCAACATCAACAGGCTCTGGCACGGCGCCTTGGTCTGTCAGCAGCCATGTTAATGCGCCTCGGTCTTCTGGCATCGATTGCCTGGGTTATCCATCTGACTGAGCCGCTGTTTGAGCTTTTTGGTAAGGCGGTTTCATGGCGTGATATTATTTTACTGTCAGGTGGATTATTTCTGGTCTGGAAAGCCAGTAAAGAAATTCACGGCGCTTTTGAAGATAATGAACAACAGGAAAATAATAATTCCAGCTCTTTCTCTGCAGCCATTATTCAAATCATGTTACTGGATATTATTTTCAGTCTGGATTCTGTGATAACTGCAGTAGGATTATCTGATCATCTGTTCATTATGATGGCGGCAGTAATTATTTCTGTGGGTGTTATGATGTCTGCTGCGCAACCCATCGGAAATTTCGTCAATCTTCATCCATCCGTTAAAATGCTGGCGCTTGCCTTCCTTATCCTTGTTGGCTTTACGCTGATGCTCGAAGGCTTCCATGTTCATATTCCTAAGGGTTATATTTATTTTGCCATGTTTTTTTCTATCAGTGTCGAAGTACTGAATCTGCTGCAACAAAAAAAGCGCAAACCTGTCAAAAAATCCTAATCAGCATTGTCGGCGGGCTGGGATGCCGGTCCCATCACTCCTGTGGCAGGCTGTGCAACCTGTATTATCCAGAGCCTGCCAGTGGTATATTATTCCCTGTGTTATATAAAAATCACCGGTAATTAATAGATTTTATTAAGCTGATTCTGCTTAAGTACTTATCCTGATTTAAACCATCTGTAATAGCTTATAACAGTCTTATACAAATAAAATTCACCCTATATTTTTACAGGAGTAACGATGCTCAGGGTTTATCATTCCAATCAGCTGGAGTTACTCAGGATGCTGATAACAACGCTAATGGAAAGGTGCCCGCTGAAAGATCCGCTCCAGCAGGAAGTAATACTGGTACAAAGCCCCGGCATGGGGCAATGGTTACAGATGCAGCTGGCGGAACAGTTTGGTATTGCTGCAAACATCACTTTTCCTTTCCCGGCAACATTTATCTGGGACATGTTCGTTCTGGTCTTGCCCGAAATTCCCAGAGAAAGTGCTTTCAGTAAAGAATCCATGACCTGGAAACTGCTGTGGCTGTTACCGCAACTGATGGATCAGCCGGTTTTTTCCGCCCTGCGGCGTTATCTGGCTGACGATAATGATAAATGTAAGCTGCACCAGCTGGCTGGCATGATAGCCGATCTTTTTGATCAGTATCTGGTGTACCGGGCTGACTGGTTAAAAAGCTGGGAGCAGGGCCGCCTGGTAGCAGGCCTGGATGAATCCCAGCAATGGCAGTCCGTGCTATGGATTGCGCTCAGTGATTATACCCGTCAGCTAAAACAGCCAGAATGGCATCGCGCACATCTTTATGAGCATTTTATTGAAAAAATGAATACCTCTGACGCCTGTCCTGATGGGCTGCCAGAACGGGTATTTATCCTCGGCATCTCAACGTTACCTCCGGTTTATCTTCAGGCACTGCAGGCGTTGGGCAGGCACATTGATATACATCTGATGGTGACTAATCCCTGTCGCCATTACTGGGCAGACATACCGGGCTATGATTTCACACATTATGCAGAGCAGGTTGAACAGGAGTTATGCAGGGAATCAGGCCGGGAGGTTTGTTCAGGTGGGCAGGCAAAGTTGAGTAATCCTCTGCTGGCATCTTTTGGGCAACAGGCCAGGGATTATTTATACCTGTTATCTCAACTAGATGATGTCGAAGACGTGCAGGCTTTTGTTGATATTCGGCCTGATAATCTGTTGCAAAGTGTGCAGCATGACATTCTTGAGCTGCAGGATAGTAGCGTTATGGGCATGACGGCAGAATCATTTGCGCGCAGTGACAGAAAACGTATTCTCTATCCTGTAGATGATTCCATCAGTTTTCATGTCTGCCATAGTCCACAGAGAGAAATTGAAGTTCTGCATGATCAACTCCTGACATTACTGGCGCAGCAACCCGAATTAACAGTACGTGATATCATTGTCATGGTGACTGATATTGATAGTTATGCGCCTTACATTCGTGCAGTATTTGGTCATGTGCCTGCGAAGAGATATCTTCCTTTTACCATTTCAGATAGTAAAGCCCTGTATGCACATCCCATACTGGCTGTTTTTATTACCCTGCTTGATTTGCCTCACAGCCGCTTTACTGCAGAACAGGTATTTGCTCTGCTGGAAACCCCTGCGCTTGCCGGTAAATTTGGTATTTATGAAGATAACGTACCACAGGTGCGTAAATGGATTGAAGAATCAGGTATTCGCTGGGGGATGGATGACAGTCATATTCGTTCTATGATGTTAACGGAAACAGGTCAGCATACCTGGCAGTTTGGTATCAACCGAATGTTACTGGGCTATGCCATGGAAAGTGAAGCGGGTACATGGGAGACGATATTGCCCTATGATGAATCCAGTGGCCTTACTGCTGAGCTTTGTGGAAAACTTGCTGAATTATTAATGCAGCTTAGTCAATGGAGAGTCTGTCTGACTGCTGAAAGAACTCTGGTGGAATGGGCGCCTGCGTGTCGTCAGCTGCTGGACGTTTTTTTTGAATGCAATGACGATACTGAAGCCATACTGGCATTCCTTGAAACACAATGGCAGCAGATTATCAGCGGTGGTATTACCGCGGGTTACCCGCAAACTGTTCCTTTAAGAATAGTGCGCAATGAACTACAGAAGCGTCTTGATGCCAGCAGGATGAGTCAGCGTTTTCTTTCAGGAGCGGTCAATTTTTGTACCTTGATGCCAATGCGCTCTGTTCCCTTTAAAGTTGTCTGCCTGCTTGGGATGAACGATGGCCTGTATCCGTCAATTGTATCGCCCCCCGATTTTGATTTAATGGCGCGGCGAGTGCGGCCAGGGGATAGAAGTCGTCGCGACGATGATCGCTATCTTTTTCTTGAGGCCATATTATCAGCGCAACAGCGATTATATATCAGCTATACGGGAAAATGCATTCAGGATAACAGTGAGCGTTATCCTTCCATAGTAGTCAGTGAGCTTATGGATTATATCGCACAAAGTTACCGTTTACCGCAAGATGCAGAACGGGATATTGATGACAGTACGCGACGAATGACTGAACATCTGTGCTGCTGGCATCCGGCAACCCCTTTTTCGCCAGAAAATTTTATTCCGGGTACCCGGCAGCAAAGCTATGCTACGGAGTGGTTACCTGTTGCTGAAAAAAAAGGACAGATGTGTCCTGATTTCAGTTGCGCTTTACCTCCCTTAAGCGCAGAAGAAATAACACTGGACGCGCTGATGCGTTTTTATCGTCATCCGATTCGGGCATTTTTCCAACTGCGCCTTGGTGTCACTTTTATGGCGCAGGAAACCTGCCTGCCGGATGAAGAGCCATTTATTATAGATAATCTCAGCGCTTATCAACTGAATACCGCATTGCTGTCGTTGATGATAGAGGGGCATGAGACTGAACATTTTTTCCATCAACAGCGTGCATCAGGCAGTCTGCCCGTTGGTGCTTTTGGGGAAATCTTCTGGCAAAGACAGCAGGAAGAAATGGCTATTCTGGCGCAAAAAATAGGCAGCGAGCACCGTGAATCTCATCAGCTTGAGTTGAATATTAATGTTAATAATCTGATGATAAGCGGCCTGATAACTCATCAGCCTGATGGTTTATTACGCTGGCGCGCGGCAGAACTGAACGCGGTAGATGGATTGCTGCTGTGGCTGGAGCACCTGGCATATTGCCTGGCGGGCGGTATGGGTGAAAGCCGCATCTATGGCCGCAAAGGTACAGTCTGGCGTTTTGCACCACTTTGCCAGCAGGAAGCCCGGCAGTATTTTCAGATACTGCTTGACGGATATCAGCAGGGACTTTGTCAGCCCTTACTGTTGCTTGCTAAAAGTGGCTGGGCATGGCTGAGTCAGTGTTATGAAGCCAGTAGCGGACAAATTCTTTGGGATGAAGAACGACAATGTAAAGCTCAGAATAAATTATTACAGACATGGCAGCATGACCGGGTATCTGGTGAAGGACGTGATCCTTATGTTCACAGACTCCTGCCTGTCATGAATCCTGCTGTGTTAAAAAATCTGTTACAGGAAGCCGAGCGCTATTTACTGCCACTGGCACGCCACCACGTATCCTGATTTTTGGTCTGGTATAGCGAAGGTGCTGCGTTGCGTTCCTGCTCGCACAGTTTTCCTGCAGCGTATTGCTAAAAAAGTCTGTTGATTAAAGAGAAATAAATAATGCATACCTCAGTTATCCGTACTATTGGTGCAATTTTTTTATATTTCCTGTCTGTCTTATCCGCCAGCGCGTTACCGCAATGGCAACCGCTGGCAGAAAATATTCAAAAAAGTCCGCGTGATCCCCGTGAGTATCAGGCTATCCAGCTGGCAAACGGCATGCGCGTATTGCTGGTCTCCTGTCTGTCAGCACCACAATCTCTGATGGCACTGGCTGTACCGGTGGGCTTTCTTGATGATCCCGTCAATCAGCGGGGTCTGTCGCATTATCTTGAGCATGTTGTCCTGATGGGATCCAGAAAATTTTCCGAATCGGATGGCCTGGATGAATTTTTAAGTAAACAGGGAGGCCGTTATAATGCCAGCACTGATTTCTCGCGTACTGCTTTTTATCTGGAAGTAAAAAATGACGCTTTCGCACAGGCAGTGGAGCGTCTGGCCGATGCTATTGCCGAGCCTCTGCTTGATTCTGCTGCTGCGGTGCGTGAACGTGATGCAGTTCATGCAGAAATGACCCGTGCAAGAGCGTCAGATACAATGCGTATGTGGCAGGTTACGGCAGCGACCATTAACCCCCTGCATCCGGGAGCACGTTTTGCCATGGGGAGTCGTGAAACCTTAAGCGATAAGCCAGGCAGCCAGTTGCATGATGAACTGCGTAAATTTCACCAGCGTTACTATTCTGGCAGATTGATGGTCGCGGTACTGTACGGTAAGCAGCCTGTCAGTGAGCTTGCTGAACTGGCAGCGAGCACCCTTGGAAAAATTCCTGGCAGTGATGCGCATGTCCCGGCTATCACTGTACCCGTCGTGACAGAGCGGCAGAAAGGGATAATCATTCACTATGTGCCGGCTAAGCCATCGAAACAGCTGAAAATTGAATTTCGCATTACTAATAACGACGACCAGTTTCGCAGTAAGACGGACGAATATATCAGTTACCTGATGACTCATCGTAGTCAGAATACCTTATCTGACTGGTTACAAAATCAGGGCTTAACCGAAGCAATCGATACCTGGGTCGATCCGGTAGCCAAACGTAACGGTGGCGTGTTGACGATTACGGTGTCTCTGACAGACCAGGGACTGGCTGAACGGGACAAAGTGGTAGCGGCAATTTTTAATTATCTGGATTTATTACGCAGTGTTAATTTAAAAAAAGATTACTTTAATGAAATGGCCAGGATGCTGGAGCTGGAATTTCGCTATCCTGCCATTGCTCGTGATATGGATTATATTGAGTGGCTGGCGGATATGATGCTGCGTTATCCTGTCGCTCATGTGCTGGATGCACCTTATCTGGCGGACAACTACGATAATGAGGCAATAGCAGCTCGTCTGGCTGAAATGAGGCCGGAAAATGCCCGTATCTGGTTTATCAGCCCACAGGAGCCGCATAATAAAATCACTGATTTTGTTGAGGCGCCTTATCAGGTAGGCAAAATCAGCCAGCGGCACCTTAAAAAATGGCAGCAGATGGGTCGGGATATTCGCCTGGCGTTGCCGACATTAAATCCTTATATTCCTGATGATTTTTCCCTGATTGCGCGTAACGCCGATGACCCCGGAGTGGCAAACACTGACCGTCCACAGCAGATTTTGTACAAACCCGGGTTACGTGTGTTTTATATGCCAGGTCGCTATTTTGCTGATGAGCCTAAGGTTTCTATCTTAATTAACCTGCGTAACCGGCAGGCTCTGGATTCAGCACGCCATCAGGTTTTATTTGCCCTTACTGATTACCTTGCTGAGGTGGCACTTGGCAGGTTGAATGACCAGGCATCAATGGGAGGAATTGATTTTTCCATGTCGTCCAGCCATGGATTGTCACTATATGCCAGCGGTTTTAGTCAGTATTTACCCCAACTTTTAACAGAATGGGTTAGTGGTTACGCTAGTTTTATACCCACTGAAGCACAGCTGGTGCAGGCCAAATCCTGGTATCGCGAGCAGCTGGAGGCAGCAGAGAAAAATAATGCCTACTCTCTGGCACTACAGCCGCTGTACCGTCTTTCTGATGTGCCTTACACTGACGCCGGCGAACGTCGCAGGCTGCTCAATAGCATTACTGTTCAGGATATTACGGCTTACAGAAATAACCTGTTGAAAAAATCAGCAGCTGAATTCCTGGTGACAGGCAATATGACCGCACAACAGACAACAGCGCTGGCAGAATCAGTGAAAAACCAGTTGGGTTGTGAGGAAACAGACTGGTGGTCGAGTGACGAGGTAGTAATTAACCAGCCTCAGTTAGTCAGTTTGCAGCGTACCAGCAGCACCACAGATGCTGCACTGGCTGCAGTTTATGTTCCGCAGGGGTACAGTGAAATTGAAGGAATGGCTTACAGTAATATGCTGGAAACTATTCTTCAGCCCTGGTTTTTTAATCAGCTGAGAACACAGGAGCAGCTGGGTTATGAGCTTGCTGTTTTTTCCATGTCGGTTGGGCGCCAGTGGGGTCTGGCTTTCGCGCTACAGAGTGACAAAAAAAATCCCGCGTATCTCTATCAGCGTTATCGGGTGTTTTACCCTGAGATAGAAAAACGCCTGCGTACCATGAAAGATGAAGATTTTCTTCAGTATAAAGCCAGCCTGATTGAGCAATTACTGCAACCTCCTCATACGCCTCACGAGGAATTTGAGCGGTTCAGTTATGATTTAGATAAGGATAATCCTGCTTTTGATAGTTATGACAAAGTGCTGGTGCAGGTAAAACAGCTGACACTGAAGGAAATTACCGATTATTTTCATCAGGCGGTCATTAAACCTCAGGGTCTGGCTCTGCTTTCAGCAGTGAAAGGTCGCAACCAGTCGGGGGATGCTTTTGTTGTCCCTGCTGGCTGGAAAACTTATCCCAATGTTTCCACACTGCAAAAGCGGTTTGTGCAAAAAGCAACACCATGAAGATAACGACACCACAAAGACTGGATATCCTGAAACTGCCATTATCAGGAGAAAGGCTGATTGAGGCTTCTGCAGGCACGGGAAAAACCTGGACCATCAGTATGCTGTATTTACGGCTTCTGCTTGGGTTGGGTGGCCGCCATGCGTATTGCCGGCCACTCGGGGTTACAGAAATACTGGTGGTGACATTTACTGAAATAGCTACAAAAGAATTACGCGATCGTATTCGTCATAAAATTCATGAATTGCGTATTGCCTGCCTGCGCGATGCCAGTGATTGCCCTGTGTATCAGGGGCTATTGTCTGAAATAGTGGATAAGCGCAAAGCAGCTGCACATCTGCTTGTTGCAGAGCGCTGCATGGATGAAGCGGCTATTTACACGATACATGGTTTTTGTCATCGGGTGCTTACTGACAATGCATTTGAATCAGGCAATCTGTTTAAACAGACATTAGTAACCGATGAATGGCCATTATATCACCAGGCTTGTGCTGATTTCTGGCGTCGTCATTGCCATCCGTTACCTCTGTCTGTTGCGCGTGCCGTGAGCAATGAATGGAGTGGGCCAGAGGCGCTCCTGCAGGATATCTTTCCCTGGCTGACGGGCGATGTGCCGGTATTCATACCGATGCCGGGTGATGATGAAACGCTGGTAAGCCGCCACAGTAATATTGTTGATTGCATCGATAACCTGAAAGTACAGTGGCGCGATGCTGCGGGAGAACTGGCTGTATTGATTGCACAATCGGGGGTGGATAAACGCACTTACAGTACCCGGTATTTGCCTGCCTGGCTCGACAGCATTACGCTATGGGCTTCACAGGAAACTCATGATTATCAGTTGCCTCAAGCACTGAAAAGATTTCGTCAGTCAGTGTTATGGGAGAAATCATCGCAAGGTACTGCGCCACAGCACAGGGTATTTGTCGCCATTGACCACCTGTTTGCACAGCGATTAACCCTGCGGGATCTGGTAATGGTACGTGCTGTTAATGAAGTACGCATCAGCATCCAGCAGGAGAAGCGCCGGCGCGCAGAATGGGGTTTTGATGATTTACTGTCCCAACTGGATATGGCTTTGCAGCAGGAAGACAACAGCCTGTTGCCCGCAATAATCCGCCGTCGTTATCCGGTCCTGATGATCGATGAATTTCAGGATACCGATGCCAGGCAGTATCGTATTTTTCATACTATTTATGCCAGCCAGCAGGATTGCGCACTGTTACTTATCGGTGATCCCAAACAGGCCATTTACGCTTTCCGTGGTGCTGATATTTTTACGTATATCCGTGCCCGTATGCAGATAAGTGCGCAGGCTCAGTATACACTTGATACTAACTGGCGCTCTTCACCCGCTATGGTGAGCGCGGTTAACCGGCTTTTTCATCAGGTCGATAATCCTTTTTTATTCTCACAAATTCCCTTTACTGACATCATTGCGGCGCCGCAGAATACTGCCCTGCAGTTTCATATTGACGGCAGGACACAGCCGGCATTGTGCTTCTGGCTGCAGTCAGGAGAAAGTGTCAGTCTGCATGATTATCAGCAGGCTATGGCGCATCAATGTGCCTGTCAGATACGTGACTGGCTGACGGCGGGTCAACAGGGTCGCGCCTGTCTCTCTGACAGCAAGGGTACAAGGCCGGTGCAGGCTGCGGATATCAGCATCCTGGTACGCAATCGTAATGAAGCGGGACTTATCCGACATGCACTGAAAACCCTTTGCATCCCGTCGGTCTATCTCTCCAACCGGGATAGTGTTTTTGCAACAGAGCAGGCTAAAGATTTACTCTGGCTATTGCAGGCAATACTGGCACCACAGCAGGAGCCGCTGTTACGTCGTACCCTCGCAACCCCTTTGTTCGGGCTGAATGCCTCTGGACTGGATGCTTTCAATCATGATGAAAGTGTACGGGACCTCAGGGTAGAAGAGTTTGTGGAATTACGTACCTGGTGGCGAGAGCGGGGTATATTACCCATGCTACGTAAATTCATGGCCAGATACAGTCTGGCAGAAAACTTACTTGCCAGTTCTGGTGGTGAACGCTGTCTGACGGATCTCATGCATCTTGGTGAATTACTGCAGGAGGCTGCCGCGCACCTTGACAGTGAGCATGCACTGATACGCTGGCTGGCACGGCAAATTGAACAACCTGACAGACAGTCGACAGGCCAGCAGCTAAGACTGGAAAGTGATAGCCATCTGGTGCAGGTTATCAGTATTCATAAGTCCAAAGGTATGGAATATCCGCTGGTCTGGCTGCCCTTTATTGTCAGCTGGCGTGAATTTCAGTCAAAAGACTGCCTCTGGCATTGTCGTGAAAGCTTTCAGGCATGTCTTGATATCTATGGTAACGATGATGCCAGTCTGTTAGCCCAGGAAGAGCGGCTGGCAGAAGATATGCGCCTGTTTTATGTTGCCCTGACACGTTCGATTTATCACTGTAGCCTCGGTATTGCACCGTTAAGCAAGAGGAAGCAATCGGCTAGTAGTGATATTCACCGCAGTGCTGCCGGTTGGTTGATACAGCGTGGCCGGTCAGGAAACGCTGATTATCTCACCGCGCAGCTCTCGACATTGCAGGATGAACATATTGCCGTTCTTCCTGTTATGCAGCCGGACGCACAGGCATTTGTGCCGCAATCTTCTCCCGAACGGCAACTTGCTGCCAGGGAATTTACGCGCGCGCTACAGGATAGCTGGCGTATTACCAGTTATTCCGCATTATCTCGCCACAAACAGCGCCGCGGTTTACAGGAAGATGAGTTACGTGAAATGACTGAATCACCGCTATTGTTGTCAGCATCAGACGACGATAATGAAAAAAGTTACCGGCAGACGCAGATGCCGTTTACTGCAATAGAATACAGTGTACATTCATTTCCCCGAGGTGCAGCGATAGGGACATTTCTGCATCATTTACTGGAATCACCGGACAGGCATCGGTTGATGGATCCTTACTGGTTGTCGGAACTGCTGGTAAAACAGGGTCTGGATCAGGCATGGTTACCGATGATGCAGCAGTGGTTGAATTGCATTTTGCACACACCGCTTAATCAGGCAGGTGTTACGCTATCTGAGCTGTCGCCTGCACACAGGCAGGCAGAATTATCCTTTTATTTACCAATTGAATCCCAGTTAAAAGCACCTGTACTGGATAAGCTCATCAGTTATTATGATCCGCTTTCAGCGCGCTGCCCTTCACTTGATTTTCACCAGGTTCAGGGGATGCTTAAGGGCGCCATTGATCTGGTATTTCGCTGGCAGGATAAATTTTATCTGCTGGATTATAAATCAAACTGGTTGGGAGAAAACGGTGATGCCTATCACCGCACTGCACTGGAGGAGGCGATGATGGCGCATCGTTATGATTTACAATACCAGCTTTACACACTGGCACTGCATCGTTATCTGCGCCATCGGATTACGGATTACGATTACCAGCGGCATTTTGGTGGCGTAATTTATTTGTTTCTGCGCGGTATCGATGAACGCTGTCCTGGACAGGGTATTTTTTTCTGCCTGCCTCACAGGCAGCTGGTGGAAGGTCTCGATAGTTTATTTAGTGGTAAAAATTGGCCTCTTTTGGTACAGGAATATGCGTTATGATGATGACAACACTCAGAAAAGCGATGATTCTGGGTTTGTTGCGTCCACTGGATGTCCATTTTGCCGGGCTTATGGCGCAAAAGGGAGGTAGTGCATACGTCCAGCTGGCTGCCGCACTGGTGAGTCGGGAAACCGGAGCAGGGCATGTGTGTTTACCTGTAGACAGGTTACAGCCACACTATCTGTTTGCCGGCCATCATGAGCTGGTTAATGAGATGTGGCAGGCAGCAGGAGAGCCAGAGCAGAGTAGCTGGATTGATTTACTGGAATCGTCCAGCGCGGTAGGCAATGGTACTGTGCCGACACCGCTGGTATTGCAGCATGGACGTCTTTATCTGTATCGCATGTGGAAAAATGAAGGAACGGTGGCGCGATTTTTTAGTAACAGCCGCACTGAAGTGGTCGATGAAAGCCATGCAGGCATCATTCTGGATACGCTTTTTGGCTCCTCAGGGAGTGATTCTTTTGATGGACAAAAAGTTGCTGCAGCGATTGCATTAACGAGTAACATCAGCATAATTTCTGGTGGGCCGGGAACAGGAAAAACGGCTACGGTTGCGCGGCTTCTGGTGGCTTTAATGCGCCTGTCTAAGGCCAGGTTACGCATTTTACTGGCAGCACCCACTGGAAAAGCAGCAGCCCGGCTGACAGAATCGCTGAATATGGCCAGTCGCCTGTTATCACTGACTGAGCAGGAACGCGAATTATTCCCCCAAAAGGCAGTCACCCTGCATCGTTTGTTAGGAGTGGGGGCAAATAATCAGCAACCGCGTTATAACAGAGCCAGCCTACTCAGCCTCGATGTCATGGTGGTAGATGAAGCCGCTATGGTTGATCTGTTGATGATGGCGCGCTTAATTGAAGCATTGCCAGCGCATGCACGGATTATTTTGCTTGGTGATCGGGAGCAGCTGGCGTCTGTTGAAGCGGGCGCCGTTTTTGGTGATATCTGCCAGTTTATTGAATGGGGTTACGGTATGCACCGGGCGCAACAGCTAATGCGACTTACGGGTTGTTCTCTGCAAGGGCATACAGCAAGTCGTACGGTTAAGTTGCCTGACAATCTCTGTCTGTTGCGTAAAAGCTGGCGCTTTGATGAATTGTCCGGAATTGGTCAGTTGGCAAAAGCAGTTAATGCGGGTGACAGTCAGGCGGCGTTTTCAATACTGAAAGGATCATTGCGCGATATCAGCAGTCATCTCCTGGTCAGGGATGAAGATTATCAGGTGCTGTTGCAAACCAGTGTCTGTAATTATGAATATTATCTTGCCAGTGTAAAAGCATGTGCCTGCCCCGCTGAAATTCTGATGATTTTTAATCGCTATCGTTTATTGTGTGCGCTACGTGAGGGGCCGTTTGGTGTCCGTGGATTAAATGAGCGTATCCTGCAGTTATTGCAGCACAAGGGTCTGATTCGCCTGCCTGTCAGGGGATATGAGCAGTGGTATGGGGGACGTCCTGTGATGATAAGCCGTAACAATGCTGATCTGGGTTTATTCAATGGCGATATCGGTATTGCTCTTTGTGATCAACAGGGTGTTTTCAGAGTCTGGTTTCAGCTGCCTGATGGCAGTCTTAAATCAGTACATTGCGAACGTTTACCGCAACATGAAACAGCATGGGCGATGACAGTCCATAAATCTCAAGGATCAGAGTTTGATAGTGTGGCGCTGGTATTACCCGATTATGTTTCGCCGGTCGTGACCCGAGAGCTGGTATACACCGCGATTACCCGTGCGCGCCAGCATCTGACTGTTTATGCCAGTGAGCAGGTGTTTACCCATGCTATCCGTACACCAACACAACGCTATAGTGGTATGGTGGACAGTATAATAAATTATCCTGAGCAGCTCCCTGACCAGAGGTCAAATCGGGCAGGCTGAATTTCCTTCAGGATATTTTTATTATTTATGTTTAATTGAGTAACCATTTTTGGATTTGGATGACGACTTCAAATAATAATCAGCTACGTCGTCGTTTACTGCAGGGAGCAGTTGCGGCATGCACATTGAGTGTCAGTCGCATGGGTTTTGCGGCAATGGTTCAAATCATTGCCATACGTATCTGGCCTGCTTCTGCGTATACGCGTGTTACGCTGGAATCGAATACTGAGCTGAAATATCGTTCATTCATGCTCAACCACCCTGACAGGGTGGTTGTTGATATTACTGATGTACAGCTTAATAGCGTATTAAAACATATTGGTACCCAAATCCAGCCGGATGACCCTTTTTTAAAGCAGGTCAGGGTAGGCCAGTTTGATAAAAATACTGTCCGGCTGGTTTTTGAGCTCAAGCAAAATATTCGCTCTAACCTGTTTGCCTTAAAACCGGTTGCACGGTTTCAGGATCGCCTCGTGATGGATCTTTATCCATTAAAAGGCAGTGGCAATGAGGCTGATGATCCGCTGCTGGCGTTACTGGAAGACTACAATAAAGGCAATGTTGAGCGCAGGCTGCCATCCAGAGGATCACCAAAGCCCGGTAAAGCAGGCAGGGACAGGCCTATTGTCATTGTGTTGGATCCGGGTCATGGTGGCGAAGATCCTGGTGCCATTGGTAAAAATAAGACCCGTGAAAAGGATGTAGTGTTACAGATAGCACAACGTTTACGAGAATTGTTAAGGCATGAGCCTGATATGCAGGTCTGGATGACGCGTAATGAAGATGTTTTTATTCCGTTAAAAGTGCGAGTAGCAGAGGCACGCAGACGGCAGGCTGATTTGTTTATATCCATTCATGCTGATGCTTTTACCAACAGAGCAGCCAGAGGATCATCCGTGTTTGCACTGTCTGTCAGAGGAGCGACCAGCAATCTTGCGCGTTTTCTGGCGCAAACTCAGAATGAGGCTGATGAGATTGGTGGTGTGAGCAGGAGTGGCGATAAGTACCTCGATCATACGATGTTTGATTTATTGCAGACGGCCACTATCAGCGACAGTTTAAAATTTGGCCAGGCAGTATTACAGCAGATGCAAAAAGTTAACCATCTGCACAAACATCATGTTGAACAGGCTGGTTTTGCGGTATTGAAAGCGCCAGATATCCCGTCAATTCTGGTAGAAACTGCATTTATCAGTAATCCGGAAGAGGAATATAAGTTGCGTACTCGTCATTTTCAGCAACAGATTGCCGGGTCAATTTTAGCAGGTATCAAGGCCTGTTTTCGCCATGGCAGGGGGAGGTAACAGGATAAAAATAGACTGTTAACCTCGTGCACTTAGCATGTTCATTTGACCGCATCAGGTTTATTTTTTCGCGTTATTTTGTTTTATCCCCTGAAATCCTGAAAAGCGGCTTAGACATAAGCCGATTGATTTTTTATTAAAAAATTTGGACATAGGTTATGATTTCATTAAGGTTTTTGGGTATAATTTGTATCTTTATGTTAGCTTCTTCCTGTGCGTTGCATAATAATGCCATTTTTACTAAAACAAAGCGCGCAGAGCAGATATCGTTACATTTAAAAAATAAAAAACTAACTGGCGCTGTTTCAGCAATTACAGTCAGGGATACACAGACAGGTAAAATTCTCTATCAACATAATGGCTCAACACGTTTAATTCCAGCATCAACGATGAAGCTTGTTACAGTAGCATCTGCTTTTGCGCTATTGGGTGAGCACCATCAGTTTACCACGCGTGTTCAGACAGACGGTGCTGTAAGAGCGGGGGTTTTACATGGCAATTTGTATCTGACAGGTACTGGTGATCCGGGTCTGACAGCCAGCGATTTGCAGGTTATGGTAAAAAGTCTTGTGGCGCAGGGTATCACCAGAATACAGGGCGGCCTTGTCATCGATGATACTGAATTTGATCAAATAAGACTGGGAACAGATTGGGCACAGGACGATGAGCCTATGGCGTATGCAGCACAAATTTCTCCGTTAACATTGTCACCGGATGATGGTTACCATGCAGGTTCAATTATTGTTAATGTAGCGGGAGGAAAGCGCATTAATGAGCCGGGATTAGTGTCAGTGGTGCCGAAAAATGATTATGTTAACATCATTAACCACTCCGTTACCGGAGAATCTCTTTCTATTTCAGTAACTCGAGAGCATGGAAATAACAATATTATTGTTTCAGGATCAATACCCTCCTTTCAGGAAACGACGGCCATGGTCAGTGTCTGGGAGCCCACACAATTAGTGTCTCATGTTTTTATGAACATACTGAAGGAAAATGGAATTCATGTGAAGGGTCCGGTCAGGATAGGGAGTAAAACACCTGCTGATGCGCGAGTTCTCGCACAGCATAACTCTGCTAATCTCTCGGAATTAGCCCTTCCTTTGATGAAATTATCAAACAACACGATCGCTGAAATTTTACTCAAGGCAATCGGAAGAAAATATCAGCAGGTGGGTACAACAGAAGCAGGAATAGCCGCTGTTATGGAATTATTAACAGCCAGAGGGCTGGATACCTTGCCTGCTGGCATCGTTGATGGTTCAGGACTTTCACGTCGAAACCTGCTGACTACCGCATTCCTGACAGAGTTACTGATTTATGCCCAAAATGAAGACTGGTTTACTGCTTTTTATTCATCCTTACCGGTAGCCTGTTTACCTGAGAAGCTGACAGGAGGGAGTCTGCGTCACCGCTTATGCCGGACACCAGCAGCCGGTAAGGTTGTGGCAAAAACAGGAAGTATGACGGGTGTTGGTGCATTATCCGGCTATATTACCAATCGCAATGATAAACGCCTGGCGTTTTCCATGATAATGAATAATCAGCCGGTTTCGGTAAGAGACATTCAGGATGAGATTCTTATTCTGTTGGCAGAACTGGAGGAATAAATGAGATTTTTTACAATCTGTTTAATTCAGGTTGAGGTTTTTAAGGGATGGTGAATAAGCAGGTACAAAATCTGCTGACGCAATTGCGTCAGCAGGGTATTTGTAATGAACGAATTTTGCAGGTTATTGAAAATGTCCCGCGTGAATACTTCGTTGATGAAGCACTGGCGCATAAGGCTTATGAAAATACAGCATTACCTATAGGAAATGGCCAGACAATTTCCCAGCCCTACATCGTTGCACGTATGACCGAATTGTTACAGTTAAAGCCAACGTCCCGCGTGCTGGAAATTGGTACTGGATCGGGTTATCAGACAGCCATTCTGGCGCATCTGGTGCAGCATGTCTGGTCGGTTGAACGTATCAAAGTACTACAGTGGCAGGCAAAAAGACGTTTGAAACAGTTGGATCTTCATAATATATCTACACGTCATGCCGATGGCTGGTCAGGATGGGCTTCCCGTAGTCCCTTTGATGCCATTATTGTGACGGCTGCTCCAGCAGAGATACCTGAAACCTTATTACGACAGCTGGATCAAGGTGGCATTCTGGTGCTACCCGTTGGTGAACGCTGCCAGACGTTAAAAGTAATACAACGGTGCGGCAATGAGTATTTGACTAAAACTGTAGAAGCCGTTTGTTTTGTACCTTTAATAGCAGGAGAACTTGCCTGATAGCGGTATTCTGTAACTAGCATAATAGCGTATGTGCAGGTGGGTTTGTTTTAACGTAAGTTGGATCTCGATAAATTATTTATTACTACATGGAGGGGATGTGAATTCTGAGGGCTTGAAAATACTGTCAGGCAGAATTGCACTCTATGTGTTTCTGGGTTTGTCTGTGACAGGTTGTATGCGCAGTACTTCAACACCAGCGCCTGTCAGAAGCGTTGATGAGCGTACAATATCGGGTGGTTCATCAGTAAGCGCGGGCAAGGGGAATACTGCTGACACGAGTATCAATTATCAGCGTAATTATGAAAATATTCCCAAGGGCAGTTATGGTGGTGCTACCTGGCGGGTTAAACGTGGTGATACTCTTTTTTACATTGCATGGATAACAGGTAACGATTTTCGTTATCTTGCAGCCAGAAATAACATTGCCAGACCATGGAATCTGAGTCCGGGTCAGGTAATTCACCTGAATGGCAGGGGTGCAGAGGCTGCCACTAGTGACGCTACGCGTGGTTTACCGCAACATCCTTCTGTCAGTCAGATCCAAACTCCAGGGATTGATTCTGCATCAATTAATGCGTATTCTGGCAAAAATAATGTTAATGGAACGTATAATAAAAAAGATGCTATTGTTTCAAAAATAGATAATGATATTAGATCAGGAAATAATATTCATGCTATAAATGATAGTAATGTACCTGTGAAGCAATGGAAATGGCCAGCTGACGGGAAAATCATAGAAGGTTTTTTAGCTGCTGAGGGTGGTAATAAAGGGATCGATATTGCTGCATCACGTGGGCAGTCGGTATTTGCTACTGCAAAGGGACGCATTGTCTATGCAGGCAATGCCCTTCGTGGTTATGGAAATTTAATTATTATAAAGCATGATGATGATTATTTAAGCGCCTATGCCCATAATGATAGTATGCTGGTTCGTGAGCAGCAGGAAGTTAAGGCAGGGCAGAAAATAGCAACAATGGGAAGTAGTGGAACCAGTTCAGTGAGATTGCATTTTGAAATTCGTTACAAAGGAAAGTCTGTAAATCCGCTGCGTTATCTCCCGCAGCGATAAATCGGGCGGAATTATGTTGATATTTTGCCCGCTACTATCATAACGGGCAGGAGCGCATATGAGCCAAAATACGCTAAAAATTATAGAGTTACATGAAGATGAAGATCTTTATGAAAACGATGCTGATTCGGATACCTTTGATGAAAAAGAGCTGACTAATGAAACGCCCGCTGATCCCGATGTTGAAGAAGAGGATCCGCTACTTTCACAGGAAGTCAGTCAGCGTGTTTTGGATGCAACACAGCTTTATCTGGGTGAAATTGGTTATTCACCCTTATTAACTGCTGAGGAAGAAATTTATTTTGCCAGACGTGCCTTGCGCGGTGATCTTCCTTCCCGTCAGCGCATGATTGAAAGTAATCTGCGTCTGGTTGTGAAAATAGCACGTCGTTATGCTAATCGCGGTCTGTTTCTGCTTGATCTTATTGAAGAAGGTAACCTTGGTTTAATCCACGCAGTAGAAAAATTTGATCCTGAATTGGGTTTTCGTTTTTCAACGTATGCAACCTGGTGGATCCGTCAAACGATTGAACGCGCCATTATGAACCAGACACGTACCATTCGCCTTCCCATTCATATTGTTAAAGAATTGAATGTTTACCTGCGTACTGCGCGTGATCTTGCCCACAAACTGGATCATGAGCCGAGTGCGGAAGAAATTGCTGAACAGCTCAATAAACCGGTAGACGATGTAAATCGCATGTTACAACTTAATGAGCGTATTACGTCGGTAGATATTCCTTTGAGTAGCGATTCTGATAAGGCGCTGCTGGATATCCTGTCTGATGAGAATGACAGTGGTCCTGAAAATACCATTCAGGATGACGATATGAAGCAGAGTATCGTCAAGTGGCTGTTTGAGCTTAAAGCAACTCAACGCGAGGTACTGGCACGGCGTTTTGGTCTGTTAGGTTATGAAGCGGCGACGCTGGAGTATGTTGGCCACGAGATTGGTTTAACGCGTGAACGTGTGCGTCAGATTCAGGTTGAAGGTTTACGGCATTTGCGTGAAATACTACAGACACAGGGACTAAATATTGAAGCGCTGTTTCGTGAATAGTGTAAGCTGAATTATGAATAAACATTATGTCTGATTGACCGTACCGGGATGTGAGACAGATCCAGTGTTGTATCATGAATGCATCACGTCTTTTCTATATTTAAATTTTCCTGCATGAAAAGATCCTCCGGAGTCCTCATCATTTTGCTGTAGCTCTCATTTTTATCACTGTGGGCTGCACTTTTTTGTCTGTTTCAGAGTCTTTTGCTTTTATTCAGCAAAATTATCTTTCATTCCCTGATATTCAATATTTAAAATAATAATGCTTAAACTTTTCCTTACAAAAAAATGAATTTTTATACAAATTTTAATTTTTTATTTAAAATAGAAAATAAAAATATTGAAAAAATAAAAATTAACAGGTATTTTTGAAAGAAATGATACAGTAAAAAAACATTTAATCACAAAAAATTACTTATAATACAAAACATTATAATTAACTAATCAAGGTGGTGAAATGAAAATACAGAAAATTAATAAATTATTTAACTCTTTTATACTAGAAACTTATTGTTCGGATAGAAATTTTTAAAACATTACCCTCTTTAGCAAATATGGCTGAAAAATAAAGAATTACTATCAGCAATAAAATCATACTGTGCAAAAAAATAGCAGATGAAAAATGACTCCGAAGTAAAACAACAAGTTAACCATGAAATTATCATCGATAATTTACTGTGAGAAAAATATCGTAAACACGTTGCTTTAAAAAATAACCGGAGATTATTATGTCATATAATCATAAAGACCTTTTAGAAAATTTTAAAAATTTATCTTTTAATTTGAATGGAATAGAAGAAATACGTAAGAAAATAGAAAAATCAATTGGTGATTCTAATAAATTATTTAATAATGCTGCAGAGGCAGTAAAAGATAACAGTAAAAAAATTGCAAATTGTGCTGACAAATATGTAAAAAACAATCCATGGAAGAGCATTGGTTTTGCAGTTGCTAGTGTGGTTATAATAAATGGTTTAGTTAAAAAAATTAACTAGTTATTAGTGAGATTATTGAAATTTAACTTGCAAGAAAATAAAATCGCTTACGCTGATAGCGTAAGCATTAAGTATTTTATTTTCTTTATATATAAGAAGGAGTATGAGTGTATTCCTCCTGATTTTTCCCGTGAAAAATTATAGATTTTTAATTGGTTAAATAGTAAGAATTGGTTCATTTTTTTAACTGTTAATATAGCTTTATTATGCTACATCTGGTTATGAAATTTCTGTCAGTATATTTTTTTCAAATAGAAAGGTTTAAGTATTAATTTAAGTGATGATTTATTGATTATTAATGACAGTAAGTAATAAGGCAAAAATTAGCTAATTACATCGCGATATATGTACACAGAAATTTTCTTTAAAATTAACATATTATGCAATGTAAGTTAATAATATTCATCCTGAATATAGAATATTGATCAAGGAAATAAAAGAAGCGTCATCAAAATAAATTTATCTTAAAAGCAATACATAAATTATTTTTAGGATAAATTTTTATTAATGCTCCTGTTGTCATAACGATATAAAAAATATAACTTTTTTATCAGATATGACAGGTGCTATATGTGATTAAAATAAATTAATTATTATTAAGGAGTATATTAAATGAGCGAAGAAAACAGAAAAATAAATGCAGACGCGTCATCGAAAACAGGCGAAAAAGCACCTTCATCGAAGGCAGGTTATATCATCGGGACAGTGTTATTAATTATGATTGCATTTTATATTGTGGCTTACTGGTGATAGTGGTAATTAGTGATAACTATGAGTTATTGAGGATAATTTTTCATTAATATTAATTCGTTGAACTATTACCTGAAATGCGTCCTGTGCCGCTAAACACACATCAGCTGGAGCTGCTATAAAAAATTGCTCCGGCCGTTACTTTAACGGAGGTAGTAAAAATTCTAATGGTGTAGTTAATTGTACCCTGTTTATCAGAAAAAATTTTAATAGTGTTGTGATCTTTTATCCCTATAATGACAGGCGTTATTTTATTAAATAATGCTTAACAGTCTCTATCAAAGTAGTAAGTATTAATGCGCTTCTTTGTTTTGTAGCGTACCTGCTATAACTTCCTGCTTTAAAGTCTCTGCCTGTTTACTTATAAAGTAATTGTCATTTTAAATTTATTTAATTTCTGTCGGTATAAAAATCATAAAATTAAACATAAAGATATTCCTTAAAAATATTAAATTTTATGTTTAAATGTTTTTTTTATGAAAAACACCATAATAAATATTGATTTATTTTTTGAATTTATATAAATTAATTTTATTGTTTATGAATTTTTTTATTAAAAACACGTGACTATGATATTCATTTATTTGAAAAATAATTTCTTCGCTAAAACGGTGATCAGGTGAATAATCAACTCCCTTTTTTTAATGATTTTTTTTATCATTTGTTATGGTGTATATTATTTTCAGTTGCTGGAGCTGTTATCTGTTATTCGCTTAAAAAATACGCCACGAATAAATTAACTGCTCCTGTTGACAATAAAATATTAGTAATATTTTATCAATTATTATCTGCTACAAAAATATGGCTTGTTTTTATTATTTTACTGTACAGAATAAATCTTTTTTTCTCTTTATTTACTGGTATGCCTTATATGTTTCATATAATAGGCATATCAGCGGCTTATGTACAAATAGGTTTATGGATTTCTCTTTTTATCAATAAATGGATAAATGATTTTACCAGGGAGCCTAATAAAGAGAAATTTATTCCACGTTATAAAAATGAAGTTTTTTTATTTGTCAGTAACAGCTTATTATGGTTAATGATTTTTCTGCTTACTTTAGATCAATTAGGGGTAGATATTACTGCGCTAATAGCTGGATTAGGCATTGGTGGTGCTGCTATTGCATTTTCATTGAAAAATATTTTAGGAGATTTATTTGCTTCTGTATCAATAACCATTGATAAGCCATTTATTGTTGGTGATTTCATAGTAATTGATAATCATAAAGGCACTATAGAAAACATAGGCTTAAAAACAACCCGAATACGTAGTTTAGATGGAGAAGAAATTATTTTTCCTAATAGTGATCTCTTAAAAAATCCCGTAAAAAATTATAAAAGAATGTATGAACGTCGGGTAATTTTCCCCTTATTTATCGTTTATAATGATAACTTAAAAAAATTAATTCATATTCCTGAAATGATTAAAATGATTATCGAATCATTTTCCGTAGTGCGTTTTGAGCGAGCACACTTAAAAAAAATAGGAAAATATTCTATGGAATATGAAGTAGTATACTGGGTTTCAAATCCAGATTATCTCATATATATGGATGTACAACAGGAAATTAATTTCAAAATATTAAATGTTTTTTATGATGAAAAATTAGAATTTTCCTGTTCCAGAGAAATTTTCGATTTATTTAATAATTTTAAAAAAGATATAGATAGCTGAAAAAAATTTGCTAATAAGTAATTTTTAAAATTTTCTTTAATTAAGAGGGATTAAATGGATTTTTTAGCATGGGTAGCTGCCATAGGCTCTTTTCTCCTATTTATTTCATTAACATCAGGTTGGATAAATCGTAGTCTTTTCCCTTTATTTGGTGTTTATTTATTAGCGGGTATTATTTGTGGACCCGCTATGCTTGCACTTTTGCATATAGATGTTTTATCTAATACTCATTTAATTGAACGTATCACTGAAATTGCAATTGCTATTTCATTGTTTCTTTCAGGATTAAAGATACGTTTTCCCATAACTACGCAAGCAGGGAAAACAGGAATGATTCTTGCTATCCCAGTGACGTTATTGACTATTCTAGGAATTACCATAGCATCACACGTAATTATGGGATTAAGCTGGCCGCTTTCGCTAGCTTTTGCAGCGATCATTGCGCCAACAGATCCAGTACTCGGCAGCTTAATTACTGTCCGGAATGCAAATGACGATGATAGCTTACGTCTGACACTTTCAATTGAATCTGGTTTTAATGATGCAATAGCGTTATCGTTTTTAATGCTCGCTATTTTTCTGGGTGGCAATGCTGGTGAAATTGGGTTGCATGGAATTATCACCTGGTTGTTTACTGATGTTGTCTGGTCGTTATTTGCCGGACTGGTAATCGGTTATGGGCTTGGATACCTGATTGGATTTGTTGCCGCTCGTCTGCGCCATTCTCAAAAAGATATAGATCCATGTGATTTTCTTACTGTTTCTTTGATATGTCTTAGCTATGCGTTTGCTCTGATGCTGGACGCGTCAGGTTTTCTTGCTACATTTGCAGCGGGGATAGGTATGCGCAGTGCAGAATTTAAAATTCAACAAATTCATTCACCTGAGAATTCTAATAACATTACCACAGCTGTCCCATTGGAAATGCTTGCTAATCCCCATCTTCGTCATTCTATGGAAAAAAAAGGTCCTTTAAAATTCATGGGGCTTGTGGTGGGTGATGCGTTGATTTTTGGAGATACAGCAGAACGTTTTTTTGCTGCCATATTAGTGGTTAGCTTGGGTGCAATTCTTATACAGTACTGGGAGCTCAACGGGCTCTTTATGGCTATCATTATCTTCTGCTTTATTCGCCCGATATCTGTCTTTCTGTCAACATGGAAAACATCAGTTGCCCGTAGACAAAAATTTTTAACAGGGTGGTTAGGCATTCGCGGCATGGGCAGCATTAATGCTGCTACTTATGCATATACGCATGGTATTATCGGCGCTGATAATAGTTTTATATTTGGTTGTGTTATAACGGTTGTTGCGATTAGCGTATTATTACATGGTATAACTGTGACACCTCTGCTGAATTTTCGCGATAATTATTTAAAATCGAAAAAAATAATTAGCAGACATACTGAGAGTTAGCAAAAAATAATAAAAATATCACGGGCGATATTATACTCCTGTTTAAAAGCACATAATCACGGAGGTATAAGGTGCTGACGCCTCGCAACAATAGATTTATTTCGCGATCCTGAAAAGACATACAGGTACAGCACAACCACTAATGACCAATCAGCATTGACACATCCGAATACTGACCGCAAGTTTCTGTGTTTACTGGTCTCTTCAGGGTGAGACATGTCTGGTTAACATGATTTTCTGGTTTTGAGTTATTTTTAACGATAACCACTTAGTTTATAAATTTTTTGCAACAGTATCTGATTAAGTATAACTTATGATATTGATTTGTAATAAATAAATGGAACTATTTTATGCCAGCTATCCCCAGTCACGTTGTTCGCCATACTTCTTATTTGCCTTTGAGTAGCTCTGGCATGTATTTACCGGAATTTTTAAGCGGTCCAGCGCGAGTATTTCAGTCCAGTCAAGTACCAGAATCATTTAAAAGAAATAATGAATTGATTCCTGTGAAACATGTTACCAGAAATGGTGTATCTGGAACGTCTTTTAGGCAGGCCAGTTATCATGCCCGGATACCTGACGGAAATCATGATGTGGTCATAGAAAAGTATCCTTATGAATTAAAAACAAACGAACCAAAGAATGAAAATAAAAAAAATATTACTAATCTTTTTATCAGCATGAAAAACATAAAAATTTTTCCATTAACACATATACAAGAGAATAGAAAAGATACTTATGCTTATCAAACTGCGCTCACAATAAGAAATTTTACGCCGTTCAATAATGATGTTCATGTATTTTCAAACGCTATATTAAAAATGCCGGAAGAAAATCAAAGTATATTATGTAATTATCATGAACTTATTAATAGAGAATCTGATAAAACTGCTATAAGACTATTTAGTATTACTACAATTGAACTTGATAACCACCAGGATAAACAATCTAAAAATAAAATTATTAGTAAAAGTACACCAGTTATAGAAAAAATAAGTAATGTTATTACTTCAAAAAATAATTTATTTATCATAGGCAGCTGGCAAAGTGGAGATTTTATTCATGTATATGCAGGTATTATTGCTAAATTAAAAGAAGGTACAATAAATCCAATAAATTTATTAGTGATCGTAGTAGAGAGTGACGATACGAAAAAAATAAAAAAAGAAATTGAAGTGACATTAAAAGAGGTCTGTCACAATGAAAAAAAAGCAGCTATTTCAATCTTTATTACAGATCCTATGACAAAAGAATGTGGTATCACTGTTCTCAGGAAAATAGGAGAAAACTATAACGCTATAACTCCTTATGACGCAACCCTGGTATCATCTGCACTGGTTAAAAATATTAATCCCGGTAATACGCTGATTCCAGAGTGGGGTCAGTCTCCAGGCGACGACAGTGATTATCATGTAATTTATAAAGGCGCCTGTGAGCAATTCCAGCAAGAATACCTAAGTAAGGTAACGTCTTCGAATAATCGTGCATCTTTTGTCTGTATATGGGATCGCACCTCTGGCAGACCAAGCGAAAAACTCCCTTTAGGCGGAGCCAACCCACAGTATGATTCATCAGAAACAGGAAACAGGCAGCTTTGTGAAGCAATTAAGCTAAATAATCAGGACCTGACAGCTATTTTCACCATAGGGACTGATTTTTCACAAGAGACTAAAAATCTCGACTATGTTTTCAATCTGGGAAAATTCTGGGAAAAAATGGGGAAAACAGACAGTCGGTTTGAACAAAATCGTTTTTTTTATTACATGACAACTTATTACAACTGTGATGTGGTTCATGTGGGAATGAAAAGTGGAGGCATGGATACGCTTGGAACATTAGGTCAAAATGTAATATTTATTGATTCCGACAGCGCTCCACATATTACAAGGAAAAGAGTAGATGCATGGGAAAGCGCTAACATGCAGGCTGTCCATGTAACACAGTTACCGACCGCCATAGGCAAAGCCATCGGAAATTTCTGGCGGCAGGTTAGTGAAGAAACAAAAAAAATCATTTTTCCCGGTGAAACAGAGAGAAAAACAAAATCTGATGAAGAAAAGAAAAGCAAATTCGGGACAACAATGACGAAAACAAAATTACAGCATATAAGTGCTGTGGTAAAAAATGAGGAATTAACAGATGGATTAGAAAAGGGTGATCTTGAAAGGATCAGCAATACCGTCGGGGTAATGTTAAAAAAATCGCGTGAAAGAAACATGGTTAACCAAAGGCAGCAGTGTACACTCAGCTAGTTAAGTACCCCCGGTATTGTTGCAGATAGTGCCGGAAAACATTCCTGTCTGGCTGACAGAATTCACCCGACATGCCGTACAAAACTGTGTTTTTCTCCCAATGGCGTATGGAAATCATCAGGTTTTAATCCAGTATTAGCAGACATTAGCCCTATTTATCAAAGGCTGGCTTCAGGCCTGAATTGTCACCGGGCTCATTGAGCGGAGTTGCATAGTTGTTATTATCCTCTGTCATGCAATCATTGCGATGCTGATGAGGCATATTACGGTCAGGGCATCCTGCGACTATGCCGGTGTGTACTGCAGCAGTGATGCGCATCTGGCATTACAGTAGAATGGGTTACTACTACAGTATGGGATGTTTATCGGTATGGTTTCGCCATGCCGCTATTTTGCCTGTTGAAGTATAACTGGTGCGCTGAACAGGATGCTCTGTATTATCATGATTTATCCGTAGGGTTACGCCTGAAGCATATGCTTTAATCGATATATCCATTCCAGCGCCTGTCTTGGTGAAATGGCATCCGCATCCAGTATTTTCAGCGCCTTGATGGCGGCTGGCTCTTCCTGATTTTTTGGTAACACTGCCTGCTCTGTTGCTGATGAAGGGGGATGCATGCGCATGGATTCGAGCTCTGCCAGTTTTTGCCGGGCCTGTTGAATGACTTTGCGTGGTACACCTGCCAGAGTAGCAACAGCAAGGCCATAACTTTTGCTGGCAGCGCCATCCTGAATACTGTGCATAAAAGCGATGTTCTCGCCCTGTTCCAGCGCATCAAAATGAACGTTGCTCACACCGGCGATTTTTTCCGGGAGACTTGTGAGTTCAAGATAATGAGTGGCAAATAATGTCATTGCCCTGATTTGGCAGGCCAGCGCTTCTGCGCAGGCCCACGCCAGCGCCAGACCATCGTACGTCGATGTGCCCCGGCCAATCTCATCCATCAGAACCAGACTTTGTTCACTGGCATTGTGCAGGATATTGGCGGTTTCTGTCATTTCTACCATGAAAGTAGAACGTCCCGATGCTAAATCATCTGAAGCGCCAATACGTGTGAAAATACGATCGACGGGGCCAATAATGGCGTGTGCGGCAGGAACAAAACTGCCGGTATAAGCAAGCAGCACAATCAGTGCTGTCTGGCGCATGTAAGTGCTTTTACCCCCCATATTAGGGCCTGTAATGATGAGCATCCGTTGTTGTGGTATCAGAACAAGCGGATTAGCAATAAAAGGCTCTCTTAAGGTTTGTTCGACAACCGGGTGGCGGCCGGCAGTAATATGAATGCCGGGTTCATCAGTCAATTCAGGGCAGGAGTAGTTCAGGGTTTGTGCACGTTCTGCCAGAGTAGATAGTACATCGAGCTCGGCCAGCGCTGCAGCGCTATGCTGCAGTGCCGGTAAGTGTGGTAGCAGTAAGTCAAAAAGTTCGTCAAAGAGGGCTTTTTCAATTGCCAGTGCTTTGCTTTTTGCACTAAGTACATCATTTTCATATTCCTTAAGCTCAGGAATAATATAGCGCTCAGCATTTTTTAATGTCTGTCTGCGGATGTAATGTACCGGGACGGCATGGCTTTGAGCACGGCTTACCTGAATGTAGTAACCATGTATGCTATTAAACCCTACTTTCAGGGTATCCAGCCCGAGCTGTTCGCGTTCGCGTATTTCCAGCTGTTCCAGCCAATCGGTCGCACCATCTGCCAGCGCGCGCCACTTATCAAGTTCAGCATGATAACCTGTGGCAATCACCCCCCCGTCTCTGATAAGTAGCGGCGGTGTTGCAGCAATGGCATTCTCAAGCAGCTTACACAGCTCATCAAACTGGCGTGCCTGTGACAGTAAGTACTGTATATGCGCCACGTTAACTGAAGTTAACAGGTGGTGTATGGCGGGCAATTGCTGAAAAGCATGGCGTATACGCGTAAAGTCCCGTGGCCGGGCACTGCGTAATGCCAGCCTGGCCAGCGCACGCTCCAGATCGCCAGTTTCGTGCAGGTAAGGTTGTAAGTCAGTAACACAGTTTTGTAACGCATGTATGGCCTGTTGCCGCTGCGTTAATACGCTAATTGTACGCACCGGCTTATGTAACCAGCGCTTTAACATACGACTGCCCATTGGGGTGACAGTGTTATCCAGAATCGAAGCCAGTGTGTTTTCATCACTGCCTGATAAATTTTGGGTGAGCTCCAGATTGCGTCGGGTTGCCGCATCCATGATGATGCTGTCCTGCGATTGTTCCAGTGTTAATCCAGAAATATGAGGCAATGCAGTACGTTGTGTGTCTTTAACGTATTGAATCAGGCAGCCTGCAGCACGTACTGCTCGATGTGCCTGTTCAACACCAAAGCCGGTTAAATCACGCGTACCAAATTGCAGATTGAGCTGTTGCCTTGCTGTGTCAGGAGAAAATTCCCACATCGGACGACGGCGCAGACCATGTCGCTGTTCGAGCAGTGACATGGGCATAAAATTTTCAGGATAAAGTAGTTCTACGGGGTGGGTTCTCTGCAGCTCTGCGGCCATGGTTTCATCATTTTCAGGCTCTGTGACAGAAAAGCGGCCCGACGTGATGTCCAGTGTGGCATAACCAAATCCATGTTCATCATGCCATATTGCTGCCAGCAGGTTATCCTGTCTGTCCTGCAGCAGCATTTCATCACTGACTGTTCCTGGTGTTACAATACGTACAACTTTGCGCTCAACAGGACCTTTACTGGTTGCTGGATCTCCCGTCTGTTCACAAATAGCGGCAGATTCACCCAACTGTATCAGTTTTGCCAGGTAGTTTTCTATTGCATGCCAGGGTACACCTGCCATGGGAACAGGCTCTCCCCCAGAATGCCCACGTTTTGTTAGCGAGATATCCAGTAATGCTGCTGCGCGTTGCGCATCTTGGTAAAACAGCTCATAAAAATCACCCATGCGATAGAATAATAAAATGTCAGGATGCTGAGCCTTGAGCTGCAGATACTGTTGCATCATCGGGGTATGTGTGTCCAGTTTATCTATATTATTCATAATTTTATTATATTTCATTCCCTGGAGTTAACAGCTATTGTTGACTTCTGTCGTTATCTTAGTGGTATCTGAAAGTAGCCTGAAATGTTGACTGTCTGTCAGATTACTTGCGGTTGTGAGAGTCTGACTGCAAAACGCAACTAATAACCCAAAAGAATACACATATCGATATTGTCAGGATAACAGATAAAATTTACAGTGCAGGCGCTAAAAAAATAGCAGTAGGCGACGTTGCTATAGTAACCCAGCAGTCAGTAAACGAGTATTAAATAAGGTTGCGTATAACAGACAGTAAGCATGTGTAGTCAGATTTTACTGCCGGTTTGCTGATACAAAGTCCGCGTGTATCTGGTAATGACAATCATTGTGTAATGTACGGATTTCTTAACTATTAATTTCATAAAAAACAATAAATTGTGTGTTGATATGTCAATTAAGTGGCGTATTCTGTTATGCGCGTAACTATGTTGAATAATTAACGAGGAGGCTTTGTGGCCAGATTACCCAATGCCTTACTGCAGCGGTTAAAAATAAGACAGCCAATTATTCTTGCCCCTATGTTGGGTGCCGGAACGCAATCACTGATGACTGCGGTCAGTGATGCAGGCGGGCTGGGATCTCTGGCAATTTCTGCATTATCACCCATGAAGATTAAGGCGACTGTCAGCGCAATTCGTCAGTGTATTCCCGGTGCATTTAACGTCAATTTATTTGTTGTTGATGCACCACAACCTGAAGATAAGGATCTGGAACAGGCATTCAGGTTACTGAATCCTTTCCGTGAGGAGTTGGGGCTTGCACCGGCAACGCCGCCTGACAGTTATTGTGAAAATTTTCATGAGCAGCTGGAAATGCTGATTACACTGCACGTACCTGTGGTGAGTTTTACCTTTGGCTTACTTGATGCGCTATCTATTGAGCGATTGCACCGGGCCGGCAGTATTGTCATCGGAACAGCAACTAACGTTGCAGAAGCGCTGGCCTGGGAAAATAATGGTGCTGATATTATCTGTGCTCAGGGTGCAGAAGCAGGGGGGCATAGTGGAACATTCCTGGAAACTACTGAAAGCAGTATGACAGGTATTGTTGCACTGGTTCCACAGATTGTGGATAACGTGAAATTACCCGTAATTGCGGCGGGCGGTATCATGGATGGACGAGGAATTGCTGCAGCATTGATGCTGGGTGCACAGGCTGTGCAAATGGGAACTGCTTTTCTTTCCTGTATTGAATCTGCTGCTCACCCGGCGTGGAAAATGAAAATACGTACAGCAACAGACACGACAACAGCAATAACGCGTGCTTTCTCCGGGCGTGCTGCCCGCGGTATTATTAATACTTTCATGCAGCGTATGAAATCCTGTGAATCTCAGGTACCACCGTATCCGATACAAAATGCGCTGACAGCAGAAATCAGGCAGGCAGCAGGTCTGGCAAATCGCCCTGAATTTCTGTCATTATGGGCCGGACAGGCCGCCGGTCTGGCACGTAACAGAAAAGTAGATCTGCATGCTGCTGAATTAATGCAACAGTTAAGTCAGGAGCTGGCTGGTCTGATATGATGCTGGTATTGCAGGTTTGTTGTTAATTATCGCCATTACCGTAAAAACAGGCTACTCGATGGATAACCCTGTTATCGAGCAATGGTGTTTTACTTCCTTGTTGAAGAAAATTTATTTTATTTCCATTTTGTGCGTGAGGTGAATGCCAGTCAGAATGGCAGTATTATTCACTCATGACCAGTTCATGTTTTTATTTTGAGGCGCTTAATGACCAGGAGTACTACTGAAATACGTCAGGCATTTCTTGATTTCTTCCATAGCAAAGGCCACCAGATAATACCCGGCAGTGCGTTGGTTCCTGAAAATGATCCTACTCTGCTATTTACCAATGCAGGCATGAATCAGTTTAAGGATGTTTTTTTAGGACTGGATAAACCTTTACATCCTCGTGTGACCACCGCACAGCGTTGTGTACGCGCAGGGGGCAAACACAATGATCTGGAGAATGTTGGCTATACCGCACGCCATCACACATTTTTTGAAATGCTCGGTAATTTCAGCTTTGGTGATTATTTCAAGCGCGATGCCATACATTTTGCCTTTGAATTACTGACGGATAAAAAGTGGTTTAATCTGGACAAGGACAGACTTTGGGTCACGGTTTATGAAACGGATAACGAAGCTTATGATATCTGGGCAACTGAAGTAGGTGTGCCTGCAGAGCGTATTATTCGTATTGGTGATAACAAGGGTGGTGCTTATCAGTCAGATAATTTCTGGCAAATGGGCGATACAGGTCCCTGTGGGCCCTGTAGTGAAATTTTTTATGATCATGGCCCCCATGTGTGGGGAGGTCCACCAGGCTCGCCTGAGGAAGCGGGTGATCGTTATATTGAAATCTGGAACCTTGTTTTTATGCAATTTAACCGCCAGGCCGATGGCACTTTGCTGCCGTTGCCAACACCGTCGGTTGATACGGGTATGGGCCTTGAGCGTATTGCGGCAGTATTGCAGCAGGTTGATTCTAATTATGACATTGATGTATTTAAAAATTTAATTGCCTCTGTGGCTGGTGTAGTTGGTGCCAGCCATCCTGATGTGCACTCTCTGCAGGTGATTGCTGATCATATTCGTTCCTGTGTATTTCTTATTGCTGATGGCGTCATGCCATCCAATGAAGGCCGCGGTTATGTGCTACGCCGTATCATCCGTCGTGCCATTCGCCATGGTTACCGGCTGGGTGCCAGAGATCTTTTCTTTTATCGGTTAGTGGCACCGTTGATCCGTGTAATGCCGTATGCGGCCGCTGAACTCATACACCATCAGCAGCTGATTGAAAAAACGCTGAAAACAGAAGAAGAACAATTTTATCGTACCCTTGAACGTGGTCTTGCGCTACTGGATGAGGAGCTCAGCCAGTTGTCTGGAAATACGCTGAAAGGGGAAACTGCCTTTCGTCTTTACGATACGTTTGGGTTTCCTCTGGATTTAACGGCAGATATCTGTAGCGAACGCAATATCAAGGTCGATGAAGCCGGATTTGAACGTGCTATGGCAGCACAGCGCGAGCGTGCACGAGAAGCGGGTACTTTTACTGCTGATTATAACGCGATGTTACGCGTTGACGTAAAGAGCCAGTTCTCTGGTTATGAGCGTCTGGAACAACAGGCCGCTATTATTGCTATTTTTCGTGATGGTGAACAGGTTGATGGTATTTCTCCCGATGAGAATGCGCTGATAATACTCGACGATACCCCTTTTTATGCAGAGTCGGGTGGTCAGGTGGGCGATACGGGTGAGCTTGTGACGACCAGTGCCCTGTTTAAGGTTATGGATACACGAAAACAAGGTCAGGTGATTGCTCATTATGGAAAACTTGTTCAGGGCAGTTTGCAGGTTAACACCACCGTTAATGCGATTGTCGATAGGGTGCGGCGTGAACAGATTTGTTTGAATCATTCAGCGACTCACTTATTGCATGCAGCATTACGCCAGACTCTGGGAGAAGAGGTTTTACAGAAAGGCTCACTGGTTAATGAGCACTATTTACGCTTTGATTTTTCTTATTCTCAAGCAGTAACGTCTGAGCAGATTAGCGTTATTGAAGATAGAGTTAATACGCAAATTCGCTGTAATTTAGTGATACAAACACAGGTAATGGCACGGGAAGCTGCAATAAAGAAAGGCGCTATGGCATTATTTGGTGAAAAATATGATGACACTGTACGCGTATTGACCATGGGCGATTTTTCAACAGAACTGTGTGGAGGTACTCATGCTAAGCGGACAGGGGATATAGGATTATTGCGCATTATTACTGAATCGGGTATTGCAGCCGGTATCAGACGTATTGAAGCCGTTACCAGTGCAGGAGTGATGAGGATTTTGCGCCAGCAGAGTGAGCTATTACAGGACATCACCCAATTAGTAAAGGGTGACAGCAGGAATCTCACCGATAAGGTCCGTGCAACGCTGGAGCGTAATAAGGTATTGGAAAAGGAATTACAGCAGTTAAAAAATAAACAGCTGGCCAGGGAAAGTATCGCTCTGAATGATAAAGCCAGGGAATTGAAAGGTATTAAATTATTGATTAGTAATGTGGATAATGTTGGGTCAGAAATGCTGCCTGCCATGATTGATCAACTGAAAAATCATCTGGGTTCAGCGGTTATCGTGCTGGCGGGTACCACGGATAACAAAGTGAGCCTGGCAGTGGGTGTAACCAAAAATCTCATAACAAAGATCAGGGCCAATGAACTGATTGCATTTATCACCTCACAGTCAGGAGGAAAAGGTGGTGGTCGTCCTGATTTAGCGCAGGCAGGGGGAGTAGATGGTCATAAGCTTCTTGTGGCACTGAATACTGTGGAAGCCTGGGTGAGTGAAAAATTGTGACTGAAAATTACCGAAAAGATTACCAGTTGTAACTCAGTGTTGAATATAGCTTTTCTTTGAAAATTGTTATAAATTAGTTAAACAATTGAATGCAAAGTTACCTAATTTTAGCGAAATTAATATCAACCATGGGTACGGCCAGCGTGATTGAAAGGTCGTATAGCCCTGGTTCAGATTGTTACGAAGTATGTATGATGGATAATAGCGGGAAAACCACGAGACCCGACTCTTTTAATTTTTCAAGGAGCAAAGAATGCTTATTCTGACTCGTCGAGTTGGTGAGACATTAATGATTGGTGATGAAATAACGGTTACTGTACTGGGTGTCAAAGGCAACCAGGTCCGAATTGGTGTGAATGCTCCAAAAGAGGTTTCTGTTCATCGTGAAGAGATCTATCAGCGTATTCAGGCGGAAAGATCTCAGTCATCTGCTTATTAATATCAAAACAGCGTCTTGCCTGAATCAGGACGCTACTTACCTGTTAATTCTGCGTGCTTATCTGTTTTATTTTTCTCTGTAAGTATATTTTAGTGTGTCAGTTCAGACACATTTCCCCGGATATTTTTCTCAAGCGTATCCTCAGGCAGTGCGGGTTGTGTGGTAATTGTGCAAACGAGCGAAGAGAGGGAAAAATGATTTGACTTATAAATGTGGGAAAGTAATATGTGCGCCACACGATAGTGGTTGATTACGTGCATTAAGGCCAAAAAATTAGGGTGAGGTGGCCGAGAGGCTGAAGGCGCTCCCCTGCTAAGGGAGTATACGGTCAAAAGCTGTATCGAGGGTTCGAATCCCTCCCTCATCGCCAGAAATAGTTTGCATCCATAGCTCAGCTGGATAGAGTACTCGGCTACGAACCGAGCGGTCGGAGGTTCGAATCCTCCTGGATGCACCAGTTAGTTTGGGCATAAGTAACGTGGTGAATAACACATTGTTCACCCGGTGATAGTAGATACAGCTATCAATCACTGGCGTTGCTATTATGTCTGTTATCAGTATTGTTATTGCAGTTTGAGTGTTGCTGTTGACAGTAAACATCACTCATTTCTGCCTCTGCTTCATTTTTCTTACCTTGCATTTTATCATGGTAATCTGGCTGTCAGTACGCCAGGCCTGTTTCCTTCGTTATAAAAAACACTGGCGTTTAAATAAATCATCCTGGCTGGCATTTATAATAATGCTACTGGAGACAGGTTACTTCATGGGAAGCGCATTCTGCTACTTTTAAGCGGTATAGCCGGTGTATTGCTAATACCTGACCGGGAATTTTAATTTTTTCATTGAGTTAAAAATGTCTGTTACCTGTGTGATTTTGTATTTATTTAACCTGCTGGTAAATAATATTTGTTCATATCAGTGAAAATTATCAGTATGCTGGCAGGCCATGGTTTTTAACAGCAACAGGAGGTCAGTTTGATCCCTGATGTATCCCGTGCATTTTCCTGGCTGGACGCACACCCTGATATATTGCAAGGAATCCGCCGCGGTATTGAGCGTGAAACATTGCGTATTACTACTGATGGCCATCTGGCTATAACCAGTCATCCAGAATCTTTGGGAGCGGCATTAACGCATCCATGGATTACTACTGACTTTGCCGAAGCCTTGTTAGAGTTTATTACTCCTGTCGCTGTTGATGTTGATGAGTCATTAGCGTTTTTACGCGATCTGCATCGACATACCGCACGAAAATTGGGAGAGGAGTTAATGTGGCCATTGAGCATGCCCTGCTTTATTGACTCTGCTCAGGAAATTGAGCTGGCAAAATATGGCTCTTCCAATATTGGCAGGTTCAAGATGCTGTATCGTGAAGGATTAAAGAATCGTTACGGCGCATTAATGCAAACCATTTCGGGGGTTCATTACAACTTTTCATTACCAATAAAATTCTGGCAGGCATGGGCGGGTATTACCGATGAACAAAATAGCCAGGATATTATCTCTGCCGGTTATTTTCGCCTTATCCGTAATTATTATCGTTTTGGCTGGATAATTCCTTACCTGTTTGGTGCATCGCCTGCCATCTGTAGTTCTTTTTTACGTAATAAAAAAACAACCATATCGTTTAAGCATACAGAAAAAGGCATCTGTTATTTACCTTATGCCACTTCACTGCGTTTAAGTGATCTGGGATACACCAATAAGTCACAAAGTAATCTGACTATTACCTTCAATGAATTGAATACGTATATTGATGATGTCAGGCGCGCGATTCATACCCCTTCTCAGGAGTACGCTAAATTAGGTTTAAAGCGTAACGATCGCTATATACAACTCAACACTAATGTGCTGCAAATCGAAAATGAGCTCTATATGCCCATTCGTCCCAAACGTATCACTAAAATAGGAGAATCTCCTTCAGACGCTTTGCAGCGTGCTGGGATTGAGTATATTGAAGTGCGCTCGCTGGATATTAATCCGTTTTCACCCACAGGTATTGATGCCACTCAAGTCTGTTTTCTTGATTTATTTCTCATATGGTGCGCGCTGGCAGATGCTCCGCAGATGAATCATGATGAATTACTCAGCGCCAGAAAGAACTGGAACACAGTGATTCTTGCAGGACGTAAACCGGGACAGACCGTTAATATTGGCTCTGGCAGCCATGAGCCATTGATAACAGTCGGTAAGGCACTGCTTAATGATTTACGTAAGCTCGCAGTAATACTAGACAGGGAAAATAAGCGATATCAGCAAGTTTGTGACCAGCTGCTGGCTTTTTTTGATGATCCTGGTTTAACGTTTTCCGCCAGAATATTACAGGAAATACAGGATGAAGGTTTTACTTTTACTGGAATGAAACTGGCAAAGCGTTATCGGCACATGTTGCAGAAAGAGCCACTGGAATTGCTGACAGAAGAACAATTTTCTCTAAACCAGGCACTCTCGTGGAAAAAGCAGCATGATATTGAAGCGAATGATACCTTGAGCTTTGAACAATATCTCAGGATACATGCCGCGCACTAAGAAAAAAAAACAGTCTTAAAGGAAATAATTTTCATCGCATTATGTAGAATAGGCCATCGGAAAATAAGTTATTTATCTTGAAGGATAATAGAATGCCACTGTTAGACAGTTTTATGGTAGATCACACACGCATGGCGGCACCTGCAGTTCGTGTTGCCAAGGTCATGAAAACGCCTCATGGTGATAAGATTACGGTATTTGATTTGCGTTTTTGTATACCTAACAAGGAAATTATGCCAGAGAAGGGTATTCATACGCTGGAGCACTTGTTTGCCGGTTTCATGCGCAATCATCTTAATGAGCATGAGGTAGAAATTATTGATATTTCTCCTATGGGATGCCGTACCGGTTTTTATATGAGCCTTGTCGGTACGCCTGATACGTCGCAAGTTATTGCTGCCTGGAAAGCGGCAATGGAAGATATACTCAAGCTCACTGATCAGCGCCAGATCCCTGAATTAAATGAATACCAATGTGGTACCTGCGATATGCATTCTCTAAAAGAGGCGCAGGAAATTGCACGTAATATTATTAAACGTCATCCGGTCGTCAATCATAATGACGAGCTGATGTTATCGAAAGAACAGCTGCTTGAGCTGCAGAGCTGAGGTATTCTTGTTGCGATAAAGCAGGCATGGCCGCTGAGGTAACAGGGCCATGTTGCGTTGAAAAATCCGGGCATTGAAGTGCCCGGCGGTTAATCTGCCGTATCAGCAGGAAGGGGCGAGATTCTGGCGAATTTTTGTATATCCTTGAGCCTCCTGAGGAAGCTGCCGGAATATACTTTTTATGGTAGCATATTCGGTTATGCATCGAAGGAGGCTGGTGGCGCCATTAAAAAGAAATAGCGCAGGTACCAACAGTAATATTCCCGGAGTAAGGAGTGCAAACATAACGCAGCTTGCCACTACAGATGAGCTACTCAGCAGGACTCCCTTGAATATTGTTTCATTGTCTAGCACCTCCCTCCAGGTAAGTCTTGCAGACGGCTTAAACCCGGTATGAAGCTTATCGGCTCCTTCCAGCATTTTTTCGTGCCCGGGTGATAATGCGTCCCTGAGTGCTGCTATTCTTTGCTTAATCTTAGCACGAGGCTCTTCGTGAGTCTGGCCGTCTTTCTTTATCATCTCGATGGCCTCATTAACTGCATCATTTTGTGTCTTCAGTACCTGATTCAATGTTTGTGCGGTTTTCAGATTTGCTCTCAGTTTTTCCTTCGTATCCATATGTGGCTGCGCAAGGGAATATTTTAGCTGACGAATCTCGCATGCTTTTGAGTCGCTGCCTTTCAGGAGGCTATGACGTAAGCTGTCATCTAACCTGTTGCCTGCCTGAGGCTTTGCATGGTTTGCTGGCTGCACTGGCTTTTTATTCGCTACTTCCAGGGAAAGGTTATTTCTGGTTTTGGATAAATTTGCTTCAGGGGTGATGCTGGAAGCAGGCCTTTCAGGTTCACCTGTTTTATTCCCATTTGAATATATATCTGTTGTTCTTGATAATACCGCCGGGGGGCTATCAGCCCGAGCGTCATTATCATCAGAGGCGGCCGTAGCCTCTGCAATATTCGCTGTATTATAAACATTATTCGCAGGGACATGCCCGCCATCAGAGGTATGTGTGTTACCTGTAGCTGTGCCTGTAGTTTGCTGTTTCGACAGCTCTGCTGCTTTGTGGTTATGTCCGCTGACTTTTTGTCTTGATTCTGATATTGGCATAATCGATACCTCTTTAATCATTTATTTGTTAAAAACAAAATAATTAATTATGATGTATTAATGTTATTTAATATTAAATTATGATTATTTTGATTGATATCAAAAACCAGCCAGGTCAGGCACTGTTCAGACAGCACATATATGTAACTCTGCTAAATGGAAAGGAAATTATTTTTTCCTGCAGGTAATCCAGGTGTCCTTTGTTATCAGAAAGCTGCAGAGCTGAGGTATTCTTGTTGCGATAAAGCAGGCATGGTCGCTGAGGCAACAGGGCCATGCTGAGCTGCAATATCCGGGCATTGAAGTGCCCGGCGGTTAATCTGCCGTATCAGCAGGAAGGGGCGAGATTCTGGCGAATTTCTGTATATTGCTGATAAAGCTCATTGAGTTGCCGCCTGTCTTCCTCGCCTTCATTAGATAATCCCAAGCCTATCCCAGCGAGAACGCAGCCAAGCACAAGACAGCACGGACCGAGAACTATAAATACAAATAATGGTGTTACCGCTATAGTCAGAAATCCAACGAGGCCTGCCACCACCGATATAACGTCAATCGTTACCATTGCTAATCCGGTTTTCTCCTTCCAGCCAGGTTTTTCAGGCGGCTTAACATTAAGTTCATCGGCTGCCCGCAGTATTTTACCGTGCTGGATTGATAAATCTACCTTGAATGCTGCTATTGTTTCATCAACCTTATCAGCAGGGCTGTTTTCTTTGATGGTGTTGATAGCCTTATTAAATAAGGCATTATATTCGGACAATTCCTTATGCAATGCTGTCAGATTTTTGCCCTGAGTCCTGTGCTTGCCTTGTTCTGCAGTAGGGAAGCTACTAATCCGCTGTATTGTTGAGAAAGCTTCTGCCCGCAGGTTATTGCGTAAATTTTTATATAAATCGTTGCCTTTCTCAGGTTCAGAGGATTTTTCTGGCTGCACTGAATTGGTATCCGCTGCCGTTACGGCAACGTTATTTTTGGATACTTCCACTTCCAATGCATCATCGTAGGGAGGAGGTTGTTGTTCACCCGGTTTTGGGTAGTTGAGTGCCTTGTAGTAGCCAGGAGGTGGTGCACGTCCAGATTTATCCTGATGTGATATAGCAGTCACCGTTAATGACATACGCTCTGAGCCTGCAGCCTGAGATAAAGTGCCATTGCCGGAGAAGGCGGTAGCTGAAACAGCCACTGTCTGAGCAATATGACTCAGACCGGCAGTAGCGAGTATACTACTGGTCGTGGTCTGTTCTTTATCTGTGCTTGTTGTTCTTCCGGTGACTAAGTTATGTACCCTGGCTCTCTGCTCTGATGCTGGCCTTGATGATGACATTGGCATAATCGATACCTTTTTAATCATTTATTTGTTAAAAAACAATATCATCAATTAATCATGATGAATTAATGTGATTTAATATTAAATGATTATCATTATCATTTATATCAAAAAACAGCCGCCATTTTGCCCACCTGCGGCCATGGTAGCTGGATAAAATTTATGTCAGCGTCAATGGCAGAGAGCTGTAGCTGGCTTTGACAGCACTACTTCTGTTTATCAACAGGGATAAAGCGGCTGCATATCAGTGCGTACTGACCGCTAAAAGAGGGAAATAAAATGTCTACGGGCCTATAAAGCACAGGCAGGTGAACTAGCTGATATCATCCTGTCAGCATTTTTTTGCAACAACAGAACTATTAATGGGTAATGAATGCCTGAAATAAGCGACTGCCAAAATAAGCCAGGGTAAGCAGTGAAGCACCCGTAAAGCTTAACCACACTATCAGGCGCCCACGCCAGCCATGAATACGCAACCACAACAGCGTAATATAGACAAACCAGGCCATGATGGACAGTATCGCTTTATGGATATTCTCCTTGCTAAATAAATTGTTCATCCATGGTAGCCCGGTACAAAGTGCCAGGGTTAGCAATACGACGCCAATCTGAGTAATAATGAATACCTTGCGCTCAAGGCTCATGAGTGGCGGCATATCTGTGGTAAACAGAAATTTCTTACTTTTAAGCAGATGGTCAAGCCATGCCAGTTGTAATGCATACAGTGCAGCGATGATGAGGGTGGCATAACTGAATAGTGCCAGGCTGATATGTATCAGTAAGGCAGGGCTGGTTTCCAGATGAGTGATAAACTCTCCAGGCAGAAGGCTGATAAAAGTCAGGTTAATGATGGCGAAACTGTACACAAAAGGTAGCAGGAACCAGGCTTTTCCTCTGGCAGCAACCAGTGTCATAATTGAGCAGATGATGAGACTCACAATGGCACTGATGTTTAGTAAAGAAAGATTTTGCCCATTGCTGACATTAAAAATTTGCTGTTTTAGCACCATGGCGTGACAAATTAGCGCAACCAGGGCGAGTAATAAAGCTAGTTTTCGATAAGCACTATTTTTGCGTAGTACACTCGGAATAATCAGTCCAAGGCTGAATGAATAAGTAAATAAAGCTAAAATCGGCGAAATATACATAATATCAATTTAGCAGGCATTGATTCGGTCGGTTAAGCAGTCAGTATAGCGTTAGCTATGCCGTGCTCCAAACGTTATACGTGTCAGAAACAGAAATCATTCAGGTTTTGTGTTACAATCCTGCGAATTATATCAGGGGAATGAAGTTACGCCTTTCTATGTTGAGTATGAAAAGTTATGTTTGAAAATTTGACTGAACGTTTATCACGCACGCTGCGCAATATTAGTGGCCGTGGCAGGTTAACGGAAGACAACATTAAGGATACGTTACGTGAAGTGCGTATGGCATTGCTTGAGGCAGATGTTGCGCTTCCAGTAGTGCGTGATTTCATAGCTCGTGTAAAGGAAAGCGCTGTTGGCCATGAAATAAACAAAAGCCTGACGCCAGGCCAGGAGTTTATTAAAATAGTCAAAAGTGAGCTGACTTTTGCTATGGGTGAAGTTGCTCATGAAATCAATCTGGCAACCCAGCCACCTGCGGTAATTTTAATGGCAGGCTTGCAGGGAGCCGGTAAGACGAGCACTGTTGCCAGATTAGGCAGGTTGTTAAAAAGAAAATATAAAAAAAATGTTGCTGTGGTTTCGGTTGATATCTATCGCCCTGCCGCGATTAAGCAGTTAGAAATACTGGCTGAAGAGGCAGGTATTGATTTTTTCCCATCAAATATTGAGGAAAAGCCGACTGACATCGTGATAAGGGCGCTGCAACAGGCCAGATTAAAATTTTATGATATCCTCATCATTGATACTGCAGGGCGTTTACATGTTGATCAGATAATGATGGATGAAATCAGACAGATCCATGCCGTAGCTAATCCTGTTGAAACCTTGTTTGTTGTTGATGCGATGACCGGTCAGGATGCGGTAAATACAGCCCGAGTATTCAATGAAACCCTGTCATTGACAGGTATCGTTCTGACAAAGGTTGATGGTGACACCCGCGGTGGTGCTGCATTATCTATCCGTCATATTACCGGTAAACCAATAAAATTTCTTGGCGTCGGCGAAAAAATAGATGCACTTGAGTTATTTCATCCAGACAGGCTCGCTTCACGTATTCTGGGCATGGGTGATGTGCTTTCGCTAATTGAAGATCTTGAAAACAAAACCGATCCCTCCCAGGCGAAAGAGCTGGCAAATAAGTTAAAAAAGGGTGACAGATTTGATTTTACGGATTTTCTGAATCAGCTTAAACAAATGCGCCAGATGGGCGGAATGGCAAGTATGCTCAGTAAAATTCCCGGGATGGGGCAATTGCAGGATAAAGCACAAATAGATGGCAATATATTGATTCGTATGGAATCGATTATCAATTCCATGACGTCTCAGGAACGTACAAAACCAGAGATCATTAAAGGTTCTCGTAAACGACGTATAGCGACAGGGTCAGGCACACAGGTCCAGGATGTCAATAAACTGCTAAAGCAATTTGATGAAATGCAACGTATGATGAAGAAAATAAAAAATGGCGGTCTGGCAAAAATGATGCGTAGCATGAAAGGAATGATGCCTCCTGGTTTCCCCGGTAGATAATTTAATACTGCTGTAATTATAATATGCCTGGTGTGAAAGGGGCTATGGATTGCTTTTTGCTCTGAAATGAGTAAACTTTGTGAGCTTTTTATTGTACCAGGTTCCGCTGTTGATGGAACTGACAACTGAGAGATATATATGGTAACAATTCGTTTGGCTCGTGGTGGCGCTAAAAAGCGTCCGTTTTATCAAATAGTAGTGACTGACAGTCGCAGCGCTCGTGATGGTCGTTTTATTGAACGAGTGGGTTTTTTTAATCCGATTGCGGCAGGTAATGCAGAAAGATTACATATTAACCTGGATCGTGTTGAACATTGGATTGACCAGGGTGCATCACTCTCTGACCGTGTTTCTCTGTTGATTAAAGATGCCAGAAAGGCAGCCTGAACAGATAATGGCAATAAATAACTCCTGCAGTCCCGAGATTGCAGGTCGTCTTATTATCATGGGTAAAATAGGTTCGGCTTATGGTGTGCGTGGTTGGTTGCGCATGATTTCTTCTGCTGAAAAAGTAACAGATATTTTTAGCTACCAGCCATGGTTTATCAAGCAATCAGCAAAGTGGCAACAGGTTGAACTGGAGGGCTGGAAGTACCATAACCAGCATCTGATCATTAAAATCAACACGGTTGATGATCGGGAATCTGCAAGCCTGTTAAGTAACCTCGATATTTTTGTAGACGCTGCAAAACTGCCATCATTGGAAACAGGTGAATATTACTGGAAAGATCTTATTGGTTGCCGGGTAGTTACGACTTCTGGTTATGAATTAGGTCATGTTGTTGATATGATGGCGACCGGCTCTAATGACGTTATGTTAATAAAAGCAATGCCCGAAGATAAATTTGGAATTCAAGAGCGTCTGCTGCCATTTATCGATGATCAGGTGATAAAAGCAGTTGATCTTGCTGCTAAACTGATTGAAGCAGATTGGGATCCCGATTTTTGAGTTTCGCATTAAAAAATGAGTCAACAGGCGATGTGGATCGGCGTTATTAGCTTGTTTCCTGAAATGTTTTCCGCAATTACCGAATATGGGGTGACTGGACGGGCAGTCAGGAATGGTTTACTCAGTATACGATGCTGGAATCCTCGTGATTTTGCTTATGGTAATCGCCGCAGTGTTGATGAGCGTCCTTATGGCGGTGGTCCTGGTATGTTAATGCTGGCGCAGCCATTAAAAGATGCTATTTGCGCTGCAAGAATGGTAGCTGGCAACAATGTCAAAGTTGCTTATCTTTCGCCTCAAGGGCGCCAACTGGATCAACATGGCGTATCTGAACTGGTCAGGAAGCAAAAACTGATTTTGGTATGTGGTCGCTATGAAGGAATAGATGAACGTGTAATAAAAACCGAAATTGATGAAGAATGGTCTGTTGGTGACTATGTGCTCAGTGGCGGTGAATTACCTGCAATGGTACTAATAGATGCGGTTTCTCGCTTTATACCGGGGGTATTAGGTCATGATGTTTCAGTAAAAGAAGATTCTTTTGTTGATGGATTGTTAGATTGTCCTCATTATACCCGTCCCAGAGTGCTGGCAGAAATGGAGGTACCTCCTGTTTTATTGTCAGGAAATCACGCTGAGATTCGCCGCTGGCGTTTAAAGCAGTCGTTGGGCCGTACCTGGCTCAGAAGGCCAGAGCTTTTGAAAAAACTCATTCTGACTGATGAACAAGTGGCATTATTAGCTGAATTCAAACGGGAACAGAAGAGTGAGCAGTAGCGTTATGAAAAGAGAAGATCTGAAATTTTACAAATGCCTACTTGATTTAATTTTACCTGAAATAAGGGATGTATTATGAGTAATGTCATCAAGCAACTTGAAGAAGAACAAATGAAGCAGGATATCCCTGCATTTCGCCCGGGTGATACGCTTGAAGTTAAGGTGTGGGTTGTAGAAGGTACTAAAAAGCGTCTTCAGGCATTTGAAGGCATAGTTATTGCCATTCGTAACCGCGGCCTGCACAGTGCGTTCACTGTGCGTAAAATATCTAATGGTGAAGGTGTTGAGCGTGTATTCCAGACTCATTCACCAGTCATCGACAGCATTGCTGTTAAGCGTCGTGGTGCTGTGCGTAAGGCTAAGTTGTATTACCTGCGTGAGCGTACTGGTAAATCAGCACGTATTAAAGAGCGTCTGGATTAATATTAGCGTATATAATAATTTATTTATTAGCATTGGCTTATTTCCAGCTTTTCAGGTAGCTATATGAGACGAGCAGTTGTGATGTTTAGTGGTGGTCAGGACTCTACTACTTGTCTCATTCAGGCATTACAGCAATACGACGACGTTCATTGTATTACCTTTGATTACCGTCAAAAACATCGCACTGAAATTGATGTGGCCTGTCAGCTTGCATTTGATTTGGGTATTAAAACGCATAAGGTGATTGATGTAAGTTTTTTCAATGAATTCGCCATCAGTAGTTTGACGAATGGAGATATGCCAGTACCAGTCTGGAGTGAAAGCATTAAAAATGCAGTTCCCAGTACTTTTGTACCTGGTAGAAATATCCTGTTTTTCACTTTAGCAGCCGTTTATTCCTGCCAGGTTGATGCACAAGCGGTTATTGCCGGTGTGTGTGAAACCGACTTTTCTGGTTACCCGGACTGCAGAGATCAATTTGTGCGAGCACTTAATCATGCAGTCATTCTTGGTACTGCTCGTAATATTCGCTTTGAAACGCCGCTCATGTGGCTTAATAAGGCTGAAACCTGGGCGATGGCTGATTATTATCATCAATTTGAAAATGTTTGCCAGCATACTCTTTCCTGTTATAACAATATTAAAGGAATTGGATGTGGTGAATGTGCGGCCTGCCATCTGCGATCTCAGGGTTTGCAGCAATACCAGGCAAACAAAGAAAATATCATGACCAGTTTTAAAGAAAAAATGGGTTTGTTGTGATCTGCGATAATGGCTAGTGCCTCAGGATACTCAGTAAAGTTGCTGATAATATTAAGCAAAAATAAATAGCACATTAGCCAGCTTAGCTTAAGGAAAAGTGTCGCTGAATTATTTTGTCAGCCGCAATACTAAAATATTTCCGCTGTATAGTATTTATTAATGGACTGTTTATCATTGCTTTTTACCTGTCTGGCTGGCAGGTCATCGATGATAGTTGAAGTAAATTCTCGCGCAATGCTCCTGTTAACGGTAATGCTTTTTGTGTGTTCAAATCGACACAGACAAAAGTGAGAGATGCATCAACAACAGGTGTGCCTTGTGGTTCAAGAGTTATTGTCTGATTTATAACACCACTTTTTTCGTTTAAATGTCCCAGTTGACCATCAATTTTGAGTGTGTCGCCAAATACAGCGCTTTTACGATAATTAATATTAATGTTTACCAGAATAAAGCCAATATTATTTTTTTTCATCCAGCTTAATATGTCAGATCCTTCCAGCCAGTTCCAGCGAGCTTCTTCCAGAAATTCAAGATAACGTGCGTTATTTACATGTTGATAAATATCAAGATGATAGCCACGAACCTTAATGAGGGTATGCATGATAAAGTGACATCTCCTGCTGATCGTTATCGTTTGTATCAGGCTTAATGCTTAATACTCAATGATAAAATAATCAATACAAAATAAACTGATTGATGACTAAAACTCGTGACAGGCCGGTGTAACCGACCTGGTATTTTAACAAATAACCACGCATAAACACGAGCGCGTTAATTTTGCTGTCATTGCGTAATGTTATCATTTAGTAAAATTATACTACAGTCAGGCCGCAACAGCGTGAATAAAACTAGAGTGTCATTTTAAAAAGATTGCGTTCTAAAAAAACAGGTCCAATGCCTGGTACTTCTTTCAGCTGTTCAAGGTTAGTAAAAACGCCGTATTGTTCACGATAATTGATAATTGCTTCTGCTTTCTTCATACCGATACCCTGAAGTGCTTTTGCGAGCTGCTCTGCTGTAGCTGTATTAATGTTCACTTTCGGCGTTGAATTATCGCTTACATCGTTTTTCATTGGCGGAGACATCGTTTTTGATGTATCTCCTGTTTTTTCTGTTGGTTGAATTATAGCGGTTGCAGTTTTATCCTGTATTGTTTTTTGAGGTGGCGCTGGTTCTGCATACGACTGATTTAATAAATTGAATACAGTGGCGACCACACCTAAAACGAGTAATTTTATTTTTGTATTTTCCATACTGAATCCCCTTTAAGATTTGACAGCGCGTTCAGCTTGCCTGTAATCGTATTCTGTCAGCAAACAGCAGGTTTCAGATATGTGAAAGACCTTCAAAGGCCTTTTGCGTTTAGGTTACATTTTTATATTATTGTGATAATTGTCCCATATCACTGAATTGAATAGTGGCTTTCTGGCGTAAATTTTCTATTAAGGCATCGAGTGTTATCTTATTGAAATTTTCCTTCATCCTGGTAGTAAAGGGTTGTGTTTCATCTTTGGTTAAATGGCCTGCAGTGACTGACTGAAGCTCAATTAATACAATATTATCCTGACTATCCCGGCCCAGCCCATATACGGGTTTTCCTTTGTGTGGAAGAGGGAGAGAAAAAGTAGTTTCTATCCATGGTTCATCAAGAGAGCGCGATATCGTTTTCTTTTCACTGAAATTTAATTCTGTTGTTTCAGGTACGTTGTCGTTCTTCCCCTGCTGTAAGCTCAATAGCAATTTTTCTCCTTTACTATGTGCCTGTTGCAATGCTTTTTGCCGGCTGACCATTTCAGTGATTTGCGGCTGTACCTGGTTAAACGGCTGTATGCTTTCTGGCTGACGTTCATTGATACGCAATATAAAAGCACGATCACCTTCTACGGTAATAACGTTTGAAATTTTACCCGTACCTGTCGCATTATTCTCACCAACCAGGGAGCCATCAAAAAGGTTTTCCAGAACCGGTTTAAAGTTCAGGGCATCGGGAATAGTATCGCGAGTAAACCAGTCTGTTACCTTAGCGTTAACTCCTGCTATTTTTTCGATAGAAGTCAGGGATTGGTTATCATTGACTATTGCATCACTGATTTTTTGTTGCAGTGTATAATAAGCATCTGCCTCTTTTTCTCGTTTAATCTGCTCTACAATTGTCGTGTGTACGTGAGCTAATGGTTGCACTTGTTCTGGTTTGATATCATTCAAACGTACAATCAGATAGCCAACAGAAGATTTGATGATATCTGAAAATTCCCCCGGCTTTGTCAGATTAGCCTGTTTCAGTTCATCTGCTGTGGTTTCAGGCTCAAGCCAGCCTAGCTGTCCACCATTTTTACGTGAAATAATATCGATGGATTTTTCTTTAGCAACCGTAGCAAAATCAGCTCCCTTTTTTAACATATTCAGGGCAATTTGTGCTTCAGCTTCGCTGTCAGACTGTATGACACTGTAATTCTTGCGTTCTGGCTGAGTATAATTGCGTTTATGCTGGGTATAGTAAGTATTAATTTCTTCATCACTGACCGTGATTTTGCCCGGTATAGTAGTTGCATCTATTGCAATATAGCTAATTTTAAGTTTTTCTGGCGCGATAAAACTATTTTTATTCTGCTCATAATAGGTTTTTAATTCTTCGTTATTTACCTGTTGCTGTGTTTGCAGTGTCTTGATATCTATGGTCATCAGGCGAATAGCACGCTGTTGCAGGATTAATTCAGACGCAGATTGAAGTTCAGTTGGAAATATAAATCCTGTTTCAGTGAAAGGGTACAGTGCCTGCTGATGCATTAATTGCCGGCGTTGTAATTGAGCGAACTGTTCCAGTGTATACCCCATACGCTGCACAAGTTCTTTATATTTATCATTGTCAAATTTTCCTGCACTCTGGAAAAAGGGTATATGGCGAATCGATTCTTTAACTTCCTCATCATTGACAGTAATACCAAGTTTACTGGCATATTGATCGATAAGCATATTGTTGATCAGTTGGTTTAACACTTGCTGACGTAGTTGCTGCATATAATTTTTCCGGCTAGCCAGAATTGCAAACTGTTCACCAAGTTGTTGTTGTAAAATAGCGTGTTCACGTTGAACGGCTTGTTCCAACTGAAGAAGGGTAATTTTTTGGTCATTGACTTTAGCAGCAAAAGTATCACTGGCAGTGCCTGTGAGATAGCCTCCCAGGCCCGTTAAGATAAACGATAGTATAATCAGGATAAGAATTACTTTAATTACGATATGGTTAGTAGCTGCTCGTAAATTGTCCATCATGATGCGACAATACTCCGCCTCAATGTTAATTTCAGGAATACATTTGTGTTCCTGTGAGAAAAATGATTACTGACTTTAAGATATCCGATGGCGCTATCTTTAGAAGCACAGCTTACCTTAATATTTGGCTCTTGATTGAAGGTCTCATGAACATCAGGGTAAGACGAAAAGCGTATCATTATTAATGATACGCTTTGTACCTTGCCAGTATACAACAAGTAGTTTCAGGTCACTTGTTGTTTACATAACTAACAGCTTATGCTGGCAGGGTCAGGCAGATAATATTAATTTACTGCAGATTTTAAATCCTTACCTGCACGAAATCCTGGCACCCGGGCTGCAGGAATCTTAATTTCTTTACCTGTTTGGGGGTTGCGGCCAATGCGTGCTGAACGTTGACGTACTGCAAAAGTACCGAAACCGACGAGTGCAATATCATCACCATCTTTCAGAGATTCGGTAACACAGGCAATAATAGCATCTAACGCACGCCCGGCAGCTGCTTTGGAGATATTTGCGCCCTGAGCGATTTTATCGATCAATTGTGATTTATTCACTATTCCATCCTCTCTAGAATTTTATCATCACACAGGAAATTTCTGTGGAAGATACAACAACGCAGCTGTTATATCAGGCCTGCATGGTATTAGCAAGGGACTATATCTATTCATGTTTTATATCATTACGATATATTTTACGGAATAGAATTAATATTAATTATTTTTAATTTAAATATAATTTTTATTTATATTACTAATATGATTTTTCATCATGCCACTGTAGTGACAGACTGTTCTCCAAATGGTGAATTTTGTAATGTGCAGGCTAAAACATCATCGATACGTTTTACTGGATGAATTTCCAGGTTGGCAATTATATTTTGCGGAATTTCTTCCAGATCACGTTTATTTTCGTCTGGAATCAATACGATTTTAATGCCTCCGCGATGCGCTGCCAGGAGTTTTTCTTTTAAGCCACCAATAGGCAACACCAGACCACGTAACGTGATTTCACCGGTCATGGCAATCCCTGCTCGTACGGGATTTCCTGTTAAACAGGACACTAATGCTGTACACATTGCAATACCTGCACTAGGGCCATCTTTTGGGGTGGCACCTTCAGGAACATGAACATGAATATCACGTTTTTCGTGGAAGTCAGGGTTAATACCTAATTTATCTGCACGCGCACGGACTACAGTGAGTGCTGCCTGAATGGATTCCTGCATGACTTCACCCAAAGAGCCGGTGTAAATCAGCTTACCTGTCCCGGGTACACAGGCTGTTTCTATCGTTAATAAATCACCGCCTGTTTCAGTCCATGCAAGGCCTGTAACCTGCCCAATTCGGTTTTCAGTATCAGCCCGGCCATAGTCGACCACCTGAACACCAAGAAATTTTTTTAAATTTTCACTGGTAATTTCAATACGTTTTACCGTGGTGTCCATTAACAATGTCTTCACTGCCTTGCGACATAATTTGGAGATTTCACGTTCAAGATTACGCACTCCGGCTTCACGGGTATAATAGCGAATAATATTGATGATGGCGCTGTCTTGAATGGTTAATTCGCCTTTTTTAATGGCATTGCGTTCAAACTGTTTGGGTAAAAGATGTTTTCTTGCGATATTGAGTTTCTCATCTTCGGTATAGCCAGACAGACGAATAACCTCCATGCGGTCCAGTAACGGCGCAGGAATTTTCATGGAATTTGATGTGGCGACGAACATGACATCAGACAAATCATAATCCACTTCAAGGTAATGATCGTTAAATGCAATATTCTGTTCAGGATCAAGAACTTCAAGTAATGCTGATGCAGGATCACCGCGCATGTCGAAGGCCATTTTGTCTATTTCATCCAGCAGAAATAATGGATTTTTTACACCAATTTTTGCCATTTTCTGGATGAGTTTGCCCGGCATGGAACCAATATAGGTACGCCGATGCCCGCGAATCTCAGCTTCATCACGTATCCCGCCTAACGCCATACGCACATACTGACGGCCGGTAGCCCGTGCTATGGATTGTCCAAGAGATGTTTTACCGACTCCAGGTGGCCCAACCAGACAAAGAATAGGGCCTTTAATTTTACTGATACGACTCTGTACTGCCAGATATTCAAGAATACGTTCTTTTACACGTTCCAGACCATAATGATCGGTATCAAGCACCTTTTGTGCTTTAACTAAATCTTTTTTTACCTTGCTGTATTTGTTCCACGGAACCTGTAACATCCAGTCAATATAGCCACGGACCACAGTTGCTTCTGCAGACATGGGAGACATCATTTTTAATTTTTGTAACTCAGTTTCCGTTTTCTCCCGCGCATCTTTGGGCATTTGAGCTGCTTCCATTTTGCGCTTGAGTATTTCGTACTCATCAGGAGCATCATCCATTTCACCCAGTTCTTTTTGAATGGCTTTCATTTGCTCATTCAAATAGTATTCGCGCTGGCTTTTCTCCATTTGCTTTTTAACACGATTACGGATGCGTTTTTCAATCTGTAGCAGATCTATCTCTGATTCCATCATTGCCATCAGATATTCCAGGCGTTCATTGACATCTGTCATTTCCAGAACAGCTTGTTTATCATTTAATTTTAATGGCATATGCGCTGAGATGGTATCTGCCAGGCGTGCAGCATCTTCGATATTGTGTAACGATGTAAGCACTTCAGGTGGGATTTTTTTATTCAGCTTAATGTAGGCTTCAAACTGATTAATTGCCGTACGCGCCAGAACTTCCTGTTCACGTTCGTCTGTTACGGGTGGTTCAAAGTATTCCGCCAGAGCAGCAAAATGTTCCCCGCTGTCTGAGAGTGTTGTAATGCGTGCACGCTGTATACCTTCTACCAACACTTTCATTGTTCCATCAGGCAATTTAAGCATTTGCAGGATAGAAGCGATAGTTCCAACGGAAAAAAGATCGTTAATATCAGGTTCGTCAGTTGACGCTTCTTTTTGAGCAACTAGCATGACTTTCTTATCATGGACCATCGCAGCTTCCAGACACCGGATTGATTTTTCCCGACCAACAAATAATGGGATAACCATGTACGGATAAACCACCACATCGCGCAGAGGCAATACTGGAATTTCTATGCGTTCAGAACGCTCAGTACTCATAGAGTTCTCTCTTATGTTTGACTTCTTCCGCCAGGTTGGTGATGTCGTGAAACGTATTGATTACGAGTTTCACTAATGAGCAGGTTACCTTGTAATATGAGGGCAACTGCCTGCTATTCAACGACAATCATGCGAAGAAAAACCAGTGGGGGATTAAGATCCCCCACTGGTCTGATTAATGATACGTTATTTCTTGATTTATTACTCACCAGAGGCTTGGGCATCAGGTTTACCATAAATTAACAGTGGAGTGGATTCTCCAGCGATAACTGAACCATCAATAACCACTTTCTGAACATTATCCATCGAAGGCAGATCATACATGGTATTCAGTAAGGCACTTTCTACTATTGAACGTAATCCTCGTGCGCCTGTTTTACGCGCCATTGCTTTTTCAGCAATAGCAATCAAAGCGTCCTCCCGGAATTCCAGTTCTACGCCTTCAAGACTGAATAAGGCCTGATATTGCTTGGTCAATGCGTTCTTGGGCTCTTTAACAATTTGGATTAGCATTTCTTTATTGAGCTCACCTAACGTTGCGACAACAGGCAAACGACCAATAAATTCGGGAATTAAACCGAATTTTATCAAATCTCCGGGTTCTACCTGAAGCAACAATTCACTTTCAGTAGCTTTTTCAGATTCTCCTTTTACTATTGCACCAAAACCAATACTTGTACCACTATTAACGCGTTGTGCAATAACTTTATCCAATCCGGCAAATGCACCACCACAGATGAAGAGAATTTTAGAGGTATCAACCTGCAGGAATTCCTGTTGCGGATGTTTGCGGCCACCCTGGGGTGGAACAGAAGCAACGGTTCCTTCAATCAGTTTTAATAACGCCTGTTGTACACCTTCACCAGAAACATCGCGAGTAATGGAAGGGTTTTCTGATTTACGAGAAATCTTATCAATTTCGTCAATATAGACAATGCCACGCTGCGCTTTCTGTACATCATAATCGCATTTTTGTAGTAGCTTTTGAATAATATTTTCTACGTCTTCACCGACATAACCTGCCTCGGTTAGTGTGGTTGCATCTGCCATAGTAAATGGAACATCCAGAAAACGTGCCAGGATTTCAGCCAGCAATGTTTTGCCACTGCCTGTTGGGCCGATGAGCAAAATATTACTTTTACCCAGTTCAATGTCGTGATTAATTTCAGCATTACGTAACCGCTTATAATGATTATATACGGCTACTGCCAGGACTTTTTTGGCAGCTTCCTGGCCAATCACATAGTCATCCAGATGATGGCGTATTTCATGTGGTGTGGGCAACGCAGATGAAAGACCACGTCCACGATGCGGCGTTATTTCTTTGATCTCTTCGCGAATAATGTCGTTACACAAATCAACACATTCATCGCAGATATACACTGATGGTCCGGCAATAAGCTTGCGTACTTCATGCTGGCTCCTGCCGCAGAAAGAACAATACAGCAGTTTTGCTGAGCCATCTTTGCGCTTATCTGTCATTAATAAACCTCATTTGTTAATTATGCTGTAAATTTGTAGTCGTTAAGAGCAATATTGCGATACAAAAAAAATACAATTCAGGTTACAAGTATGGCTTGGAGAATTTATGTATCGTAATACCCTGTTCCCGTGCAGTCAGCCTGTACAGGCTGACTGCACGGGAACAATACAGCATATTTTTCTGCTTTTCGTGATTAATAAAACGCTTCTGTTAACTATTATAGCAGGAACATTTTGTCATTCTGTTACATTACAATTAACTAACTAATTAAAAATTATAAAATAATTAAACTTACTTAATTATGCGGTACTGGCGCCAGAAGATGTCTGGCGACATTCTAGCACAGCGTCAACTAAACCGTATTTTACCGCTTCTGTCGCAGACAAAAACCGATCACGCTCAGTATCCTTTTCTATATTTCCAAGGGATTGTCCAGTGTGTTTTGCCATCAGTGCGTTCATGCGCGATTTCACTTTTAAAATTTCCTCTGCATGAATTTGAATGTCTGTAGCCTGTCCCTGAAAACCACCAAGGGGCTGATGGATCATTACGCGCGCATTTGGCAGACAATGGCGTTTCCCTTTGGCACCTGCTGTCAGCAGGAAAGCACCCATAGAACAGGCCTGACCCATACAAATAGTCTGGACATCGGGTTTAATGAACTGCATGGTATCATATATGGACATGCCGGCTGTGATAACGCCACCGGGTGAATTAATATAAAGGTAAATGTCTTTATCCGGGTTTTCTGCTTCCAGAAATAGCATTTGCGCGACAATAAGGTTAGCCATGTGTTCTTCAACCTGGCCAGTTAAAAAGATTACACGCTCTTTTAGCATACGAGAATAAATATCGTAAGAGCGTTCCCCGCGCGAAGTTTGCTCGATAACCATGGGGACGAGAGCCATGCCCGGCGCTAATTGATCTCGTGTGCCATTGTATGACATTATCAATTCTCCTGATAGAACCTACGTTGGTGTCACCGGTCAATTGTTGTACGATATTACGTACATGAAACAGGGACTGACAATTTCATCGGGCCAGTATCTGATGGTACCGGATTTTCCATACACAGTAATCACCATCTGACAGCAAATCAGATACCAGATGGCCTGTTTTAGAATGATTAGTGCAAGGCAGAGCCGCTGGTTATGAAACATTACCTTCATAAAGAATAAAATTATTTTTATTAATATGAATATTATTCAATCCCAAAGCATCATACCTGCTTATTTTTTATAAAACATATACAACTTTTGCATACTGGATAAGCCATAACCAGTGATGATTATCGTCAGTATCCTGCAGTGGGAATATAGCAATTAACAGCTATCATACCGCACTTTTCTGATAAACCAGTTTATCAAAGGTCATTGTTTTTTCAGTGACCTTAACTTTGGATAACAGTACCTCTATTGCCTGTTCTTCCAAAGCCAGATTATGCATATTGTTTATCGCGTTTTTATTTTTACTGTAAAAATCAACAGCTTTTGTAGGATTTTCGTAAGCTGCCGCCATTTCTTCGATTAATGATTTGATGCGGCTACTCTCAACTTTCAGTTGATTGCTACTGACTACTTCGTCAAGTAGCAGGCTGATAGTCACGCGACGTCTGGCTTGTTCTTCAAACAATTCACGTGGCAATTCTGCTACCTGGTTTTCGTTTCCACCCGAACGCTCTACAGCCTGACGACGCATTATATTAATTTCATTGTTAATTAATGTGGCCGGTAGTTCGATAGCATTGGTAGTTACCAGGCCATCAAATAATTGAGTTTTAATATTATTGCGCACTGCAACTTTTAATTCACGTTCCATGTTCTTTTGTATTTCTGCCCGCAGGCTGTCTACTGAGCCGTCATTCAGGCCAAAACTTTTTATAAATTCTTTGGTGAGCTCCGGTAATTCAGCTTCTTCCACTTTTTTGAGGATAATTGCAAATCTGGCTGATTTATTCTTCAGCTTTTCAGCATGATAATCTTCAGGAAAACGTATATCGATGAAGAATTCATCGCCTGCCTTGTGACCTGTCATGCCTTCTTCAAAACCAGGTACCATGCGACCATGGCCTAGCATCAGAACAAAATCTGAAGCGGTACCACCTTCAAATGGCTCGTCGTCAATCGAACCAGTAAAATCTAGCGTCAGGCGATCCCCCGTATTGGCTGTGCGATCAACAGCTTTCCAGATAGCACGCTGTTTACGTAGTGTTTCAACCATTTTATCAATGTCGCTATCATTGACCTGCACAACCGGCTTTTCGACTTCAATAGATTCCAGACCCGTAAGTTTGATATCAGGATAGATTTCAAATTCGACAGAGTAGGTAAAATCGTTACCCTGTTTGTACTCACCGGGGAAGTAATCAGGCAAACTGGCAGGATGAAGTTTTTCTTTGGTAACGGCATCTGTAAAGTTATGTTGCATCAAATGACTTAGTGCATCCTGATGGACAGAAGTACCATAACGTTGTGCAACAACCGCCATAGGTGCTTTGCCTTTCCGAAAGCCGTCGATATGAACTTTTTTAGCAGTATTGGCGAGTGCGTTGTTTACTGCTCTGTCAATATCACTAGCAGGAACTGTAATTGTCATACGGCGTCCAAGGCCTTGTGTGGTTTCAACCGAAACTTGCATTTTATTTAATTTACCTCAAAAAATTACGCATTCGTTTAATTTCAACAGACATGGTCCAGCACAGTATGATGGGAATATACAATATAGTTACTATGCGACTGCATTCTAAAGAGGAATCATACAACTAATAAATCATGTTTTTTGTAATAAAATTCAGGCTATTCACCATAGCCCCTCTTTGGAAATGGCAGCGCATTATAGCGGTATATTTGTTATGAGTCGAGACAGGCAAAATAAATCGAGCGCAATGAGGTTTACTGCTTGCCGGGCTGAAAAATTTAATAATTTCTGGTCTTAACTTCATTATCTTTCTTTAGTATTCAGGCAAGGAGGTGAGGCATGAAGGGTATATTGTGATGCGTCCCACTCGCTTATGGTATAAGCATGTATGGCCAGTGCATGAATGAAATCTCTCAATTCGAGTGCTAATATGCCGTAAATTGTACGGTGTCGTGTCAGGATGGTCTGTTCAAGGAATTTATCACTGACAATAATAACCTTGAAATGACTTTCTGAGCCGGTGGGGACATGGTGGCGATGACTTTCATTAATGACTTCCAGATGTGTGGGCTGTAATGCCTCTTTTAGCTTTGTTACGATTTTTTCGTGAATCATGAAATCCTCTTTAAAATTTATTCAGGGTTTACTGAATTGCGCGTTATCTTGCTAAAACTAAATCAAAATTTATAGCTTGATTGTGCGGAAAACTTCTTCTCTCACCTGTTGTTGATTTGCTTTACCTGTGTTATTGCCCGATTTGTAACAGCAAGGGGAACTGTTTCAGATGAAATTATACCAGCTGTACTATTTTAGTTAGCCACAGCAATGTTATTATTGCGCCCAATCCAGTTACCGCGTTGTTTAATAATAGTTATTTTATTTAATTCTATATTAATGATTGAGAACGTGAATATGTTTAAAAAAGCTTTCTTCCCATTTTCATTTCTGTCTATTTTTTTCCTTACGGGTTGTTCTACCCTTAGCGATAATACACTGAATATTACGCCTCAGATTGCATTACCTTCTCAGGATCCGTCTCTGATGGGAATTACTGTCAGTATCAATGGTGTTGACAGGCGCCAGGATGCTGCCCTTGCTAAAGTAAACCAGGAAGGTAAATTGATAGCATTGACTCCATCGCGGGATTTGCGCTTTTTATTACAGGAAGCGCTTGAAAAACAAATGGTGGCCAGGGGTTATATGATTGGTCCATCTGGCGCTGCAGATTTAAAAGTGCTGGTTAATACCTTGTATGCTGATGTACGGCAAGGTGATCTCCGCCATCATATTGTTACCAGAGCTGATATTTCCATCATAGTACAGGCAAAAAATGCTAATTCATTTACTAAAAATTACCGTGCTACTTATGAGGTTAAGGGAGCACTTATGGCCACTAATGCCAAAATTACTGATGCCGTTAATACAGCATTAACTGATGTCATTTCAGATATGGCCGAGGACATCAGTGTCAGTAATTTTATCAAACAAAATGCACGCTAATATTATTTACTCGCTGGTTTGTGATGCATGCGTTAAGTAAATTATTCCGCCTGCTATTTATGGAACAAAACCTATAACAGGATTATTAATGTACAGGCATTATTTTGCTGTTTTTACTCAGCGTAATTATCTTTTTCTTTTGCTGCTTGGTTTTTCATCAGGATTACCATTAGCGCTGACTTCAGGCACTTTGCAGGCATGGATGACGGTTGAAGGTATTGATCTAAAAACCATTGGTTTTTTTTCACTGGCAGCACAGGCGTATGTGTTTAAATTTCTCTGGTCTCCATTCATGGATCGTTATACCCCTTCTTTGGGGAGTCGTCGCCGTGGCTGGTTGTTGATTAGTCAATTATTGCTGATTGCAGGAATTGTTGTCACCGGTTTTCTTGAACCGTCCAGACATTTGTGGTGGCTGGCGGCAATGGCTGTATTTATTGCATTCTGTTCAGCATCTCAGGATATTGCTTTTGATGCATGGCGAACGGACCTGCTTGATAGTGAACAACGTGGAACAGGTGCTGCAATATCAGTTCTTGGTTATCGTCTGGCAATGCTGGTTTCAGGTGGATTGGCTCTATGGCTGGCAGACCGCTGGCTTGGCTGGCAGTACACTTATTGGCTAATGGCAATGTTGATGCTTATTGGTGTATTTGCCACAGTACTGGCACCAGAGCCAGATACTAAGAGTAGCATTCCCAAAAATATGGAGCAGGCCGTTATTGCGCCATTAAAAGATTTTTTTAGTCGTAATAATGCCTGGTTAATCATGTTACTCATTGTGTTGTACAAGCTGGGAGACGCTTTTGCTGGCAGCCTGAGTACGGCATTTTTAATTCGCAGTGTTGGTTTTGATGCTGGTTCAATTGGCCTTGTGAATAAAACCTTTGGATTGTTTGCGACTGTCACAGGTGCTTTGTCTGGCGGTCTACTAATGCAGAGACTGAATCTGTTCCGTTCACTGATGATTTTTGGTGTTTTACAGGCGATTTCAAATGCAGGTTACTGGATGTTGTCAGTAACAGATAAAAGTATTTTCACCATGACCGGTGCTGTTTTTCTCGAAAATTTTTGTGGAGGAATGGGAACAGCTGCTTTTGTTGCACTTATCATGACGCTTTGTAATAAATCATTTTCAGCCACCCAGTTTGCATTATTATCGGCATTGTCAGCGGTAGGAAGAGTTTATGTTGGCCCTGTTGCAGGCTGGTTTGTTGAAACTTATAGCTGGCCATTGTTTTATTTGTTTTCTATTGCAGTTGCATTTCCGGGCCTGATAATTCTGTTTGCCTGCAGGCAAACCCTCGAATTTACTCAGCAAACTGATAAGTTTATTCCACGTACTCACTTCAAAAATTATTATCGTCTTGCATTACGTTTGCTTACTATTGGAGCAGGGTTGCTGATAATGTGGTTGCTGCTAGTGATAGTAAACGCATCTATCTCGCTTTCAGTGAAAAGTATTGCTGATACTTTGTTTTTCTGGGGGATAGGTATCGGTGCTGCTGGAGTGATATTGGGTGGAAGTCTGGATTACCTGTCACTCAAACGTACAAAATTGACATAGATATCATTTATTTTTCCAACATTTTTTTAAAATAGTAAATCTGGAAATTACTAAATATTATGGACAAAAATAAAATGTATAAAATAATTATTCAGTTAATGGTGTTTTTATTTTTTTTCTCGGTTCCTTCCCATGCGCAATATCAATGGGGATTTGCCAATATCAGCATCAATTATCTTGACTGGACCCGTAGTACTACACATAAATCGGGCGGGTTATCCCATAAAGACGATTTTGCTTATATTGAATTAGAGGGTGGTGCGGGTTATGACTGGGGCGAGCTTTACGGTTTTCTGGATTTAGAAAATCCGTTTAATAAAAAAAATGATAAGCTTGGTGATAATCAGCGTTATGTTTTTAAAACTGTTGGCCGCTATTATCTCGGAAATTCAGGCTTTAATCTTCATGGCCAGGTGTATGGACTTTATTCCCTGCCCGGCGATAACAGGAATTTCCACGAAGTAAACGGTATGTACGGTCTTGGCTATAATGCAACTTTTGATAGTTTATGGTTAAAGCCTTTTGTAGCGCTACATTATGTTGATCAGACATATTATTCTGGCCATAACGGTTATGTGATTGGTTGGGTAGGTGGCTACGATTTTACCGCATGGAATGAAAAATTTAGCATTACCAACTGGAATGAAATGGAATTTGATCGCGCCCAAAAGTATGGTGCAGGAAATGGCGGTAGCAGTGGGGTAAATGGTGCAGTAGCGGTTTGGTGGACGCCAGTGAAACAATTTACTACTGGGATACAATATCGTTATGCTGCTAATAAGCTTGGTGAAAACTTTTTACAAAACGGAATAATTTATTCAATTAAGTATAATTTTTAAAGGCAAACCCGTAGAAGTATGATGTTATGCACACAGCCATCGGTGTAACTTTGGTGCCTGGGAAACATTTATGAATACAGGTATATTCCGTAAAGCTGTTACTATCGTCATGTTTATAAAAGATTATTTTGCTGAAAATTATTATTACTTATATATTCGATGTTGTATTACATAATTTGTTAACAATATGCTAACTTAACTGTTAAGCATATTTACAATATTGCATCATTGCGGTAAACTGCCTTCGAATATGCGCGAAACGACAATAGAGCTCCTGTATGTTGAGGTCGTTAGATGATATATAAAAAATACAATAAAAGCATTGAGATATTATCTGTGCTTACAGCGATGTTCCTGCTAAGTGGTTGTGATATGGTGTTGATGAATCCCAAAGGTTTAATAGGGATGGAGCAAAAGACACTAATATTGACTGCTCTTGGCTTGATGTTAATAGTAGTGATTCCAGTTATCATAATGGCATTCCTTTTTTCATGGAGATATCGCGCTTCTGATTCGAAGCACGTTTATACCCCTGAAGAAGCGCATTCGACCAGAATTGAACAAGTCGTCTGGTTTGTTCCTATTGTTATTATTCTTATTCTCGGAACAATAACATGGAAGAGTGCTCACGAGCTTGACCCTTACAAACCTATCGATCATCTCAGTAGTGAAAAGCCGGTTACCATCGAGGTTGTTTCTCTTGATTGGAAATGGTTATTTATTTATCCCGAATTGGGCATTGCCAGTATTAATCAGCTAGCTTTCCCAATAAATGTCCCGGTTAATTTTAAAGTCACTTCAAATTCAGTCATGAATTCCTTTTTTATTCCTCAGTTGGGTAGCCAGATTTATGCTATGGCTGGTATGCAAACTAAAGTACATTTGATTGCCAGTGAAGCAGGGGAATACGATGGAATTTCTAGTGGCTATAGTGGCGCAGGCTTCTCTGGTATGAAATTTACTGCCATAGCAACCTCGAGTCAGAGTGATTTTGAGCAATGGGCAGAGCGTGTAAGACAGTCTTCGGGTACGTTGAATTCCATTACTGATTTTGAACGACTGGCCCAACCCAGCGAAAATAATCAAGTCGAATATTTTTCCAGTGTGAAACAGAATTTATTTACAGACATTATCGGTAAATTTTCAGGGGGCATGGTCATGCATAATAGTAAATATGAGCACTAAGCATGAAATGCATAACTATCAGTGAATATTCTTTTTACGCAGGGGCCGAGGAATAAAAGCAATGTTCGGAAAATTAACACTCGATGCGATTCCATTGCATGAGCCAATAATAGTAATTACCGTTGCTGCAATTATTATTGGTGGATTCACGCTGCTGGCAGCGCTTACCTGGTTTGGTAAATGGAAATGGTTGTGGAGCGAATGGCTGACTTCCGTTGATCATAAAAGAATTGGCATTATGTACATCATCGTTGCAATTGTGATGCTGATGCGTGGTTTTGCTGATGCCATTATGATGCGCGGGCAGCAGGTATTAGCCTCTGCAGGTGAAGCAGGGTATCTGAATCCACACCATTATGATCAAATCTTTACTGCCCATGGCGTTATCATGATTTTCTTCATGGCCATGCCTTTTGTTGTTGGTTTGATGAATATTGTCGTTCCCCTGCAGATTGGTGCGCGTGATGTTGCTTTTCCATTTTTAAATTCTCTGAGTTTCTGGTTTTTTGTCGTGGGTGTGATATTGATCAACCTTTCTCTGGGCGTGGGTGAATTCGCACAGACAGGTTGGCTCTCTTATCCACCTCTTGCAGGTAAAGAATATAGTCCGAGTGTAGGCGTTGATTACTGGATATGGAGTCTGCAAATCTCAGGTTTGGGGACGTTGCTGACAGGAGTAAACTTCTTTGTCACTATCCTTAAAATGCGTGCTCCCGGTATGTCTCTGATGAAAATGCCGGTATTTACCTGGACGGCATTGTGTACTAATGTGCTGATTATTGGTGCATTTCCTATTCTGACCGTGACCATTGCTCTACTTACTTTGGATCGTTATCTGGGTACCCATTTCTTTACTAATGATATGGGTGGCAACATGATGATGTATGTCAACCTGATTTGGGCTTGGGGACATCCAGAAGTATATATTCTTGTGCTGCCTGCGTTTGGTATCTTCTCAGAAGTGACGGCAACTTTTTGTAAAAAACGTTTATTTGGTTACACGTCACTGGTATGGGCGACGGTGGTAATTACCATCCTGTCATTTATCGTCTGGCTGCATCATTTCTTTACTATGGGTGCAGGCGCTAATGTGAATGCCTTCTTTGGCATTGCAACCATGGTGATTTCTATTCCAACTGGTGTGAAGATTTTTAACTGGTTGTTTACCATGTATCATGGCCGTATAGAGTATCATTCCGCCATGTTGTGGACTGTGGGTTTCATTATTACCTTCTCAGTTGGTGGTATGACGGGTGTATTGCTGGCTGTTCCTGCTGCTAACTTCGTATTGCATAATAGCCTCTTCCTGATTGCACACTTCCATAACGTTATTATTGGTGGTGTGGTGTTCGGTTGCTTTGCTGCCATGACTTATTGGTTCCCGAAAGCGTTAGGATTTAAACTTAACGAAAAATGGGGCATCCGTGCATTCTGGTTCTGGATTACTGGCTTCTACTGTGCGTTCATGCCGCTGTACATATTAGGATTCATGGGCATGACACGTCGTATCAGCCAGAATATTGATGAGCGTTTCCATCCAATGCTGGTTATTGCGGCATGTGGGGCTGCGCTTATTGCCTGTGGTATCCTGTGTCAGCTTATTCAGATAGCGGTAAGTATCCGTGACCGTGAACAAAATCGTGATGTAACAGGCGATCCCTGGGATGGCAGAACATTGGAATGGTCGACATCTTCGCCGCCGCCATTTTATAATTTTGCACAAGTACCTGAAATCAACGAGCTTGATCAGTTTAAAGCAATGAAGGATAGCGGATCTGCATACCATAAGCCTGCGCAGTACCAGGAAATTCATATGCCGAAAAATAGTGGTGCAGGTGTCGTCATTGCTGCTTTTAGCCTTGTCTTTGGTTTTGCCATGATTTGGTACATATGGTGGCTAGCCTTCGTTGGATTTATCGGAATGATAATCACATGGATTGTCAAAAGCTTTGATGAGGATGTTGATTACTATGTTCCAGTTGCCGAGATTGAGCATATTGAAAAACAACGTTATGAACAACTTAGCCAGGCAGGCCTGAATCATGTCAACTGAATCTTTGGCTCAACACGATAATATGGCCCATGCGGAACATGGGCATCATGATGCAGGAGCTAATAAGGTATTTGGCTTTTGGATATACCTGATGAGTGACTGCCTGTTGTTTGCAACGTTGTTTGCAACTTATGCTGTTCTTTCGCATGCAACAGCAGATGGCCCAACGGGTAGAGATATTTTTAATCTGCCTTTCGTACTGGTAGAAACTTTCCTGTTACTCTTTAGTAGTATTACCTATGGAATTGCCATGATTGGCATGAATAAAGGTGATAAAGATCAGGTAAAAGCATGGTTGGGTTTGACATTCGTATTTGGTCTTTGCTTTGTGGCAATGGAGCTTTATGAATTCCATCATTTAATATCAGAAGGTTATGGCCCGGATCGCAGTGCGTTTTTGTCTGGTTTCTTTGCGCTTGTTGCTACTCATGGTTTACACGTAACAGCGGGTTTAGTCTGGATTATTATTATGATGGTTCAGATAACGAAGAAAGGCCTGAATTCGGTTAATCAAACCAGATTAATGTGCCTGAGCCTGTTCTGGCATTTTCTGGATGTGGTGTGGATTTGTGTATTCACGGTTGTTTATCTGTTAGGAGCCATGTAATGAATCATGCAACTACTGGCGCGCATGGAGCCAGTCACGGAAGTGTGAAATCGTATCTGACAGGTTTTTTTCTTTCCATTGTTCTTACACTCATACCTTTCATACTTGTCATGGATGGCAGTGCTTCTTATGATATTATTCTGAGTACAGTTGTTGCGTTAGCTATATTGCAAATTATTGTACACTTTATATATTTTCTACATATGAATGGATCATCCGAAGAACGATGGAATCTGATATCTCTTATATTCAGTATCCTGCTGATTGTCATTGTTGTTGGAGGTTCTCTCTGGATTATGCATCATCTCGATGTCAATATGATGGTTGATTGACGAGCCGAATGTGATGATAAAGCCTTATCTCCAGGTCACTAAACCAGGCATTATTTTTGGTAATCTGATTTCTGTTATTGGTGGATTTCTGCTTGCCGCTAAGGGTGTGATTGATTACCCCTTGTTCTTTACTACGCTTATTGGCGTTTCTCTTGTTATTGCCTCTGGTTGTATCTTCAATAATTATATTGATCGTGACATTGACAGAATAATGGAAAGGACCAAAAATCGGGTGTTGGTGAAAGGATTGATTGATCCCAAAATAATCCTGATTTATGCATCAATACTCGGTATTGCAGGCATGCTGTTACTCTATGTAGCAGCCAATGTTCTTGCCATGATACTGGCTATCATTGGTTTTGTTATCTATGTAGGGGTTTACAGTCTTTATATGAAGCGTAAATCAGTCTACGGTACATTGATTGGCAGTCTTTCAGGGGCAGCGCCACCCGTGATTGGTTACTGTGCGGTAACAGGACACTTTGATACTGGTGCATTGATTTTACTTGCTATTTTTAGTTTATGGCAAATGCCACATTCCTATGCAATTGCGATTTTTCGTTTTCATGACTATCAACGTGCGAATATTCCTGTATTGCCGGTTATAAAAGGCATCTCAGTCACTAAAAATCATATTATTCTGTATATTCTTGCTTTTATGGTTGCTACCCTGATGCTTACGCTCAGTGGTTATGCTGGCTATAAATATCTGGCAGTCAGCTCTGCAGTCAGCATCTGGTGGTTGGGAATGGCGTTATCCGGATATAAAACAGCCAATGATGTTATCTGGGCAAGAAAGCTGTTCTTCTTTTCAATTATTGCCATTACGTCACTTAGTGTGATGATGTCAGTGGACTTTAATGTTTCTTCTGAAGATATGCTGCTGGTGTATCAGGCTCGGGATTTTTATTCAACATACTAGTAGGTTCAGGTCTGGTAAATTGATATCCGGGTCATGGTGATTCAGCCTTATCCGATTTTCCGGGTATACTTTCGGCAGGAATTTTAAAGACTGTCTGTTCAATTTTTTCTACGCAGCATGCCTATAGCGGATATCGGTTAGCAGGTGTGGCAGAATTGTCCGCGGATTATCAATAAGGATGATTCTGATGTTTGCTGTTGCTTCTGTTTTTTAATCACACTGGCCTCGAATTTTGACAGCCCCCTGTTACTTGCTGTCAATACTGTTTCATGTGCGGGTATTCCTGCTAAATAAAGCGCGCAGTATGTGATTATGCTGGTTATAACTACCTGACAACTGGATCTGAAGTCAGCATGTGGTGGTTGGAACAGAAGTAGTTGTATATCGTGAAGCAGCCTGATTTGAGCAGAAAATCATGCCTCTTTATAATATTTACTTATCATTAACATCAATGGATCTTGCTATCAGCAATGCATACAATAGCGCAGTTTATCTCACCGTTATCTTCCTGGAGGGGTAATGCAGGATGATAAAATGACTCCACTGGAGCTGCGGGCAACCTGGGGGCTCGGTGTCGTGTTTTCTTTACGTGTACTGGGTATGTTTATGGTCTTACCGGTACTGACAACTTACGGCATGCTGTTATCGGGTGCGAGTGAGGCCTTGATTGGTATTGCCATTGGCATTTATGGATTGACTCAGGCTATTTTTCAAATCCCACTGGGGTTGCTTGCTGATCGTATTGGTCGTAAATCACTTATTGTAGCTGGGCTGTTGATATTCACGCTTGGTAGTCTGATTGCTGCAATGAGCGATTCTATCTGGGGTGTTATTCTTGGGCGTGCGCTACAGGGCTCAGGTGCAATTGCTGCCGCAGTGATGGCGCTGCTCTCTGATCTCACTCGTGAGCAAAATCGCACAAAAGCAATGGCGTTTATTGGTGTCAGCTTTGGCATTACTTTCGCAGTTGCCATGGTACTGGGCCCGGTAGTGACTCATAACTGGGGATTGCATGCCCTGTTTTGGGGAACGGCGTTTTTGGCTGTCATCGGTATTTTTGTCACCTTAGTGGTGATTCCTTCCTCTGATACCACACTACTCAATCGTGAAGCCAGCATGGTCAAAGGTAATTTTGCTAAGGTTTTGTCTAACCAGCGTCTGTTGAAGTTAAATTTTGGCATCATGTGTCTGCATCTGTTATTGATGGCCAATTTTATTGCTCTGCCACAGATGCTTACTCTGGCAGGATTGCCACCTGAGCAGCACTGGAAAGTCTGGCTGGTGACGATGCTGATTTCATTTACCAGCGTATTACCTTTTATCGTGTATGCAGAAAAAAAACGCCGTATGAGGCAGGTGGTTATTGGTTGCATTACGCTGTTATGTCTGGCAGAAATTTTATTGTTATTCTCCCGGCAGCATTTCTGGGCTGTTATTATGGGGGTACAGTTATTTTTTGTGGCATTTAATCTGATGGAAGCGATTTTACCTTCGCTTATCAGCAAGGAATCTCCCGCAGGTTACAAGGGTACTGCCATGGGTATTTATTCAACCAGTCAGTTTATGGGGGTAGCCATCGGAGGCAGCATGGCTGGCTGGCTACTGGGTTTTGGCGGAACCAGCGCCGTATTTATCGCCAGTGTACTGATTGCGATATTGTGGTTACTGGTTAGTTTCAGTATGCAACAACCACCTTATGTCAGTAGCCTGCGTATTGCTTTACCGCAATTTGCCATACAGGACACCACACTGGAAAAACGCATTAAAGCGCAGGTGGGTGTGATAGAAGCCATGGTCATTGCCGCCGAGCAGAATGCTTATGTAAAAATCGATTCTGCGCAGACAAATCGTCGTCAGCTGGAACAGTTTATTAACAGCGTATCAGCCAGCAGATTACCGGGATGATAAATATCAATGACAATTGCTGGTATGGTAATATAACGCCATAACAGGTTTTATTGTCACCATGGTAACCAGAAATGCAATACCGGTTAACTATTTCTGGCTGATGGCTTGTCTTTACTGCGTGTCAACTATCATGCAAGGCGTTGAAAACAGATAATGTCTCTGATTGATATAATATCAAATTATTTCTTATCCACTGCGCTATATATCTGATATGGAAATTATAATCCAGAAAATCAATCAACTCAGAGCGTTGTTGCGCCATCATGCACACCAGTATCATGTTCTTGATGCACCTGATATTGTGGATGCACAGTATGATCAAATGCTGGCTGAATTGCGTCAGCTGGAGGCTCGCTATCCTGAGCTTGTTACCACGGATTCACCCACTCAACAGCCAGGCGCTGCACCACTGGATATTTTTGAGCATATTCAGCATGAAGTGCCCATGTTGTCTCTTGACAATGTTTTTGATGAAGCCAGTTATCGGGCGTTCAGCCGGCGATTACAGAACAGGCTGGACAGCACGGCAGAGCTGACCTGTTGTTGTGAACTCAAGCTTGATGGCGTTGCAATCAGTCTGTTGTATGAAAACGGCCAGCTGGTGCATGCAGCAACCCGCGGTGATGGTATGACCGGCGAGAACATTACCGCTAATGTGCTGACCATTGCCACTATTCCACGCTATCTTACCGGCAACGCCATTCCAGAGCGCATTGAAATACGTGGTGAAGTCTTTATGCCACATCAGGGTTTTGAGCAATTAAATGAAGAAAACCGTCGTAATGGTGGCAGGGTATTTGCCAATCCACGTAATGCCGCAGCAGGATCCCTGCGCCAGCTCGACCCTGCCATCACAGCACAGCGCCCATTGTCCTTTTCCTGTTACGGTGTCGGGGGATTACGTGGCGCTTTACCTTCCAGCCACATTCAGCGGCTGATGCAATTTAAAGCATGGGGTTTACCGGTACAGGAAAGAGTCAGATTATGTCGCAGTAATGACGATGTTCTGGCTTTTTATCAGCTTATTGGTCAGGTCAGGGAAACACTGGGATTTGATATTGACGGCATTGTCATCAAAATAGACGATATTGTTTTACAGGAAAAACTGGGTGTGGTGTCTCATTCACCCCGCTGGGCTGTGGCGTTTAAATTTCCCGCTCAGGAACAGGTAACCAGGGTGAATGCCATCGAATTTCAGACGGGACGCACGGGCGCAATTACTCCCGTTGCGCGCCTTGAGCCCGTTCAGGTAGCGGGTGTTATGGTCAGTAATGCCAGCTTACATAATTTTGATGAAATAGCGCGCCTCGGAATAAGAGTGGGAGATAGTGTTATTATTCGTCGCGCGGGGGATGTCATTCCACAGGTAATGGCGGTGATGCCTGCTTTACGACCAGAAGATTCGCACCCCATCGTGTTACCTGTGCAATGCCAGGTATGTGGCTCAGCCATTGAGCGTCCTCGTGGTGAGGTGATTGCCCGCTGTACAGGGGGGCTTATCTGTGCAGCACAGCGCAGGGAAGCATTAAAACATTTTGTTTCCCGCAGAGCGATGAACGTCGATGGTCTGGGTGACAAAATTATCACGCAATTGATTGAAAAATTAAATGTCAAAACTCCGGCTGATTTGTTTCACCTCACTGAAGAACAGCTCGTGGGCCTTGAACGTATGGGACCCCAGTCAGCTAAAAATCTTATCCACGCACTGCAAAAAAGTAAAAAAACCAGTCTGGCACGTTTTCTTTATGCATTGGGGATACCTCAGGTAGGTGAAGCCACTGCTGCTGGTCTGGCGGCACATTTTTGTTCCCTGGAAAATCTGCGTGCTGCAGATATTGAAGCATTAAAACAGGTTCAGGATATCGGTGACACTGTTGCCGTGCATCTGTTCAATTTTCTGCATGAAGAGCATAACCAGCAGGTGATTGACGCCCTGATTTCACCGGAAATTAATCTGCACTGGCCTGTTCCAGAGCCTGCGGTCTTACCGTCAGGCAATCCGCTGGCAGGAAAAACAGTGGTACTTACAGGTACCCTGAGTCTGCTGTCACGTGATGAGGCCAGAGACTGTTTAATAGCGGCGGGTGCAAAAGTGACCAGCGCGGTATCAAAGAAGACTGATCTGGTGATTGCAGGTAGCACCGCGGGCAGTAAATTGCTTAAAGCTCAGGCATCAGGCATTCGCGTGATTAATGAAGAACAGCTGTTAACTCTGCTCGAACCTGTCAGCCGGGGTCATCACAATGACCTGTCTGACCAGAAGCTTACAGAAAATCCTGGAAGTTGACATTTTTCTTACTCGCTTCTTTAAGCTCGCTCACATTGAGACGGGTCCGCTGCGATAAAGATATGTCTTTATTTTCATAAAGTTTCGTAAAAATAAGCCTGTTTCTGCTACTGCTTTTCATATTTTTCAATAATTTTTCATACCGTTCAGTCGTCATTACTAAAACACAATAGTCATATCGAATGTGACCACAAGCGGTGGTTACTGCCTTAATCATCTATAAGGACTATAGAATATGTCTATGAGTAGTACGCTGTCTGGTAGTGCATTATCATCACAGAGACCTCTATTATCTCGGTTGAAACTAACTGTATCGGAATCTGTATCGAAATTAATAAATCGTATCACTAATTCTCCCGATCAGCCGAATTTTCTCTTGACTGCAGGGTTGCAGCCGACCCCTCTACCAGTAGTCCCTGAAGAAATTAATGAGGCAGTACTCCCTGCAGACATTAATCAGGCGGCTAACAGAATTCTTGATGTGATGAACGCTTTTTTAAAGGCACAGCCTGGTAAGCACCGTCGCGAGCATCGCGGAAGTTTGAAATGCTACTTTACAGCTCCTGAAAAAGCATGGTTCCTGTTTAAGGATAAAAATAAAATTGCTGCCGGTCAGGAGCTGGAAAAAATTTTTATAAGGACACAGAGTGCAGAGCAGACAACGATCGCCTACCGGGAAGGGAAGCGTCCTGAAAATAATCAACAACTCGATAAAATTTTATATTTATTCAAAGTAGTGAATAAAGGCAGTAGTCTGACTGCAAACCTGAAAAAGGTGTTTACGAAGGATGTTAATTTTCAGCAAACATCTTTTGCGCAACAGCAGGCTCATAAGGCCATACGTAAGGCTAGTGAAAGCCAATCGCACGGTGACTACGGTAGAATTAAGGAAAAGCTTAGAGCTAACTATCTTACCTTTTGCAAGTTTCCTTCACCCGATACACGCCGTGACTTTAACTCTGCATTACAGCAATTCACGAAATATTTATTGAAAACACAGGCTACTAATAACTGGGTACAAAAAGAAGCAGGAAAAATTACTGGTGGCGCTGGAGAAGAATATAATAGCGGATTTAATACCTTTCTGGAGAAGCGCACTCTACCGCATGAAGCCATTAGCACCATCGAGCGCACTCTACGAAAAGCGGAAGCTCAGGCAGGGGAGTCTTCCAAAGAGGGAGACATCGTTTTACCTGAAGAGTATGGAAAAGCCATAAAAAATACGGTTCATGGAATCACAAAAAGCACTCTTATTAACATGGCACAGCAATTTGATAATGCCTGGTTGTGTGAAAAAATGCAAAAGGTCAGCCAGAATAATCATGCCTCACCTGTTGCCAGCTTAAAAGAATACAAAAACATACAGCAAAAATTTGCGGCTAGCTTTAACCATATTGTCGACACTATCTTACCGCGAAACGAGCAACAGCAACTGAGAAAGGAGCTTGAAAAAGAATTCAACGCAATACAGGTTGGTAACCAGCAAAATCTGGAAGCTCATAGCGTTCAAATACTGAGTGATCGCAGGCAGGCTCTTGAAGAAAAATTGATAGCTATGTTTGATAACGCCCAGAAAAGAAATTTGACAGGCAGGGCGAGGGCACTGACTCCACAGTGGTTTAAAGAGGTGTTCAATATACAGGGCTCTTCTCTTGCGACTAATAACCGGATACAGGGTGCAATACATCAAGTAAAGGATACCTATAAGGTTGAAGCTACTGCTCTTGGTAAACAGGCGGTAGATCTTTATATAGAGATAGAGGCTGCTAAGGCAAAAAGAAACGCCGCATTAAACACGGGAGCTAAAGTCACTACCCAGCAAATGAATGAGGATATCAAAAAGAAAGCTGGGATATTGGCTTGTGATTTCATCAACGGTTTACCTGGCATAAAAAATATAGTTGAGCAAGGCAGGGAAAAACTCATTGATAAGCCAGGTATTATAAAGAGCCTGTTTAAACCCTTTAGCAGCGGTACCAATATACTAAATAAGGTGGCTGCCCTGTTAATCGGCGCGGGTATTCTGGTTGTTACGGTTTCTGCCGCCGCGGGTATTGTAATGACCGGTATCATACTTCCTCTGGCAGGTGTCGCTGGCATCACCATTGGTGTCTGTATACTGCTGCCGGCCTATATCAAAATATTTAATGAGCGGGCAGAGATGCAGGCAATTTGTAAATCAACAAAGCAATCTAGTAAGGCAGCTGAAAAGATAAAACAGAAGATTTTATTTGATATTAAGTATTATGCGGAAAAATATGTACTGCAGTAATGTAGTAGCGCAAATGTTATCGAGCCTGTAATTAATTTTGTGTAAAAGCAGTTCCTCAGAAGTGACCGTCCAGGCGGTCACCGAATTCGATAATAAAACGACTCATGGCCCATTCTCCAGTCTTTCAGCGGCATGGTCCATTTCTTCGAGGCCGCCTGGATTACCTGCCATACCACTTTCTTCACGTGAACATTCACATCACGTGGAATCCGAGCCAGATCCGCCCGGCGGTGTATAAGTCTGCTTAACATATAACGCCATTGTTATAAAAATACGCCTTCCTTTGATATCGCCTTTTATATTTTTTGATTATTTTTCATATCTTTCCAGCGTAATTACCAGGACGAAAATCACCACCGTGTGACTATAAGCGGTAGTTGGTAACCTTAACCTGCAAGGATGTGATTATGTCTTATTCATCAGGAATTGGTGTTGCTGATAGTTCTACTCCACTAAAAACACAAAAAAAAACCACCAGGATTGTTGCCCTGCTGCGGGGATGCATAAATGGCTTCACTAATTCCAGCAGCAATCCCCAAAAAATCGGCAGGTCTTCTTATCCTGCAGACCACTCAAAAGAAGAAGCCGGGTTTAAAGCAATAATCACTAACGTTTCACGGACCGAATCCGGGCAACAAAATGAAGTCATATTCGCGCCAGAAAATGAAAGAAGAACGCGTATTCTCTCGCAACAACAATCCACTGTTTCTGTTACTACGCGGCCCGCTGCAAGCGTTGAGGCAGCTATTGGTGTAACAGAAGCAGCTGTCAGTATAAAAGTTCATCAGGCCAGCGAAGAAATCCTCAGGACACTGGAACGTTATGCACTGGCAAAAACCAGATGGCGTTTTGGCAATCATTACAAAAATCTGCAAAGTTACTTTAAAGAGCCTGAAGAAAAAGAACATCGATCTGATAATAAAATTACGGCCCGCCAGGAGCTGGCAAAAATTTTTGTCATCGCCCGGGACAACGGGCAGGTAACGGTCAGCTATCGCGAAGGAAAACGTCCTGATACTGTTGAACAGTTCAACAAAATCTTACGTTATTTCAACTTTATAGATAAAGGAACATGTCTCTCAGCAAATCTGGAACAGACGTTTAGTAATCATCCCGATTTGCAAAAAACCCCCTTGATTCAGCAGAAAATTGCCAGCAGAAATGAACGTTATCGCCGGGCGGTCAATGATGCCAGGTACGAGGGGATTAAGAGCAAATCGGGTGATGACTACGGGGAGCTGAAGAAGAAATTCAGGGCTGAATATCTTAATCAGCGCCTTCATCCCTCATTCAGCAACTCCTGGCCTGCATTACAAAAATTCACAGATAATGTATTAAAAGAGCAGGCTGTTTATGACAGGGGAAAAAATAACGTCGCGCTAACTGGAGATCAGTTTCAGATTAAATCTGGTGAATTTTCTCTTAAAGGCACAGTGCTTGCTGCCTTTGGTCTGGCTGATTCGCAAACCCAGGGCAAGAATTACCTGAAAGAAATAAATAATGCCGGGAAACGATATAAAAACCGGTTGAGTGATTGCCTCGGTACCCTGACTGCACCGGATAAAGCGATTGACACCATAGTGCGTGCCGCACAAAAAGCAGAATTTGAAGCAGGGAAGCATTTCAATAAAAATTATGCCAAAAATAATCTGGAAGCCACCGACAACCCTTTTCAGTCAGCAGCGCGATGGGAAGATATCACTTTATCCGTGCAGGATAAAAAAACCATAGAAAACAAAACGTACAGAGTAACCAAAGACATCATTGTTAAAACAGCTCAGGAATTTGATAATCACCTGGCTGCACATCTGGAAGAAGGCATACGCAATTTTAATCTGGGTGATGCCATCAAAGCGGTAAAAGGCACGGATAAATTTCAAATCAATAATAGTGATCCCTTTATCAAATGGCACAATACCTTTTCCCGTGCATTAAACGAACATCAATACATACAGACAAAACTTGCTGCTGAAGTTAAGAGTGTCAGTGAGGCGCTGCTGCCGGGAGAAAAAAATCAGCAGTTGCGCAAAGAAATTCAGGATGAATTCAGCGCAACACAGCTGGTTAACCGGCAAAATCTGAGAAAGCATAATCATCAAAGATTGACGGATATTCGCACTGAAATGTTTGCCGGGGACGTTAAGATTTTGTTTGATGAGGCAAAAGCAAGAACAGACCTGAAAGATAAGCTGATAGCGGCGACGCCACAAGTGATTAAAGAGCTGCTGAAGATAGAGGGCTCTTCTCTGGTGGCTAATGAACGCATACAGGAAGCAATGAACCAGTATCGTAATAACGTGGCTGCTGTTGGTAAGGCTATTGTGCAGGAGTCTATACAGACTGCCAGAGCAGAAAGGCAGGAGGCACGGGACGCAAACGATGTAACCAGTCTGCGTTTTCATCAAACCAATCAGGACATCATAGCGGAAGCGCTGCAGTTAGCTGCTAATTTCCTTAACGACCTGCCGCACATGAAATCAGTGGCAGAAAAAAATAAGGCGGCACTTATTGAGGTTCCGGGCCTGCTAAAAAGTCTGTTCAAACCTTTCAACAGTTTTATCGGTGCGTTAAAGAACGGATCTGCACTGTTTAGTATCGGGATTGGTATCACTGCTGTTGTTGCGCCTGCGCTATTTGGCGGAGCACTTGCCGCGATTGGTACTATACTTACCGGCCCGATAATTCCTCTGATAGGTATCACTGCCATCGTAATCGGTGCATTTTTACTGATTCCGTCCTATATCAACATCTTCAGTGAACGGACAAAAATGCAGAAAATCAATACCTCGACAAAGAAACTTATTAAGCAGGCCGATGAAATACAAAAGGGTATGTTAAATGATATTAAATCTCATATAACGACCTATGCGAATGCCGTGCTGGTGACATGATGTTTGAGCTTAATTGACAGTGAGTTGTCGTCAGATAGCGCGCAATCCTGTTCATGCCCGTCTTTAGCTACTGACAGGCAGCTCGTTTCATGAGCCTGTCTGTTGGCAGGGGTGCACAGGTTCAGATTATGTCATTCAATACATGCACAGCAATAAGTACCAGGGGGGTGATACACTGATTTTACCTGAAATTAAGCTTCACTGATGCATGCCAGAATTTGTGAAGCAGATCAACATTAGAGCACTTTTCATATCTTTCGCTCATAATTAACACAGCACAATAACTATCTCCAGTGTGACCACAGCCCGTGGTTGTAGCTTTAACCTGCGAGGATATGATTATGTCTGGTCCAACAAAAATGCCTGCTGCACCACCAGGAAATGAGATCGCTAATCTTAAGCCACTGAATAAAAGCATAGATCCTGCCAAAGCCGCTGATGCGCATCTGCCAGGCGTAAATAGTATCGCTAATTCTGCCAATACCTCATTAACGCTAAAGGAGTTAGCAGGTATAAAGCTCAACCTGCTAAAACCAGTACTGAGTGAAATAAAAGCAAAATATGATGAAATACATAAAAGCAGTCCAGGTAAACCTAATAAATTAGCCAGGCTGGATATCCAGGGTGCCAGTGATGCTGATGCGCTGTTACGGGAATTAAATAGTTGCCTTGGAGAAATGGAGAAATCTGACGCTAAGAAAATCAAGCTTAAAGAAATAATCAGTAAAGTGTCGTTTGCCAATCAACGTGTTGAACAATATCTTTCGGTTGATAAGAATTATCAACTGATTACCAATGACAGTCTCCTGCCCCTGTTCGACAGGAGAAAGAATAAAAACGTACCCGCTCCAGAAAATGAAAGAAGAGCCAGTATGCTGGCGCAACAACCCTTAAAACCCACTGAGCCTGTTACCAGTAAGCCAGCTGTCGCTGCTGCAGCCAGTACTGCTGTAACAAAAGCAGCTGGAGGAACACAAGCCCATCACGCCAGCGAAGAAATCCTCAGGACACTAGAACGCTATGCGCTGGCAAAGACCGACGGGCCTTTTGGCGATCATTATAAAAATCTGCAAGGTTACTTTAAAGCGCCGGAAAAAAAACAACACGCATCTGATGATAAAATTAAGGCCCATCAAGAGCTGGCAGAAACTTTTATCATCACCAGAAGCAAAGATAAGAACGAGGTAACGGTCAGCTACCGTGAAGGCAAGCGTCCTGTGACTGCTGAAGAATTCGACAGGATTTTAGATAATTTCATAGTCATAGACAAAGGCAAACATCTGACAGAAAACCTGGAACAGACGTTTCGAGCGCATCCAGGTTTACAGCAAACGTTGTTTGTACGCCACGAAGCTGCCGGTAAAAATGAACGTTATCGCCGGGCGGTCAATGATGCCAGGTACGAGGGGATTAAGAGCAAATCGGGTAAGACGTACGGGGAAGTTAAGGAGAAATTTCGGGCTGAATATCTTGACAGGCGCACAGATCCCTCATCCAGCAATTCTCAGCCTGCATTACAGGACTTCACGGACCATGTGTTGAAAAAACAGGCTGTTCATGACCGGGCAAAAAAGAAAATAGAGAGAGCCCAGGATAAGTACCAGCTTGACCCTGGCAAGCCGGCTCTTAAACAGACAGTACTGGGTGCCTTTGGGCTGGCAAATTCGAAGACCAAAGGTGAGGACTACCTGAAAGAAATAAACAATGCCGGCAAGGAATACAACAGTCAATTGAGCGCTGCTCTAGGTACCCTCACTGCACCCAGGGAAGCGGTTGACACCATAGTGCGTGCCGCACAGAAAGCAGAATTTGAAGCTGGAAAGCATTTCAATAAAAACTATGCCAAAAATAAACTGGAGGCAAAAGATAATCCTTTTCAGTCAGCAGAGCGATGGGAAGACATCACCTTATCCCAGCAGGATAAAAAAGCTATAGAAAACACGGCGTATAGCGTAACCAAAGACATTATTGTTAGTACGGCACAGGAATTTGACGGGCACCTGGCTGCAAGCCTGGAAG
>CAZROT010000003.1:0-186184 GCA_964601895.1 uncultured Yersinia sp.
CACCGCCGGCAGTCTGTTCGGTGATACTGAGTACCCGGCCCGGCAGGAAGCTGTCTTCATACTGCCAGCTGCGCGTCATGGCCTCGTCCGTGCCGGCGGCAGTAATTGCAAGAAACGCACGGCCGGCAGTGTCGTTCAGGATGAGCGTGGTGCCGGCATCACAGCTTTGCGTGCGCAGCACTTCGCCACCGAGGGTGTTCAGGTACGTAAAATTCGGCTTGACCGTCCCGTCCGTCTGCTGCAGCGCGTACAGGCGCGGGTCAATGCTCTGTGCCAGCAGGCTGCGGGCATCATACTGATGGCGGGTGATACGTGTTTCCGTCGTATCGGGTGTGTCCGGGTGACGATAATACTGAATTTCGCGCACAGACTGTCCGCGATTACTCAGAACGGTGATTGCAGGTGTTTTTTGATATAGGGATACACGCATCTTTTTCCTGCTCGTCAGAAAACCATGCTGATTTACATTAAAGGAAGTGCTTCAGACGATTAACTGTCAGTGTAGATTAAAAAAGAGGATTGAGCTGGCACTGTGGCAAAATGCCAGCACATAAATGAAATTAGTAATCTGTGCTACCTTACTACGACACAACCTTAGATTTTACGGAAGATCAGAGTACCATTAGTGCCACCGAAACCAAATGAGTTACATAAGGTGTATTCTATGCCACTGACTCGCCTTGCTTCATAGGGAACAAAATCCAGATCACAGCCCTCATCAGGCATATCCAGATTAATGGTGGGAGGAACACACTGGTCACGCAGAGCCAGCACGGAAAAAATAGATTCTATTGCCCCAGCAGCACCCAATAAATGCCCGGTCATTGATTTAGTTGAGCTTATCGGGACCCTGTACGCCCTGTCACCAAAGACTGTTTTTACTGCATTGGCTTCAGCCTTATCGCCTGCAGGTGTAGAAGTTCCATGTGCATTAATATAGCCAATCTGGGATGCAGATACGCCTGCATCACGTAATGCGTTTTCCATTGACAGCGCAGCGCCTGCGCCATTATCTGGCGGAGATGTCATATGATGGGCATCACTGCTCATGCCAAAACCAGCGACTTCAGCATAGATTTTTGCTCCACGCTTTTTCGCATGTTCATATTCTTCGAGAACCATGATACCTGCACCATCGCCCAATACGAAACCATCCCTGTCTTTGTCCCATGGGCGACTGGCTGCCTGTGGATTATCATTGCGGGTTGATAACGCTCGCGCAGCACCAAATCCGCCCACACCTAATGGCGTACTGGCTTTTTCGCTGCCACCGGCAAGCATCACATCAGCATCGTTATAGGCGATGATGCGTGCCGCCTGGCCGATATTATGCACACCAGTGGTACAGGCAGTGGTGATGGAAAGACTTGGACCATGCATGCCATAGAGCATGGTCAGGTGACCGGCAATCATATTAACAATCGTAGAAGGCACAAAAAACGGGCTGATTTTTCGTGGTCCGTAGTTCACCAGTAATTTGTGATTTTCTTCGATTAATCCAAGGCCACCAATACCAGAACCAACGGCTGCTCCAATACGGCTGGCATTAGCCTCAGTAACTTCAAGACCGGAATCTTGCATAGCCTGAATACCGGCAGCCAGGCCGTATTGTATGAAAATATCCATTTTACGGGCGTCCTTACGTGACATGATATCTTCACAATTGAACCCCTTTACCAGACCTGCAAACTTTGTTGAGTAGGCATCGGTATCAAAGCTATCAATAATGCCAATGCCACTTTGTCCTGCAAGAATAGCGGACCATGTAGACTCTACTGTATTACCAACAGGAGACAACATGCCCAATCCAGTCACTACTACTCGACGCTTAGACACCTTTGTCCTCCAGAGGGAAAAGACTTCTGGACAAAAAATGAGGCGATCGAATGATCGCCTGGATATGTTTATTTGTTATCAGTATTTTTATGATTATCAATATAATTAATGGCATGCTGAACCGTCGTGATCTTTTCAGCTTCTTCATCCGGGATTTCGATGCCAAATTCATCTTCCAGCGCCATAACCAGTTCAACGGTATCAAGGGAATCTGCACCGAGATCATCCACAAAAGACTTGTCGTTTTGCATGTCTTCTTTTCTGACACCAAGTTGTCCAGCGATGATTTCCTTAATTTTGTCTTCAATACTCATGCTTTTAAATTTCCTATTAACGCTCGCTTACGCGATGGTTTTCATAGTTTATAAAATGTTGAAAAATATGCAACTAAATCGCAGTGAGTAAAACCACGATTTTTTATTTTTTTTTTACCTCAAATAATGCAAATACGTCCTCCAATGCTCAAACCATATACATACCACCATTGACATGTAATGTTTCACCCGAGATATAACCAGCTTCCGATGAGGCCAGAAACGCAACTGCGCTGGCAATTTCTTTATCTTCTCCCAAGCGGTTAGCCGGTATCCGGGCTAAAATGCCTGCACGTTGCTCATCTGTCAACACTCGGGTCATATCTGTTTCAATAAAACCAGGCGCCACTACATTAACCGTAATACCTCGTGAAGCGACTTCATGGGCCAGAGATTTGCTAAAACCAATCACGCCCGCTTTGGCTGCAGCATAATTTACCTGACCTTTATTCCCTGTTGCGGCCACAACAGAACCGATGGTAATAATGCGACCAAAGCGTTTTTTTATCATGGTACGTATTACCGCTCTCGAAAGATGAAAAACAGAGGTCAAATTGGTATCAATAATTGCCTGCCATTCATCATCTTTCATGCGTATAAACAAATTGTCCTGCGTAATAGCGGCATTATTCACTAAAATATCCACACCACCAAACTCAGTATGAATAGTTGCCATAAGGGTCTCAATCGAAGCAGGATCGACAACGTTTAATACCATGCCCTTACCATTGCTACCATTGCTATCCAACCAGCTACTGATAGCCTGCGCACCCTGCTTACTGGTTGCCGTACCTATAACGCATGCCCCCCGGCTAGCGAGTAACTCTGCAATAGCACGACCTATTCCACGGCTCGCACCGGTAACCAGTGCGATTTTTCCTGAAAAATCCATGTAATCCTCTTTATTATCGCTTACAGCGCATCATTCAGCCCGGCTGGGGTATTAATTGATATCGCATCTACCGCTGCGTTAATACGCCGGGTCAGGCCAGTGAGTACACTGCCAGGGCCCGCTTCTACTACCTTTTTTATTCCGATGTTAGCAATATAGTCGATACTTTCAACCCAACGCACTGGGTTATAAAGCTGGCGGACTAATGCGTTGCGGATAGCAGCGGCTGTATTTGCAATTTTTACATCAACATTGTTGACTATCGGGCATTCAGGAGAATTGATATTCACTTTTTCCAGTACGACAGCCAGTTCATCAGCGGCCGGTTTCATCAGTGCACAATGGGAAGGCACACTCACCGGCAAAGTTATCACCCGTGCTCCTGCTTCCCTGCAGGCCAATTCAGCACGCTTCACCGCTTCTTTATGGCCAGCAATAACCACCTGACCCGGAGCATTGAAATTCACCGGAGCAACAATCTGGTAGCCAGCTGATTCACTACAGGCTTTCATAACCGCCTCATTATCCAGCCCTATAATTGCAGACATGGCGCCCGTGCCTTCAGGCATAGCTGCCTGCATTAGTTGACCACGCAGCTCAACCAGGCTCACTGCCTGGTGAAAATCCAGTGCTCCCGCACACACCAGCGCAGAGTATTCTCCTAAGCTGTGTCCCGCCATAATTTCTGGTTTTTTTTCATGCTGCTGACACCAGACACGCCATATAGCCACAGACGCTGCCAGAAGCGCAGGCTGAGTTTTCCACGTTTTATTTAATTCTTGCGCAGGGCCCTGTTGAACCAGGGACCACAAATTGTAATTTAACACTGATGACGCTTCTTCGAAGGTTTCTTCAACAATCGAATATTGTGCTGCCAGGTCTGCTAACATACCGAGCGACTGAGATCCCTGACCCGGAAATACCATTGCAAATTTCAACATGCAATTTTCCTGCTAATCAAAAATAAAGTAATGCAGACCCCCAGGCAAAACCACCGCCAAAGGCCTCAAGCAAAAGAAGCTGACGACGTTTAATACGTCCGTCACAAACCGCTTCATCCAGCGCTGCAGGTACTGAAGCTGCAGAAATATTGCCATGGCGTTCTAATGTCACTATCACCTGTTCCATGCCCATGCCCAGCCTCCTGGCTGTTGCACTAATAATACGCAGATTAGCCTGATGAGGTATAAGCCAGTCGAGCTGTGAGTTTTTCAATCCATTCGCCTGCAGAGTTTCATCAACAACGTTAGCAAGCTCATTGACGGCAACTTTAAAAACCTCATTGCCTTTCATGGTGACAACAGCGGATTGATTCTGATAAGGCAATGCCAGCAAATCACCGTAGCTACCGTCTGCATGTAAGTGAGTAGAAAGAATACCAGGCTCTTCTGATGCGCCTAATACCACAGCACCAGCGCCATCACCAAACAAAATAATAGTACCACGATCTTCTGGTGATAAGGTGCGTGATAATATGTCAGAGCCCACCACAATGGCATAACGTACGGCACCGCTTTTAATGTACTGATCGGCAACGCTGAGCGCATAAATGAAACCCGCACAGGCAGCAGCCACATCAAATGAAGCGGCATCTTTAATACCCAAAAGGTGCTGTATCTGACAGGCTGAACTTGGGAAGGCATGGCTGGAAGTCGTAGTAGCAACTATTATCAATCCCACATCATCTTTATCTATGCCCGCCATCATCAGGGATTTTCTGGCGGCATCACAACCCATGGTCGCTACTGTCTCTGATTGTGCAGCAATACGCCGCTCACGAATACCTGTCCGGCTGACAATCCATTCATCGGACGTATTTACCATTTTTTCTAAATCTGCATTAGTGCGTACCTGTGCGGGTAAATAACTTCCCGTACCCAGAATTTTTGTATACATGTATTATCAGTCACCCTAACCCAAGACCATTTCCAGGCGAGCAGCAATCCTGTCAGGAACCTGCCGCCTCACCGTCTGCACAGCCTGCTCTATCGCAACTGCAAATGCGTTTTTATTTGCAGAACCATGGCTTTTGATAACAACTCCCTGTAATCCTAACAGGCATGCGCCATTATATTGATCAGGGTTCAACGGACCGAACTGTTTTATCATTCGCTTTTCTAACCAGTATCCCGGTAGTCTTGCCCACCACGATTGTTTATTTTTTTTAGACGCTGATTCTAAAAACGATATAAAAACCCTTATCACTCCTTCCAGGGTTTTCAAGGTAACATTGCCTGTAAAGCCGTCACAAACCATAACATCAGCTTTTCCAGTAAGTAAATCATTTGCTTCCAGATAGCCAATATAATTAACAGCCCTGATATTCTTCAACGCCACTGCAGCAGCACGAATGTTATCCAACCCTTTAGTTTCTTCTTCACCAATATTCAGTAACGCTACACGAGGGTGAATAATACCCAGCACTTCTTCAGCTACCACGGAGCCCATAATAGCAAACTGTGTTAATAGCTTACTGTCACATTCCGCATTTGCGCCCAAATCCAGCACAACCATTTTACCACCGTACTGGTTAGGGAGCATGGCCATTAATCCAGGGCGCTCTATACCTTCCAGAGGCTTGACTACCATTTTTGCAAGGCCCATTAATACCCCGGTATTCCCTGCACTGACACAAGCCTGTGCACTACCATTTTTAATCAATTCAAGGGCAATGCGCATGGAGCTGCCATGGCTGTTACGGATGGCTGTGGAAAGCTTAATATCATTAACAACATGCTCAGCAGGAATAACCTGCAATCTTCCCAATAATAAAGGATCAGCTTTAGCTAATAACGGAATGATAATGTCGGGGTCTCCGACCAAAAGAAGCTTTAATTGCATATCGTTTGCGAGTGCCTGCAACGAAGCAGGCACTGTCACGCAGGGACCAAAGTCCCCGCCCATTGCATCTAATGCAAGGGTGAGCCCAGTCAAAATAACGCCTTGCTAAATTTACTTAGCAAACATAATCAGACTAGATAACCTTACGGCCACGATAATAACCATCTGCAGTAATATGGTGCCGTAAATGAGTTTCACCAGACACCTTATCCACTGACAGGACAGAAGTAGTCAGTGCATCATGAGAACGACGCATACCACGTTTAGAACGAGTGGGTTTGTTCTGTTGTACTGCCATTGGTTTTATACTCCTTCACTATTTTTTTAAACTGGCTAGCAGAGCAAATGGATTGTCGCTTCCTGTTTCTTCAGGCAACTGTCCAAAAAATCTGTTAGCTCCAGATACTTCACAAGATTCAGCTTCATGCAATGGCATGACGGGTAACGAAAGAATAATTTCGTCTTCAATCATTGCCAGAAAATCGACTTTTCTAGACTCATTCAGCTCGATGGGCTCGTATTCCTGAGGTAAATCCTTTGCCTGCTTATCATTAGCAACTGGGCTAACACAGTAAGCCGCATGTACAGGGTGTTGAAACATTGCTGTACAGCGCTGGCATATCAGAGTTACTGTAAGTGCTACATCTCCTGTTATTACTACGACAGACTGGCTATCAACATCAAAAGATAAGAAAACGTTGATATCAGAATCCACACTTACTACACACTCAGCAACACGACTAACCTGCTGCGGTAGATAAGAAAAGCGATAGCTTAAGCCCCTGGCCATGCGAATTTCATCAATAGTCAGGGGTAATTTTACCTGTTGCATAGGCCACGCATATTAACTTTCCGACAGGATGGAGTCAAAGAAAAAGGCTATCTCGCCACATTTTTTAATAAAATTTTATCTTGCATCGGGTTACGTAACATCGCTAAACAAGCGTGTAACTGTCTGCTCATTGGCGCTTCAATATACAGTGTTTCACCATTAGCAGGATGCTCAAAACGCAACGCGGCTGCATGCAAAAAAAGGCGGTTCAGCCCGGTGTCTTTCAATAATTTATCGAATTCATGATCACCATAACGATCATCAAAAGCAATCGGATGCCCGGCATGCAACGCATGTACACGTATTTGATGCGTTCTTCCCGTAACAGGCATGGCTTTTACTAACGTGGCATGACCAAAATACTCTTCAACCTTAAAATGCGTCTCTGCAGGTTTACCCTGGCTGCTTACCAGCACCCTTTTTTTAGCATTTCCCTGCAGTGTATTTTCCATCAAGGGTGCTTGCATAACCATAGAATCTGGCTGCCACTGGCCTTTAACCAGCGCCAGATAATTTTTCTGCATTTTTTTAAGTCGTAACTGTTCATGTAAAGCACGCAAAGCCGAACGTCGCTTTGCAATTAACAATACCCCTGAGGTCTCACGATCAAGACGATGCACTAGTTCGAGAAATCGCGCCTGCGGGCGTAGTGCTCGTAAAGCTTCAATAACACCAAAGCTCAGCCCACTGCCTCCGTGCACTGCAGTACCTGAAGGTTTATTCAACACAAGGATATGATCGTCTTCAAACAGGATACAATCAGCCAGTACGGCAACTCTGTCGAGTTTCACGGATACCGGGATATCAGGACAGCTAACGCAAACAGGAGGTATGCGTACGATATCACCTTCTGCAAGCTTATATTCCGGCTTAATGCGCCTTTTATTAATACGCGCCTCGCCTTTACGCAGCATACGATAAATCACACTTTTCGGAACACCTTTCAACCTGGCAAGCAGAAAATTGTCGATCCGTTGACCAGTTTCATCAAAAGATATTACAACTGATTGTACAGCGAGGGTATTTTTTTTCATGGCTGCTATTTTAATACATGCCCTAAAAAATAGCACATTTTTTGTCGTTAATGCCTGCTTTTAATATTACGTTTTTGTATTGTTTAAACAGGCAAATATTCATCATTTCTGCAGAAACAGTAACTCCTGACAGAAAAATCTTAATGCACTCAGATAAAAGTCACCTTGCTATAACAGCCTCAGCAATGGAATAATAGCCATTAATTCTCGCATCGCATCCCATTAAATTTTAGCTGGGAAGATTGCTGAATTATTTATAACCTGTGTGAGTACCTAAAACGCAGCAGTGGCGTAAGACGTAATGTAAAACCAGGCAATTAACGAGTTACAGGTTATAACCTGACCGAACAAATGAACTTACTTGTGCTGTTTGTTAAAAGTGACCCTCCATGAGGAAGCACTGTATTTTCTAAAAAATAATACAGGCTCACCGACGCCGATCGTGTCCTCTTTTTTGCAAATAGGTCAGCATAAAAATTAACGGTTCTGCTAAAAATTGGATTATCAGTTTAGCGGGTCAAAAAGGTTATTTCGTCTGCAACTCTACTAACTTAATGTAAAAATAATGAGTAAGTTGAATTTATGAAAAGAATGTTGATTAATGCCACTCAGCAAGAGGAATTGCGAGTTGCTCTTGTAGATGGACAACGGCTTTACGATCTGGATATCGAAAACCTTGGCCATGAGCAAAAAAAGGCGAATATTTACAAAGGAAAAATTACCCGTATTGAACCCAGTCTTGATGCTGCTTTTGTTGATTACGGTTCAGAAAGACATGGCTTCCTTCCACTTAAAGAAATTTCTCGCGACTATTTTCCCGGCAATTGTGTATCCAACCGCCCAAATATTAAGGATGTATTACACGAAGGACAGGAACTGATTGTTCAGGTCGATAAAGAAGAGCGTGGTAATAAAGGTGCCGCCTTAACAACATTTATCAGCCTGGCCGGCAGCTATCTGGTACTGATGCCAAATAATCCACGTGCAGGAGGGATATCCCGTCGCATAGAAGGTGATGACCGTGTGCAATTAAAAGATGCCTTATCATCACTAGAGCTCCCTGAAGGAATGGGATTAATCGTGCGTACTGCTGGTGTAGGTAAATCTGCTGCTGCTCTACAGTGGGATCTTTCCTTTCGCTTAAAACACTGGGATGCCATTAAAAAAGCGGCCGAAAACCGCACAGCGCCTTTTCTTATCCATCAGGAAAGCAATGTCATTGTGCGTGCTTTTCGTGATTATCTGCGTCCGGATATTGGTGAAATATTAATTGATAATCCTGACATTCTTGAGTTAGCCAAAGAACATATTGCTGCTCTGGGTCGCCCGGATTTCAGCAGTAAAATAAAATTTTATAACGGTGAAATTCCGCTGTTCAGTCATTATCAAATTGAATTCCAGATTGAATCTGCGTTTCAGCGTGAAGTGCGCCTTCCTTCTGGTGGCTCTGTAGTCATCGACAGCACAGAAGCACTTACTGCCATCGATATTAATTCTGCCCGTGCAACACGGGGTGGTGATATTGAAGAAACCGCATTCAATACTAACTGCGAAGCCGCTGACGAAATTGCCCGCCAACTGCGTCTGCGTGATCTTGGTGGTTTAATTGTCATTGATTTCATTGACATGACACCTGTACGCCACCAGCGTGAAGTTGAAAATCGCCTGCGCGATGCTGTACACGAGGATCGTGCCCGTATTCAAATTGGTCGGATTTCCCGTTTTGGCCTGCTGGAAATGTCCCGACAGCGCTTAAGCCCTTCATTGGGTGAATCCAGTCACCATGTTTGCCCGCGCTGTAGTGGTACCGGTACCGTACGTGACAACGAATCGCTTTCACTTTCCATTCTACGACTCATCGAAGAAGAAGCATTAAAAGAAAATACCTGTGAGGTCCATGCCATTGTGCCTGTGCAGATAGCTTCCTATCTGTTGAATGAAAAACGTGATGCTGTGAATGCCATTGAAAAACGTCAGGGGGGTGTCCGGGCGATTATTGTGCCAAACGATCAAATGCAGACACCTCACTATTCGGTACGACGGGTGCGCAAAGGAGAAGAAACGCCGATACTCAGCTACCTGTTATCACAACGTCATGAAACTGAAACAGCGCCACTTCAGGAAGATAGTCAAAGTGAACGCAAACGCGTGGAACAGCCCGCACTCTCGGCTTTTTCACTGCCTGTTACGCCAGTATCAGCTACCTCTTTAGGGACTCAGAATATTCATACACGACAGACAGCTGCTGAGCACCATGGTGGGAAAATACCCGATCTATTAACGCGTACTGTTAATAAATTCAAAAGTCTGTTTAGCACGCGTAAAACGCTAACAGAAACTAAAGAAAGCCCGCCTGGCGAAAGCGCTGATAATAACCTGCAACAGGCCCGGCGTCATTCGGGACGAACAAATAGCGAGCACAGAGGGGCTGGTGAAAAAAATTACCGTGACGATCAGCGGCGCCATAAGCGTTTTACCGCACAACGCAACAATGCGACTGCAGAAATACCCTATGATAATAGCGAAGTAAACAAAAAATCACCTGAAGAGCAGCAACAGCGCCGTGACGCAAAAGCAGGGCAACGCCGTCGCCAGGATGAAAAAAAGCAGGATGATACTAAAGCTACAGTGTCTGTTGATACAACAGAAAATAAGGTACAGCCTGAACAGGCCTCGCGTCAGCCAGCTACTCCGCGCCGTCCGCGTCGCCAGCTCACTCAAAAAGTGCGTGTTACCTCTGATAATACTGAGTTTAAAAATACGCCAGATGAACAGTTACCGGTAACAGCGGAGCAAATGACCCATCAGCATGGCCCAGGCGCAACAGCTGCCCTGTCAGTCACTGATGAAAATCAGCAGCGCTCAGCACAGAATGTCGCTACCCTGGTAGAAAATATAACACCTGATGCTATAGCAGAGATGCAGCCAGGTAATAATAATGGCAATGAAGCTATACCACGTCGCTCACGCCGCTCACCACGTCATTTACGGGTAAGCGGTCAGCGTCGTCGTCGCTATCGTGATGAACATCACCCTGCACAATCTGCCATGCCGCTGACAGGTGCATTTGCTTCACCTGAAATGGCTTTTGGTAAAGTCTGGATCCACTATCCCGCTATTGCGGCATCGCAACCTGACGAGCCCGCTGATACAGCTATTGCATTTTCTACCGTCGCAGTGACAGAACAGCCTGTCACCATACCCGATGGGGATGATTTCATCACGGCCACCCGAGCGGTATCCAGTGAAGCAAATGTCTCAGAAAAGCAGCAAATCACAACCACTGCTGACAGTACCGCAGCGCCTGAAAGTCAGACTGGGTCACCAGAAAATGCCGTGTATGAATCAGCATCAACAATAGCGTCTGCACAACAATCTCTGCGTAAACAACATGCGTCAGCACCAACAACCCGGGCACCTGCCCCTTCAGGTTACCACTTGACTGAAACACCGCAGCCTGGCAACTGGCAACGTACTTCTTTTGAATTCACGGGTAAAGGATCTGCGGGGGGGCATGCTGCGGTTAACCATGCAACTTTACCCACCAGTAAACCTCAATCAATCAAATAGTGCCTGCCCGCAATACAGCCAGATTCTCAATGTCTGGCTGTAAAAAAATCTGCCAGATGTGTCTGATGAAAGAATGTTTCACGCTGGCAGAGTGTTTTCATTAACTGCATTATCCCCCAGGAAACCGGTTAAATGACAATAACATCCGGGATAGTAAAAATTGCACGCCCCGATGACTGGCATGTTCATTTGCGCGATGGTGATATGTTAAAAAGCGTATTACCCTACACCAGCCAGGTGTTTGGCAGGGCCATTATTATGCCAAACCTGACACCACCAGTAACAAAAATAGCCCATGCCGATGCTTATCGACTACGTATTTTACAGGCCCTCCCCACTGGCCATGCATTCACTCCATTAATGACATGTTATCTGACAGCGGACACTGATGCTGATGAACTGACTGCAGGCTTTAAGCAGGGTATATTCAGTGCAGCAAAACTGTATCCTGCCAACACAACGACAAATTCCAGTCAGGGTGTTAGTAACATAACAGAAATATATCCACTTTTTGAGCGCATGCAGGCGTCAGGGATGCCATTATTAATACATGCCGAAACCGCAGATGCACAGGTTGATATCTTTGACAGGGAAGCCTGGTTTATTGAACAGCATCTTCACCCTGTTCGCCTGAAATTTCCTGAATTAAAAATTGTTATTGAACACATTACTACCAGAGAAGCGGTTGATTATGTGCGGGAAGCTAATTCATTCACCGCCGCTACCATTACACCCCAACATCTCATGTTCAACCGCAACCATATGCTGTCGGGAGGTATTCGCCCCCATCTGTTTTGTTTACCTGTTTTAAAGCGCAATAGTCATCAGGAAGCACTACGCCGGGCGATTGCCAGCGGCTCAGAACGTTTTTTTCTGGGCACAGATTCAGCACCACATATCAGGGAACACAAAGAATCTTCCTGCGGCTGTGCAGGTATATTTAATGCTCCTTCTGCTATTGCTGCCTATACTCAGGTTTTTGAAGAGCTCAATGCATTAGAGCACTTAGAGAAATTTTGCTCATTAAACGGACCCCGTTTTTATGGTCTTCCTGTTAACCGGGAAACCCTTACCCTGGTTAAAACACCAATAAAAATACCGGAAACAATTCAGGCAGGAACAGCTAAGCAGCGTATTGTCCCTTTTCTTGCTGGCCAGCTGATGAACTGGTCAGTTCAAAATAATCACAATAATAATTAAAGAAAGTCATCATAACCCGGCAGCCATCCCCTTATTTTTATTCAGCATTAAATAACAGGCTGGTTTAAGAAATAAAAAATTCCAGACTGCCATGAATAAAAATAATATTGTCAGGAATCAATCGTAATATTTTTAAAATTTTAATTAGCATTAAAATTTTATTAATGATTTCTTTTTATTAAAAATAATTAATCGCCGGTATTAATTGCTAATCAATAAGTAATAAAAATAATCGAGTATATATCCAAATTAAACATTGAATGCATATACTAAAGCGGCTCATTTAATAATTGAGTCGCATTGATCTTCATCCAGTACTCATAACTGATCACGATGAAATTAAGGGGTCTTTATGGAAAGAAACGATGAAATTATCCAAACTCATCCACTCGTAGGTTGGGACATCAGTACAGTCGATCGCTACGACGCCATGATGATACGTCTTCATTATATTTCTTCAATAAACCAACCGCCTGAAAGTGCATTAGTAGACAGAACGTTTTGGTTAACTACTGATGTTGCTCGTCAGTTTATTACTATTCTTGAAGCCAGTATTGCGAAAATTCAATCGTCAGAATCAGTGCACTGCGATAACCGCAGGCACTAACCTCTTAAACACGGGTAGTTATACCCAAAGTATTTCGAGTTGCCGCAAGGCAATAAGAACAGGCATCCCCATGAGCATAGACAAGCTATGTGATTGGGGAGACTGTTCGCAGCCAACGCAGCTGTAGTTTGAAAGACGAAGAATATATAGCCAGGCACCAGGAGATTCATATGGTGCCATTTATATATTCATTTGATAAATTAAAATCAGGCTGTTTATAGCGCATTTCATGCAGACATAATGCCATGAGCCTTATTCTTTACTGGATGTACTTTTATTATCTTCATTTTTTTCTGACACACAGCAGAAAGACTGCGTTATATGACGTTGCTTTTTAGATTTATTAAAAACTTTTACCCGATTTTTATCGTCTCGAGGCGGGACAGGCTTGTCACAATCGAGTAATTTCCATTCATCGTGGCAAATTTCACTGCAGCAGCCATTAAATTTTCTGGCACAATCCGCACACTGGATAAACAATAAATGGCAGTTGTCATTCTTACAGTTAGTATGTGAGTCGCTGCTATTATGGCATTGATGGCACAAGGCAATAACATCATCAGAAACTCGCTCGCCCATACGCTCATCAAAGACAAAGTTTTTACCAATAAATTTTACTGGCAGAGCCTGTTCTTTTGCCTTACGTACATAGTCGATAATACCACCTTCAATATGGTAAACCTGCTTAAAACCGTTGTACAACATCCAGGCACTGGCTTTTTCACAACGAATACCTCCGGTACAATACAGGACAATTTTTTTGTCTTTTTCCTGCTGCAGCATAGTAACCGCCATGGATAACTGCTCACGAAAGGTATCTGACGGTATCTGCAGCGCATTGCTAAAATGCCCTACTTCGTATTCATAATGGTTACGCATATCAACAAACAATGCATCTGGAGAGTCCAGCATTTCATTGACCTGCTTGGCATTGAGATAAGTCCCGACATGCATTGGGTTAAAATTCTCATCATCAATGCCATCAGCAACAATGCGCGTACGTACTTTCATACGTAATACCCAAAAGGATTTGCCATCATCCTGTAATCCAGCGTTGAGGCGTATCTGTGCTAAAGCAGGATCAGCAGAAAAAAGTATTTTTTTAAACTCATCATAATGGCGCAGGGGAACACTCACCTGAGCATTGATACCTTCAGTGGCAATATACACGCGACCAAACACAGCGAGCTTAATCCACTCCCTGTAAAGCCTGTCACGAAATTCCTGTGGGTCAGGTAAATTAAAATATTTATAAAAAGAAAGCGTGGTACGCGGTTCAGCCTCAGCCAGCATGCGTGCTTTCAGTTCCCTGTTGGAAATACGATTATGTAATACCGACATACTTATACTTTCCTGTATTTCTGATAACCTGTTACAATAACAGCGCCTCGTTACCTCTCGAGAGTTCTTTATGATACTCGAAAGAATACTGACATACATCATTGATAGCGAAACCAGGCAGGAAAGAGCTCCTTTTTTATGATTACTATCTGGAAAGCACGTTATTGTAAAGGCAGATATTTTACTGTCACCCGCCTTTTTCCTTAACAGTAAAAGCTGTCCGGTCACTACAAACTTTCTTAACCAAAACATGATAATACAGGCATTTCCTTTCTATCTTACATTACTGCATCCACGCTACTGGCTGACCTGGTTTGGCGTGGGACTTCTCTATCTGTTAGTGTTGCTACCCTATCCCGTTATTTACAGACTGGGTATGGCTATCGGGCGTTTTTCAATGCTTTTTCTTAAGCGGCGCGTTAAAATTGCACAACGTAATCTCGCGCTTTGTTTTCCTGATATGCCTAAAACTGAGCGTGATCAGCTGCTGATTAGAAATTTTGCATCGCTAGGAATGGGGTTATTTGAAACCGGTATGGCATGGTTCTGGCCCGACTGGCGTATAAAACGCTGGTTCAGCATTTCTGGTCTGGAACATATAAAACAAGTGCAGAATAACAGACAAGGCATTCTGCTAATTGGACTGCATTTTCTTACTCTGGAATTGGGTGCGCGGATTCTCGGCATTCACAATCCTGGTATCGGCGTATACCGGCCTCATAACAACAAGGTAATGGACTGGATTCAAATACGTGGCCGACTGCGTTCCAACAAATCCATGCTTAATCGCAAGGATCTCAAGGGAATGATTCGTTGTCTGAAACAGGGTGAAATTATCTGGTATGCGCCTGATCATGATTATGGCCCTAAAAGCAGTGTCTTTGTTCCACTGTTTGCTGTTCAGGACGCCGCAACTACAACAGGAACTTACCTGCTGATACGTATGGGAAAACCGGCAATAATTCCCTTTACTCCGCGTCGATTACCTGATGCCCGAGGCTATGAAATAATTATAAAGCCCGCTGTTGACAATTTCCCTCTGGATAATGAAATCACTGCCGCGGCTTTTATGAATAAAGTGGTAGAAAAAGAGATATGCCTCGCCATGGATCAATACATGTGGCTCCATCGCCGTTTTAAAAGCCGGCCCCAGGGAGCACCATCGCTTTATGAATAGCACCATGCCGGATTCTGGTAAGCTTCAGTTCGCAGGTAGTGTGATTGAAACGGACGCACAGGGTTATTTAAAAAATATCACTGACTGGCATGAAGCCATGGCCCCCATGCTGGCCCTGCAGGAAAACATCACACTCACAGCAGAACACTGGGAAATCGTACAATTTGTCAGGCTATTTTATCTGGAATTCAAAACTTCTCCTGGCATGAGAATGCTGGTAAAAGCTATCGCACAAAAATATGGCACAGAAAAAGGCAACAGTCGTTACCTCTACCGCCTGTTTCCCGAAGGTCCTGCCAGACAGGCAGCAAAAATAGCAGGCTTACCCAGACCAGCAAAATGCCTGTAAACAACCTGATAATCTTTTATGCAGGCTGCTATTTTTTATAGCGCCATAAGTAAAATACCACCTGACCGGTTTTCATCTTTTCACACTGAAATCCTGATACTCATTGCTCTGGCGGGTTTCAGATAACAGCTTATCAATGCGCGCATAAGGGGGACCACCCTGCTCCATCCAGGCAATCAGTGACAGCACATCCGCCTGTTTTCCGCAGGCTAGCACTTCTACACTACCATCAGCTAAATTGCGCACATAACCTGTCACGCCCAATTTTCGCGCAATATGTTGAGTGCTGTAACGAAACCCTACACCCTGAACCACGCCATAAACATAAATGGCAGTGCATACCTTATCCATAAATTTTGCCCACTTTCTATCTGCTGCATTGCATTTTATTCTTTATCCCACCACAATAGCGCTCTTTTAGCGCAGTAGCACATTCAATTATGACGGCACGTTTATTTCTTACTAAAGGGCGCGAGAAATCCTTACTTCGCCGCCATCCATGGATATTTTCAGGCGCTATTCAACGTATTGAATCTCAAGCACTTTCAGGAGAAACTGTTGATATTGTTGACAGCCATGGAAAATGGCTTGCCCGCGCAGCGTATTCATTACAATCACAAATACGTGCACGTGTATGGACATTTCAGCAGGATGAGCCTGTTGATACTGATTTTTTCATTCGTCGCTTACAACGTGCTCAATACTGGCGCGACTATCTCGCCAGGAGTGATGGACTCGATAGCTATCGTCTGATAGCCAGTGAATCCGACGGCTTACCCGGTATCACTATCGACAGGTTTCAACATTATCTGGTATTGCAATTACTTTCCGCCGGAGCAGAATACCAGCGTACCAACCTGATTTGCGCACTGCAGCACTGCTACCCCGGCTATTCACTCTTCGAGCGTTCTGATAGTTCAGTGCGAAAAAAAGAAGGCCTGCCAGTGGCCGGAGGGCTGATTGCAGGAGATCTGCCCCCTGCTCTGTTAACAATCAACGAACGGGATATGAAATTTCTGGTTGATATCCAGCATGGGCATAAAACCGGTTTTTACCTCGATCAACGGGACAGCCGCTTTGCAATACGTAACTATGCCAGTCATCGCCGGATATTAAACTGTTTCTCTTATACCGGTGCTTTTGCGGTATCTGCTTTAATTGCAGGATGTGAAGAGATAATTAATATTGATAGTTCACAGGCAGCTCTGGATATTGCAAAACAGCAGATTACACTCAATCAGCTGGATTTAGCTAAAAGCAAATTTATCCGCGACGATGTATTCGAGATTTTAAGAAAATACCGTTCGCTGGGCGAAAAATTTGATATGATAATCATGGATCCACCGAAACTTGCAGAAAATAAAAATCAGCTGCCCAATGCCTGCCGTGGTTATAAAGACATTAATATGCTTGCCTTACAACTATTACGTCCAGGCGGAATTCTATTGAGCTTTTCCTGTTCCGGGCTGATGCCTGCCACTTTATTTCAGAAAATTTTGGCTGATGCCGCCTTAGATGCTGGCTGTGATATACAATTTATAGAACAGTTCCGCCAGGCTGCTGATCACCCTGTTATCGCAACCTACCCTGAAGGGCTCTATTTGAAAGGCTTTGCATGTCGGGTGATGTGATTTAAAACAATAGATTATTTATCCTCACAGGAAAAATAACCTACAGCATTGGAGGTCATCTATTATGGTTATCAGCAAATTCGGTATCGGGCAGCAAATTCGCCATAAATTACTCGGTTACTTAGGGGTAGTTATTGATATCGATCCTGAATACTCGCTGAGGCAACCTCAGGATGATGAAATGGCTGCCAACGAAACATTACGCCATGCTCCCTGGTATCATGTCGTCATGGAAGATGAAAATGGCCACCCCATTCACACCTACCTTGCCGAAGCTCAGTTAACCTCCGAACCACCTAAAGCTCACCCGGAACAGCCTTCTCTGGATGAACTCGCAGAGTCCATACGTCATCAGCTCCAGTCACCAAATTTACGCAATTAATCTTCCCACACCTTCAAGGCTGCCAGGCCGCTCCTCGTCGCCATTATGCTTATCTATGACTTAATCAAAGACAGATAGTGCCATGCTGTTCATGCTACTCAATAATAGCAACCGACTGCAGCAGCAAAGATACTGGTAAATCAATTAACAACAATTAAAGAAATGAGTAAACCAGTATCCGGATTATCTATTACGACCGTTTAGCATTACCTGATAAAGGCATGGTTATCTCTTTAAACCACTCCAGCAGTTCATTACGTATTACCGCAGGCAATACTGCATGATGGTATCCATTTATTGCACCGGCGAGTGAAAACAGCACGTTAATCCCTAATGTCTTATGCAGCATACGCAATTTTAAATAACTACATTTTGCACCTTCAGTGCGTAAATCCCCGGCATTTTTAATACCCACTTTCCACAATAATCGTTCAAGGCTCGCGCCCAAATTAGGTAAATCTTTCAGTCTCATGCTGCCAAGTTTTTTACGTGAAGCGTCAGCCATAGCCTCTTCATAAGCCAGCTGTGCAAAACGAAGTAAAGTTTCTTTTTCATTCCACAGAAATTCATCAACATGATAATAACGTAACAGTACCGGTATGCCTCTTTTGGCATAGACGAAATTCATCATTCCTTTTAACTGAAAAAGACTTTCAATATTATCAGTGGCTCGCAGATACAATTCGCCATCAGACACAATGGCAAACATCACCTTATTAACTGAAAGGCTGTACCCTCCAAACTGAGAACGAGAGGTAACAGGTCCCAGTTGCGTGGTAAAAGACATTTTTGCCTGTTCGATTCTTTTTTCTGATAAGTATTTCATTACTACTCCTTTAGTAGAATTCCCTTCTATTACAAATAAACTTAACATCAACAGCTAATCAATGAATTACAAAATACGCAAATACAAGCCTCAATACCAATAACAAAATAGACTTACAAAAAATTGCATTGCAATTATGAGAAACGCTTTGAAAAACACACGACTTTTAACGCAGTAAAACAACCGACTGACCGGTGCTTTTTGCAAAAAATTATCGCGCGCCAGATCTCCACAAATGCAAAAATAGTATGATTATTCATGCAAAATCGCTTTTAGATCCTGTTTTAACGATGAAATCTGGTTGGTATATTTTTCCTTACATTCCGCATCTTCAATGAGCTGAGTGATAATCGCGGAAAGTGTGCAGTTTCTTTGCTGCGCCAGCGCCGCAAGGCGTTGCCAGACTAAAAACTCCAAATCAATCGATTTTTTACGTTGATACTGGTGTTCTGCATTGAAATGGCGCTTGCGCCGTGCTCTGATTGTTTGTTTTAAGCGATTAACCAGCCTGGGATTCATATGTACTGTAATCCACTCGAGTATCTTCAGTGGCTGGTTTTCCAGTTTAACCAGCTCAGCAACAGCATCCTCAGCGGCACTTATCTCAATATGACGTGTAATCAGCTCACCTTCACGGTGCTTTTTTATCAGATAGGACCACTTCCAACCACTTTCAAGATTTTTCAGTTGCTGATATTTCATGATAATTTCTCAGTGACGTTGTAACTTTCACGCAGTATAAGCAATTTCACCCTAATTTATAACTATCATTCTGGCTATTTTTTACACAAAAAAATCTTATTTAGCCCGGTTATCAGTAACAAGTATTATTCTGCATATGTGCAGTCTCAGTTATTCTTGTATAATCGCCTTTCTTTCGTTTAACCATTGCGGCTATATTATATACTTTGACGACTAAACAACTTAAATGGCAGTCTCTATTGCCTGACATCACATCCTGTGACGCCCTGTTGACTACTGCCGCCCAGTTAGCGCCGGTAACATTCACAGCAATACAACCTCGACTCGACAATGCACTGACCTTTTTTTGCCATCCTCAATCCAGATCACGCCTTATGCTTATTAAGGCACAGGAATGTAATGATTACTTGAATCTCATTGCTCGGGCTGTAGAAGAACTACAACACAGCCGCTCAAAAAAGCTAATGGGTGGTGATTATCTGATTCAGGACGATGAAATTATATGGCAGCCTGCTATCCGGGGTGATGAACGCTTTGCTGGACAGGTCACCTGCCTGTACCGGGAATGGGTAGAGCCTGAACAGTTATTTGGTTGTGTCAGACTATACAAAGATAAAATAACGTTAAAACCAGGCCTTATCCATCTTGTTAATGGAGGGATACTAGTCTTAGCTGTCAGAACGCTACTGGCACAACCTTTCATGTGGTTACGCCTGAAGCAAATGATCATGCAGAAAAAATTTGAGTGGCTGTCACCGGATGAAACTCGCCCGTTACCCATTTCAGTACCATCGATGGCGCTTGATTTGCAGTTAATTTTGGTTGGTGATCGACTCAGTCTTGGTGACTTCCATCATATGGAGCCAGGAATAAAAGAACTCACAATTTATGGTGAATTTGAACCTGAACTGCCATTCACTGATACCAGCAGCATGTCGCTATGGTGCAGCTATATCAATCTGTTGATTCAGCAACAGCAGTTGCCACCTTTATCGAACGATGCATGGCCTGAGCTGTTAAGGCAAGCGGTACGCCACAGCGGTGACAAAAGTCGCTTACCGCTGTGCCCTCAGTGGTTAAATCAACAGTTATCAGAGGCTGTGCCTTATAGCAAAAGCAATATCATTACTGCTGATGCACTGGCAACTAAATCAACTGTCCGTGAGTGGCGACAGCGCTATCTGGCAGAGCGAATGCAGGATGATATTGAATTTGGGCAGATACTAATTGACACCGAGGGCATGGTAACAGGCCAGGTAAACGCACTGTCAATACTCGAGTATTCAGGGCATCCCCAGGCATTTGGTGAACCAGCACGCATTAGTTGTACTGTTCATTTTGGTGATGGTGAATTAGTCGATGTCGAACGTAAGGCTGAGCTGGGGGGAAACATTCATGCCAAGGGCATGATGATCATGCAGGCATTTTTACTCTCTGAATTACGACTTGAACAGCCCCAACCGTTCTCAGCATGCGTGGTTTTCGAGCAGTCTTACGGTGAAATTGATGGTGACAGTGCATCACTGGCTGAGCTTTGTGCACTCATCAGTGCACTGTCCCTTCAACCCATCAATCAGCAGATTGCTGTCACTGGCTCGATTGATCAATTTGGTAATGTACAGGCTGTTGGTGGGCTGAATGAAAAAATTGAAGGTTTCTTCGAAACCTGCCAGCGCCGCCATTTAACCGGTAAACAGGGTGTTATTTTACCGGCCAGTAATATTGCGCATCTCTGTCTCAATAATGAGGTTGTACAAGCCATTCAAAACCATCAATTTCACTTATGGACTGTCGACACAGTTGCAGACGCATTATTATTACTGACTGAAATTCCCTGGTTTGACGAACAACAGCCCTCTTTATTGAGTATCATTCAGGAACGCATCGCACAAATGAGTACACATGACAGGCGCAGGCCACCCTGGCTGTTTCGCTGGTTCAATGTATTCGGCCAGCATTAACAGATTTAATCTACTGCTGTGTATTTACCTCTTTTAATAAAAATTAAGGCTTACTGAAAAAATGATAGAAAGAAAGGAGTACTATACGAAAAAAGATCTCGAAGCGTCAGGATACGGCAAGTTATTTGGTACCAAAGGTCCACCTTTACCGTCAGGCAATATGCTAATGATGGACAGGATAGTCTCCATGACCGAAGGTGGTGGTAGCCATAACAGGGGTTATGTAGAAGCCGAACTGGATATTAAACCCGATCTGTGGTTTTTTAGTTGCCATTTTATTGGCGATCCTGTTATGCCGGGCTGCCTTGGCCTCGATGCCATGTGGCAACTGGTAGGGTTTTATCTCGGCTGGCTTGGTGGCGAAGGTAAAGGTCGTGCTCTTGGTGTCGGTGACGTGAAATTCACCGGACAGGTATTACCGACAGCACAAAAAGTGGTCTACCAGATTAATTTTAAACGCATCATCAACAGAAATCTGGTCATGGGAGTCGCAGACGGTGAAGTTTTTGTTGATGGTGAGCGTATTTATACAGCCCGTGATCTCAAAGTAGGACTGTTTAAAGATACACATAGTTTCTGATAACAAGCGGTAAGGTTTAAATTACTGACGGGACGGTAATACACCTTCACCATTATCGAAGATGCAGCAGTTGCCAGGCAATGTACCCGTTCATTATACATTCTGCCACTCCTGTTGCATTATCTCGAAAAGTCATATAGTTATGATAACTGTTGATGTACTTCAGCGGCTTTTGTGATTCAGTGAACTTTCAGTGTGACAGGTCGTCGAGCTCTGCGTCAGACAGCCCGGTTGATAATTTAACAATACTGCGTTCAACACCGCTGGCAATCAGCTGTCTGGCAATTTTTAAGGAAGCCTCTTTTTCACCTTCCTGACGTCCCTGCTGCATTCCCTGCTGCATTCCCTGTTGCATTCCTTCCTGACGTCCTTCCTGCTTCAGTTTTTGCGCAATGGTCATGATTTTCTCCCGATGTTGTGATGTCTGGCGGGTCAGCACATCCAGCAGCTCAGGTATACTGGACGCATCACCGTGCTGAAAAGTATAACATACTGCTGTATTAAAAAGCTCATCACCGAGCGACCAGCTGTTGAGTAACAGTGCCAGCTTCTCTGCCATCACAGTGACATCCCTTGCCTGTATGTGCTTCTGCAGCAGTTCCAGTGCTGCGGCATTACGGTGGGTAAGAATTTCTTCATCCGGGATGACGGTAACATCAACCAGCACAAAAGGACGCATGTATACCTTTTCCGCCAGATCAGGGTCTTTGAAACAGTCAGGAAACCAGGTGGTATACGGGTAAGGCCTTTTCTTTCCGTGATAGAACAGGACAGGTATCACCAGAGGCAATCTGTCATTTCCCTGGTCAATATGCCGCTGCATCACTGCCAGTGCATAGCGGGCAAGACGAAAAGTCATCAGCCTGCAGGGAGTGCTCTGGTGCTCGATGAGGCAGCTGATGTATCCCATATCGCTGCCAATGCGCATGCTGTAGACAATATCGGAATAGTACTGACGCAGGTCAGGCTCAACAAAGGAGGAGGATTCAATCGACAGCGTATCCCATGCACATCTGTCTGCGATATCTGCCGGTAAATGAATCTGCAGAAAGTCTCTCGCCACCTCAGTACGGGTCAGGAATTTACGAAAGAAGGCGTCATGCGGGCTGGTAATAGTCATGGCGGTATTTTATGTGAAACGTATCTCTGCCACGATTGTACCTGAATGTTATCCTGCTACCACGCATGCCTGCTTTTTCACCGCATTATCCACGAGTTTTGTGAACATCTTCCTGTTTTTCACCCTAAAACAGGTACAGGAATGAATAACATAAAATCAGTAATGCCTGTCAATTTGCGCAGCTATTACCCGTACCTGTTGCTGCCATCCTTCGGCCAGTTTACGTACCAGCGCATCATAACCAGCTTCATCCTGCTCAAGTTCAATATTGAATGACTGCGTTATCAGACGCTGTTGATGCCGCAGTAGCCATTGTCCACGAATTACCGCTTTACCATCATAGCGCCCATGAAAACCATTTACTGTCACCGTTAAAACAGCCTGATCATTCCCGGTAAATCGGGATGTTATCAACCAGGCTGGCATAGCGGCGCTGAGATTACTTATTAACATCTGCTGCAATTGCTGTTCCAGTGAACTTCCCCACAGATGGTGACTGGCAGAGACATACCTGACATCATTTAATTGATAAACAATGCCTTTAGAGACGAGATGGTCTGCCACAATGACTTGCGCGACCCATAGCTGACGCAATCCTGTACTGACCTGAGTCTGAACATCCGCATCAGGCAGCTGATAATAAAATTTTTTCTGACTGCTGCTACAGGCACTCAGTAATACCAGCATGATCACACACAGGTACTTCATTGTGACTGTCCTTTACCGGGCAGAGGATCCTGGTGCTCTTCTGCTTTAAATATCAGCGCATTGCTCTTTTCATTTAACGTTCTTAACAGAGGCTGCAATTCACTTAAGACCCGGTTTAACTGTTGCATATCACCCAGCATGGTATTGTACAGCGGCGATCCAGGCTGGAGAGCCTGCATACTCAGATTTAATTGCAACAGCGCCTGACGTAGTTCTTCTGGTAATCCTTTCACTGCAGGATCGGCAGTAAGTTCATTCAGTGATGCCAGCATTTTCCTGGATGTCTGCAGGGTTTTTGTCACTTCACTGACTGCACGTTCCATCGGTAACTCATTAAGCTTATCCAATAATTGCACCAGTTTTTGTTGAATCTGAGAAAACCCATCACTGACCGTTGGCAATACAAAATAACCGGCTACTTTTTGTTCCCCTTTCCAGGCGCTGGCACGTGGATAAAAATCCAAATCGATAAAGAGAGATCCTGTCAGTAAATTAGCCAGCTTGAGTGATGCACGCAGCCCGCGTTTTTCTCCCTGCTCAAGACTTTGCTGAAAATTGAAATTCGGACCTGCCTTTTTAGTTAAACGGCCAGGCTCTATACGTACCAGTACCGGGATACGATAATCATTATTGACTACCCCGCTCATCTCTTTACTGTAAAAGGGAACTTCTGATACTGTCCCGATGCGAATTCCCCTGAATTCAACAGGTGCACCCGGATTTAAACCACGTACTGATTCAGAAAAAAACAACAGATAATTGATGGTATCAACATATAATGAATCCTGAATGCTACGTTGATCATCAAATAAATTATATTCAGCCTTCTCTTCTGCCGGGCTGCCACGATCCCAGCCTGTCGGTACATCAAAACTGACTCCCCCGCTTAACAATGTTGTCAGTGAAGCGATTTCCATGCGCATACCCTGCGCAGACAGATCAAAAGCAATACCGCTATTTTTCCAGAAACGCACGTTACTGGTCACCAGAACATCATAAGGCGCACCAATAAATAATTGATGACGCATAAGCCGCGCGCTGGCATCAAAGGCGCTGGTTTCCACCAGCCCGACCCGGTAGCCACGAAATAATACGGGATCACCATAACTGAGCTGGCCTGCCTGTTCACTGGTCAGTATCACCCGAATACCCCTGGCGTCTGGTGGTGTCACAGGAGGAGATTCCAGCAGGGTATATTCCGTTTCTTCTTCTTTTTCGTTCCCCGGACGCAGCTCTATGAAAGCCCCTGAAAACAAGGTATCCAGGCCCCTGATTCCTTCACGCCCAATCTGTGGTTTCACCACCCAGAATACCGAGTCCCGACGCAACAGCATGTCCATATCAGCATGTAATCGTGCGGTAATGACAACCTTATTTAAGTCCTCACTCAGCGTGACTTTCTCGATAATGCCCACATCAACATTGCGGCTTTTAATGCGTGTTTTTCCTGCTTCAATACCTTCAGCATTACGGGTAATCAGTACCACTTCAGGCCCCTGGTCACTAAAATTAGTAATCAGTATCCATGCACCTATTAACGCAGTGACAATTGGAACAATCCATACCGGTGACCAGCGTTTAATTATTTCAATATCCGCTACTGCACGCTGCCATGCCCTGCTCATTGGTCTGTCACCCTGTTTATGGTAAAAGCAGGCCTGTTATCCCAGATTAATCGGGGATCAAGGACCATGGCTGCAAACATCGTCAGGAGCACGACCATGGCAAAGGGTATAACCCCATCATGCGGATAAACATTCATTAATTGCCCCATACGCACCAGTCCTGATAAAACAGCAATGACAAATATGTCAATCATTGACCAGCGCCCAATCACTTCAAGCACGTTATAAATAACATGCAGCTGCCTTGCATCAGCATCACTTCTGCACTGTATCCCAACGCATAACCAGCCAAGTGCCAGTATTTTTACAGAAGGTATCATGATACTGGCAATGAAAATGATCAGAGCTACGGGATAAGATCCTTCCTGCCAGAGAAAAATAATACCGGCCATCACTGTTGACGTGATGCTCTCTTCCAGACTCTGCGTTACCATGACGGGCATGATGTTAGCAGGAATATAAAAAATGACCGCGGTGACCAGAAGCGCCATCGCCTGACTGACACTGTGAGTACGACGCGCATAACCATAGCGATGACAGCGCGGGCACTGATGCAGGACTGCGGGCAGAATGGCCCGGCAGCAGGAACAGACACGCAAGCCCTGCTTCAGGCCAGTTTCCCCCACCGTTAAGACAGAGTCAACTGCAGGTGCCGGAGCAAGGCTATTCCATAGCCAGCGGCGATCGATACACTGAAAGGTACGTACCTGAAGCAGACAGAATAAACACCAGGGAATAAAACTGGCGCCTGTCTCAATGTCACCATAGTTCTGTAATTTGACAAGACTGACCAGCACACCGGCTAAAAATATTTCCGCCATACACCAGGCTTTCAGCTGAAATAACCATTTCGCCAGCCATATTCTGAAAGATAACAGCACCGCATTTTGATACAGCAACAACACAGCCAGCAGGCAGGACAGCGGCATCAGCTGGACAAACACCATAAACAATGCAGCCAGACCATCATAGTGCTCATGAACTAACAGAGCTGGGATGCCCATCAGGGTGACACTGTTACTCATTCCCGCGACATGTAAAGTCACAAAAGGGAACATATGCGCCAGCAACAGCATCAATAAGGCGCTGATGGCGTTACTCACTGCATGCTTACGTGGCGCTTTGCGGCACATACTGAGTGTCGTTTTACAACGCGGGCAGACTGCTCTGGTACCCACAGCCAGCAATGGCAACCTTACCAGTAAATCACAGCGCGGACATAGCGCTGCGTTTTCAAGGCAAACAGCAGATTCATTACTGCCATTATCCTCTACAGGATACACGCGATTTTCCTTACAAGTGTGAATCACGTTGAACAGACTTAATCACTGGCATAATGTCCTTAAGGAGCAGAAAGTACTGACTGAGACACGTATACATTTTCCCCAATACAGATTAGCTGTTTTTTTGCTCCTCCAGCAGCGTCCAGCGGGCGAAGGCAGTTTCCAGAAGCTGTTCTTTGTGCGCCAGCATCTGCAAAACCTGTGTGGTCTCTGCATGATGCAGGGAAAAGAAATCGGCATCATTTACCTGCCCCTGTAATACGGCTATTTCAGCTTCTAGCTGTTCAATATGCTGAGGCAATTGTGCCAGCTCCTGTTGTAAGTTATAGCTCAATTTACCCGATAAGGGTTTTACTGGCTCACGACTGCGTACAGCGGGTGCAGCTACAGCCACGCGTGCATTATTAGCTGATTGCGGTTCAGGCTGAGTTTCTGCCTGCAGCTGATGCCAGGCATCAGACCACCCCCCGGGGGCCGTGTTGATAACACCATTACCGGTAAAAAACCAGCATTCAGTAACCGAATTATCAATAAATTCACGATCATGACTGACCATCAATAACGTACCCTGCCAGGCGCTGACCTGCTCTTCCAGTAATTCCAGTGTTTCCACATCCAGATCATTAGTGGGTTCATCGAGAATCAACAGATTAGCGGGCTTGAGGAACAGACGCGCCAGCAGGAGACGGTTACGCTCTCCGCCCGACAGCACCTTAACCGGTGTCATTGCTCTCTTGGGAGAAAAGAGAAAATCCTGCAGGTAGCTCAAGACATGACGTGAACGCCCGTTAACCATCACTTCCTGGCTGCCATGGGCAAGGTTATCCATGACTGTCTGCTCTGGGTTCAGCTGCGCCCGGTGCTGATCAAAATAGGCCACCTCCAGCCGGGTGCCTGTCTTTATGGCTCCACTGTCTGCCTGCAGCTGACCCAGCATCAGTTTCAGTAACGTCGTTTTGCCACAACCATTTGGCCCTATCAGGGCAATCCTTTCACCACGCTGCACACAGGCACTGAAGTCACGTACAAGTACCTTATCATTCACCTGATAGCTGAGTTTTTCCAGTTCAAAGACAATTTTGCCGGAATGCGTCGCCGCCTGCGGCTGCATGCTCACTACTCCCATACGTTCACGGCGCTCTGCACGCTCTACACGCAGTGCTTTCAATGCACGCACACGACCTTCATTACGGGTACGGCGGGCTTTAATACCCTGACGAATCCAGGCTTCCTCCTGAGCCAGCTTGCGGTCAAATTCAGCATTATGCCGTTCCTGAGTATTCAGCGCAGCTTCCCTGCGTGTGAGATAAAGCGCATAATTACCCGGCCAGGAAACCAGCCTGCCACGATCGAGATCAACAATGCGTGTTGCCAGTGCACGAATAAACGCCCGATCATGGGAAATAAACACCAGACTTCCCTGAAAAGTGCTGAGCAGTTTTTCCAGCGCACTGATACTGTCAATATCCAGATGATTGGTCGGCTCATCCAGCAGCAGCACATCCGGCTGACTGACTAATGCGCGTGCCAGCGCTGCCTTACGCAGCCATCCTCCCGATAACGTGGAAAGCCCGGCATCAGCATCAAGTCCGGATTGCGTCAGCAGCTCATGGATACGGCTGTCAAGCTGCCACAATCCCTGACTGTCTAAAATTTCCTGTAACTGCGCCATCTGTTTAAGATTCTGCTCACTGGGAGAATGAGACACCAGCTGAGAAATAGCATGCCAGGCTTTTATGTGTTCAGCCTGTCCTTTAATACCTTCAGCAACAAAGTCAAATACCGTTCCCGCAACATCACGTGGGGGATCCTGCGAAAGGCGTGCCACCACGCAATCTTTCTCATAAATCACCTGTCCTGCATCCAGCGCTATTTCCTGGTTTAATACTTTCAACAAAGTGGATTTGCCTGCACCATTACGCCCAACCAGGCAGACCCGCTCACCTGCATCAATCTGCAGTTGTGCGTCGTCGAGCAAAGGCGCATCACCGAATGATAGAAAAGCAGCAGAAAGATTAATTAACGGCATCTGTTTTTTCTCCTGTAGCATCACTGAGCAGCCAGCAGTGATGAGTGCCGGGATAGCGTGCAAAATCTCTGGATGTAGTCGGCACACTCATATCCTTTGCGGTCAGTTTAAGCGAGGCCAGCTCTGTTACATCCATGCGAAAACCTTTACGGTTACTGGAGAACACTATCTGCCCGTGCGGACGCAACAACGCCCTGGTTGCTGTCAGCAACGCAACATGATCACGCTGCACATCAAACGTATTTTTCATACGACTGGAATTGGAAAAAGTCGGTGGATCAATAAAAATGACATCAAACTGCTCGTGGGTGTGGGTAAGCCAGTGCAGACAGTCAGCCTGAATAAGACGGTGCTTCCTGCCGCTCAATCCATTAAGGCTCATATTTTTTTCCGCCCATGTCAGGTAAGTGTGCGACATATCCACCGTCGTGGTGCTACGTGCTCCCCCAAGACCAGCATGAACACTGGCGGTCCCGGTATATGCAAACAGATTGAGGAAATCTTTGCCCTGGCTCATTTCCCCGAGCATGCGCCGCACGATACGGCGATCAGAAAACAGGCCGGTATCCAGATAATCAGTGAGGTTCACCCAGAATTTAGCCCCATATTCCTGCACCAGTAACAGCTCACTCTGAGAGGCCAGTTTCTGATATTGATTTTTTCCTTTCTGGCGCTCACGGGTTTTAAGAATTAACTGACTGCTGGTGAGCGCAAGCACCGACAGGGTATGATTGATGGCAGCAAATAAGCGCTGACGTGCTCTGGCTGCCTCGATGGTTTTAGGTGCAGCGTATTCCTGTATCACTACCCTGCTGCCATAACGATCAATGGCGACATTATAGTCCGGTAAATCCGCATCGTATAAACGATAACAGTCGATTCCCTGCTGGCGCGCCCATTTATCCAGCATGCCGGCGTTTCTACGCAGACGATTGGCAAAATCTGTTCCCGTTTCCTGCGCACCCACTGGTGGATTGGCGGTGGCCAGCAGTTGATAGTTTTTCTGTACACAATCCAGTGGGCCATTTTTAGCCTTAAATGTACGCTCGGCACGCAGTGGCAGACAACCAAGCAGCTGTGGAGAAGCACTGAACATCGACAGCCGCCAGCCAGCAAAAGCCTGCCTGATAGCATGACCGGCCTGATGATACAGCGCCATCAATGCGGGCTCACTGTCCAGCCGTTCACCATAAGGCGGATTGCTGATAACCATGCCTGCAGGCTGCTGTGGAAATGGATTGATGAGACTGCTGATATCACGTGTTTCAACGGTGATGAGCTCAGCAATACCTGCACGCTCAGCATTACGGCGTGCCATGGCAATAACGTTACTGTCACGATCAAAACCCCAGAAGCGCGATGAAGTCTGCTGCAGTCCGGCAGCAACCCTGGCACTGGCCTCCTGCACGAGTTCACTCCAGAGTGCCTGAGAGTGGCCCTGCCAGGCGGAAAAACCCCAGTGCTGACGGGTAAGACCCGGCGCACGGTCGGCTGCCATCATGGCAGCTTCAATCAGCAGTGTGCCCGACCCACACAGGGGATCCACCATGGGCTCTCCTGGCTGCCAGCCCGAGCGTAGTACTACTGCGGCGGCCAGATTTTCTTTCATGGGTGCCTGTCCGCTTTCTTCACGCCAGCCACGCCGGTGCAGCGCTTCACCACTGAGATCGAGCAGAAAGGTTGCCCTGTCGCCGGTGAGCAGGACAGCGATACGTATATCGGGCTGCTGCTTATCCACACTGGGACGCTGTGCGTTTTTATCCATGAACACGTCAACAATCGCGTCCTTAACCTTTAAGGCGCCGTACTGACTGTTACGGATAGCTTCATTCATTCCGCTAAAATGGACGGCAAAAGATTTATCAGGGGAAAAAATATCCTGCCAGTTAATCGACTGTGCGCCGGCATAAAGGCAGCGGTCACTCTGTACAGGGCATTCATGCAGCCGCAGTAACACCCGGGATGCCAGACGGCTCCAGAGTAAACTGCGGTAAAGTACGCTGGAGTCGCCCCCAAACCACACGCCCCCATGGACTATCCTGCAGTCATGCGCACCCAGCGCCTGCAGCTCAGTTTTTAGCAGTTCTTCCAGACCCTGTGCGGTGCTGGCAAAAAGAAAATTCATTGTACGGTGACACCAGAAACAAAAAAAGATGGGCTAGTATAGCCCATCTGCTGTTATAAGGTGATCACTGTTGCGTACGCGGATAAGATTCTGCAATCATTTCGCAACGGATATCATCACGAAGTTCAGAGGAAAACCCTCAGGCCTGGTACTGGTCGAGTAATCCACGCTGCCGCTCCCAGATAGTCACGATCTCCTGTGGTGTATTAGTTGCCAGCGTAACATTTTCCCATTCATCAGCCTTCACTGATATTGTTAGCAACTTCTGGCCATAATGTTTATTGAATGTCCTGACAAACGCTTTTTTCGATTTACTACGATAGTCACCCAATGCTTGTGCTACCGCATCCATATGGCCAGCATGGGTGTGCTCGATAATCGGAACAAACAGTGAATTTTTAAACAGGTCCAAAGTAGTATCGTAGATATTAGAAGGCGTAACAGCCATGGCAGGATTAGCGCCTGCTTTCAGCAGTATTGTAAAGATAGCATTGACATGAACATGCATCTCAGGCGAATGATTCCCATAGGGCAACAAATTTATATATTTGATCAGGCTTTCCAGCACACTATCGTAATGACCCGCCTTGAGCTGCCGGAAGATAGCCTGATTCAGTTCATTCCTCTGTTCTTTTTTGGAAAAGTCAGGGTTCTTATCAGGCAGAGCATCAGTAATTTTATGCAGGCTATTCATGGCACGCTGCAGTTGAGTTAACTGCTCTGCAGAAAGCTTCTGCTTCTCAACAACAGTGTCCGGCCTGATCAGCTTAATCTGCTCAGGTTGCTTTTCTTTCAGTGATGAATGCCGCTGAAGAACCTTTATAACATTGGCACCCGCGCTAATAATATGCTCGCGTAAAGTATCCAGTGTCGCCGTCACATCAGGCATCTGGTTTAAAATAGCTTCATGCTTTTCACTACACTGCAATACTGTTAATAACGCAGTATCCAAACTCCCGTACACTCTAAACCTCAACGCATGCATAATTGTTTTCGATTCTATCAGGTCTTTATGTAAATCAAAGACAGCTGCCAGAGACAATTCATTATTTTGATTTTTCGTGATATCAATAAATTGTTGAGACAATTTAGCTAAATGTTGCATCGCTAACACACCAGGATCCGTTTGTCCTGATTCTGGGTTATTCTGTTCAGAAGCTACCTTATAAAATTCGCGTTTATAAAACTCGTGCCTCATTGCATGAAATTCTTTCCCTATTTCCATTTTATGCGATTTCATCTGCCATACTGTTGCGCTGGCCTCATACGCTTTTGTGCTGGCTTCCTGCGCGGCCAGTTTTATGGCATATATCTTCTCCCGGTCAAGCCATGGCGTAAAAATTCGCCTAATCCACTGCCACAGGACACATTGCTTACTGGTTTTGGTAGCCACAATGGCTCCCGCCTCATCTTTGTACACCTTATAAAAATTACCAGGCGTCTCATAAATCTATTCTGCATGGCGCTTCATCAACGGGGGCGTATTTTTTATTGCTTGCAGTACCTCTGCCAGAGAAGAACACTGCTTTACTCTTTCTTCATTTTCCGATGCAGGCGGTAAAGAAATCTGTCTCGCTGCCTGACTCACGGCAGTTCTTGTCATTCTGTTATCCTCATGAATTTCATTCTTTTATTCAATGATTGTGATTAAAAAAATGATGCCCCGCTGCTATAAAACGTTCGTTTTTTTTGCATCTAATTGTTTTTTATAAAAAATATCGAATAAACGTGACATGATTACAGGTGTTAGCGTGGCCCTGTGTTATGAAGTCGCAGTAACGCTCGGGATGCCAGACGGCTCAAGAGTAAACTGTGGTAAAGCACGCTGGAGTCGCCCCATGCACTATCCTGCAGTCATGCGTGCCCAGCGCCGGCAACTCAGTTTTTAGCAGTTTGATAAAAAGAGAGTCATCAGGCACCTGGCCTGTGTTATTATAAATGCGCCTGAAATGAGGCGCTGCTCTTGCTTTGAAGAATCTCGTCAGGAATCCTGTCAACACTTTCATCCGTACCAATGGTCATATCCAGCGTAACAACATGATGTGCTCCAACCGCCTTCTGCCATGCCTCCAGCGCACTACTAAATTGACTCTTAAAAATCTTATTCATCACCTCCCTGAAATCTGTCATCAGAGATTTATGTGCCTCACTGACAGCCTGCAGAGACTGTTTATTTTTTTGCCTGCTCATGCTGCTGATTGCATTGTCAGATAAGTGAATGAGTTTAGATATGAGTGACATATTGGAATCTAATTGCTTAACAGCTATCTCACTAGTCTTTCTCTGAATCTGAAGCCGCTGCTTCTTATTAAAATTGTTCGTTAAAATACGCTGATCCTGTTTTGCCTCTGAGATTGCCGTTAAAATAGCCTCTTTTAATTGATACTCCCTCAGCTTCTGTTCACTAGTTTCCAGCGCTGTTTGATTTTTTTCAAGCCTGTCAGCAAGCTGCCTGATTAACTGCTTATTAATTTCCAGTACTATTTTATTTTTCTTACGCTCATCAGCAAATGGCATAAAAATCCGCTTAATAGCCTTAAAAAAAGCCCACAAACCAGACTGCGTATTGGTTTTTTTAATTTCTATGTTTTCTTTTTCTTCAGTGTTAGTCAGAGATAATTCATAACGATTTTGAGCGGTATAAAAGATGCAGTGACGCTCTGTTTGCAGCGTCTGGGTGATGGCGGCTATATGACTCTTAAGCGCTTCCTCCGATGAGGAATATATTTGCGCCTTACTTTCCAAAACCGATGGCTGCTGTACAGGAGCACGTTTCGTGGAAAAAATACTCATGAAGGATGGCAATGTCATTTTCTTATGCTCTTTTTTAATTTCACTTTTTTCATTCAGCTATTGTGGTTAAAAAACCGCATCCTGCTGCCAGAAAACGCTCGCTCTTCTTCATCATGTTGTTTTTTAACCTAAATATGTGACATATTTCGACACAAAGTGAGAATAATGCCAGACTAGCGACAGGAAATAGTAGCACGCTGAGTCTGTTATAACGGTGTACGCTTTTATGCTGATGACAAGCGCCTGGTGCCCGGGCCGTGGGAAAGCAGCATATGGCCTGTCGAAGGAAGGCTATGTGAATGGCACAGAGCACGCTTTCCCTGCCCTATTATCGATACCAGTGAAACCAGCCACAAGACAGAGAAGCGGTCACGCTGCAGATGCCTGAAATAAAGCCATTACGTGCGTTCAGAATTTAAAAAGTTCCCTCAGTTTACCTCTGGTACTGACCGGCGTCTTCTCCCAGGTTTCCAGTGTCTGTTGCTGGCCAGAATAATTTCTTAACTCATTGATAAATTTATATTTTATAGGATAATTACTCTTAAGTGCTTCTGCCACAGCTGCCCGGTGTTCAGGGCGGGTATGCCTGATAATCGCAACAAGCCATGAGTGCCTGCCACTGCCATATAGCTCCCGAACAAACACACCACTATTGGCTAAGGCAGCAGAATTCTTTAAAGAGTTAAGGGCCATGGAAGGATCGGCACCGCCGTCCAGCAGTAATGTAAAGATACCATCGAGCTGTTGTTTTATAATAGCAATACGGCTAGCATCAAGATGCTTCATTCCCAGCAGGTCTATAAATTGTAACAGACTGACAAGCCCGGCTGCGTAATTACCATCATTAAGAAGCAGCTGGATGACATCCTGGTAACTATCCTCCAGCTGCTGTTGCATACTGGCCTCCTGTCGTCTGATGTCTACCATAGCGACCTGCGCCAGTAAATCCACTACTTTGCCCAATCGGTGTAATCGCTGCCGTTTGGAGAGCCCTGTCTTAATAATAACAGAGGCATGAAGAGATAGCTCAGCTTGCTCGATTTGTGCATTTTTTACTTGAATTAATTGCATTGCATCAGACCACTGCTGCCAGATTCTGAGCAGATGTTCCCTGTGTGTCGTCGCTCCGCTAAGTGTGTTACTCTGCATTGCACTGGCTGCCACTGTGTATTGAGCCCCTGCACCTTGAGAATCGGGGTTTTTTACCCGCGGATGCTGTACACCTGTTCCTGTTATTTGTATTGGGAATGTATACCCGGAAAGTCTTTCTAATTCTCTGGTAAAGCGTGCTTTCAGGCTACTTTTAGAATCCAGTGCTGCCACCACCTCAGCCCTGTACTTAACAGGGGTATCGCGGATAATCACGCTAATAAATCCGCCAACCTTATAGCTGTATTTGTCTAACAACGTACACTCATTTCTGATAGCTTTACAAGCCATGGCAGGATTGGCCCCCGCTTTAATCAATGCACTGACAGTATTACCGAGGGCAACAGTAGAGAGGTCGTTTGCTTTCTCAGCAGTGATAAGCAGCAACGTCAGGGCTTCACTATACTGTACCGTGTCGATCAAACGGTATATCTCGTCGATAGCCTCCCTGTCCTGCTGGCCGCCCCCCCATGGCAGAGCCGACTCCAGCCTCAATTGCCGCATAGACTCTTCAATCAGTAAAGCTGTAGCATCCGGCCGTGTAGTACGCTGCTCTATCCAGACACGCTCAATATCTTTGCTGTGCGTAATTTTCCCTCTAATCCGGTCATGCTGAACTATACTGTCCGCCACTCCATGGATAGCAAGCGATGCGGTTACATGCGGATTCGCTGCTCCTTGTGCGATTATTTGTATGGGTAATTTTTTGCCGGAAAGCGCCTCTAATTTGTCGACAACCGCTTTTTTCAGCACACTTTTAGCACCCAGAGCCTTTACCACATCAGGTATATATTCAAGCGGAGTATCGCGAAGCATTACTCTGATAAATGCATGCGGACCATAACCGTATCCATTCACAAATTTGTCGTTATCTCTGACAAATAAACACGCCATGGCAGGATTGGCGCCTCCTTTGATAAGTGCACTAACGGCATCACTGAGAGCAGGAGCAGAGAGATTGTTTATTTTACCCGCGATGATAAACAGCGCCTTCAGGGCTTCATTGTAATGGCCACCATCGATCATTTCATCTAGCTTGCCGAGCCACTGGTTATGCCACTGCCTTTCTTCTGCTTCATACCTTGCCGACAGCGCCTTGAATATGTCTTTATAACCCTAGTCCGCACACCCATTATCTATGTGCAATTTCATCTTCATCAGCTCTACAAATGATTCATTATCATAATTATGATGAAATTTTAAGTTAGCATAATCATGCAGCCGCAATTGCCGTATATATCTTTTAACCAGCATAACTTCATTTTCCGGCGCAAAAACACCAATGCTCTGCAGATTATCCAGATCATTCTGGTTTATAGCAGAAGTGCTCCGGCTGTCTGATGCGGATGACTGAAGCTGCCTGATTGTTTTATTATGATCTTCTATTATTTTCTTATCATGCCTTATTACTGCCGCAGTCAGTTCATCTTTTAATTTATATAGAGTAAGCTGGTCAGCTGATGGCCTGAAAATTCGTTTAATACGCATCCACAATGTCTGTAAATCAAATAACGATAATGGCTTGCTTATTTCGGTAATATCAATTCCACGATTACTCTTAAACACCCCATAACGGCTCAGCGGCGTTTCAAAAGTGCATCTTTTATTGCTACTGCATTGCAGCTGTTCAGTAATATTTATTACGTCCTTAAATGCCTCTGCCAGTGAAGAGTATTCCGGTTTCTTGCCCTTTCTCTCAGAGATAATACATGGATTAAAAAACTCATCTGCACCAATAGTAATAACGGATGGCTTTAATCCTGGCATTCTCTTATCCTCGTTAATTCCATTTTTTACACATCAGGCCATTGTGGTTAAAAAACCCCCATCCTGCTGCCAGAAAACGCTCGTTCTTTTTCATCATGTTGTTTTTTAAACTAAATATGAAACACCTTGCGACACAAAGTGAGAAAAAAGCTCAGAAAATGGGGTTTCAGGGGGAGATACCTTGACAGCAACGGATGAAAAATAACGCGCGGGTAACGGCTGCGGGGAAAGTTTTACTAAAGCAGGATCCGGCATCTGCTGAAGAAAGACTCAACTCTTTAAAAGAGCAACTTATTTTATTCCTGTTACCGGGCACCAGGATTTCTCTTTTTAGACTTAAAAACAGCCATGTTCTGCGTTACGAAAGATCCCTGCTGAACAACAGGGCGCTGGGCAGGCAACTCATCCTGATTGTTATGCTTCTCTGACACAAAATCAGTTAATGATAACCAACCCTGCCATAGTATTTCTTTTTTATCATTATGTATTTTCTTCTTAATTACCTTATTACTCTGCTGGTTTTTTATTTCCTTAAAAACGTCCAGTATCATTTTAGTCTGCCGATAGTTCTGAGTGCTAAATGATGGATCAATAGCAGCTATAAACCTGCACCATAACAGGCCCAGCATATCCACAGTAAATAACGGTATCGCCACATCAGATAACGACCTTGGGGTCCTGATAACATGAATAGTTTTTTCTTTTTCTTCCTTTTCTGTCTTTATTATTGACAGTGTATAATGATTTCGCTTTGTCTCAACGGTGTATGTGCCTCTAAGCCGCAGCTCACTGGCAATATTTTTTATTATTTTCGTGTCCTTAAGCATCGTCTCCAGTGAGGAAACTGCCAGATCAACTTGCTGCTTATTTTCCCCGGCAGATTGAGCCAATGTAGCATTATCAGGACTGCCTTTCCGGGAAAAGAGCCTATTCAAGAGTCTCATTTTATTGGTCTCGTGAATTTCACTTTTTCATTCAATAATTGTGGTTAAAAAAGCCAGCATCCGCTGTCAAAAAATACCGATGCTTAGCCATTCTTTTGTTTTTAATGAAAAGATTTTCATAGAAATTCACTGCGCAGAGTAAAAGAAGTGCTCAGACAGCGGGATTTAAAGAGAAAGGGGATTAATATTTATCGACAGTCGGCTGTTATCTTTTAAGCAGCGTGCCGGCATGCGTGATACCACGGGAGGTCCTGTTAACACAGGTGTTCTGTGAAATAACGACACTGCTTTGAGCGCAAATAAACCGGACATCCTGTCAGCAACGGGAACTACAGAGCACTGCCATAGCCTGTCGATGGCAGGCGCGAAGGTGTGAAAACGCTAAATTCAGGTCACCGCACGGGCAAAGCTGCCCGGCTGAAAATAAGCACGCGGTTGCGCGCAACAGCATGCTTTTCTGCTGTGGTCGTCGCGCCAGGATCTACCAGAGCGACGAGCGTTGCTGCCCTCGTACTCATTTCCACCTCGCTCATTAATCTTGCCTGGTTAATCCTGCTGATCCTTTACTTTACGTCAGTGCGAAATTCTGCCTTCTTCTGCGCTATCTCTTCCCGCAGTTGCTGAAGTTCTGGAGACTGCGGTTTGTGAGTGGGATTCTGCTGCTGTTTTGCTTCATTCTGTATTATTTTTTTAGGGTAATTTTCGATTATTTTATTTCTGGCTTTTATTCTTGCAGCACAAATCTGCTCTTTGAGAGCACTTTCCTTCAGGCTGTCCGCTGATGGGATAATAATGCGCTTAATACTAGTCTTCAGGTAATGCCGCGTACCGGATTGCCTGCTTTCTTTTCTAACATAAATAACTTCGTCATTTGCATTTGCATTTGCATTTGCATTTGCATTTGCAATGGACAGGTAATAACAATTTTGCCTTGTCTTAATGGTGAATATGCGATGTTTCTCCAGCCTGTGGGTGATATTTCTGATATCCTTAACTGCCTGGGCCAGTGAATGGTACCTGCCTTCCATTGGATTTATGGTGAAGAGTAATGCACGCCTCTTATTCACATTTATTCCCGACATTTCTGACATTTTTTACTCTTTACTTGTTTCGTTATATTTAGCGTGGCTATGGTAACCGTCAGGCAGCAGTTGTCTGAATCAAGAGCAGTATCTGAATTCAGAGTTAGCAGCGTAGCACCTTTTATTTACCTCTGGTACTGACATATTCTTTCTCCCAGGTTTCCAGCGTCTGTTGCTGACCCGAGTGCTTTTTTAACTCCATGATAAACTTATTTTCCAGAGGACCATTACCAGCAAGTGCTCTTACCACAGCTTCCCGATGTTCAGGACGGGTATGCCTGATTATCGCCACCAGCCATGAATGATTACTGGCACCGCCAATGCGTGAGGAAGGAAAGGTCGGAGAAAAATCACTATAAGCAGATAAACCAGCGCTAATAGCACACTGGTGTAAGTGGTTTGCTACCTTTACATTGCTTAACGACTGCAAAGCCATGGCAGGACTGGCGCCCGCATTAATAAACTGTTCACATAAGGAATCCAGTATTTGGGGCACGTGCGGTGTTTTTTCTAAAATAACACCGCACCTGTCAACAGAATACACCCACACACCCAACGCAGCATCAACATCCCCGTTAACAAACAGCTGCGACACTGACCGCTGCTGCTTATTCAGGTAGTGGCGTACTGCCTCTAACTCATCCAGACGCTCTTTATTATCTGCAGTTTCCATGCTGTCGATAATGCTGCCAGACAATTTTTTTAGCGTTGCCATCAATGAAAAGGCTATATTTGCTTTTTCTTCTGCTTTTTCCTCTCCCATTACCCCACTATCATGTATCCGCGCATTATTCACGATACGCCAGTATTTACCACTCATAACAAGCTGCTCAGCACGTGCATCTGTTACGGTATGATTCTGTGTTGGTATGAATTGCTGTTGCAATTGTATTTCTTCAGCAAGTTTATGTTGCAGTTTATTTTCCTGGGACTGCTTATCAGTGAATAATGAGTAGATAATCTGTTTAATGCTCATCCACAGGCCAGATGATGGTTTACTGGCCCTGGTGACACTAATGGAGCTATTTTCTATGCGCGCCGTATAATAGTTTAGCGCCGTCTCAATGATATAGCATTTCTTACTATTCAGCATCGAGGCGGTATTGCTTATACGTTGACTTTCTGCGCTGGTAAATAGTTTCTTTAGTGAGGAAACCTGCAGATCTGGCTGCTGCGCTACAGGCTGAAGTGATGCAGTGCGGTCAACGTTATTCTTTCCGAAACAGGGAAATAAACTGTTCAATAATGACATGCTTTTATTACCTTTTATCTTACTTCTTTTTAAAAAAATCCGGAGATTGTGGTTAAAAAACCACATTACGCTGTCAGAAAACGCTCATACTTATGCATATTTTCAGTGGCTACCTGTTGGTTATAACGGCACGCTGCGAAGACAACAGCATCACTGCCTGCAGCGGTATTCGTGCAGGGAGACCCTGACAGAGGTGGGCGAGGAATAACGTACTAAAACAGCACGAATTGCTCTCTGATTCCGGAGTAAACTGCCAGAAATTTGCATTAAAATGGAGTAGTGATACTGCATGTACCTGAACTCACCGCGGTATGTCTGATAATCGCGCGAATAAATGAGTCAGGTCCATGATAAGTAGCCTGGCATCCTTTCAGGCACTGCGAGTTTCCGGTAATGTGGCTGACAGCTGCTGCCCAAACTCCCTGTTTACCATTGCGACAAATGCTGTTTTCACAGCGCTATTATCAACAAGAGCTTTTATTCCAGCCTCAGGGCTGGCGCCCGCATTAATCAGCCATTCACATAAATCGCACATTATCTGCAAAAATTCTGAATTATTTTCTAAAACAACATTACATGTGCTAACACTACGCAGTAAATCCTGCAACGCAGCATCAATGTTATCTTCAGCAAACGACTTCAGCACTGATGGCAGAAAATGATTCAGGTGTATGCGTTCTTTATCTAAATTACCCAGACGCTCTTTATTATCTGCACACTGCATACTACTGATAACGGTTTGCTGCAATTTTTCCAGCTTTCCTGCCAGGAAATAAGCGTCTTCTTCTTTTACTTTTGTTGCTTGCGTTTTATGATTTATCAGATTAATTACTATCGTCCAGTATTTACTACTTATAGTTTTTTGATAAGCATGCGCTTTTGCTACGGCATTGTTTAGCGTCGCCTTCATTACTATCTCATTAAGTTTCTGCTCATTTTCCCGCGACTGTCTGGCAGCAAAGAGTGATGAAAAAATTCGTTTAATACTCATCCACATGCCAGATGATGGCTTGCGGGTTTTGGTTACAGGAATGGCCTCATTTTTTATGTTCAGCGTATAGTAGTGTTGAGCCGTTTCAATGGTGCAGCATTCCTTACTGCTCAGCATCGAGGTGGTATTGCTTATACTCTGGCTTTTTTCACTGGCAAACAGTTTATTTAGTGAGGAAACTTTTAGATCTGGCTGCTGTACAGGCTGAAGTGAGGCAGTGCGGTTAACGTTATTCGTGCCGAAGCAGGACAATAAACTGTTAAATGATGACATTATTTTATTACCTTTTATCTCATTCCTGGAAATCATCCTTGCATTGTGATTAAAAAAGCGGTAACGCACTATCAGAAAACGCCCATACTTCTTCAATCATGTTTTTTTATACCAGGCACTTTCTGCCAGACAGACAGGATGCCGTTTCTGCTAAGAAGGAGCTGCGGCTACCGGCTCTTTCCCGGCAGGAACAGGATGTACTTCAGCAATAACAACAACTGTATGGCGCCCGCGCGTCTCTTCAACACGTTGAATAAGCTGTTCATGTAACAGGTGCAGGGCTTCTGATACCGCTGGTATGGCTGCTAAATCAGCACCATATAAATTAGAGGCGTTCTTCAATACTTCCCACGCAGCATAAGGGCCGAAGTTAACAAACGAGAGTAGCACTGCCTGACGTTGCTCATTCAAATAATCATGGGCTCTGGTTAACGCCTCCAGAGGCTGCTGATTATCTGTATCCTGCATGCGGCTGATCATGCTTCCACACAGGTTTTCCAGGCTTTGCATCAGTAAGTCACAGGATATTCTTGCTTCTTGCCTTATCTGGCCACGCGCTACCATTCCCGCCAGTACCACCCCACATTCCTTATTCATCACGTTTTGCTTACAATGCGCTTTGGACTGGGCCTCTGCGATTGCCATGGCCGCATTAAGTTTCTGTTTCAGCGCAGCTTCTCGCGACTGCTTATCAGTGAATAATGATGAGGCAAGCTTTTTAATGCTCATCCACAGACCAGACGCTGGCTTACTGATGCTGCTGACAGTCGTTATCCCCTGTTCTATGCATACGTTATAATAGTTTTGCGCTGTTTCAATGGTGCAGCATTGCTCTTTGCGCAGAAGCCAGGCGGTATTCCTGATACTTTCTGTGCCTGCAAGCAGGCGGTCCAGTGAGGAAATTTTTACATGTACACGCACAGGTTGAGACTGTGCGATACAGTCAGCCATATTCATGCGTAAACAGGGGAAAAATGTGGTTAATAATGGCATTATTTTATCTTTGTTAATCTCATGCTTTACTCACCCAGCCATTGTGGTTAAAAGGACAACATTCCGCTGCCATAAAATGCCCGCATTTTTATATGCTATTGTTTTTTATGTAAAAAATTAAATAAAACCCGGCAAATAAATAAAATCGCTCAAAAAACAGGTGTATAAGGCAAGTGCCATAAAACTTATCAACCGTATTCTGTTATCTTTAGCCGTATGCAGGCATGATAATTTCGCACTACAAGAGGAGGTCCTATTAAAACAGTAACCATCTGTTATAACGGCATATGCTTTAGCGGTAATGACCAGGACGTGATTCTTGAGCAGCTGGAACAGCAGGATATTGCCATTCCCTATGCCTGTCGGGCAGGGATTTGTGAAAGCTGCAAGCTCAGGTTACTGCAGGGTAACGTCGTCCCGCTGAACCAGGCAGCGCTCTGTGAAGATAACGGCATTCTGTCCTGCAGCTGTATTCCCGCGGGAGATATTATCCTGACAGGACCGGGCGCAGAATAACGCGCTGAAAAAATAAAACCCGCTGCAGGGCAAAAAATAGCGCTCTGCAGCAACACCAGAAGCAGGCGCGCCAGGTTAACAATCACCAGCACTCCCCGCCGGGCATAGCAAGCTAAAGGAGGCGGTGAACCTATACGCCGTAACGGTGAGTCGCTCACCTGCTGTTCATCTCATGCCTGCGCCTCAGATATGATTAATAATTTCCTTCAGTAATCCGGGGCCGCGAAAAATCAGTGCGGAATACACCTGAATCAATGATGCACCGGCGAGCATCTTTTCACGCGCAGCTATTAAGGAATCTATTCCGCCCACACCAATGACAGGCAGACGGCCGCGTAATTCCTGTGATAACCGGTTTATTACGGCAGTACTATGCATCTGCAGGGGGCGGCCGCTTAATCCCCCGGTCTGGTCACCATCATGCAGCCCCTGCACCAGGCGGCGATCTACGGTAGTGTTGGTGGCAATGACTGCATCAATGTGATGCCGGACTAAACTGTCTGCAATTTGCACCAGATCGGCGTCACGGATATCCGGGGCAATTTTTACTGCTACCGGCACATAGTTATTGTACTTCTGCTGTAACTGGCCCTGCCTGTCTTTAACGGCGGTCAGCAAATCATCCAGCAGGTCACCATACTGGAGTACACGCAGATCGGAGGTATTCGGCGAAGAGATATTGAGCGCAATATACCCTGCATGGGGATAAATTTTATCCATACACAGCAGATAATCTTCCTTTCCCTGCTCCAGAGGCGTGCTGGCATTTTTACCAATATTGACACCGAGGACACCATTAAAGCGGGATTTTTTAATATTGCGAATCACTTCATCAACACCCGCGCTATTAAAACCCATGCGATTGATTAATCCTCCCGCTTCAGGCAGCCTGAATAATCGCGGTTTATCATTACCAGATTGTGGACGCGGAGTGACGGTACCGATTTCGATAAAGCCAAATCCCATTGCGCCCAGCGCATCAATGCATTCGCCATCTTTATCCAACCCGGCAGCCAGACCCAGCGGATTTTTAAACGACAGGCCCATACAATTTACTGGTTTTGCAGATAACGACTGGCGAATCAGACACTCCAGTGGTGTCCCGGACAGGCGCTTTAACTGACTTATTATCAGGTCATGTGCCTGTTCAGGATCAAGATGAAATAAGGTCTTTCTCATTAAAGAATACATGCTTCCTCCCTGAGTGCTAAAGAAACAGCAACACTAATGACAGATACAGTATTGTCAGCAACAGATAAAACATAAAATAACCGGCAACTACTGCGTTAGCCGTAACATAAGCAACGCAGTGATGCAGATGTACGCCGGTCACTATCATGCTACCTTAACCAGCGTTATCTGCTGTAAAGCCATGTCAGTCAGCCTGCCAGCGCCCGACCTATCTTTTCAAACAAATCACTGGATAAGTTCTTCAAGCCGCGCAGCTGTTCCAGTGCCTGTTTCATTAGCTGCTGCCTGCTGTCATCGTAACGTTTAAAACGAATCAGTGGCTCAATCAGTCGTGAGGCAACCTGCGGATTCTGCGTGTTCAAATCACTTAATACCTCGACCAGCAACGCATAACCACTGCCATCACGGGCATGAAACGCGACAGGATTCAGAGAAGCAAATGCGCCTATCAATGCACGTGTACGATTAGGGTTACTCAGACTGAATGAACGATGTTTGAGTAACGCGCGCACCCGAGTCACCACATCAGCAGCAGGGCTTATTGCCTGTAAGGTAAACCATTTATCCATTACAAGACCATCCTCGTGCCAGCGTTCCTCAAAGACCGTCATCAGCTCATCGCAGCAGGGTAGCTCGGCAGCAACAGCAGCAGACAAAGCCGCTATAATATCCGTCATATTATCCGCATCATAGTACTGCCCTGATACCCGCTGACTGGCTGATTCCGTCTCACCAAAGGCCAGATAATGCAGACAGCAATTACGCAGAGAGCGCCGGGCAATATCAGCATGTTCAATGCGATAAACCGATGACCTGTGTTTTTCCCATCCAGCCAGAAACAGGGAATGCATTTCGCGGGCCAGCGTGCGTGTTATTGACTGATGAACTACATGAATTGCATCAGGATCGATGAAAGTGAATAATTCTGCCATCTCATTTTCTGATGGCAGCGTCAGTATTTGCGCAACAAGGGCAGGGTCCAGTGTGTCATCCTGCATGAGTGCACGAAAAGCAGCAATAACCGGCGCAGGCAGCGAAGGACTGCGTCCTGGATTTGCCACCCCTGACTTAATGTAAATACCCAGCAGGGCCTCGGCAGCATCCCAGCGAGAAAAATCGTTGTGTGCATGCTGCATCAGGAAGCTGAGCTGCTGGTCACTGTAAGCATAATCCAGCTTAACCGGCGCAGAAAATTCACGTAATAATGACGGAACCGGTGGCTCTGTTATTGCATCAAACGTGAATGTCTGCTCTGCGGCGGTGACGGGTAATACATGATGAACAGGCTGTCCATTGCTCTGCAATACCATTGCATTACCCTTTGCATCGTATAATTCAATGTCCAGCGGAATATACAGTGGCAGCTTTTGTTCCTGATCTGCCGTTGCTGGAGTATGCTGGCTGACAGACAAATGATACTGCTGTTTTGCTGCATCATAGCTGTCACGTACAGTCAATACCGGTGTACCCGACTGACTGTACCAGCGGCGAAATTGTGTCAAATCGACATTGGACGCATCTTCCATCGCCTGAATAAAATCATCACAGGTCACCGCACTGCCATCATGGCGCTCAATGTAAAGTTGCATACCTGCCTGAAACTGCTCTTCGCCCAACAGGGTATGGATCATGCGAATAACTTCAGATCCTTTTTCATAGACAGTAACCGTATAAAAATTATTCATTTCAATGACTTTATCCGGACGGATAGGATGGGCCATAGGGCTTGCATCTTCAGCAAACTGTGCGCCCCGTATCACGCGCACATTACTGATACGATTCACGGCGCGGGATCCCGAATCAGAACTGAATTCCTGATCGCGAAAAACCGTTAATCCTTCTTTCAGGCTAAGCTGAAACCAGTCACGGCAGGTCACCCGATTACCGGTCCAGTTATGAAAATATTCATGCGCCACCACGGCTTCAATATCAAGATAATCTTTATCTGTCGCTGTCTGTGGGTGCGCCAGCACATACTTGCTGTTGAATACGTTCAATCCCTTATTTTCCATAGCGCCCATATTAAAGAAATCCACGGCGACTATCATGTAGATGTCAAGATCGTATTCCAGGCCAAAACGCGCTTCATCCCATTTCATGGCATTTTTAAGTGAAAGCATGGCCCAGTCAGCACGGGTTAACTGCCCCTCGTCGACATACAATTCCAGGGCCACCCTGCGTCCGGAGCGCGTGACAAAAGTATCACACAACCTGTCAAAATTACCGGCAACCAGTGCAAACAGGTAGCAGGGTTTAGGGAAAGGATCCTGCCAGGTCACAAAATGACGGCCGTCAGGGAGTTCGCCTGCGTCAATACGCGAGCCATTTGACAGTAAAAACGGATAACGTGCTTTATCGGCAACAATACGCGTGGTAAAACGTGCCATAACATCGGGTCTGTCAAGATAAAAAGTAATGTGACGAAACCCTTCTGCTTCACACTGCGTACAGAATACTTCACCAGAAAGATAAAGCCCTTCAAACGCACTGTTACTGGCCGGAGAAATCTCGTTGACGATGGTTAAGGTAAAAGTTGCCGGAAGATGTTCAACTATCAGTGTATTTTCCTGCTGGCGGTAATGATTCCAGGATTCTCCATCAACATGAATGCTGACTAACAGTAAATTTTCACCATTCAGTACCAGCGGCACATCATCCAGACTCTTACGTTCCACTTTACTGGAGGCAGTAACCGTGGTTTTTTCAGCATTCAGGGCAAAATCTAACTCAATATCGGTAATGGTATAGTCAGGAGCACGGTAATCGTGGCGGTATTTCACCTGTGGTTGTTGTGTCATAAAAAATCCATATATGATTGCGTCTTTAAGCGGACTGCAAGCGTTTTACCAGAAAGTTATGAATCGTTGACTGTATCACAACCACAAAAAAACCAGAATATTGCATTAAACGTGATGATTTTTGCTTGTGTCCTGACCGACTACAAGTAACATATCTAAAAAATTCCGCTGTTACCGGTGCAGCATATGTCAGTGTTGAAATATAACACTTAACTCAGCTGACCCACGGTAGCGCAAGAAATACAAAGAGAGAAATACTATGAACACCGTAGCGGTAACCGATGTACTGCAAGGCCGTATTGCAGTTGGTAGTGAAATTATTGTACGTGGCTGGGTGCGTACCCGCCGGGATTCTAAAGCAGGTATCTCCTTCCTCACTCTTTATGACGGCTCGTGCTTTAATCCCCTGCAGGCTGTCATCCAGAATTCACTGCCAAATTATCATGACCAGGTGCTACACCTCACTACCGGTTGTTCAGTAGAAATAACCGGACATATTGTCATTTCTTCCGGAGAGGGCCAGGCTTTTGAACTTCAGGTCACCCGCATTCAGGTTATCGGTTGGGTCACTGATCCGGATACTTATCCGATGGCAGCAAAGCGTCACAGCGTTGAATACCTGCGTGAAGTAGCACACCTGCGTCCGCGTACTAACATCATCGGTGCAGTGGCGCGTGTACGCCACAGCATGGCGCAGGCCATCCATCGTTTCTTTCATGAAAATGGTTACTTTTGGGTTGCCACTCCGCTTATTACCGCTTCTGATACGGAAGGTGCGGGTGAAATGTTCCGCGTCTCGACACTGGATCTGGAAAATCTGCCACGCACCCCTGATGGCCGCGTGGATTTCAGTACGGATTTCTTTGGCAGGGAAGCTTTTCTGACCGTCTCCGGTCAGCTGAACGCAGAAACCTATGCCTGTGCGCTGTCAAAAGTATATACCTTTGGCCCGACTTTTCGTGCGGAAAACTCCAACACCAGTCGTCATCTGGCAGAATTCTGGATGGTCGAACCCGAGGTGGCCTTTGCATCTCTCGATGATATAGCGCTACTGGCTGAAAAAATGCTGAAGTATGTCTTTCAGGCAATACTCAATGAACGTGCTGATGACCTGGCCTTTTTTGCCGAAAGAATGGATAAAGGAGTCGTGACACGCCTGTTGCATTTTGTTGCTTCTGATTTCGCACAGATAGACTATGACGACGCTATCAACATATTACTCGCTTCTGGAAAACACTTTGAAAATAGCGTGTCCTGGGGAATCGATCTATCGTCTGAACACGAACGCTATCTGGCAGAACAACATTTCAACTCACCCGTTGTAGTGAAAAATTACCCCAAAGATATTAAAGCATTTTATATGCGCATGAATGAAGGCGGTAAGACCGTTGCTGCAATGGATATTCTGGCACCGGGTATCGGTGAAATTATTGGCGGCTCACAGCGCGAAGAACGCCTGGATTTTTTAGACAGGCGCCTCGAAGAAATGGGACTCAATAAAGAAGATTACTGGTGGTACCGCGACTTACGCCGCTATGGCACGGTACCGCATGCCGGATTTGGCTTAGGCTTTGAGCGTTTGATGGCCTATGTCACAGGGATACCCAATGTGCGTGATCTTATCCCCTTCCCACGCACATCACGCCATGCCAGCTTTTAGTCAACCTTACCGAGGCCATACCCTGGCCTTTAAGATAAACAGATAAAACCATCACAAAAAAATAAACAATTCCGGTAACTTATTACAAAATTCTTTGAATTTCATATTGAAACTCGTATTTCAATTTAGTAGCATCCGAAAGTCAGGCAAGATTTTCACATAAAAGCAGGTTGTAACACCTTAATTGCAATCTAAACCCAAAGTATTTCGAGTTGCAGCCAACGCAGTTGCAACCTGGAAAACGAAGGGTATCAAAGCAGGTGGCAGCCAATTATCCATCAGTACTTAACTTAAGTACCAGTAAATAAGTTTATGTAGTGCAGTGTCGACATTACACAACATTAAATGAGGATAAGATACAGTGATGATGCGCAAAAAACTTTCAGTGGTTATTCCCGCTCTTCTGGCTGCTTCTGCTGCACATGCAGTAGAGGTTTACAACAAAGAAGGCCACAAACTTAATCTGTACGGTAAGGCGGATGCTCGCCACATGTTTTCTTCCAATGCTGACTTAAAGGGAGATGATTCCTACCTCCGTTTTGGTTTTCAGGGAGAAACTAAGATCAATGATGAACTCGCTGGTTATGGTCAGTGGGAATATAACATCAAAGCCAATAAGCCTGAGTCTGGCGGAACCAAAGGTACGGCAACACGTCTGGGCTTTGCCGGCCTGAAATTTGCTGACTATGGCTCACTGGATTATGGCCGTAACTGGGGTGTCGTCTACGATGTCGGTTCATGGGTTGATATGCAGCCTCTGTTCAGCGGTGACGGTGAAAGTTATATGGCACTGGATAATTTCATGACTGCCCGTTCCAGTGGTCTGGCTACCTGGCGCAACAGCGATTTTTTCGGTCTGGTTGAGGGCTTAAGTTTTGCCCTGCAATTTCAGGGAAAAAACGAAGGTGACAGGCAGGCACAGGAACAAAATGGTGAAGGCTTCGGTGTATCCTCCATTTACGATACCGGAACTGGCGTCAGTGTAGGGGGTGCGTACTCATCTTCAAATCGCACGGCACAGCAAAAAGCCGAACCGGGTTCGGATGATTATCTTACTGGCGTTGCTTCTGGTAAGAAAGCACAGGCGTGGACAGCGGGTGTCAAATATGATGCCAATAATATCTACCTGGCAGTTACCTATGCTGAAACACTGAATATGACGCCATTCGGAGCAGAGACTGAGATAACCAAGCCCGGAGCAACAGAGCCGACAAAATACACCCCTGTTGCCAACAAGACGCAGAATATTAACGTCGTCGCGCAATATCACTTTGATTTCGGTCTGAAGCCTACCGTAGCCTGGACAAAATCAACTGGTATCAATCTTCCTGACAGTACTACGGGGGAAACTGACGTCAAAGAAGATTTGATGCACTTTGTTTCTGTAGGTACCTCGTTTGACTTCAACGAAAATATGTCTGTTTATGCTGATTACAAAATCAATATGCTTAAAAAGGATAAAGAGTTTGTCAAACATTATAAAATCAACAAAGATGACGTGGTTGGTGTAGGTATGGTATATCAGTTCTGATAGCATCCTGGCACGAAAAAAACGCAGAAATTATTCTGCGTTTTTCGTCTGTGGGGAAAATAACTCTTATATACCCAAAGTATGTCGAGTTGCAGCAAGGCAGCAAGAACGCGAATCCCCACGAGCATAGACTCGCTATGTGATTGGGGTGAGTGTTCGACAGCCAACACAGCTGCAGCCTGGAAGACGAAGGGTATACAGTTAACCCACGCTACTTACGCCGCCAGACTGTGCCCTGGCTACTGTCTTCCAGCGCTATTCCCATACTGTTTAGCTTATCCCGGGCGGCATCGGCAAGTGCCCATTTATGCGCCTTTCTGGCATCATTACGCTCTTTTATCAGTGCTTCAATAACACTAATTCTGTCAGCATTATCACTGTCGCTATGTTCACTGTGATGTAAAAACTGCTCAGGGTCCTGTTGCAGTATTCCCAATACGCCACCGAGCCTGCGTAATTCTGCCGCCAGACGGTTAGCTTCATCAACCTGATCCCCGCTTTTGCAGCGATTTATTTCCCGGGCGAGATCAAACAAGACCGCACAGGCCTGCGGTGTATTAAAATCATCATCCATTGCAGCACGAAAACGCATCTCACAAGCATTTCCTGCTGTCTGCGGCACCTCAATGTCAGTCTGTGTGGTACGCAATGCCGTATACAAACGTTCAAGAGAGGCTCTGGACTGCTTTAAATTCTCTTCACTGTAATTCAGTTGACTACGGTAGTGCCCGGACAGTAAAAAGTAACGTACTGTTTCAGCATCATAATGGCTTAACACATCACGGATAGTGAAAAAATTATCCAGAGATTTAGACATTTTTTCTTTATCTATCATAACCATGCCTGAATGTATCCAGTAATTGACATAGGGGCTATCATGCGCACAGCCTGATTGGGCAATTTCATTTTCATGATGGGGAAAAATCAGGTCTGAGCCACCACCGTGGATATCAAAGTGTGAACCGAGCTGTTTTACATTCATGGCTGAGCATTCAATATGCCAGCCGGGACGGCCGATACCCCATGGAGATTCCCAGCCCGGCTCAGTGGAGCTCGACATTTTCCACAGCACAAAATCCATAGGATTGCGTTTAGCGTCGGTCATTTCAACCCGTGCTCCCGCCTGTAACTGCGCTAAATCCTGGCGCGACAACAGGCCGTAATCAGCATAACTGTCAACAGCAAAGATCACATCTCCGTTAGTGGCAATATAAGCATGATTGCGTTCAAGTAAGCGCTGAATTAATTGTATAATTTCGCTGATATAGTGCGTGGCATGAGGTTCAACATCCGGACGTAGCATGTTCAGCGCATCAAAATCGTTATACATTTCCTGCAACATACGGGCGGCCAGTTGCGCACAGGTTTCATTATTGCGGGCGGCACGCTTGATGATTTTATCGTCAATATCGGTAACATTGCGCACGTATTTGAGTGAATACCCCAGATAGCGTAAATAGCGGGCGATAACATCAAAAACGACAAAGGTACGCCCATGGCCAATATGACAGAGATCATAAACAGTAACGCCACAGACGTACATGCCTACTTTACCTGCCTGAATAGGCTTGAATTCTTCTTTCTGACGGCTCAGGGTATTAAAAATTTTTAACATCATGGATTCCATAATATTTATCTTGCTATAGCCTATTGGAGCGCGAACATGAAGACTTTGCAAGAGCGGATTTTTTCCCATCACCACCCTTTTTTCTTTATGCCAATACTGCCAGCAATGCAGCCAGATTTAACAATATGTGATATAAAAACCGTTTGTTAAAATAGCATTCACACTAAAATCACACAAAAAGAGATATCAATGATCACTTTCCACACTAATTTTGGCGACATAGTTATAAATACTTTCCCCGATAAGGCACCGGAAACAGTAAAAAATTTACTGAAATACTGTCAGGACGGTTTCTATAATAATACTATTTTTCATCGTGTTATCGATGGTTTTATGATACAGGGTGGTGGCTTTGAGCCCGGGATGATACAAAAAACCACTCAGGCAGCAATCAAAAATGAAGCCAATAATGGCCTGAAAAATAATCGTGGTACGCTGGCAATGGCGCGCACCAATGATCCACATTCAGCAACTGCACAGTTTTTCATTAACGTTGTTGATAACGATTTTTTAAACTTTAGTTCAGAATCTGCCCATGGCTGGGGCTACTGTGTCTTTGGTGAAGTGACGCAAGGTATGGACATCGTTGATAAAATTAAAAAAGCGGCTACTACTCGCACCAGGGGGCATGAAGATGTTCCCAAAGAGGATATCATTATCGAAAAAGTGACTGTCGTCGAATAATACTACAACATCAATGAGCACCCTTTTTATTGCCGATGTACATCTTAGTAAACAACAACCTGCCATCACGGCAGGTTTTGTGAAATTTCTGGCCAACGAAGCCAGCAAAGCAGACAGCCTGTACATTTTAGGCGATCTCTTTGAATCATGGATTGGCGATGATGACCCTAATCCACTGCATAACCTGATTGCTGATGCCCTTAATTCGCTGACACAATGCGGAGTCTGCTGTTATTTCATTCACGGTAACCGCGATTTCCTGCTGGGTTCAGAGTTTGCCAGTAAAAGCGGGATGATTTTACTGCCAGAGAAAAAAACACTTATATGCCATGAGCATAAACTGCTTATTTTGCATGGTGACATCCTGTGCACTGACGATATCAGCTATCAAAATTTCAGAAAAAAAGTGCGCTATCCGTTAATACAACAGCTCTTTTTGTGCCTGCCCCTTAAACTGCGCCTGTCTATTGCTGCGCTTATGCGCAGTAAAAGCCAGCAGGCCGGCAACCGCAACAATGAAGATATCATGGATGTCAATCCTCATGCAGTTGTTCAATTGGCAGAAGAATATGATATTAACTGGATAATTCATGGCCATACCCATCGCCCCGCAATCCATCAAATAAAGCCTGGTATGCACAGTGTGCATCGGGCAGTACTGGGTGCATGGGATGATACAACAGGATCGATGATAAAAGTCAGCGCTGGGGCTGTAGAGCTCATTCAGTTTTCTTATTAGCAATAAAAAAGCCTGACATGTAAATGACAGGCAACAACTACACACAGCAATCGGATAAAACCATTGTATTCTTCTTAAGATGCTAAACAGGATGAATAATTACTCACCGAGTACAGAAAAACCTGCAATATCTGTATCGACAACAATGAGCAACTACCTGCATCTTTAAGGACGGGTAAGGCGCATTCTGAAGTTTCCTGCCGGCAAAAACAATAGTGAATCAATAAATTGAGCGTTTTTTATCAGACTTTATTAATATTAATGATAATAGTTTATGTCATTATTTATAGCACGGAAACAAATCACCGCCGTTCAACAGACCTCCTGCTAAACGGGCTGCAGAGAACGTGCCTGCAGGCACGCAACACAGAGCCTCAATGGACACGAAGCAGCTCAGGATGCGAGAGCCAGAGACAATGCAGCGATTATTCCGTCGCAGAGTGTCGCAAGAGGTCTGATGTTCACTGTTATTTTTACCGGTTGATGGTTTACGCTATCAGCTATCAGGCTGCTGTTTCCGGGTTATCTACCTTAGCACCAGGCAGATTAAAATCCGGCTGCGGCGCAGGTACTTCGTTTATCCATGCAGAAATAAGTCGATAAGAAACAGCCAGCACTACAGGACCGATAAATAACCCAATCATGCCAAAAGACAGCAGACCACCAATAACACCCAGCAGAATGAGTATCATGGGTAAATTCGCACCTCTGCGGATTAATATTGGGCGCAGAATACCATCCAGAGAGCTTAAGATAGCACTCCATACCAGCAGTACCGTACCGAGGGCAGTATCTCCATTCCAGTACAACCAGATAATAGCAGGTACCAGCACTAATAACGGGCCCAACTGGGCAACACAGCAGATGAACATCAATACCGTTAACAACATGGTGTAAGGAATGCTGCAGACAGCAAGACCAATGCCGCCAAGAACAGCCTGAAGCAGTGCAGTAACAACCACGCCTAAAGCCACCGCACGAATTGCCTGTGCGGTTAGAATAACCACCGCGTCTCCCCGTTTATCCCCCAGCCGAATGGCAAAATGACGAATAAGCAGGCCTATTTTTTCGCCCCGGCAGTACAATATAATACTGAATAGCACCATCAGAGTCAGATGTATTAAAAAACGACCAATGTGAGCCGCCTGGGCAACAAGCCAGGTTGCGGTAGCACCAATATAAGGCTGAACCTTAGCCAGCAGCGTCTTATATTCCCCCGCTATCAGTGAATTCCAGCCACTGTAAAGGCGGCCTCCTATCATGGGTATGCTGTTTAGCCATGAAAGATCAGGGAGATTAGGGTGTAATGGATTTTCAGCCCAGTGCGCGAGAGGAGCATTACTGTCTAAAAGACCGTTAATCAACAGCGTAATAGGAATAACGAAAAGAAGAATCAGCAGCAACGTCATCACCATCACTGCAGGGTAACGCCGCCCCCAGAGCAGGGTCTCTAATTTGAGTAACAATGGCCAGGTTGCAATGACGACCATGCCAGCCCACGCAAAACCGAGAATAAACGGCTCCATGACCCAAAAACTGGCAATAATCATAATAAAAATAAAAAGTATAACAAAAAGAAGTTTGGGCAGATCATAATGTTGCTGCAGGAAGGTCATGGTTTAAGTTCTCATCAGGCGAAAGCAGGGTAAAATGACAATATCTGTTATTTTGATATCATCGTGCATTTCGCGACTTTTTGACAGATTAACCTGAATATTAATACGCTATACAGATAGGATAACGGCCTTAAATCTGTTTCACTAAAACACCCGTTATTGTTGTATTGTATCTAAGATAACTCATCGACAGGCTGAGGCTATGATCCCACAAATTCCTCAGGTACCCGGCATTGCCAGAGTCGTACTGGATTTTTTGCAGTTATTACAGCAACAGGGTTTTCAGGGTGATCTGGCGACAGATTACGCTACCCGACTGAATATGGCGACCGATAACAGCGTTTATCAGCTATTACCCGATGCGGTAATTTTTCCCTCTGTCACTGAAGACGTTGTGCTGGCAGGTCGCATGGCTAGTGAAGAGCGCTTCCATGCGCTGACATTCACTGCACGTGGCGGCGGAACTGGTACCAATGGCCAGGCATTGAATACCTGCATCGTGGTAGATATGTCGCGTCATATGAACCATATTCTGGAAATAAACCTGCAACAGCGTTGGGTGCGCGTACAGGCAGGAGTCATCAAGGATCAGCTTGATGAATACCTGCGACCCCTGGGTTATTTCTTTTCCCCGGAATTGTCAACCAGTAATCGTGCCACGCTGGGCGGCATGATTAATACCGATGCGTCGGGCCAGGGGTCGCGGGTTTATGGTAAAACCTCCGATCATGTTCTGGGTTTACGGGCTGTTCTCATTGATGGGGAAATCCTCGATACCTGCGCGCTATCAACCGTATCAGCACAAGCGATTGCGCAGGAAAATTCAGCTGAAGGACGGATTTACCGCACGGTACTTGAACGCTGTCGTGAGCAGCGCCCCCTTATTGTAGAAAAATTTCCCAAACTCAACCGTTTTCTCACCGGTTATGATTTGTATCATGTCTTCAGTGAAGATCTACAGATGTTCAATTTGACACGTATCCTTACCGGTTCAGAAGGAACTCTGGCCTTTGTTACCGAGGCGAAGCTGGCTATCACCCCTCTGCCTGCAGCCAGACGTCTGGTTAATATTAAATATCAGTCTTTCGATGCAGCCTTACGCAGCGCTTCATTGCTGCTGGAAGCGAACGCCCTATCCGTTGAAACCATTGATACCATGGTACTGAATCTGGCACGGGAAGATATTATCTGGCACTTCGTGAGCGCCCTGATTACCGAGGTACCTGGCAAAAAAATCCAGGCAATTAATATCGTTGAATTTGCCGGTGACGACGCGCTGCTGCTGGATAATCAGGTAACACAACTCTGCCGCAGACTGGATGAACTGATAGCCACAGAAAAAACAGGCGTTATCGGTTATCAGGTGTGTCATTCGCTGGCAGAAATAGAACACATTTATGCCATGCGCAAGAAAGCAGTCGGTTTATTAGGTAACAGCGCAGGAGCAGCCAAACCCATTGCTTTTGTTGAAGATACCTGCGTCCCCCCGGAGCATCTGGCGGATTATATTCATGAATTTCGCCAGCTACTGGACAGACATAATCTGGTTTATGGCATGTTCGGCCATGTGGATGCGGGGGTATTACATGTACGCCCTGCTCTGGACATGACCGACGCTTACCAGCAGGGCTTAATCAAACAGCTTTCTGACGCGGTGGTGCAGCTCACTATCCGTTATGGCGGCCTGCTGTGGGGAGAGCATGGCAAGGGACTGCGCTCAGAATATGTAGTCAATTTCTTTGGTGAAACCTTGTATCGTGAATTACAGCACATCAAATCAGCTTTTGATCCCCATAATCGACTCAATCCGGGTAAAATATGTACACCACTGGCCAGTGGTGCAGAAGTAATGACAGTAGATGCACGTAAACGCGGTTTTTATGATAGTCAGATTGCTATAAATGTACGCACCTCATTTCGTGGCGCACTGGACTGTAATGGTAATGGTTTATGTTTTAATTTTGATGCATTCAGCCCCATGTGTCCGTCAATGAAAATCACCCGTAACCGCCTGCATTCTCCGAAAGGGCGCGCTACCCTAATTCGCGAATGGTTGCGTTTACTGGCAGAGCAGGGGGTGAATCTCATCGAAATGGAAAAAAAGCCTGGCGAAAAAAAACCACGCCTCCTGACAAGCCTGCAAAAAATACGCCACAGCTGGTATGCCAGGCGCGGTGAGTATGATTTCTCTCATGAAGTCAAGGCAGCGCTGTCAGGTTGTCTGGCGTGCCAGGCCTGTGCGACACAATGCCCGGTCAAAATAGATGTGCCCGCGTTTTTTGCCCGTTTTCTTCAGCTTTACCACACGCGTTATCTGCGGCCAGTGCGCGATTATTTAATAGCAGCGCTCGAAAGCTACGTCCCGCTCATGGCAACCGCACCCGGATTTTTTAATGCCCTGTTCAGACAACGCTGGATACAGCATTTAACGCGCAAAATGACAGGCCTGGTGGATACGCCACTACTTTCGGTTCCTTCCCTGAAACAACAGCTGTCCGGTCATTATGCCTGTACCATGACAGTAAAACAGCTCGAGCAGTTGAGTGATTCCGAACGTAAGCGACATGTGTTGATTGTGCAGGACCTCTTCACCAGTTTTTATGATACACAGGTGGTCACCGATTTTATCCGGCTGGCTGAAAAACTGGGTTTTCATCCTGTATTGCTCCCCTTTTCACCCGCCGGAAAAGCGCAGTACATCAAAGGTTTTTTGCACAGGTTTGCTAAAACAGCAGAAAAAACAACGGACTTTCTCAAGCGTATTGCCATGCTGGGTATACCGGTAGTAGGGATAGAGCCGGCAGTGACTCTCTTCTATCGTTCTGAATATAAAAAAATATTACCTGAAAAGCATAATAATTTTACCGTACAGCTGATTCACGAATGGTTGCAGGCGATACTGCCCTGCGAGACGCAGCAGACACTGACAGAAGAACCATGGTATCTGTTTACGCATTGCACGGAAAGCACTGCCCTGCCTGCCAGCAGTGAACAATGGGCAGCGATTTTCGCCTGTTATGGTGCTAAGCTTGCACATATCCCTGTCGGCTGTTGTGGTATGGCCGGTGTCTATGGTCATGAAGCCGTTAACAGTAAAAATTCATCGGGTATCTATGCGCTTTCCTGGCAACAACAGCTGCAAAAGCTGCCACCGGAACGCTGTCTGGCAACAGGCTGGTCGTGCCGCAGCCAGGTAAAGCGTATTGACGATAAAAAAATCAAACATCCACTACAGGCCTTACTGGAGATTATCGAATGTTATGGAAAAGAGCGGCAACCCTGGCAGAGTTAAATCAGATTGGCCAGCATTCTATGGTCGGGCATCTGGGCATCAGAATAACGCGCTTTGAAGATACGGAAATAGAAGCAACCATGCCAGTTAATGAGCGCACGCGGCAACCCTTTGGTCTGCTGCATGGCGGCGCTTCCGCCGTACTGGCTGAATCGCTGGGATCCATGGCAGGCTATCTCTGTACTGAAGGAGAGCAGCGCGTGGTAGGCATAGAAATTAATGCCAATCATGTGCGCGCCGTACGTGAAGGTATGGTACGTGCAGTATGCCGTGCCGTACATGTCGGCAAGCGCCATCAGGTCTGGCAGATAGAAATCTTCGATGAACAGCAGCGTTTATGCTGTATTTCGCGTTTAACCACCTCTGTTATTCAGGCTGGCCTGTCATAACCGCACCGTTTCCCAGATAGCGCATCATAGCCCGCTGGGGATAAGACTTATAAGGTAGCTTGTGCTTTGCTGATAGCTTGTTGGGGTAACAGGCCGCTTTAAAAAACTCTCTGCAGGCGCGCTATACAAAGAACAACCCAGTGCCGAGCCTGCGTTTACACGCAGCCCATGAAAATTCACGTACCAGAGATAACGCAGCGCTGCTCGCACAGCAGGGTGTCGCAAGAGACCGGTTATCCTGAACTACTCTCTTACTCTGACTGGTGTGTCTGGTAACCAAATTTACCCAGCACCGCCGGCGCTTTTCCCCCAGTCGTGTGGCAAAGATGTCAATGTCGACCGGCTCACCGGTGCGCAGGTCGTAAACCGGCGTTGTCAATGCAAGGCACAGGGTTACCTGTGTACAGCAAAAGTGATGATGAAATCACGGAAAAAACTGAGTATCCCATGGATATAACATTTAAATGATATATATTTAAACTTATAAATTCATTTAATGAATTATCAGGGTTATCTGGAGAAATTAATGATGCCACATTTTTCCAATGCTCAGTCTGCAGTTCTGCTCAGTGAACTGGGTGACGATTCAGGACTAAAACTGACTTTTGATGAACATGGTCAGTGCCTGCTGGTACTGGATGATAATCTCATGATTTCCATACGGCAATCAGCAGACAGCTGGGTGCTGTACGGCATGCTGGGAGAATTCTGGCAGCCGGATAGTGATTTTTTCCAGTATCTGTTGTCACTAAATCAGTTGCTGGCCGAACAGGGTCAGGGCGCTCTGACCTTTGAGCCAAAGAATAACGCCGTACTTTATCTGCATCACATTCCGTTAAAAGACGCCAACAGGACCACCCTGTATCAGTCGCTGGAAACTTTCACGAACTGGCTGGAAACCCTGATGCAACGCCTGAATGAAAGCGACGCAGGCAGGGCAAGAATGCAGGGATCGGCATTCAGCCCGATGGCAGATACTCACCCGCAGAACAGGAGGATATAATGCCGTTTAATCCCGTTAATATTCCTTCGTCCAGCAGTAATACCCCCATTGATACCAGGAGTGAGCATAGTAATAAAGATGCGGTAACGGGCATAGTAGAGAGCGCTACAATACCATTTAAGGAAAAAGTACTGCATCTTCTGGCTCAGGTACCTTTACTGAAAAGCCTGCCTGCTATCGAAGCGTATGTTAAAAAAACACGTATGAAGAATCAGCAGAAGCTGGTTGGGTTCATTTTATCTCTGTCAGAAATAGTAAATGGAAAACTCGTCAATGAGACAGCGCTGAAGGCAGCTGCAGAAATAGGGGAATTGCAGATGAAACCCGGCATGCGACTCACCGATCGTAATTTTCAGCTTATAAACCGCCGGATAAAAGACTTTGATGGTGTCGGAGATGCTAAAAATCTGCCACGCAGGGTACAGGTGAATATCTGGCCTTATGAAAACATGAATCATTGCGGCCATGCGTCCATCACAGTGAAAAACGATACAAACCCTGAAACCTATATTAGCTGGTGGCCAGATAGAGATGATTTCAGCTTTTTAGATCACTTTAGAACATTAGGTGTTTCTTCAGACAGGAGTTATCAGTCAGATGGGAGGGAGGAAATTTCTAAAAAAGCAGGCAAGAAATTAGATAATTTTGAAAACATGAGAGAAATACGCAGAAAAAGCTCATCATTGAGCAACGAATTTCGCGCCGCCATTGACGATAGTATAGAAAAAGTGATGATGCGTTTTAACCCTCGGACTGCCATGGCTGATGGAAATTTTTCAAAAATAGATCTTAATGAAAAAAAGGATTTTTTGCGTATCAGAATAGCAGAAGCATTAACTCATGCTGAACATAACTCAGAAAAACTGGTTGATACTGAACTGGCAAAGTATATGAAAGACGTCCATTCCAGATTAATTGATATTATTCTGGATGAAACTATTAACCTGGCAGATTCCCCACAGGAGGCATCTGATGATGTTTTTTTTGACAACGTTAAAGCACGGGTTGCAGATAATAACGACATCAGGAATATTGAAAACGATTTTGTGAAATCTGTTTTAAAACAGGCTCCTTACTTTATGCCCAAAGCTCGCCAGCAAAAAGATAATGCGCAGAGCTGGACAGTCGCTTCAGAGAAGGTTTTTGTGCCGTTAAAGGGAACGCAGGGAGAGGTATTTGCACTTTTTGGGCTGGATGAACAAAAAATTTACAGGCACTGGTCAGATGTGCAAGACAGGGCTAAAAATAATGAAATAGGCTATCGTTTTATCAGCAGGGATCAAAACTGCTCTGGTATCACTGCCGGAATGCTTGTTGCCGGAGGAGCTGGCGAGCTTGTCCCATTCAAATCGAGCTGGTTTGCCGATACACCGAATGATATTCACCGTTATGCACTTGCGTTACAAAGCCGGGTTGACAGCCTGAATCAGCAGAGCGCGCAGATTCAGCAATTTTATCAGAGCGAACAACAGAATCCGGCACTGAGCCTTATCAATGGGCAGCCTGCTTCCGAGGCCAGTGTTGCCACCTTGCGCGATAGCATCAATCAGGCAATAGCAACCATGGCACCCGCAGAAAAGAAGCGTTTTTCTGCACTGAAAAAAGCGGCACATCATATGCCAGAGGAAAGCGTGGATCAGAAGAAACTGACAAAAGCGGGCATTGCGCTTGTGGAAGCGTTAAGCCATCTGCTGAATAATTCCTTACCCTCTCCACAGACTGAAGCTGCTTCCCGTGCATTATTCAGTGCGGCAGTTATGAGAGAGTCACTGGAAAAAATGATGAAAAACAGCATAGCAAACGAATGAACCCTATCAGTGACGCTTTTATAAAAGAAAAACGTCATATCCCCGCTAGCGTGTTTGCGCCATTTTTCACCCGGGTGGTATCACCCGCCAGAGAATTTTGCCACGCATCCGGCAGGTTTATAATAGCGTCCTGCTTTATCTGCTTATCAGGCCGGAATGATTTTATTATTTTCATGATGGCATTGCGCTTTCATTAAAAATACAGTGAGTTATTTTTACCTGTTCCTTTAGCTATGGAGTATATTTTAACATACACTGTCACATAGCGTTTACCTGGCCGCCAGCCAGTTCTGGCAGCAGACATTACTCATTAATTTGTCGATAATTTGCAAAGACATGGTATCAGAACGGTATTTTTTTGAATGTTGTCTGTAGTGTCATTACAATGCGCAATAATGAACGACAATCCACTCAGGAATCATGCATGAGATTTTTATTAAACTTATCAGGTATTCTCCTTTTGGGCACCGCCTTGCTTTCAGCCATAATACCTGTCGCTCGTGCAACAGAATATACTCTGCCACCCGCAGGCAGCAGCCTTATCGGTGAAAATACCACTTTTACTGTACCCGATGATAACCGCCCGCTTGAGGCTATTGCAGCACAATATAAAATTGGTTTACTCGGCATGCTGGAGGCCAATCCGGGTACCGATCCCTGGTTACCACAGCCGGGCACGGTGCTGACCATTCCAGCCCAGATGCTGCTACCCGCCAATACACCACGTGAAGGCATTGTCATTAATCTGGCTGAACTGCGTCTTTATTATTATCCGCCGAAGCGCAATACGGTTATTGTCTATCCTATCGGCATTGGTCAGACCGGCATCAACACCCCACTGATGGTCACCTCAGTGAGCCAGAAAATCAAAAATCCAAGCTGGACGCCAACAAAAAATATCCGCAAACGCTATCTGGAAGAGGGAACCGTGTTACCTGCTGTGGTACCCGCCGGGCCTGATAACCCCATGGGAGCTTTTGCATTGCGCCTCGCTGAAGGGAGTGGCCAGTATCTGATTCATGGTACCAATGCCAACTTTGGTATTGGTATGCGTGTCAGCTCAGGCTGTATTCGTCTGAGGCCTGAGGATATTGAGGCTCTGTTCAAGGCGGTTCCAGTCGGAACACGCGTACAGATAATTAACGAACCGGTGAAATTTTCTGTTGAGCCGGATGGCAGAAGATACATAGAGGTCCATCAGCCACTGTCACGTACCGACGATGATGATCCACAGACAGTAGCGATTAAATTAACTAACTCCATAAAAAAATTGATGTTTAACCGTGCAACTAATCGTTCTCTTGCCGAGAGCGCTATTGTGCGTCGTTCCGGCATGCCAGTACAGGTTGATAATGAGTAACAATGATGAAAAAACTCATTTCCTGGAATCCAGCCACTGGCATTCCTGTCGGTGAAGTTGCGGTCTCTTCTGCCAGAGAAATCACTGAACGCGTACAGCAGGCACAGGACGCAAAACTGGCATGGAAGCGACTGGGTGCAGAAAAACGTGCAGCCATGTTGCGTCCCCTGCTGGCGATTTTTGCCAGCAAAGCAGATGACATCGCACTGTTAACCACACGGGAAATAGGAACACCAATTACTCAGGCTCGAAAAGACTGCGCTGCTGAGCTAAGTTACCTGCAGCATTTCCTGGATGCAGGCCCGGGATATCTGTCAGATGAAATCACCTTTCGTGATGCCAGCCGCATACATAAAATAGTTTATGAGCCCAGAGGAGTAGCCGCCAGCATCGTACCCTGGAACTTTCCATTGACTAATTTTCTCTGGGGCGTTATCCCTAACCTGATAGCGGGTAATACCGTTGTATTGAAACACTCAGAAGAATGCCCGCTTACCGCTCAGTTACTGGGTGAAATAATGTCAGCACTGGACTTACCAGCAGGGGTATTTGCACAAATATTTGGAGCTGCAGAAGAAGGTAACCTGCTGGCTAATCAGAATATAGATCTCATCTGGTTTACCGGCAGCTCTGCCAGCGGAAAAAAGCTTTATGAAGTTGCAGGAAAAAAATTCATCAAAGCGATACTGGAAATGGGCGGGATCAAATCCCGCCATTATCTTTGATGATGCTGATGTAGAGTTAGCTGTGGAAAAAATCTGTCGTTCACGCTTCAGCAACTGCGGACAGGTTTGCGATGCCATTAAAAGAGTCATTGTCCATCGTTCTCTTTACGACACCTTCATTAAAAAGCTTACCCCTAAGGTTGAACGCATAAGACCTGGCAATCCTGAACTCGACAGCACAGAGCTTGGACCACTGGCAGCCATGAGACAGCTAACATTACTGGAGTCTCAGGTAGAAGATTCTGTACGCAATGGCGCCACTGTAGTCACTGGCGGTCAGCGACCAGGACAATTTCCCGGTGCCTGGTATTTACCCACCATCCTAACCCAGATTCATCCTGCCATGCGTGTCTGGCGCGAAGAAACCTTTGGCCCGGTATTACCCGTGATGTTGTTTGATACCGAAGAGCAGGCTATCAGATCTGCCAACGATACGCCTTATGGACTCGGCGCCACTCTCTTTTCAAACAAGGTAAGTCGTGCTCATCAATGCGCTGCACAACTGGATGCCTGTTGTATAGATATCAATGCAGGCAGCCACTGGGAGCCCTGCACACCCTTTGGTGGCTTTAAAGCTTCTGGTATGGCCTGTGAACATGGGCGTGCAGGTTTTCATGAATTATGTCGTTTTAAAGTGATTGCCCACACATGATTGCCTGAAAAAAAAGCACCTGTTTTCTCTCAACGACCAATTGAGTAGTCTAAAATTTCTTTATACGCCCAGACATACATCCTGATTGCTGACATTCAGACGTAGCGTATGCATATGATTATTGTGGTTACCCGCCACATAAACAGAAATTTCAGCAATGCGTTAAACAGGGTAGGATGCGATGAAACGTTCGGTACTGATAACAGGCGCAAGTAACGGGATAGGCCAGGCGATTGCCTGTCGGCTTGCTGCAGATGGGTTTATTGTGGTACTGCAGTATCTTAACGACAGGCCAGGTGCTGATGAGACTCTGCAGAAAATAAAAAACGCAGGAGGTGTGGGGCGCATTCTGTGTTTTAACGTCTGTGATCATGCCCATTCCAGACTGGTACTTGAGGCAGATATCGCTGCACATGGCGCTTATTATGGCGTAATCAGTAATGCCGGGATCACCTGTGACGATACTTTCTCTGCCCTTGACGAAGCAGCCTGGAATACCGTAATTCAAACCAATCTGAACAGTTTTTATAATGTTCTTCATCCCTGTATCATGCCAATGATTGGTCTGCGCTCTGGTGGGCGCATCATCACTCTGTCCTGCGTTTCAGGACTGATGGGCAACCGCGGCCAGGTTAACTATAACGCGGCCAAAGCGGGGATAATTGGCGCCACCAGAGCGCTGGCCGTTGAACTGGCAAAACGCAGAATCACCGTTAACAACATCGCACCTGGGCTGATAGATACCGGAATAACACAACTGGAAGGATTAACATCACGTGAGACCATAAACCTTATCCCGATGAGACGTATGGGCACCACTGAAGAAGTCGCCGGGCTGGCCAGTTATCTGATGTCAGACATCGCGGCCTATGTAACCCGCCAGGTGATTTCTATCAACGGCGGGCTTTTATGACAGGAGAATTTATTCACCCTGATTTAAGCCTGTTACTGGTCGGCATGAGAGGATTTGAACCTCCGACCCCCGACACCCCATGACGGTGCGCTACCAGGCTGCGCTACATGCCGACACAATTGCACGCTTATACTACCTTTTCTCATTGCTAATGCAAGCCTTCCAGTGAACAACTGCTGTAGTCTTAATCAGTTCATCCTTCAGCTACGTATGAGCAGCACCACTGCTAAACAGGCAATACCTTCACCGCGCCCGGTAAAACCTAATCGCTCTGTGGTCGTTGCCTTGACATTAATGTCATTGATAGCACAGCCTGTATCTTCTGCCAGATTTTTACGCATCACGGCAATATACGGGGCCATTTTAGGTGCCTCGGCAATAATAGTGATATCCATGTTACCCAATTGATACCCTTTTTCATGTACTTTTTTCCAGACATTACGCAGTAATTCACGACTGTCTGCATTCTTAAAAGCAGGATCAGTATCAGGAAATAAATGACCAATATCGCCCAGTCCCGCAGCACCAAGCAGTGCATCCATAGCGGCATGAACTGCCACATCACCATCCGAATGTGCAAGCAAACCCTGTGAATAAGGAATTTCTACGCCACAGATAACTAACGGGTTTTCACCGCCAAATTTGTGTACATCAAAACCCTGCCCAATACGCATGGTGAAATATCCTTAGTTATTTTTTATCGATTCTGGTGAGATAAAATTCTGCCAGGGCCAAATCTTCAGGATGGGTTACTTTAATATTATCTGCCCTGCCACTGACCAGTACGGGATGATGGTGGCAATATTCCAGCGCAGAGGCTTCATCAGTAATATTGGCGCCACGACTTAACGCGTAGGACAGGCAGGACTTAAGCAGGTCAAGCGGGAATAATTGTGGCGTTAATGCATGCCACAGATTTTCACGTTCCACGGTATGCGAAACAGCATCACCACTGCTGACGTGTTTGATAGTATCACGCACCGGTGCTGCTAACAGACCACCCACGTTACTGTTATCAATGATAGCTAATAATCGATTGAGATCATCTAAATGCAAACAGGGTCTGGCAGCATCATGAACCAATACCCATGAGGCATCATCTGCATGCGCTAATCCTGCCATTACTGAATCCGCACGCGTTTTACCGCCAATAACTGTACTGACACGCTTATCTTTGGCGACAGGTAAAGAGAAAAAACGCTCATCATGCGGATTAATGGCGACAATGACACGCTGGATCTGGTGATGCTGTAATAAAGAAAAAATAGCATGCTCGATAATGGTCCTGGCGCCAATGGTGAGATATTGTTTCGGGCAATCCATCTGCATACGACTTCCCATTCCCGCAGCAGGTAGAATAGCGACCAGGTTAACAGCATGCGCGCTAGTATCATCACTCATTGGAGTATTTCATTGAGTCTCAAACGAATTCAGGACTGATTCTACTTTATCAGATGTCAGGCGATAAAAACTCTCACCTTGCCTTATCATGCCAAGTTCATCCCGTGCACGCTCTTCAATAGCTTCCTGTCCACTATTTAAATCATTGATTTCAGCAAACATCTGATCATTTCTTGCTTTCAGCTTACTGTTGTGATTTTCCTGGGCAACAACATCACTTCTCACTTTCATTAAATCATGAACCCCGTTTTTGCCAAACCACAATAAATATTGTAACCATACCAGTAAAGCCAGCAGCAATAGCTTAAGTTTACCCATCAATGCTCCATGGAAAACAACGCGAAATCATCTCATAAGTTTTTATCAGATGCTATCACCTTCCCCGCTTTACCCTCCAGGTATTATCTGATTTCTCTGCATTCGACCCACCGATAACAGTAACGCTGCCTCATCGATGACAAACGCAATACGCCAAAAGCGAAAAAGATGAAAGAAAATACCTTAATGCGCTATATCAGTGTGGCAAACCCCACAAGCTCGCTGCCAGCTCTCAAAAAAGAGCGCCTTAAAGTCGATGAGACGAAGAGCGCTAATAAAAACGGCTCAATAACGTATACGGCAGTATTTTCTCTTGATGGTGAACACCTTGAAGGTTTTTCATCAGGCAGGTACGGGAGATGCTATTATCTATCTTGCCCTTGAGGCCAGGAATGATAAATAATCAGAGCATTGCCCGAAAAAATTGGGTTATTTTTCATTCTTCTTCGTCATCATCTGTTGCTGTTACTCTGCATCCGCCTGAAAGATCGTGTTTAGCCTTATACATCGCCTTATCTGCTTTTGATAACAGTGTTTCTGGAGTCGTGGCATGTTCAGGGTAAAAAGCAATACCAATGCTGATGGACGTGGTTATGTTGCTGCCGTCCGGCAAGACAACAGGCTGCTTCATACAGGCAAGGATATTATCTGCAATATGCAGGACATCTTCAGGATCATGAATGGGAGCCAGTAATACGGCAAATTCATCGCCGCCTAACCGAGCAATTAAGTCATTTTTGCGCAGCTGTGCCTGCATGCGGTTAGAAATAGTTATCAGCAATACATCTCCTGCAGCATGACCGTAAAAATCATTAATTTTTTTAAGACCATCACAATCCAGATATAAAACAGCCACCTGTTCTCCGGGTGGACATTCACCAATTATCCGGCTTAAACGCCCTTCAAAAAATGCCCGGTTGGCGAGTCCAGTAAGACTATCATGAGTAGCGCAGTAAGCCAGCCGGTCATTCTCCTGAGTTAAGCTGGTTTGCCATATTTCCAGTTGATGGAGTAGTCTGTTAAAATCGCTGCTCAGTATGTCAAATTCAGCAATCTGTGCTGAAGGAACACGCAGGCCAAACGCCCTGTTCTCGCTGACATCATGGGCCACCTCGGTAATATTATTCAATGCACCGATGATACCATCCAACAACTTTCTGGTCATAAATAAGGCCAGGAATGTAGTAAACGCTATGCAGGCTAACACACCGGGGATGCCGACAAGCAGAAAATATAAAAAATGCGCTCCGAAGCCGGTGAGCCACATTTCACCCACTTTATAGCCATTATGGAGAACAGGGAATTTAGCAGGATAAGAAAGGAGCCATGTGATGCATTGTCTGGCCAGATGACGCAAAGGATTATTGTCAGGATGAACCCATGTCACTATGAGGTTATTGTTAACATCCCATATCTGGATTTCTCCAATAATATCCTCATAAGAACCAATAAGTTCCAGAAGTTTATTGATGGTATTTTTATCACCTGACATCACTGATCGTTCAGTAACATAATTAATGGAATGCGCAACCAGCTCCATATTATGATAAGCATAAAACCGTAATGCAAAAAATGTCGACAGGCTCAGGAAAAGACTAACAGTAGTGACGGCTACCAGCACGATTATGATATTAGCGCGGGTTAATATCTGTTTTAATGTAGGGAGTGAAGAGTCTGTTTCCTCTTTTTTTTTAAAAAAATACATAATGCGCCAACTTTATTTACCTGTAAGTCTTAATAACTGATGGATGCTCCCGGTTTTTTGGTATTAATTTTAGAAGAGATAACTGCCATTCCCTTGAAATTAAGTATAGCTGTGTTTTTTTCTGATGCATCAAAAGATAAGCTAACTTTTGCTGACCTGATTAAATCATACATGAACATTAATATAATAAATATAAAAATTAGCCTATAGAGGTAAAGAGTAATAGTTACAATGAGTAACCTATTAGAAATAAGCAACAGTAAGAATTGTTAAGAATTAATTGTTTAATTCACAATATAATTAATACAAGCAATATCACTTCAATAGAAGAATACCATTAATCTATGGCAAACCAGTAGCAGACTTGCATCGCTACCAGTAGATTAACAATGTGTGTAATTTCTTAATTAATGACAGATTATTATACCAGTCAGAAAACTTAAGCAATGTCTGGCATTTGATAGCGGTAAGGAATCCTGTCTTATGAGTAAGTGGCGCTGCTTTGCAGTAAGTGGCTGTCTGTTAGTGATATCCATGCAGGCATTTGCAGATTCTCTAAATGCTCAACGGCAACGTTATCTACAGATTAAGCAAGCCTGGGATAATAATCAGATGTTTGTTGTGCAACAGTTATTGCCAAAATTACACCATTATCCACTTTACCCCTATCTGGAATATCGCTATCTCACCCGCGATCTTAGTCAGGTAAAAGCATCACAGATTAGTGAATTTATTGCTAAACACCCAACACTTCCTCCAGCACGTTCACTCGCGGCACGTTTCGTCAATGAACTGGCATCGCGTAAGGACTGGCAGGGATTACTGCTATTCAGTCCTGAACCGCCGGTAGAATCTAACGCAGCACGTTGTAATTTTTATTACGCTAAATGGGCCACTGGTGAGCAGGAAGTTGCCTTTAACGGCGCAGACAGAATTTGGTTAAATGGGCAGCTGTTACCAGACAGCTGTGAGAAATTATTTACTGTCTGGCGCGAGGCAAAACACCAGACACGAGGCATGACACTGGAACGTATCCGTCTGGCGCTGGAGGAAGACAATACGCCTTTACTGAACATACTGGTAAAGCAGCTTCCTGAAAAAGACCAGAGTATGGGACGCATGCTGGTCAGTTTACAAAATAATCCCCGGAATATGACTAATATCATAGGGAGTGTTCAGCCGACAGATTTTACCCGCGCAGTAAGCAGCATAATATTTGCGCGCCTTGCGCGTCAAAATGCCAGTAATGCAGGGTCCATGATACCCACGATAGCCAGGTTACAGAAAATGAATAGCAATCAGCGCCTGGTCCTGGAGGAAACCGTGGCACAGTATTTTATGGGTGCTGATGTTACTGATAAACAGACTAAATGGCGTGATAAGGTGCTGATGAAGAGCCATTCTGCTCCCTTGCTGGAGCGCAGAGCACGTATAGCATTGGGCACGGGATCTCTGGAGGATTTGAAACGCTGGATAGAGCGCTTCCCTCAGGAATCAAAGGACAAAGATGAGTGGTGTTACTGGCGTGCCAGCCTGTTACTGAACGAAGGGAAAAAAAATGAAGGTGAGGCCATTTTGCGTAAGTTGATCAAAAAGCGTGGTTTTTATCCCATGGTTGCAGCGCAAAAACTCAATGTTCATTATCCCATTGCCATGGAGGTGGCTGCCAGGCCACACGCTAATTTATATAAACGCCCGGAAATTGCCCGAATACGCGAATTAATGTACTGGAATATGGATAGTCTGGCACGTACTGAATGGAATTATTTTGTCGCCAGCCGCCATAAATCAGAACAGGCCGCACTGGCACGTTATGCTCATGAGCAAAAATGGAACAATCTTGGTATCCAGGCAACAATTGTTGCCGGACTATGGGGCCATCTCAAAGAACGCTTTCCACTCGTCTGGCCAAATGAATTTCATAAAGCAACAGCAGAAAAAGGGATTACACCCAGCTATGCTATGGCAGTAGCACGCCAGGAAAGTGCATGGGATCCCAAAGCACAGTCTTCAGCAGGAGCAGTAGGCCTGATGCAGATAATGCCACGTACTGCAGAATATACTGCAAAAAAGAACAAAATCAGTGGCTATATTCATAGCAAACAGCTGCTGGATCCCGTGACCAATATTCGCATTGGTACTGTGTATCTTGAGACAGTGCACCGGCAATTCGGGCAGAACAGGATTTTATCCAGCGCAGCTTACAATGCCGGGCCTTCGCGGGTTAATACCTGGCTGGGCAAGAGTGAAGGAAAAATTGATGCTATCGCTTTTATTGAAAGTATACCTTTTGTAGAAACACGCAATTATGTCAAAAATGTCCTGGCTTATGACATGTTTTATCGTCATTTCATCAATCGACCATCTCATTTATCTGGTATTCTGAGTGATACAGAATGGCAAAAACGTTATTAATTTTCATTATCATAACAGGGTATGCTGTTATAGTCAGAATACGGCAGCTGTTTCGTACATAGCAGAGGTCTTTAAGAACTGGCTACTACAGCAGCTAAAGCACGCCGTAAAACGCGATTACGCATTTTTTAACTAAATTCCATGCAGTGAAACAGGAAATAGATATGTCAGTGGTATATCTTATTCGTCATGGGGAAACCGAATGGAATGTACAACGCCGCATTCAGGGACAATCCGACAGCCCGTTGACTAAAAAAGGTGAGCATCAGGCAAATTTAGTGGCTCGCAGAGTAAGCACTGAAGGTATTACTCATATTATCAGCAGTGATCTTGGACGAGCCCGATGTACGGCAGAAATTATTTCCACATATTGTGGCAGTAGCATTGTCACTGACCCACGCCTGCGTGAACTACACATGGGGGTTCTGGAAGGACGCAAGATAGAAACACTGTCAAAAAAAGAAGAGCACTGGCGTCAACAAATGGTAAATGGAACACCGGGAGCTCGCATTCCCGAGGGAGAATCTATGGAAGAACTGGCAATACGCATGCGAGCAGCTCTTGACGCATGCCTTGTATCACCCAATAACAGGATGTTGATTGTCAGTCACGGCATCGCCCTCGGCTGTTTACTCGGCACCCTTCTCGGATTACCTGCGAGTACCGAGCGTCGCTTACGGCTGCGTAATTGTTCATTATCCCGCATTGATTACCAGCAAAGTTCATGGCTGGCATCCGGGTGGATTATTGAAACAACAGGCGATACCGCCCATCTTGATGCCACAGAATAGACCTCTTTCGAGAGGTACTGCACAAAAAGGAGCGCGCGGATAAACGCAACGCACAACCCTGGTGTTCAAGAAGCACATGAGAATGCGATTACCCCGGAGAACGCGCTGGTGTCACCAGGGCTTTGATATGACATGATAATAAATTACAAGATTTTTAACCTTTCTCTGGCAATGTTAGCTGCCTGAAAAGCAATTTTATGAAAATCTTCATTTTCTTTCATAGCTATCTTCGTTCTGCCAGGTCCTGCCAGATCCGGTGTACCTGTATGAAATGGGGGTGCTGGCGCATATTCAATGGATAACGCAACCTGCTCTGCACTTGCCCGTCCTTGTAACTTTTCCAATAATACCAGTCCGAAATCGATGCCAGCTGTTACCCCTCCTCCTGTCATACGGTTTCTGTCGATAACCACACGTCCTTCAGTGGGAATAGCGCCCATGAGTGGTAATAAATCCTTAACTACCCAATGGGATGTCGCTTTATAACCAGTTAACAGGCCGGCACTGGCTAATATCAATGATCCCGTACAAACACTGGTTATCCAAAGAGCATTTCTGCCCTTTGTTTGTAAAAAATCCAGAACAGTCTTATCATTCATACAGTTAATACTTCCAATGCCACCCGGAATAAGTAAAACATCCGGGATGACATCATAACTATCAAAAGTCGCTGTTGCCGCTATCGGAATGCCTAAGTCAGTCATAACAGGAATGTCATTTTTCCACAACAAATCAACCCGGCAATCTGCTTCAGCGAATATGGTCTGAGGACCAATCATGTCAAGCGGCGTCATATCAGGATAAATAACGATTGCAATACGGTGCTGTCGCGTACCACTATTTTTTATAGTCGATTTTTTGTCATTGGTTATCACAGGATTGTGTCTGACATCACTAACAGCATGAGAAGAAACAGGCAGCACTGTCATCGTGCTTAAGGTAAACATATTCTTTAAGAAATTGCGGCGATATCTAGTAGAGATATTCTGATTTTTATTCATAAGTACCCACTATTTCTGATAATTTAACTGATAAAAGATCTTATTTTTTTGATAATTTAACTGATAAAAAATCTTATTTGTGATGTCACTGACCACCAAAACAGCTGTTTCGGCAAAATCCCGTCATCACATAATATCAACACGGCGCACTAAATACTTACTCAGTTTTGCATAAGAACAGACCAGCTATCACTATTAATGGCTGGTCATTACTCAGATATCGTGCTTTTACAGCAGACTATTTTAACAGGATTCGGGAAATGTGTGGTTTATATGCAGAGCAGATAACATTTATCTCCATAATCGTTACCAGTGAGAAGCCACTATGTCAGCAAAACCTGATACCGGAGATATCATCTGCTCATTTTTTCACAGTAATAACAATATCATTCTTCCAGAGCACCACAGAAACGGTAACCTTCGCCATGAATGGTCGCAATTATCTCGGGTGTATCTGGAGCCCCTTCAAAATGTTTGCGAATACGGCGAATAGTCACATCCACAGTGCGATCATGTGCTTTTAGTTCACGCCCGGTCATTTGTTTTAACAATTCAGCACGAGATTTTATTCTTCCCGGATTTTCACAAAAGAACAACATGGCACGGAATTCACTACGCGGTAACCTGTAGCGTTTCTTATCAGGACTTATCAAAGAACGACTATTTATATCCAGCTGCCAGCCATTAAATTTATAGCTTTCAGCCAATGAATGTGTTTCATTAATAAAGCTCGGATTCATGGTACGGGCAAGAAGATTGCGGGCACGGATGGTTAATTCCCGCGGATTAAATGGCTTAGTAATGTAATCATCTGCGCCAATTTCCAGACCAAGAATTTTATCAACCTCATTGTCGCGACCAGTCAGGAACATGAGAGCAACATTTGCCTGTTCACGCAGTTCTCGTGCAAGTAACAGGCCATTTTTCCCTGGAAGATTAATATCCATGATAATAAGATTGATACTATTTTCAGAAAGAATACGATTCATGTCTGAACCATCATTGGCTTCATGAACGGTATAGCCTTCCGCCTCGAAAATGCTTTTCAGGGTGTTACGAGTTACTATCTCGTCTTCGACAATAAGAATACACGGAGAAGTCTGCATGATTGTACCTAAAATTGCCAACGAATATCACATTAATATGTACAAAAGTCGTTATTCTTAATGAAGTTACTCTAAATTTCATTCAATAACACGACTCATAGTACGTAAACAGTTGTTGATGTATTTATCATCAACGCTAACAACATTGTCAGCCTGGATTTACTGTAACCATCAGGGCGATAAAAACAACTCGCAAAATACAACATCGTGTGCATATGCTGCATTCACTATCAGGTAATACAAAAAAAGCCGTTTTGTTGACATATTATCAAGATAGATTGTAGCACGTTAACACTTTGGTGAAAAATACTTAGATAAATATCAAGTTAAGCGATCGCTAATTAAATTATTTAATATCACCTGACATTACAATTTCATGGCTAAACTAACATATTATTTTTATTAAAAAATAATTATAGTTACGCCATTATATTCAATGACCTTGTCATTTTTTAAAAATGAATATATGCGGCTATCAGGTAATATTTTTTCATAAAAAAGATAAAAAAAATAATTATTACTTTATATATTAAATTATCATACTTAATAGATTATAAGATATCATTATGAAAATAATATTTAAATTTTAAATATTAATAATACGGGGAATTTTATCTAATCGAGCCATCAACTGTTATATTTCAGGAAAGTGGTAATAGAAAATGTCGCCGATAAGCTACAGAATATATAGATTAATGATAAAAAAAATAAACCTGGCTCTAACTGGCACAGGCTTTTTTAGCGTAACATCAGGAAAGTAATAACATTTTAAGGGGATAAATTAAAAATGCGGGTACTGAAATTCGGCGGAACATCAGTCGCAAACTCCACACAATTTATGTGTGTAGCAAATATTATTGACGGATATTTTTTAAAAGAACAAATAGCCACGGTATTATCTGCACCCGCTAAAATCACTGATAATCTGGTTGAAATGATAAACAAAACCGTGACTCGCCAGAAAACTGATCTGAATATGTGCATTGTAAAAGACATTTTCTCTGAAATATTACAAGGCATAGCAAACTTACAACCCAATTTTGCTTTAGAAAAACTTAACCTTATGCTGGAACATGAATTTGCTCAGCTCGAACAAATCATGCAGGGTATTTCTTTACTTGGTTTATGCCCGGACAGTATTTACGCCTCAATCATCTGCCGTGGTGAAAAACTGTCAATTGCCATCATGGAGGCGCTCTTACAGGCACGTGGCTATTCAGTGACCGTCATTGATCCAACCCGCACCATACTGGCTCATGGATGCTATCTGGAATCCACCGCTGATATTGCACAATCCATGTTACGTGTGAATCAGATCGCTATCCCGGAAAAAAATATCATACTCATGGCAGGTTTTATTGCGGGTAACAGACAGGGTGAACTGGTATTGCTTGGACGCAATGGTTCAGATTATTCCGCAGCTGTTCTGGCAGCCTGCCTGCATGCCGATTGCTGTGAAATCTGGACTGATGTGGACGGCATTTATACCTGTGATCCGCGTATTGTCGTTGATGCCAGATTATTAACATCACTATCCTATCAGGAAGCCATGGAGCTTTCTTATTTTGGCGCAAAAATCCTGCATCCACGTACTATCGCCCCTGTCGCTCAATTCCAGATACCCTGTCTGATTAAAAATGTGGCTAATCCCAGCGCACCAGGAACACTGATTAGTGCTGAGGTTAATGATGAAAATGGTCCAGTCAAAGGTATTACCTGTCTGCATGATATGGCAATGGTAACTGTTTCAGGGCCTGGCATGAAAGGCATGCCAGGTATAGCTGCACGCGTATTTGCCGTAATGTCAAACAATGGCATTTCCGTCATATTGATCTCTCAGTCATCTTCTGAATACAGTATCAGCCTGTGTTTACCACAGCCGGAACTACTGAATGCCCGTACTGCTCTGGAAGAAGAATTTTTTCTCGAATTGAAAGAAGGTGCGCTGGATCCCATCGAGGTCATGCAATCTCTGGCAATCATCTCTGTTGTTGGCGAAGGGATGCGTACATTACCTGGCATCTCTGCGCGTTTCTTTACCGCATTAGCGAAAGCCAATATCAATATTATCGCCATAGCTCAGGGCGCGTCAGAACGATCTATTTCTGCGGTAATCAATAATAGTTCAGCCACAACAGGCGTGCAGATATGCCATCAAATGCTATTTAATACTGAACAGCTGATTGAAATTTTTGTCATTGGTGTTGGGGGCGTCGGTTGTGCTTTTATTGAACAAATTCATCGCCAGCAAACCTGGCTGAAACATAAAAATATTAATCTACGGGTATGTGCGATTGCTAATTCACAGAATCTGTTGATGAATATCAATGGAATCAATCTGGAAAACTGGCGTGAACAGCTAACTGTGACACAACAACAGTTTACCCTGGACCAGGTTATGCAACTAACAAAAGAATATCATTTGCTCAATCCGGTGGTCGTTGACTGCACATCCAGCCAGGCGATTGCAGCTCACTATGTAAATTTGCTGAACGCAGGATTCCATATTGTCACACCCAATAAAAAAGCAAACACCGGCACAATGGACGACTATCGCCAGCTACGCATGACAACGGCCCGAAAACAGCGTAAGTTTTTATATGATACCAACGTAGGTGCAGGCTTGCCCGTCATTGAAACTCTGCAAAACCTGGTAAATGCAGGAGATGAATTACTACATTTTTCCGGTGTTCTTTCAGGATCACTGTCTTTTATTTTCGGCAAGCTGGATGAAGGCATGTTATTGTCTGAAGCGGTATTACTGGCAAAAGAGCAGGGTTATACTGAAGCCGATCCACGTGATGATCTCAGCGGAATGGATGTTGCGCGTAAGTTGCTTATCCTGGCACGAGAAGCAGGTTATTCTCTTGAGATTTCGGATATCACAGTAGAATCTGTACTGCCACCCTCATTTGATGCACGCGGTGATGTAAAAAGTTTCCTCGAACGCCTGCCCGAACTGGATAATGCTTTTTCTGTCCGGGCAGCAGATGCCGGGCGCCGCAAAAAAGCACTGCGTTATGTTGGTATGATAGCAGAAGGACGCTGCCACACCAGAATAGAGGAAGTGGAGAGTAATGATCCTTTGTACAAAGTGAAGAATGGTGAAAACGTATTGGCATTTTACAGTCGTTACTATCATCCTCTGCCGCTGGTACTACGTGGCTATGGTGCTGGTAATAATGTAACTGCTGCGGGAGTGTTTGCTGATCTGCTACGCACATTATCATGGAAGCTGGAGGTGTAATGAGAGTAAAAGTACAGGCTCCGGCATCAATTGCTAACATGGGAGTAGGTTTTGATGTGCTGGGTGCCGCCATTACACCTGTTGATGGCAGCTTACTCTGCGACACCGTCTGCGTAACAGCCGCGCAGACCTTCAGTCTGCAGGTACAGGGGCGTTTCAGTGAAAAGTTACCACAAGGATGCGAGCAAAACATTGCCTGGCGGTGCTGGCAGCGCTTTTGCGAGGAAATCGGTGCAGAAATTCCGGTTACCCTGTGTCTGGAAAAAAACATGCCTGTAGGCTCAGGCCTTGGGTCCAGCGCCTGCTCCATTGTTGCAACTCTGATGGCAATGAATGAATTCTGCCGCAGGCCATTGGGTGACATAAAACTATTGAATCTGATGGGTGAACTGGAAGGACATATTGCCGGCAGCGTTCATTATGATAATGTAGCACCCTGCTATCTGGGCGGCATGCAATTAATTCTTGAAGAAAAGACAGCCATCAGCTATTCAGTCCCCATTTTTACTGACTGGTTATGGGTAATTGGCTATCCAGGTATCAGTGTTTCGACAGCACAGGCACGTGCTGTTTTGCCTGCGCAATACCGTCTGCAGGACTGCATCAACCATGGTCGCTATCTGGCAGGATTTATCCACGCCTGTCATACCGGACAACCCGACCTCGCGGCCAGTCTGATGCATGATGTCATCGCTGAGCCTTATCGTTCAGCTCTATTGCCTGGTTTTACGCTGACCAAAAACACCGTGCAACAAATGGGGGCACTGTCGTGCGGCATTTCAGGCTCCGGGCCCACGCTGTTTGCCGTATGTAACGAGACTGAAACAGCACAACGTATAAAACACTGGTTAGAAGAACACTGGTTACAAAATCATGATGAAGGCTTTGTGCATATCTGCCGTATAGATACCACAGGAGCACGACGGACGGAATAATGCATAAATGAAACTGTACAACCTCAGGGATAATAATCAACAGGTCAGTTTTGCCGAAGCACTTCAACAGGGATTGGGCACAAAACAGGGGCTATTTTTTCCACTGGAACTGGCACAATTCAACGCTGCTGATATTGATTATCTGTTAACACAGGATATGGCCGCGCGTAGCAGCCATATTTTATCAACTCTTATCGGTGATGAACTTTTACCGCAGGCACTTAGTCAACGCGTTAGCGCGGCATTTAATTTCCCCATTCAGGTAAAAAAAATCGCTGCTGATATTGCGGCAGTTGAATTATTTCACGGGCCAACACTGGCATTTAAAGATTTTGGTGCGCGTTTTATGGCGCAAATGCTGGCTGCATTCTCAGACGGTCAGACTATCACCATTCTGACAGCAACTTCCGGTGATACCGGTGCTGCTGTAGCTCACGCATTTTATGGTCAGAATAATATTCGTGTTATCATTCTGTATCCCAAAGATAAAATCAGTTTATTACAGGAGGCGCTCTTCTGTACGCTGGGAGGCAATATCCACACACTGGCTATCGAAGGTGATTTCGATACCTGTCAGTCTCTGGTCAAGCAGGCGTTTGCTGATACCGGGCTGCGACACTTACTGCGCCTGAATTCAGCTAATTCAATTAATATCAGCCGGTTACTGGCTCAGATTTGTTACTATTTTGAAGCAGTAGCGCAATTACCGCCGGAAAAACGTAATCAACTGGTGATTTCAGTACCCAGTGGCAATTTTGGTAACTTAACGGCAGGATTATGGGCAAAAGCATTGGGACTACCGATAAAACGCTTTATTGCTGCAACTAACGCCAATGATACGGTGCCGCGCTTTCTGATGAATGGCCAGTGGCAGCCTCAGCCTGCCATAGCTACCCTCTCCAGTGCCATGGATGTCAGCCAGCCAAACAACTGGCCACGTGTTGAAGAGTTATTGCGCCGTAAAGCATGGCCATTACACACATTGGGTTTTGCATCAGTCAGCGATAACACCACCCGAGAGGCCTTACATGCACTGAGCGATATGGACTATCTTTCTGAGCCTCATGGTGCCATTGCCTGGCGTGTATTACGTGACCAGCTGCAGGAGGGTGAATTCGGTCTGTTTCTGGCAACGGCGCATCCGGCAAAATTTAAATCAAGCGTAGACCCGATCTTAAATCAGGATATCCCCTTGCCCGCTGCACTGGCACAATGTGCATCGCTGCCGTTGTTATCAGAGATTCTGCCAGCTGATTTTGCACGTTTGCGGACTTTTTTGCTAAAAATTGCACAAAATAACGGTGCTTAATGTTCATCCTGCATCAGGCTGATGTCTGGCCTTACGTTTGAATACCAGCTCGTTATTGCGTGATAATGCGGCATCAAATGAATATCCTTCCAGATTAAAACCAGTCAGCTTATCAACATCAGTTAAGCGATTCTGAATGAGATAACGACTCATCAGACCACGCGCCTTTTTGGCATAAAAACTGATGACTTTGTACTGACCCTCTTTTTCATCAAGAAAAACAGGTTTGAACAGTTTTGCCTTTAATTTATCCGATTTGATGGCATTGAAGTATTCATCAGAAGCCAGATTGATAACCGTGTCACTGGCTGATTCTGCTAACGCATGGTTCAGTTTTTCTGTCAGCAAATCTCCCCAAAAACTGTAGAGATCCCGCCCTCGTGCATGCGCAAGCCGGGTACCCATTTCCAGCCGATAAGGCTGTATTAAATCCAGGGGACGCAGCAGGCCATAGAGTCCGGAAAGGATACGCAAATGCTGCTGAGAAAAATCAAAATCAGCCTCATGAAAATGCTTCGCCTGCATACTGGTATACACATCGCCGTCAAAAGCTGACAAAGCCTGGCGGGCATTATCGAGGGTAAATGCTGGTTGCCATGAACTAAAACGCAGCGCATTCAGGTCGGCAAGCTTATTACTTATTCCCATGAGACTAGACAATTGCGTGGCAGTCAGCTGGCGGCAGAGCTGAATCAGCTCCTGTGACTTATGCAGCAGCTCAGGTTGCGTGAATTTTTGCGTGGTCAGCGGACTTTGATAATCAAATGTTTTTGCAGGAGAAATAAGCACAACCATCATAGCAGTCTGAATCTTTCAATTAGGAAATGTTAACGGTCAATTTACTCTACTTGTACCTGAGTTTGCACATGTTATTATCACAGTACGATGTGTAGTTTCATAAAATGACAGGGGATACCGCAATAATGACAGATAAACTGACTGCCCTACGCGAGCTGACGACAGTAGTTGCTGACACAGGCGACATTGAAGCCATAAAGCGTTATCAACCCGAGGACGCCACAACCAATCCATCGCTTATCCTTCAGGCTGCACAGCGCCCTGAGTACAGGACACTTATCGATGAGGCAATAGCCTGGGCTCGCAGCCGAAGCGACGATCTTACCCAACAGGTAGCTGATGCAGCTGATAAGCTGGCCGTTAATATTGGGCTGGAAATTTTAACAGTGATTCCAGGACGTATTTCCACGGAAGTGGATGCCCGCCTTTCTTATGATACCGATGCCAGTCTGGTAAAAGCCCGGAGACTCATTAAACTCTATAACGATGCAGGCATTACCAATGATCGTATTCTTATCAAACTGGCATCAACCTGGCAGGGTATCCGTGCTGCCGAACAACTGGAAAAACAGGGTATCAACTGTAATATGACACTGTTGTTTTCCATGGCACAGGCGCGCGCCTGTGCTGAAGCAAGGGTATTTTTGATCTCTCCATTTGTAGGACGTATTCTTGACTGGTTCAAAACCAATGGTGATAAAAAAGAATTTACCCCTCATGAAGATCCTGGTGTAGTTTCAGTCACTGGCATCTGGAAGTACTACAAACAGCATGGCTATAAAACAGTAGTAATGGGAGCCAGCTTTCGTAATCTGGATCAAATCCTTGAACTGAGTGGTTGTGACAGGCTGACTATTGCCCCCCCTTTATTGCAAGAGCTGGCTGAATGCCAGGGACCGGTAGAACGTAAATTATTTTACACCGATGAGGTAAAAACAGCCCCGAATCCGCTGACAGAAAGCGAATTTTACTGGCAGCATAATGAAGATCCCATGGCGGTCGATAAGCTTGCAGAAGGAATCCGTAAGTTTGCTTTAGATCAGGATAAGCTGGAAAAAAGGCTTGCAGGCTTATTTTAATAACGCTCAGATACCCATCATGATTATTTTGAGCTGGATATAATTTTTTTTGTGCTACCCCTTGATGATGAACTGAGTGTCCCCATCTTAACTGGCAACTACGATTGTTACTCGCAGATAGAAAATATCGGGTAGCTGAACATCAGCTCCTCGATTATCAGGTATAGATTAAATTAACCTGCATCGATTATGAATTTTTAGTGGAGGCGTTATTAGATGGGTAAAATTATTGGTATCGACCTGGGTACAACCAATTCCTGTGTGGCCATTATGGATGGTACTAACGTGCGGGTACTGGAAAATAGTGAAGGTGATCGCACAACACCTTCTATTATCGCTTATACCAATGAAGGTGAAACTCTGGTTGGTCAACCTGCTAAACGTCAGGCTGTTACTAATCCACAAAATACACTATTCGCTATTAAGCGATTAATTGGGCGTCGCTTTAAAGACGATGAAGCACAACGCGATGCCAAAATTATGCCATACAAAATTACCGCTGCCGATAATGGCGATGCCTGGGTGGAAGTAAAAGGACAAAAAATCGCTCCACCACAGATTTCTGCAGAAGTATTAAAAAAAATGAAAAAAACTGCTGAGGATTATCTGGGTGCATCGGTTACAGAAGCTGTTATTACCGTCCCTGCCTATTTTAATGATGCTCAGCGTCAGGCAACTAAAGATGCCGGTCGTATCGCTGGTCTGGAAGTAAAACGCATCATCAATGAGCCCACTGCAGCTGCTCTGGCTTATGGCCTCGATAAAGAAATAGGTAATCGCACTATTGCCGTTTACGATCTCGGCGGTGGTACATTCGATATTTCTATTATTGAAATAGACGACGTTGATGGTGAAAAAACATTCGAAGTGCTGGCAACCAATGGAGACACACACTTAGGAGGTGAGGATTTTGACAGTCGTTTAATTAATTATCTCGTTGAAGAATTCAAAAAAGATCAGGGTATTGATCTACGTAACGATCCTCTGGCCATGCAGCGCTTAAAAGAATCAGCAGAAAAAGCCAAAATTGAACTTTCTTCAGCGCAACAGACTGATGTCAACCTGCCTTATATCACTGCAGATTCCAGTGGTCCTAAGCATATGAATATCAAAGTAACACGCGCCAAGCTTGAATCACTGGTAGAAGATCTGGTCAATCGTTCCATTGAACCACTCAAAATAGCATTAACTGATGCAGGGTTAACTATTTCTGAAGTCCAGGATGTCATCCTGGTTGGTGGTCAGACACGTATGCCCATGGTTCAGAAGAAAGTATCTGACTTTTTTGGTAAAGAGCCACGCAAGGATGTCAATCCTGATGAAGCTGTCGCGATTGGCGCTGCCGTTCAGGGCGGTGTACTATCGGGTGAAGTGAAGGATGTGTTGTTACTGGATGTCACGCCGCTATCGTTAGGCATCGAAACTATGGGTAGCATCATGACATCACTGATTACCAAAAATACCACCGTGCCGACAAAACACAGTCAGGTATTCTCTACTGCGGAAGATAACCAGTCTGCAGTAACTATTCATGTCCTGCAGGGTGAACGTAAACGTGCCAGCGATAACAAATCACTGGGTCAGTTTAATCTTGATGGTATTCAACCAGCGCCTCGTGGTATGGCACAAATTGAAGTAACTTTTGATATCGACGCTGATGGTATTTTGCATGTCTATGCTAAAGATAAAAATACCGGTAAAGAGCAGAAAATCACTATCAAAGCATCCTCAGGTCTGGATGAAGCAGAGATTCAAAAAATGATACGTGATGCAGAGGCAAATGCAGAATCCGATCGCCAGTTCGAAGGTCTGGTCCAGATACGTAACCAGGCTGATCATACGATTCACAACACTAATAAACAGCTGGAAGAAGCCGGAGATAAACTGCCCGCAGAGGACAGAACAACTATTGAAAATGCGATAAAAGCACTCGAAGCTGCCGTTAAAAGTGAAAATAAAAGCGAAATTGAAAGTAAGACACAGGCTCTGATGCAGGCTTCTGGTAAGCTGTTTGAAATTATACAGCAACAATCTGCAGGAACTGGTAGTAGTAGTAATGATAACAGCAGCAAAAAAGAAGAAGATGCGGTTGATGCGGAATTCGAGGAAGTAAAAGATAAAAAATAACCATTCCTCATTGACTATACCCAAAGTATTTCGAGTTGCAGCCAGGCGGCAAGAACAGGCATCCCCATGAGCATAGACAAGCTATGTGATTGGAGTCACTATTCGCAGCCAACACAGCTGCAACCTGGAAGACGAAGGGTATAAATAGTAGACCTGTTATTGTTTTTAAAAGCCGGCACGGGTGTTGAGTGAAAGACTCTACACCCGTGTATGCATGTTAAGAGTCGATAAAAATATGGTAAAAAGAGATTATTACGAAATTTTAGATGTAGCCAGAACAGCAAACGAGCGTGATATCAAAAAAGCTTATAAACGTCTGGCGATGAAGTATCATCCTGATCGCAACCAGGAGCAGGATGCAGAAAGCAAATTTAAAGAAGTAAAAGAAGCCTACGAAGTGCTGACCGACGCTAAAAAGCGCGCAGCTTATGACCAATATGGTCATGCAGCCTTTGAACAGGGTGACGCGGGTGGCTTTGGTAGTGGGGCTGATTTCAGTGACATCTTTGGTGATGTATTTGGTGACATCTTCGGTGGCGGGCGCCGCCAGAAGCGGGCCAGCCGTGGCAGTGATCTGCGTTATAATATGGAATTGACACTCGAAGAAGCGGTACGTGGTGTCACCAAAGAAATACGTATTCCCGCTCTCGATGAATGTGATCTGTGTCATGGCACGGGTACAAAACCCGGTAGTTCACCCGTTACCTGTATTACCTGTCACGGAGCGGGCCAGGTACAGATGCGCCAGGGGTTTTTTACCGTACAACAGACCTGCCCGCACTGCCACGGCCGCGGTAAAATTGTTAAAGATCCCTGTAGTAAGTGTCACGGTGATGGCCGTGTTGAGAAATCCAAATTACTCTCTGTGAAAATACCTGCGGGAGTCGATACCGGCGATCGTATCCGCTTAGCGGGTGAAGGTGCTATGGGTGACAGCGGTACCATTGCGGGCGATCTGTATGTACAGGTCCAGGTTAAAACGCATCCCATTTTTGAGCGTGATAGTAATAACTTATATTGTGAAGTCCCCATCAATTTTGCCATGGCTGCTCTTGGGGGAGAAATTGAAGTCCCCACGCTGGATGGCAGAGTCAAACTAAAAATACCTGCGGAAACTCAGACAGGAAAATTATTCCGCATGAAAGGCAAAGGCGTTAAGTCAATACGTGGAACTAATTACGGAGATTTATTGTGTCGCGTTGTTGTTGAAACCCCTGTTAATCTGAATGAAAGACAGAAAGAGTTATTACGTGAACTGGAAGGTAGCTTTAGCGGTATAGCGGGAGAAAAAAACAGTCCACGTTCAAAAAATTTTTTTGATGGAGTAAAAAAATTTTTTGATGACCTGACACGCTAAGTAAAGAGGAACAATAGTGACAGCCGCGTCAGGTGGTAAGGTCATTGCAATAAAAATAAACAACCAGGCCAACTGGCTTTGCTAAAAAAAGGTGATGAACTGTTATGTCATTCTGGCGAAAAATATATTACAGCCTGTTAAAAACATTCATCCACCTGCTGGTAAAAAGCAAAGTCATCCCCATGGATCCAGTTACTGAGCTCGGCCTGGATCTGTCTCGCCCCATTTTGTATGTCCTGCCCTATGGTTCCATGATTGATTTACTGACTCTACGCAAACAGTGTCTGTTACTGGATTTACCGGATCCACTGCTTCTTCAGGAAGTCGAGGGAATTCCATTACCTGGCCACGTTTCCATAGACGGTGGCCCCATAACCCTCCAGGACACGAATACACTTCAACAGGATTCAATCAGAGTATTTCACCACTATCTGGATTTACATCGCCATCATGCTGAACTGGATATTCAACTGCTGCCAGTATCAGTGATGTTTGGCCGTTCTCCCGGGAAAGAAGGCCAGATGGCGCTGCGCCTGCTCAACAGCGTCCAAAAATGCATTGCCGTGTTCTGGCTGGGCCGTGATAGTTTTGTGCGTTTTTCCAAAACCGTTTCACTGCGCTATATGGCCAACCAGCATGGTACAGACAACATCATCGCACACAAACTGGCACGTGTTGCACGCATACATTTTTCACGCCAGCGCCTCGCCACTATCGGACCAGGTATTCCTTTAAGGCAGGAGCTGTTTAAAAAATTGCTTACCTCCAAAGCCATTGAAAAAGCCGTAGCAGAAGAAGCACGTAATAAAAAAATCCCACATGAAAAAGCACAGCAACATGCCATCAAACTGATGGAAGAGATTGCTGCTAACTTTTCTTACGAAGTGATACGTCTGTTTGATCGCATATTAACCTGGACCTGGAATCGCCTTTACCAGGGCATCAGCGTTCATAATGTTGAACAGGTACGCCAGTTAGCACAGGACGGTCATGAGATTGTTTATCTTCCCTGCCATCGCAGCCATATGGATTATCTGCTGTTATCTTATGTGCTTTATCATCAGGGGCTGGTACCACCGCATATTGCTGCTGGAATCAACCTGAATTTCTGGCCTGCAGGTCCAATATTTCGCCGTCTGGGCGCTTTTTTTATTCGTCGTAGTTTTAAAGGCAGTAAACTCTATTCGATTGTCTTTCGTGAATATCTCGGAGAGCTGTTTAATCGTGGTTATTCAGTAGAATATTTTATTGAAGGCGGCCGTTCGCGGACCGGCCGTTTACTGAAACCCAAAACCGGGACGCTGTTGATGACAATTCAGGCAATGTTACGGGGAGCTACACGCCAGATAACGCTTGTTCCTGTGTATATTGGTTATGAACATGTCATGGAAATCAGCAGCTATACCCGAGAATTAAGCGGCGCTATCAAAGAAAAAGAAAACCTGCTGCAGATGATACGCAGCTTAGGAAAATTGCGTAACCTTGGCCATGGATATGTCAACTTTGGCGAGCCAATACAGTTAACCACATGGTTTAATAACACTATTCCACACTGGCGTGAATCGATTGATCCTCTGGAGCCTCAGCGCCCTGCCTGGCTGCCGCGTGCGGTTGATGAACTGGCAGAGGAAGTGATGACAAGGATTAACAATGCCGCTGCGGCTAACGCAATCAATCTGTGCTCAACCGCTTTGCTTGCCTCACATCAGCGCTCTCTTACCAGAGAACAGCTACTGGCACAGCTGGATTGCTATTTACAATTGCTGCGCCATGTTCCCTGTGCACCGAATATCACTGTTCCGGATGAAAGTGCACAGGCATTGCTTAATCATGCGCTTTTGATGAATAAGTTTGAGATAAGAAAAGACAGTATCGGTGACATCATCATCCTGCCACGCGAGCAGGCAGTATTAATGAGCTGGTACCGTAACAACATTCAGCATTTATTTATACTGCCTTCATTGATAGCAGCTGGCCTGCTTCATCAGCAGCGCATAACCCGTGACGAATTATTCAGCAATATTGCCATGATTTATCCCATGATCCGCGCAGAGCTATTTATGCATTACCGCAAAGATCAGCTGCCTTCCCTGCTCAATCGTCTGGTTGATGAGCTGGCACGTCAGCAATTGATAGATATCGAAGAAGATAAACTGATACTCCCTGCTACCTGTCCTGTATCGCCACTACAACTACTGGCTGACAGTGCGAATGAGACATTACAGCGTTACGCCATTACCTTTGCACTACTGAATGCCAGGCCTGAAATAAGCCGCAGCGAACTGGTCAGGGAAAGTCATACCATGGCACAAAGACTGTCAGTACTACATGGCATTAACGCTCCTGAATTTTTCGATAAAGCGGTATTTTCAACCTTAATCGCAACCTTACATCAGGAAGGTTATATTAGTGATAATCGCCCTCACAGCACCGCTGCACAGGAGCACATAGCAAAATGCTATTATATGTTGAGCCAGCTTCTGGCGCCTGAAGTCAGATTAACCATTGAAAACGCCAGTATTGCCACATAATCACATAATAAATGTGGCAATATCTGACTATCACCATGCAGTTAGTGAAAAACAATACCTGAAAATAATACTAGACCAACATAATTATTATTGAGAAAAGCACGAAAGCAGTGATTGCGCTCTCGGCCAGCAATCAGTTTCTGTTGATAAACAAAGAGTATACCGGCCAGGAAAACCGCGCCATAATAGACCCACGACAGCCCGGCATAATAACCAACCATCAATAACAGCAACAGAGTCGCGAGCTGTAATAAGCCAATTATCAACCTGTCATAGCAGCCAAACAAAATCGCCGTTGATTTTACACCAATTTTTATATCGTCATCACGATCGACCATGGCATATTCAGTATCATAAGCAACCGTCCAGCAGACATTGGCTAATAACAGCAGCCAGCATAGCAATGGCAGGCTTTCAGTCACTGCAGCAAACCCCATAGGAATGCCCCAGCTAAATGCAACTCCTAAAATGACCTGTGGCAACGAGGTGATTCGTTTCATCAAGGGATAAATTGCTGCCAGGATAAGCGCCACTAACGACAGCCATATCGTCATCCTGTTTAGTGTCAGCACCAGAAAAAAAGACAGGATCACCAGAATGGCGGCCAGAGTTCTGGCTTCCCTGACACTGATTATCCCTCGCGCTAACGGTCGATGCGCTGTACGTTTAACATATCCATCAATATGGCGATCTGCATAATCGTTCAGTACGCAGCCAGCGGCGCGCATCAAAAAAACACCTGCTACAAAAACAACCACGGTATGCATGTCGGGCCGGCCCTCTGCCGCCAGCCATAAGGCCCAGACTGTTGGCCATAACAATAATAACGTACCAATGGGCTTATCGATGCGCATCAAAGAACAATATGCCAGCCATTTATTTTCTATCACGGGTTGCTGCACAACATTTTCCTGTTTATTTTACAAAATCAGGCTTGCCTTCCTGATACAGCGGTGATTCTGCTAAAAAAACTTCGGTAAGTAATAACGGCTTACCCGATAATCTCAGTAATGAACGACGCGCCCAGCACGCATCCTGAAGGCCAATCTGAATAAAATCACGTGTTAATCGGGTATGATTATCATTAAACAAATAACGCCCCAGGGGTACGGTGCCCAGCCCCAGCAACGCCTGCTCAGGACCAGATAGCGTTTCCTCAGGAATAACGGTACGTCCCAGCAGCCAGGGAGTTTTATCACCAAAGAGGGTAACTTCACGTAACCAGTAACGCTGGCCTGAAGAAAAATAACAGGTATCTTCAACCAGCTGTGAATAATCAATAAAGCATTCCTGCTTAAGTTCAATGCGTACCTCTGTACAATGCTGTTCAAAACGCCGGGTCATGGAGCCAGATTCCATCAACCAGTCAGCGACAGGAACAGACAGAGCAGGTTGACCCATGGGATACCATTGCACTGATTTTATCATCGACACTACAACATCAGACATTGAACTTGCTCCATCATACTATTAACATTCAGAAAATTATCAGATTTATAATAACAACTTCTACGAGTATATCTGATTACTCAGACTGTATCATTCGCGTATAATGCCAGGTTGTTTTCTGTTTCTTACTTTTTTAACCGGATAAAAACCCTCACCCTGAAAGGAAGGGAAAAGCATCGATAACATGACCAAATCACAGGATCAACAGGTAGAAGCGCTCAAGCTACCTCCTCACTCGCTGGAAGCAGAGCAATCTGTATTGGGCGGTCTGATGCTGGATAATGAGCGCTGGGATAATGTATCAGAACGTATTACCAGCAATGATTTTTTCAGCCGTCCTCATCGCCGTATTTTTACTGAAATGCAGCGCCTGATGGAAATGAATAAACCCATCGATTTGATTACCCTGACAGAATCGCTGGAACAAAAAGGGTATTTAGATGCAGTGGGTGGTTTTGCTTACCTGGCAGAATTATCGAGAAACACGCCCAGTGCGGCCAATATTAATGCCTATGCTGATATTGTACGCGAGCGCGCCACAGTCAGGGAAATGATCGCCGTTGCCAACGAAATTGCTGATGCTGGCTACAATCCACAGGGACGCAGCAGTGAAGACTTACTCGATCTGGCAGAATCGCGCGTGTTTCAGATTGCAGAAAATCGCGCCAGTAAAAATGAAGGCCCCAAAAGTATTGATAATATTCTGGCTGATACTGTCGAGCGTATTGAACAACTTTATCAACGCCCACATGACGGTGTCACCGGAATATCTACAGGCTATCATGATCTTGATAAAAAAACGGCGGGTCTGCAAAAATCAGATTTGATTATTGTTGCTGCAAGGCCGTCCATGGGTAAAACCACCTTTGCCGTTAATCTGTGTGAACATGCTGCCCTGACTCAGGAAAAACCTGTCCTCATCTTCAGTCTGGAAATGCCAGGGAATCAACTTATGATGCGTATGCTTGCTTCCCTGTCACGCGTTGATCAAACGCGCATTCGTACCGGACAACTGGATGACGAAGACTGGGCACGCCTCTCCAGTACCATGGGAATATTACTGGAAAAACGCAATATCTATATTGACGATTCATCCGGCCTGACACCGGGAGAAGTGCGTTCCCGATCCCGGCGGGTTTTCCGCGAACAGGGAGGATTAAGCATGATAATGATAGATTATCTGCAACTGATGCGTGTTCCCGCACTCATGGACAACCGGACTCTGGAAATTGCTGAAATTTCCCGCTCATTAAAAGCACTGGCGAAAGAATTACAAGTACCTGTCATCGCATTATCGCAGCTTAATCGCGGTCTGGAACAACGTGCGGATAAACGCCCCATGAATTCCGATTTGCGTGAATCAGGATCCATTGAGCAGGATGCAGATTTAATCATGTTTATCTATCGTGATGAGGTCTACCATGAAGACAGTGAAAAAAAAGGCATCGCAGAAATTATTTTAGGTAAACAGCGCAATGGCCCAACGGGGACAGTGCGTCTGACATTTAATGGCCAGTGGTCCAGATTTGATAACTACGCTGGCCCCGGTTACGATGAAGATTATCAGTCCAGATAATGACAGGTTAAGGTGATACATGAAAGCGGCAACCGCAGTGATTGACTGTCGTGCTTTGCAGCATAACCTGAAACAGGTACGTGACCGGGCACCGCAAAGTCGTCTGATGGCCATTGTGAAAGCGAATGCTTACGGCCATGGGCTATTAAAAATAGCACATACCCTGAAAGATGCTGACTGCTATGCCGTTGCACGCATTAGCGAAGCATTGATGTTACGCTCCAGTGGCATCACCAAACCTGTTGTATTACTTGAAGGTTTTTTTTCTGCAGAAGATCTGCACGTACTGATGGTTAATAACATTGATACTGTTGTGCACAGTATTGAACAACTGGAGGCACTGGAGCAGGCTTGTCTGCCAACACCTGTTCGTGTCTGGATGAAACTGGACACGGGTATGCACCGCCTCGGCGTGCGCCTCGATAAAGCCGACGCATTTTACCAGCGCCTGTGTACCTGTCAGAACGTCATTCAACCTGTTAACCTCATGAGCCACCTTAGCTGTGCAGATGAACCCGAAATGGATATCACCTTACAACAGCTGAGCTGTTTTGATGCCTTCATTGCTGATAAACAGGGACAAAAATCTATTGCTGCTTCCAGCGGCATCCTTATCTGGCCTCAGTCACATTATGACTGGGTACGACCCGGTATTATGTTATACGGGGTTTCACCACTCCCTCATTTAGATTCATCTCATTTTCACCTGCAGCCGGTGATGGAATTAAAATCCAGCTTAATTGCGGTACGTGAACACCATCGGGGAGAGCCTGTAGGCTATGGTGCAACCTGGAAAAGCCCTGTCAACACGCAGCTTGGCGTGGTTGCCATTGGTTATGGCGATGGTTATCCACGCAGTGCGCCGGCAGGCACTCCGGTATGGCTCAACGGGCGTAACGTACCTATTGTCGGACGAGTTTCTATGGATATGCTTTGTGTCGATCTTGGCCCTGAGGCGACAGATAAGGTCGGCGATGACGTCACGCTCTGGGGTCATCAGCTACCGGTGGAAAAAATTGCCGCTTTCACCGGCATCAGTGCATATGAACTGGTCACTAAGCTGACTTCACGCGTAGTGATGGAATATATTATTAAATAAAGCAGTTATCTTACATTACTCGCTGATATCACAGCGTTGCCCTCAACACAAAAACCCGGTGATGAGGTGGTAAAAACTTTCCCCTGCTACCAGAATGAATCAACAGGCGCCAGCCAATCAGAGTAAATTGGCTAACAACATCGGTTGCGTTATTCATAGCCAGAACTGGCACCGATGTTGCCGAGATATCACTATTCCATAGCGCACAGCTCACAGCTCGTTGTACACAGCAGTAATAACTACTCAGGCAGGATCAGAAAGGAATATCATCGTCAAAATCCATTAATGGCTCACTATCACGTTTTTTTCTCGACTGAGCATCCGGCTGGCTATCACTCTGATGTACCCCGGACTGATTCCACATGTCGGGTACAACATTATCCTGAGATGCTGTGCTGGATACCGCACCCGTTCCCGGCCTGCCGCCCAACATCTGCAGGGTACCTCCTGCATTGACAACAACCTCTGTGCTATAGCGATCATGGCCATTCTTATCCTGCCACTTGTGCGTCTGTAAAGAACCTTCAACATAAACCTGAGATCCTTTGCGCAAATATTCACCCGCTACTTCAGCCAGTTTTCCATATAGTACAACCCGGTGCCATTCCGTCTTTTCTTTTTGCTCTCCGGTTTGTTTATCACGCCAGCTTTCAGATGTCGCCAGCGCTATAGTGGTCACCGCACCACCGCCTGGCATATAGCGCACATCCGGATCACGACCTAAATTGCCGATTAAAATTACCTTATTAATACCTCTACTAGCCATTTTATACGCTCCTGATGAAATAAAGTGATACCGGCATAAGTCAGTCAGTTTAACATGCGAAGATTAACTCAGGTACCACGGTTTATAATCCGTTAAACATATTACAGATTTATTCAACGAACTGAGTTGATTACCGTCCGTGGTTAAATATTCATTTTAAATTTTTTTATGCGATAATTAACAGGTTATATCAATGATGCCTTCTGAATACTGATAAAATGCGTTAATAAAATTAAAACTGACAGGCTGAATACATGACTGTCTGAATATAAGCCTGGAAATATCTACATGAATAATATCGACGTTCGTGGTGCCCGCACTCACAATCTTAAAAACATCAGTCTGACCATACCACGCAATAAATTTATTGTGATAACTGGCCTGTCGGGATCGGGTAAATCTTCACTGGCTTTTGACACTCTGTATGCTGAAGGACAGCGCCGTTACGTAGAGTCTCTTTCTGCCTATGCACGCCAGTTTTTATCATTAATGGAAAAACCTGATGTTGATCATATTGAAGGTCTGTCACCTGCGATTTCCATTGAGCAGAAATCAACTTCCCATAATCCCCGTTCAACGGTGGGAACCATCACTGAAATTCATGATTACCTGCGTCTCTTGTTTGCCCGTGTCGGAGAGCCTCGCTGTCCGGATCACGATGTCACCTTAGCGGCACAAACCATCAGCCAGATGGTTGACAGTGTTCTTGAGCAGCCATCAGGTAAGCGCATGATGTTGCTGGCACCCATAGTAAAAAACCGTAAAGGTGAACACACCCGCGTATTAAATAACATGGCCGCACTGGGTTATATTCGTGTCAGAATTGACGGTGAAATCTGCGATCTGTCTGATCCCCCCAAACTGGAATTACAAAAAAAGCATACTATTGAAGTGGTTGTCGATCGCTTTAAGGTGCATGAAGATCTACGCCAGCGCCTGGCAGAATCTTTTGAAACTGCGCTGGAGTTGTCTGACGGCACTGCACTTGTGGCTGATATGGATAACCCTGACAGTACAGAGCTGCTGTTTTCTGCCAATTTTGCCTGCCCTGCCTGTGGCTACAGTATGAATGAACTGGAACCGCGCCTGTTTTCATTTAATAATCCTGCAGGTGCCTGCCCGAGCTGTGATGGTCTGGGCGTTCAGCAGTTTTTTGATCCCAATCGGGTTATCCACAATACAGAACTGTCACTGGCTGGCGGGGCCATTCAGGGCTGGAATCGCCATAATCTGTATTATTTTCAAATGCTCCAGGCACTGGCGAGGCACTACCAGTTTGACATCGAGTCTCCTTATCATTCTATCGATACTGCCATTCAACAGATTTTGTTATATGGCTCGGGTAAAGAGAAAATTGAATTTCATTATGCTAACGATCGGGAAGAACTCAACATTCGCCATCACACCTTCGAAGGTGTGTTAAATAATATGGAACGTCGCTATAAAGAAACACAATCTCCTGCAGTCAGGGAAGGCCTCGCGAAATTTATCAGTACCCGTCCCTGCACTACTTGCCAGGGTAGCCGTTTGTGTCAGGAGGCACGTCATGTTTTTATCAACAATATTCGGTTAACAGAGATATCTGATTTTAGCATCAGCCAGGCATTAAATTTTTTTCAGAACCTGCAACTCAGTGGCCAGCGTGCCAGAATTGCTGAAAAAATTCTTAAAGAAATCAGTGAGCGTTTACAATTTCTGGCTAATGTCGGTCTGGATTATCTTTCCCTTTCCCGCTCAGCGGAAACACTGTCTGGTGGAGAAGCTCAGCGCATTCGTCTTGCCAGTCAGATAGGTGCTGGACTGGTGGGCGTCATGTATGTGCTGGATGAACCCTCCATAGGCTTGCATCAGCGCGATAACAGACGCCTGCTGGATACACTTATCCACCTGCGTGATCTCGGCAATACCGTGATTGTGGTAGAACACGATGAAGATGCCATTCGTACTGCTGATCATGTGATAGATATCGGCCCTGGTGCAGGTGTTCACGGTGGCGAGGTGGTTGCCTCAGGCACAGCCAGTGATATTATGGCCGTTGCGCAATCGCTGACTGGCCAGTTTCTCAGTGGTAAACGCCAGATAGCCATTCCTGCCGAACGTATTCCTGCTAATCCTGACAGGGTAATAAAACTCATCGGCGCTACGGGAAATAATCTGAAAAATGTCACACTGACATTACCTATCGGCTTATTCACTTGTATTACCGGTGTTTCCGGTTCCGGTAAATCCACACTTATTAACGATACCTTATACTGTATTGCCCAGCGTCAGCTCAACGGCATGACTGGCAGGGAGCCCGCTGCTTACCAGGAAATTCAGGGGCTGGACTATCTTGATAAGGTGATTGATATCGATCAGAGCCCAATTGGCAGGACTCCACGCTCCAATCCAGCCACTTATACCGGAATTTTCACCCCGATACGAGAGCTGTTCGCCGGCACCCCTGAATCGCGCATACGTGGTTATAACGCCGGACGATTCAGTTTTAATGTCAAGGGAGGGCGTTGTGAAGCCTGTCAGGGTGATGGCCTGATTAAAGTTGAGATGCATTTTCTTCCTGATATTTATGTCCCTTGTGATCACTGCAAGGGCAAGCGCTACAATCGTGAAACACTGGAAGTGAGGTATAAAGGCAAGACTATTCACGAAGTACTGGAAATGACTATCGAAGAAGCCCATGTGTTTTTCAATGCTATTCCTGCACTTGCGCATAAGTTGCAAATGTTAATGAATGTGGGTCTGTCTTATCTTTGCCTTGGCCAGTCAGCTACCACGCTTTCTGGAGGCGAAGCTCAGCGGGTCAAACTAGCTCGCGAACTGTCAAAACGAGGTACTGGCAGAACACTCTACATCCTCGATGAGCCTACTACTGGATTGCATTTTGCGGATATTCAGCAACTTATGGTAGTACTGCATCAATTGCGCTCTCAGGGGAATACTATTGTCGTCATTGAGCATAACCTTGATGTCATCAAAACAGCAGACTGGATTGTCGATCTCGGCCCTGAAGGTGGCAGCGGTGGTGGTGAAATTTTAGTAGCAGGCACACCAGAAAGGGTTGCTGAGTGCACGACATCCCATACAGCAGGCTTTCTGAAATCGCTGTTAACAGGCAAATAAAATGTCTGTTTATGTATAGCTATTCATAAGCTGTTGTTTGCATTTATCTCTGACAGGATAAAATAGGGTATCAGCTACTTTTTTGCTTAACCCATATTAACAAAAAAAGTCATATTTCATATTGTTAATTGTAATAATATCTTAAAACTATCATTTATTTTTGTACATTTTTTTAAAATGCAGTATAATTCGACGGACTTGTTACTAGCTAACGGAATAGCTATAAGCGTAGCCGTTAAGAAATAACGAGATCTGTAATTAAAAATAAGCTGTCTTATATTGGTGGTTGGGTAACGCGGTGATAAACATACAGGCGACCTTGCGTAAGGCATTTCAAGGAGCATTGAAGTGTTGTCTGGGAGAGCGCTTTATGACACTATTCCCAACCCAGAGTAAAAGTTCTTACGGCATAATATCGAATTTGCTCATAACAAATTGATATATAACAATTGCTTAAGAAAGTATTGTAACACTTATTTTAACATCAAAGGAAGTTAATTTCATGAGAAAAACGCTTGTCGCTTCTGCAGTTGCCATGTCTTTCATCGTATTCCCGGCTGTTGCAGTAGAAGATTTTACTGGATTTTCAGCAGGACTGGGTGCTGCTGTTTCAGGTGGTGAAGCAACATATTCTAATAAGGATGGTTCTTCTTCATTAGGAAAACGCTCAATTCTCGCTGTTGTTGATCTTGGTTACTCTTACCAGATTGATCCATTATGGGGTATTGGTGTCGGTGCCACTTATGATATCAATAAGGCAAAGTTCGGTGAAACTTCTTCCGCTACGTCTCAGTCTAAAGTAGAAGGCAAGAATCACTATTCCGTGTACTTACAGCCTTTTGTTGTCGTGTCACCATCAACAGCAGTATTTGCCAAAGTAGGTTACCATTCAATAAAAATGGTAGCTAAAGAAACTAATAAGCCAGACTTCTCAAAGAAAACCAATGGCATCGGTTATGGCCTTGGTGTCAAGACCTTGATTGCTGATAACTTCTATGTTCAGGCAGAAGCCGGTGTAGTTGATTACAGCAAAAAGACTGATAGCAATAATAATAGTCTTCGTTTGAAATCAACTACTGGTATGCTCAGTGTAGGTTACAAATTCTAAGCTGTTCTTTAATTTTTAGAGCCCGCATCCGCGGGCTTTTTTTATATAAAAAACCACCTGACTCCAGCCCGTGATGGTTTTCCCGATAAATAACAGGCAATTCTGGCAGATTATATGAAGCACAGATATATTCTGTGAGTATTACCTGCCTGCAGAGCTTGAAGATGACGCCACAGACGTGCCACGTTCAGCTAATACGCGCTCTACCGTATCCACAATAGCCTGCGTCTGTACATCAATCTCAATATTGACTTTGCTGCCAAAACGCTTCTTACCTAATGTCGTACGCGCAAGAGTTTCAGGAATGAGGCTGACACAAAAGCGGTTACCAAAAACTTCTCCTATGGTAAGACTGATTCCATCAATACCAATAAATCCCTTATACAGTACGTATTTCATGAGATTTTCCGGCATACGCAACCAGATTTGTCTGTTAGTTTCTGAAGCACAAATCTTGGCGATTTCTGCCGTACAGATAATATGACCGGACATGACATGCCCACCGATTTCATCACCAAATCTGGACGCTCGTTCCAGATTAACTTCATCCCCCACCGCCAGCTCCCCCAGATTAGTCAGGCGCAGAGTTTCTTCTATCAAATCAAAACTGACTCTGTTGTTGTCGATGGCAGTAACGGTTAAACAACAGCCGTTGTGAGCAACAGATGCACCTGGCTCTAAATGAGAAAGTAATTCTGGTGGAAATTCAACAATCTGTGTACGGAAATGAGACTGCTCATTGATTGATACCACGGGTGCGGTACATTGAATAATACCGGTAAACATAAGGCATGCCTCTTAGCTGAACCATTATTATAAATAATCATTGTATTTCTTCAGTTTATCTTGACAGAATCAGCAAAGCAAAACACCATTTCCTCTATCTTTGTGATACGCATTATACCTGTAGAAGCTTATCTGGTGCTTACTTAGCAGGGGCAATCCCCGCGTTGAATACTGTATCTTTAATACCTGCTATGCCTGATGAAATAAATCGTATTTACAGATATGATTAAGGTACTTATGTGCATAAATGAAATACGAAATTTATTAAAGTTATCCATACCAATCATTATCGCGCAAATCTCCCAAACAGCGATGGGTGTTGTCGATACCATTATGGCCGGTTCAGTGAGCACCCTGGATATGGCCGCTGTTGCAATAGGAACCTCCATATGGTTACCGGCAATTCTTTTTGGCCATGGTTTATTACTGGCACTCACATCCGTAGTAGCACAATTAAATGGCTCTGAGCAACATGATAAAATCCCTCACCAGATACAACAGGGATTCTGGTTAGCACTGATTATTTCGATGTTAATAATGGGATTAATCTACAACAGCGGACTTCTGATTGATTATATACCCAATATAGATCCTCTGCTGGCAGAGAAAACCAAAGCCTTTCTTCATGCCATTTTCTGGGGTGCACCAGGTTATTTATTCTTTCAGGTATTACGCAATCAATGTGAAGGCTTATCAAAAACCTGGCCTGGTATGCTGACAGGCTTCATCGGACTGTTAATCAATATACCCATCAATTACATTTTCATTTATGGTAAATTAGGTGCCCCTGCATTAGGTGGAGTTGGTTGTGGTATTGCCACCGCCTCAGTTTACTGGATTATGTTTCTGCTTATCGCCTGGTATGTAAAGCGGGCCCGTTTATTAAGAAATACTATTCCCAAAAGTCGCATACCAGCTCCCCCTGAATGGAAGACGTTAAAGCGCTTAATAGATCTTGGTCTGCCGATTGCACTGGCATGGTTTTTTGAAGTAACGCTGTTCGCTGTCGTGGCATTACTGGTATCGCAGCTTGGCGTGATTGCCGTGGCAGGACATCAGATAGCACTTAACTTTAGTGCATTAATTTTTATGCTACCCATGTCACTCAGTGTTGCCGCTACCATCAGAGTCAGCCATCGTCTGGGTGAAGGGTCAGTAGTCAATGCCAGAATTTCTGCCCTGATGAGTCTGCTTATCGGATTTATCCTTGCCTGTTTTACAACGATATTTATAGTTATTTTTCGCGAACATATTATTGTACTGTACAATCCGACTCCGGCTGTAGCAGCAGTTGCATCAGATCTCATGCTGCTGGCTGCCATATATCAGCTCTCCGATGCCATACAAACCATTGGCAGCGGTATTCTGCGTGGGTATAAAGATACCCGTTCCATTTTTTTCATCACCTTTACGGCCTACTGGATTCTGGGTTTACCCAGTGGGTATATCCTGGCCCTGACAGACTACGTGGTACCCGCCATGGGTGCTGGCGGTTTCTGGATTGGTTTTATTATTGGTTTAACTGCCGCTGCTATCATGACGACGTGTCGTATTTATTGGCTGCAAAAACAACCACCGGCACGCATACTACAACGTTCCTCGCAATAAACGAAAAATTGTTTTTATCTTACTGATTAACTGTATAGGATTTTTTATCTTTACAGCCATTGATACAGTGAATTTTTATCAGATAAAACAAATTGTTATAGTATCAATACGGGAACGATATTTAAGCCTGGTTTTATTGACTGCAGTCATTTAAAAAATCACTCTGCACAACTACAAAAAATAATTTTAAAAAACTGTTTTTTTTCCTTGCCAGCTGCCAGTCAGCTGGGTACTATTCCGAGCTGTTTTTGCTGACTGTAATGATTTCATATCATTGCAGGCTACTTCCAGCGTATAGCCCGTTAACCCCATAATGTAGTGGAGTTATCATATGTATCTAGCAGGAAGACAGTAGAACTAAAATTAAGTCGTCGCACGTCCGTAGCTCAGCTGGTTAGAGCACCACCTTGACATGGTGGGGGTCGGTGGTTCAAGTCCACTCGGACGTACCATATTTGCGTTATTGATTGCTTATCGTAGCGTGAATTATTTTTATTTCCTGCCCTTTTCCTGTAGGTTTTTTTACTTTTTTCTGAAAAGTTTTTTTAAACTGCAGTTATACTATTAATTATTGTACAGATTAAAACAATTATTCGTTACGCGATGCAGTCATGACGTTTTCTTAAAAATTCTGTAAAACGCGGCGTTTCTTTGAGCTATCGATTAAAATAAAGTGTTATTACGCATAAAATGTATTCTCTTTCGAAAAACCTTTGTGTAATCTTGTCAGGCTACACAGCATTAACTTAATCTAGAGGATGTTATAATGAATCGTACTAAACTTGTGCTTGGCGCAGTGATTATGGCTTCTACCCTGCTTGCTGGTTGTTCAAAGGGCAAAACAGATAAAGTATCTTCTGATTCTCAAGCTCAGACCGTAAATGCAAAAGTTGATCAAATAAGCAACGACATGAATGCACTTCGCTCTGAAGTTGAAGCAGTCAGAAGTGATGCAGCACGTGCTAATAGCCGCCTTGATAATATGGCTCATCAATACAAGAAATAATCATCTTAATTTAATGTCGTGATTATCCATGCCAGTCATTTCTACATGCCTGGCATTATTTATATAAATTAATCAGCACCATTATGACATACCCAAAGCAGGCCTTTTATCATAGAATTAGCACGATTTTTGTGCATTACTATGATGTTATCAATCAGTATTTTTTGCATTAACCCGCCGTAATCATCAAATATCCATCATCACAATTGAGCATTATCCAGCTGCTAATGTTAGCACCTGCCGATAAAGCAGCAGCGTACTTTATTATTAGTACCTTAATGATTTCAACGCGTTTATAATCGATGTGACCAGACTAGCGCACAACCAACCACAGTAGCTTTTCGCAATTCATGACAGAATTTGAAACAGAAAAATTTAGAACAATTAAGAAAGATAATAAAATTTCAACCCTAGTCAGCTTACTTTATGATTATTAATAAAATTAATAAAAATAAACTCTACTATTTACAGTAAATATACTGCAGTGTACCATCGCTGAAGTGTACTGAATATCTTCTGTCGGATCAGGAGTGGTTTATGTCAGTGGCCTTCATCCGTCCTGTTACACGACCTTCTATTACTGGTGGTACCATGATAGTTGCAGGTACTGCTGTTGGTGCAGGAATGTTTTCTATTCCTGTTATCACTGCCGGGGTATGGTATAGCGGCTCCATAATACTTCTGATCTATACCTGGTTTAGTATGCTGATTTCCGGATTAATGATCCTGGAAGCTACTCTTCATTACCCAAAGGGCGCCAGCTTTCACACCACAGTTAAAGACTTGCTTGGCCGCAGATGGAGCTTTGTTAATGGCCTTAGCATTATTTTCGTACTTTACATCTTAACTTATGCTTACATTTCTGCCTGCAGTTCGGTAATTACACACACGCTTGGAAAAATAATTACCATTGATCAACGCGTAGCAGGACTGATTTTTACTGCAATCATTGCCCTTGCCGTCTGGTCATCCACTCGCGCAGTAGATCGCTTAAGCACTATTTTGATAGGTGGCATGATTATTACTTTTTTCATGTCAGTAGGGGATATGTTTATCCAGGTAAAACCAGATATCCTGTTTGATAGTGCAGACAGCGAGGCCAGTTATTTACCCTACGCGCTTGCTGCCCTGCCATGGCTGCTGACCTCATTTGGCTACCATGGCAACGTTCCAGGACTGGTAAAATATTATAATAAAGAAAGCCAGCCTGTAGTTTACAGTCTGCTGTACGGCACATTGATAACACTGACTATTTACATCCTATGGCAATATGTTATTCAGGGAAATATTCCACGTAATGCATTCAGGAAGGTTATTGCTGATGGTGGTAATATTGGCACCCTGCTACAGCAAATGGGAACTATTTTACATAGTCAAATCACCAGCCAGCTACTGGATAGCTTTTCCTATATGGCACTTACCAGTTCGTTTCTCGGCGTTTCTCTTGGCCTGTTTGACTACATTGCTGATTTTTTTCAATTCAGCGACAATGCTGCTGGTAGAGCCCAGTCAGCACTGATGACATTTATACCACCGGCAATAGGAGCAGTGCTCTCACCCGACGGTTTTCTCTATGCTATTGGTTTTGCAGGCCTGGCTGGGACAATCTGGGCTGTTATTGTTCCTGCTTTAATGGTAAAAACAAGCCGTCGTCGATTTCCACCAACTGATTATCAGGCTCCAGGTGGAAATTTTATGATACATTTTATTATTATCTTTGGTGTTATAAATGCCGTAGCGCATGTGGCCAATTTATTTGGGTGGTTACCACATTATCACTAATTTTTTATCCCACTTTATCTGCAGAAACAGAATATAACCTGCTAATAACAGTACTGTCATACATTGAGTGGTTATAAAGCAGAAAAACCTGTTATCTGACGTGAACATTGATCTGAAAAAATATCAGGAAACAGAAAACCGCTTATTACCAGCTACGCTGTTGATAACAACAGATGCAAAACAGGGCACGGGTTTATACAGGCAAGGCAATCTGTTATTCAGTAGCGCAGTGCACGGCAAAGCATCATACACAATTCACTGAATTATATTCAGAAAACTATCGTTATGCATTTAAAGCATTAAACACATTAAAGCAAAATATAAAAAGCTGGTGATATTAGCGGGTAATCTTAACAACAGATTGTACTAACGTTAATGTGTTATACACCTCATTTTCTAAAAAAAATATAATCAAAAATTGATTGCATCGATGGTTAATCTTATCATGTAAAATACAGCCTTTTGGAACAACCTCATATAATAAGGGAAAACAACATGAAATATAGCAAATATATTTTGCTAGGTTTTTTTGCGTCATTAATCTCACTATTTTCAAATAATATAACCGCCACCAGCCATCACCAGGAACAACAACAAAGTTCCGCACTGGTGATAATGAGTGACTTTGGCATCAATGATGGTGCCGTAGCATCAATGAAAGGAGTATCTTACGGTGTAAATTCCGAAATAAAATTATTTGATCTCACTCATGGCATCACACCATTTAATATCTGGGAAGGCGGATACCGGCTTTATCAGGTTATTAATTTCTGGAAAAAAGGGACTGTTTTTGTCAGCGTTATCGATCCCGGTGTTGGAACTCAAAGAACATCTATTGTTGCCAGAAGTAAAAGCGGGCACTATTTCGTCAATCCTAATAATGGATTATTAACTCTGATTGATGATGCTATCGGTATTGAAGAAATTCGCATTATTGATGAAAAAACTAACAGACTACCATTCTCTTATGATTCTTACACTTTTCATGGCCGGGATTTGTACATATATACAGGTTCAAGACTGGCCTCCAATATTATTACCTTTGAACAAGTTGGCGCAATTCTACCGCTCAATCAATTAATCAAAATTCCTTACCAAAAACCAGCAATAGAAAAAAACACAGTAACTGGTATGATTCCGGTTATTGATGTTAATTATGGCAATGTCTGGACTAATATTCCGGATAAACTATTTAATAAACTTAATCCGCAACCTGGAAAGAAGTTTTCCGTAAAAATTCGCAAAAATAATACCGTAATATATAGCAATGACTTACCCTACCAGAATACGTTTAATAATGTTCCTCCCGGGCAGGAACTCATTTATATAAACAGCCTGATGGAAGTCTCATTTGCTATTAATGTGGGTAATTTCTCTAAAAAGAACAACGTATTTTCTGGTACTGAATGGACTGTAGAAATAACTCCTGAGTAACTAACATCTACCAGCAAGCATGCCGGGAGCCTGTATTTACCATCAGAGCACAGATGATAAAATAAAAAAGCGATTGTCATGCTTATTGTTACACCACTGATAATCAGGCCAGTATTCTTTTGAATACTGGCGCAAAATGCCTGAATTATCAGGTCATCGACTTTCTGCTTATCTTCTATAAAAACCATACTAAAATTGAATAATGCCCCTTTTGATTTTGCCGTGAAAACATTAAATAACATTAATAAATCATATTTAATCATTAATTTTCATTAAAATTTCAGCCGAAATTGCTCGCATTCTACTAATAATTCAGGTAGTCTCACGTTTTTTGGGTTTTCTGCGTATATTGATGAAGCCTGATGTAACCGTATTATTAAAAATTACGATGATAGCCCGGAACTGTAAACTATCAGATTAAGCACAATATCACCGTCAAGTAATACAGGAGAAGCTCAACTAGCAATGGCACAATTTCCAACTGTTATAAAATGCCTGTTACAGGTTGTTCCCCTGCTTTCAGCTGCGGCTGTGCTATCAGCATGCAGTTCGACACCTGCTGAAACCCTGCAAAATACAAAAACTGAAAATCGCACAATTCATCGTAGTGATGGACTACTTTTGCAGACATCGCAAAATAAGCTCAACGCCATACTCCATCATGCTGATATCAAATCGAAAATTTTACAGCAATACGCAAACTGGAAAGGTGTACGCTATTCCATGGGTGGCAACAGTAAACGCGGCGTTGATTGCTCAGCTTTTGTTCAGCTTACTTTTCGTGAACAGTTTGATATGTATTTACCACGCTCTACGTGGAAGCAGCAGGATGTTGGTAAAAAAATACAACGCGTTAAGCTGCGTGCCGGAGACCTGGTGCTATTTCAGGCAGGCCCTACAGGGCGGCACATTGGTATATCTTTAGGTGATGATCAGTTTGTTCATGCTTCAACTCACCGTGGAGTAATAGTATCCAGCCTCAAAGAAGGCTACTGGAATAAACGTTTTTATACAGCACGACGGGTGCTAAATAACAAAACGTTTAATATTGATAGCTAACCTGCTGTTAATTAGTATGAAATCATTACTCATCGCAACAATAGTCACACAGACAGTATCATGCTGATATAAAAAAATATCCCCATGTCAGCAACGCAGTCAAAGAAGGGTTAAACATTCCCCCTTCTGCATTACAGGTATTTTATAGCCCCGAAGCGCAAATATACCATTACAAATAATTTCCACTCATGCACACGACCCTATACGATAATAGCGCCTGTGATATTTTCTCTGACTCTCACTGCACAATAATAACAAATCTAAATGATAAATAAGATTTTTTATAAAAAATTACCCATTATTCTTTTCCTGTTTTCATTACTACCAGCAGGAGCAAAAGCTGAAGTTATTCATGAAATCACTGCTTTTTCCCTGTCTGGCCAGCCCAAATATATAGCCGGTTTTACCCATTTTGATTATGTGAATCCCAAAGCGCCCAAACAAGGGCACGTGACCTTATCAGCGTCAGGTACTTTTGACAATTTTAACTGTTACAGCTTACGTGGTAATCCTGCAGTACGCACGGAACAACTTTACGACACACTGTTTACGCCCTCAGATGATGAAGTCGCCAGCTACTATCCCTTAATCGCAACATCCGCACGTTATCCTGATAATTATCATTGGCTCGAAATCACACTCAATCCTCTTGCCCGTTTTCATGATGGCACTCCTGTTACCGCACAGGATGTCAGTTTTAGCTTTAAAAAATTTATGACCGAAGGCATGCCGCAATTTAGAATGAAACTCAACGGCGTTGAAATTAAGATCCTGTCACGTCTCAGCGTGCGTTTTGAATTTGTGCAACCAGATAGAAATAAAATATTCAGCCTGATTAGCCTCCCTGTCATCCCAGCGCATTTCTGGAAAAATCATAAACTGAGCGATCCACTGACAATTCCTCCCATAGGGAGTGGCCCATGGCGCATCAGCGATTATCGCATGGGGCAGTATCTTACCTATCAACGGGTAAAAGACTACTGGGCTGCAATGCTACCGGCTAACCGTGGACGTTATAACTTCGACAGTATCCGGTACGATTATTATCTGGATGACCATATGGCACTGGAAGCCTTTAAGTCAGGTGCTGTTGACTTGCGTGAAGAGCATTCTCCCAAAACCTGGGCAACACACTATCAGGGGAAATCTTTTGCCAGGAACCTGATAATTACAGAGGCCTTGCCGGATAACGCTGCACAGAATACGCTCTGGCTGGCATTCAATATGCGACGCTCGCTGTTTCAGGATGGCAGGGTGCGTCAGGCACTGACACTGGCCTTTGATTTTAACTGGATGAACAGGGTATTTTATTACAACAGCTGGCAGCGTACTGACAGTTTTTTCCAGAATACTCAGTATGCTGCCAGAAGTATGCCCAGTAGCGCTGAACTTGCCTGGCTGACACCACTAAAAAATGACATTCCCACCGAAGTATTCACAAAAATATGGCACCCTCCTCATACCGACGGCAGTGGTAACAATCGTGCAAATCTTCTACAGGCCAGAACATTACTGCAACAGGCTGGCTGGGAAATCAAAAATCAACGCCTGATACAGAATAAAACCGGGCAGGCTTTCACGTTTGAATTACTACTGCCTGCGGGTGGTGACTTTCAGTACGCTTTACCTTTCCAGCGTCATTTACAACGGCTGGGGATAACCATGAATATCCGTGAAGTTGACCGTGCTCAATTTTCAAGACGCCTGCGCAGCCATGATTTTGATATGTTGCCTAAAATCTACACGGCTTTTACGCTACCACACCAGAATCTGCAAATGGTATGGAGTTCAACAGATATTAACTCTGCCTATAACAGTACTGGAATTCAGAACAAGGCAATTGATACACTGATTAATGCCATAATCAAACATCAGGATAATCCTGATACCTTGCTTACTCTTGGCCGCGCATTAGACAGGGTACTGACCTGGAATAATCTGATGATTCCTGTGTGGTATTCAAGTTTTATCCGTATCGCTTACTGGAACAAGTTTTCCATGCCCGCCATCCGCCCCATTTACTCATCAGGATTTGATAACTGGTGGATAGATGTGCACAAAATAACACGCCTGTCAGAAGATAGTCGTTAAGGGGGATATCTGAAGACTTTGTATCTGTTACGCCGCCTGTTACTGGTGATACCTACACTCTGGGCGATAATCACCATTAATTTTTTTATTGTACAGAGTGCACCGGGAGGTCCAGTCGATAGCCTGATTGCCACTATTGAATATGGGCAGGATGCCACCAGCAGTGGTCACCGTAGTGGATATAAAAACAATGCTGAAAGTCGGCATACTGCACCATTTGATGAAAGTCATTATCGTGGAGCTCAAAACGTTGATTCTCAATTCATCGCCGAAATGACTCAACGCTTTGGCTTTGATAAACCCCTGTATCAGCGCTATCTGGATATGTTATGCAATTACCTGCGCTTTGATTTTGGTGAAAGCCTGTTTCGTGGTGAATCCGTCAGCACATTAATCAAAAGTCGCTTACCGGTTTCCATGTCTCTCGGCTTATGGAGCACAATGCTTATCTGTGTTATTTCGATCCCTCTGGGTATTAAAAAAGCAATAAAAAATGGCACCACCTTTGATATCTGGAGCAGTACATTTATTACCATAAGTTATGCTGTACCCATTTTCCTGTTTGCTGTTTTATTGATATTACTATTTGCCAGTAGCAATGGGCTTTCCTGGTTTCCGCTGCGTGGTCTCGTTTCCAGTAATTTTGATACACTGACCTGTTATTGCAAGGTGATTGATTATTTCTGGCATCTGGCATTACCCGTGCTGGCAATTGTCATGAGCGGATTTGCCAGCTTAACCTTACTGACAAAGAATGCTTTTCTTGATGAAATTCATAAGCAATATGTCATGACTGCACGTGCGCGGGGACTTGATGAAAAAACAATTCTGTGGGGTCATGTCTGTCGTAATGCTCTGTTACCGCTAATTGCCGGCTTCCCGGCAGTTTTTACTGGCCTGTTTTTTATGGGATCACTACCTGTTGAAGTCATATTTTCGCTAGACGGCCTGGGACTGCTGAGCTTTGAAGCCGCTGTACAGCAGGACTATCCTGTGATGTTTGGCACACTCTACATTTTCACCTTAACCGGACTGTTGCTGAATATCATCAGTGATATGCTTTACACCCTTATCGATCCAAGGATCGATTTCGAGCAGTTAGCGTGAATTCGCTACCGCCTGCCAGTGAAACACTCTGGCTGCGTTTTCAACACCACCGGCGTGGTTACTGGTCTCTGTGGATAGGCATTATTCTGTTTATTACCAGTCTGTCTTCCGAATTTATTGCCAATGACAAACCATTACTGCTCAGTTATCAGAATAAAATTCTCCTGCCTCTGATGGTTGATTACAGCGAAAGTGTATTTGGGGGGGATTTTCTCACAGCTACCGATTATCAGGATCCGTTTATTATACAACAGATACAACAACATGGCTGGGCTATCTGGCCACCGGTGCGTTTTAGTTATAACACCCCTGATTTTGCCACCCGGCAACCTTTCCCATCCCCGCCATCCCGACATCATATCCTTGGAACCAATGATAATGGCCATGATGTGCTGGCCAATATCCTCTATGGATTAAAATTTTCTCTGTTATTTGGTTTGATACTGACATTATTTTCCACTGTCATTGGTATTTTTGTCGGCGCCATACAGGGTTACTATGCCGGGTATGTTGATTTATGGGGACAACGCTTTATTGAAATCTGGTCCGGGCTGCCCGGGCTGATACTGATTATTTTACTCTCAGACATTATCCCTGCTGGCTTCTGGCGGCTATTATGCATCGCTCTGTTATTTGGATGGATACACCCTGCTGGCGTGGTACGTGCTGCATTCCTGCGTACGCGCAGCCAGAATTACATCCTCGCCGCACGCGCTATAGGTGCTAATAACCGTACAATTATAACAAACCATTTATTACCTCATGCCTCAGCTGCCATACTGGCTTTTTTACCCTTTACTTTTTGTGGGGCCGTCACTTTACTGGCATCACTGGATTTTCTTGGTTTTGGTTTACCACAAGATTCACCTTCACTGGGCAGATTATTACTGCAGGGAAAAAATAATCCCGAAGCACCATGGATTGGCATTACTGCATTTCTGACCGTGGCCATCCTGCTTTGTTTACTCATTTTTATCGGCGAAGCTATACGCGATGCCTGCAATCCACAACGGCTATGCTAACGTGACAACTCCCTTACTGGACATACAACATCTAAGCATTGCTTTCCAAAAAGGCAGCATAAAAAAACAGATTGTGCACCAGCTTTCCCTGCAAATTATGCCCGGTGAAGCCATGGCGTTAATCGGCAAATCTGGCTCGGGAAAAACCGTTACGGCACTGTCCATTCTACGGTTATTACCTTCACCTCCTGTCAGTTATCCCGAAGGTGACATCACTTTTTGTGGTCATTCATTATTGCACGCCCATGAAACTACCTTACGTAAGATAAGGGGCAGGCGTATTTCCATGATTTTTCAGGATGCCGGCATTTCCTTAAACCCATTACACCGCATAGAAAAACAACTTACAGAAACACTAATGCTCCATCGTAACCTGTGCCGCGATACTGCACGTAATGAAATCCTGCAATACCTTGACAGGGTTGGGATCCGTAACCCTAAAACACGTCTGCATGATTTCCCTCATCAGTTTTCTGGTGGTGAACGCCAGCGCATCATGATTGCCATGGCCGTACTCACTCAACCTTATCTTCTGATTGCAGATGAGCCGACCACTGCTCTGGATGTCAGCACTCAGACCCAGCTTTTAACGTTACTCAACGAATTAAAGCAGGAACTCAATATGAGCTTATTAGTCATTACACACAATGTAGCGGTGGTAAAACAGCTGGCAGATAAGGTAACAGTAATCCATGAAGGCCACTGTGTGGAATCCAGCGCTCAGCAGGTATTATTGAATTCACCTGCGCATACTTATAGCCGTCAGCTTCTTAATACCCCACCTGCAAAGGCACCTTCAGCACAGGCACCCCTGCTTCAGGTAAAAAATCTGTGTGTGTCCTTTAACATCAGACGCAAATTACTGCGCCGTACCACCAGCTATCATGCGGTAAAAAATGTCAGTTTTACCTTGCATGCGGGTGTCAGCGTCGGTCTTATCGGTGAATCGGGTTGTGGTAAAAGCTCTACTGCCTTAGCACTGTTACGCCTTCTCCCTTCAACAGGAGAAATCTGGTTTGAGCAAACTCCATTACACACGCTGACATCACGGCAAATGTTAGCTTATCGCAGCCGTATTCAGATGGTATTCCAGGATCCTTCGTCTGCACTTAATCCGAAGATGACGGCGCTGCAAATTATCGCTGAAGGATTAAAAATACATCAAAAATTAACTGCCGGACAAAGAGAGCTGAATGTCATTACTACTATGCAGCAGGTCGGGCTGGATCCTGTGACACGATATCGTTACCCGGCCGAATTTTCTGGTGGTGAACGCCAGCGTATTGCCATAGCACGTGCACTTATTCTGCAGCCACAGCTATTGATACTTGACGAACCCACAGCATCGCTGGACAAAGCCGTACAATCTGAAATTCTCAACTTACTGAAAATGCTGCAACAGCAGCATCAGTTGAGCTACCTGTTTATCAGCCATGACTTAGAGATTATCCGTTCTTTCTGCCAGCAGGTAATCATTCTGCATCCTGATGGAATCGTTCAACAGGGAGAAAGCCAGGGTATATTCACCAGAGCGGCTCTCAATGGTTATAATTCAGCAGGTTATTAGTTTACAGACTAATAGATACGATAAAGAACACTGGCATGATTTTAGCAAGGGTTAGGTATACCCGGCGTTTCAGCGATGGCAACACCCACATTCTTAAGGTGGCATATTACTGCACTTTCATCATGGCAGGATACAAACAGACAGGGTTCGTTTTTCCACTCAATGATGGTACTTTCTAGCAAAATTTCCTTCAGCGAAAGATGGAGCCACTGCATAACATTTCTGGCATGAATGCCAGAATATCCCAGTAATTTAAGTCCAAGCAGTTTATTATTTTCGTCTGTTATAGCTGCCGCTGGCAGAGGCTCTACCTGTATACCAGCATAGCCAGACAACCAACGATAACTTTGCGGCAGACGACACACTACCAGAAGATCCACTACCGAAAGTTGAAAATTACTCACATGATGTTCCTGATTAATAATCAAAATAATTAATTACTAAAAAACAACGAGATAAATTAATTCACCCATATTTAAACAAGGCAAGACACTAACACAGTATTGCATTTCAATAATCCATCAACAAATCTTGTAGCTATAATAACAAAGATCAACCTGCACCAAACATCATCGTCTGACGCTCTGTATTCAGGAGGGGGCGAGAAAGAATAATCTATTTTTGTGGTGCAATCATGCTGGTAATCTCCCACTCAGTCAGGCTGCGATATTCTCCTGCAGCCAGAGAATTATCCAAAACAATCTCACCAATGCATTCGCGATGCAAGCCTGTAACCAGATTACCGCATGCAGCAAACATTCTCTTGACCTGATGATAACGACCTTCACTTATGGTCAAACGCACTAGTTCAGGTTTTAATAAAACTAACCTCGCAGGCCTGGTCAGTGTTTTCTCGCCATGAAGCTGAATCCCTGCCATAAACTGTCGGATAACATCATTAGCCAGCGGATATGCCAGAGTGACCAGATAAGTTTTTTCACAATAATATTTAGGTGACGTTACCCGATGTGACCATTGGCCATCATCAGTCAGTAAAACCAGGCCGGTGGCATCAATATCGAGGCGCCCTGCTGCGTGCAGCTTATACGCTGCAGGTTCATCAAGAAAATTCAGCACTGTCGGATGGTCAGGATCTGCTGTAGAACAAACATAACATTGTGGTTTATTCAGCATAAAATAACGACGACCGACAACTTGCTTATGCAGTAGATCCCCGTCAAACATTACTGTCTGTTGATGAGTAATTTTAATCGCACCATTGTCAATGAGTTTACCATCTACAGTGACTTTTTTTTCGCGCAATTTCGTCGCAATGAATCTGCGGCTAACTCCCAACTGTTGCGATAAGAATCTATCCAGGCGCATGCAATCTATCTATTATCCGTTGCACTGTATAATCATTTTAATATAACACAATACTCTATCAACCAGCAGTATGCACAGAGTTTACGCTAAGGCAATCAGTAAAATAGACATATCGTAAAATCTTTATGATTTTAAATATTATTTTCATTAAGCACATTCTAAAAAAAGATCCATTTGCTGTCAGTGCTACATTAAGCTAGAATGCGGCGCAGGTTAATGTCGCAGGCTTATCAGACCTTGCTGATTTTTTTTTATATGCCGTTGTATCACCTGTGGTGTGGCAATGATTACAGGAAAGAAATGATGTTCACTATTAATGTAGAAGTACGTAAAGAACAAGGCAAAGGAGCAAGTCGCCGTCTGCGTGTTGCAGGTAAATTTCCAGCGGTGATTTATGGAAGAAAAGAAGCACCTGTTTCCATTCAGCTTGACCATGACACAACGAAAAATCTGGAAGTAAAACCAGGTTTTTACGGTGAAATCCTTTCCCTGATTATTGAAGGTAAAACAACTAACGTAAAAGTGCAGGCAGTTCAGCGCCATCCGTTCAAGCCGAAACTGACACATATCGATTTTATACGCGTTTAAATTATCATATCAAATACTCAGATGGTGCGGGATTAAGTGCTGATTTTGAAATCAGCACTCCCAGCCCCTGGAGCCAGCATCATTCATATCATGACCATAAATTAAATTTATAGTACATTTATCTGTCTTTCAGGCCCCATGGCTGGTTCCTGATAGCAAAATAATAAAAATAAAAAAAGCGTATTTCCGATGCAGAAAATAAAGAATACTTACCATCTGATTCAATCTGTTATAAGAGAATTCTTTCATTCATTCTGACTGCCCGGTGTATCGTTGCTGCCAGCACCGATTTAACCTGGATGAAAATACCCTGTATTGCTGCCCTGATGAATATACCGTTTAACTAGGGAAAAAATCTGAATCTATGGTGACAAATCATCAGCCTTATCGTGAAAAAATTTCCCAGATGGTTAGCTGGGGACACTGGTTTGTCCTGTTTAATATACTACTTTGCCTCATACTGGGCAGCCGTTATCTCTTTATTGCTGACTGGCCCGCCTCATTACCGGGCCGCATCTATGCTTTCGTAAGCTGGTTGGGGCATTTCAGTTTTATCGTTTTTATCATTTATCTGCTGGTAATCTTTCCGCTCACTTTTGTCATTATGTCTCAGCGCTTACTGCGCTTTCTCGCAACTCTCATTGCGACAACCGGAATTATTCTACTGCTGGTTGATACTGAAATCTTTACGCGTTTTTACCTTCATCTCAATCCACTTCTCTGGAAGCTGGTGATGAATCCAGAGCACAATGAACAGGCTCGAGACTGGCAGCTAATCTTCATTTGTATACCTGTTGTCTTCCTGGTTGAATTACTCTGTGGCATCTGGTTCTGGAAGAAATTACGCATGCTCAATCGCTACCGACTGGGCAAACCACTGGCAGCACTGTTTATGAGCAGTTTTTTTGCAACTCACCTCATTTACGTCTGGGCCGACGCGCACTTCTATCGCCCAATCACCATGCAGCGCGCCAATTTACCTCTTTCTTATCCTATGACAGCACGTAGCTTTTTAGAAAAACATGGGCTACTGGACAGACAGGAATATCAACACAAACTGGCTCTTCAGGGTAACCCTTCTGTTCCGTCAGTTGAATATCCACTCAGCAAAATCGCCTTCTCTGTTGTGCCTGAGCCATTAAATCTGCTAATGATTGTCATTAATGGGATCGATAATCAAAATAGCATGCATGATATGCCCGTGCTCACAGACTTTGCCCGGGCTAATATCCAGTTTAACAACCATTTCAGTTCTGGCAGTCGCCAGGATACGGGGTTATTTGGCCTGTTTTACGGTATCTCATCTATTTATCTGGATGCCATTCTGGCAACACGCCAGCCTTCTGAATTGATGAATACCCTCGGCATGCAAGGTTATCAATTTGGCCTGTTTTCATCAGATGGCTTCGACACGCCACTCTACCGTCAGGCATTATTAACTGATTTCTCACTACCTGTGCCCGTAAAACAGCAAAACAACCAGACAACGCAACAATGGCAACAATGGCTGGCGAACCATAACAGCAGCAAACCATGGTTTTCATATATCAGCCTGTATGCTAACCAGACCGAGGCAATATCAGAAAAAACCAATAATCGCGCGCAATCTGTTGATGATGAAATTGCCATTATACTTGACACCATAGCTAAAAAAGACATTGCAAACACCACAGTCATCGTTATCACCGCCGTACACAACGATAAGACACAAACCAGCTATCCAAAACTGCAGGCGCCGTTAATCATGCGCTGGCCAGGCATACCGGCACAACAACACAATAAATTAACCAGTCATGAAGATATTATGGCTACACTGATGCAAAAGCTGTTGCACGTCACAAGCTCATCTGGCGATTACTCGCAGGGAGAAGACCTCTTTGCAACAACCCGCCATCACAACTGGATAGCTACAGGGGAAAATAACCGATTGATAATTACCACCCCCGCGCGCATCTTAATAGTGGATAACAATGGAAAATGGCAGGTTATCGACCATAAAGGCAATAATATAAAAAATGAGCAGCCACAACTCTCCCTGCTATTCCAGGTGTTAACTGACATAAGGCGTTTTATTGCTAATTAATGTTAAAATTTTATAGCAGCGGATGGTGGATTAAATGTTCAATCTTACCCGAGGCCATCCATGATTAAACATGGATGGGGTGACATCATAAATGCACTAACTAAAAATAACTTTTTTTGAATGAATACTGCTCCTAAAACTCGATCATTATTTTACAATATGCCATTGTATTCAGATATGATTTCATAAAGAGCACCTTATTTTGAAAAATATAATTCGCCAGTTCCTGCGTCTGGAAGCAGCGGCAGGCCTTATTCTCATCGTTGTTACGCTGTTTGCCTTAATGATTGCCAACAGCCCACTACAGAACGTTTATCACCTGTTCCTTGATGTTCCTGTCTCGGTAAAAATTAGTTCGCTGGATATCTCCAAACCCCTGCTATTGTGGATTAATGACGGGATGATGGCGATTTTCTTTTTAGTGGTTGGACTTGAAATAAAAAGGGAACTCATCAATGGATCGTTAAAGGGGCGTGATAAAGCACTCTTTCCTGCTATTGCAGCACTCGGAGGAATGCTGATCCCGGCACTAATTTATCTGCTATTTAACGGCGCAGATGAAACCACACGCCAGGGCTGGGCAATTCCTACAGCAACCGATATTGCCTTTGCGTTGGGTGTCATGGCGTTGTTAGGCAGCAGAGTACCTGGCAATCTGAAAGTATTTCTCCTCGCACTCGCGATTATCGATGATTTAGGCGCCATCATTATCATTGCTTTATTTTACACCCATCAGATTTCACTCGACGCGCTGGGTGTAGCGGCTATTGCTATCGCCCTGCTTGCCTGGCTGAACTGGAGTGGAGTCAGCAAAACATCAGCTTACTTAATTATCGGGCTTATTTTATGGGTCAGTGTTCTTAAATCGGGTGTGCATGCAACATTATCGGGTGTCATTGTCGGATTAATGATTCCACTTAATACCCCTAAGCAAAAATATTCCCTTTCTGAAGAACTTGAGCAGAGCCTGCATCCCTGGGTAGCCTATCTGATTTTACCACTCTTTGCTTTTGCCAATGCCGGTGTATCTTTTGAGGAAGTATCCCTTTCAGGTTTAGCCTCATTGTTGCCCTCAGGTATCGCCTGCGGACTGTTCTTTGGTAAACCGCTTGGTATTTTCATCTTCTGCTGGCTGGCCGTGAAACTGGGAGTTGCTAAACTGCCTGACGGTATCAATTTCAAACAGATTTTCGCTGTGGCCGTGTTATGTGGTATCGGCTTCACTATGTCTATTTTTATTGCTTCCCTTGCCTTCGAAAGGGCTGATGAAATGCTGAGTACCTATTCCAGATTAGGTGTTCTGGTAGGGTCTGCAGCTGCAGCAGTGACAGGTTTTTACCTGTTATCCATGGTATTGCCGGGCCGGAAAAAATTGCCCGCATGATAACACTGCCCGACAGTCGGTGCTGCTTCTTAAAATCAGAGAAGCAGTTCACTGCAGACAGCAATAAAAGCCTACTATACGTGGCAAAAGAATCAGGCAAGCCTGCGTGCTATTGCATATAGCATATGCAGGAACAACAGGCTATAGAAAAGGGAGAAAGCGGCATAGCTGTCAGGGGAATATAAATAACGCACACACCTGTCAGACAACAGGCTATTGCATTGCGTTAATCTGTACCATCAAATTCGATTTGTGACGTGCTGCCTTATTTTTGTGAAATAATCCCTTACACGCCTGGCGGTCAACAACAGGCTGCATTTCACTAAATGCTTTTTGCGCACCATCCTTATCACCCGCTGCAATCGCTGCATACACTTTTTTGATAAAGGTACGCACCATAGAACGACGGCTGGCATTATGTTTGCGGTGTTTCTCAGACTGTACAGCGCGTTTCTTAGCTGACTTAATATTCGCCAAAGTTAAGCTCCTGACTCTCGTTTTTTTACAAAAGAACCAATGAATCCAAAAGCAGCTGAATATGCCTTCCTTAGCCGAATTTGTCAATAAAATTGTGAGCATTCAGGTACCCATGATGCCTGCAATAACAAAGAAGACTGATGTTCGCCGGCAACGCTTGAGACTGGCCAGAGTTCTGGTTGCGTGGCTTTGCAGCTACTCCGGTGGCATGTCTGCCGATTTTGCCAGAACCGTGTCTAAGTAACCTTCAATATCCGGTAAATCAGCGCCATCTCCGTTATAATCTTTCAGTTTTTTCTCGATTATTTTCAGTTCTGAGATCTGCACTAAGACTGTTTTTTGTTTTTCTAATGCTAATTTTTTCTTTTGCTGGTTTTCAATAAAAATCCTACATTTTTCACGCATGAATTCTACAGTGACTTTGTTGGTACTACTGCGAAAGTCTGCTTTAAATTTGTTGATTTCCTCTCTCGTCGTTGGGGAAAACCAGGAGCGCAGCCATCCCATCAGCCCCTGAATACGTTTCAGGCGGCCATCTGCGCCAAGACCCAGCCTGATATGTTTCTCTGCTGGCAGGTGCGCAACGGAGGTCAGAAACGCCTGCATATTATTTTTATTTATCCTGCCACCAGCAACGGACACAGTAATCTGCTGCTCAATTGACTCTAACTGCCTGCGCTTTTTCGTTAATTCCTTTAGCGCTTGTGAGACATCATAATGGCGAATGGCTGCTTTTTCTTCAGCCGGTATATTGCCTTGTGTGTCCGAAATTGACTTGTTACTTTCCTTCCAGCGAATAGCGCGTTCAATTTCTGTCTGTCGCTTGTGAAAAATAGAGGTACTGAAAGTAATAGTTTTATCACGCTTTGCTACCGTCGCCAGATAACGCTGCTGCCTGTCGGACAGGTTTTCATTGCGCTTATTTACCGGCTTATCAGCTGCATCGGGGTTTTGCTGCAAATATGCCTGTGGCCGTTTAGGTGACTGGGCATGCTTGAGCATGGATACCGGAAGATAGCGATCGGCTTCATCCCCGGGAATAAATGAAAAAGATCCTATATTTTCTCCCCGTAAAGAATATAGTTCACCCTGCCTGTTCCGGTCATGTAATTCTGCAAAATGTGCCTGTTCTTTATGCATTTTTTTTGCCAGCGCCAGACTGTACATAGCGCATTCAGCATTACTTCTTTGCAAATCGCTTTCTATCATGGTGAAAGCCACACCAGGCAATTGCTCGCGTAAAAAAGAATCAACAGCTCTGGCCAGTCGACCAGCATCAAGGTAAACAAGCAATGCAGGCTCAATACCAATCACGGAAACGCGGTCATTCTTTAAGGAATAGCTAAAAACCGCAAAATGGGTTGCATCCTCTGTACAATTCACTACGAATATCGCAGACTTAACACCTTCATTCACCAGCTGGATGAGCATGTTACCAAAGAGAGCAGGATTTCCTGCCAGATAAATATGCCGTTCAGGTTGCTCATTATTTGCCATTTCCACCAGCAGTGACAAAAATTTAACGTCCATATCAATTAATTTACGCTCATCATTGCGTACATGCTGATGCAAGGATGGATCTTCTTTATTGCTCAGCGCATGTTTAAGATATGATAAATATGTACGCAATGATGCCGTATCAGGGTGGCGTGGATTAATGGCGAAAACAGCATTAGTATTGCTAATACCCCGAATAATGGTACCCCCGATTGCCGCGGGCTTACTACAACTGGCCACACTCGTTGCACCAGCAGCGGTCACATTCCCATTACTACCAATAGAAGGCATATTTTACTCCTGGCAATTTATTTAATTAGCTGTTCTCTTAATATATAGCTCACTATCATTATCCAGGAATATCATTAAACGCTCTCAGGTTTGCTGCAGGTCCAGCATTGCGCATCAATCACAGCATAAAAAAATAACCTGCAGTCAGCACAATACCTGCACTTTTACCTGAACACACTGTCATACTTGAGCAGCGTACTGGTGGTAAAAAGACAGTCCTGGCATATCTGCCAGCATAAGTCATCGTTAATTTGACAATTAAAGATAGCAATCATGGGTTAACCTTGGCCGTTACACAGGGTATAATCCACCGGGTTTTCATTACTTGAGCTGCTCATGAAGTTAATTCGCGGTATACATAATATCCGTGCAGAGCATCGCGGTTGTGTGCTAACCATTGGCAATTTTGATGGCATCCATCGTGGGCATAAAGCAGTACTAAAGAGGCTCAAACAGGAAGGACAGCGCCTCGGTCTGCCGGTCATGGTGATTATCTTTGAACCACAGCCACTGGAATTATTTTTATCTGATAAAGCACCGGCCCGATTAACTCGTTTACGGGACAAAGCAAAATATTTAGCACAGGCAGAAATCGATTATTTATTATGTGTTAAATTTGATAAAAAATTTGCTGACATCAGCGCGCAGGCATTTATAACTGAGTTGTTAGTAGAAAAATTGAATGTTAGACTCCTGGCTGTTGGTGACGATTTCCACTTTGGAGCAAAACGTCAGGGAAACTTCGCATTACTGCAGCAGGCGGGGCGTGAATCAGGTTTTACCGTTATCAGTACGGACAGTTTTTGTGTTGATGGCTTGCGTGTCAGCAGTACTGCGATACGTTGTGCACTGCATGAAGGCTCACTGGTGCTGGCAGAAAAACTATTGGGTCACCCATACCGCATTTCCGGACGTGTTGCTCATGGCGATGAACTGGCCAGAACGATGAATTTCCCTACGGCAAATTTAGCATTAAAACAGTTAAATGCACCGGTACAGGGCGTTTATTTTGTTGATGTTTATGGTCTGAAACAACAGCCTTTACCGGGTATTGCCAATATAGGTACCAGGCCTACTGTTGCAGGTAGCGGACAAAAACTTGAAGTCCATTTGCTTGATATCACAATGAATCTCTACGGGCGACATATTGAAGTCGTATTCCGTGAGAAACTGCGCGATGAACAACGTTTCCCCTCACTGAACGCACTGAAGGAACAAATTGCTAACGATGTGCAGATGGCCAGAGAGTACTTCATAAAAACATCTGTTTAATCTGCCCGCCCTAAACGGAAGCGACAATTTCATGAACGATTACAAAACAACGCTGAACCTGCCAGAAACAGGGTTTCCCATGCGTGGTGATTTGGCCAGGCGTGAACCTGACATAATAAAACGCTGGGGTGAGCAGGATTTATACCGCATCATCCGTGAAGCCCGTAAAGGGAGAAAAATCTTCCTGCTGCATGATGGTCCTCCTTATGCAAACGGCAGTATCCATATTGGTCATGCCGTCAATAAAATCCTGAAAGATATTATTGTCAAAGCCAAAGGTATGGCCGGCTATGATGCACCCTATATTCCCGGCTGGGACTGCCACGGCTTACCCATAGAGCTCAAAGTTGAACAGCTGATTGGCAAGGCGGGAGAAAAAGTAAGTGCTGCAGAGTTTCGTGCGGCCTGTCGTCATTACGCTGCCGGGCAGATTGAAGGCCAGAAAAACGATTTTATGCGTCTGGGGATACTGGGTAACTGGCAGAATCCTTACCGCACCATGGATTTCACCACTGAAGCCAATATCATTCGTACATTGAGCCAGATTATTGCCAATGGACATGTCTACAAAGGCGCCAAACCGGTTTACTGGTGTACCGACTGCCGTTCTTCACTATCAGAAGCTGAAGTAGAGTACTACGATAAAACATCAACCTCAATTGATGTGTTCTTTAATGCACTGGATACAGCCGCAGTAGCGGCGAAATTTGGCATAACTGATACCATCAGGCAACCCCTGTCACTGGTTATCTGGACCACCACTCCCTGGACATTACCGGCAAACAGAGCCATAGCGCTGCATGCTGACTTTACCTATCAATTAATTCAAACAAAAGAACGCTGTCTGATTCTGGCTTCAGAACGTATTGAAAGCGTCATGCAACGCGCGGGGATAACTGACTGGCAGGTTTTAGGCACCTGCCAGGGCAATGCACTGGAGCTCACGCGTTTTCAGCATCCTTTTATGCAATTTGATGTCCCGGTTATTTTAGGCGACCATGTTACTTCAGATACCGGCACCGGCGCTGTGCATACCGCACCAGGTCATGGCCCGGATGATTTTATCATCGCTCAGAAATATCGTCTGGAGATAGCAAACCCTGTTGGTCCTGATGGCTGTTATTTAGCGCACACTCATCCAGCGCTCGACGGATTATTTATCTTCAAGGCTAACGACGTTATTATCGATATTCTGCGCCAGCATAATGCACTGTTACATGCAGAGCCGCTGGTGCACAGCTATCCCTGCTGCTGGCGCCACAAAACACCGAGTATTTTTCGCACGACACCACAATGGTTCATCAGCATGGAGAACCAGGCATTACGCGAACAGTCACTGAAAGAGATAAGCAAAGTACAGTGGATCCCTGCATGGGGCCAGGCACGCATTACTGCTATGGTTGCCAACCGCCCGGACTGGTGCATTTCACGCCAGCGTACCTGGGGAACACCCATTCCCTTGTTTATCCATAAAGAAACCGAAGTGCTGCATCCGCGTAACAGCGAATTGATGGAAATGGTGGCACAACGGGTCGAGCAACAGGGTATTGAAGGCTGGTGGAATCTGGATGCCACAGAGATACTGGGTGCGGATGCCACTGATTATGTCAGGGTCAACGATATACTGGATGTCTGGTTTGATGCAGGCTCTACCCACACCGCAGTTATCGACTACCGCCCTGAGCTAAAAGGTCATATCCCTGATCTGTATCTGGAAGGCTCTGATCAACACCGGGGCTGGTTCATGTCATCATTGATGGTTGGCACTGCCATGAAAGGGCAGGCACCTTACCGCCAGGTACTGACACATGGATTTACCGTTGATGGCCAGGGCAGAAAAATGTCCAAATCTATCGGAAACACCGTCAGTCCCCAGGATGTGGTAAATAAGTTGGGCGCCGATGTTCTGCGACTGTGGGTGGCTGCTACCGACTATAGTGCAGAAATGGCGGTATCCGATGAAATTCTGCAACGTGCTGCAGATTCGTATCGCCGTATACGTAACACTGCCCGCTTTCTGCTGGCTAATCTGAATGGTTTTGATCCCGATAACCACAGTATTGCTGCAAAAGATATGGTATCACTGGACAGGTGGGCAGTTTCCTGTGCGCACACAGCACAGAACGAAATTATCCAGGCTTATGAGAATTACGATTTTCACCTGGTAGTGCAGCGTCTGATGCAATTCTGCTCAGTAGAAATGGGCGCCTTCTATCTCGATATTATTAAGGATCGTCAGTATACCGCCAAAAGCGACAGCCTGGCACGCCGCAGCTGCCAGACTGCACTATTTCATATCGCACAAGCGCTGGTGCGCTGGATGGCACCAATTATGTCGTTTACCGCTGATGAAATATGGGGGTACTTACCCGGGAAACATACGCACTCTGTGTTTACTCAGGAATGGTATGAGGGTCTTCATGGTCTGGTTATTGATGAGCCCATGAATGATGCCTTCTGGAAGGAATTACTGCAAATCCGCGTTGAGGTCAACCGTATTCTCGAGCAGGCACGGGCAGACAGACAGATTGGCAGCTCACTGGAAGCCGCAGTGACATTGTATGCCGACCAGCGCCTTGCCGGGCTGTTGCACAGCCTTGAAAATGAATTGCGCTTTGTACTACTTACCTCAACAGCAGAAGTTGCAGACTATGCCGATGCAGGAAACAATGCACGCCAGAGCGAGCTGATAAGCGGTCTGAAAATTGCTGTCAATAAAGCCGAGGGTGAAAAATGCCCGCGCTGCTGGCATTACAGCAAAGACACGGGTACAGCAGTAGAGCATTCCGCACTCTGTGGTCGTTGTGTCGTTAACATAGCCGGTAACGGTGAACAACGTAAGTTTGCCTGATGATGATGACTAAAACGCTGTGCTCAACCGGTTTGCGCTGGCTATGGCTGGCAGCGCTGGTATTAATACTGGACGTAATCAGTAAACAATGGGTGATGAGTCGTTTTACCTTACATGAAACACTGCCCATGATACCTTCTGTCAATCTGACTTATGCGCAAAATCCGGGTGCCGCCTTTAGTTTTCTCGCTGACAAATCGGGCTGGCAGCGCTGGTTTTTTGCCGGTATCGCCGTTGTGATTACCCTCACCCTGCTGGTCTTCATGTACCGTTCCAGTGCACGCAATCACCTGACAAACTGCGCCTATGCACTGATTATCGGGGGTGCTCTGGGAAATCTGTTTGATCGCATAATGTATGCAGTTGTTATTGATTTCATTGATTTCTATGTTAACGACTGGCACTGGCCAACGTTTAACCTGGCCGACACGGCGATTTGTATCGGCGCTGCACTTATTGCAATGGAGGGGTTTATTCACCCCGAAACAGCAACGAAAAAAAAGTGAACACTCGATCTCATAAAGGATGACTGATACCATCACTGTCATCCTGTTCCCGTAGCGGGATAATGCAGATGACGGTCATTTACCAGAGGCAAAAAATGCAAATATTGCTGGCTAATCCACGTGGTTTTTGCGCAGGCGTTGATCGCGCCATCAGCATTGTTGAACGCGCTCTGGCCTGTTATGGCGCACCAATTTATGTACGTCATGAAGTCGTTCATAACCGTTATGTTGTAGACAATCTGCGCCAGCAGGGTGCTATCTTTATCGAACAGATAGCAGAAGTCCCTGATGGAGGCATACTGATTTTTTCTGCACACGGTGTCTCACAGGCAGTACGCGCCGAAGCCCGTTCCCGCCAGCTGACCATGTTGTTTGATGCCACCTGCCCTCTGGTGACGAAAGTACACATGGAAGTTGCACGAGCCAGTCACAGAGGGAAAGAAGCCATTCTTATTGGCCATGCCGGACACCCTGAAGTTGAGGGCACCATGGGGCAGTACAATAATCCTGCAGGGGGTATCTATTTAGTTGAATCGCCTGCCGATGTCTGGAAACTTAACATTAAAAATGAAAATCATCTGTGTTTTATGACACAGACGACCCTGTCTGTTGATGATACTTCAGAGGTTATTAATGCCTTACGTGAACGTTTTCCAGCTATCATCGGGCCGCGTAAAGATGACATCTGCTACGCTACGACAAATCGTCAGGAAGCAGTACGGAATCTGGCCGGTCAGGCAGATATAGTTCTTGTGGTCGGTTCAAAAAATTCCTCCAATTCTAATCGCCTGTCTGAAATGGTACAGCGGGCAGGTAAACCCGCCTGGCTTATCGATTCAGCGACTGATATTCAGCATCAGTGGTTTGAAGGTGTTACCTGTGTTGGTGTGACTGCAGGCGCTTCAGCACCAGAAGTTCTGGTGCAACAAGTAATCAGACGTCTGCAATCTCTGGGCGGAACAGAGGTAATCGAACTGGACGGCCGCAAAGAAGATATTGTTTTTGAAGTACCCAAAGAACTGCGACTCGATATTACGCAGGTAAACTAATTTGCCGTAAATTAAGTCAGTCGCTGAAATGGCAGAAAATCCATTGTCTGTTATCATGAAAACCCGGGTGACCTGGCGATAAATGATACCGGGGAAACCAGCAGACAGGAAACAGGTTGTTAAATTTAAGCACAATAAAACAGGTAGGAAATGACTGATTCGACTATCAATATCGCGATTGCCGGTGCCGGAGGACGCATGGGCCGGCAACTGATTAGGGCGATTCAACAAACCCCCGGAGTCAGATTAAATGCAGCTCTCGAGCGTACAGGATCTTCATTAACCGGAACAGATGCCGGTGAACTCGCGGGTATCGGACGCTTGGGGATAGAGATTAACGATGATCTGCATGCTGTTACTCATGATTTTGACCTGCTGATTGATTTTACCCGTCCTGAAGGCACACTGAAACATCTGGAATTCTGCCACCAGCATCGCAAAAATATGGTGATTGGCACCACAGGCCTCGATGAGGCAGGTAAAGCAGCCATTGATACCGCCGCAATGGATATTCCCATCGTTTTTTCCGCTAATTTCAGTCCTGGTATCAATCTGATATTACATTTGTTAGAAAAAACAACGAAAGTCATTGGAGATAGTACCGACATTGAAATTATGGAGGCACACCACAGACATAAAACAGATGCGCCTTCAGGCACTGCTCTCGCTATGGGTAACGTTATTGCCAGAACCTTAAATCGCGATCTGCAGGAATGTGCTGTTTATACAAGAGCAAATTATAGCAAAGAGCGCTCTCCCGATAGCATTGGATTTACCAGTATTCGTGCCGGCGACATTGTCGGCGAGCATACTGTTATGTTTGCTGACACCAGTGAACGCATAGAAATTACCCACAAAGCATCCAGCCGCGCAATATTTGCCAGAGGTGCCGTTAAAGCAGCAATATGGCTGTCAGGAAAGCAGCCCGGGCTTTTTGATATGAGCGATGTGCTCGATTTAAAAAATCTATAATAATTTCATCGGGAGGTGTTTTGATAAAGTCAGCACTACTGGTTCTGGAAGACGGAACCCAATTCTATGGCCGCTCTGTAGGAGCGCCCGGCGTCACGGTGGGAGAACTGGTTTTCAATACCTCAATGACAGGCTATCAGGAAATACTCACCGATCCCTCTTATTTTCGCCAGATAATCACGCTGACTTATCCTCATATTGGCAATGTTGGCACCAATGCCAGTGATGCAGAATCCACCAGGATACACGCACATGGGCTGATTATTCGTGACCTGTCCCCGGTTGCCAGTAGCTGGCGTAATGAAGAAAGCCTGCCTGACTGGCTGAAACGCCATAATCTTGTGGCAATAGCCGATATTGATACGCGCAAACTCACCAACCTGCTACGGGAAAAAGGTGCGCAAAATGGCTGTATTATCGCGCGGGAACATAGCACTGTCACACAGCAGGATGTTCAGATGGCACGGGAAAAAGCCTGCGCTTTCACCGTAACAGGAATGGATTTTGCCAGGGCAGTAAGTACAAAGGAACCTTACACCTGGTCAACAGGCAGCCTGACAGGCAACAGCGGGCAATCGGCAGAAAAAGCGCACGCTAATTTACCCTGGCATGTCGTTGTCTATGATTATGGTGTAAAGCAAAACATGCTGCGTATGCTGGTTGACAGGGGCTGCCGCCTCACCGTTGTGCCCGCCGCGACGCCAGCCGAAGAGGTGCTAAATTTAAATCCGCACGGCATATTTCTGTCCAATGGTCCCGGGGACCCCGGTGCCTGCGATTATGCCATTACCGCCATCAGGCAGCTGTTGAAAACTGACATTCCGTTATTCGGTATCTGTCTCGGTCATCAACTGCTGGCACTGGCCAGTGGTGCTAAAACGATAAAAATGAAATTTGGCCATCGTGGCAGTAACCATCCGGTAAAAAATATCGATAGCGGTGCGGTGATGATTACAGCGCAAAATCACGGTTTTGCTGTGGACAGCAACACCTTACCCTCCTGCCTGCGCTCGACACACCAGTCACTGTTTGATGGATCCCTGCAGGGTATTGCACGCACGGACAGAGCCGCCTTTGGTTTTCAGGGCCACCCCGAAGCAAGCCCGGGCCCGCACGACGCTGCTATTTTGTTCGACCATTTCATTGCATTAATGAACGATTATCACTGTCAGCATGCTTAAGCCTCCTCTTAGCAGCAGCACAGTATAAAGCAAGGTAAAACACACAAGCAGACACAGCCAATAAACATGCTGAGTTCAATGTTAACACAGCATATTGTATAGCTTGCTGATTATAACAATATCCGATCATCAGGAGCGAAAGTTTCATGCCAGCACGTACCGATATAAGCAGTATCCTCGTCCTGGGAGCAGGTCCGATTGTTATCGGTCAGGCCTGTGAATTCGATTATTCTGGTGCCCAGGCCTGTAAGGCGCTGCGTGAAGAGGGATATCGGGTTATTTTAGTAAATTCCAACCCGGCAACCATCATGACCGACCCACATATGGCTGATGCTACCTACATTGAGCCCCTGTCCTGTGACGTCATCAGCAACATTATTGACAAAGAACGGCCTGATGCCATCTTACCCACCATGGGCGGTCAGACTGCATTAAACTGTGCCCTTGAACTGGAGCGTCAGGGCGTACTTGCCAGGTTTGCTATCACCATGATTGGCGCAACTGCACAAGCTATTGATAAAGCAGAAGACAGGCGTCTTTTTGATATGTCGATGAAAAAAATTGGCCTTGAAACAGCACGTTCCGGCATTGCCCACAATCTCGAAGAAGCCTTAAGCGTTGCTGCTGACATTGGTTTTCCCTGTATTATCCGCCCTTCTTTCACCATGGGCGGTAGCGGTGGCGGCATTGCTTATAACCATGAAGAATTTAACACCATCTGCAAGCGTGGCCTTGAGCTCTCACCTACACACGAATTATTAATCGACGAGTCCTTAATTGGCTGGAAAGAATATGAAATGGAAGTGGTGCGCGATGCAAATGACAATTGCATTATTGTGTGCTCAATAGAAAACCTTGATCCCATGGGGATTCATACGGGTGATTCCATCACGGTAGCCCCAGCTCAGACGCTGACTGACAGAGAATATCAACACATGCGTAATGCTTCCATGGCGGTATTACGTGAAATCGGGGTAGAAACAGGAGGGGCTAACGTACAATTTGCGGTCGATCCCAAAACAGGGCGTATTATCGTCATCGAAATGAATCCGCGTGTTTCACGCTCCTCAGCACTGGCCTCCAAGGCAACAGGATTTCCCATCGCAAAAGTAGCCGCCAGACTCGCTGTAGGTTACACCCTGGATGAACTGATGAATGAAATGACGGGTGGCTCTATTCCGGCCTCTTTCGAACCTGCCATCGATTACATTGTGGTTAAAATGCCACGTTTTAATTTCGAAAAATTTCCCGGCACTAATGATCGTTTGACCACACAAATGAAATCCGTCGGTGAAGTCATGGCCATTGGCCGCACCTTTCAGGAATCATTACAAAAAGCGCTGCGTAGCCTGGAAATCGGCACCAGCGGGTTTGATCCTAAGATAAATCTGCACGATGCCAATGCTCTGATGCAACTGCGTCATGAGCTGAAAGAAGCCGGTTCAGGGCGTATCTGGTATATCGCCGATGCCTTGCGCGCCGGTATGTCACTGGATGCTATACATTATCTGACCAATATAGATAACTGGTTTCTGGCACAGATAGAAGAGCTGATTCAGCTGGAAAAACAGGTCACTGATTGTGGCGCTGAAGGTCCTGATGCCGATTTTTTACTTCAACTGAAGCGTAAAGGCTTTTCCGATGCAAGGCTGGCAAAACTGGCTGGTGTTACTGAAAATGATATACGCCAGCAACGTTATCAATATGGCCTGCATCCGGTTTATAAGCGCATTGATACCTGTGCTGCTGAATTTGCAACTAAAACTGCCTGCATGTACGCAACCTATGAAGAAGAATGCGAATCCCGCCCGAGCGTTGGGCGGGAGAAAATTATCATTCTGGGCAGCGGACCGAACCGTATCGGGCAGGGTATCGAATTTGATTACTGTTGTGTTCATGCTTCACAGGCGCTGCGGGAAGCCGGTTATGAAACCATTATGATTAACTGTAATCCGGAAACAGTATCCACGGACTATGACACCTCTGATCGCCTTTATTTTGAGCCGGTAACACTGGAAGACGTGCTGGAAATTGTACGCCTTGAACAACCCAGCGGTGTTATTGTTCAGTATGGCGGCCAGACCCCGTTAAAGCTGGCACGCGCTTTGGCTGAACAGGGTGTCCCCCTGCTGGGTACCAGTCCGGATTCCATTGACAGGGCCGAAGACAGGCAGCGCTTTCAAGAGGCAGTGCAGTATCTGAAATTAAAGCAACCGCCCAATGCAACCGCAAGTACTATTGAGCAGGCACTGGACAGCAGCGTTAATCTCGGTTACCCACTGGTAGTGCGCCCATCTTATGTACTAGGCGGGCGCGCGATGGAAATTATTTATGATGACGCTGATCTGCGACGTTATTTTCAGCAGGCCGTCAGTGTTTCCAGTGATGCCCCGGTATTGCTTGATCGTTTTCTTGATGATGCCATTGAAGTAGATGTTGATGCCATCTGTGATGGCGAACAGGTATTTATTGGCGGGATAATGGAACATATCGAGCAGGCCGGCGTGCATTCCGGCGATTCTGCCTGTTCACTGCCAGCGTATACCTTAAGCCAGCAACTTCAGGACATCATGCGCCAGCAGACACGTATGCTGGCCCTTGAATTAGGCGTATGCGGATTAATCAACATTCAGTTTGCCGTGCAGGGTAACAGTGTTTACTTAATCGAAGTCAATCCCCGTGCCTCGCGCACCATACCTTTTGTTTCCAAAGCTACCGGAATCCCTTTAGCGCGTATTGCTGCCCGTGTAATGGCAGGAGAATCACTGAGTGCCCAGGGTATCAGCCAGGAAGTCATTCCGCCTTATTACTCCGTCAAAAAAGTGGTATTCCCTTTCAATAAATTTTCGGGTGTGGACCCTATTCCTGGTCCTGAAATGCGTTCTACCGGCGAAGTGATGGGAACAGGGCACACTTTTGCTGAGGCGTTTTCCAAAGGGATGCTGGCAAGTGGTGCCGGTATGAAACACAGCGGACGCGCATTATTATCAGTACGTGATGCCGATAAAGCCCGTGTCGTCAGTCTGGCAAGTGAATTGCTAAGACAGGGATTTTCTCTGGATGCGACTCACGGTACGGCTGTAGTGCTGGGCGAGGCAGGTATCAACCCACGCCTGGTTAACAAGGTTCACGAAGGACGGCCGCATATTCAGGACCGTATTAAAAATGGTGAATACACTTATATCGTTAATACCACGTCAGGACGCCAGACCATTGAAGATTCAAAACTACTGCGTCGTAGTGCACTGGAATATAAGGTTCATTACGATACCACCATCAATGGTGCTTTTGCGACACTCATGGCACTGAGCGCAGACCCTGCCCGGCGTGTTATCTCATTACAGGAAATGCATGCACGCATGAAAATATCTGCTTTTAATGCTGAAACACAGGCATAGCATACCTGCAACCTCTAGCGTATTTAATCAGGTAAGGTGCAACCGGGCGTTTTATGATATTAACACCGGCCTCCTGCACCTATAATAACAACAAAATAGTGCACTACAGGAAAATGCCTTATGGTCTCTCCAGTATCCCCTGTCCGCAGAATTGAGCCTGTTATAGACGTTGTGGAAAAAAAAACAAGGGACGGTTCCAGCCGTTCTGAGGCATTTCCTGATAGCAACAGAAAGCAATTTTTTACTGATCTGGCAAAGACGCTGGGAAAAACCGACACAACGCAAAAAAATGCAGATGAAAGTAGTGCACAGGCGGTAGAAAGTACAGCAACAGGTTCATCCGCCCCCACACATCAGCATCCCAATGCGTTGAGTCGGGCGCTCAGTGAAATGGAAAAACAATTTACTACTGACCTGCTGATGCTGAAAAAACAGGAAGATCATAACGGTATTATTCAGTATGCGGCAGAAAACAGCGAAGAAAACAGTTCTGCCTATGATGTTAGCTTTAGTCAGGCCGCTGCTCAGCGGGTAAAGCAGTTTTTTACTGACCTTGTGCAACTGCTAAAGCAACATGACAATAACCAGCCAGCAGCCGATGAAGCGGCGAAAAAAATAGCAAAAAACAGCTCCGGCTCTTCTCATACATTCAGTCAGGTACTGGTTGATCTGGCGCGACAAATCAAGCAAAGAGCAGACGCTGCAAAACGCAAAGCTGAAGAAAAAGAAGCAGAAGCATGGGTGAAGCTGGCAGAAAGGATCATGCTGCATGAACATGATCTTAAAAAACACCTTGAAGCACTCAAAAAGAAAAAGGAAAACAAGGCCATTCTGGCACAAGCCATCGCCGCATCACAAAAAATTATCGATCAAAGCCAGAATAAAAGCGAACAATCAGTCAATCAAGAATCAGGCAACATTGACATATCGATTCTTAATTTTCTGTTAATCACAAGAGCGGAAGTAAGCGCTGGCATTGGAAACATGCTTGCCAGTACGCCGAGCCGGAGCTAGCAGTTTACCTTATTCTGCACATATCGGGATGAGTTAACGACAGATTATTCATGGCGTTAACTTTCATCTGACCTGTTTTTTTACCTCATCCTTGAGGTGTCAAATCCGCCTGTGCTGTTTATCACATCAGCGTTGCTCAAACAACGGACTGAACACAGCATTGAACTGAATGGAGCCTTGATCAGTTAAATGGTGCAGGTCTCGATAGAATGTTTTCCCCCCATTGCTGAAGTACAGGTCACCCCATTACATAAGATGTCCGCAGCGTTGAGAATCACAATCCCGTTGTCCTTTGCTACCTGTGTAATAGCTTTATTTAAAGCGCCCTGTTGTTGTATGTATGAAGCATATGTGGGCCCAGCCCGGGTACTGCTGATACTGTCCAAAGCGAAGAACATACTCATCTGGCTGTCAGGTAACTCAGGCACGTCGAGAACGACGAATACGTTTTTACCCGCGGTCTTTAAAACGCTGGCAGTACCCACCAGGGCCGCCGCCAATGTATCAATCCCCTTCTTTGTCTTTCCCAGCCCCCGCCAGTAGCCTGCCAGAACGATGTTTTTTATCGAAGATCCTTGCAGGAATGCCATTTTTGCCGCCGTTATCTGTGTACAGTCTTTACGACGGGCAGGAGGAACGAGCCCTAAAAGAGGAATACAACTGAAATGCGCCAATACCAGGCCTTTTTTATGGTGTTTCAATGCGGCATTGTCGATACCGTCAGCCCACATGCGGGCATGAGAATCTCCTGCTAATGCAAAATTAATCACCGCTAACGATTTATCGCCTATTTCACATCCACCTCCAGTGGCCATCACTGTAGCTATATCTGAGCTTCCTTCACAACGAGCCCCGGGTATGGTCCTGGTGTCAACCAAAAGCTCATGTAATACCTCAGGTACTGGCTGTTTTATCAATCCTTTCATCTTTCCGATGGAAAAAATTGCACTGCCCAGACAATACAATGCTACCAGACTTACGACACTGGCAAGAATGACAAACCGTTGTGACTGCCTGCTGTGCCCAATTTTTCGCAAAGGCGTTTCGACAAATTTCCAGGTAAAGCAGGCGAGTAGCACAGTTAAAAACAGTGATGCTACGACAGGGACAGGTGGCAGGCCCCGCGCTTTCCATGTGACCGACTGAAAAAAGACCAGAATTGGCCAATGCCATAGATAAAGCGAATAAGATATCAGGCCTATATAAACAAAAACTTTGATTTCTAAAATGCGCTGTGATAGTGATTGGTTGTTTTCATTGCCGGCATAAATTATTAACGCTGTACTAATACATGGCAGCAGCGCATTAACACCCGGGAACGACATACTTTCATCGTAGAAAATCATGCAAATGCCCAGCACTGCCAGACTGGACACACCTGTAACATTTTTAATGAACAGGCTTTGGGGACGATGTTTTACTCTCAGGACCATGGCTAATACAGCACCTGCCAGCAGAAACGCTGTACCAGAAAGATAACGCCATACACAAACAAAGAGTAATTAACGGAATATCTATACGGTTATAACGCTCAGGCAGCAATCGTTTTATCAGGATTGAGCCAAAGATAAACAGAGGCAGGGCAGCGTAAAACTGCTCTTCAATAGACAGGGACCAGGTGTGCAACAAAGGCTGTACTGCAAGCGAACTCTGATTCCAGTAGTCGCTATCTGTTTTCATGAAATACAGATTGGAAGTGAAATGAGACAGGCTTTTAATAGCACCACCCAGATTCGCAAACTCATCGGGTAATAAAAAGAAGAACGCAAAAACTGCAGAGCACAGCGTAATAAATAAAGCTGCGGGCAATATTCTCAAACAGCGGCGCGTATAAAAATGCAAAAAGCTGAACTGGTCCCTGTCAGATTGACTGGTAATAATTGAAGTAATTAAGTATCCCGAAATGACGAAAAATACATCAACACCAATAAATCCTCCCGAAAATGGAAATACCCTGTAATGGAATAAAACAACTGCCAGGACTGCTATTGCTCTCAGACCATCTATGTCTGGCCGGTATTTTATCGCAGCGAGTGGTTCTTTATTGTTGACATGTGCTGCAGGTGAAGTAAGCGCCATTGTGGTTAAACTTCCGGTTTTTTAAGAGTTACTGGAAAAATTGTTATGCGTACCTAACGGAACGCAAAATTGCACTGATAAAGTAAACTGGCAAGGAGCAGGAAGGTAACACGGATTAAAGATAAGTGGCTTCGATGTGGGCAGATATGTTGATAAAACCAGCTTAAGTTTGAATTATATGTACAGCAGGAAAATTATCTGCATCGCTGAGATTTTTTGTTTTACATGGTGCCGGCTGCCGGAATCGAACTGGCGACCTACTGATTACAAGTCAGTTGCTCTACCTGCTGAGCTAAGCCGGCTTTACTATGGCGGAAGGATAGAGATTCGAACTCTAGGACAGTCGCCCGTCGGCGGTTTTCAAGACCGCTGCCTTAAACCACTCGGCCATCCTTCCAAGGGCGCCATTATTATCCATAGCCTGATAACATGTCCAGCATTGTATTTAATAAAAAAAGCTTCTGATAGCTGTTCGGTTAAAATTCATGCGAGGCAGGACAAAAGTAAGCAGCTGTCTGCAGGCAGATTAACTCAAGGGCTACCCGACAGTCATAAAGGCTGGTAGTGTAGCACGTTAAACAGACTATAAAAATCTCACCGGCGCTACACAGGGGCACCATCAAACCGGATAGTAAGCACTCTTAAGTATCCGTTGAGAGCGTAAAACCCGCCGGTCCCTGTTACTGGGTAACAACAGCTTTTCCTTATCATGCTGCTTTCCCTGTTATAACAGGCTTACTCGTGCTTCTTCACTTTGCTTTACCTTTTGCTGCTCTTTTAGCAGTAATTCCAGCGCCACCTGTGCAGGACCGGGAATGACAGTCGTGCCGGCTACCCATCGCCGCACCGTACTGCCATCCACACGCAAGGCTTGCGCCAGCCTGGTCTGCCAGCCCCAGTTACCAAATAACTGCTCACCTTTTTGTCTGAGCTCGTCTGGTGTCATGGCCACCTCTTATACCCTTCGTCTTTCAAACTGCAGCTGCGTTGGCTGCGAACACGCACCCCAATCACATAGCGGGCCTGGGCTCATGGGGATTCGCGTTTCTGGTCTTACTGCAACTCGAAATATTTTGGGTATATACCCAAAATATTTCCGCTAAAATTCGCCTCTGATAAACTCTGCCACCAATTGAGGAACAGCGGCATCGAAACCGGCTACCCCGAACGAAAGCGGATCAGTGGGATCAATGATGCTGCCGTGGTGTGCTGCCGTAGCCAGCACCACCAGTCTGGCTTGCGGGTTAATCTGCTGACGATACTGATAAAGCGTTTGCACTGGATGCGCTTGGCCCACCCATGTCTCGCTGTCAGTGAGTATGACAAAGGCGTCCACTTCCAGTTTGTTTTTCAAGGCATAAGCTACCGGCAGGGACAGATTAGTGCCACCACCCCATCTGGTCATATTGTTAATCACATCATCCAGGCGCTGGCTGCGCGTCATCGTGAATTCATGGGCGATGGTATCGAAGGCCATAGTATGCACCTTCTTTTCTGTGCGCACGAACAGCATTGCCATTGCAATTGCAGCTTCCACGCAGCCAAGCATGGGTGAACCGGCACAGCGGCTTTTCTTCATTGAGCCTGAAACGTCAACACCGACTAAAATGCGTCTGTCTGTTGGCGTGATATCCTCAAACGCCAGATAAAGCGCCTGATTTAATGCCTCAACCACGGCAGGCGCAGGCGTCCATGTTAGTGATCCCAGCATACCGCATCCCGTAGCATAAGTACGCAACGCAAGCAGCAGCTGAATTGGATGAACTCTCGCTTTCTTTAGCTGCTCACGGTCAAGCAGACGATTTGCCACATAGTCGGCACAAGCGCTCATCGGCGTAAGCAGCCCTGCATGGCTCATTTTACCCAGATTGCGAATCATTGCCGTCATAGGCATATCAACCAGCAATGCATCCCATACGTCCCTGTTATTCAGATACACGCCAGGAACTGCTTCACGCGGCAGAGAATAGTGACGCACGATATCTGCAACTCTTTTTGCATCAGTGGCTTCTTTTGCCAGATATTTACCCTGCACCAGGCGAAATGCCTGACGGGCAGCAGTGATGGATTCTGCTTTCTGTGGATGCGCAATCCAGTCTATCAAAGCAGCACGCTGTGCTTCATCTGTTTTTGGATGCGCAAGGCGCAGTAAATCGCGCAGGCTCCAGCCTTCGCGCTGAGCGTATTTGACTGCCTGCAGGGATAATTTTTCTACCGGCATATCACAAAACCAGCGGCCTAAACCACTACGCAGACCACGTCCCCAACCACGCAGGCCGTTGACAAACTCTGCAAACATCAGTACATGCGTACCCGTGCGCGCCACTTTCGGCAGTGCGGCCAGGGCTGCTTTACGGGTTTTGGCATCGTCTGCAGCGGCGGCAAACGCCAGAGCAAACAGAGCGGGATCATTTTTTGGCGCGCGGCCGCTGGTGCTGACCTGCAGGATGCTGTCTACAACGCGCACGCCTTCACTCTCCAGCAAACGCAGTAGCACTTGCGCATTTTCCTTGGTCAGCGCAACAGCGTTAACATAATGGGTACCGGCTTCTGTTCCAAGGATAAGGAAACGGTTTAAACGTGCCCAGTCATCGATGGCATAATAATACCCCCCGGCATTGTTGGCTACCTGCCCTGGTAAAGGTTCAGTCTGCGGTGTCTGCCCGCTTTGGGTCAGCATACTTTGTAAGATGTGACTATAACTCATCACTGCCTCCATTCATAAAAATATCCTTTTTTTCAACGTAATACGTTGAAATGATCAGTAAAGCCTAGGCAAGTTTTATTGAAAAGCAGCGTATTACAGATACCCGGCATAGTTAATGCCGACAGGACTTGCCAAACCTGAAAGGACCTGTCTGTGGCGACTGGCATGCCAAAGTAGTGCATTATGCACTAGCTGTCAATCCTGGTCATTCACCTGCAGCGACACGGATAACTGTGCCTGGATGGGTCATATTGCCACGGGTAAGTACTGATTAAAGCGGAAAATCGGGCGGTGTATTTCACATCGGTAAAAGGCAGACTGACTACGCTAAACAACCGCCTTTAGCTGGGGATATGGCAGTGAGGTGTTGGGCATGGGGTGTACATTGGAATGAGTGCAGGCACTCTCGTTCAAAGCGATAACCAACATACTTCGGCCCAACGGGGTAAACAGTAGTGCATAATGCACTAACCCGTCAATTAAAAAATTCATGAAATAATAAATGAGTGTATGAAGACATTAACCGGCCGGATTTTATCCCATTGGATCTATCGGCCTGCTTACGCTGTTACAGAATTTTACGACCAGACAGTCTGACGTGGTGCCGAAGGCCGGACTCGAACCGGCACACCCGAAGGCGGTTGATTTTGAATCAACTGCGTCTACCAATTTCGCCACTTCGGCATTGAAAGTCGCGTAAACGGGGTGCATTATACCAGGCTATCGCAGCTACGCAACTGTTATCTTCCCTTCCCAGCATGGTATAATCAGGCAGGATAACATCGGGGTATTTTTTATCTCGCTAACAGCCAGGAACTGGATTCATCACCTGTGTTTTCATCCATCGCTGCCATAGAAAGTAAAAAATATATGGGTTATAAATATATTGTCATCTCTATAATCTACTATTATAACAATATGTGAAAACTGCTTGCCTTTAACAAAATGAATACAGCATTTAAACATTCGCTACCGTTAATGCTAGCGGTAAGCATGATATTCTCGCCCAATGATGGTCATGCAAAAACAACTGAACTTTCATCGTTGACTAACAAACAGGCAGAGCGTATTTTCCGCGACAGCGGTGCTACCGGCATGGCACTGGTGGTCATTAACAATGATCAGGTTATTCACCACAGCTTTGGTGAGACCAGAAAAGGCAACAAGACGCCGCCACGCCATGATTCACTCATTCGCATTGCCTCCATCACCAAATTAATTACCAGTGAAGTCATGGTGAAACTGGCCAGTGAAGGCAGGCTCAAGCTCACTGATCCGTTAAAAATTTATGCCGCGGAAAAAGCAGCTATCTCGCTTCACAATGCAAAAGAGCCTATTACCCTGCTTAATCTCGCCACCCACACCAGTGGCTTACCCCGTGAACAACCGGGGAAACCGAAAAAAAAACCCGTGTTCACCTGGCCTGATAGCACAGCTCGCTGGCAATGGCTGAAAAAAAATAAAATAACAGCGCCCCCTGGTACCAGCGCTTCCTATTCTAATCTGGCTTATGATCTACTGGCTGATGCATTATCAAAAGCGGCCAATAAACCTTATCCGCAATTATTACACGAAAAAGTTATCGCACCCTTCGGAATGAAAAATACCACCCTCACACCCACCAGAGAACAATGTGCCAGACTCATGATTGGTCTCAATCATAGCCCCTGTCACCCTACTGTTGCCGCAGCAGGCAGTGGCGGACTTTATTCAACACCTGAAGATATGCAACGCTGGATGCAGCAGTTTTTATACAAAGAAAATAAAAAACGCAAACTTACCGCAGCACTGGAGCATACTTTTTACTTTCAGCGCCACAAACTGACTTCGGCACGTGGTCTGGATGTCGCCGGACGGGCAGATGCATTGGGTCTGGGTTGGATTTATATGGCACCCAAAAATGGCCTGCCTGGAATCATACAAAAGACAGGTGGTGGTGGTGGCTTTATTACCTATATGGCGATGATACCCGAGAAGAATATTGGCATTTTTGTGGTTGCTACCCGTAGCAAATTATCCAGATTCAGCAACATGAGTAATGGTGTCAATCGACTGGTTGCACAACTGGTAAGTAACCCAGACATACGTACCCGACCATCAGGACCAGCCCGTTTACCGCGCAGCAGTCCAGCTTCAGAGTATGCAAAAAATAGCGTCTCAGAAAATAGCGCCCTGTATGCGGCAACACTAGCGATGCCGCAATAGCAGGTAAATACTGATAAATAAAAAAAGCATAGCGGGTAATAACGCACCGATGACAGGAGGTACGCTGTAAACCAGACTGAGCGTGCCAAAAATCTTATCCAGCACGTAAAAAATAAACCCAACACTGATACCGGTAAGTATGCGTATCCCGACAGAAACAGCGCGTAATGGACCAAAAATAAACGAGAGCGCCATCAGCACCATTACTGCAATAGAAAACGGTGCAAAGATCTTACTCCACATACTTAACTGGTAACGACGGGATTCCTGCCCGCCCTGCTTTAAGTAGCGAATGTAATTATTCAGTCCACTGATAGAAAGATATTCCGGACTCATGGCAACAACTCTCAATTTATCCGGTGTCAGGCTGGTAGACCATTCCCCACTCAGATGTTGCGTACCCTGAATTTTTTCCGGGTAGCGTAAATCCAATTCATGAGTCTGAAAAAGCTGCCATCCATGATTTTCAAAAACTGCTGCCGCCGCATAACGCACAGACTGCAGGCGATACTGCCTGTCAAAATGATAAATACTGATACCAGAAAGCTCTCTGTCACTTAAAATGCGTTCAATATAAATGAAATCCATGCCATCTTTTGCCCATAACCCACTTTGGGTCGATAACAATGAACCACCATAAATCATCTGTGCCTGGTAATTACGTGCCATCTGCTCAGCACGTGGTGATATCCATTCTCCTGTAGCCATAACGAGTAATGCTAAAGGCATCGCGACTTTCATTACTGAAATCGCAATCTGCATACGGGAAAAACCCGTCACCTGCATCACCACCAGTTCACTATAATTAGCCAGCTTACCAAGACCCAGTAATGCTCCCAGCAGCGTTGCCATGGGAAAGAATATCTGCGCATCCTGCGGGATACACAAGAGGGTATAGATACCCGCCGCAAAAGGAGAATAACTGCCCTGATCGATTTTACGTAATTGATCGACGAACTTGATAATTCCTGACAGGGAAGTCAGCGTAAATAAAGTCATCATGATGCTGGCAAGAACAGTACGGCCAATATAACGATCCAGTACACCAAACAGCATCAGACAGCACCGCCCAGACAGCGCACCCGTAACTTACGCACAGGCAGGCTGTCCCACAGATTAAGAAAAATAGCCAGCATCAGGTAAGCGGTGTTCACGCCCCACATCCAGGCAGGAGTCAGTTTTTCATTACCAATATTAGAGCGTAAGGTGCTTTGTATCAGAAAAAAGATTAAATATAACAATATAGCTGGAATCATGCTGAGCGTCCGACCGTGACGAGGGTTTACTACACTGAGTGGCACTGCCAGCAATGCCATAATGATGACCGAAAAAATCAATGTCAGGCGCCAGTGAAGCTCAGCAGTAACCGCAGGCTCATTTGCATGCCACAAATCATACATCGACATATAACCAACGTCCTGGCTGCTGGCATTGACTATCTTACGGCTAATCACCGCCTGATAATCGACAAAATCAGTCACGCGAAAATCACGCAATAATACGTTGCCTTCATAGCGTGTTCCCTGATTGAACAACACCACTTTGGTCCCATCAGAGCGCTCCAGCAGTTCCCCCTTATCAGCCACCACTATTGAAGGCCGTCTGTTATTATCAGGTGCCAGCTGGGCCAGAAAAACACGGTTAATTTTATTTCTGTTCACATCACCGACAAACAGCACGACATTACCATTCTGATAGACCTGAAACTGCCCCTCCACCAGAGTAGCAAAACTGGGATTAGCTTTCTCTTCCGCCAGAACTTTATTCTGATACCTGGCAGACCAGGGAACCAGCCAGATAACATTCATTGATGACAGTATAGAAGTTGCACCGGCCAGCATCAGTACAGAAATAATCAATACTTTTTTACCCAACCCGCAGGCATGCATAACAGTGATTTCACTTTCATGGTATAATCGGCTAAAAGCAGTCAGAATACCAAGAAACAAACTTAGCGGTAAAATCAGCTGTATCATTTCAGCAACACCGAAGCCAAGCAGTAGTAAAACTAAACTGGCAGGAATATTGCCTTCTACTGCAGCTGCCAGTATCCGAATGAGCTTCTGGCTAAAAAAGATGAGCAGCAGAATGAGCAAAATCGCCGTCTGGCTTTTAACGATTTCTCTCACCAGATACTTAATAATAATCACGTTCAATACGCCTGTATTGTATTAAAATAAATATATTATACAATAAGTTGTCGTTAATATTCAGTACAATAACAACGCCTGTTGCGCGTAAAGGATATCATGATATCCGGCACTGGTTATACCTGATTGCCTAAAATATAGTGTTAACGGCACTGATAAGCAGTAAATGTGTCCCTATAAAAACAGGCACCAGGAACTGACGACGGATTCCTCTGCTATGGTAGTTATCTTTTAAGGAGGACGCATGGAGTTTAGTGTAAAAAGTGGCAGCCCGGAGAAACAGCGCAGTGCCTGTATTGTTATCGGCATTTTCGAACCTCGCCGCCTGTCACCTGCTGCAGAGCAGCTGGATAAAGCCAGTGGTGGCTATATCAGTAACTTATTGCGCCGGGGTGCACTGGAAGGAAAACCCGGGCAAACGCTCTTATTACACCAGGTGCCTGATATTTTAGCGGAACGTGTGCTGTTAACAGGGTGTGGCAAAGAGCGTGAACTCGATGAACGCCAATACAGGCAGGTGATAGAAAAAACCATCCACACGCTTAATGAAACAGGCTCTATGGATGCAATCTGTTTTCTGACTGAGCTGCACGTGAAAGGACGCAATATTTACTGGAAAATCCGCCAGGCAGTGGAAACTATCAAAGAAACCCTCTATCTCTTTGAGCAATTTAAAAGCCATAAAATGGAAACACGTCGTCCATTACGAAAAATGATATTTACCGTCTCCAGACGTCGTGAGCTTGCTTCTGGTGAGCGCGCCATCAAACATGCTCTGGCAATAGCAGCAGGTATCAGTGCGGCAAAAGATTTAGCCAACCTGCCACCTAATATCTGTAACCCAATTTATCTGTCACAACAGGCCAGTCAACTGGCACAGACATTCAATACGCATATAGCCGTAGAGCTGATTGATGAAAAGCAGATGGCAACAGCAGGCATGAATGCTTACCTTGCTGTCGGCAGAGGATCGAAAAATGAATCTGTCATGTCAGTCATCAGATACACAGGAAATCCGAATAAACAGGCCCGACCTGTGGTACTGGTAGGCAAAGGAGTCACCTTTGATTCAGGCGGTCTGTGTCTCAAGCCCGTCGAAAAAATGGATGAAATGAAATACGATATGTGTGGCGCTGCCAGTGTCTATGGCGTCATGCGTGTGCTCGCTGAACTGCAATTGCCGTTAAATGTTATTGGTGTTATGGCCGGTTGTGAAAATATGCCAGATGGTCGTGCTTACAGGCCCGGTGATATCATCACCACACTGTCCGGAAAAACCGTTGAAGTCCTCAATACCGATGCTGAAGGACGTTTAATACTGTGTGATGCACTGACCTTTGTTGAACAGTTTAATCCTGAACTGGTTATTGACATTGCCACCTTAACCGGTGCCTGTGTGATTGCATTGGGTCACCAGATAACAGGCATGATGTCAAATCATAATCCGCTGGCCAACGAGCTTACCAGCGCCGCTGAACAGTCTGGAGATAATATATGGCGTCTGCCATTAGGCGATGAATACGACGAACAGCTTGATTCTAATTGCGCCGATATGACTAATCACGGCGGCAGGCCGGCCGGTACCATCACAGCAGGTTGTTTTCTGGCTCGTTTCACACAGAAATATCACTGGGCACACCTCGATATTGCCGGGACTGCATGGCGTAGCGGTAAAAATAAGGGTGCAACCGGACGCCCGGTTGCGTTACTCTCCCAGTTTCTGTTAAATCGTGCCGGAATCAACACTGATGATTAACTATGGAGTTTATTGACCTGCAATGAAGCAAGTCACTTTTTATCTTCTCAGGGAAAATAGCCCGTCTGATGGCATGACCACAGCAAAAACGCTGGCCGGTAAGCTCGCCATTACCCACTGGCGTACAGGAAAGCGTATATTAATTGCCTGTGAAAATGAGCAGCAGGCCATAGCGCTGGATGATGAACTCTGGCAGATAACCGATGCCTTTGTTCCTCATAACCTGGCAGGTGAAGGTCCCGCACAGGGCGCGCCTGTGGAGCTTTCATGGCCTGAAAGGCGCAGCGCTACAAAGAGAGATTTATTGATAACACTGTTACCCGACTTCGCCGATTTTGCCACAGCGTTCCACGAAGTGATAGACTTCGTTCCTGACGAAACGACGTTGAAACAACGCGCACGCGTGCGTTACAAATCTTATCGCGATACCGGCTTTCACCTCTTCATGTCACCCGTACCCACAGACTAAAAATTACATGGAAAAGACATTCACTGACGCTTCTCAGACACCCGAACTCGATAAAAGTTACGATCCACAGAAAATCGAACAACCGCTTTATACCTGGTGGGAAAAACAGGGGTACTTTAAACCTCACGGTGACACCAGCAGAGAAAGTTTCTGTATCATGCTGCCACCACCCAATGTCACCGGTAGTCTGCACATGGGCCACGCCTTTCAGCAAACTATTATGGATATCATGATACGTTACCAGCGTATGCAGGGAAAAAATACGCACTGGCAGGTCGGTACCGATCATGCCGGTATTGCCACACAGATGCTGGTAGAGCGCAAAGTCGCTGCGAAAGAAGGAAAAACGCGCCAGGATTATGGCCGTGATGCCTTTGTCGACAAAATATGGCAGTGGAAGGCACAGTCAGGTCATCGCATCACTGACCAGATGCGCCGCCTCGGTAACTCTGCAGACTGGGAACATGAGCGCTTTACGCTGGATGACGGTCTGTCTGAAGCCGTAACAGAAGTGTTTGTGCGTCTGTATCAGGAAAAGCTTATCTATCGTAGTAAGCGCCTGGTGAACTGGGATCCCACGTTGCGTACGGCTATTTCTGATCTGGAAGTGGAAAATCGTGAATCCATGGGCTCCATGTGGTATCTGCGTTATCCCCTCGCTGATGGCGTCAAAACTACCCAGGGAGAAAGTTATCTCACCGTTGCTACCACAAGGCCCGAAACCATACTGGGTGACAGTGCTGTCGCCGTCAATCCCCATGATCCCCGTTACGCTGCGCTGATTGGTAAATTCGTTCTGCTGCCACTCACCGGGCGGCGTATTCCCATTCTGGGCGATGCACATGCGGATATGGAGAAAGGCACCGGTTGCGTTAAAATAACACCGGCACATGACTTTAACGACTATGCCGTGGGTAAACGTTATCATTTACCCATGATCAACATCCTGACTCCCGATGGCCATATTCGCGATGAAGCCGAGGTATTCACTGACAGTACCACAGACAGCAGTACTGACAGCATCAGCATCCCGGCAGCATTTCGTGGCCTTGAGCGCTTTGCGGCGCGCAAGGCAGTTATCAAAGCACTTGAAGAGCTTGGCCTGCTGGCAGAAATAAAAGCACACGCCCTGACCCTGCCTTACGGTGATCGTAGCGGTGTGATTATTGAACCCATGCTGACCTCCCAGTGGTATGTGCGCACCACGCCGCTGGCAACACGCGCAATTGACGCGGTTGAACAGGGAGAAATTCAGTTTGTGCCAAAGCAGTACGAAAATATGTTCTATGCCTGGATGCGTGACATTCAGGACTGGTGTATCTCACGCCAGCTATGGTGGGGCCATCGCATCCCTGCATGGTTTGATGACGAGGACCGCGTTTATGTGGGCCGTAGCGAAGACGCTGTGCGCAAGGATAATGGCCTGAGCGCTGAAGTCAATCTGCGCCAGGACGAAGACGTACTGGACACCTGGTTTTCCTCGGCACTCTGGACTTTTTCCACACTGGGCTGGCCGGAGCAGACCGCGGCACTGAAAACCTTTCATCCCACCAGCGTGCTGACCAGCGGTTTCGATATTATCTTTTTCTGGATTGCCCGCATGATGATGCTCACCCTGCATTTCATTAAGGATGAACAGGGCAAACCGCAGGTACCGTTTAAAACCGTTTATATTACTGGCCTGATTCGCGATGAAGAAGGACAGAAAATGTCCAAATCGAAAGGCAATGTGCTGGATCCACTGGACATGATTGACGGTATTGCTCTCGCGGCACTGCTGGAAAAACGCACCAGTAATATGATGCAGCCTCAGCTGGCAGAAAAAATCAGCAAACGCACGCAAAAACAGTTTCCTGAAGGTATCAAACCTCAGGGTACTGATGCACTGCGTTTCACACTCGCCGCCCTTGCGTCTACCGGTCGTGACATTAACTGGGACATGAAACGTCTGGAAGGTTACCATCATTTTTGTAATAAGCTGTGGAATGCCAGTCGTTTTGTCCTGATGCATACTGAACAGCAGGATTGCGGACAACAGGGAGGCGAAAAAATACTGTCGCTGGCAGACCACTGGATCCTGGCGGAATTTAACCAGACCGTGCAAAGTTACCGCGACGCCATTGACAGCTATCGCTTTGATATGGCCGCCAGCATTTTGTATGAATTCACCTGGAATCAGTTCTGTGACTGGTATCTCGAGATGGCCAAGATAACGCTGAATAGCGGCAGTTCACCGGCTCAGTTACGCGGCACCCGTCATACGTTAATTCAGACTCTGGAAGCACTGCTACGTCTGGCACATCCCATCATTCCTTTCATTACAGAAACACTCTGGCAGAGAGTCAGGCTGTTAAAAGAAAGCAGCAAAGAGGGAAACAAAGACAGCATGATGAGTATTATGGTGCAACCATTTCCCGAGTTTGCTGCCAGTCTGGTTAATGTACAGGCTATGGAGGATATTCACTGGATAAGGCAGGTTGTGGTGGCAGTACGTAATATACGTGCAGAAATGAATATTCCTCCCACCAGGCAGCTGGACATGCTAGTGCGTGGTGCCAGCAGTGAGGCAAGGCGTCGACTGGCAGCAAACACGGTGACGCTACAGACACTGGGGCGTCTCAGTTCAATCACTCTGCTCGCCAGTGAAGATAAAACACCGGTGTGTGTCACGCGGTTACTGGATGATGCCGAAGTCCTTATCCCCATGGCAGGATTACTGGATAAAGCCAGTGAACTGGACAGGCTGGCGCGGGAAATCACCCGAATTGACGCTGAAAGCAGCCGTATTGAAACTAAGCTCAATAATCAGGATTTCGTCACCCAGGCACCCGCCGCTGTGGTCGAAAAAGAACGTGCAAGATTAACTATCTGCATAGAAGCACGACAGAAACTCATCGACCAGCAGGCGCGTATCGCCGCATTATAACAGCGCTATTTTTACTGCGACTCTGTGGCCCTTTCGTGCACGCACTGTCTTTCTACAGTGGATTTCGCAAGCGGCCTGGTGTTGCTTTTTTGCGGTTACCCAATGTGCAAAGGTCATGGCATCAACAGAGGCTCTGATGTGCCATGACCCCCGCGTTATCTTGCCCTGTTTTTATCGGGCAGCCTTGCCAGTTCTCTATCATGTTGACCACAGAGGAGAAGCAGCGCCAGTATAGCCCCTGTCAGGCACATAAACATGTCCCACTGCGTATCCCAGATATCACCCTGAGTGCCAAGAAACGCCTCCGCTGCCTCGCCACTCATCTGTGCTGTTAACCATTCAAGCAATTCATAGCATGCGCTGAAGGAAAGGCAGAGTGAGAGCACAAAGAGTATCAGCCAGCCACCATGATGGTGCCTGATAACAGTATTGCGTATGAGAATTTCGCGCGCGAGAATGGCAGGTTCAAAGCCCTGCATGAAATGGCCAAGGCGATCATAATGGTTACGCTGCAGGTCAAACCAGTCCTGTACCCAGAAACCTGCAGGAACTTCGGCATAGGTATAATGGCCACCGATAATGAGGATAATCGCATGCAGGAAAATCAGGCGGCAGAGCAAAGGTGTCAGCGGAAAGTGGCGTTCTGACCACAGTAGCAGGGGGGCAGCAATGAAAACAGGTAATGTTTCCAGAAACCAGGTAAACCAGTCATACGGCTGTATGGCTGAGAGTAACAACAACAGAATGGTAAGGCTGGCCAGCACGACTGGTTCACGCCGTTGTATTGCCGTCATGACACCGGTTTCCCTGTAGTGGGTTTTGTAAAAGGTCTGATAAAAACGGCCAATGAATATTGACCGATTTGCCTGTGAATCACAGAGGATGGATTTTATACCTTTCGTCTTCCAGGTTGCAGCTGTGTTGACCGCGAACACTCACACCAGGCACAGAGTTTGCCTGGGCTCATGGGGATGGGTGCTTTTGCCGCCCTGCTGCAACCTGGAATACTTTGGGTATACCGTGCTGCTGTTACAGCCTGGATGCATGTTCAGACAGATAGCTGGCGACGCCCTCTGGTGAGGCCTGCATGCCTTCTTTACCTTTTTCCCACTGAGCCGGGCAGACTTCGCCATGCTGTTCATGGAATTGCAATGCATCAACCATGCGGATCATTTCATCAATATTACGCCCCAGTGGCAGATCATTGACGACCTGATGGCGCACAACACCCTTGCTGTCAATCAAAAAAGAGCCACGTAACGCCACACCCGCTTCTGGGTGTTCAATACCGTAGGCTTTCTGGATTTCATGTCGCACATCGGCAACCATGGCATATTTCACTTCACCGATACCGCCTTTTTCCACCGGAGTTTTACGCCAGGCGTTATGGACAAAGGCAGAATCCACAGAAACACCCACGACAATGGCACCACGCTTATGGAATTCTTCATAACGACGGTCGAAGGCAATCAATTCAGAAGGGCAGACAAAGGTAAAGTCCATGGGCCAGAAAAACAGTACCGCTGTTTTACCCTGAATCTGTTTTTTAAAGTTGAAATTCTCAACGATCTCACCGTTACCCAGTACAGCAGCGGCGGTAAAATCAGGGGCTTGATGAGTGACCAGAACCATACTATGTTTACTCCTGTAGTTTATGTTAACAGTCTTGATGATAAAGGGAGGCAGGACATCGCCTGCAACAGGCTCCTAATCTGCCCCATCCCGCCAGGGTTGTCAAAAGCCGTTTTATTCGAACAGGTTAAATCGCACAATATCATTATTACTGCACTGCTGGCATGATAACCAGCGAATTTTTAACGATATTTTAATGTCCCGTACCCTATTCAACCACCCTGTTTTGCAGACGATAGTTTCTCTGTCCTGAATGCACTAAAAAACCCCTCCCGGGAACACCGCAAGGGGTTTATCAAAGCCCGTTGCCGCAATCAGATAATTCGTGTATCGGCCCCGGCCACTGTGCGCCAGAATGAAGTATTTTGTGCCCCGTCAGCAAAGGCTGGCCGCACCGACCCCGCACTTTGTGAGTCAAAAGCGGCTATGGACTCCGCAAGCGCAGCAATCGCCTCGCCTTCCAGCGCGTACTGGTAGCCGCTGGCGCGCGACCGGACCAGAATGCGCTCGATGCTGCGGTTGCCCGCCACCGTAAATTGATCGGCTACCGTGACCTGCGTCTTCAGGCTGTCTGAAGTTCCTTTAGTCTCGCGTACGCTGATTGCCAGATCCTGCTGACTGCTGCCAGTGCGTTTCACAAACACCTTATCTGAGTTATCCAGTGTCAGTACCAGCGTGTCCTGCCCGCCGGTATCTTCGATTCGGTAGCGCCTGCCATCTGCCGGCAGCAGGTAACGATCGTTTGCCTCAGTTCCCGTCCAGAGTCGCGATTCAGGCGGCGCCAGCCAGGTAGCAACAATATTGGATCCTTCTCCCTGCGCAACATCCTCCCCCTGGCGCTGGCTGTACAGCCTCATTTGCGGGCCCTGTTCACCTCTGATTCTCTCCAGCACCCGGATTTCACCGCTGATATCCTGCAGCCAACCCAGAGCGCCGAAAGTTTCGGTGGCTTTCACCAGAATGGTCGCCTGCTTTTGCGGCTCTGGCCAGTAGCTGAGCAGCAGATCTTTTCCGCTGTATTCGAGATTCATTTGCTCAAACTTCCAGGGAAGTCGGAATAAAAAGGGCGGAGTGACTTCATCACCGCTGCTGATTTCGACCCGACGCACCGGTGCGTCACCAACGAGGAAAGTCAAACCCTGCGTTGAATCACTTTCCCTGAGCGCCTGGCGCACAAGGCCGACATCTATTGCGGTATTGATCCAGCGCCCTTGCTGTTTCTGGCCTGTCAGCACCCGGCGGATCCCTTTTGTCAAATCGCCTGGGGCCTTCAGGCTGAGCACTGCTTCAGAACCCACCTTAATCAGCAGCGTTCCGTCGGCACCAGAAGCCCATCGCAGGGTGGTGGGATCGACGTCCTTTAAAAGCAGCAGGCTGTCTTCGCCTTCATCCAGGAAAATGTCGTCTCCATCCCCTTTGCGCCACATAAAATGATTTTTACCTGTGCGACCATCAAGCCAGTCATTTCCTTTTTCCCCGGAAATAAAGTCATCCCCCACACCGCCTGTGATGAAATCAGTGTGATTGCCACCCCAAAGGCTATTTTCACCTGCTTCAACCCTGATTAAATTGCGTGCATTCGAGGCGCCACGCACTCTGTTGTTCTGACCACTTTTATCGACAAGCTGGATATCACCAGCCTGCATGCTGGTATTCAACTGCAGTGGCCCGGTCGCCGCATACAGCTCGAACAGTCCAGTGTGGTCGGCCGGAAGCCTGAAGCGCCCGTCTGCCTGCTTTTCCAGTGCACTGCTGGCCAGGTAAGCCTGTCGCTTTGCAACATCGGCCACCAGGAAGGCTCGGGTATCCTGCGCCCCTGTGAAGGCAATACTGATTGCTCCATCAGGCGGCGTTAATAACCTCAGTACCAGCCGGCGCTTTGCCTGGGTGGCGGGGTCAGTCTGGCTTAAAATAAGCGCCCCTGACTGGTCCCAGTCAAGTTTCCAGTCCATGCTGTCAAGAGCTTCCTGCCAGAAGAAAACGTCATTTTGCACAGACCCGGCTCTTTCGATGCCTGTCTCAGCAGGGGATTGAGATGCAGTCGCGTCTGGCAGGGCTGCCACAGGCTCAATATCATAATGTGCTGAGCCGTTTCCGGTAACGGTCACCCGATCACCCGCCCCCAGACTTTTGATAACGGCTTGAGTCTCTGGCGATGTACCGATTTCGAGGATGTCGGGCAGCGCGCGCCAGCACGAATAGATTTCAGCCTGGCTGTCAGTCATGAATGTCACCGGCACTTCGAGAATACGGGTTTCTTCGACGGGGGCATCCTCTCCCGTTTTTACCTCGATTTTGCTGCTCAGCTTCCTGACTGTTTTGCCTTTTAGAGTGAGAGTGCCGGTCTCTTTCAGGGAGGCACTGGTGATAGTTTTTCCATAGGGCTGACTGCGCTGAGCGCGTAATACCGGCTCTTCCCAGCTACCCTGAGCCGTTTTATGCAGGCTGTCAGGCAGGCTGAGCATAAAGTGCCCAAAATTGACCTGCCAGTAGTGCGTGCGTACCAGTGATTGCCCGTCCTGCGCAAGCTGATAGAGGCCACAGAAGCGGGTCGATTTCGTTGAAGGCGCTTTGGGTACCTCTTGCGGGGCCGCCCCGTCGGCACCGTCTTTTACAGGCGGCGAGGGCTGTTCAACGACCGTGTCCAGCACCAGGCTCCATTGGCCGTTTTGCTCTTCTTCCAGCCGGCAGGCGATGAGCCGCTGGATTGGCGCACGGGTCTGGAAGATGACAATACTGCTGGCTTCCACCTGCGCATCATTGTCGCCTGGCGTGGCCACAATGCCCTGCTCTTGCAGCACGACGCTCAGGCCTGCCGCTTCATCCAATTCCTGTTGAACGAGGTAACTATCGAAACCACCCAGGCCACGGGCACTGCCGTTTCTTAAAGAGAACTGATTTGCTTCATTGTTGCCCGTAAGAGAAACCCTGGTACTGGACTGGATGGCGAGGTGGCCAATATTTTTGCCCAGAAGAAGTGTCTGCCCTGCACCCTGAAGACCCGCTGCGCCCGGTGTCCATACCTCATCGCCTTCTGCCTGCTGGCGGTCTCTTTGGGCCAGCCTGGCCTGCCAGGTGGCTTCGCCGGCTTCCTCAGATGCAATAGTGAGGATGAGACGGTCTTTGGCTGTTTCCCCACCCAGGATGTCACCTTTCAATCGCACGCTTTCCAGCAGGAAATGATTCTGTGCACGCTTTCCGCCTCGTAGAGAGATTTCGGCTGGCGCCTGACCACGCAGGCTGATCCAGTTTTCAGCGTCGTCGCGTCCTGTTATCCAGATCTGTCGATCGGGTTGCTGCGTAACCGTGTTGACGGCTATGGAAACCGTCCCGGGGGACGGCTGAGTATCACGCCCCTGGGCTACGACTCTAGGCGGCAAAGGCGCTTGTGTAGAGTTTGCATCGATTTCAATCTTCGCTTCACCGGCAGGATATTCCCAGCGGGTAAAAAACTTGGGATCCTCCACGTCCCAGTACAAACCGTAGTACTCAAGATCTGACTGGGTTGCGGAGTATCGATTAAACATGGACTTAAAGTTATACCCCACACGATCGATAAACGACCAGTCCAGCGTGGCAGCATCGGCATCAAAGGGACCGGAAAGAGGCGTTTTCCCCTGGCCAGCGGGTAAAGACAGGCGTTTGAGGCCCAGTTCAGGGTGCTCTGCCTGCCAGATGTTGAACAGGGTGTTTAATTTTTCACGACGCCTGGGATCGCGCGCCCCGAATTGAAATTTAACCTGTTCAAATTGAACATCGACTTCCTCCTCTATCAGATCCTGAACCGATTTTTTGCTGGCCGCGGTAATGCCTTTTTCTTTCAGGAAAGCCATCATGGCCAGGAAATTGAATTCCCAGATCTCCATGACTTGCCCGCTCAAGCCGCGAAAGACTGACCAGTGGCAGCGTAATTCCGGCAGGGCGGATTCGTTCCATGTCCAGTCAGCAGGCAGTGCCTTTGCATGCGTATCACGGTATTTCTCAGCCAGAGGCAGATGTTTTTCAGCAAATTTTAGCTGACTGGCCAGCCAGGTGCGGATGTCCACACGCCAGTCCGGATGACCGGTGACATTGGAGAGCCAGGTGCGCACTTCTTCTGCAGCACTCAGGTTAATGACCTTGCTGGCACGCTGCAGCTGTTCCCGCGTAGCAAGGCTTCCCATCACCAGCCTTTCTATCCCTTCCATGGCGAAAAACACCGGAAGCAGCCAGGGTACTTCAATACCCAGCAACCCGGCCACTTCGCCTGCTATCATCAATCCCGTACTGGCTGTATCAAATCCGATTCTGGTCGCCAGCTGTTCGCGCTCGACGGGATCGGTGGCGCTGGATAAAGCTGACGCACTCATGCCGATGTCGATAGCAGACAGCAGAATGAACCCTCTACCGGCCCAGTGAGAGAGCCCTCCCAAGCCTTTCATCAGGGTATTCACTGCACCACGCACACCCTGTTGTAACAGACCACGCAGCACAGACATCTCCTGCAGGGACACCCCTCCTTGCAGGATCCCGTTTCTGACCAGCCAGCGGGAAGAAAAATTCATCCAGGCGCTGGCAGCTTCTGCCATCTCCGATCTGCCTGCCAGCTTCAATCCGCCTGTTAATCCCAGAGTAATCAGCACAGGGCCCAGAGAGGCTGCGGTGAGGCTGATGCGCATCAGTTTCAATATCTCTTCTGTGGTCAGTGGACCTGACTTTCTGTTTGAGAGCACGGTAATATCTGACAACATGCCAAACAGCATCATGGCTTGCATTTTGACATTGAGAACAGAGTTGCAGGCACGCAGCCCTTCCCCAAGGCTTTTGCCGGAGCGGGTTTTGCGAAAGTTTTCTCCTGCTGCCCGGAAGGGGCCTTTTAGTAAACGCTCCATCTTGTCAAGTTTTTCATTAGCCAGGCGAATCGGGCCAACATCATCTGTCTCAGTGGCTATCACGTTGTTGAGGTCGTATAGCCAGATTTCAAATTGCTCCTGATTCAGCGTCCATTCTTTGTAAGTGGCAGGGTCGGTGCTGGCCTCAATGGGAACACCCTGATAGCGAAAGCCCATGTCGAAGAGCTCAGTCCAAGCGAGCGTTTCTTCACCTGCCTGAAACGACAGGCGCCGGCGCAGGCGTTCACGCTCGGATTCAAACAGCCTGACCTGGTTTAAGAAGGACTGAGCTGCCTGTGTCAATGGGCGCTGGCTATCCAGGCGGCTGAGCTGGAACTGAAAATCTTCACGTTCGGCCGGTGCGACAGCAACACCTGAAGTGTCAAACGAGGTTGTCCCTGTCTGGGTTAAGTCAGTCTGTACCAGACTCTGGAGCAGGCGCTGCATGCGTGCGACAAGTGCGACGGGAGATTCATTATCAGCATGAGTGAGCGTCAGGATAGCGCCCCTCTCAGGATCGTAGAATCGGTAACCCCCGGCCTGTTTTTCAACAAACAAGACCCGGGAACCGCAAGCCAGGCGATAATAGCCAGTGTCGGCATTCAGTAATTCGTCCTGTATGTTCAACCCATCGACGGGCGTCCAGTGCAAAGCAGCGGGAAGCTCGTTGAGCTGTTGCTGAAAGCTGTGCGCATCGCTGCGTTCCCGACGGGAAGCCATGCCATATTGAGCACGCAGGCGAATATCCGCGTCCAGCTGAACGGCGTTGAGATAAGGGGCCTCTTCTCCCGTGCCAGGGAAGACGTGATTTAACAACACCCAGGCATTGCCCTGTGCCTCGCAGGAAGGTGGAAGCGATGCAAGGCGTGCCAGTGCCTCAGACAGCGCGCGCTGCGCGGGGCGGTCGGTGGCCAGTGCCACTGCCACAGTGCGCGGGTCGCCATTCGATTGGACGAAGTCTGCCAGCGCGGCCAGTCCTGCGGCGTCGTCTTGCAGTACCGTAATTACCGTTTCAGGCTGTTGCAATTTACCCAGCGTATTTACTCTTGCAGTCACCTCGTCTACCACAGCGAAAATAATCTTCTCCCGGTGACTATCTTCAATACCCGTCACCGCGTTGTGGCAGAGCACCATATCTACCAGAGACGCAAGCTCGCCTGAACCTGCAGCTAAGAAAAAGTTTTTGATGAGATCCAGAACCTCTTTTTGCCCTGCTCTGGTGGCCGGTGATTGCTGATGCCGTTTGTAGATAGTAGTTAATGCCTGCTGCAGTTCATTTAGCCGGTTCAGTGCCTGTCCCTGCTCCGGACTGCCTGCCCGACCGCCCACATTATTGTGCACATGCCATTCTTGAGTGTCGCTATAAAAAATAACCGGTAATCTGAATGCGACAGGACGGTTGCGGTTGGCAAGACGCCAGGTATTGTACACCTCACTCCATACAACGTAGCCCCAGATTGCTTTACCAGCCTGGGCACCCATTATCATGTAACAATTGCCTTTTACCCGGCTTACCCCATCAGACTTAATGTTCTTGCTAAGCGTGTCTTCATCAGGGACATTATCTTCACCTGGCCGTACTGCGTAAGTCGAAATCTCATGGGGATGAAAAGGGCGTGGCTGTTGATGTTCTTGCAGAAACTTGTCTGCTCGTGCTAAATCTGTACCCTGGACCTGGGAGCGCGTGAACCAGATTTCGTCAAAAAGTACACGCTTAACTTTTTCCATTTCAGCAATAATGTCCGGTACTGTATCGTCCTGTTGTCGCCGGTAATTAATCTGGCTTTCCAATAATTTGTGTAACTCGAGGGCTTTCTCTAGCCTGGTTTCAGGTTGCTGCGCTGCCAGCCAGAAGTCTTGCAGAGTATCTGCAATGAGGTCTTTACGGTCAGTACCCGCTCCGGCAACCCGATTAGCAAAATCCTCTTTCGTACCCAATTGTGGCAGCTGGGAGCGCCAACCTGTGTCTGAATTATCGGTGGTACCATCACCGCCTTCATAGTATGGATTATCAGTAACCTGGCCTTGCGCACCCCGATTAGCGCCTGCAGAATGATCAGTGGTGCTATCACCGCTTTCTCCATAGTAGTCGTTGTCGGTGATGTTCGTAGTAACGCTGGCAAGCCGCTCCTGTTGTCTGATTGACGCTTTCTGCAGAACGCTCTGGAGAGAATCTGCATCTGCTTTAGATATATTCAGTGCCTCCGAATTCTTGATGCCCTCCAGATGACTCATACTCGCCAGTGTTTTTTCCATACGTTCCATCAGTGACTTGACGCTTTGATCCCCGGGAGATGGCGCATGCTTAGAATATTTCTTTAGATGTTTCTGTGCTTCTTCATAGAGCTCTGCCGCAATTACAAGCTTTGTAAACCTATTGTCGGCGAGCCAGAATGACTCCAATAGCTGCGCTAAATTCTGCCAGGACTTTTTCTTCTCTGGTTTGGTAAATAGAGTACCAGAGTTTTTAAGCTCATCAGCAGAATGGGGAACGTCTTCCCACTTGTTTACCTCACCTTTGTTATTGAGCAGTGCGAAAAATTCTGCTGATCTTATTCCGGTATAGTGTTCTTGCAACAAGCCCGCTGAGGAGAGGTCAGCCAGAAGCTTATCAGTCAACAGCGGATTGCCTCCCCCTTTTTTTCTCATATCAGAATACCAGTCTAAGTGATTTATTACATAAGCCAGCGCCTTCGCAGAACCCAGCTTTTTGCAAAATTCTTTTGCCTGACTCAATGACATATTCAGCAAGAACGGGTGATAAGGAGAATACGTCATCAGGCTCTTAGCACCAAGGAGACGGATAGCAGGATCAGTCAGGGGATTGCCGTTCTTTTCCCTGAATACATGAAATTCGCTTTCATGCTTTTCCACCCAGTCTCGCACGTTCTCCTCGAAACCCAGTTTTTCAAAAACCCTTTCAGCCTGCTGTAGTGTCATGTGATGCAACGAATCCAGAGCTTTTTCAGCCTGCTGTGGTGTCATGCTTTCCCATAAAGCATCCAGATGTTGTCTGAATGACGCTTTTTGCAGAATTCCTTTGAGCTTCTCTTTTGTACCCTCACCCTGCTTCATATCCAGGCCCGCCAGATTACTTAAGCTCGCCAGTATTTTTTCCAGATTATTATGCAGTGCTCGTACGGGCTCATCTGCGGCAGAGGAGGGCCGCTGATTTTCAAGAAACGCTCCTGTCTCGTCATAAAGTTGTGCTGCAATAGCAACTTTCCGGCTGCCGTGGTCAGCACGCTGGAACTCAGCCAATTTGGCCTCTAATGAAATGGCAGGCTTTCCCTCTGGTTTGAGAAGTACACTGGCAAACTCCCTATTCTCAGCAGAAGAGCGGGGCATACCCTGCCACTCATTCAGCACGCCTTCTTTATTGAACAGCGAAAAATAATCCCCTGATCCCATTCCCTGGACCGTTTCTCTTGGCAGATTTTCCAGTGCGGACAGTCTGCCCACAACAGCCTGGGTCAGGAGCGGATTGCCTTTCCATGTTTTTAACATCCTGGCAAAAAGGTTGCGATTCCGCTTTGCATAACCCAGCGCATTTTTCTGAGTCCCGTCGCTATCCAGCTTCGCCAAAAATCTCTCTGCCTGCTGCAGTGTCATATCCTGCAGCCGTGGGTCGGTGAGGAGAATATCCTTCAATACATCAGCACCAAGGTTATCAATAACAGCGTCAGTCAGGGGATTGCCTTTTTGTTTGGTAAAATTATCGAAATGCTCTTTCCAGCTTTGTGCCCAAGTCAGACTCTCTTTAAGGCCCAGATCTTTGAAATGTTGCTTCGCCTGCTCCAGGGTCCAGCGTTCTAGCGGAAGTGGAGGCAGCCCCTTATTGGCAGGTGGTGCACCAGCGGCACTCTGATTTCTCTGTTGCGTTGTTCCCGTGTTTTTCGCTGTTCTTTCCATGGTTATTTTCTCCTTATTTTCCGATGAGGGTGCAGAGCTGCGTTCGGGACTCTGCTCTTTTTATGCTGGCGCGCTGTGAATGTAATAAATTCAATGCGAAAATGATCAGGAATAAAAATAACATTCCGAATTTAGTTATGAACAGAGAGCTTTTTATGAGTTTCTATGAAATTAATATTATTTCTATTACCGTTGTAGGTAATAATATTTCTATTAGTTTAAACTTATTAAATTCAGTAATAATCAGACACAGATATTGTGTTCTTGTCAGCAAGAATTAAATATTTTTATTAATTTGTTATAGATAGCTTTTAAAATTATCACGGTAAAATAAGCGGATATTTTATTTTTATTATGAATAAAACTAGCAGATGAAATAAGCTATTTTTAGAATGGGTTTTATAATAAATCCAGCCATAAACACTCACATAAAATAATAATAAAATGTAAAATAAAAATAACTTAAGTTTCATCACTGATGTGTTAATAAAGACAACATGACCATACACGCTATTTTATTATTACCTCCTGTTATCCTGTAAATTAACATGCACTCATTTTGCATAGTGCTTGCAGCACGCGGTCAGGGGCTTTAGACTGTAGCGCCTGATTTTTTAGTGAAATGAATTTTGCGTGAACCGACCAATGCGCGTTGCTGACTTTGCTTTTGAACTTCCACCAACACTGATTGCCCGCTATCCACTGGCACAGCGCAGCAGTTCACGTCTGTTATCACTGGATGGCCAGACAGGCGCCTTATCACACGGTGTATTCACGGATGTGCTGGATAAACTTGACGCTGGTGACCTCGTGGTATTTAACAATACCCGCGTCATACCCGCGCGCCTGTTCGGCCAAAAAACCAGTGGCGGCAAAGTAGAAATTCTGGTGGAACGCATACTGGGTGCACAACATGCACTGGCACATGTACGCACCTCAAAAAGCCTCAAACCCGGTAGCGAGCTCTGCCTCGGTGATGACAGAACGATTAAGGCAACAGTAGGGGCCCGGCGTGAGCGCTTGTATGAGCTGTATTTTGATGACGAGCGCACCCTGCTCACCCTGCTCAATGAAGAGGGGCATGTGCCTCTACCCCCTTACCTGAATCGTGCGGACGAAGCCCTTGACAGGGAACGTTATCAGACTGTTTACAGTCAGCATGCGGGTGCAGTAGCGGCCCCTACAGCAGGCCTGCATTTTGATGACCTGCTGTTAACTGCACTGCAGAAAAAAGGCGTCGAAATGGCCTTTGTCACTCTGCATGTGGGTGCGGGAACCTTTCAGCCAGTGCAGGTTGACCATATTGCGCAACACGTCATGCATGCTGAATATGCTGAAGTGTCGCAGGAAGTAGTTGATGCTGTACTGGCCTGTAAAGCCAGAGGAAAGCGCGTCGTGGCAGTGGGCACAACGTCCGTGCGATGTCTGGAAAGCGCCGCTATGACAGCGACAGACAGGCTGATTGCACCTTATAGCGGCGATACCACTATTTTTATTTATCCGGGGTTTACCTGGCGGGTGGTGGATGCGCTGATAACCAATTTCCATTTACCTGAATCGACACTGATTATGCTGGTTGCGGCGTTTGCCGGTTATAAAAATACCCTGCATGCCTACCAGCAGGCGGTTCTGGCGCAATACCGTTTTTTCAGTTATGGGGACGCCATGTTTATCAGCCGCAACCTGCAGGCATCACAGGAGCCTGTGGGATACTGATGCTGACTTCTGGAGATTGTTAGTGAAATTCGAATTACAAAAAACGGATGGTCATGCCCGCCGTGGCTGCCTGACATTTGAACTGGGGCGCGTGGAAACACCCGCCTTCATGCCCGTGGGAACCTGTGGCACTGTTAAAGGCATGACACCGGAAGAAGTTACCCAGACAGGTGCCCAGATTTTACTGGGTAATACTTTTCATTTATGGTTGCGTCCCGGGCAGGAGGTCATCAGGCTGCATGGTGACCTGCATGATTTCATGCAATGGCAGGGGCCCATTCTGACCGATTCAGGTGGTTTTCAGGTATTCAGTCTGGCAAAACTACGCCGTGTCAGCGAAGAAGGGGTACATTTTCGCCATCCCATCAACGGATCTCCCATCTTTCTCAATCCGGAAAAATCGATGGAGATTCAGTATGATCTCGGATCTGATGTGGTGATGATTTTTGATGAATGCACGCCCTGGCCTGTCAGTCACGATGATGCCCGGCGCTCTATGGAAATGTCGTTGCGCTGGGCAGCACGCAGCCGCCAGCGTTTTGATGCATTAAATAACCGCCAGGCGCTGTTTGGTATCGTGCAGGGTAGTGTTTATGAAAATTTGCGTGATATCTCAGTAAAAAATCTGGTTGAAATGGGTTTTGATGGTTACGCTGTTGGCGGCCTTGCGGTAGGCGAACCCAAAGAAGTCATGCATCGCATGCTGGAGCATGTCTGCCCGCAGCTCCCGAGCGATAAACCACGTTACCTGATGGGTGTTGGAAAGCCCGAAGATCTGGTGGAAGGGGTACTTCGCGGTATTGATATGTTTGATTGTGTGATGCCAACACGTAATGCCCGCAATGGCTATTTATTTGTGACAGAGGGAGTGGTAAAAATTCGTAATGCACAGTATAAAAACGATACTTCTGCGCTGGATGCAGAATGTGACTGTTATACCTGCCGTCATTACAGTCGCGCTTACCTGCACCATCTTGACAGCTGTAACGAAATACTGGGCGCACGACTCAATACCATTCATAACCTGCGTTATTACCAGCGCTTAATGGCGGGTTTACGTCAGGCTGTTGAAGAAGGTAAAGTAGCGCACTTTGCTAAAGATTTTTATGGTCGGATAAATAAAACATCGCTGCCATAGAAATGATGCCATCTGTTTTAAGCATCGATAATACTAAATAACACACTATAATCATGAGGAAATGGTAATGAGTCTGTTCGTTTCTGAAGCTTTTGCGTCTTCTGCTCCTCCCGCTCAGGGCAGCCCCTGGTCGTTAATTATTATGCTGGCGATATTTGGCCTGATTTTTTATTTTATGATCCTGCGCCCGCAACAGAAACGCACCAGAGAGCATAAAAAGCTAATGGACTCTATCTCAAAAAGTGATGAAGTGCTCACCACAGGCGGCCTGGTAGGCCGTGTGGCCAGAGTCGGTGAAAGCGGTTACCTTGTGATTTCCCTGAACGACACTACTGAAGTGACCATAAAGCGTGATTTCATTGCCGCTGTTCTGCCTAAAGGCACAATGAAAGCACTGTAATTTTCACGTCTCAAAGGGCACTCCTGTGTTAAATCGCTATCCTTTGTGGAAGTATCTGATGCTGGTACTGGTTATCTTCATCGGACTACTGTATGCACTGCCAAATTTTTATGGCGAAGATCCTGCCGTTCAGGTCACTGGTGTGCGCGGTATTGCCGCCAGTGAGTCAACGCTGGATGAAATTCGTCACCTGCTGGAAAAAAACGACATTGCCAGTCAATCTATTGTGCTGGAAAACGGTGCAGTATTAGTACGCTTTAACGATTTTGCTACGCAGTTGCGTGCCCGTGAGTTATTGATGACAACACTGAGCGACCGGTATGTCATCGCCCTTAACCTGGCACCGGCAACACCCCGCTGGCTGAGTCAGTTAAATGCACAACCGATGAAACTCGGTCTTGATCTGCGTGGTGGTGTTCATTTCCTGATGCAGGTAGACATGGACACGGTGTTCAGTAAACTACAGCTGCAGATGATGGATAGCTTGCGCAGCTCCCTGCGGGCAAAAAATATCGCTTATAGCGAGCTCAGAAAAGCAGGCACGGACAGCGTTGAAGTGCTGTTTGCGGATGATAAAACACGTGATAGTGCTATGGATGCCCTCTCTGCAGAACATACTGATGTCGTGATGCATGCCGGAAATGGTAATCTGCTTAGCGCCGTTATCAGCAGCGAGCGCCTGCGCGAAGTACGTGAATATGCGGTGCAACAAAATATTATTATCCTGCGTAATCGGGTGAATCAGCTGGGCGTTGCCGAGCCTGTAGTGCAGCGTCGTGGCACTGATCGTATTGTGGTGGAACTACCCGGGATTCAGGATACTGCGCGCGCCAAGGAAATACTCGGTGCCACTGCGACGCTGGAATTTCGCCTGGTCAACAGTAACCGTTCTCCTGAAACACGCATACCGGCAGACTCTGAAATAAAGCACACCCGTAAAGGCCAGGCGGTGGTGCTTTACCGCCGGATTATCCTGACCGGTGATCACATTACCGATGCAAGCTCCGGTAGCGATGAATATAGCCAGCCACAGGTCAATATCTCACTTGATAATGCCGGTGGATCAACGATGTCTGATTTTACTAAGGACAATATTGGCAAGCTGATGGCAACCCTGTTTGTGGAATATAAGGACAGTGGTAAAAAAGATGCCAATGAGCGTGCTGTTCTGATAAAACACGAAGAAGTGATTAATATCGCCACCATTCAGTCACGTCTGGGTAACAGTTTTCGCATTACCGGGATAGATAATCCACTGGAAGCACGTCAGCTGGCTTTATTACTGCGTGCGGGGGCATTAACCGCACCCATTCAGATTGTGGAAGAACGTACCATTGGCCCGACACTGGGCGCGCAAAACATTGCTCAAGGTCTGGAAGCCTGTCTGTGGGGACTCGGTGCATCCATCCTGTTTATGGTCGTGTATTACCGTAAATTTGGTATCGTGGCCAGTAGTGCGCTCCTGATTAATCTGGTATTAATTGTAGGCGTGATGTCGTTACTTCCCGGTGCCACGCTGACCATGCCGGGTATTGCCGGCATCGTGCTGACACTGGCCGTCGCCGTTGATGCCAATGTGCTGATTAATGAAAGAATCAAGGAAGAGCTGAAAAACGGTCGTTCCGTTCAGCAGGCAATACACGAAGGCTATAAAGGTGCTTTTTCCAGCATTATCGATGCCAATGTAACGACCTTAATCACGGCGATTATTCTTTATGCCGTCGGCACAGGCTCTATCAAAGGCTTTGCCATTACCACCGTTATTGGTGTCATGACATCCATGTTTACTGCCATCGTGGGTACCCGTGCCGTTGTTAATCTGCTTTATGGTGGTAAACCCGTTAACAGGCTATCTATTTGATTGAGGAAACTATGGCGCAGGATAATACGGTTCAACAACTCAACTATGGACGTAAAGTCCATGATTTCATGCGCTGGAATAATCTGGCTTTCGGTATTTCATTATCACTGTTACTCGCTTCTATCCTGATTATCGCCACACGGGGTTTTTACTGGGGGCTGGATTTTACCGGCGGTACTGTTTTCGAAATCACGCTGGAAAATCCCGCTGATCTCGATGAGATACGCGCTACGCTAAAAGAAGCACACTTTTCTGCACCCATCCTGCAGCATTTTGGTAGTAACCGTGATGTGATGATTCGTATACCAGCGACCATGGATACACCCGACAGGGAAATGAGCCAGCGCCTGATTACGGTGATAACGACCTCCGTCGACAGTAATGCCAAAGTCAAACGCATTGAATTTATTGGTCCAAGTGTTGGCAGTGAACTGGCACAGGCGGGTGCTATGGCGTTGTTAGTCGCCCTGCTGTGTATTTTAATTTATGTAGGAGTACGTTTTGAATGGCGTCTGGCGCTGGGGGCCGTGATTGCTCTGGCTCATGATGTTGTCATTACGCTTGGTGTATTATCACTGCTGAATGTTGAAATTAACCTGACGATAGTGGCATCACTCATGTCAGTCATTGGCTATTCACTCAATGACAGCATCGTCATCTCCGATCGCATTCGTGAAAACTTCCGTAAAACTCATCATGGAACAACGCAGGACATCATCAATGTGTCCCTGACACAAACCCTGAGCCGTACTATCATGACGTCTGCGACAACACTGGTTGTTGTGCTGATGCTCTACTTTTTCGGTGGCACCATACTTCAGGGCTTTTCCTTAACCATGCTGATAGGCATTTCCATTGGTACCCTGTCATCCATCTATGTCGCTTCTGCCCTGGCATTAAAACTGGGCATGAAGCGTGAGCATATGCTGGTACTGAAAGTGGAAAAAGAGGGAGCCGATCAGACCTCTCCTTTTTCCTGATTGATATTGTTATCAGCGAAAAAGAGAAAATCTTACTTTTTAACAGCACTGTGTGATTGGGCGAGCTCTCAGTGTGACAGATTATCCAGCTCTGCGTCAGACAGGCCGGTGGAAAGTTTGACAATACCGCGCTCAACACCACTGGCAAGCAGCTGTCTGGCTATCTTTATAGCAGCCTGTTGCTCACCCTCCATGTGTCCTTCCATACGCCCCTCCATGTGTCCCTCCATGTGTCCCTCCATGTGTCCCTCCATGTGTCCCTCCATGTGTCCTTCCATGCGCCCCTCCATGCGGCCTTCCTGCTTTAACTTCTGTGCGATGGTCATGATTTTCTCCCGATGTTGTGGTGTCTGACGTGTCAGCATGTCCAGAAGCTCAGGTACACTGGACGCATCACCGTGCTGAAAAGCATAACATACTGTCGTATCAAAAAGTTCATCGCCGAGCGACCAGCTGTTGAGTAACAGTGCCAGCTTCTCTACCATTACGGTCACATCCCTTGTCTGAATGTGTTTCTGCAGCAGTTCCAGTGCTGCGGCATTACGGTGGGTGAGAATTTTTTCATCCGGGATGACGGTAACATCAACCAGCACAAAAGGACGCATACCCAAAGTATTTCGAGTTGCAGCAAGACGGCAAGAAGGCGAATCCCCATGAGCATAGACCCGCTATGTGATTGGGGTGAGTTTTCGCAGCCAACGCAGCTGCAGTTTGAAAGACGAAGGGTATATACCTTTTCTGCCAGCTCAGGGTCTGCGAAGCAGTCAGGAAACCAGGTGGTATAAGGGTAGGGCCGTTTCTTTCCGTGATAGAACAGGATGGGGATTACCAGAGGCAATCTGTCATTTCCCTGGTCAATATGTGCCGTTGCATCACTGCCAGCGCATAGCGGGCAAGACGAAAAGCCATCAGCCGGTATGGGGTACTCTGGTGCTCGATGACACATCCGAGGTATCCCGTATCATTGCCGATACACATGCTGTAGACAATATCCGAGTAGTACTGGCGCAGGTCAGGCTCAACGAAGGAGGAGGATTCAATCGCCAGCGTATCCCATTTACACCTGTCTGCGATGTCCGCCGGTAAATGAATCTGCAGGAAATCTCTGGCCACGTCAGTACGACTGAGGAACTGGCGAAAAAAGGCATCATGAGGGTTTACAATAGCCATGGCCGTGTGTCTTGTGTGGGCGAATTTTCGCCAGTGATTGTACTTAAATTTTCTGCCACCCTGACCTCAATGAACACGCTTTTTCTGATAATACATTTTCACGTAATAACCCAGCAGCAGTAATGACATCCATACCAGGCCGGCATACAAAGACAGACGTGTTGCCGGGAAATAACCAATTAATGCGATAATACCCAGCAGAAAAACCATCGCCGCCATTGACGTCAGCGCCCCACCGCGTAATGGAAATTCGAGCATGCTAACCTGTAGGCTGCTCAAGCGACGACGAAAAGCAATCTGAGAGCACAGGATCATAATCCAGACCCAGACTGTGGCAAACGTTGCCAGCGAAGCAATAATCAGAAACAGATTTTCCGGTACCAGGTACTTTAAGCAGGCAGCAACCAGCATGGTCATCATCATCATCATGACGGTTATCCAGGGTATACCGCGCCTGGATAAGCGCTTAAACACCCGTGGCGCATGTCCCTGCTCGGCCAGTCCCTGTAACATTCTTGCCACACCGAATACGCCGCTGTTAATCGCTGATAAGGACGCCGTAATGGCGACAAAATTCAGGATACCTGCCGCAGCCGTAATCCCCATATGCTGAAACGTCAGTACAAATGGACTGCCCTGCGTCCCCACCTGATTCCAGGGATACAGGCACATAATGACAAACAGGGTACCAATATAGAACACCAGAATGCGCCAGAGTACCGAGTTAATTGCCTGAGGAATTGATTTTTTTGGATCCTCGGCTTCACCGGCAGTAATACCAATAATTTCTATACCGCCATAGGCAAATATCACCAGCTGCAATGACAGCAATACACCGGTTATACCATTACTGAAAAAACCACCATGAGACCAGAGATTATGAATACCCGTTGGCTGACCACCATTGCCGATTCCCCAGAAAATCATGGCAATTCCTGCCACAATCATCAGGACAATTGTGGCCACTTTGAAAAAAGAAAACCAGAATTCGAGCTCACCAAATACTTTGACACTCATCAGATTAACGGCACCAATGACCATAACGGCATTCAGCACCCAAATCCAGTGAGGTACCGACGGAAACCAGATGCTCATATAAATGCCAAACGCTGTTACATCAGCAATAACAACGATCAACATCTCAAAACAATAAGTCCATCCCGTTATATAGCCTGCCATCGGGCCAAGGTAATCATGAGCATAACGTGAAAAAGCACTGGCCTGTGGGTTATGTACCGACATTTCACCCAAAGCACGCATGATAATAAACGCAACCACACCACCGATAAGATACGCCAGCAATACCGCCGGGCCGGCCATCTTAATGGCGTCCGCTGATCCGTAAAACAACCCGGTACCAATCGCAGAGCCGAATGCCATAAAACGAATATGCCGCGCGGTCAATGCACGTTTCAGCGTGTGCTTTGGTGATGATTCCATGTAACTCCCTAATTTTTTATAAACATTAAAATCAGCTTAACAAAGGATAATGCCTGTCTTAACAACAACCACAGCCGCCTGTGTGTTAACGATGAGCCTCCTGGTGGCAATATACCCTGTCATACAATCCGACGATTCCCATCATCAGCAGTGAAGGCAGAAACCATGCAAGCCCGTGATCAATAAGCGGTAAACTGTTAATTCTGGCAGGCAGCTGGCTGGCAAAAGCAGATATTTTTATCGCATCCAGCACACCAAAAAACAGGCTCACCAGCAGCACAGGAACAAAAACCCGGGAGGCATTATTCCACCAGTGTGCGGTAAAGCTAAGGATAATTAATAAAATACAGGGAGGATAGATAGCAGTAAGCAGAGGAAGCGAAATCTCAATCAGCGTATTCAGACCTGCATTAGAAAACAACATGGAAAAAGCAGTAAGCATAAACACCAAGGTACGATAGGATAACGGCAGCTGTTTACTGAAAAACTCAGCACAGGAACAGGTCAAGCCAACCGCGGTTACCATACAGGCAATAAAAATCAGCGCAGACAGAAAAAAATGGCCGACATTGCCAAAAGCATACTGAACATAAGCATGAAGAATCACGGCACCATTCCCTGCCCCATTGACCAACGCACCACTCTCGGCACCCAGTTTAAATAAACTGAGATAAACCAGCGTCATACCACTACCTGCAATGATACCCGCCCACAGGGTATAACGGGTCAGCAGAGAAGGTGAAAATATGCCACGATTGCGTACCGTGTTAATAATCACAAGGCCAAAAACCATCGCACCCAGCGTATCCATGGTCAGATATCCATTGATAAAACCGGCAGAAAAGGGCTTGTGTTCATACACATCAGTCGCGCTAACAAAAGAGCCACAGGGCCAGAATATGGCTGCAATGCCCAGAATGATTAATGAAATGATTTTTAGTGGCGCTAAAAAGTGACCGATAGTATCCAGTAAATGATGGGGATAAAGAGAGAGACCTGCCACCAGCACAAAATAAATCAGACTGTAAATCAATAATGGCACTGCTCCCGGCTCTGTGAACGGAGCGATGCCAATTTCAAAAGAAACCGTTGCTGCCCGCGGTATGGCGAAAAGCGGGCCCACCGCAAGATAACAGATTACCGAGAGTATCATACCAGCACGACGGCCTACAGGGGCGCTTAAAATATCAATGCCTCCGCCTGCTCTTGCCAGCGCAACGAGAGCCACTACAGGTAATCCTACCGCCGTTATTAAAAAACCCGCGGCAGCGTACCACACATGCTCTCCGGATTGCAGACCCACCAGAGGAGGAAAAATGATATTACCGGCACCGACAAACAGAGCAAACGTCATGAATCCCAATGCCAGGACATTCCTGAATGATAATGAATCAGAATTCATAATTAATATCAATTTCCATGTTTAATGAATAAAAAACAACACCCATTCCCTGTTTTAAGGTAAGAACGACGCAGGCTTTTTGAGCAGAATACAACTGGCAGGTAAATTTCAGTGAATCCTCATACAACACAGCATCAGCTATACCCAAAGTATTTCGAATTGCAGCAAGGCGGTAAGAACACGAACTCCATGAGCATAGACATACTATGTGATTGGGTGAGCGTTCGAAGTCAACACAGCTGCAGTTTGAAAGACGAAGGGTATAGAATGTAACAACAACAGAGAGGAATTTCCACAGGCAATGCAGGAAGGCAGGGCCAGTCTTAATACTACAACCCCGCTTTACCTGATGTGCATAAAAATAAAACAATAGCATGCGCCAGCGCCCTGCATTATTAATACTTTCCCTATTTAAAAAACAGTAACCTGACTAATTACAACAGGGTACGCAGGGCAAACAGTTCAGGAAACAACACGACGTCCAGCATCTTACGTAAGTAATTTACTCCCGTCGTTCCTCCTGTGCCCGTTTTAAACCCGATGATACGCTCAACGGTCATGACATGGCGATAGCGCCAGACACGAAAAGCCGATTCCAGCTCTACCAGATTTTCAGCCAGTTCATAGAGCAGATGATATTTTTCCGGTGCCTGATACACCTGCAGCCATGCCTGCTGCACGGAAGCGTTGAGTTGCACTGGCTGGCGCCAGTCCTGTTGCAAACGACTGGCGTCCACAGGTATGCCACTTCTCGCCATACATAAAATAGCTTCATCATAGATAGATGGCGTGGCCAGGACCGCTTCCAGTTTAGCGTAATCCTGAGGAATTTTACGATACATGGTTAACAGCGCCGCATTTTTATTACCTAAAATAAATTCCAGTTCACGATACTGACATGACTGAAAACCAGAGGCAGTTCCGAGATGGGGCCTGAGTGCCATGTATTCTAATGGAGTCATGGTTGCCAGAACGTCCCAGGCATGGATTAACTGCTCCATGATACGCGTAATGCGTGAAAACAATTTTAATGCGCACAGCAGATTATCATCGCGTATCTGTCTGCAGAGTGCATGTAATTCGTATAGCATTAACTTCATCCACAGCTCACTGGTTTGATGCTGGATAATGAACAGCATTTCACTGTGATTAAGCGAAAGAGGATGCTGTGCAGAAAGCAGTTGTTCCAGCCTTAAGTAATCACCATAAGTGATATCATTACCAACATCCATTTTGGCACCATGCCAGGAAGCGGACTTAATTTGTTCGGTCTTCATACATGCCTCCACGCGTTAAAATGGCCAGGATTTAATAATGAGCGGATTTTGAAGCCATAAATTTCATATGCGCTGATATTATTATTTTTGATTAATTCATAATTCATAATTCATAATTTATATTTATATAATAAACCTGAAATAATAAAACTCTCTACTGGATCACAGATACAACAGTTATTAACAAAAAAATTTTAATTGATCTGAATACCGTCCAGCGGTTTTTGCTGTCATCTTCTCCTGCCAGCGCTATATAATGTCTCCATTGGTGGCACCTGAGCGAAATATCGCAACCACCAATAAAACAACGTAAAATGATGGATTAAACATCACCGACCTGATGCATGCAGGACTACCGACATAATAAATTTCATACTGGCACTAACAACGCAGCGTTGACGACATGCGTATCATACATACTTCCGACTGGCATCTTGGTCAGTCTTTTTTCACTAAAAACCGGGCCGCGGAGCATCGGGAATTTCTCCGCTGGCTGGTTGAACAGGTCACGGATAACCAGGTCGATGCACTGATTGTCGCAGGAGATATCTTTGATAGCGGCTCTCCGCCCAGCTACGCACGCGAATTATATAATCGCTTTGTTGTCGACCTGCAGGCCACCCGCTGCCAGCTGGTTATCCTCGGTGGGAATCACGATTCCGTCGCTACCTTAAATGAATCACGCCGGCTATTTTCTCATCTGAATACCAGCGTGATTGCCAGCGTTGAATCCTCTCTGAGCCGCCAGATTATCCTGTTAAAAGACCGGTATGGCGCTCCGGGGGCGCTACTATGTGCTGTTCCATTTGTGCGCGCGCGGGATTTGGTCACCAGCAATGCGGGAGAATCGGCCGATAAAAAAAACCTGACATTGCAGGAAGCTATCACCCGACACTATCAGGAACTGCACCAGATGGCACTGATGCGCCGTAGCGCATTAAATCTGCCCTTACCCATTATCACCACTGGTCATCTCACGACAACCGGTGCCAGTTTATCTGATTCAGTGCGTGAGCTTTATATAGGGACACTTAAGGCCTTTCCAGCCAGCGCCTTTCCCCCGGCAGATTATATTGCTCTGGGTCATATTCATTGTGCCCAGCAGGTAGCATCATCAGCGCATATTCGTTACAGTGGTGCGCCCATTCCACTGAGCTTCGATGAATCAGATAAAGACAAAAGTGTTTTTCTGGTGGAATTTGCGCAACAGAGCCTGCACTCCGTCACTCCATTGACTATTCCCTGCTGGCAACCGATGCAGCTTATCAAAGGCGCAATAAGTCAGATAGAACAACAGCTCCTGACCTTCAACAGGTACCAGGGGAAATTACCCGTTTGGTTAAGTATTGAGGTAGAAGCGCAATCCTGGCTCAGTGATATACAAAAGCACATCCAGATGCTTTGTGCCGAATTACCTGTGGAAGTCATTTTACTGCGTCGCAGCCAGCGCCAGCGCCACAGTCTGCAGCTTCAGGCAAAAGAAACACTTCATGAATTAACCATCAATGAGGTTTTCGAACGGCGCCTGGCACAGGAGCCCATTATTGACCAACAGCGTCAGATAAGGTTACGTCAGTTATTCGGGCAAATCACTGAAGAAGTCAGTCATCATGGAGCGCTATTACATGAAAATACTCAGCCTGCGTCTGAAGAATATTAATTCGCTCAAAGATGAATGGAAAATAGATTTTACTGCAGAGCCCTTTGCCAGTAATGGGCTGTTTTTCATCACAGGATCCACAGGAGCGGGTAAAACTACGTTGCTGGATGCCATCTGCCTTGCGCTTTATCATCGCACGCCGCGTCTGGAAATCTCAACATCACAAAATGAACTGATGACACGCTATACTGCAGAATCACTGGCGGAAGTAGAGTTCGAAATGCGTGGCATCGGTTATCGTGCCTTCTGGAGCCAGCGTAGAGCTAAAAATTCACCGCAGGGTAACCTGCAGCCTGCTAAGGTTGAACTGGCGTTGCGTGCTAGCGGTAAAATTCTGGCGGATAAAGTACAGGATAAACTGGCATTAATCATCAAAATCACGGGTCTGGATTTTGCACGTTTTAATAAATCGATGATGTTATCTCAGGGACAGTTTGCTGCTTTTCTCAATACTCATGCTAATGACAGGGCAGAATTACTGGAAAAACTGACAGGCAGTGAAATTTATTCCACCCTGTCGATGCAGGTATTCCTGCGCCATAAACAGGCAAAAGTGCATCTCGACGGCCTGCATGCACAGGCTGATGCTATTGAGCTGCTTGACGAAAAAGGCTATCAGGACTTAACGCAGCAACTGCAGAATCTTAAGGTAGAGGAGCAAAGTCTGCTACATCAGCAAGAGCAGCTGCAAGCGCATCAACAATGGCTGAAGCAGGAAAATGAGCTGCAGCAGACGCACGCACAACTGAGCAGACAGCTGACAGAAGCCAGCGCGCGCTTACACCATGCCAGACCACAACTGGAAAAACTGGCAGACAGTGAGCGGGCAGAAAAACTACGCCCTCTGTACGATAATGAAGAACATGCCCTGCAGGAGTTGCACAAGGTAGAGCAGCATATCAGTCAATTATCCGAAGAAGCACAGCAGCAACAGACAGCACTGCTGTCATTGATAAACGCCAGTGAACAGGCGCAGCGCATTGTGCATGAGAGTACACAATACCTGCAGGAACAGGAAGCTGTCATCAACCAACAGGTTATTCCTCTCGACCATCAAATCCACCTGTTAGAGCAAGCGCTGGTACAACAGGAGCAGGAACAGCAACAGCTGCAAGACAGAGTAGCACAGAAACAATTAGAGACTAGCGCGCACAAACAGCAGATACAGCAGATTGAACAGAAACTTGCTGAGCTTTCTCACTGGCCTGGTGAACACCCTCACTACCCGCATTGGGGTAGCTGGATTACTTTGTGGCGTGAACGCCTGACCGGGTTTGCGCATGACGAAAAAACAGATAAAGCCTGCCAGGCAAGATGCAGAAAATTACAAAAACAGCTACAACAACTGAATCTGCGAAAAAATGCACTGCAAAGCACAGATAAGCACCAGCGAGAACGCAATGAGCAGGCTTTCCTGAAACTGACCGCTGCCAGAAAAAACTACACCAGCTTACGTTATACACAAGAAGAGCAGGCTGCATCACAGGAATTCAGCACTCTGATACAACAACGACCAGCACGACAGCGATTAAGTAACCTGACGGCGCTTATCCATCACGCACAGAGCCAGCTAACGCAACAAAACCGGCGACTTACAGAGCAGGTGCACAAGATAGAGGAATGCCTGTTACAACACACCCGACATTGCCAGGCATCTGAACAACAAAATCAGGAACTGGGTACACAACAGCGCCTGCTGGAACAACAGCAGCAACAACTGAAACAGGACATCGCGCACACTGAAGCACAACTTAGCGATTACCTGCATCAGTGGCAGATATTGGCTGAGACGCTTATGCCCGGTATGTCGCTAAAACAACCGTCAATAGTTGAAAGTTATCTCAATCACTGTGAAATAAGAGAACAGCATTTACAACAGCAGCTCATCACCCTGGAGGAGGCCAGCCAATACTGGCATCAGGTAAGGGATGAATGGGACAGGATACTGGCTGACAATCAGTCAAATGAACAGGCATATGCACTGAACAGCCTGCAGATTGCCACAACCGAATGTACGCTGGCAGAATTACAGCAAACCACGGCGGCGCAACAACAGCATAGCGCATCCCAGTATGCCGACTTTGCCCAGACACTGGCACAATTCTCACTGCCACTGCCAGAGAAACAGGATTACTCACAATGGCTGAATGCACGCCAGCAGGAATGGCACACCTGGCAGGAAGCACAGCAGGAAAAGAAGACACTGGAATCTCAATTAATCGCACTGACTACCAAAACAGACACGCTGGAACAGAGCCTGCAGGAAGTAATCCAGCGCGCCGGAGGACTAAATGAACAAAAGCAGCATCATACAAAACAACTGACTGCCGCAAAGCAACAAAGACAGCTTTTGTTGGGAGAGTGTGATGTGGAAGAAGCACGTTCAGCAATGCGCCAGCAAAACAACACTTATCAACACACCCTGCAACTTGCACAACATCGTCTGCAACAGGCCCATGAAACGCATAATATTCTAACCGGCCAGATACACTGCATTACGCAACAGCAGCGACAAAAAAAAAGCGACTGGCAACAGGCAAAATCCAGCTTCACGCATGCATTGAGCCAGAGCGTATTTACTGATAAGACATCCTTTCTGCAGGCACTACTTAGTGAAATGCAACGCCAGCAGCTAACTGCATTAAAAGAGCAGTTATCCCGACAGGTACAGGAAATGCAGCTCTTATCACAACAAATACAGCAGGCACTGGAGAAACACCGACAGGAAAGCGCGCCATTACCACATTTTCTCCCGGACAATATCACCACTGAGTTGACTCAATTGAATGCCACACTAAAAAATAATGTGCTGCAACAGGGAGAGCTGTGCCAGCGTCTGGAAAAGGATGCAACACACAGAGCCAATCAACAGCAATTGCTGCTGCAGATTCATCACAGCCAGCAGGAATACGATGACTTGTGCTATCTGAACCAGTTAATCGGCTCCAGCGATGGGACGAAATTTCGGCGTTTTGCTCAGGAGCTGACTCTGGGTAATCTGATATATCTGGCTAACAAACAGCTCGAACAGCTCCACGGGCGTTACTTTCTGCAACGTAAACTTCCTGATGCCATGGAACTGCAGGTGGTAGACAGCTGGCAGGCCGATACCCTGCGTGATACCAGGACCCTATCGGGTGGTGAAAGCTTTTTAGTCAGCCTTGCGCTAGCCCTAGGATTATCTGATTTGATAAGCCACAATACGCATATCAATTCGTTATTCCTTGATGAAGGATTTGGCACTCTGGATACAGAAACGCTGGATACCGTGTTAAATGCGCTGGATAAACTCAATGCCTGCGGTAAAACAATAGGCGTTATCAGCCATGTTGAGGCGATGAAAGAACGTATTCCTGTACAGATTCAGGTAAATAAACTAAATGGCTCAGGTATCAGTAAATTAGATAAAATTTATGCCTGCAAGTCAGCAGAGTAGGCTGGCCAGTAATCAGACTGGTCTTTGGTATAAAACGATATCCTTTCAGCAGGTTATAACTATAATCGTCATGTACATACGCAACACCAGGCCTGTATAATAATTTAATACACTATCACGCTGTTATATAAATCTCCTGAACCTGTCTGATTTCACCGCTTCATCCTGTTGCAATTCTCGCATTAGTCTGGCCAGCTCTCTTTCTTTTCCCAGTGGCATATTTTCAAACTGAAAACTCAATATTGACTTTGAGGTTGTTGTTGCATTTCTATTAAAAGTTTTTCTTTGCATGGTTTGAATATATTTCAAATCAAAAGAATGTTTACCGAAGCCTTTAAAATCTAATACCGCATCACGAATCATCTCATCTGTTTTTATTGAGAAAAGTTCTTTTCTATCAAAATAAAGGCCTACGCCACCATTAGAAATATCTGCTATTTTGAATTTAAAATCACTGCCATCAGCCAGTTTACCACTGCAGAAATAACCGGCTGCTTCAGAAAGTTTAAATCGATAATCTCCACGGCGCTGTGTAATACTGATTTGTTCAGGTATTATTGCGGCAAAAACAGGCAATGATTGCATTTTCTGCTCCTCAATATTTGCGCATTTGAATTCAATATATTGGCTATGTAATTCCCCAAAAAAGGTTAATTCTTCTAACTCGCTGGAGTGTGGATTTTTTCCTTTCTCATCAACCAGTTCGAATAAAAACTTGTCACTGTCAGATAAAACATCAAGGATGGTACCGGTAAATTCATTTTTTGCACTGCTTATCATAAGAATAGTGCCATGTCTTTTTAAATCCAGTAATAGCTTTTTACTTTTATTTTTCCTTCTTTTTTTATTTTTGTTTTTTATATTAAATAGTTTAAACACTGGCTACTCCTCTATATTGTTAATTTACCACTGCATCATCCAGGATATAACACATAGAACTGCAATAATGAGTTATCGGCATGCAATGCAAAAACTTTACTATAATAACATCATACCGGTTAATTATTGTGCGTCCTTCTGAATCATTCACCGTGCCATGGATACAAAACAGTCTGACTGATAGCATCACAAGGATACACAATATGTTTACTATTATAGCGATATATTAATCCGTAAAACTACAGCTTAATTATGAATAAAAGAGTCATTAATCTGTTGTAAGAATAATGGATTGAAATAATCAATATACCAGCGAGGTAAATCATCTGGATGAACCTAGTTGGATTTACTCAGTAACCTGTCACAGCAGGATAAAGATATAACAGTGGCCAGATACATAAGAAACCCGCTCAGGAAATGATAAAATAGATATAACCTGCTAAATTAAGTAGCGTAACTCTATATTCAAGATAAAACTTCCTGAAATATCAGCAAAATATGCAATCATGAAGGCAGATATTAATACAAACGGATCATAATGAAATATAATTTGCTATTATTCTATTTAGTACATATCAATTTGTTAAAAACACAGGTTTCCTGATGTCCCGGTAACAGGCATTAGCGAATATAGTCAAAAATAGCGCACTGATTTACGCTTATCTGAGTGAAAATATAATGCAATCCACCAACAATCAGATCCGGCAAAAAAAAATCAGCACATCTTCTGTTCAGCATCTCCCTGTCAGCTTATTTGGATCTGTTATGGGGCTGGCCGGATTGAGTCTTGCCTGGCGTGCCATGGATCAGTATTATGGCATCGGTAATTCCATTTCTGACGTTATTGGTGTTATTGCTGCCACTGTCTTCATTATCTTAAGTCTTGCTTACCTGACTAAACTGATAAAATATCCACAATCCGTCATTGCGGAATTCAGTCACTCAACCAGCCGGAATTTTTTTGGTACTATCATCATAGCCATGTTACTGCTGTCCGCAGTAGCAAACCCCTACTACCAGACCTTCAGCGAGAATCTCTGGACTACCGCCAGTCTGTTGATGTTGATGTTGAGTCTGTATGTTGTTTCCCATTTAAAAAGTGGTAATCATAATCCCGAGCATATTATTCCTGCGCTTATTATTTCCTGTGTCGGCCCACTCAATATACCCGCCACGGGAGCCCTTATGCAGATGCCATGGGCAGCCGAGTTAAATCTTTTTGCTCTGGCAACAGGGGCATTCCTGGCAATCGTGTTCATTGTCATGATAGTGTCACGCCTGATTCATTATGAGCCTCTCAGTAGAAATATGACGCCTTCCCTGCTTATCCTGATTTCGCCATTTGAAGTCGGTTTTTTAGCTTACACCAGCCTCTTTAATGTGACTGACAGATTTGCCGGTATGCTTTTCTACGCCGGCATTTTTCTGTTTATCATACTGTCCATTAAGGTGTTTTTTCGTAAAATTCCTTTTACCACCGCGTGGTGGGCGGTCAGTTTCCCTGTTGCTGCCATGAGTAAGGCTGCCCTGAAATATGCCTGGATACAGGATACCGCCCCGCTGTGGTTTATTGCCTGCCTGATTTTGCTATTACTGAACCTGATAGTCGCCATACTTACAATCAAAACATTGCTGAGTTTATTAACGGGCAAGCTACTGTCAGCGAGTTAGTGCGGCTATTATACCTGATGCATGCTAAAACGACCGAAATCATCGCATCCTGCCAGAAACAGCAGGGAAACCTGTCTGCCCTTTAGCAGATTAACAATGAATTCACTGCATTGGTTGATAGCAATAAGCTGTGCTTTTTCAGGTATTTTTCGCTTTGATATGCGGTAAAGGTTACTGAAAAAATATTACCTGTAGCGATAATGATAAGCATCAAGATCTATCAGGGATACCAGTGCTGCACTACCTCCCGATCTTTGCGGTGCCTCGTGAAATGCCCGTATCCATGGTGATTGAACAAGCCAGAAAGGAATACATTGTTTGAGTATGTTTTTGCCATGGCCATGTATAATACAGACACAACCGACACGCCGATGGCAACAGGCCACAATAAACGCAGCCAGCTGCCATTTTGCCTGATATTGCGTCAATCCATGCAAATCGAGAAAGCATTCCGGTACATAATCACCCTGCCTGAGCTGACGAATTTCATTATCGTTCATGTCAGATCGGTAATAACATCGGGAATTTTCCCTGACGAAACTGGATTGAAATTCATCAGAAAAATACCGGTGGGTATCAATCTGCTCCTGAAGCAGGCGTTCTGACTTACTTTTTGTCCTTTTTCTTTGCCGGCGCTGCGTGATAACACGATCCTGTAATAACATCGTAGTTCCAGATACCGCTTCCTGAAAAAGGGCCCGTTCTTCCTGACTCAGAAGAGAATAATTTTTGCTCATTTTTTCTGTCTGGTACCCACCCTGTCAAATCATTAACACTAGCAATGCACTACGTGATGCATGCAATAGCAGTCCATCATCTCCTGCGACGCAGCGACCGGTACTGTATCACAGGTAACAGATTAAAAAATCACCTGGTTGAATAACTGGTTATTTTTACTTGATATTAATTATAATAATAGCGTTCGTTTTTAATAAAAGGCTGCAGAACTGCTATGATTTCTCCTTTTCTGGTCACAACACAATGGCTGTCAGAACATCTTAATGACAGCCGTATCGCCATTGTAGATGCGCGCATGTCACCGCCTGGTTTAACTCCGCCTCAAGACATATCCGCTGAATTTGCACGCGGTCATATTCCGGGAGCTGTCTATTTTGATATTGCTAAAATTGCCGATATCACCACAGCGCTGCCTTATATGTTGCCATCAGCTGATGTTTTCAGTAAGGCGATGGGTGAGCTGGGGATTAATAATCAACAAGATGTTGTCGTCTATGATGACAGTGCACTATTCTCTGCGCCCAGAGTCTGGTGGACGCTCAGTATCTTTGGTGTAAAGAATGTTTACGTACTTGATGGCGGTCTGGCTCAATGGAAGCAGGACGGTTATGCCATAGAAACAGGAACAGCATCTCGCACCAGGCAAACCTTTATCCCGACATTTAATCAACAGGCAGTCAACACTGCACAAGATGTACTGTCAGCCAGCGAAAATAAAAACAGTCAGATTCTGGATGCCCGATCTGTCGTCAGGTTTTCTGGTACTACCGAAGAGCCGCGCCCCGGACTGCGGGCCGGGCATATCCCGGGTAGCATTAATATTCCTTATACCGAATTGCTTGAAAATGGAAAACTAAAATCACTCGAGGCACTCCATCAACTCTTTCAGCACAAAGGGGTCTATCTTAACAGGCCAATTATCACCAGCTGTGGTTCCGGTATTACTGCTGCAATATTGCTACTCGCTCTGCGCTCTCTCAACGCTGAACAGGTTTCTCTTTACGATGGCTCATGGGCACAATGGGGAGCTTCTAGTCTGCCAGTGGAAAAATCTGCAGATTAATAATGTTTGTATTTTTTCTGTTGGCAGGCTGTGTAAACAGGTTACGTGCATACCCAGCATAACGGCCGTGACTTCACATAATGTGTGCCTGCGATAGCCAAAATATACAGCGGAATAAGAGCGCTGCCTGCAATAAAACCAGATGGATTTCTCATCGGAAATCTGTCTGGTTGCTGGCCTGCATCAGTTATACCTGGTAAGCCTGACGGTTTTTGCCATTTCCCACCAGGACTTCATTGGATTGGAAAATCACAACTCAGACATTCATTATTTTTTTTGCAGCAAGAAAAAAAGCATACTGATTGACTGCTTCTTTATGAATACTGAATTCGCCATTTTCCAGCATAAAGCTTATTCTGATATAAAGCTGACTTTTAGGAACAGTCCTGCTTTCTGTGGATGAAATAATCTTTTCTTTATCAGAGATAATGAGTTTACTGTCACCCTCTTCATCTTTTTCTGGTGCATAACCTGCGTGCTTTACTCTGGCAGCTACACGTAATTCGATAGAATGATTTTCATAAAAACAATAGGTAATATCCTGATTATTTCTGTCAAGAGTCACATTATTGAGTCCTTTATCAAACTCGTTAACATTCTCTTTAAAAAGTTGATTAGCTGTCATATCCTCCCTGACTTTAAGGAGTTGACCTAACACAATCTGCACCAGACCCTGGTGAAAAAATTTAGAAATGCTTTCTATATTTTGTTCAACCCATTTAAATTCATCTTTTTCAATTTCTTTTTTAAATAATTCAAATGAAGCATTTTCATCGCCTGCTACTGATATCTTTGTTTCACCAATAAAATAATTTGATCTGGCTAAGTCAGCAAACATATCATAATTCATTCTGTCTTCCAGATTCTTTTTGGTGTTCCCTGATAGCAGCCAGGTAATTGTAGACATGCAGGTTGTGCGTACACTTTTCGTTTCTTTTTCTTCACGAATATAATTATTTATTTCATTAACAATTCTCTGTGCCATTTCTTCAGAAAAATCGCCAGAAATTTCAACATTATGACCACTTGCCGCGGCAATGCCCGATTCGTTTGATGTATTGCTCATATTACTCAACTGAGTTAACAGAGCAGGAGCATTTTGTCCTGTTGATAACAGAGGTTGAACATCATGAGTAAGATTATCATAATTAATATTAGGTGTTATATTAATCGTAGCTACAGATAAACGTTCCATAAATATATCCTGCATTTAAGTAAAAATGACGTTAATTTTATAGCTTAAAATAAATAAAAAAATGAAATCAACATCACAATATATTAAAATTACAACATATATTTATATACATTAATTAATAATTATATCATAGTAAATGATATACATTTACTATTTTGCACTAAGATTAACGTAATTTAAACATATAGCCGGCTCAATAAATACTAATTAAAAGCAATAACCCATTGATTTTTAAGTAATCACAATTTAAGCTGTTTAAAAAACATAACATCAAAAAAGACGAAAACTAATAGACTAACAAAAAATAAAAAACTACTGATAGCATTTTGCTAAAAGCATTAATTAACAGTAAACTAGATATTGTTATTTGCTATTAATGCTGGCTTATCATCTTTGGTAAAAATTAGCACCTTAAACAGATAAAGGATAAATAATATCCTTATTACTGATTATTAATTTATTAATGTTTTTCACTGAAAAACGCCTGGCGTTGATAAAAATATAACCTCTGATCTCAATCACTACTTATAAAATATCTGCTGGCTAAGCACGGAACCCATTATGCATATTTTCTCTACAATAATATTAACTATTACTTTGCTGACGTTTTTTAGTGCTAATGCAACAACACAACTACGTTTCATCGCCATAGGGGATACCCCTTATTCAGAAATTGAAGTTAACGCACTCAAAGAAACACTGCCTGTTGCCATTAAAAAAGCCAATCCTGCTTTTGTAGTACATTACGGCGATATTAAAAATGGTCAGTCTGATTGCAGCGAAGTACTGCTTAAAGAGCGCCGTGATGATATTTATAACTTATTACCTGGGCTGGTTTTTTACACACCGGGTGACAATGAATGGACAGATTGCGATCGGGCTCAATTAAAAAATCCGCTATCAGAACTGGCAGCACTGGACAGAATAAGGCAGTTATTTTTCCATGAGCCCGTAACATTGACTGCAGACTGGGATTATAAACACCAGCCAGGCTATCCAGAAAATGCCCGCTGGACAAAACAGGATATACTTTTTGTCACCGTACATTTAGTCGGCACTAACAATGCCCGCAAAGAAATTCTTAAAGATGATATTGAACTCGCACTGGCACTAGTAGATGCACGTGATCAGGCAAACAGAATCTGGCTTAAAGAGGCTTTTTCACAGGCCATGCTAAAAAAATCAAAAGCAGTAGTCATCATCACGCAGGCAGATGTCACAGAAGGGGGCAGCGGTACCTGTGCCGATCATAATAATCGTATAAACTGTGATGGCTTTGCTGATTTTTACCAGCACCTGCAACATCAGGCTAAAAATTTTCACGCTCCTGACCAACCGGCAAAACCTGTATTGCTGATACATGGAGACACCCGCCCTTACTGTTGGGACAAAAAATTTGGCGGAAATGCGGCACTGAATCTCTGGCGACTGAATGCATGGGGTGATTATCAAACCCCACCTGATGCCACCGAAATTACCGTACAGCCGGACAATATTACTGAGCCTTTCGCGGCCAGGACATTGACAGGCCATAAATTGCCGCAAAGTACCTGTGACTGATGGCTCCCGGCATTCATCAGGCCACTGCCGATAAATTACTTTAAATCAGAAAAAAGCCTGCTCTACCTAATCCTGCTGGCCCCTGAAACAGCAGGATATCCCTTTGTGGATGGAGCCTGACAGACGTGACAATAAAGTGATTACAGAAATCACTATTGCAGCAGAAATCAGCACCTCCCTGCAGATATCCCCCGGTTGACCAGATGGCCGGAGCAGAAAAATATCATATTTTTTCAACGCCTCTTTTATTGCAATGCCCTTATAGTCTGCATCACGCCATAACCACTCTATGGCGGTAGCGTATTAAGCAAAAATACAACATCTATAAGTAAGGAATACGTATGACGATGACATCCGGCAAAGATGCCAATGGATTTATCAGGGTTTACACTTATGCTTTTACTGCAGGCAAAGAAGAACAATATCGCATTTCTAAAGGCAAATTGACCTCATTACAGATAAAGCCCATGACAGCACATGAACAAGGGATAATCCAGGGCGGCCTTAAAGAAATGGAAAAAATGGGAGGCGTAAGGTTCAGAAAGGCCAGAGTGGGTGAAACAGTTGATATCGACTTTGCTACCTTTCGTGAAAGTGAAAAAACCTCTGACATTAAAAAATTTATGGCTTTTGTCGACAGCTCTGCAGAAAACCGCAGAGTGAGATTCAGCGATACTTATATGTTCGAGCAGATAAAAAAATTAACCCGCAACCAGCCGGATGATTTTTTATACTCTCTTCTATATATGCTGGAATTACATCGTCCCGATGAGGTTTTTTCTGAAGATTTCATTAGAATTGATCATGATAAGCCGCTAAAAGTACCCAGTGGAAACACACCTGTCCTGAATGACATCATGTTGCCTGTGCGCGAAGTGCAAAAAATCAGGGATGGAAAGCACTGGCTGGCACGTATTCCCCTCAATGCACAACGTAAACAGACTGAAAATTATCTTATCAGCGAAATGTTAAAAGACGGCAAATCGGTAATAGCCTTTGACGCTACATCTTTACAAAGCCCCAGTCGGAATATCCATTCTGGCCTGTCAATCAATAAGATCAAGGACGGCTTCTGGTCACTGCACTTTCAGGGGGGTGACGAAACCGAAAAAGTATGGGTAGAAACTACGGATGCAGTCACCACAGCCGATTTCGAGATTGAATTCTGGTACGACGACAGCACCGTTTACCTCCTAAATTTTGCTGCAACAAATAAAAACGGCCAGGTACCGGCATCGCAGTGGAGGGGGTATTTCTGGAACGATGCAGAGAAGGATTGGACGCTGATACCACAAGAGCTCGCCACACCTTTACCACCAACAGTCACCCCTGACGGTGCTGCGCCTGAATTGAGCTCTGGCTCATCAACAAATGATCAATATACCTCCAACACTGGATCACGACCAGATATGGGTGACTGGCCTAAAGATCGTCCAGGGAAGAATGGCTCACGGCCAGGCGCTGGTGACAATGCCGGACCTGAATGGAACTATGGCTCATTACCAGAAGAATGTGTTGCCAGCATCACTGGTGTCACTGAGATAGGGTATGTCGATTCGTGGGCACTGTTTGAAGCAGTAACATCCTTTAACCATAATGTGGCGCCATCAGCGCCGAATACTGGGGATATCATCACCGTGGGCCCGTGGTATTCACCGTCCCCTATTATCGGCAGATATTGATTATAACGACACCTGCCCGAAGTATCGGCCGTTCCCTGCATCGGGCAAAATGAATACTGCTAAATAATCAGCGCGTCTGCTGATGCCTGGCTGGCCAGTGTACCGGCCAGGCGCTGATTACGGGTACATTTTTATAATGTACCTTTCTCAGACAATACTGCCATTAATTGCAGATTACCGTACAGCCGGACAATATTACTGAGCCTTTCGCAATCAGGACATTGACCGGCCATAAATTGCCGCAAAGTACCTGTGACTGATGGCTCCCGACATTCATCAGGCCACTGCCGATAAATTACCTTAAGTCAGAACAAACCCGGCTCTACCTATCCTGCTGGCCCCTGAAACAGCAGGATATCCCGCTGTGGATGCGGCCTGACAGACCCTGTGACAGTAAAGTAATTACAGAAATCACTATTGCAGCAGAAATCAGCACCTTCCTGCAGATATCTCCCGGTTGACCAGGTGGCCGGGGCAGAAAAATGTCATATTTTTTCAACACCTCTTTTCCTGTAATAACCTTTATAGTCTGCATCACGCCATAACCACTCTATGGCAGTAGCGTATTAATAAAAACATAACACCAGGAAGGAACGCATATGAGCAAGGAAGAAACACATACGACAGTGACATCAGGCAATAACATCCCTGACTTATATCCAAGGGTTTACACCTATGCTTTTACTGCAGTACCACAAGGAGGTAAAAATGAACACTATGATCTTTCTGCAGATAAATCAAAATTGACCTCACTACAGATAAAACCCATGACGAAAGATGAGCAAGCGATAGTCGAAAATGGTCTTACCGAAATAGAAAAAAAGGCAGGCATAAAGTTCAGACAGGCCAGACCTGGTGAAACAGTTGATATCGATTTTGCTACCTTTCGCGAAAGTGAAAAGACCTCTGACGTTAAGGAAGAAATTATAGCTTTTGTCGACAGCTCTACAGAAAATCGCCGGGTGCGATTCAGCGATACCTACACATCCGATACGATAAAAAATCTTAAGCTTACCCGTAACAAACAAAACGATTTTTTGCACGATCTTCTGCATCAACTGGGATTACATCGCCCCGATGAGGTCTTCTCGCAAGAAGTCATCATAGTTAGCCGGGGTAATCTGGCAGAAGCAAAATATGGAGACACGCCGGGCTGGCGTAATTCGCCGTATATGCGCGAAGCACAAAAAACCAGGTTATCTGAAAATTCCTGGAAGGCGAAAATTCCGCTCAATGCACAACGTAAACAGCCTGAAGTTTATACTGTCAGCGAAGTGTTAAAAGATGGCAAATCCGTGATAGCCTTTGATGCCAGAGCGTTACAAAGCCGCAGTCAGGATATCCACCTTGATCTGACACTCCATAAGCATAGGAACATTGACGGCCTCTGGTCACTGTACTTTCGCAACAACAGTAGCCCAAGCGAAACAGTATTGATAAAAAGCATAGATGATACTGTTACCACTGCCGATTTCAAAATTGAATTCTGGTATGACGACAACACTGTTTACAGGCTGACTACTCCGCTCAATGGAGAAAATCTGATAGCTGCATCGCAGTGGAGCGGCTATTCCCGGAGCGCTCGAGACAAAGAATTTGAATTGATACCACAAGAGCCTGCTGCATCTTCGCTACTATCAGCCATCGGTGACAATACCAGCTCTGGCTCAGAGGGAAAAAATAAAAGATTTGCCGCATTTGAGTCACCAGCAGCCATCGATGACTGCGCTGCGCCTGAATTCATCTCTGGCCCATCAGCAAATGATCAAGAGACCTACAGCACTGGATCACGACCAGATATGGGTGACTGGCCTAAAAATCGTTCGGGGAAGAATGGCTCGCGGCCAGGCGCCGGTGATAGTGCAGGGCCTGAATGGAACTATGGCTCATTACCAGAAGAATGTGTTACCAGCATCACTGATGTCATTGAGATAGGGTGTGTCGATTCGTGGGCACTGTTTGAAGCGGTAACATCCTTTAACTATAATGTGGCGCCATCAGCGCCGAATACTGGGGATATCATCACCGTGGGCCCGTGGTATTCACCGTCCCCTATTATCGGCAGATATTGATTATAACGACACCTGCCCGAAGTATCGGCCGTTCCCTGCATCGGGCAAAATGAATACTGCTAAATAATCAGCGCGTCTGCTGATGCCTGGCTGGCCAGTGTGCCGGCCAGGCGCTGATTACGGGTACATTTTTATAATGTACCTTTCTCAGGCAATACTGCGATTAATTCCAGATACAATTATTATCAGAAAACGCCACAGTATTTTCTGAAAAGTGAAATGTCTTTTTATTATTGAAGTTCTTATAGTCAAATTTATAAATACGTGCGCCCTGACTGACGGTCAGGTATTCACCTGTTGCTTTGCCATTAATCATTTCCAGCCAGGTAGTTGTTATTTGCGCTGGCCTGCCCTCTGCCACAACGTCTGCCTGTTCTTTAACAGGGATAATGGTGATCGGTTTTTTTGATTTTTCATATTGTAAATAACCACCGCTCCAGCCGTTTTCACCATAAATAACCACAAATTTGACATTAATTTTTTTTCCCTGGTTGGTCGTAAGACAGCGGACTTCCTGGCTAATTGGTTCATTTGATGCCAGCACCAGACAGGGAAACAATAAACATAAAAGTATTACTATTTTTTTCATTTTAATGCCTTACCTTACTCTCATCTTTGAAAACATTCAGCCAGACTTGCGTGCCACACTATTTTTCTGATGCGCTTCTGATAACTGAAATTTTACCTGTTTTATCGCAAGAAGTATTGGCTATAACGCCTATTTACACCATATTTTTCAGCTAAAAATAAATCCTTAGCCATAAGATTGCTTTTACTGCTAATACCCTGTGCCTGCAGGAAACATGAAGTTAATCAGCTGATGACAGGCACACTGCCTGATAACCACCCTACCTGATAGAACCAGTGAGTGACTGATGGCAGCAGTAATTTTACGGCAAAGAAACCAGCCAGAGACAGAACCAGTGCATAAGGTAGCGCCATCCACACCATACGACCATATGAAAAGCGCAGAAGTGGTGCCAGAGATGATGTCAACATAAACAGAAAAGCCGCCTGGCCATTAGGAGTTGCCACAGAAGGCAGATTAGTGCCTGCATTAATAGCCACCGCAAGTAAATTAAACTGCTCACGACTAATCAGATTGTCAAGCAATGCCGTTTTAACTTCTTTTATATAAATAGTACCGACAAATACATTATCACTGACCATGGAAAGTATGCCGTTAGCAAAATAAAAAACAGCAGGCTGATCGCCTGGTGCTGCAGACAAGGCTAACTGAATGACAGGCTTGAATAACTGTTGATCGACAATAACAGCAACCACACTCAAAAACACAGTCAATAACGCGGTAAAGGGAAGTGATTCCTGAAAAGCTTTGCCAAGAGCATGTTCTTCTGTAATGCCGTTTAATGAAGTTATCAGTATCAGCACAGAAAGACCAATCAATCCGACTTCAGCAAGATGCATAGCCAGACAGACAATCAGCCAGACAGCAACGAAGGCCTGTATAATCAGACTGGCTTTATCTTCGGGAGATCGGTTCATCTCCTCATGATGATTGTAATCCTGCAGAATTTTGCGTATGGATTCTGGCAACCTCGTCCCATAGCCAAAAATAGCTAATCGCTCAATGAGCACGCAGATCAATAAACCACAAAAAAGCACAGGAATGCTGACAGGAGACATACGAATAGCGAACTCGGCAAAATTCCAGCCTGCCTGCTCGCCAATAATAAGGTTTTGCGGTTCACCTACGATAGTGCACACTCCTCCTAATGCAGTACCCATACCCGCATGCATCATCAGGCTGCGCAAAAAAGATCTGAAGTCATCTAAATCCTGAGAATGGGTTTCCTGTATCTGTCCACCCCTGTTCCCATGGCCAGACTTTTTATCGGGAGCCACCTTAATGTAGATGTTATATAACCCCATGGCCACGCTAATAACGACGGCAAGCTCAGTCAGTGCATCGAGAAAAGCGGAAAGAAACGCGGACACCAGGCAAAATGCTAAAGAAAGTAATATCTTAGAACGAATACGAATAATCAGTTTGGTAAATACATAAAGCAATAACTGCTTCATGAAATAGATGCCTGAAACCATAAATATCAATAGTAACAGCACTTCAATATTATCAAACAATTCATGTTTTACTCCTTCAGCTGACGTCATACCAATCAGCATCGCTTCTATAGCCAGTAAGCCGCCTGGCTGCAGGGGATAACACTTTAACGCCATAGTGAGGGTAAAAATGAATTCGATAACCAGTAACCAGCCTGCGATGAAAGGATCAAAATGAAAAACAATGGCATTGACGAGCAGAAATAACAGAATAACGCACTTGTACCATCGCGGTGCATTACCTAAGAAATTATTGATAAAGGCATAACCCAGGCTCACCGGCATGATATTTACCTTCTGTAGTCTGCATGTTATATGGATAGAATTATTCAATATATCTGCAATAGCATCCGGGATGTTTTCGTTTTTTCTTGAATGTCAGCTACCTGCATATTAAAAATGTAGCATAATAATTTATTATTGCTATTACGCCCACCATCCCGATATTTAACCCCAGACGTCGTCTCATAAGCATATCCATGCAATGTCCTCTGAAGGCTATAATCATCGACTGAGCAGATTAACCGCTAATATCAATAGCAGGAAGGCGTTAATGGATTTTAAGGGATGAATACCAATTGGAAATGTGGATGCCATGGTAGTGTGCAGATGCACAATAATATATCTCACGCCCTGCCAGCTCTCTGTCCTGTACAGGACAGAGAAGATTTTCATCCTGCCATTTAAACGTTAAACGAAGAGGCAACGATGTTCATGGTCAGCGGCCCTGTTAGTAATTTTGCTGGAATCAGGTTATTCCCCATCAACGCTGCCACATCCAGCATCTGCGCGGAGTCCTGTGCGAGAAGATTTACTGCCAACTGCCTTTCGTGCTCATTATCCGCCTCCCCTGCGTGATTATCTAATCGTCTGTAAGCATATGCAGAGTAATCAGCGTAAGCCAGCGAGCTGACGACGCTTGCTGTTTTTTTCTCAGCAATGCTTACCAGCTCTTCTTTGATAGCGGGTAAGTTGGTGATACCTACCTGTTCTCCCATTCTGTTCATCGGCCTGAATGAATCTATAGCATCAGCAATCAGACAGGCAGTAACCGCATCGGCTACTTCTCCTTTGAGTACGTTGAGGTCCTCTCCCCACAGGTGTTTATATTTATCGAGAAAGTAATTATCCGGATTGGCATTATGCAAAAAATTGTTTAATGAAAAATCAAGATTTTTTATTATGTTCTTTTTTATATTCCAACTGTTAAACACAGCGCCATCGACAGATTCCTCATACCTGACTTTGATAGCGCCGACGGTTCTTTCATACCACTGGCTACCTTCTTTAATCCGCAACTTAAGCAGATTTATCGGATAACGTCCATGTTCATTCTTACGACTATCCAGATATAACGATAGATTGCCCATAAATTCGCTGAAACTTGCTTTATGACGGACAATGCACTCTTCTCTGCTGGGTAGTGGGACAGCTATTCCAGGCTGTTTGATAAAAGATCCTCCATCGAGAAAAGATCCTCCATTGACCGCGGTAAATCCCTTCGTTGCCATCATTTCATCGAAGGTAGTATGGCCATGAGCGTGACCGTCATCATGCCCCTGGTGACCCTGGTCATTACCGTAACGAACACAACGATCTGCTCCCTGCTCTGTTCCATGTGTTCCATGACTCTGCTCCTGCAGCACGAGATAGCGCGTCCTTGTACCCAGCTGAACGTAGGCTGCATTATCTTTTTTTACCTGTGCACGGTATGTCTGAATGCTTTCCGGTGTAAGCTCAAGTTTATTATTAAACCGGGATCCCCATGCGGTCAGCTGCTTCTCAAAATCATCACGCACAAGCAGCCCGACTTCAGGTCCTGTCTCATTCGGACCTTCTTCCAGTGCCCTGACTCTTCCAGCGCCAGTTCCGTGGTCACCAGGGACTACGGCCACTTTTACCTCTGTATCCGGATGGGTTTTTGGCATGAGGGGCACAAATGCCCTTGAGCGATCATCCCTTGCAAAATAAACCTGATAGTTCTTAACGTTTTTACCCGTGAATGCTTTGTTAGCATCGTTATGATGGCCTAAACCCGCACCTGGTACTGGATCAAAAACCATGATATTGACCGCAAGATCTCTCAATGCTGGATCTCTCAACATAGCATTTGCAACCATATTGGCGGTGACACCACCCCGACTCCAGCCGGTAAGGTTAATAGCCGCAGGAGGGTTATCGGGGGAAGCGGCAATAACAGTTTTTAGATCACGAATAATCTTGTCAACTTTATAGTTCCAGTATGAACCAAACATTTTTTCAAGATTATCATCAACGGCCGTTTGAATATCATTCAGAAAGTCATAACTGTCATTCAGGCCTTCTGTAAATTCTGATGCAGATGAGGAATGATTTGATTCATTTATTTCGCCAGATTCTGGAAAAGTTTCCTCACGACCACCATTTTTTGCCCTGCCACCCAGACCACGCACAAAAAACCAGTCACTGCCTTCCTTCCCTTTATCATTACTGGCAAGTATTGAAATCAGCTCTCCGTTGGGATACCTGCCACTTGGGCCTTCATTTTGTTTTGAAGTTTGTTGAGTGTTACCTGTCCCAGCTAAATAAATAGTAACAACGCGATTTTTTGTTTGCGTGCTGACAGTTGATGACATATCAAATCTCCCGGACTTAATGCAAAAAATAAAGATAAATAAAAATATTAAGACTGAAAAATTCATTAAAATTAGAAATAATCAAATAATCAAATAATCAAATAATCAAATAATCAAATAATCAAATAATCAAATAAT
>CAZROT010000003.1:186284-305611 GCA_964601895.1 uncultured Yersinia sp.
AAATAATCAAATAATCAAATAATCAAATAATCAAATAATCAAATAATCAAATAATCAAATAAAATTTGAAAGTAATATATAAATTATTTTGGTAAAATTGTTAACTTAACAATATTGAATACGTTATTTAAAAATAGAGAATAATTTCATCATAGAAAAAAAATATATATAAAGTCACCTGTTTTTATTTACCCTGACATATAAAACTTTTATTTAATTGATTTATAAGCTAATAATGAAATACCTTGCACAAAATATATATTATGGAAAAACCAGGTAAGGCCTCCAATCGGTTGTAATGGTGCTTTTCGCTATATACTTCAGTCAGTTTCTCATGCATTTCAATTGAGCGGAAAAAATAAATCGCATTTCCTGCCAGTCGCTTAATGTGTGCCCACAAACTGAGGTTATTTTTTCAAATCACAAACCCTCATTCATTGGTATTGCAATGCGCTTCTGATGAACATCCACAAAGCAGGGTAACAAAAATGGGCAGGAAAGTTTTTAGATAAAAAAGCTGTAAGATCGGGGAAATAAATAACTTTATTCAACTATCATGTCATTACGCAATAACAGCATGAAAACGGCAAAAATACCTTATCGCAATCGCAACAGATAATCACACAAGCATGCAGCCCTGCTTTTTTTAAGCAAAGCTGCATGCAGCTACCCGTCAGCAATTAACGGCGATTGCCGAAGATGCGTAACAGCATAAGGAACAGATTAATAAAATCAAGATACAGGGTTAACGCACCCATAATGCTGTATTTACGAAACCCGTCCTGATCACTCGCATCCAGTGCGGCACCCATTTGTTTTAATTTCTGCGTATCATAGGCAGTAAGCCCGACAAACACGATGACGCCGATGTAAGTAACTGCCCACATTAAGGCCGGACTTTTTAGCCAGATGTTGACCAGTGATGCCAGGACGATACCGACAACACCCATAAACAGCATACTACCCAAACCACTCAAATCACGTTTGGTCGTATAGCCATAAATACTCATCGCACCAAACATACCTGATGAAATCACAAAGGTACTGGCAATCGATGAACTGGTATACATGACAAAAATGCTGGAAAAAGTCAGACCAGTCAGCATCGAGTAAAACATAAATAACGCAGTAGCTACCGTCCCACTCAGGCGATTAATCATCCCAGAAATGACAAATACCAGCCCTAACTGTACGATAATTAATCCAAAAAACACTATTTGATTGGAATAGATTAGATTAAGGACAGCTGGCGTATTCGCCGCATACCAGGCCACAACAGCGGTTAATAGCAAACCACAAGTCATCCAGCCATAAACCTGTGCCATATAAGCCTGAATGCCGCCGCCGGCACGTTCGACTATAGAGCCATTTGAACGCGGATACCTATCCATGATGGTTACCTTCAAGTTATTAAGAAAATAATGATGCTATCGACAAAGAATTTATATGAATTAGTGTAACATAAACAGTAATAGTATGCCTGTTAAAATTAGTTACGGTTTTCAATAAATCTGCGAATGTTCTGCTGCAATTCACAGGGACAAACAACAAGCCGTAATAACTTACCCACAGTGCCTGTCAACATAGCGCCAGATAATCAGGAAGACGCAATAAACTGCTGCCGTAATCGATGTAATTGATCCCGTAAATTAGCGGCCTGTTCAAATTCCAGGTTTTGTGCATGAACATACATCTGTGTTTCTAACTCACGAATCTTTTGCTCAAGCAGCCTGGGGCTGAGTAACTGGTAATCATTCATGTCTGTGACAGTGTTGGCTTTTTTATTTTTTCCGCGTACAGCAGATTTTCCTAACTGCAGAATATCGCTTACTTTTTTAGTCAATCCCTTAGGAATTATGCCATGTTCGTCATTCCATGCCTGCTGCCTTACACGCCGCCGCTCAGTTTCATTGATGGCTCTTTCCATTGAGCCTGTAATAGTATCAGCGTACAAAATAGCCTTGCCATTCAAATTACGTGCCGCCCGCCCTATAGTCTGAATTAACGAACGATCCGAACGCAAAAAACCTTCCTTATCAGCATCAAGAATAGCCACCAGCGAAACCTCTGGCATATCCAGGCCTTCACGCAATAAATTAATACCCACCAGCACATCAAATTCACCAAGACGTAAATCGCGCATGATCTCAATGCGTTCAATGGTGTCAATATTGGAATGGAGGTAACGGGCGCGCGCGCCATGCTCGGTCAGATACTCGGTTAAATCTTCTGCCATACGTTTTGTCAGGGTTGTAACCAGCACCCGTTCCTTGATTGCTGCACGCAGGCGAATTTCCGATAACAGATCATCCACCTGCGTACTCACCGGACGCACTTCAAGCAACGGATCCAGTAAACCAGTTGGCCGTACCACCTGTTCAATCACCATACCGGCTGATTGCTCCAGCTCATATTTTCCCGGTGTTGCAGATACATAAATGGCCTGCGGTGTACGTGCTTCAAATTCCTCAAAACGTAAGGGACGATTATCCAGTGCTGAAGGTAAGCGAAAACCATATTCAACCAGTGTTTCTTTACGCGCGCGATCACCTTTGTACATACCGCCAATCTGTGGAATGGTGACATGTGATTCATCAATAACCAGTAATCCATCTGCCGGCAAATAATCAAATAACGTAGGAGGAGGCTCACCCTCAGCTCTGGCTGAAAGGTAACGGGAATAATTTTCAATGCCCGAGCAATATCCCAGTTCATTCATCATTTCGAGATCAAACTGCGTTCGCTGGCTGAGGCGTTGCTCTTCAACGAGTTTATTATTTTCCAGCAAAAAACTGCAGCGTTGCCTTAATTCAATCTTGATGTCTTCCATCGCCTGCACGATACGCTCTCGTGGAGTCACATAATGTGTTTTCGGATAAACAGTGAATCTTGCCACCTGATAGTGCAACTGGCCTGTCAGTGGATCAAACAACGACAAACGCTCTACTTCGTCATCAAATAATTCGACACGCAACGCACGGGAATCGGATTCGGCAGGAAAAATATCAATAACTTCACCGCGTACACGAAAGGTTCCACGCTGGAAAGCCTGATCATTACGGCTGTATTGCAGCTCTGCCAGTCTCTGCAGAATTGCACGCTGATCAATAACCATGCCACAGCTCAGATGCAGCATCATTTTTAAATACAGTTCAGGGTCACCCAGTCCATAAATAGCAGAAACCGAGGCCACTACGACCACATCACGTCTTTCCAGTAACGCTTTAGTGGCTGATAAACGCATCTGTTCAATATGCTCATTAATCGATGCATCTTTTTCAATGAAGGTATCAGAGCTCGGAACATACGCTTCCGGCTGATAATAATCGTAATAAGAAACAAAATATTCCACGGCATTTTCCGGAAAAAATGCTTTCATTTCTCCATAAAGCTGTGCTGCCAGCGCTTTATTAGGTGCCAGAATAAGCGTTGGCCGGTTAAGATCAGCAATCACATTGGCTATGGTAAACGTTTTACCCGATCCGGTGACACCCAGCAACGTTTGATACGCCAGTCCATTATTCAGTCCTTCTTTTAATTGCCTGATAGCTTCTGGCTGATCGCCGGCAGGCATGAATTCAGAACATAATTTAAATAACTTACTCATATAAGTTAACCACCGGGATAAAAACGTTCATATCACCTGTCTATGATACAGGCAATTTTCATGCAAGGTACAAGAAATCAGGGCAGGTGTTTTCACTGATTAAGCGATTTTTTATATTTTTATTTTTTCCGGCATCTATTGTTAAAAACAGCTAATTTTTAGTGACATTGTTGAGGATAAAATGAGAATTACTGATGCCTTAACACTTACAGCAAGACAGTGACTGACATTGCCAGAAAGTGGGGCACAAAAGATAACGCCATCGTTGCCGCAGTCATTAAACGCCTTTACACAGTCCATTAACTCAACTCAACCGATAATCACAGCAGCAGGTGGTGGTAAATTTTGTAACACTACCTCTTCAATAGGTTACATTAATGGTAACTGTATCTGCATAATCACCGGGCGTATAATTTGCCGTGGGGACGATAGCGTAAACGGCATAAGAAGTAGATAACCCTGTGCCGATATCTGTCTTGACGTTGGTTACAACGTTACCCCATGGGATACCATTAGCGCCCGGTGTTGAGCTGAGTTGATAACTAATCAGATCAGTATTACTACCTGTACTTTTCATCACCCCATTTCCTGCAGTGCTGCCATTTGAAGGTATCAGGCCTATGGAGTAAGGAGTTCCATTAGAGCATGCCACATTGAAGGCTGTCCCTGCTGTAACATTTATTGCTGTGGAATCGACAGCGCCGAGGTTAATATTACCCACGGTATTGACGGTGCACTGTTTAATAATGCTGGCAGCAATGGTAAAGGGGAAAGAAGGACCTGTCACTGTTCCGCACGTTCCTGGTGGCAGCAGGGCTCCGGTATTAATAGTCATACTGGCGGTGGCGCCTGAGTAATTATCCTGATAACTGCCGGGGATAGCGCTAGCCTGCTGAACCGGCAACTGTGCGTACACGGTTACGTTACCAGTCATCGGAATGAGATTGGCAATATTCATTAAGTTTACCATAAGGGGAGATGAGCCTGACTGATTCTGGCTTCCCCATATAACAGTATTGCCTGCATCCTGATAAAGCTGATAACTGAGATTACTTTGCGTGCTGCCAGACAGGGCCATATTGCGTGTACTGACTTGTCCACTGACCGCTGAAGCCCCAATGTTAAAACACAGGGTGGCTCCAGCAATCATATCTTTTGCACTTGCCGTGCAGCTGTAACCAAACGTCATCGACGTCGTGATTTTAGCGGAAGATAACGCATTTATTGCGCCAAAGTTGACAGATGCTATGTTATTCACTGTACAAACGAACGCACCGGTTGTCATTGGGCAAAGCAGTAGCCCGAGCAGCAAAAGCCACTGCGGCCTGGAAAAGACTAAACCAGCGTACTTTACATGCAGGATGTGGCCCGACCTTGAGATCAGAGAATAGAAATTTTTTACCTGTCTTAACAGCATGTTGATAGCGTGATTATCTTCATACCCGCCATGTGGGTATTTACCTGCAGTATAACGGACCAATTTGTGAGATCCCTTCAGCCTGTTTGGGGTAATCTAATTGAACGGAACACATGCCAGAAGGAGTAGTAACCTGAAGTACATTATGTTGATTCAGAGACTCCAGATAAACCATACCATCAAATCCTACTATGTCATTTTTTTCCTGATAGGCATGCCATTTCACGCGACTACCCTGCGGTATGACGTTGCCATTATCGTCAAGCAGTATCACTAAAGCTGAGCGAATCGGTGTAATAGCGAAATTTACCAGAGTACCTGCTCTATCAGGAGGTGTAACAGAGGCAGTGACCCGACCAATATGCATATTGACGGGTAATCCCATTGGATCAATGCTTAAGCGATTATTCTGGTAAGCATTCAGTGAAGTAACCAGTAACAGTCCCTGACTATTACTGGTACCCACAGGGTTATTTGCTAATTTTACTGGAATATCAGCAAACCCGCCTGTGGATACCAAAGCAAAACTATTACTGATTTGTTGAGCTGCGAACAGACCACCTCCCATTGCGACAAGAGAGCCAGCTGCACCTGCATAATGCGTAGGGGTAGTGGGTATGCTATTAAAACCAGAGTAAATTTTACCATAACGGGACAGGTAACCCAGCTCTCCCTGCAGGCTGTTATTGTTATCCTGTTGCATTGCTGCAGCGTTCCATCCAAACCCGCCTTCTGCTGGCAGTGGCTGGCTGGCATTCAGCTGATAACCGATACTTTTATTATTATATTGTACACTGCCGCTGGCCGTCAGATTATTATTGAAGGTCAGTGTTGTTATCAGATAGAGGTTACTGTCACTGGGATTATCAAGATTTTGATTGAAACCAGCGCTGAGATACAAATCTTTAGCCAGTGACTTGAATAAATTAGCGCCGCAATAGCGGACAGATTCTCCTTCTGGATAGCGAAAATGCAGGTAATTCACACTGATGTTACCCAGTAATTCTGTGCTATAGCCTGCCACTGCATTGCCGTTGAAGGCTAATGGCGACGCACCGTAACGTGCGGCAATATCCTTATAATTTTTGCTGCTCGCTGTACCGCTCAGGCTAACATTAAACCTGTTACTGGACCAACGATAACCCTGATTGTAAAGAAAACCATTCTGTCTGGCATCTCTGCTAAAAGCCACAGAGGAAGAAAGCGTACCGCTACTCACAGCAGGCATCCAGTCCCCACTTACCCCTAGATTAACCAGACTGTTGGTCGCCTCAGCATGCATGCCACTGGTAAAGGTATTATTTACGCCATAGCGCCCTGTACCACTGAGTGCAGGTATACGGGTATAATCAAAGGAGCTCAGACCATAATTTTTGCGCACGCTGCCAAATTCCACTGACCAGTCCATCAACCCGGGCCGCAATAATTGATTATCATTATAAAAAGAGAAATTTTGCGTTGTTGTTCTCCCCAGCGCATCAGTCAGCATAACCTGAGCGCTTCCTGCCCCACTGATACTCGGTGGGGTCTGGAGTTCAAATGAACCTACCGGGACCCTGCCGGTATAGCGCTTTATGCCATTAATATAGAGTTCTACATTTGAAGGCAATGTCGCCGATCCGAAGAAAACCGGCAAGGGTACCACAGGCAAATAAGGTTGCAGGGAAAAATCCGTACCCACCTGAACACCAGCAATACGAGTAGGACGTGACCAGGATAATGAACGCGTCAGCGTATCACCGAGGGTCACAAAAGTCAGTTTATCAGGAAACGATGATCGCCAATGCGTATCCAGTCGTGTGGCTCTGTTATTTTCATGTACGTTATTGTCTCCCGTTGAATACTGTGTCAGCTGAGTAGAACTCAACACACCACTATGATTAAAAATACGCAGTTCGCTAAAGGTATTGGCACTTTTAAAAACGTTGTTCTGCGCTCCATAAATATCATAATTTAGCAACATACCAGGAGAGACAGTCACCGATGTACTGGGTATATCAGTCTGATTAAGCTCGGTGGTTGTTACCTCAAGTAAACTGAGTGGTGCTGTCAACTTGAGTGTTTGTTTGCGGGCGTCATAATCGATATGTAGCTGTGTTATTTTATCCAGAAAAACCGGATCCGGCGTTCCTTCTGGTAGCAGGAATCCAAGCTGTCGCAATGTGGCCACGCTGCTCGATAATTTGCCTTCAGCATACCCAAAGTGCGCCAGACCAGCGTGAGTTTCGTTCAGAGTGACATCAAGATATAAGTCGGTACCGAGAGAACGGCTCTTATCACTAATAACCCGTTCCGGGGTAACACTAAAATTGTTCACTTTTGCAACGGTAGTTTCCGGTAGCAACATTCCTTTAAGCAAAAAATACTTTGCCAGCAGGATTGTCGTCCTATAGATCCTGTAGCGTTTTTTCACCATTAATCATTACTTCAATTTTTCCACCATGAGTAACATCACGATCAGAGTTAAACAATAACCATCGCATGGTCGCGCCGGGAAGAACATAACCCACCAGGCCGGAGCTGATTTCTTTTCTTTCATCGTTGGGATTGATATAGGTTAGTGCTGATAACTGGGCATGGATCCCATCTTCATTTCTGCCTTCTAAAAATACTTTTCCATCGACACGCCGCAATGCCAGTTGCAATTTTACCGATGAAGCTGGCGCTGTCAGCGTAACCGGCCTGATAAAAACCGGAACAGAATAGTGTAAGACAAACTGCAGGCCAGTTCTGTGCGGAACATGCTCCGGTAGTTCATCAATAGACAGTCGATAGGCATCTTCAACGCTGTCAGGTACAGGACCCGTACGGATGATGCGAATAAGCTGCTCTTCACCAGCGGGCAGCGTTATTATCGGAGGACTTGCCACTAACTTCTGCGTGGGGGTTAAATCATCAGCGTTATTACTCTGACTCCAGTGATAAACACGTACCTGAGCATGTATGACATTCACGCCTCTATTACTCAGTAAAATACCAGTCGCCTTTTCCGTACCCTGTAATGTCAGGGTAACCGGGGAGACCTGGAGACCCTCGGCCGCAACCCAATTAGCAAGAAAACTGGCCAGCAGCAGGCAAAAAAACTCTGGCCATCGTGAAAAAAATTTCAACCTGATTAACACTCATTAATTAATAAGTAACACCCACAGTCACAGTATCGGCGTAAGTGTCTGGTGTATAATTCGCGCTCGCCACGGTGGCTTAAGCGGTAAAGCTCTGTGCTAAACCAGTACCAGTACTGGCTACACTATTGCCGGGGTCTTTGGGCGCCGCCGCGGTGTTACCCCAGACAGGACCGGTGGCTGAAGTCTGATTCAGTTGATAAGGGACTTTGTCCTTATTACCTGATGATGATGTTGACGACAGTGTGCCAGCTCCCGTAGTACTTCCGGAAGAAGGTGACAGGCCTATACTGAACGGTGTGGTTTTTGAACAGGTTACCGTGAATGAGCTGTTTCCTGTCACATTAGTGGCGGTCGCATCATTTGCGCCAAGCGCGATATTATTCCCCGCTGTTACCGTACAGGCTTTGTTAATCGTCATCTGTACCATAAACGTCGACGTTGCCGGGTTGGTTGCAGCATTAACAGTAAACGCCATAAAAGCTGCGATAGGGAGCATCATGGCCGGTACCATTTTTGTTTTCATATCATTACCTCATACTATTTTAATAGAAGGAGTAATTAAATTATAAGTTAAATAATATTTACATAATTGTAAACATCAAGTGATTTATAGCAAAAAATATTGCCGTTACCTGAAATATTTATTCAGCAAAGGAAAGAAAAGAAAAGGAAAATTCAGGTACGCAGCTCAGAGAAATATCCTGCAAAAAACACTTCACCGGAGACACAAGAGCGCTTCTGGCGGAATGCATCACTCATTTAAGACGATGTAACCGCTGTCACTTTTTTTAACAAAGGGCAGGAAATTTACCAGGCAGTCACTGCTGTCTGCTGCTATCTGAGTATCAGCTTGTAATAACAGATTTTTCCTGACTAAAATCCAGGCATTATCAGCAAAAGCAAAATTATTGTTTGATTTTTTATAATTGCATAATAATAAAAAGCTTTTTATAAAAAGCTGAGAATAGCGGCAAACAGCACTTATGCAGCGCCAGTTCTCGATTCAGCACAGTTCTCTAAACCTAATACACAACGTTATCCACAGGAATAGTGGATAAGTCACTGAACGCCCCATGCCGCAAGATCTGCAGGGAGAAAAACCACAGGATAAAAACTGACGCAGAATCTGACATTCATAAATATTAAGAACAGCCTGTCATCAATCCCCTGACTCTCTGCCTGGGTGCTTTGTTTTACCATGTTTATCGTGCAGATTTCATTAACATACTCAGATTAAGGTATTGTTCGATATCACCGTGGTACTTAAGGGCAGGTAAATACGGCACCACACCTAAGAACGGTACCGGTAACAGCACAGACCGCAACGTCGTCACATATTCGGTATAGCAGTTCATGTCAGGACTTAACGTATTGGCTATCCAGCCCACTAAAACGAGTCCCTGTTGTAAAATCGCCTGAGTGGTCAGCATGGCATGATTGATACAACCCAGTTTTATGCCGACGACGAGAATAACAGGCAGAGCTTCCTGTCGCACCCAATCGGCAAAAGTATGATTCATTGAAAGTGGGGTGTACCAGCCACCTGCCCCTTCAACCAGTATCCAGTCAGCCCGTTTTTTTAACCTGTGTAATCCCTGCGATAATTCATTTAATTCAATTACTTGACCCTGAAGGTCACTGGCAATATTTGGCGCTGTTGCCTCCCTCAACGTTACCGGATTAACTTCCTGATAATCCGGGTTGATATTACTCTGTAACTGTAAAGCAAGTGCATCTGCATTGCGCAGCCCATCAGGCGTCATCTCACTTCCGGACGCTACGGGCTTGTAACCGGCTGCACGATAATGACGCGCTGCCGCGGCACGCAATAATCCGCAACTCACCAGCGTTTTACCCACATCAGTGTCGGTCCCGGTTACAAACCAGCAATCAGTCACGGTGAATCACTCCATAAACCAGCTGATATGTCAATGGATAATACCCCCGTCCGCATACATGAGCAGAAGCCAGATGTGACAACTGTCGCCTGCCAGTCAATCCTGCTGAATGCGCCTGATAACGATGTGTCGCACCAATATTTTTTAATGAACGCATCAGCGAAATAACATCAGGAAATAGCTGCTGACAGGATTGCATGACCAGCTGAGTCTGATAGTAACGACAGGCTGTTTTTATCTGTGCCATCGATAAAAATTCATTAACATGCCGCTGACCATCAACCTGCTGCCATGCATCGCCCAGGGTGCTTAACGACCCTTGAGCCAGTGTGGAAAATAAAATCAGCCCCCCTGGCCGGGTAACCCGATACAGCTGCTCCAGCGCTACACTAAGTTCACACCACTGCAGTACCAGATTGCTGAAACAGATATCAAAAGAAGCAGCACTAAAAGGTAACTGTTCAATATCACCCAACACATAATGGTCTGCTGAATTATGACGACGCGCACAGGCAAGCATACCTTGCGCCAAATCCACTGCTGATACTTTTTTACCCATGGAATGCCAGCGGCGACTGAAATAACCGGTACCGCATCCTGCATCCAGCACCCGATTACCCGTATGATGCAAACCAGAACGTAATAACCGTTCTCCCGTCTGCTGTTGTAATAACGCTGCCATGTCATAGGTATCTACAGCACGATTGAATGCCGCTGCAATAGCCCGTTTATGCCCTGGTTTAACAGAAAATCTACCGAACGGCGCAGACATCATGTAACACTTCCACTAAGTAATTAATATCTTCTGTCTGGTGCAGGGCTGTCAGGCTAATACGTAGCCGGGCACGCCCTGGCGGCACAGTCGGTGGACATATGGCAGTCACCCATAAACCACGCTCACGCAAACGCTGTGCCAGTAAAACAGCACGTTGATTATCACCTGTCAATAACGGTTGAATGGCTGTATCAGAGGGTACAAGTTCCAGCGGTAATCCGTTAACCGCCAGACGGAACTGCGCAATGCGTTGTTGCAACCTCTGACGCCGCTCGTCAGCCTCCTGAACGCGCAACAAGGCCGCACTAAGTGCACAGGCCTGTGCAGGCGGCATTGATGTGCTGTATATCAGATGACGGGAAAACTGCAGCAGGTATTCGGCCGATGAAATATCACAGAGTATGGCCGCACCCGCGACACCAAAAGCTTTACCAAAAGTCACCACAAGTAACTGTGGCTTGATACCCTGCTGCCAGCAACTGCCACGACCGCCTTCTCCGCGTACACCAATACCATGAGCATCATCGACTAACAGCCAGGATCCACTGGCAGTGACACACTGATATAATTCCGGTAGTGGCGCACTGTCACCCTCCATGCTAAATACCCCTTCCGTAATGACCAGTGTCTCACCACTGCAGGGTTTATTCAGTAATCGTTGCAGGGATTCGGGCTGATTGTGATGAAAACGCCTGAGCACAGCGGGAGACTGGACGGCAGCTTCCAGTAATGAAGCATGACTGAAACGATCAGCCAGTATCCTGTCACCTCTGGTTGTCAGAGCAGCCAGTAATGCCTGATTAGCACAATAGCCAGAAGTGAACAGCAGGGCTCGGGGATAACCCAGCCATTCTGTTAACTGCTGCTCAAATCTGGCATGCACTTGCGTAAAACCAGTGACATGACCTGATCCTCCACTGCCCACGCCATAACAGGCTGCTCCCTGTTGCCATGCAGCAATAACACCAGAGTCATTGCACAACCCGAGATAGTCATTACTGGAAAAATTAAGGTATGTCTGATTATCTGTGTGTAAAAAACGACCATGACTACGCCTGACAGGCTGGCGGGTACGCCAGTAACCCTGAAGTCGACGTTGTGTTAACTGATGCTCCATTCTCTGTAACCAGCCCATCAGATATCTGTATTACAGGTAGTTATCGCAGTCGCATCGACAGTTTCTTTGCCATCATTCAGTGGAAACTGTGCCTGAACAGGGCCACATTCAATCCCGGCCTGCTGCAGTTTCAGCCCCAGTCTGGCAAATAATTGCCGGTCCTTATCTTCACTGGCATTGGGGGTCGTTAATAATTTATTGCCATAAAAAATCGAATTAGCACCAGCCATAAAACACAATGCCTGGGTCTGTTCACTCATCTTTTCACGCCCGGCAGACAGACGAATATAAGCCCTGGGCATCATTAAACGGGCCACTGCAATGGTACGAATAACATCAAATGCATCGATATCAGCATTGTTTTCCAGCGGCGTTCCCTTTACCCTGACTAACCTGTTGATGGGCACACTTTCAGGGGGCTCTGGCAGGTTTGCCAGCTGTACCAGCAGGCCCGCACGATCCACTGCCGTTTCACCCAGCCCGACAATGCCACCGCAACATACCTTGATACCCGCCATACGTACGTTATTGAGCGTATCCAGGCGCTCCTGATAACTACGGGTGCTGACAATATTGGGGTAAAATTCCGGCGACGTATCAAGGTTATGATTATAATAATTCAGACCCGCCTCACCGAGGCGCTGACTCTGTTCAGCACTCAGCATGCCCAGCGTCATACAGGTTTCCAGTCCCAGCGCTTTCACGCCTTTTATCATCTGCTCAAGGCAGGGCATATCGCGCCGATGCGGCCGGCTCCAGGCTGCACCCATACAAAAACGAGTACTCCCTGCAGCTTTTGCCTGACGGGCAGCCGTGAGTACCTGTTCGACCTGCATCAGCGGGGTATTTTCCAGATTGGTTTTATAACGCGCACTCTGTGGACAGTATTTACAATCTTGTGGGCAGGCTCCGGTTTTTATCGACAGCAGACTACTGACCTGTATCTGAGAGGGGAGAAAATACTCACGGTGCATACACTGCGCTTCAAAAACCAGTTCCAGTAATGGCTTATCAAATAATACCTTAGCCGCAGCAACAGTCCATAACGTCCTTTCTGACATGCTGACATCTCCGTCAACAAAAAAGTGTCGTCAGTGTAGATAAAGCTGCTATATTGTCAACATTATTATAATAAAATGGTTTACAATAATCCCCGTGACACCTTCTGATATCGAGTTCGACCAGCATCATATCTGGCATCCTTATACCTCAATGACCAACCCCTTGCCCTGCTGGCCCGTTATCGCTGCCCGAGGCGTTGAGCTGGAGCTGGCTGACGGACGACAGTTGATTGACGGCATGTCTTCCTGGTGGGCTACCATTCATGGTTATAACCATCCTGTACTTAATAAAGCGGTCACACAGCAGCTTAAAAAAATGTCTCATGTAATGTTTGGTGGGATTACTCACCCTGCAGCTATTGCATTGTGTCGACAGCTCATTGCCATAACGCCCCCCACCCTGAAATCCGTCTTTCTGGCTGACTCAGGCTCTGTTGCTGTCGAAATTTCGCTTAAAATGGCAGTGCAATACTGGCAGGCAAAAGGACAAAAAAGACAGCGGTTTATAGCGTTACGCCATGGCTATCATGGCGATACTCTGGGGGCCATGTCAGTGTGTGATCCACAAAATTCAATGCACAGCCTGTATCAGGGCTGGTTACCACAGAATCTGTTTGCTCCTGCGCCGCAATGTAAATTTAATCAGCCCTGGGAGCCCGATGATATCAGCGCATTGACGCAATTGCTCAGACAGCACCACAAGGAAATTGCTGCCATTATTCTTGAACCCATTCTGCAGGGAGCCGGCGGTATGCGCATTTATCATCCGGCTTATTTACACGCCGTACGTCAGCTGTGTGATGAGTACCAGATACTGCTGATTGCCGATGAAATTGCCACTGGTTTTGGTCGTACCGGTAAGTTATTTGCCTGTGAACATGCACAAATAATACCGGATATACTTTGCCTCGGTAAGGCACTGACCGGTGGCTATATGACATTGTCTGCAACCCTGACTACACGCGAAATATCCAGCACCATCAGTGATAGTGCACCCGGATGCTTTATGCATGGGCCCACATTTATGGCAAATCCACTGGCCTGTGCAGTGGCGAGCGCAAATCTGCAGCTTCTCGCTGAAAATCGATGGCAACAACAGGTGGGTGATATAGAAAGCCAGTTGCAGCATGAACTGTTGCCGCTGATTGCTTCACCTGCAGTCAATGATATTCGTATACTCGGTGCAACGGGGGTTGTTGAAATGAAAGAGCCCGTGGATATGGCACATCTGCAACGCCTTTTCGTTGCACAGGGCGTGTGGATAAGGCCATTCGGTAAACTGATTTATTTAACACCGCCTTATATTATCAGGCCAGAACAACTGACACAGCTTACCAAAGCAATATCTGGTGTTGTGGATTGCATATAAGCTGTTATTGCACTCGCATTCTGTTTCAGTGCGGTAATGCCAGAATACTTACCCACATAGGGCCCTTACCCACAGGGTAACGGAATAGTTCTGTTAAGCTGCCTGACGCTTTATCAAGGCGATACAGTGCAATATTGTCAGACTTCTGGCCTGATACAATGACAAAATTACCGCTATTATCAATATTAAAGCCACGTGGCTGAGCTTCTGTCTGATGATGTCCTGTCAGTGTTAGTTTTCTTCCATCCTGAGAAACGCTGAAAATACTCAGAATACTGGCAGTCCTGTCACTGATATACAGATAGCGGCCGTCTGGGGTGATATGAATGTCTGCTGCCCAGCAGGGGCCGGCAAAATCGACGGGCATCCCATTGAGCGTTTGCGTCAGGCTATAAATTCCCTCCTTATCAATCTGGTAAACATCCACAGAACTATGTAATTCATTAACACAATACGCCACAGCATGATGGGGATGAAAGACCATATGTCTGGGACCCGCACCTTTAGCGGTATTCACCCACTTACGTGTATGGGGACTCAGCCGGCCATCCCTGCTGATGGCAAAAATTCTTATCCTGTCTTCTTTCAGACAGGGAACCAGTAAAAATTGCTTTTCAGGAGAAACATTGACTGAATGCGGCGCTGATAATCCCTCTATCTGCTGAACAGGGGCATGAACCATACCATCACCATCAACAGGACTGACGCTGATACAGTTACCATTGTATGATGCACAAAATAGAAAACGCCCATCAGGATCCAGTGAAATATGGGTAGGACTCGCGGGTAACGGTGCCATGCCATGCTGGGCTAACTGACCATCCGCCATGATACGCCAGCTGATAACAGCAAATGTCGGGCGTATGCCTGAATACAGGTAACGCGAATCTGGACTGATAACCATGGGCTGTACCTGACCTGGAACCGCCACCTGCTGTAATAAATTCAGTGTCCCTTCAGGTGTCAGTTGCCAGACAGAGATCTGCTGACTTTCCGGGCTTGCCACATAAACGACCTGCTTCATTACAATAATTCCCCACAATAAGTGAATAGCGGATACATGACAGCTTAAAGAATCAGCGGCAAAATAACTTGGTTTGTCAATTTTTAACAAACTCAGACCTTGTTACTTAGGTTATATTATTACTGTTACCATAATTACTTAAGAAAATTGTGCGCGGAATCAAAAAAGACCAACTATAAAGAAAGAGGATGATTTCATGTGGGATAGTCTCGCAATCTCTTTGGGCCTGTTACCCTTTAACCGGCGATTAGCATTGCTATTACTGGTTTTTGTATTATGCCTTGCCGTTTTTCATAATATCCTGACACCTGTCGCGATAGTTTTTTTTATACTCATGTCTACTGTCAGCCTGTTATTATATCACTATCGCCCGACACTCAGCCCTGTGGTCGCCTTATGTTTAGAACTGCTACTCGTAGCAGGCGTCATTGCCCTGTTTTTTCATTTAATTCCTGGAATTAATAACCGCAAACTGCTGAGTAATGTTTATGTCAGCCCATCGAGTGCCCCTTTTACGCTTTACTATAATTTCGATAAGGCATTGATCCCGTTTTTCCTGCTTTTCTGCCTGCCCAGCCTGTTTATCACCAGCCGCCGTAAATCTGTCAGGAAGTCAGCATGGCTTATATTAATGCTGTGCATACCTGCGCTACTATCGCTGGCTGTAATGGCAGGAGGACTGAAGCCGGAATTCCATATCCCTCCGTGGACAGGGTCATTTATTATTGCTAACCTCTTTTTTGTCTGCATTGCAGAAGAAGCATTATTTCGTGGCTATCTGCAACAGCGGCTGCAACGGCAACTGGGCCCATGGCCCGCATTGATAATATCGACCCTGCTATTTGGCATGAGTCATTTTTACGGCGGCCCTATCCTGATGACCTTTGCTGCTCTGGCTGGCATTATCTATGGTATCGCCTGGATGTGGAGTGGGCGTCTGTGGGTTGCGGTGTTATTTCATTTTAGTCTCAACATGCTGCATCTGCTCTTTTTCACTTATCCCTTTTATCACAAGGGGTGATCAGCACAGTATGCTCATCGCCGTATTATCCACAATAATTAACAACGATGGTATTGCCGCTCACAATGACACATCACTATATACTTAATAAATAAGATGGCTATTATTGATAGTACAATATCATGGTAAGGAGATGACATAATGACTACCACGAAACTTGTGCTTGTAAGGCACGGTGAAAGTGAATGGAACAGGGAAAATCGTTTTACTGGCTGGACTGACGTTGAATTGTCCGATAAAGGGCGTAGCGAAGCAAAGCAGGCAGGGCAGCTACTGAAGCAGGAAGGATTTTTCTTTGATTTTGCTTATACCTCAGTGCTGAAACGCGCCATCCACACATTGTGGGCTATTCTTGATGAGCTTGATATGCCATGGCTGCCCGTAGAAAAATCCTGGCGACTGAACGAGCGTCATTATGGTGCACTGCAGGGTTTAGATAAAGCAGAAACAGCGGCTAAATATGGCGATGATCAGGTTAAGTTATGGCGCCGTGGCTTTGCAATTACCCCGCCAGAATTGTCGATAGATGACCCACGTTTTCCGGGACATGATCCCCGTTATAGAAAATTAACTGCGCGCGAACTCCCGTTAACTGAAAGTCTGGCTTCTACCATCGAGCGGGTTATCCCTTACTGGAACAGCAATATTAAACCACGTCTCGCCAGTGGTGAGCGGATTATTATCACTGCACATGGTAATTCGCTGCGTGCCTTAATCAAATATCTGGACAACCTGAGTGAAGAAGAAATTCTTGAACTGAACATACCTACTGGGGTGCCACTTATCTATGAATTTAATACACAACTGAAGCCTGTGAAACACTACTATTTAGGTAATGCCGAAGAAATTGCTAAAAAAGCTGCCGCAGTCGCCATGCAGGGTAAAAGTAAACATACACCATGACGGTTTTTTCTTTTTTCACCTCCGCCAGTAATAACCAGCGTCTGTTTACAGCGTTAATCGTTATCACCGCTTTTATGATAATAGAAATCATTGGTGGACTGATTTCAGGCTCTCTGGCGCTATTAGCTGATGCCGGGCATATGCTGACAGATGCGGTGGCTCTTCTGCTGGCTCTCATGGCTGTTCATTTCGCCAGACGTAAACCGGATACACGCCATACTTTTGGCTACCTGCGTCTGACAACACTGGCCGCATTTGCTAACGCAGCAACGCTATTACTCATCGTTGTTTTTATTACCTTTGAAGCAATAAGACGATTTTTCACCCCCCAGCATGTTACCGGTAGCACCATGCTGATAGTTGCCATAGCAGGTTTACTCGCTAATATTTTTGCTTTTTGGGTATTACACAAGAATATCGAAGAAAAAAGCATGAACATGCGGGCAGCAGCACTGCATGTCCTGGGTGATTTACTGGGCTCAGTGGGGGCAATCGTCGCTTCCCTGATTATCATGGCGACCGGCTGGATGATTATTGACCCTATTCTGTCAGTGTTAGTTTCTGCTTTAATACTGCACAACGCATGGAAATTACTGACAGAAAGCTTTCATGAGCTACTGGAAGGTGCTTCACAGGCAATAGATGTCAACACATTGTACCAGGATTTATGCCTGCATATCCCGGCAGTCACTAATGTCCATCATGTGCATCTCTGGCAGGTCGGTGAACAGCGCCTGATGACATTACATGTACAGGTCATGCCAGGAGAAGATCACGACCGCCTGCTGCAAAGCATTCAGCACCACCTGCTCGAGCACTATCAAATCTGCCATGCCACGGTTCAGATAGAATATCAACATTGTCAAAAACCAGAGTGTGATATTCATCAGACCACTAGTGGCGCACACGTGCACCAGCATTAATAACAACATTGTGTATTAATGCAATCCAGGCAACAAAGTGGCATTAAAACAGCTGTCCGAGCGGCGCATTAACCGCTGAACTCTTGCTTACCTCTTTTGCAATATAGCCGCAATCTTAAAACAGCTTACTGTGTATCGTCTCAGATACGGTTTTCACTGTGCAGTTTTAACTGAGCGGCAAAATCGAGCATACGGTTTAATGGAATCAATGCCCTGGCACTCAATTGCTCATCAACGCGAATTTCATGCCTGTCTCCCCCCTGCTCGATGCTGGCAACGATTGTTTCAAGGCTATTCATCGCCATCCACGGACAGCGTGCACAACTACGACAGGTTGCACCCTCACCTGCTGTTGGCGCTTCAAATAATTCCTTATTCGGACAGGCCTGCTGCATCTTATAAAAAATGCCCCGCTCAGTGGCCACAATCAATTTTTTCTGTACTAACGTTCTGGCGGCATGAATTAACTGGCTGGTTGATCCCACTACATCAGCCATATTAACTACTGCCTCCGGGGATTCAGGATGCACCAGAATCGCTGCATCAGGATGCAGTGCTTTCATTTGTGCCAGTGCTCGGGTTTTAAACTCATCATGCACAATACAGGCTCCCTGCCAGCACAGCATGTCAGCACCACTCTTACTTTTGATATAGTTGCCTAAATGACGATCCGGTGCCCACAGGATCTTTTCACCGATGCTATCCAGATGTTCGATCAAATTAACAGCAATACTGGAAGTGACTACCCAGTCTGCACGTGCTTTTACTGCAGCAGAAGTATTCGCGTAAACCACCACAGTACGATCTGGATGATTATCACAAAATGCACTAAATTCGTCTGGCGGACAACCCAAATCCAGGGAGCACTCCGCCTTAAGCGTTGGCATGACAATTTTCTTTTCCGGGTTAAGAATTTTTGCTGTTTCACCCATAAAGCGCACGCCAGCAACCACCAGCATAGTTGCCGGATGGTGACGACCAAAGCGCGCCATTTCCAGAGAATCAGCGACACAGCCCCCGGTTTCTTCTGCCAGTGCCTGAATATCCGCATCAGTGTAATAATGTGCTACCAGAACAGCATTCTGCTGTTTTAACAGTTTTTTTATCCTGTCCAGGTAAACTCTCTTTTCATCGGCAGCCAGTGGTGCTGGCCGTGCAGGAAAAGGATATGTCTCTGGCCTGATATCAGCAATTTCATTCATAGGCCGGATCTCCATTAACAAAACAACCAGAATAAAGTAACAGTGTCTGAATCGTCAAAAAATTCCAGTCAGGCAAAAATAATTCCATCACTTTCGTGTTATTAAAATGTTCAATATAGTCAATCGCTGCTCTGTGAATGTTAAAGCCAGCCTGATGGAAGGCTTTATCAGGGTAAATACACTATTCATGAAGAAAAAATATACGCGCTTTCAGAGGGATACCACAGGAGTGTAAAAATAGACTTTATTCGCAGCCTGCTGCAAAGGCAGAGAACGAGTGCGCGCAGGAACAGAACGCAGAGCCTGCATTGACACGCAGTAATGACAATGTGAGTACCGCAGACACCACACTGGGGGCTCCTGTAGTAGCGAAATTCGCCACCAACACCAGCTGTTTGCCGAGGTCAGCTAGCCTGGAGTTTTTCTAACTGTTTCTTTGCCTGTGTAGCCATTTCGGTATCCGGATACCATTTAATCACCTGCTGATAAACCGCTCTTGCTTTTTCAAGCTGGCCTTTCTCCTGCATAATGATACCAACTTTCAGCATTGAATCCGGACGCTTGGGAGATTTTGGATAATTTTTAACGACAACAGCATAATGATAGGTCGCATCGTCTTTATTACCCTTATTATAATATAATTGCCCCAGCCAGTAATTAGCATTAGGCTGATAGTTCGACGCTGGATAGCGTTTGACAAAATCACGAAAAGCACTAATTGCCTGATCATACTGCTTTTTATCAATAGCCAGGGCAACTGCTATGCTGTAATCGTTATTCTCATTACTGTCCTGTTCCTTCACCACACTGACAGCACTTCCTTTTCCGCTCTGCGCTTCTGACTCTGTGATTACTGCACCACCAGATGTCAATGCACCTTGTCCCTCTAAATTCCCTGTTTGTTGCTGGGAATGCTTTTGCTTTTCTATTGCCTGATTAAGCCGATACTGAACTTCCTGCACCTGTCCACGCAGGGTGTCAATATCACGTTGTAAATCTGAAAGCTGCTGCTGAAATTGCGTTAATAATTGCGCCTGAGCATTAGAAATACGCTCAAGCTGAGTTAATCGCGCTTCTGATGAATCGGAATTCGTCTTACTGACTGATGCCTGTACGCTAGTAACGCACAATAACAGGCTACCAATCAGTAACAACAGAATCGACCTATGATGATATCTGAAGTTACTGTTCATACCATTTTATCAGTATACGAGTACTGCCCGACGATTTCTGGCAAAAGCAGCTTCATCATGACCCAGTACCACGGGTTTTTCTTTACCATAAGAAACAATGGCAATTTGATCTGCCGTAACACCCTTACCCTGCAGATACATTTTTACTGCGTTAGCACGACGTTCGCCTAAAGCAATATTGTATTCTGGAGTACCACGTTCATCTGTATGGCCTTCTACCACCACCTTATAAGATGGATTATTGCGCAGAAATTCAGCATGAGCATCCAGCAGTTCAGAAAAATCAGGGGCAACGTCGTATTTATCAAGACCGAAGTAAACGGTATTATTTTTCTGTAATTCCTGCATCTTCAGGCGTGTCTGTTCCTGTGATGGCATGTCACTGCTCATCACAGTACTACCCGTTGTTGATGTTACCTCAGCCTGATTATTATCAGTATTTTTTTTAGAACTACAGGATGTAATAACCAGAACAGGTACAGCAAATAGTAATCCTTTCATTATCTTGTTGAATTGCATATCTTTTTAGTCCTTTTTCATTTACACATTCATTATAAGTAGGGCGACCAGGCTGGCGATTTTACCTGGCCATCAGTGGCCGGAAGCCGTGCCTTAAAACGCCCATCAGTTGAAACCAGCTGTAATACTGTACCCAACCCTTGCGACGAGCTATAAATCACCATAGTACCGTTAGGCGCAATACTGGGTGTTTCATCCAAATAGGTGTCAGTTAACCCCTGAATAACACCGGTTTGCAGATCCTGTTTGGTAATATGCTGCATGCCATTGTTCGAACTGACCATGACAATGAATTTTCCATCAGCACTCACCTGAGCATTTTGATTCTGATGGCCCTCCCAGGTCAACCTTTGTGATGCACCACCATTAATGTTGACTTTATACAATTGCGGGCGCCCCGCTTGATCCGAGGTATAAGCCAGATTTGCGCTGTCAGGAAACCAGGTGGGCTCAGTGTTATTACTGCGCCCGTCAGTCACCTGATTAATCTGACCAGCCTCCAGATCCATCACGTACAGGTTAAGACTACCGTCTTTGGATGAGGCAAACGCGAGCTTTTTACCGTCAGGTGAAAAAGCCGGCGCTCCGTTATGGCGCGGAAAGGAAGCAATCTGTTTGATGGCTCCGTTAGCCAGTGTCTGTATCACCAACGCTGCACGACGGCTTTCAAAAGTAACATAAGCAATTTTGCTGCCATCAGGAGACCAGGCAGGTGACATCAGGGGCTCAGAAGAACGATGAACAACAAACTGATTGTAACCATCGTAATCAGAAACACGCAATTCGTGAGAAATGTTTTCTCTTCCCGTCTTCACGATATAGGCAATGCGCGTACGAAAAGCACCTTTTATACCGGTTAATTTTGCAAAAATTTCATCACTGGCAGTATGTGCAGCGTAACGCAGCCACTTTTCGGTAACTTTATACTGATTTTGTACCAGTACAGTGCCGGGCAGACTTACCGTATCAACCAGCTGGTAAGAAACTAAATAACTACCATCGGCAGCGGGCTCTACCTGCCCCACCACAACGGCATCAACACCTGATGCTGCCCATAAAGACGGGGTGACTGCTGACGCAGAATCTGGTTTTTGTGGTATTCTGGTGACATCCACAGGATTAAATTTTCCACTGTTACGTAAATCTGCCGCGATGATATCACGTATGTTTTCCGGCACAGCACCCTGCCCTGCCCATCTGAACGGAACAATCCCAATCGGACGTGCAGAATCAACCCCTTGAGTAATTTCAATACGCACCTGCGCTTGAGCTACACAACTCCATAGTAATAAGAAAGCAGCCGTAACGCGAAATACTTGCTTCATCAATATCTCCCTTAACTCAATTCAGCCCCTGTCACCTGCAGCAGGACGCACTATAACGCCCGGATATCCGCGCACAAAATCACCTATTACTCCCGTCACAGACAGCAAAAAAAGCGGTTATTTCAGAATTATTCCGGTTTAAAAACCAGCGATGCGTCCTTAAACATATCATACAGTTCCTGACTGGGAGGTTTTGGTATCCTGGCCTGTTTTGCGGCCACAACTGCTGCTTTACACAAAGCAGGATCACCACCTTCAGCAATGACATCAATGACTCTGCCATCCGGTGCCAGCTTAATACGCAAATCACAAATGCGACCTTTAAACAGCGTTGCGTCATGAAAATTAGCTTCAATGGCCGTTTTTATCTGTGAGAGATAACTGTTGATTTCAGTCGTGGATGCACCGCTTTTTTTCCCACTCTGTTTGTCAGAAGAACTCGTGGTGGCACCAGACTGCGGCGCATGTTTAGATGAAGCCAGGCTGCCAAATAATTCATCAATATCACTGGACTGCTTTGCCGCTGCATCCGATTTTTTACTGGCAACATCGGCTTTCTTTTTAGCTTCAGCACCCGCCTTTGGACTACGCTTCTCTTCGGCTTTTTTTTGTTTTATTTCTGCCTGTGCCTGTTTAACTTCCGCTTCACGCTGTTTTTTTCTGGCCGCGTCCACGGCTGCTTCTGCCTGTTTTTGTTCTTCTCTGGCTTTTGCCGCCATGGCCTGTGCCTGTTTTTGCTGCTCAGCAAGACGTTTCTGCTGTTCAAGCGCTTTGTGTTGTGCGTCTTCGATAGCCTGCTGGGCCTGCAGACGCTCTTTTTCCAGTTCTTTTAAGCGTTGTTGTTCAGCGAGCTGTTTTTGCTGCAGTTCTTCTGCCTGACGTAATGCTTTCTGCTGACGCTGCTCTTCAGCACGCTGCATATCAATCTGTTGCTGCTGTTGTCGTTTGTATTGCTGCACTGCGGCACCGGGATCCACCATAACGGCATCTATAATAGTACCTTGCGCACCACCCTCTATTATTACTTCCTGTTCGTAAGATAGCCAAATCAGTAAGGCTATTAATAACAGATGCAAAGCGGCCGAAACTAAAATTGCACGTTTCAGTTTATCGCTTTGCTGAATTTTTTTTTCCACAGTTCAATGTCCAAAAACAGGGCTCCCTAAACCTGATACCTGCAAAACAGCCTGTTTTAATAAAAAATCACACCACAGGGATGGCATGAATTTAGATGTTATATTGGCTGAGTCATCAAACCTACCGAAGTCACGCCCGCTTTATGTAACATATTGAGTGCCTTGATAATTTCATCGTAAGGCACTTCTCTGGCGCCCGCAATAAGAAACGCGGTTTTCGGATTAGCGCTTAAATAGGCTTTGGCCTGTGAGATGACTTGTGATTGCGGCAACTGCTCACGACGCTCCCTGTCAGCCACAATGCTGTATTGTCCGATACCTGAAACTTCGATGATAACAGGCAGGTTATCAGTACCGGATACGGTTTTCGCATTAACTGCCTCTGGTAAATCAACCTCAACGCTCTCCATAATAACCGGCGCTGTAGCCATAAAAATCAGCAACAGTACCAGCAACACATCCAGCAGAGGAACAATATTAATCTCTGACTTCAGCTCACAACGGCCACGTCTGTGTCTTCGTGCCATCTCATTCCTGCCTTTTATTTTCACCATCGGCAAAAGCCTGACGATGCAGTATGGCAATCAATTCCTCCATAAAGTTATCATAACCCTGTTCAAGCTTGTTTATTTTTTGATTAAGGCGATTGTATGCCATAACAGCAGGAATGGCAGCAAACAACCCGATGGCTGTTGCTATTAATGCTTCCGCAATACCGGGAGCTACCATCTGTAATGTCGCCTGCTTAGCAGCACCCAGCGCAATAAACGCATGCATGATGCCCCAGACGGTACCAAACAAACCGATATAGGGGCTCACCGAACCTACAGTTCCCAGGAATGGAATGCGATTTTCCAGCATCTCAAGCCGGCGATTCATCGAAATGCGCATAGCGCGCGTGGCACCATCCATTGCAGCTTCTGGCGCACTGCTATTGGCACGATGCAGGCGGGCAAACTCTTTAAATCCGGAATAAAAAATATGTTCCGCACCCGTCAGGTGATCACGGCGCGCCTGGCTTGCCTGGTACAGACGTGATAATTCAACCCCAGACCAGAATTTATCTTCAAAAACATCTGCGTCACGAGTAGCTTTATTAAGAACACGCGTTTTCTGAATAATAATCGCCCATGAAACAACAGAAAAACAGAAAAGTATCAACATCACAAGCTTAACGACAAGACTTGCCTTTAAGAATAGATCAAGGATATTCATTTTTGTCACCGCTTAAATGCTGCGATAATGGACTGAGGGAGCGCAACAGGCTTCATTTTATCGGGGCTGACACACACAACCAGTACCTCTGCATCACTCAACCTATTGCCATGTGAATCGAGAATGCGTTGCGCAAACGTCAGGGCGGTCCTGCGTATTACCGTGACATCGCTCTGTATATCCAGTAAGTCATCAAGACGTGCCGGGGCCAGATAATTGACTGTCATGCTACGCACAGCGAAAGCCATGGACTCCTCATGAAGCAGCTGCTGCTGATGTAAATTCAGCTGTCGCAGCATTTCAGTACGGGCACGTTCATAAAAGGCAAGGTAGCGCGCGTGATAGACCACGCCACCCGCATCGGTATCTTCATAATAAACACGCACTGACCAGCGAAAAGACGTCTCACTCACCCGAAATCTCAGCACTATAAATTAACTGCTACACTATACCCACAAGTGAGTACCTTTAAAATGATTTATTGCGCCAGAGCAGCTAAACGCCGACAGGGGTTGAGTGCTCATGACAGCTGCGTAACACCAGCTTTAATCAGCGTAGTTCCGGATATTACCCCTCCTGCCACAAACCGTATTTTATCCGTGTATTTCAAAATACGCATAAAATAACAAGCCGCGCTTTGAGTATTAATTGCTATCCTGTTTTAAATTTTCTTACAATGTCTGTGTTTTTTGATTTAAAAAAGAGACAAAATCAGGAAAACAACTATGAAAATAGTAGTTAAAAATCCCGTTGTTACCCGTATTTTTGTCGTAGCTGTATGCCTTTTTGCTGTAATAACCGTGCTGATAAATGTATTGAACATAGCGCCGGTACAGGCAAAAGACAGCATCATTGTGCGTGTTGGTTCAAAAATGGATACTGAAGGCGCGCTGCTCGGCAACATTATCCTGCAAATACTGGAAGCAAATGGCATCAAAACAACGAGCAGAATTCAGCTTGGTAGTACTGGCATTCTGCGTAGCGCTATTATTGCCGGTGAAATAGACATTTATCCGGAATATACCGGAAACGGTGCTCTTTTTTTCTCCGATGGCGCTAATCCGTCGTGGAAAAATCCGCAGGGTGGCTATGAAACCGTAAAAAGGCTGGATTACAAAAAAAATAAATTAGTGTGGCTGACACCAGCACCGGCAAATAATGCCTGGACAATTGCTATCCGCCAGGACCTGGCACAGGCTAATAACATAAAAACATTGAATGAGTTAAGCCAGTGGATTGCCAGCGGTGGTAAATTTAAACTGGCTGCCTCGGCAGAATTTATTGAGCGTTCTGATGCCTTACCCGCTTTTGAAGAGGCTTACGGCTTTAAAGTGAAGCCACATCAACTCCTGTCACTGGCAGGGGGAAATACCGCGCTAATGCTCAATGCAGCTGCACAAAATACGTCTGGGGTGAATCTGGCGCTGGCCTATCGCACCGATGGTCAGGTCAGCGCGTTAGGATTACGAACACTGGAAGATACCAAAGGGATACAGGCAGTTTATGCGCCGGCACCCGTTATTCGCGAAACGATATTAAAGGCATATCCCGCAATCCCAGAGCTTCTGAAGCCCGTCTTTACTACTTTAGATGATAAGATGTTACAAAAACTTAATGCCTTGATCGTGTTGGAGGGACAGGATGTAAAAAAAGTGGTGGCCCGTTATTTGCAGGAAAACGGTTTTTTAGCGGCTTCATCACCCCGGATTAATGGAGCAATACATTGAACGCTGTGTTAAACAGTCGCGTTGTCAAAAAATCCATTATAAAGAATCGTATTTTACTCACCCTGATCCTGTTGTTTTTGTTAACAGCACTACAATTTGCATTCTTAAATCATGCACCAAACCGGCTGGTGCCAGGAGAAAGTATGCATTTTTTTTCTCTCCTGCAGGGACCATTCAGTCTTTTGCTACTCCCCATTATCCTGTTGGTCGCATTTATATTTTTTCCTCAGCAGCGCCTGGTATGTGGCTTGACTATTTTCATGGCCGCGGGATTACTGTCTGGGCTGGTGTTACTGGCAGCGGTAACTGCGAGGCAATTAGATACCGGAGGCGAAAGCCTTGTGCGTACCTCTCTGGGGGGGGCATTCTGGTTGATGGCGGGGTTGAGTGTGTTAATCGCTTTTAATGGGATATCGCGTATTACCCGTAGTCAGACCTGGCGCATGTTACTCAACCTGCAGGTGTTATTACCGGTGATATTGCTGCTATTTTTTGGGCAACTTCAGCACTTATCTTTACTGAAGGAATATGTTAACTATCAGGATATGTTTTATCATGCACTCTGGGACCATTTGTATTTATCATTTTTTGCACTGCTGGGCGCCATGGCTTTAGGCCTGCCGTTAAGTTTTCTCTGTATTCATATGCCTGTGGTACGTACTCTGTTGTTTTTCAGTCTCAGTATGATTCAAGCCATTCCGGCTATCGCATTGCTGGGACTATTAATTGCGCCTCTGGCCGCGCTTGCCAGCCGATTTCCCTGGCTGGCGCAATTCAGTATTAGTGGAACCGGCACGGCGCCAGCGATGATAGCACTGGTGCTCTACGCTCTGTTTCCTTTGATGCGTAATACAGTAACAGGTCTGGAAAATGTACCACGACATGTCATTGAAACCGCGCGCGCAATGGGAATGACGCTGAGTCAGTTATTTTTTCGCGTTCAATTGCCAGTCTCACTGCCATTTATCCTGGCGGGCATACGTATTACTGCAGTACAGATTCTGGGATTAACGGTACTGGCTGCGCTAATCGGTGCAGGGGGACTGGGTGGCATCATATTTCAGGGATTATCCAGTCATGCAGTAGATCTGGTTTTACTCGGTGTACTGCCTCTGGTTGGCCTTATCATCATCGTGGACTCATTTTTTAAGTATATTTGTGCGTTCACTGGGATAACCGGCCAATGATCCAGTTCAACAATGTGAGCAAATATTATGGTACTAACCGGGTTGTTGATTACCTTTCATTGACTATCAGGCATGGAGAGCTGACTGTCCTGCTTGGTCCTTCCGGCTCAGGTAAATCCACCACACTTAAACTTATCAATCGTCTGCTTGAACACGATGCAGGAGACATTGAAATTTACGGCAAAAAAATACAATCTTTCAATACACAGAATCTGCAGCGTCGCATGGGTTACGTTATTCAGTCGATTGGATTATTTCCACACTGGACTGTAGAGCAGAATATCGCTACGGTACCGAAACTGCTGAAATGGCCGCGTGCACGTATCCAGCAACGGGTGACAGAATTAATGACGCTGTTGTATCTGGAGCCAGCACAATTACATTGCCGTTATCCACACCAGTTATCCGGAGGACAACAGCAACGCGTTGGCATTGCCAGAGCGCTGGCAGCTTACCCTGATCTGCTGTTGATGGATGAACCTTTTAGCGCACTGGACTCTGCTACCCGCACTGCATTACAGCACGAAATAGCGCGCATACAAAAAATGTCCGGTCAGACTATGGTGCTAGTCACTCATGATATTGACGAAGCTTTTCGTCTGGCAGATAACATTATATTGATGGATAAAGGCAAGCTGATGCAGCAGGGAAAACCGCAGGAATTACTCACAAACCCTGCAAGTAGCTTTGTACGTGATTTTTTTCCCTGTAGTGACAGAGGGATTACACTGCTGGGATTACTGCGCGCCAAAGACTATATGCGTAAGCAGGAAACACTGGCTGGTGAGCCCATTGCCGGCAATACCTCGTTGCGGGACGCGCTATCGCTGTTTATTCTGCGTCAGACCGACAGGTTACCTGTTGCTGATGAACATAAAAAGATAGTGGGTGTGTTACACTTTGCCGATCTCATCCTGCAAAAACAGCTTCATGACAGTGCAAAAAAAACAGACTAATGGATTTTCTTTACTGTGGCGTGGCATCACCGATCCCCTGTTATGGATGCTGTTATTGCTGGCCGGACTCCTGGTCGGTATAACCTCGCTGGACAGTGTATTTGCTGCCTTATTTCCTCATCTGGACAGGCCTGTCTATCGGCAGGATAGTTTCTGGATGATGTTCAACGCTCACCTGACACTGGTGTTTGCCTCCAGTGTTAGTGCGGCTGTCCTTGGGGTAAGTGCCGGAATTGGTGTCACACGTATGGCCGGCAAAGAATTCCGGCCCCTGGTAGAAACCTGCGTGGCCATCGGGCAAATTTTCCCCCCTGTTGTGGTACTGGCGATTACCGTACCTGTGATGGGTTTTAATGAAAAACCTGCCGTGATTGCATTAGCGCTCTATGGACTGCTGCCAATTTTACAGGGCACGATTGCCGGTATTACCTCTGTACCCTCTGGGGCGTACGAAGTAGCTGCAGGTCTGGGTATGAATACAAAGCAAATTCTGTTGCAGGTAGAATTACCGCTGGCAGCACCGGCCATTGTTTCTGGGATCCGTACCTCCGTGATTATTAATACCGGCACCGCCACGGTTGCATCGCTCGTGGGTATAAAAACTCTGGGCCTGCCTATTATTATCGGGATAAACGGCTTTAATCCTGCCTATGTTATCCAGGGCGCCTGTGTCGTGGCATTACTCGCGATTATTATTGATATGGCATTTGAGCGCCTTATACAGCGTTTGTCTGTGTGGCGTGATGAGTAATGACATGAAACGAACCTGCATTTCAGACTGACCACGCAGGCTCGCTGAACGATACTTATATTATTTATTAATTTTAGAGCGAATTTCTTTTTTGGCCTTTTCAAGCTCAGCAGCAAATGATTTATCGGCATGTAACCTTGCCACAATTGACGCACCAATAATGCGGCCTGCATCAACATCACTTTGCCAGTGAGCGCCACAGATAACGCGGCTTTGTCCAAACTCATAGCCACGCTTTAAAATGTGGTCCTGTCTGTCGGGTCGTATTTCAGCAAGAATTAACGCACTTGACCAACCGATTGTGGTATGACCGGAAGGATAGGATCCATTTTTACGCAGAAACTGTTCATCTTCTGGTACGCAGCTTTGCGTATTAAAGAACATAAAAGGACGCACGCGCATATAATGTTGTTTAGCAGCGTTTGTGGCAAAACCTCCACTGGTTTTTCTTATTTTTTTTAACAGATTGTAAGTTACTGGTGTATTTTTAGCGGAAATTTCCATACCCAGGGCTTCAGAGAAAGGTTTACCGATATTGGCATCTGATAGATCAGCATCTTTAATCGCCTGCTCCCATCTGTCGGTATTCATCAGGCTACGTCCTTCGTCATATAGCGCTTTGTCTCTGAGAAAATCTACGCTGTTATATGCTGGTGGTGGGGGAAGTAAACGTAAACTATCAGCAACCTCCCCAGCTCTAAGAAACGAATCTGCCTCATCAGCAGCTATAGCCAGAAAAGAAGACAACATAATCAATTGTGAAACAGTCACTGCTAAAATAAATTTTTTCATTCCCCGGTCTGCCCCATTTATTAACTCAACATTTGCGCCGTAATATCACAGCAGAAACACAGTTTTCGGGTAAAATCCCGCCAGCTGGACTGAAAAACTGCCCGGCATCATGGCCATCCATACTTACATTACCCTCACCTGCATGGCGTGCATTCATCCATCGCGCGCAAAGAAAGGCAAATATCCCACAAATACCAGGCGCATCCAGATGAAATATCTGAATAATAGTATTCAATGTAACAGAGTAAATTCAAGCGGATAAACCTTATATCGGGACTAAAAGCAATAAAAACAGCACTGAGGATGTGCGTAATACTATGGCAGGGGCCTTGCAATCTCGACAGCATTGATTGCTGCAAAGACACTGGCCACCAGGATGGTACTGATAACGAAGGACTGTTCAGCAGCAAGTGACCGGCATCGCTATGTTTTGATTTCTTCTGCACTTTCGCGTTTACTGATAAGGCTTTCTGCACGCTGCAGCTGTATTCGCCTTTTTTCAAAAATAGAGAGGCTGACGTCATTCTCTCTTCCACCGCGAATGTGCACGCGGGCAGTGAACCTTTTTTGCCTTTGCTCAAGCGTTTCGCCGCGTTTGTTGACTACTTTATCCCTTTCAGCGGGGTTTTCGTTGAGAAAGGCCATCACTCTTTTGGGAGACTGGGCATGTTTAAAGAATGAAGCGGGAAGCAGCTGGTAAGCCTCTTCTGATGTCATCATGGGGGGAAGCTCTCCCTGCAAATTTTTAGCATGCAGGCTGTTCATAGCGAGGCGTTCTTCACACATCTTATTTAACAAGGTCAGGGCGAAAATGCCGCAGCCGCGATAACTATTTTGCAGATGCATCCCGATGATGGAGCAGGGTATCTCCTGATTTACAAACCGTTCCAGAACCTGCTGGTACACTGAATGAAGCTTTCCCTGTAAGATGAGTGGCTCCATCGCTATTACAGAGGATTTTCCTGCAACCAGCGCGTAGTCAAAGGCAGCAAAATGCACGTCCGGATGTGAAGCGATATTAACCACAAAGCGGGCAGAAGGAACATTATCAGCAACCAGCCTGTTCAGCATTGCAAAAAACAACACTATATCTTCTGAAAAGTAGATATTTCTTTGCGGGTTTTTAGCATTTGCATGCTCCACAAAGAGCGGCATAAACCTTAGATCAAGATCAGCATATCCTGACATGACCGCGGCTGATTTGATTTCTGATATCAGCATCGTTTCCCGTTCCAGGTATACCTGCAGGCTTTTTTTGTCATTTTTCTGTATTGCAGGATTGTGCGCCATTACTTTTTTGCTTACCGGGCAGCAGAACAGGGTCCCACCCACTGTCAGCGGATTTGAGAGTGCACTGTGCTGCAGCAGCTTTTGTGGTCTGGCCTGCCAGATGCAATTGGTCAGCAGTGTTGCTGATCTGCGCCTATGCCAGAATCGATGCTGACTGCTGCCTCACTGCCGGAGACCCGACGCCAGCTGTTGTTGTATTGTTATGTTGTTGCGTTACTGAATTATCTCTTACTCTAAACATTCTGAGCACTCCACCATTTTCAAACAGACTGTGCATGACAGGGGAAAAATCCACCTCTTACACGCATCCCAACTCAAAAGCGAATCCTTTGCTTTTATTGACCTTAAATCCTGGACCACCCAGGCCAGAATCGCTATTAAAAAATGCTCACTTTTCTGCCAGCCCGCGTCTGGCTTGCATTGAACGGCATACTTTTTTAACGGGAATTTCTGGTATTTTCACCGCGCGATGCAGGATGATGTAAAAGAACGGGCTTAAGGCGTATGCTGCTGGATTAAGGTACTTCCTGATACGAAATGCTGGCAGAGTACAGGATAATTAGCTTGAATTATCAATAGTAGCCTGAATTCCTCTGGGAGCTGTGCCCGGCAGCTCTCCTGAGTCACTGTTATTTCGTATTGGCTATTGACGCTGCCGCATTAATCGCTAAATTGACTTAATCGCATTTAGTATCGATATTTTCTGTGCAAAAACGATGAATCTGCATACCCTGATACAAGATATATATACACCGGCAGGAATAATAACCTCGGATATTACCTGCGAAGCCGAAAGTAAGGATTACTACGCCTGCAGATTTAAGCTTATGGAGCATCGCGTTATTTTTCGTGTGGCGAAAACAACACCAGCTAAAATCGGCCAGTTTGTAACACTATGGAAACGTTCGCAAAAAGGGGCAGCAATAGCGCCATTCGCTGGGGATGATCCGGTAGATTTTGTGATTGTGCACACAGCTGATGCAGGGCACCTCGGCCAGTTTATTTTCAACAGAGATACGTTGATCGAGCACGGCATTTTTTCCAGCCCGGAAAATCCGGGGAAACGTGCCATGCGTGTATATCCACCCTGGCACTCACCGGTTGCCCGGCAGGCTGTGGCAACACAACGCTGGCAGCTGCACTATTTTCTCCACCTGTCGGCTGACCTGACAGTTGATGCCAGTCGCCTGGGACAGCTTTTCCAGCTATAAATATTACTCTCTACGCGTACGCCCGCCTGAAAGATGTGGCCATCCGGCCAGTCACAATACTATACGCTGGCAGTGGATATTACACTGACCAGAGCTGGAGGCATTAATAATAATTTTCAGTCAGTATTATATGTGTGATTAATTATTAATATCTAATTGTATTTTATAGAAAAAATTTATGTATTTTAAGCACAAAGAGAATATATTGATGTTTCATTTAAATCATAAAAATCATATAAAAAATTCGTATAGCCTTATTTATCAATCGCGATATTTACAGTTGTATGGTCCTCAATTTACTCCAGGCAGTGCTTTCAGAGCACACTGTCTGGATTGCCTGCACCGGGAATATTGGTAACGCACCCTCCGCTCTACCGGCGCTGGAAATGCTACGTTTTCACGAGCAGACACTGCCCTATAACATACTATTTCCCCCCCTTGAGGCATTATCTGGCAACACAGACAGCGGTAAATGGCTTACCTTCGATCAACTGCTACAGAAAAACAGGTGGCCGGCAACCATTATTCACAACCTTACGCAACCCGGATTGTTACTGCAGGCAGAGGAATTTGCGCCTGATTTATGTATTTCTGTACGCTTTGGAAAAATATTCAAAGGCCCATGGCTCAGGCTGGCACCAAAGGGTATTTTAAACCTGCATTCCGGATTACTGCCAGAATACCGCGGCATACTTGCCACTTTCTGGACACTGTTACAACAGCGTGATGAATATGGCTGCACACTTCACTGGGTTGAAGATGAATGTATTGATACAGGGCAGATCATAGAAACAATACGCCTGCCGGTTAAACCGGAAAAATCGCTATTCAGCCACATTGTGGCTTTATACGAGCCTGGAGCAGCAAAAATAGCGCAGGCCATTACACAGCTGTCTAATGGAAAGTCATTAGCGCGCGAGGTACAGCAGGGTAAACATCAGTATTTTAGCTGGCCACAGCAGGAAGACTGCCAGCGTTTTCTCGCGCAGGGCAGAAAATTTATTGATTATGAGGACTATACCAGCCTGCTTGCTCGCTGGTCAGCACACATCAGATGATACTGACAACAAGAAAATAAAAATTAACGATATCTGCTCACATCACGATATCCGCGGGGCTGAGCTGTCACGGCAACACAATCAACTACTGAACGTATTCTTATGAAATAATTCACGAAATACCGGATAAATGTCTTCGGGTTCCTGAATATGTTGAATGGCAAAATTATCGAACTGGTTTTGTAAGCTTTTGTACTCATCCCATAATGTCTGGTGCGTACGGCGGGTAATTTCAATGTAACTATAATAGCGTACTATCGGGAGTATTTTGCTGGCCAGCAGGTCACGACATAGTGGCGAGTCATCAGTCCAGTTATCACCATCTGACGCCTGTGCAGCATAGACATTCCATTGTAGAGGATTATAACGATTTTCAACAATTTCACTCATCAGCTTAAGCGCACTGGATACAATAGTGCCTCCTGTTTCCTGTGAATAGAAAAACTCCTGCTCATCCACTTCCCTGGCCTGAGTATGGTGACGGATATAAATAACTTCGACATTTTTATAACTGCGGCTCAAAAAGAGATAGAGCAGAATATAAAAACGCTTGGCCATATTTTTTGTTGCCTGATCCATCGAGCCGGATACATCCATAAGGCAGAACATGACTGCCTGACTGAATGGCTCTGGGCGGCGTTCGTAATTTCTATAACGCAAATCAAACGTATCAATAAAAGGTACAGATTTAATTTTTCGCCGTAACTCAGCAATAGCGTTACGCAGCGATTCCTGCTGTAAAGGCACCGCAGGCTCAATATTTTCCAGCAAACTGAGATGCTCTTCCAGCTCATGGAGTTCACGTCGCTTACCTGCAATCATTGCCGTGCGTCTGGCCAGAGAATTTTTTAAGGAACGAATAACACTGATGTTTGCGGGCACACCACTTGACGTAAAACCTGCATGTTGAGTTTTATATTCTGTCAGTTGTTTATAGTTATTTTTTTTTAAATTGGGCAACGCAAGATCTTCAAACAATAAGTCGAGATATTCATCGTTAGAAATGTGAAACACAAATTCATCCTGGCCATGGCCTTCCTTACTGGGATGGTTTTTTCCGCCACCGCCTGAATGCTGAGGACGCTGCAGCTGATCATGGGGGATAAAGTGATCATTACCCGGAAGTACGCGACTACGTAAGCCACCAGGACCCTGACGAAAGACAGGCTCGTTAATATCATTAACGGGAATGGATACAGCGCCACCACTATTGATATCCGTAACTGAGCGTCTGTTTATTGCATCAGCAATGGAGCGTTTGATTTGCGCTTTATACCGCAGCAAAAAACGCTGTCGGTTAACCATGCTTTTATTCTTACCATTGAGCCGTCTGTCAATAAAATAGCCCATACATCCCCCCACACACCGTCACTAACAAGGCAATTATCGCCGCACTTTCACATAACCTGACAGATGGTATAGTTTTCAGCCAGATTACATGATGATAATTATAGCAATGTTACCAGGATCATGAAGATTTTCTGACGCGTAAATACCACTCACACAACAGACGCACCTGCTTACCGGTATAGCCTTTTTCCTTCATTCTATCGACAAAATCATCATGTTTTTTCTGTTCATCTGTCGAGGTTTTCGTATTGAACGAAATAACAGGCAATAATTCCTCAGTGTTTGAGAACATTTTTTTCTCAATAACGGTACGTAATTTCTCATAACTCGTCCATACCGGGTTATTACCATTATTATTTGCTCTTGCCCTCAGGACAAAATTGACAATTTCATTACGAAAATCTTTTGGATTACTGATACCGGCCGGCTTTTCAATTTTCTCCAGTTCTGCATTAAGCGCACTTCTATCAAATAACTGTCCGGTATCAGGATCACGGTATTCCTGATCCTGTATCCAAAAGTCAGCATAGATAACATAACGATCAAAAATATTCTGGCCATACTCCGAATAAGATTCCAGATAAGCGGTCTGAATTTCTTTACCAATAAATTCGGTATATTTAGGGATAAGATACCCTTTTAAATGACTCAGGTACTTTTCTGCCACATCCTGTGAAAATTGCTCCCGTTCTATTTGCTGCTCGAGCACATAAAACAAATGAACAGGATTAGCGGCAACTTCAATATGATCAAAATTGAATACGCGTGACAGGATCTTAAAAGCAAAGCGTGTAGATAAACCACTCATCCCTTCATCAACACCCGCATAATCCCGATATTCCTGATAAGATTTCGCTTTAGGATCAGTATCCTTGAGACTTTCTCCATCATAAACACGCATTTTGGAATAAATGCTTGAATTTTCAGGATCTTTCATACGTGAAAGTACGGAAAAACGCGCCAGTGTCTCCAGAGTTCCTGGCGCGCAAGGTGCATGAGCCAGTTCGCTATGTTTTAACAGCTTATCGTAAATCTTAATTTCTTCAGAAATTCGCAGACAGTAAGGCACCTTGACGATATAAACGCGATCGAGGAATGCTTCATTATTTTTATTATTACGAAATTGTATCCATTCAGATTCGTTAGAATGTGCCAGAATGAAGCCATTAAAGGGCAATGCAGAAATACCTTCGGTGCCATTATAGGTACCTTCCTGAGTTGCAGTCAGCAAAGGATGCAACATCTTAATAGGCGCCTTAAACATTTCCACAAATTCCATTACACCCTGATTAGCACGACAAAGCGCACCAGAGTAGCCGTAAGCATCTGGATCACTTTGTGCATAATGCTCCAGTTTGCGGATATCCACTTTACCGACCAGTGCAGAAATATCCTGATTATTTTCATCCCCAGGCTCTGTTTTGGCAATCGCGATTTGCTCAAGGATGGAAGGCCAGGCTTTAACAATGGTAAATTTGGTAATATCACCACCGAATTCACGTAATCTTTTGGCAGCCCAGGGAGACATAATACTACCGAGATAACGTGCAGGAATATTATATTCTTTTTCCAGAATCTCCGCGTCTTCCTGAGGATTGAATAAACAAAATGGATGATCATTCACCGGGCTACGTTCACCATTAGCGCTCAGCATATAAACGGGTACACACTGCATTAATGATTTCAGGCGTTCAGCCAGTGATGATTTACCACCGCCGACCGGACCTAATAAATACAGAATCTGCTTTTTCTCTTCGAGGCCCTGGGTGGCATGTTTCAGGTAAGAGACAATCTGCTCTATAGCCTCTTCCATACCATAAAACTCTTCGAAAGCAGGGTAACGGGCAATAACACGATTTGAAAAAAGACGAGACAGGCGGGAGTCAAGTGCAGTATCAACCATCACAGGCTCACCAATTGCCATCAGCAATCGCTCTGCCGCACTGGCGTAAGCGCCACGATCGTGCTGACAGACTTTAAGAAATTCCTGTAAAGTAAGTTCTTCCTCTCTTGCCGCTTCATAACGTTTTTGATAGTGATCAAACAGGTTCATAATCATGCTCATCCTTCGTTAATGGCACAAACAAAATCAAAGAAATCTGGCGATACTGATTATTGTGTGTTTCACCGGTAAGACCCAGGTGTCAATACCAGACTCAATAACAATCATTATTCTCGATTGAACCGCATGTACTAACAGTATCCGCGAGTGCGTTAAGTTACCGCATTATTTCTTTTGTCTTTTAGTAACTTTTGCATCAAACTCACTAACACTATAGCGAACCTTTTCAGATTCAGGCAATTTTAGTAAATGAAATAACAGCAGATGGGCCATACCAGTAATATCTAATAAACTAATTCAGCTTTTTTAACGAAACTAATCGTGCAACATACCTGCTAACCGCGTCATTACATCAATAAAAATAACTGTCATAATAACCCATTTAGTATTGTCCCGATCCAGCCTGATATTCATCACAAGTTAACGTTAATCGTTTTTAGTTTATCGCTAGTTCACGTGGTTTTGCATGTTCAAAATACGGCAATATGAGTTATACCCGTATATTCAATAAGCACTATTATCTGACATACCATTGTCAGACCAGGTTGATTTACTGGTATTGCTTTTTACACTCTTGCAAGAACTGCAATGATGAAAAGCAAACCAGTAATAGATTATCAGAATTTCAGGAACATCAGGATAACGGAACACCCGCTCTATGAAAAAAGGCAATAGTAACGGGGGTATTTAATGGCCTGTCTCTAATATTAAGGAGAAACTTTGACTGCCAGTACATCTGCCTTTTCAATGACAAGCGAATCTTTCTCAAATAATTCAGGCGCTTTGGCCATCAGAGCAGAGGCAATCGACCCAGCAAGATGTGCCTGACGGCTATCTTCATCAGGAAACGCATCAAAAATGCCAAATGTAGAAGGTCCGATTTTTAACGCAAACCAGATTTTAGTCCCTGCTTCTTTGTTCGCTGCCGGTAGAGCCCCTTTTAAAAAATTTTCCACCTCAGCTTCCTTGCCCTTTTGGGCCTGCATTTTGGCAATAACGGCAACCTTCAGTGTCTTGTCTACAGCATTATGCTTATTTCCGGATACATTTTGATGGCTTTCTTTCGCGGCAACAGCGCTGAATGACAGCAGGCTCACAGCACACATAACAGCTAAAGTCTTCAACATTTTCATAAGCATTTCCTGTAAAGTGAAATTATTTAATTTAAATAAAATTTAACTAGTTATATAAAATATATCAAATTATATAATAGTTATCTGACTAAAATATCATTATTACCTACTTACTAGTTACCAGCGATTTCATTAGCCTGATACAGGCTACAGCGTTATTCTGTATGGTCGGAAAATAAAATACAACAGAAAACAGTAATACATTTTCAGATGGGCCCTGACAAATAACACTACCCTGCTGCATTCACAAAAAACCTGATCATGCCACCACTACTACTTTAATAAAAACGCTGCATCAATGTTATTTGTTTTATAATCCAGCATAATTACCGAACGCTATCATTTTAATATTGATGTGAGCTTTTATGTGCTGCACAGGATCTTCATTTATTGCGACCAGTAATTTAGTATATATTTATTAATATACTGATTTTATTTTAATAAAAAAGTTAACATCAATAATAAATTTTTCATGAAAATACAACAATTCTAATGAAACTTTATACCAGCCACTTCATTATTATTTAAGAGAAATTAACGATGATCGGACAAATGACTATAATGGCAGGTCTGGCAATTATTTTGCTGCTGGGCGTGCTTCATCTTGTGCATACATTTTTTACAGATAAATTCCATCCACGTGATGCCGGGTTACTGAAAGCGTTACAAACTGCTTCGCCTGTTATTTCGCCTGAAACAACGCTATGGAAAAGTATCATCGGCTTCAATGCCAGTCATAGCATCGGATTTATTATGTTTGGATTAATCTATGGATGGCTCACCCTGAACCATATGGAATTACTTTTGCATTCCTTATTCCTTTCATTACTTGGATTATGCGTGTTATTGAGTTATATGACTCTGGCAAAAATATTCTGGTTTAACGTTCCCTTTATTGGCATTACACTGGCAACATTACTTTACGTAGCGGGCATGATGCTAAGCTACAGTCAACTTTAGGGTATGGCAGCACCAGCCAGCGTGGCGACTTAATTGGTAAGTTCGCAGGGATAGAGTATGATATATCTGCTTTACATGCATAACGACAGCGTTATAAGTGCAGCTTATTCCACCAGTTGATTATGAAAAATGCCAGCCCTCCTGCAATCAATCCCCAAAATGCTGCACCTATACCAAATAATGACACCCCAGACGCAGTCACCAGAAAAGTAATCAGTGCAGCCTCACGCTGGCTGTCCATAGACATGGCTGTTGTCAGGTTGCTGGCAATAGTGCCAAACAATGCCAGACCTGCAATCGCCAGAACTAACTCTCGTGGAAAAACAGCGAACAGAACAGTGACGGCGGCACCACAAATACCCACAAGTAAATAAAATGCCCCTGCAGCAACGGCAGCCCAATAGCGTTTTGCCGGATCGCCATGTGCTTCTTTGCCCATACAGATTGCAGCCGTAATAGCAGCCAGATTCAATGAAAAGCAGCCAAATGGTGCCAGCAACAGCATGGTTAATCCGGTCCAGGAAATTAACGACGAAACAGGAGCGTCATATCCAGAGGCCTTGATGACGGCAACTCCAGGGGCATTTTGCGATACCATCGTAACAATAAATAAAGGAATACCTACGCCAATAATAGCTGCCCACGAAAAACTGGGCATGGTGAATACCGGTTTAGCCAGAGAAAAATGGAAGGTATCAAAATTCAACAGACCCTGCCTTGCAGCCAGCATTATCCCGATTAACAGCACCACAATGATAGCATAACGCGGGATCCAGCATTTAAGGATAAGCCAGGCAACAAACATGGTAAACACCATGACGAACTGTGACTGCATGGCAATAAAGACATTCATACCAAAATCAGTCACGATACCTGCCAGCATAGCGGCTGCAAGCGATAAGGGGATCCTGTCTATTGCACGCTCAAACCAGCCAGTAATACCGCATAAGATGATAAGCGCTGCAGTAAACACAAAGGCACCAATTGCTTCAGACATTGAGATACCTGACAGGCTGGTTATCAACAATGCCGCACCTGGAGTAGACCAGGCAGTCACAATAGGCATACGGTAACGCAGCGACAATCCGATACAGGTCAATCCCATACCAATACCCAGTGCAAATATCCATGAATTGGCTTGCTGTGGGGTAGCACCTGCAGTGGATGCAGCCTGCAGGACAATCACGGCAGAACTTGTCATGCCTACAAGTACCGTTATAAAACCAGCTGCGACGCTGGACCAGGAAAAATTTTTCATTGCACGCATCATCATTAATTACGCAACTAATATCTGGTATAATGGAATTAAGTTTGAGTTATAAAGTTCTAAAGAAAAACTCCCACCCGGTAATCTCAGGTATTAACGATAACAGAGTCAGGAGGAAAGAATGGCTACCCAGGAACAGACGAATCTGGCCAACTATTAAGTATTAACTTAATACAAATTCATTACAATGTACTCTTACATTCTTTACTATGCCAGAGTTAATGAGCGCATTTCATATTCCACCCCGCTGACTGCTCTATCATAGTAAAACAAGGTTCATGATTTATCCTGCAGGGATGGAAAAATAAAGGTATTCAGTTACACTACCAATAAGCTATGAACAGGCGATATGCTGCATACCACTGATAGCAAGAAAACTTCTCAACAATATGCCGCTGATTATTTTTTAAAATAATGTCTGCCTGACACACAAACATAATAACAGTGCTAAAATCCCTGCTGTGAAAATTCACGCAACGCATGCTGACCATCATCAGTCTGCTTTAAGCTTATCTGTCTCAGGAAAATAACATTACCAAATAGCATCTTAAAATTAACATGGAGAATAAATTGCATCCCATTTCAGAAGAAGAAGCAGTAAGTGAATTACGCACTATTGCCGATCTCTTACGCTGGACAGTCAGTCGCTTTAATACTGCCAGTATCTATTACGGACATGGCACTGATAATCCCTGGGATGAAGCGATAAGCCTGGTGCTACCCAGTATTTTTTTGCCTCTGGACCTACCGCAGGACATGTGGTCCGCGCGTCTGACGCAAAGTGAACGCAGACAGATTGTTGAGCGAGTAAGCCGCAGAATTAACGAATGCATTCCTGTCGCTTATCTCACCAACAAAGCCTGGTTCTGTAATCAGGAATTTTATGTTGATGAACGGGTCTTGATACCGCGTTCACCGATTGGCGAACTTATTACCGGCTGTTTTACCGGGTTACTCTCACACACACCACATCATATTCTGGATATGTGCACGGGTAGTGGTTGTATTGCCATTGCCTGTGCTTATGCATTCCCTGATGCACAAGTCGATGCAGTCGACATCGGTGATGATGTCCTCGCTGTCACCGAATATAACATTCAACAACACCACCTTGAACAGCAGGTAACACCGATACGCTCTGATCTATTCAGTTCCCTGCCTGCAATCAGATATGATTTAATCGTGACCAATCCACCTTATGTTGATGCCTCAGATATGGAAGATCTGCCGCGTGAATACCATTTCGAACCCAGACTTGGGCTGGCAGCAGGCGATGATGGTCTTGATGTTATTCGCCGTATTCTGGCGACCGCAGCAGATTTTATGACAGAGGATGCTGTGCTGATTTGTGAGGCAGGCAACAGCATAGTGCATTTAATTGAGCAATACCCCGACATTCCATTCACCCTGCTGCCTTTAGAAAAAGGAGGACAGGGCGTCTTCATGTTAACCCGACAACAATTACAGGACTGTGCACATTGTTTTACAGAAAATGCAAACAAATCACAGTGAGCGCTGTCTGTTAAGGCAGCCAGCCGCAGATGGCTATTACAGACACCACTCCTCTTTGGAAACCGGCTGCAGAAAAGTAGTGCGCAGAGTAACGTAACCCGAAGCCTTGGTTTACATGCAGTACATGAAGATTCAAGTATAAGACAACGCACTGATGCTCTCGCAGTAGCGTTTCGCAAGAGTACGGGTAAATAATATTAAGGGGCAATAATGGCGGGCAGCAGCATTGGACAATTTTTCCGCGTTACCACCTGCGGTGAATCTCACGGTGTGGCTTTGGGATGCATTCTGGATGGAGTGCCGCCGGGAATTTCCCTGACAGAAGCGGACTTACAACGGGATCTCGACAGGCGGCGCCCGGGTATGTCCCAGTACACTACGCAACGACGTGAAGCCGATGTGGTACGTATCCTCTCGGGAGTATTTCAGGGTGTAACTACCGGTACCAGTATGGGCCTGACTATTGAAAATACCGATCAACGTCCACAGGATTACCACCATATCAAAGATATTTTTCGCCCCGGGCATGCCGACTACACCTATGAACAAAAGTATGCCATACGTGACTGGCGTGGTGGCGGGCGCGCTTCTGCACGAGAAACCGCAATGCGTGTGGCAGCAGGCGCTGTTGCCAGACAGTACTTAAAACAGGAAAACAACATCATCATACGCGGCTGCCTGACAAAAATGGGCCCTGTTGACTGTGCACTGCAGGACTGGAGCCTGGTTGAGCAGAATGCCTTTTTCTGCGCGGATGCCGGACAGCTCGCAGCCCTGGACAATCTGTTACGCACATTAAAAAAAACCGGCGATTCTATCGGCGCACAGGTCACCGTGATTGCAGAAAATGTACCGCCCGGGCTCGGCGAGCCTGTCTTTGATCGCCTGGATGCCTGCCTCGCGCATGCACTGATGAGTATCAACGCCGTCAAAGGGGTAGAAATAGGCGATGGTTTCGATGTCGTCACTCAGCATGGCAGTGAAAACCGTGATGAAATGACCGCACAGGGATTTAACAGCAATCATGCCGGGGGTATTCTGGGCGGTATCAGCAGTGGTCAGACCATAATCGCACATCTGGCGCTGAAACCAGCTTCAAGCATCAAAATACCAGGCCAGACCATCAACTACCGCGGAGAAACCGTAGACGTGACTATTCCCGGTCGCCATGATCCCTGTCCTGGCATTCGTGCAGTCCCCATTGCTGAAGCAATGATGGCGATTGTTTTAATGGACCACCTGTTACGTCAGCGTGCACAATGTGGCCAGCGCATTTCTTCTGTCCCGCGTCTTTCATGAAAAAATGGTTTATCGGTGTTATCGCCTTGGTGTGCGCCTCTGCTGCTATTAGCGCCACACCAACGCCCTGGCAACAGATTACACATCCGATAGCCGGCACTGCAAAGGCTATTGGCAGTTTCACTAACGGCTGTGTCATCGGTGCCGCAGCACTGCCGCAGCAATCACCACATTACCAGGTCATGCGCCCTGACAGGCAGCGTTATTTCGGTCACCCGGATTTGCTGGCTTTTATTCATCAACTGGCCAGACAGGTATATCAGCGTCATCAGAGTATGCTGTTAATTGGTGATATGGCAATGCCTGCAGGAGGGAGGTTCGGCCATGGACACACCAGCCATCAGTCCGGGCTGGATGTAGATATCTGGCTACAGCTACCCCGCACCCCCTGGAGTCTGCAGCAGCTGTTAACACCACAACCCCTGGATCTGGTAATGAACAACGGCAGGCAGGTGAAAACACAGTTATGGCAACCACAACTGGTGGACCTTATCAGACTGGCAGCAAAAAACGAGCGTGTGACACGTATTTTTGTTCATGCTGCGATAAAAAAACAACTCTGCCATGATGCCGGCACTGACCGCCACTGGCTGCGTAAAATTCGCCCATGGTTTGGTCATCGCGCACATATGCACATACGCCTGCGCTGCCCGGAAACGAGTCTGGAATGTGTTGATCAGGAAGCACCACCTCCCGGTGACGGCTGTGATACTGAGCTTGAAAGCTGGCTGGTAACACGTCCGCCTGATTCTGCTCCACAGGAAACGGCGCTGCCCCCTTTACCTGTTTCCTGTCAGGCTCTGCTGGACAGCCATTTCCCTGTAAAATAATCTATGCTAAAAAAAACACCACATCATCATTATCAGCATCTCATCGAGATTTTTGAACAATGCTTTTATCATCAATATAATACCCGCCTGGTAAAAGGCCGCCACGAACCTTTGTATTTGCCGGCCAGCGCACAGATAGCCTGGCATCAGGTCATTTTCGCTCACGGGTTTTATGCCAGTGCCCTGCATGAAACCGCTCACTGGTGCCTTGCAGGAACGGTCAGACGCGAGCAGGTGGATTATGGTTACTGGTACTGCCCTGACGGCAGAGATGCGGATATGCAGCATCAGTTCGAACAGGTCGAAATAAAACCACAGGCTATCGAATGGCTGTTTTCAGCTGCAGCGGGATTTTCGTTTCAGGTCAGCTGCGATAATGTCAGTGGCAGCTGCCAGCCGGACAGGGTGGCTTTCCAGCACAAGGTCTATCAGCAGGTACTGGTTTACCTGCAGCAGGGATTACCTTCACGAGCACAGCAATTTACCGAGGCACTGCAGCTGTTTTATCATACGCCAGCCTTAAAGGCGGGAGAATTTCTCTGGCCATAAACAAAAATGGCAGCGACGGAGTTAACTTAAAAACAGGCCAGATTTCTCTGGCACCGGTAAGAGAAGTCTTTATTCTACATGATCGGATTTTTTAGTTATCTTCGCGGTATGGCTCAGACCCTGCTGGATATGCTTAAAAAAGCGATCATGGCGCATGGGTCCATCAACATTAAAGAATTTGCTCCACCCACGATGTGGAACTCTGGTATGCAACGTAACACTGGTACCCACACTGGTCAGGCTAGTGAAAATCTTGCTCACATGAGGAACCACATCGCCTTTGATAAGATAATGACTGATCTTATCGCTTGCCTGCTTAACCACTTCTGATGATTTATGCTTATTCAGCAATGCCTGCTGCAGGCCCTTACCCAGTTCGGCACTACAAAAACAGATGGCCCTGACAGGCTCTTCTCCCTGCGTAAAATTCATCGCTGCAGCATAAGCCGCTTCACCGCCCCCTTTAGAATGCCCTGATACCGATACATGATATTTTTCCATGAGAGAATCAAGCCGAACAGATTCCATGAATGTTGCTGTCATGCTGGCAGCTTGCTGATAACTCTGTGGAATTTTACCCACCAGCGCATTACCAATGTTCGCACCCCAGTGTTTTCCAGACATTGCGGCATTATTCAGGCTGCGTGTTAAGAATCCGCCGGCAGTCTGCCCGCTGGTAGTACCACCAAAAACAAGACGCACTTCTGTATTCTGCATGTTATGAAATACAGCAGCCGTCAGCCCGGATTTCCGGTCAATAATCATTTTGCTATATTCATCAAACTGCATGCCATATTTTTCTGCCAGCTGCTTTGACAGTACTTTGTTCACTCCCCAATCAGGGGCAAACTGGTCCAGATGATTCGCATCCTGACGATAGGGAAATTCAGCCAGTACCGCATCTTTCAGCAGTGCTGAAGAGTTAGTAACATCAAATTTAACCTTAATTAACACTTGTGCTTTATTAAGTAGTCTGGGTAAATCCTTATTAGCTCTAATGCCTGTCACTCTGCTACTGACACTGCCATCGCTGGATCCACGATTACTGTCAGTCTTCTCCATTGCACTGGCAGTGGATTTACCTCGCCATCTAAGTAGTAATGACAGACTCATAATCACACCTGAATTTTTCGTTAATTTTCGCACAATCAGAGTAGACATTTTCACAAAATCTGCTACCACAAAACGCACGCAGTACGCTAATGGCTTTTAACGATAACCTGTTTCACTAAAGCTGGAAACAGGCAGAGTTTTTATCCTACACTGCAAATAATTCGCCATGTAACCAGATAATAATATCAATATTTCCATTTCATGAGGGTCGACCATGCACATTCTGATAACAGGCGCCACAGGCTTAATCGGACGCAGATTGACTCAGAAGCTATTGACTGACGGTAATCAGATAACAGTACTGACGCGCTCCCCTGAGCGGGCAAAAACTATTTTTGGTAATACCGTCAGCTACTGGTCAACTCTCTCTGACAAAGAGTCTCTGAATGGTATCAACGCGGTTGTTAATCTTGCCGGTGAGCCCATCGCTGATAAACGCTGGACAGAGGAACAAAAAAAGTGCCTGTGTGAAAGCCGCTGGACAATGACTGAACAGCTGGCAAAGCTTATCAACGCCAGCAGCCAGCCCCCGTCTGTGCTGATTTCCGGATCTGCTGTGGGATTTTATGGTGATCAGGGCCAGACAACCGTGACAGAAGAAACTCCACCCCATGATGAATTTACCCACCAGCTGTGTGCACGTTGGGAATCACTGGCGCGTCAGGCACAAAGCGATAAAACACGTGTCTGTCTGTTGCGCACCGGAGTCGTTCTGGCTACTGACGGTGGGGCACTGGCTAAGATGCTGCCTTTATTCCGCTGCTGCCTTGGCGGCCCGGTAAGCAACGGCCGGCAGTATTTTCCGTGGATACATCAGGGTGATATGGTCAATGCCATCCATTATCTGCTAACGCAGAATAAACTACATGGCCCCTTTAATATTGTCTCTCCCAATCCGGTACATAATAAACAGTTTACCAGGACTCTGGCGCGAGTACTTAACCGTCCTGCTGCGTTATCTGTCCCTGCTGGTATCCTGCGGGCGCTGATGGGAGAAGCAAGCATACTGCTGTTGACCGGGCAACGTGCATTACCAGTGCGACTGGAAGATTCAGGTTTTGATTTCCGTTACGCGCATCTGGAAGAAGCACTGCGGGATATTCTCAGGTAAGCAGGAAAAACTATGGGTTAATTAGTTCTTTGCCGGGTGTAGCCCTCCCTCCCAGCGTACAAACAAATCTTCAGGTAACTGAATATCAAACTGATCAATAACCCGGTTGACTGTCTGATCAATAATATCCTGCAGCGTCTGCGGACGATGGTAAAAAGCAGGCAGGGGAGGCATGATAACAGCACCTGATGCAGCCGCCTGTACCATCAGGTTCAAATGACCCAGATGAAAAGGAGTCTCTCGCACGCACAACACCAGGGGACGTCGCTCCTTAAGCACCACATCAGCAGCACGAATAAGTAAATTATCAGCGTAACTGTGGACAATACCTGAGAGCGTTCTGATTGAGCAGGGAAGGATAACCATGCCGTCTGTTTTCAGTGAGCCTGATGCTATAGCTGCAGAAATATCACGTATATCATACACAACATCAGCCAGTGCCTGTACGTCGCGTATGCTTAACGTGGTTTCCAAAGTGAGGGTCTGCCTGGCTGCGTTACTGATAACTAAATGGGTTTCAAGCTCAGTAATACCTTGCAATACCTGCAGTAAGCGCACAGCATAAATCACACCGCTGGCACCGGAAATACCAATAACAAGACGCTTCATGACACCTGCCTCTGTCATACAGAATAAAACAATATTCAGAATTAACAGGGGAAAAATTTTTATCGGGACAGGATACAATAATTGGTTTTATATACCAGTAATTAATACATCTATTGCAGAAAAAATTTCATCTCTCATGTGCCCGATTTCACAAACAAAATTTTTATGAGTTAAATTTACGACGGGAATCACAGTCATTAAATTTGTCATAATGATATATCGCTTATTTTCTATCACGACCACAGACGTTAGTTTTTTCAGCTGTGCTTTAGCATCATAAGCCACCAGCGGAATAACCACCCGACTCCCCAGATCACTGATCATTTCATTTTGAACATCCAGAAAATACGGATAAGCACTTTTACTGTTTGGTGAAATATTCTTGTAAACTGCAAACTGTGACATTATAAGACCTTAAGCTCTTCATCATCAGATAATAAACCAGAATCCTCTATAAACTGATTACAGGCTACAATTGCTGCCTTATTTTCATTGCGCCATTGCTGACTTTTATGTTTTTTAATCTCTTCAGCCAGCGCATTATCAAATATTGTCGTCAAATTAATATTCAGTTCCTTTGCTGCTCTGAGTAAATCGCTGCGTACAGAAACATTCGTTGTTTTCCGTTGTGAACCTGTTCTCATTATTACCATAACAGATACCTCATGATATACATATCATTTATAATGATAAATATTACATATTGAAAGCAGATTGTCCATTATGGGCTTACAATGAACAACACAGCCAGCAGTGGCTCTACAGCGGATTTTGCTACTGCTGATGCACAAACTTTACTCTCTGATAAACCCTTTTTACCCATACAATATATCGCTTTCAAACCTCAATGAATTCACTGCCAATTATAGTATAAGTCATTTTATGATATTAATTTTCTTAAAAATTAAAATAAGGAATAGTAAAACAAGGCAGGCGGCGTACATTTTCTCATATTTTATTTTACCAGGCAGAAAGCGCATTGCCTGTCAGGGAATATAGAAACCCATGGCAACAGGCAATGCGGTGCCGGTTATGAATGCTGCGCAATTACACACGGCTTGTCAGAAAATGTGATGCACTCTGAAGGTATTCAAAAAACCATTTGATGGGATTACTGAACTGAGGGATGAGCTGCGATTCTTTCCAGTCAGCACTTTGTGAAAAAGTAGTAAAAATATCCATAAAAAATAATCCAGCAGAAACAATTAAAATGCCACGCAATAGCCCAAAACAGATACCCAGCATGCGGTCAGTCCCTGACAGGCCGGTACGTTCAATCAACGCACCAATGACATTACTGATAACCGCTCCAACGAATAACGTTACGATAAACAGAATGGCAGCCGCCATAATATTACGGATCAGCGCATCATTAAAATAAGTAAACCAGCCAGCAAAATCAGCATAAAAATGGCTGGCAATAAAAAACGCACATCCCCATGTTATCAGTGACAGTGCTTCACGTAAAAAACCACGAATTACGCTGATTAACGCAGAACACCCGATTATCGCAATAATACAGTAATCAATCCACATCATAGACAGTTATTTCCGTAACGAAATCACAGTTATTTTATATAAATATCAGTAAGTTGCTTTTATTTATTAGCATGAATATATGTTATCAGCACCGAAGTATCATGCTGTTAACATAGTGATTTCTGAATTGGTTTGCGCGTTCACCATTATTCACTGCCAACAGTGTATGCCTTTATCTGGCCATCCAGGCCACTGAGTGAATTCACATCCGCTAATAAAGACTGTAATTTCTTTTTGGACGCATCCGGTCCTATATATAAGCGCGTAATTTTTCCCTGCACAGGCACAACAGGTACAGTAAATGCTTTATAGCCAGACTGGCGTAATGTTGCTGCGATATCATTAACCCTGGTAGCGTTTTTGAATGCCCCCAACTGCACTACCCAGGCATGAGCAACAGGCGCTTTTTCTCTTTCAGGATTAGCCTGCGAAGGTTTGATTTCAGGCATGGCAGCGATAGTGCTCTCTGACTTATTTCTGGATACAGCTGGTACATGAACATTATTTACCGGTGCTATCTGTTGAGGCGTTTTACCAGTTTTCTGTTGCGGTAATACTGATAAAGGTTCATCGACGGGAAGCATATCGTTAGGGCTGTTTGCAAACTCAGGCATTAACGGAATGGCAGAAAATTCATTTTCATAATATTTTTTTTTGCCATCTAACAGCACGGGTAAAATAATTACACTGAGCGCGACCAGTACAATGGTCCCAATCAGACGATTTTGAAACTGGCTGGCCACAATTATCTCCTCATCCCCAGCAATGCCATCACAGGCGCCACAGTATGAAATGAACCACACACAACAATCACATCCTGTACGCCGGCATCACGCATTGCCTGACGCCAGGCACTCTCAACATCATCAAACTGCTGTGATGCAGTCAGATACCTGGCAAGTTCTACTGCACTGGCTCCTCGCGGCACATCAAGCGAGGCGCAATACCAGTAATCAATCTGCACCGACAGACATGCCAGTGTGCCTTTAATATCTTTATCCGCCAGCATACCAATGACTGCACGCACCTTACCACAACGCTCGGGCAATTTAGCCAGACAATCAGCCAGATAACAGGCCGCATGCGGGTTGTGTGCCACATCAAGGATAACTAAGGGTTGCTCACCAGCAATCTGAAAACGACCCGGTAATCTGGCACTGCTCAACCCTTGGCGAATTGCCGCTTCACTAACCGTTAGCGGTGAATAATGTAATATCGCCAGTGCGGTCGCCGCATTTTGCAGCGGAATAGCAGGCACTGGCAGGTTGCTTAACTGCCTGGCTTCACAATGCCAGTACCATGTATCACTATCACGTTGAAAAGTCCAGGCATCATCGCGACAATAGAGTCGGGCACCCAGCTGGCCGGCTACCTCCGTAACCGACCAGGGTATATTCGGCTCGCCAACTATTGCGGGTTTGCCGGAACGAAAAATACCGGCCTTTTCACGACCAATACTTTCCCGGCAGGCGCCTAACCATTCGGTATGATCCAATGCAATACTGGTAATGGCCCCAACATCAGCATCAATGATATTGGTCGCATCCAGCCGCCCTCCCATACCCACTTCAAGAATCAGTACATCAAGCCTGGCCTGCCTGAACAGAAATAAAGCGGCCAGAGTGCCAAATTCAAAGTAAGTCAGGGAAACATTTTTTCGTTTTGCTTCTATATAAGCAAACGCCTCGCAGTGAGCTGCTTCCTGTAATTCGCTGCCCTGAATACGTACACGCTCTGTATAATGCAAAAAATGAGGAGAACTGTAGACACCAACACGCAAACCCGCAGCAAGCAGAATGGCTTCCAGCATGCAGCAGGTGGTACCTTTGCCATTAGTTCCGCTAATGGTAAAAACCACGGGTGCCGGATTGAGCAGCGCCGCTTCTGCTGCTACCTGCCCTATGCGTTCAAGCCCCAGTTCTATCGGTTTTTCATGCAAATGTTCGAGCCAGGAAAGCCATTCAGTCAATGATGATGTGGCTTCGGGAATGTTATTATTATTCACTGTTCATAAGACTCCCGGACAGGTCGCCTGCAACAGATCTTATTTCTGCATCAGCAGATTGCTGTCCGTTACAGGAATAAATTAACTAATGGCAGGCTGTGGTCGACGTGTTAATTTTGACAGAATACTCGCGACCGTCTGGCGCATTTTCAATCGATGCACAATCATATCAATCGCGCCTTTTTCAATTAAAAACTCACTACGCTGAAAACCAGCAGGTAATTTTTCTCTTACTGTCTGCTCAATCACTCTGGGCCCGGCAAAACCAATCAAGGCTCTGGGCTCAGCGATATTGATATCGCCCAACATGGCAAGGCTCGCAGAAACACCGCCCATCGTTGGATCAGTCAGTACTGAGATGTAAGGCAGTCCACTATCCTGCAATTTTGCCAGTGCTGCACTGGTTTTTGCCATTTGCATCAGTGACATTAACGCTTCCTGCATACGTGCACCACCACTGGCAGAAAAACAAATTAATGGGCAACGATCGCTTAATGCCTGCTCAGCAGCACACACAAAGCGCGCACCGACCACAGACGCCATCGATCCGCCCATAAAAGCAAACTCAAAAGCCGCTGCAACCACCGGCATATCCTGAAGCACTCCCTTCATCACCACCAGAGCATCCTTTTCCTGGGTCATTTTTTGGGCGCTGGAAAGGCGATCCTTATACTTTTTAGAGTCCTTAAATTTCAGAATATCTTTGGGTGCCAGCTGGCTACCCAACTCAATTTCAGCGCCAGGGTCAAGAAAAGCGCGCAAACGCTCACGTGCACTAATGCGCATATGATGATCACACTTCGGACAAACCTGCAGATTACGTTCAAGCTCTGCGCGATATAATACCTGCCCACAGCTGTCGCATTTCGTCCAGACACCCTCGGGAATATTTGCCTTATGCACCTGGGTAATATTGCTTTTGTTAAGGATACGTTCAATCCAGCTCATTGATAGCCTTTTTTGTTTATACTTGCATGCCTGTTCTGCATTCAGCTCTGCATTATGCCGAAAATAAAGTCAGTAAAAAATACCTGCAACAACTGAAATACTACCGTCTTTATATGCTATCTGACTCTCAGCGATTTACCAGTAAGATTAACATATTACGCCTTACTGATTTTTCTGACACATGGATACTTTTCGATGACGCCATATTTCAATAATGACAGGTAACAAGGAAACAATAATGATCGCCACAATTAATAATTTCAGATTGTTCTTTACCACAGGTAAATCACCGAACAGCCAGCCTGCATAAGTGAATGACACTACCCAAATTAAAGCGCCAGTGAGGTTATACAAGCTAAAATAGCGGTAAGACATTTTCCCCATTCCAGCAACAAAAGGAGCAAATGTGCGGATAATGGGAATAAAACGCGCCAGTACAACTGCCTTACCGCCGTGTTTCTTATAAAAAAGGTGTGTTTTTTCCAGATGGCTGCGACGAAATAGCCTTGAATCAGGATTCTGGAACATCTTCTCACCAAAAATACGTCCCATAGTGTAATTAACTGCGTCACCAAGAACAGCAGCAATCACCATAATCGTTACCATCAAATGTACATTCAGGTGATTTTCGGGCAGGGCAGCCAGGACTCCCGCAATAAAAAGTAAAGAATCGCCAGGTAGAAAAGGGGTAACCACCAGACCTGTCTCGCAAAACAGAATCAAAAACAGAATAGCGTAAATCCACAGGCCGTAACGCCTGGTCAGCTCGGCCAGATGAACATCAACATGCAGTATAAAATCAATAACAAATTGCACAAAATCCATAATGATTCTCGCCATTTTTAACATTATAGTAATAAGTAATTACCTGATATTTTCATGCATCTGTTAACAAAACAGGCCATGTTGAACATTGCGGTACATCAAATTCATCGGGATAATCCACGGATACCAGGTATAATCCTGCGGCTTTCGCAGTTGCCGCCGCACGCGTGCGGTCTTTCAGTTGCAGTAATTCCAGCATCCAGTTTTCATCCCGTTTACCGCAACCCACTTCCAGCAAACTGCCCACAATATTACGTACCATATGATGGACAAAAGCATTAGCCTTGATATCAACAATAACATAGGCCCCCTGTCGGGTAACACGGAGGTGTTTTATATTGCGCCACGCTGTTTTCGACTGGCACTGCAGTGCACGAAATGAAGTAAAATCATGTTCTCCTACCAGATACTGTGCAGCCTTTGTCATACTTGCCACATCCAGAGGCAGATGATAATGCGTAACCCCCTGTGCCAGCACAGCAGGGCGACAGCAGTGATTGAAAATAATATAGAGATAGCGTCTTGCGGTCGCACTGAATCTGGCATGAAAGTTCTGCGTGACTCTTTTCATCCACCGTACGCTAATATCAGCGGGTAAATGCGCATTTACCCCCAGCGTCCAGGCAGAATCCTGGCGTTGTACAGGGGTAATAAAATGCACGACCTGCCCGGTGGCATGTACCCCGGCATCAGTCCTGCCAGCACAACACAGAGTAACGGGTTGCCTCGCAACCTTAAACAGTGCAGATTCAAGACATTCCTGAATACTGATTACCTCATTCTGACGCTGCCAGCCGTAATAGCGACTGCCATCATATTCAATACCCAGCGCTATCTTTACACCGTCTTGTGCAGGAGCTGCACGACATAATTCATCAACAGACATCAGCCATGCAGCTCCCATAATGGTGTGCGAACAACAGTAGTCTTATTGATTCTGGCGGAACGAGCAGGAATAAAATTAAAAAATACTATCATGTTAACAATGCTGGCCCCATGGACTCACACAGGGTGCTGTGAAACCCCAGCGTTCGCAATAAACTTACATCTGATACCTTATCAGACTGAACACCAAGAGAAGACCATTCCCTGCGTTCCTGATAATCACGACGCAATCCGTCAAATCCACCGACAGTGGCTGCAACACGGCGTAGCGCAGCATCATCAGGACACACATCATATACCAGATTAATTAATCGCCTTAACTTACTGTCAGTCAGGTCGCCGCAATAACGGATATCACTGAATTCCGGCGGAGGTAATAATGCTGACAATGTGACCTGTTGTTCCTGCCCTATATATCTGCTAAAAGCTTCAAAAACGGCGACAGTACCTCTGGCCTTCCCTTCAAGACTGTAACCGGCAATATGCGCTGTACCAATATCGACTCTGGCCAGCAATGGTAACAGTAATTGTGGCTCAGGCTCCCACACATCCAGCACTACACGCAGTTTTTTTCTCTTCTCCAGAGCCTGCAACAATGCTCTGTTGTCCACGACTGCACCGCGACTGGTATTAATCAGAATACGATTCTCCGGTAATGCTGCCAGCAGCTCAGTGTCAACCAAATGCAGACTTGCATGCGCACCTGTTTCATTCAGTGGAGTATGCAAGGTGAGAATATCTGCTTCACGGACGAGTTTTTCCAGTGGCCAGAATTCTCCCGCATCGCCGCGTTCAAAACGAGGAGGATCGCAGCATAATGTCCGTATACCTAATGCATTCAGACGAATATTCAAATTCGATCCAACGTGACCGACGCCTACAATACCCACCGTTTTGTCCTGCAGACGAAAGCCTTCCTGTTGTGCCAGTAGCAGCAATACAGAAAAAACATATTCAACAACGGCAATGGCATTACAGCCAGGTGCTGCGGAAAAACTTATTCCCTGCTGATGTAACCATGTTTCATCAATATGATCCGTTCCGGCAGTCGCCGTACCCACAAAGCTTATTTTCGTACCTTGTAATAAACTGGCATTCACTGGCGTAATCGAGCGTACCATCAGGGCATCAGCACGGGATAATAAATCACGCGGTATCGTGCGCCCGGAAATTTGCTGTACGTCGCCCAGTTGCTGAAAAAGCTCGCAGGCATAGGGCATATTTTCATCGACCAGAATTTTCACATATTCTCCTGCTACACCGTGATACAAAATAACACCATGCGTGATACCAGATTGCACCAGGCACAAGCAGGACTTATTGCACTATCTTTAAAACAGGGTGTGCTGTTCACCATAGCATCACTGGCTATGTATAATAATATCCTGTTTTTTTAGGATTTTTTTATTATAACGGATGAATAAATAACAAAACTCTTTGCCTGTTTATCACTCACAGACACATTATGAGTACTTACGCATCACTAAACTTGCGTTAGTACCACCAAAACCAAAGCTATTGGACATGACAGTTTTTAGTGCACATTCTACCGGTTGAGTAATGATATTCATGCCGACCGCTTTCGAGTCCAGTTCATCAATATTAATACTGGGGGCAATAAAATCATGCTTCATCATCAATAAACAATAAATAGCTTCCTGAACACCTGCAGCACCTAAAGAATGACCGGTCATCGCCTTAGTTGAAGAAATCGCAGGTGTAGAGTCACCAAATACTTCCTGGATAGCTTCGAGCTCTTTAACATCACCCACGGGCGTAGATGTGCCATGTACATTTATATAATCAATCAATGTACTGTGGGTATTTTCCATAGCCATTTTCATGCAACGCACCGCGCCTTCACCTGAAGGAGCGACCATATCGCTGCCATCGGATGTGCTACCATAACCGATAATTTCGGCATAAATATGGGCATTACGGGCGAGTGCGTGCTCCAGCTCTTCAACGACCACCATACCGCCGCCGCCGGCAATCACAAATCCATCGCGCCTGGCATCATAAGTCCTGGATGCTTTTTCTGGTGTATCATTATACTGTGTGGAAAGTGCGCCCATTGCATCGAAATCACAGGCCATTTCCCAGCACAATTCTTCAGCACCACCGGCAAAAATCACGTCCTGTTTACCCAACTGAATCAATTCAACAGCATGGCCGATACAGTGAGTGGACGTCGCACAGGCAGAACTGATGGAATAGTTGACACCTTTAATTTTAAATGGCGTTGCAAGGCAGGCTGAAACACCTGAGGCCATTGATTTTGTCACCATATAAGGGCCTACACCACGAAGACCGCGAGCGCGCATCCCATCAGCAGCAGCAACCTGACTGCGTGGAGAGCCACCACCAGAACCGACCACGAGGCCACTACGCTCATGCGAAATCTGATGAGCTAGCAGGCCAGAATCCAGAATAGCTTCCTGCATGGCAAGATAAGCATAAACCGATGCATCACTCATAAAACGTAATGCCTTACGATCAATAAGGCTGGTTGTATCAAAATTTACAGCACCCCATACATGGCTGCGCATACCTGCTTCTTCAAACTCAGGAGAGAAAGTAATACCAGAGCTGCCTGTTTTCAAAGATTTCAGGACTTCCTGCTGGTTATTACCAATGCTGGAAACAATACCCAAACCAGTAATTACTGCCCGTTTCATTCAATACCTCTTTAGTACTTTACTTTAAGCATCAGACGCTTTTGGCATACTTTAGCGTACAGTTGTACGCCGAACAAGTCTCATCAATACCAATGCCAGATAATTAATCAACTTTTTGTCCATCAGGGATAAGATTAAAAAATTTTCTGACTCTCTGTAATGCCCGTCACTCATGGCACTATAAAGATAACAGCATGCCTGTGGTCATGGAAAAATGGATAACTGCATCATGATACCTTCTGACGCTTAAGCGACAGAACGATAAGAATAAATGGATTAAAAATAGAAGTGATAACTGCAGAAGGTAAAAACAGGTGATAATGAAAAGCATTTTTTCGGGATGCCAGCTTATACGCCAACGGTTAGGATTTCACATCATGCAAAAAAATGCACCACCATAGTGGTAATAGATTGAATATTATCCTTTTATATCTTCAAAAGTTTTACTTCTTTAGCTGCATTATCACCTGTATTAACCCTTACACGTACCATAGCTTCCTGTACGGCTGACTGTTTAGCACCGCTCGCTGATGGTGTATCCTGATGGGCTACATGACTTCCGGGAGACATTTTGACGGAACTGATCTCACTTCCTACTTTATTTTCCTGTATTTCAACTGTTGCATCTATCGAATGACCGGGTTTACTGCCAGCGCTAATATTAAAAATCAGCGTGGTTTTTCCGGTTGTAGTTATTCCACTCATAAAAAACCCCTATTGTTTGCTATATAAAAATTATCGCTTTTAAAAGATAACATAACATATAAAAAATCGCTCTTTTCCACATTTAATGTCATAAAAATCACATTTTTTTAACAATCTTACTCTGACGATGTGTTTTTGCAGTTTTCTACGGGCCGGATATGCTAAGGCTACATACAAGGTATGCACAATTTTAAAGAAAAAAATAGCTTAATAAGCTACGTTAACTGCCCTGCGTTAATGAGTGAAATTGATAATTCACAACACCGGTTGTGCCAGTTGCACCAGCGAAATTAAGGGTTGCGGGTAAACACCCAGCAGCAGAACCAGAACGGAGGAAATCAATACTACTACACCGCCAGCTGTTAATGCCCAATTGCTGGGGGTATCACGCTGTAGTTTTTCTGGCGCATGTAAAAACAGACTGACCATGATACGCAGATAGTAGTAAAGTCCAATGGCACTCCCTAATACTACCGCTCCTGTTAACCACCATAGCCTGGCACTAACCCCGGTGGCAATCACAAAAAATTTACCCATAAAACCTAATGTCATGGGGATTCCCGCCAGAGATAACATCATAATAGTCATCACAGCAGAAAGAATGGGCTTATGCCAGAACAAACCGCGGTAGGAAAACAACGAGTCAGTATCCTGACCATTACCACTATAGGGACTGGACATTAAACTGACCACACCGAAAGCCCCGAGACTGCTGAACAGATATCCAGCCAGATAAACACCCAGCGTTTCCAGAGCTAATTGCTGTGATTGTACTGCCACCAGAACAACCAGTACATAACCTAAATGGGCAATCGAAGAATAGCCGAGAAGGCGCTTGATACTGTTCTGGCTGACGGCCATCAGGTTGCCAAACAGAATTGAACATACCGCAATCACAGACAGCAGAAAAGACATCGCCTCATTGCCTGTTTCAGACGAGTACAGAAACAGGCGCATGACTACAGCAAAAATGGCTATCTTGCCCGCTGTTGCAAGAAAAGTTGACACAGGCGCAGGGGCTCCCTGATAAACATCCGGGGTCCACAACTGAAAAGGCACCAGAGACAATTTGAAGCCAAAACCAACCAGCATGAGACCAAGCCCTGCCAGAATAAGTGGCTGATGCAGCATGCTATTATTCAGACTATACGCCAATGAACTAAATGACAGGCTACCGGATTCAGCATAAAACAAGGCAATGCCAAATAATAAAAACGACGATGCTGCCGCTGAAAGCAGCATATACTTGATACTGGCTTCCAGTGATCGCTTGTGACGGTAAGCATAACCAATAAGTCCGAACAGCGGCAGAGAAATCAGTTCAATGCCCAGAAACAATGAAGCCATATGTCTGGCACTGGCCAGCAGCATGCCTCCCATGGCAGCAATCAATACCAGGAGATAAAATTCTTCACGATTATCCGGATAAGCCGCAAGCCATGGATAAGCAAAAGTACAGGTGGCAAGGCTCGCCATAAGCACCAGAGCCGTATAGAAAGCAGCATAGCCATCCATGCGTAACAACATTGTTACGTCGACAGGAACAGATTGTATAACAAAATACAGCGATATCAGTGCCAGATTGAGTCCGATAACCGTCAGGGTTGCGTTAAGAAAATGATTGCGGCTCCATGCAATCGACAGCATCACCACCACCACCGTCAACCCAACAATCAAGAGCGGTAACAGTGCAATTAGTTGTTGAAAAGTTATTGTCATGGCAAATTACAGCCCTGTTGTTGAAATTAATGAAGCTGAAAACCAGTGTTGTATGTTACTCATCGCGGCATAGGACGTATCTAAAACAGGCTGCGGGTAAATACCTAATAGCACTAATAACACCACCAGCAACAGGATGACAGACAACTCACGTACATCCATACCTGGCAGTGGCGTTTCTGATACAGATACACCAAAATAGGCTTTCTGCACCAGAATCAGCGAATACACTGAAGCAAACACCAGACCAAAAGTTGAAATCACGGTAATCACAGGCACAACAGGAAAACTACCAAACAGAATCATAAATTCACCCACAAAATTACCTGTACCAGGCATCCCGAGAGTGGCGGCAGCAAAAAATAACGACAGTGCAGGGATCAGCTTTATCCGTCCCCACAATCCGCCCATCAGACGCAGATCACGCGTGTGCATACGCTCATAAATCTGGCCACAAATAATAAACATCCCTGCAGCAGACAGCCCATGAGCAATCATTTGAATCACAGCACCCTGCCAGGCCAGATGACTGCCGGTATAGATAGCAATTAAGACAAAACCCATATGTGATACGCTGGTATAAGCAATCAGCCGTTTAATATCGGTCTGACAGAATGCCATCCATGCGCCATAAAAAACACCGAATACACCCAACCACATGGCAATAGGAGAAAATGCCTGTGATGCAGCTGGAAACAGCGGCAGGCTGAAACGTAACAAACCATAGGCAGCTGTTTTCAACAGGATGCCAGCGAGATCAACGGAGCCCGCAGTAGGTGCCTGACTGTGCGCATCCGGTAACCAGCCATGTAAGGGGACAACAGGCATTTTTACCGCAAAAGCAATAAAAAAACCTAACATCAGTAAATATTCAATTCCATAAGACATTGGTGTTTTCAATAGATTATGATAATTGAATGTCCAGACGCCAGTCGCCTCGTGATGAACAAAAACCAGGCCAAGTATGGCTATTAACATTAATAAACCGCTGGCTTGAGTATAAATAAAGAACTTAGTGGCTGCTGTTATTCTGGTTTTACCATCAGAGGCTTTATGCCCCCATAATGCAATCAGGAAATACATGGGAACCAGCATCATTTCCCAAAAGAAGAAAAATAAAAACAAATCAAGCGCCAGAAACACACCAATAACGCCACCCAGGATCCACAGCAAATTCAAATGGAAAAAACCCTGATAACGCGCAATTTCACGCCATGAACACAAGATAGCAAGTACACCAAGCAGGCTGGTAAGCACAACCATCAATAGAGACAGGCCATCCAGCGCAAGGTAAAAATCAATACCAAAACGTGGGATCCAGGTAAGAATAAATTCCAGCTGCCATTGTGGCATACCTGTTGGCACCAGAAGCGAATAGCCACCGCCCCACCATAGTTTTAAGGAAAGCAGTAATGTTAATCCCATAGTTACCAGCGCCATCCAGCGCGGAACCCAGGCGCCAAAACGTTCACACTGCCAACACAGAAAACCGCCAATTAAAGGAAGAAGAATAAGCCAGGGTAGTAACATGGCGTTTTTTATCCTGAAATTAAATCAACAGTAACAGCGCCAGTACGACCACTGCACCCATACCCATAGATGCCATGTACCAACGCACCTGCCCATTTTCACTTAATGTCAGAACACGATTGCTCCAACGAGAAACTACAACGGGGATATTCATCAATGCATTTAACGGATCTGACTGAATCAAGCGTGCTATTACAAGATAAGGTTTAATAAAAATAATCTTATATAACCAGTCAAAACCCCATGCATTGAACCATAAAACCGTCAACACACGGCCAGGCAGGCTTTGAGCAACAGGATCCACATACTTGTGCTTCCTGAAATACAGCACTGCTGCCAGTATGATACCGATAATCACGATAAGTCCGGAAAAAATCTCCAGTTGCATTTTACCTGTATGAGCAACGTCAGCGTGTGGTAACACACCAGCCAGTGGGGGTGTGATAAGAGCGCCGATAAAGGTTGATAACACCAGTAAAACTACCAGAGGGATATGGTGACTTAGCCCTGCTGGTGGATGAGCGGTCGTTTTTTCTTCCCCGTGAAAGACAATCATAATCATGCGCGTCGTATAGAGTGCTGTCAGAAATGCGCCCACCAGACCGGCTATCAGCAAATCATGATGGCCACTGACCAGTGCACCCCACAGAATTTCATCTTTACTGTAAAAACCCGCACTCACCACTGGCAATGCAACCAGTGCCGCCCCCCCGACTAAAAAGCACAGATAGACAAAAGGAATGCTTTTACGTAAGCCACCCATCTTTAAAATATTTTGCTCATGATGACAGGCAATAATTACTGAGCCGGAAGCAAGAAACAGCAATGCCTTAAAAAAAGCATGCGTCATCAGATGAAAAATAGCGGCATGCCAGGCCTCGACACCCAGAGCCAGAAACATATAACCAATCTGGCTCATGGTTGAATAGGCAAGCACACGTTTGATATCGGTCTGAACCAGTGCAGCAAAACCGGCAAGCACCAGTGTCACTGCGCCAATCATACCCACCAGATGCAATACCTCAGGCGCCATCAGGAATAAACCATGGGTGCGGGCAATAAGGTAAACCCCGGCAGTAACCATGGTAGCGGCATGAATTAATGCTGATACCGGTGTCGGTCCTGCCATGGCGTCAGCAAGCCAGGTTTGCAATGGCAATTGTGCTGATTTACCGACAGCTCCGCCAAGTAACATCAGCGTTACCCAGTTGATGGTGGTTGCATCTGCCTGCAATATCTCTGGCGCAAGCACCATCAGCTCACGAATATTGAGTGTTCCCAGCTCCTGGTACAGAATAAATAGAGCAAAAGCCAGCAGGACATCACCCACACGGGTGACAACAAACGCTTTCATTGCCGCGGCACCATTAGCCGGATTTTTGTAATAAAAGCCAATTAACAGATAGCTGCACAGCCCCACTCCTTCCCAGCCGAGATACATCAACAGCAGATTATCCGCCAGCACCAGCACCACCATGCTGGCGATAAACAGATTGGTATAGGCAAAAAAGCGTGAATAGCCTTCTTCACCCCGCATGTACCAGGAAGCATACAGGTGAATCAGGAATCCTACTCCAGTGACAATTGACAGCATTGTCATTGACAGGCCATCCAGCGTCAGTGTCAACGGAATAGTGAAATCTTCTACATGCATCCAGTTCCAGAGCGTCTGGTTAAACAGCGTTGCTCCCATTGCACCTGAATGTAAAAAATCGATGAGGATAAACAGCGTTACCAGCGCTGTCAGACCCATTGATCCCACGCCAATAACTGCCGAGGTATTTTCATTCCAGCACCCACGAGAAAATGCCAGCAGCAGAAAGCCAAGGAGGGGCAAAAGAACAGTTAAATACAATAGACTCATCCACGCATCTCGCTCAATATATCGATATTCAGGGTATGGCGGCGGCGATACAGTTGCAGTAACAGTGCGAGACCAATACAAGCTTCCGCAGCTGCCAGGGTTATTGCCAGAACGTACATAACCTGGCCATCTGGCTGCCTCCAGTAATTTCCTGCAACCACAAAAGCCAATGCTGATGCATTGATCATAATTTCAAGGCTAATCAACATAAACAACAGATTACGGCGAATCAACAGTCCGGTCAGCCCCAGTAAAAAAAGAATGGCGGCCAGAATAAGACCATGCTGCAACATAATCATCGATGCTCCTCCGCTTTCCTTTTCACCCGATCACCAAGGCTGAATACATCATCTTTGTGCTCTCTGCCAACATGAAAGGCAACCACCAGACCCGCTAATAACAACATAGAGGCAAGCTCTACCGCCAGCAGATAAGGACCAAACAAACTGATACCCACTTCCCTTGAATCTATTATTTCACCATTAAGAGCACGGTAATCTGGATTGTCGATAGCCAGAATCATTATTACCAGTAATACCAGTGATAACAGACCAGGGCCAATCCAGATATTGGGTTTCAACCAGGCGCGTTCCTGATCCTGCACTGCCTTTCCGAGGTTAAGCATCATGACCACAAAGACAAAAAGTACCATAATGGCACCCGCATAAACGATGATTTCCACTGCACCGGCAAAATAAGCACCCAGTGAAAAAAATACCGCGGAAATTGCCAGTAATGAAACGATTAAATACAACAACGCATGGACCGGATTGGTGTTTATAATCACACTCAATGTCGCTGCTATAGCAATCAACCCGGCAATGTAAAATACAAATAACATGAACAAGGGCTCCTTTCTAAGGCAACAGATTTTTAACATCTATCGGCGAGGCTTCATTTTCAGCTTCACCTTTCTGCTTACCCTCAATCGCCATACCGGCCATGCGGTAAAAATTATAGTCGGGATATTTTCCCGGCCCTGAGATTAATAAATCCTCTTTCTCATACACTAAATCCTGACGCCTGAACTCACCCATTTCAAAATCCGGAGTCAGCTGAATGGCGGTAGTCGGACAGGCTTCTTCACACAGACCACAAAAAATACAGCGTGAAAAATTAATACGAAAAAATTCCGGATACCAGCGGCCGTCCTGCCGTTCAGCCTTCTGTAATGAAATACAGGCAACCGGACAGGCAACCGCGCACAGGTTACAGGCCACGCAACGCTCTTCCCCATCTGGATCACGGGTCAATACAATACGACCACGGTAACGCGGTGGCAGGTAAACAGGCTCTTCAGGATAAAGCTGAGTTTCTCGTTTATGAAAAGCATGCAGCCCCATCATCCATAAGGTACGCAACTGGGTTGCGAAGCCATACACTAACTCTTTTAAATTCATGCTTCATTCCCCCCTTATGGCGCGTTGGTCAAAATGACCGCCGCCGTTGCCAGCAGATTCAGTAAGGTCAACGGCAGGCAAACTTTCCAGCCAAAAGACATAACCTGGTCATAACGCGGACGCGGCAGGGATGCACGAATCAGTATAAACATCACCATGAAGAACGCCGTTTTCAGCGCAAACCAGATAAAAGGTGGCAGAAAAGGACCCTGCCAGCCACCAAAAAAGAGCGTCACAATCAGTGCAGAGACAGTCACAATACCGATATATTCACCAACGAAAAACAGACCAAATTTCATACCAGAATATTCAATATGATAACCATCAGCCAGTTCCTGCTCTGCTTCTGGTTGATCAAAAGGATGACGGTGACAGACAGCAACCCCCCCTATGGCAAAAGTGAGGAAACCAAAGAATTGCGGAACAACATTCCACAGTTGTGACTGAGCGAGCACGATATCCTGCATATTAAAAGAGCCTGCCTGTGCCACAACTCCCATCAGCGAAAGACCAAGAAAGACTTCATAGCTTAATGTCTGTGCCGAAGCACGCATGGCACCCAGTAGAGAATATTTATTATTACTGGCCCAACCAGCAAACAGTACGGCATAAACAGACAGACCTGCCATCATCATAAAAAATAAAATACCAATATTCAGATCAGCAACCATCCAATCGGGACTCACCGGTACAATAGCAAAGGCTAATAACAGGGAGGTAAAAGCAATCATCGGTGCCAGTGTAAAGATCATTTGATCAGAAAAGCGCGGTACCCAGTCTTCTTTAAAGAACATTTTAATCATGTCAGCAACCAGCTGTAATGATCCGCCAAAACCAACCCGATTAGGGCCATAGCGGTTTTGAAACAAACCCAGCAAGCGACGCTCACCAAAACTCATAAACGCACCACAGAGCACCACCACCAGCAGAATGATGATGGCTTTCAGGACGGTATGAAAAATTGCGACTACTTCAGGGGCGAACCAGGTCATAACACTGCCTCGCGCAAATTTTCAATCATAGCACCGGTCATCACAGGAGAAATACCAGGAAAACCAACAGGTAAACCAATCTGTCCAGGTGTCAGCGTATTACTTAAACGTACCGGCAGGCGTAACACTTTCCCACCATAACTGAATTCAACCAGCGTACCGGAATTGACACCAAGCTTTGCGGCTTCTGCTGAATTAACCAGGACATAGGGCTCTGGCATACGTTGCTGTATGCTTTCTGAACGTTGAGACATTTCTTCGCTACCGAACAGATGATAGCAGGCGGCAACCAGCCAGCGCTGTTTCCTGGCATGAAAAGCAGCAGGCACCTGTTTAAACCAGCTCAATGCTTTTTCTCCGGCTTCTATCAACCTGACGCCGGGATCACCAAAACGCAGCTGCCCTCCTACTTCAGCCTGAAATTTATTCCACGCCTGAGGAGAATTCCAGCCTGGTGCCCAAGCAAACGCTATCTGCTGACGCTCAGCAAAGGGACTGTTATTCCCTTCCATGGAAAAAGCAAAAGCAGTATCAACGTCCTGTGGCTGACGAGGTTCATGTACACTGATATCAGCACGCATGGCAGTACGACCGCTGTACCGATGGGGAGAACGTGCCAGTTTTTGTCCGTGAATACGAAAACGTGCATTCGGCGCACAGTCTACCATGCCCTGTAATACCGGTAGCGCTGCAGCGCAGGCAGTAATGACATCATCAAGATGCGTCCAGTCAACAGAGCGTTTACGCCAGGTACAATCAAGCAGGTGTAACCAGCGCCAGCTTTCAAACAGAGTCACGCTGTTATCATAATAAGCAGGATCGTACACCTGGAAGAAGCGCTGGGCACGGGCTTCCTGATTGACCAGCGTACCATCACTTTCCGCAAAGCTGGCAGCAGGAAGAATAAGTGTCGCCTGCTTCATGATGGCAGTAGACTGATGGTCAAGTACAATCAGGTTATCTGCTTTTGCCAGCGCAGCATCTACCTTATCGGCATCCGCATGACGGTAGAGATCATTTTCCATCACAATGGCACTGTCTGCATCACCACTTATCAGAAGTTCCAGTGCACTATCGAGATCTCCTCCGTCCATCATGGCAAGACCAAGACTGTTAGCGGCAGAGGCCACAAAAGTAATACCTGGAGACGCACCACGCTCCTTTAAAGCCATAACGATATTTGCTGCTGCAGCAATAATGGACTCACTGCCTGCATTACTACCACTGATAACGAGAGGCTTTTTGGCTCCTGCCAGCGCTTGTACGATAACACTGATTTTAGCGTTCATATCAGGTGAGAGATCAGGCACTGCGGGGGCTGTACTGTCAAGAGCATGGGCAATGGCAAAGCCCAAACGTGCCTGTTCATCAACAGGTGCACAGTAAGTCCAGGCAGCAATATCATCCATGCGTGTCTTATCCACGTGAGTGATAAACAATGGCTGCCTGGCATGCTGGCCAATATTGCGTACCGCTGCAATCTGCCAGTCTTCCACTTTTTGTGCGGCCGCCATGGCACGCGCTTTACCTTTTACTGCCTGACGCACAGCCAGAGCAATACGAGCTGCTGTCTGGGTTAAGTCTTCACCTAATATCAGTACGGCGTCATAGCTTTCAATATCACGCAGCGACGGTGTGGGTACCCCTGATTCCTGCAATACCTTCAGCATGAGTTGCAGACATCGCTGTTCAATAGCGGCAATACCGCAGTAAAAATTGTCTGCCCCCACCAGCTCACGTAAGGCAAAGTTACTTTCTACACTGGCACGGGCTGATCCAATACCGATGGTCCTTCTGGCATGGCGCAAAATATCGGAGGCTCCCTGCATGGCCTGATCCACATTCAGGGTTATCCAGTCACCACCACGCCACTGCTGAGGTTTGCGAGGTCTGTCTTTCTCATTGACATAACCATAACCAAAACGGCCACGATCACAGAGGAAGTAATGGTTTACACTACCATTATAGCGATTTTCAATGCGACGTAATTCACCATAGCGTTCGCCAGGGCTGGTATTGCAACCCACGCTGCATTGCTGACAGATACTGGGGGCAAACTGCATATCCCATTTACGGTTATAGCGCTCAGAGTGCGTTTTATCGGTGAAGACTCCTGTAGGACAGACTTCAACCAGATTTCCCGAAAATTCACTTTCCAGCACACCACTGGCCGGGCGCCCAAAATACAGATTATCGTGGGCACCATAAACGCCAAAATCCGTACCATCTGCATAATCATTGTAATAACGTACACAGCGATAACAGGCAATACAGCGATTCATTTCATGGGAAATAAAAGGCCCCAGCTGCTGATTATGGTGAGTACGTTTACTAAAGCGATAGCGGCGCTTGTGATGGCCAGTCATTACCGTCATATCCTGCAGATGGCAATTACCACCCTCTTCGCAGACAGGACAATCATGAGGATGATTATTCATTAGCCATTCGACCACAGCGGCACGAAATTCTTTGGCTTCGGCATCTTCAATGGCGATAACCGTGCCATCTGCAGCCGGTGTCATGCAAGACATTACCAGACGCCCGCGTGTATCATCAGCATTCTGGTATTGTTTCACCGCACACTGGCGGCAGGCGCCAACGCTCCCCAGCGCTGGATGCCAGCAAAAGTAAGGGATATCCAGACCTAATGAGAGGCAGGCCTGCAGGAGGTTATCTGTCCCGTTAACTTCATATTCCCGGCCGTCTACATAAATTGTAGCCATGTCAGTATGCTTCCAGATTACCTGCATTGCGGCAGGCTGTTAATTAAACACTAAAACACGATTGCTCTCTTTAACATTACCAACGCACTTTCAATAAATTATTCGCCTGAATTCCACTGATATTTTTAATATTTTCCTGATTGTTAACAGTGATACCCGCTTCAAATTCATGACGAAAATATTTCAAGGCACTTTGCAGCGGCTCTACCGCACCCGGGGCATGTGCGCAAAAGGTTTTACCCGGTCCGAGAAAACGGCACAGCTGTTCCAGAGTTTCAATATCACCCGGGCGCCCTTCACCATGTTCCAGTGCCTTTAAGATTCTGACACTCCAGGGTAAACCATCACGACAGGGCGTACACCAGCCACAGGATTCACGTGCGAAAAATTCCTCCAGATTACGTGTCAGAGAAACCATATTGATCTCATTATCTACCGCCATCGCCAGCGCAGTGCCAAGGCGGCTTCCTGCTTTGGCGATATTCTCAAAATCCATAGGGAGATCAAGGTGATCTGCAGTCAGGAAATCTGTTCCTGCTCCGCCGGGCTGCCAGGCTTTAAAACGTAAACCTTCGCGCATACCACCCGCATACTCTTCTAAAATTTCACGCGCAGTCGTACCGAACGGTAGCTCCCATAATCCTGGAGTTTTTACGCGTCCGGAAAAACCCATCAATTTTGTGCCGGTATCTTTACTTTTACCTGCGGCGATTCCCTTATACCAGTCAACACCATGCTCGAGAATTGCAGGTACATTACATAAGGTTTCAACATTGTTTACGCAGGTCGGTTTACCCCAGACACCCGATGTTGCAGGAAATGGTGGTTTAGAACGTGGATTCGCCCGCCGGCCTTCCAGAGAATTAATCAGTGCTGTTTCTTCGCCACAAATATAACGGCCCGCACCGGTATGGACTATCAGCTCAAAATCAAAGCCACTTCCCAGAATATTTTTACCTAATAATCCGCCTGCCGTCGCTTCAGCAATCGCCTGACGCAGATTAGCTGCGGCTTCAATATATTCTCCTCTCAGAAAAATATAGCCGCGCCAGGCTTTCAATGCGAATGCACTAATCAACATGCCTTCTATTAACAGGTGAGGCAATTGCTCCATCAACAGGCGATCTTTATAGGTACCCGGCTCCATTTCATCCGCGTTACAGAGCAAATAACGTACGTTGATACTTTCGTCTTTTGGCATCAGGCTCCATTTCAAGCCTGTTGAAAAACCTGCGCCACCACGCCCTTTCAGCTCAGAGGCTTTCACCAGTGCCACGACATCATCCGGCGCCATACCCGTAAGGGCTTTTTGCGCCGCAACATAACCGTTTTTACCACGATATTCATCCAGCAAAACGGCTTTTCTGTCATCACGCAGACGCCATGTCAGAGGATGCGTTTGTGGTGAACGCTCAATTCTGGCACTGGCAGTCATGGATATTCCTCCAGCAGCAGAGGAATCTCTTCCGGTTGTAACGGAGCGTGAGTATCATCATCTATCATGATAGCCGGCCCCTTGTCACAGTTGCCAAGGCAACAGGTTGGCAGCAGAGTAAAGCGACCATCCGCCGTTGTCTCACCCGGCTTGATGCCTAATTTTTTTTCAAGAGCGGCCTGAATCCCTTGATAACCGGTGATATGGCAGACAACGCTGTCACAATAACGAATAACATGCCGGCCAACAGGCTGACGAAAAATCTGGCTATAAAAAGTGGCAACAGACTCAACATCACTGGCAGAGATACCGAGCACAGCGGCAATGGCTACAATAGCCTCATCAGGCACCCAGCCACGTTTCTTTTGCACAATTTTCAGTGCCTCAATCGAGGCGGCACGTGCATCCTCATAGTGCAGTTTTTCGTGCTCAATCGCGTCGCGTTCCTCAGCACTTAACACAAAAGCATCTCCAGCTGCCTCAATTTCATGGGCATCAACTGTTCCCTTACGTTTCTGTCGCTTTGGGGTTGCATGTGCTGCGGGTTGATTATTCATGATTAACGGTCCACATCAGACATAACAAAATCAATGCTACCGAGATAAACAATCAAATCTGATACCAGGCTGCCACGAATAACAGCAGGAATTTGCTGCAGGTGCGCATAGCTTGGCGTACGAATGCGGGTACGATAACTCATCGTACTACCATCGCTGGTCAGATAATAACTGTTGATACCTTTGGTCGCTTCGATCATTTGGAAGGATTCGTTCGCTGGCATCACCGGACCCCAGGAAACTTGTAGAAAATGGGTGATTAAGGTTTCAATATGTTGCAGTGTGCGCTCTTTGGGTGGAGGCGTCGCCAGCGGGTGATCCGCTTTAAACGGACCTTCGGGCATATTATCAAGACACTGTTGCAAAATTCTCAGGCTCTGACGTAACTCTTCAACCTTCAACATCACACGTTCATAACAGTCGCCGCTACTGCCAACGGGGACTTCAAAATCAAAGTGTTCATAGCCTGAATAGGGACGTGCTTTACGTATATCAAAGGCAACACCGGTAGCACGTAATCCAGCCCCGGTGACCCCCCATTCCAGCGCTTCTTTGGCATTATAGCTGGCAACACCCACTGAACGCCCTTTCAGGATGCTGTTTTTTAATGCCACCTTGACATAAGAATCCAAGCGCTTTGGCATCCAGGCAAGAAAATCTCGCAGTAGTGCATCCCAGCCACGAGGTAGATCATGCGCAACACCACCAATACGAAACCAGGCAGGATGCATACGAAAACCAGTGATCGCCTCAACTAAATCATACACTTTCTGCCTGTCAGTAAACGCGAAGAATACCGGACTCATTGCCCCCACATCCTGAATAAACGTGGTGATATACAGCAGGTGGCTGCTGATACGAAATAACTCTGACAACATAACCCGAATGACATTAACCCGATCAGGCACGACAATCCCTGCCAGCTTCTCAACGGCCAGCACATAAGGCATTTCGTTAACGCAACCACCGAGATATTCAATACGATCAGTGTAAGGAATATAGCTGTGCCATGACTGGCGTTCGCCCATTTTTTCTGCGCCACGATGGTGGTAGCCAATGTCCGGGACACAGTCCACTATCTCTTCCCCATCCAGTTGCAGTACGATACGAAACGCGCCGTGGGCAGATGGATGATTGGGGCCAAGGTTTAAGAACATGAAATCTTCGTTTTTTGTGCCGCGTTTCATCCCCCAGTCTTCTGGCTTAAAAGTCAGCGCTTCCATTTCTAAATCTTCTTTCTGTCGGGTCAACACAAAGGGATCAAATTCCGTGGCGCGTGCAGGATAATCCTTACGCAAAGGATGACCTTCCCAGGTTTGCGGCATCATAATGCGTGTCAGGTGCGGGTGACCATCAAAGGTAATACCAAACATTTCCCAGGTTTCACGCTCATACCAGTTAGCATTAGGGAAAAGGCGAGTTACCGTAGGCACATGCATATCTTTTTCAGATAACGTTACTTTCAGCATGATGTCACGGTTGCGTTCAATGGAAATCAGATGATAAAAAACAGAAAAATCTGCGCAAGGCAGACCATGACGATGAGTACGAAGCCGTTCATCCATGCCATGGAGATCAAATAGCATCACATAGGGATTTGGCAGATTTTTTAAAAACGCCATGACTGTCAATAGCGTTTCACGGGCGACCCATAGCACAGTCATACCGGTACGCGTAGCCTGAAGCGTAAAAGTTTGTGGTTTAAAACGATGGTAAAGCATAGCAACAACAGGATCATCATGATGATCTCGTGTATGCCATGCAGGCTGTTTAGTATCGTGAGTAGTCAAATCCGTCATATTTTCGCTACTTTAATCACTATAACTTTTCAATTGGACTGCCGCAGGTTCATTCCTTAAGAAAACGGGCAGCCTGATACAATAAATCTCAAATTTCATCCGGAGTACGCAGATGTGTTACCGCGATACGTTCGCCATGCTTGCGTTCTCTTTCCGATTGCATGTTTGGCCGATACACTCCCTGATCGCCAACAGCCCAGGAAAGCGGGCGACGCTCCTGACCAATGGATTCTTGCAATAATAACAGCGCTTGCATATACGCTTCAGGACGTGGAGGGCAACCCGGTATATACACATCCACCGGTAGAAATTTATCGACACCCTGTACCACGGAATAAATGTCATACATGCCGCCGGAGTTAGCACAAGCCCCCATGGAAATAACCCACTTTGGCTCCAGCATCTGCTCATACAATCGCTGGATAACCGGCGCCATTTTAGTAAAACAGGTACCTGCCACCACCATAAAATCCGCCTGACGCGGGGAAGCACGCAATACTTCTGCGCCAAAACGCGCGACGTCATGAACAGCAGTAAAGGAAGTCACCATTTCTACATAACAGCAGGACAGGCCAAAATTATAGGGCCAGAGAGAGTTTTTGCGCCCCCAGTTCACCATGTTATGCAACGCGTGTTCCAGCTTCCCCATATAGACACTACGATGAACGTGAGACTCAAGGGGATCAGTAACAGTTTCCTGTTTTTGCAACGGATAACGATCGTTATTACCATCAGGCTCTATGCGGGTGAGTGTATAGTCCATTTGGTCTCCTCACTACGAATGCAGATAACTGTTAATGAGTATTAACGTTTCTGGTAGCATCATGCTATTTTTTTAAACGACGTCTGGAACGCTGAGGAGCCCAATCCAAGGCACCAATACAGATAAGATAGACCAGACCAGCCAGCAATACTAAAACAAAAACAGTTGCTTCAATAAAACCAGGCCACCCACTCTCACGAATGGAGACAGACCACGCATACAAATACAGGACTTCAACGTCAAATATTACGAAAAACATAGCGACCAGATAAAATCGGGCAGACAAACGCATACGCGCAGAACCCACAGAATCTATACCAGATTCGTAGGGAAGGTTTTTTGCACGCGCACGCGCTCTTCCTCCCAGAAAAAACGCCCCTAATAACATGGACGCACAGAGGCCTATCGCGCCAATAACAAATACGGCGAATGCCCAATGTTGAGCGGTATCTTCTGCGGTTATCGGCATATTTTCTGCCTTATTACAAATAGCATTTGCACATACTACGCGCTACTCGGTGACTGGCAAACAACATACCAGATCGATGTAATGAATTTAAGGAAAGATTTCATTATCGACATATACAGAACACGATGTTAATCAATCAATTAGTCTATTAGGATCTTTTTACTATTTTTTGTAACATCCTGTCAATATTAATAGCGCTAACGGCAAATTAATTTACCTCTATATTCTCTATATTTCTTCAAAAGTAATCATAACAACTTAAATTTTGCCAGGATGAATAGCACACTGAATACGATAATGATTCCAGCTTAATTTCTTACTTCTGTAAGCATAGCACCTTTTCATCATTATCCCTGTATCACAGGAACATATTTTGGAACATTTTTTTGATCCAGAACACGTTTCGACCTTTACTAATCGGTTTCGGTTAACTTAAACCAACTTACTCAGGTCCAGGATAACAGGAATAATCTTACTTTTTAGCAGTTTCATCCTTCATGGGGCACCGGCTATACTAATAAAGAGACGCATAATTTCAATCATGTCTGATAAAGAAAAGCGCACAGATCTATTCAAAAGGCGCTAGCATCAGAGTACATTGGTAAAATGCCCGTTTAACAAAACATAGTCACGCCTGACCAGAATAAGGTTTAATTATTTATGTCACCGATTAATAAATCCAGGAAACTTGACAATGTCAGCTACGACATTCGCGGCTTCATTTTAAAAGAAGCGAAGCGCCTGGAAGAAGAAGGCCATCGTATTCTGAAGCTGAACCTTGGCAACCCCGCACCCTTTGGTTTTGGCGCACCTGACGAAATTGTAGTGGATGTTATTCGCAACTTACCCACAGCTCAGGGCTATTGCGATTCTAAAGGTTTGTACTCTGCCCGTAAGGCTATCATGCAACACTATCAGCAACGAGATATCCGTGATCTGACTCTTGAGGATATTTATATTGGTAATGGAGTTTCTGAGCTGATTATTCAGTCAATGCAAGCGCTGCTCAATACTGATGATGAAATGCTGGTACCTGCCCCCGATTATCCACTCTGGACTGCGGCAGTATGCCTCTCCGGAGGTAAAGCGGTGCACTATCTTTGTGATGAGGGTGCAAACTGGTTTCCTGACCTGAACGATATACGCAGTAAAATTACCGCGCGCACTCGTGGTATTGTTATCATCAACCCCAATAACCCGACAGGTGCAGTCTACAGCAAGGAACTGTTGCTGGAAATCGCTGAAATCGCCCGCCAGCATAACCTGATTATTTTTGCCGACGAAATTTACGATAAAATTCTCTATGACGATGCCCGGCACTACTCAATTGCCGCATTAGCACCTGATCTCTTTACTGTTACTTTTAATGGATTGTCCAAAACCTATCGTGTCGCAGGTTTTCGCCAGGGCTGGATGGTACTAAATGGCCCGAAAAAACATGCCCGGGGCTACATAGAAGGTCTGGAAACACTCAGTTCTATGCGTTTGTGCGCCAATGTTCCTATGCAACATGCCATCCAGACTGCGCTGGGAGGCTATCAAAGCATTAATGAATTCATTCAACCCGAGGGGCGTTTATACAAACAACGGGAAAAAGCCTGGGAACTGGTAAACCAGATTCCTGGTGTTTCCTGTGTCAAACCCGGGGGGGCTATCTATATTTTCCCGCGCCTCGATGTCAAACGCTTCAAGCTGCATGATGATCAAAAAATGGTGCTGGATCTGCTGTTGCAGGAAAAAGTGTTATTAGTGCATGGCACTGCTTTTAACTGGCCTTATCCTGATCACGTACGTATCGTAATTTTACCGCAAGTGGACGAGCTGGAAATAGCAGTGAAAAAATTTGGGCGGTTTTTAGAAACCTATCACCAGTGACAGACATACCCGCACAATACCCCTGTCATCCGGTGGTGGCTGATATGACCAGTATGTATGACAACAGGCCTGGTTTTAGTCACAGGGAGGCGTTTTCTAACACCCAGACATTTTTGCTAATTTGTCAATCAAGAGGGCAGTATGAGCCATTTTTTCGCGCATCTTGCACGCCTTAAACTGATTAACCGCTGGCCCTTGATGCGTAATTTACGCACTGAAAACGTGTCTGAGCACAGTCTTCAGGTGGCTTTTATTGCGCATGCATTAGCGGTGATAAAAAACAGAAAATTCGGCGGTACGGTAAATGCAGAGCGTATCGCACTGCTGGCAATGTATCATGATGCCAGTGAAGTTATCACCGGCGATCTGCCAACACCCATTAAATATTACAATTCACAAATGGCTCATGAATATAAAAAAATCGAGCAGGTCGCTCAGCAAAAACTGATAAACATGTTGCCCGCTGAACTACAGAGCGACTTTCGCTGCCTGATTGATGAGCACAGTTACAGTGAAAACGAAAAAGTTATGGTAAAACAGGCCGATGCTCTTTGTGCTTATCTTAAATGTCTTGAAGAATTGTCGGCAGGAAACAATGAATTCAGTCTGGCCAGGGCACGGCTGGAAAAAGTGCTGGCCATGCAGCAGAGTGAGGAAATCGCCTATTTTATGCAAGTCTTTGTTCCCAGTTTTAGCATTTCCTTCGACGAAATGTTCCAGGATGCAGACTCCACAAACTGACCTCACATTAAATCCATCCTGCCGATAAAAATCGCGCTAAAAAAATAATAGCCTGGCAAACATGGCCCACAATGCTGATTTAACTCACCGTGTCTTGTGCGCGGCAGAAAAACCACTATTCGCTGTCGGCAATAGCTCCCTGATCATCGATTTCTTCCGGATCAACAATGCGCTGCAATCCCACAACATGCTCATTTTCAGCAGTACGAATCAAGGTCACTCCCTGGGTGTTACGGCCGATGATAGACACTTCAGCAACACGGGTACGTACCAGTTTCCCGGTATCGGTTATCATCATAATCTGATCAGTCGCTGCAACCTGTACCGCACCCACCACTTTACCATTGCGTTCACTGACTTTAATGGAAATAACACCCTGAGTGGCACGGGATTTAGCGGGATATTCGGCTACCGCTGTACGTTTACCATAGCCATTCTCAGTTATCGTCAGAATCTCTCCATCATTACGAGGAATAATGAGCGACACCACTCTGTCATCACCATGGAGGTTGATTCCACGCACTCCCATGGCAGTACGACCCATAGAGCGCACCTGCATTTCCGGGAAACGCACAACCTTCCCCTGAGTGGAAAATAGCATCACTTCATTGTTGCCATCAGTAATATCGACACCAATCAGTTCATCACCTTCGTTAAGGTTCACAGCAATAATTCCCGCAGCACGCGGGCGACTGAATTCAATCAACGAGGTTTTCTTCACAGTACCACTGGCTGTTGCCATAAAAACATGATGCCCGCTGAAATATTCACGTACGGGAAGTATCGCCGTAATACGTTCATTCACTTCAAGCGGTAACAGATTTACGATTGGACGACCACGTGCATGCCGGCTCGCTTCCGGTAATTGATATACTTTCAGCCAGTAGAGACGTCCACGGCTGGAAAAACACAAAATGGTATCATGGGTATTGGCAATCAACAGGCAATCGATAAAATCCTGCTCTTTAATGCGTGCTGCAGATTTTCCTTTGCCACCACGACGCTGAGCTTCATAGTCAGTAACAGGCTGATATTTCACGTACCCATGATGTGACAGGGTGACCACAACATCTTCCTGATTGATTAAATCTTCAATATGAATATCTGCAGCATGTGCCGTTATCTCAGTACGACGCCTGTCGCTGTACTGCTCTTTAATGGCCTGTAATTCTTCCCGGATAATGCACATCAGGCGTTCTGGATTCTGCAAAATAAAAATTAGTTCACCGATAAAAGCCAGCAGTGTCTTATATTCATCCAGTAATTTTTCATGCTCAAGATTGGTCAGTTTCTGCAAACGCAGATCGAGCACAGCCTGCGCCTGCAGCTCGGTGAAATAATACTGGTCTTCACGAATACCAAATTCAGCACTCAACCATTCAGGCCGTGTAGAATCATTATCCACAGCGGCGAGCATAGCAGCAACATTACCCAGCGACCATGCTCTGACAAGCAGCGCACTTTTCGCGTCTGCCGGCGATGCTGCCTGACGAATGAGCTCAATAATGGGATCAATATTTGCTAAAGCGATGGCCAGTGCTTCGAGAACATGAGTACGTTCACGCGCTTTACGTAATTCAAAAATGGTGCGCCGGGTGACGACTTCTCTACGGTGAGAAACAAAAGCACTAAAAATATCTTTTAAATTTAAAAGCTTAGGCTTTCCCTGATGCAAAGCAACCATATTGATGCCAAAAGAAACCTGTAACTGTGTCAACGAATACAGATTATTCAGCACCACCTCACCGGCAGCATCACGCTTTATTTCAATCACAATGCGCATACCGTCTTTATCCGACTCATCACGCAATGTACTGATGCCTTCTACCCTTTTTTCTTTAACCAGCTCAGCAATTTTTTCAATCAAACGCGCTTTATTGACCTGATAAGGAATCTCATGAATGACGATGCTCTCACGACCTGATTTCTTATCGACCTCTACTTCTGCGCGCGCACGGATATAAATTTTACCCCGGCCTGTTCGGTAGGCGTCGAGAATGCCACTGCAACCATTAATAATAGCTGCAGTCGGAAAATCCGGCCCGGGGAGGTGTTTCATCAATTCTTCGATACTGATGTTCGCATCATCAATGTAAGCCAGACAGGCATCAATCACTTCTGACAGATTATGCGGTGGGATATTGGTTGCCATACCCACGGCAATACCGGAAGAACCATTGACCAGAAGATTAGGTATGCGGGTTGGCATCACAGCCGGGATTAGTTCTGTGCCATCGTAATTAGGCAGTAAATCTACGGTTTCTTTTTCGAGATCGGTCAGTAGCTCGTGGGCTATCCTGGACATACGGATCTCGGTATAACGCATGGCTGCGGCCGCATCGCCATCCACAGAGCCAAAGTTTCCCTGCCCATCAATTAGCATATAGCGTAATGAAAAGGGCTGAGCCATACGTACGATGGTATCGTAAACCGCACTGTCACCATGTGGGTGATACTTACCAATCACATCCCCAACGATACGCGCTGATTTTTTGTATGCCTTATTCCAGTCATTACCCAGCACACTCATCGCAAACAACACACGTCTGTGTACCGGTTTCAATCCATCGCGCACATCCGGTAATGCACGCCCGACAATAACGGACATGGCATAATCCAGATAAGAACTTTTCAGCTCTTCTTCGATATTAACCGGTGTTATCTCTCTGGCAATGTCACTCATGGTGCCAATGTCCTTCTACATGCGGATTCCAAAAGGTGCAAAACTGTATCACAACTCACGAATTTTAGGGAAATTCTGTAGCAAATTTTATCTTACAGGAATATCCCTCACCCATACGGCCCAACCAGCATAAGGCGGCACAGACAGGACAAATTGCCTGTAAATACCGCCTGTAAACTATTCAGGAAATATCTGCATGCAGAAATAACAGTATGGTTAAGTGCATATCGGGTAGCATTATAAAATATATTAAACTGTCATTAATTGAAAATTATGTATAATTCCTGAATATTCAAACTCATAAATGTTGCCGCCCATGGATACAGAAAAAATCACTACCGCAGCAAACGTTGATCAACAGGAAATTGCCAGATTCAGCGCCATCGCTTCACACTGGTGGGATATGGAAGGAGACTTCAAACCACTTCATCGTATTAATCCATTGCGCCTTGGCTATATTCTGCAGCGAGCGGACGGTATTTTTGGCAAAAGTATTCTGGATGTCGGTTGTGGCGGTGGCATCCTGGCCGAAAGTATGGCACGCGAAGGGGCCTGTGTAACTGGTCTTGATATGGCAGCCGAGCCGCTGGAAGTCGCGCGGCTGCACGCGCTTGAGGAAAACATTGCCCTGAATTACATACAGGAAACCGTGGAATCCCATGCCGATACTCATGCACAACAATACGATCTGGTCACCTGTATGGAGATGCTGGAACACGTACCGGATCCCGCTTCTGTTATTCATGCCTGTGCCCGGCTGGTGAAACCCGGCGGCCACGCTTTTTTTTCCACTATCAATCGCAATGCTAAATCCTGGTTAATGGCTATCATAGCCGCAGAATATGTGCTGAAAATGGTGCCTGAGGGCACGCATAATATCAAAAAATTTATCCGGCCTTCAGAACTATTAAACTGGGTAGACCAGACCTGTCTGCAGGAGCGTCACATTATCGGTCTGCACTATTCTCCATTAACGGATAGTTTCAGACTGGGCCGTGGTGTAGATGTGAATTATATCGTTCATACTCAATATCCACATGACAGCGCATAAATCACCCGATAATTGTTATTACAGAATTTTTCATAAAAAATTTATCTCTGATAGTTATGCTCGCGCCATCCCGGTCATGGCGCAACCCTGACAGTAAATCATCCCGTTTCATCCCCAATTTATCCCCATAACACTACAGACTTATCCACCTGTTATCCACTTGCCAGTGACCGATTTTACCATTATCTTGTTGCAATGCCATTACTTTGACACTATATATAGTAATTACAGCACAACTCATCGTCTCAAATAATTCCTGGCTGCAGATTCATTTTCAGGGAACGTCCAGTCTGCATACTTCACTCTTTAAGGTTAAAAATCATGAATCAAAGCCTGCTTGTTACTAAGCGCGATGGGCGCAGGGAATCTATTGACCTCGATAAAATCCACAGAGTCATTAACTGGGCTGCAGAAGGTTTACAAAATGTTTCGGTCTCTCAGGTAGAACTGCGCTCTCATATTCAGTTTTATGACGATATAAAAACGGCGGATATTCATGAAACCATTATCAAAGCAGCAGCAGATTTGATCTCTCATGAAACACCAGATTACCAGTATCTGGCCGCACGTCTGGTGGTCTTTCATCTGCGTAAAAAAGCTTACGGCCAGTTCGAGCCCCCTGCACTCTTTGACCATGTGACGCGCATGGTCGCTATGGGAAAGTATGATAAACACCTCCTTCAGGACTACAGCGAAGAAGAATTCCGCCACATGGATACATTTATTGATCACTGGCGTGACATGCGTTTCTCTTATGCCGCGGTTAAACAGCTGGAAGGAAAATATCTGGTACAGAATCGTGTTAGTGGTGAAATCTACGAAAGTGCGCAATTTCTGTATATACTGGTTGCAGCCTGCCTGTTCTCGCGCTACCCGCGTGATACGCGTCTGGATTACGTAAAACGTTTCTATGATGCCATCTCATTATTTAAAATTTCATTACCCACACCGATAATGGCAGGCGTACGTACTCCCACCCGCCAGTTCAGTTCCTGTGTACTGATTGAATGTGATGACAGTCTGGATTCAATCAATGCGACCGCCAGTGCCATTGTCAAATATGTTTCTCAACGCGCTGGCATCGGCATCAATGCAGGCCGTATCCGTGCCATGGGCAGCCCCATCCGCCAGGGTGAAGCCTTTCATACCGGTTGCATCCCGTTTTATAAACACTTCCAGACTGCAGTCAAATCCTGCTCTCAGGGAGGAGTACGCGGTGGTGCGGCAACGCTTTTCTACCCACTCTGGCATCTGGAAGTAGAAAGCCTGCTGGTACTGAAAAATAATCGCGGTATTGATGATAATCGTGTACGGCATATGGATTACGGGGTTCAACTCAATAAGCTGATGTATCAACGCCTGATTAAAAGCGAAGACATTACCCTGTTCAGCCCATCAGATGTCCCCGGCCTGTATGACGCTTTTTTTATTGATCAGGATGAATTTGAACGCCTGTATCTGCAGTACGAGCAGACCAGCAGCATCCGCCAGCGAAAAGTCAAGGCTGTAGAGCTATTCTCGATGATGCTGCAGGAACGCGCTTCCACCGGGCGCATCTACATCCAGAATGTCGATCATTGCAATACGCACAGCCCCTTTAATCCGCGCATAGCACCCGTACGCCAGTCTAATTTGTGTATGGAAATTGCACTGCCTACCCGACCACTAAACAACATCAATGATGAAACAGGTGAAATTGCTCTTTGTACCCTGTCAGCATTTAATCTGGGTGCACTCGACAGTCTGAACGAACTGGAAGAACTGGCGACACTGGCCGTACGCGCACTGGATGCACTGCTGGATTATCAGAATTACCCCATTGCTGGTGCCAGACGCGGCGCATTACATCGCCGTTCTCTGGGCATAGGCGTGATTAATTTTGCCTATTACCTGGCGAAAAACGGCGTACGCTATTCTGATGGCAGCGCAAACAACCTGACACATAAAACCTTTGAAGCGATGCAATATTATCTGTTGAAAGCATCAAATCATCTGGCACGCGAACGGGGCCGCTGTGAATGGTTCAGCCAGACAAATTATGCCGAAGGCATACTACCTATAGACACGTATAAAAGAGATCTCGATCTCATCTGTGATGAGCCACTGCAGTACGACTGGGAAACACTGCGCAATGATATTCTCGCATACGGATTGCGCAATTCCACACTTTCTGCGCTGATGCCTTCAGAAACCTCTTCGCAGATTTCTAATGCCACCAATGGCATAGAGCCCCCGCGTGGCTATGTCAGCATTAAAGCCTCAAAAGATGGCATTCTGCGTCAGGTAGTGCCTGAGTATGAACGTTTACAGCAAGCCTACGAACTGCTATGGGAAATGCCAGGCAATGAAGGTTACCTGCAGCTGGTTGGCCTGATGCAAAAATTTGTTGATCAATCAATTTCAGCTAATACCCGCTATGATCCAGCACGCTTTCCCGCTGGCAAGGTGCCGATGAAACAGTTGCTGAAAGATCTGTTAACTGCCTGGAAACTGGGTATAAAAACCCTTTATTATCACAATACGCGTGATGGCGCTGATGATATTCAGGAAGAAATCAACACCGCTCATGAAACGGACGATTGTGCAAGCGGAGCATGCAAGCTGTAACAACAGCTTCTGCTCTCTGCCTGTTGAGTGATAATTTTTATCACCGACAACATCAGGAAGACCAATTTAAAATTTAGTCGAGGAAATCATGGCTTACAGTACTTTTTCACAAAATAAAAATGACCCCTTACTTGAACCCATGTTTTTTGGTCAGCCTGTTAACGTCGCCCGTTTTGATCAACAGAAACACAGCATTTTCGAAAAACTGATCGAAAAACAGCTTTCTTTTTTCTGGCGCCCGGAAGAAATTGATGTTGCGCGTGATCGCATTGATTATGCTGCCCTGCCTGCGCATGAAAAGCACATTTTTATCAGCAACCTGAAATACCAGACGCTTTTGGATTCCATCCAGGGTCGCAGCCCCAATGTCGCGCTGCTGCCACTCATCTCCATCCCCGAACTGGAAACATGGGTGGAAACCTGGTCATTCTCTGAAACCATTCATTCCCGCTCCTATACGCACATTATTCGTAATATCGTCAATGATCCTTCAATCGTCTTTGACGATATCGTCACTAATGAAGAGATTCTCAAACGGGCAAAAGATATTTCTGCTTACTATGATTCTCTCATTGAAATGACCGGATATTACCACCTGCTGGGCGAAGGCTGTCATCAGATAAATGGCAGGACTCTCGAGGTGAATCTGCGTGCCCTGAAAAAGCAGCTGTATCTCTGTCTGATGAGCGTCAATGCACTGGAAGCCATTCGTTTTTATGTCAGTTTTGCCTGCTCATTTGCGTTCGCCGAACGTGAATTGATGGAAGGTAATGCCAAGATAATCAAGCTGATTGCGCGTGATGAGGCACTGCATCTGACCGGAACCCAGCATATGCTGAACCTGATGTCTGCAGGCATGGACGACCCTGAAATGGCAGAGATAGCCATTGAATGTCGCGATACCTGTTATGAGCTTTTCGTCATGGCCGCGCAGCAGGAAAAAGAATGGGCTGACTATTTGTTTCGTGATGGCTCAATGATTGGGTTAAATAAGGATATCCTCTGTCAGTATGTAGAATATATTACCAATATCCGCATGCAGGCCGTCGGCCTCCCTCTGCCTTTTAAAACCCGCTCCAACCCGATTCCCTGGATAAATGCCTGGCTTTTGTCTGACAACGTTCAGGTGGCACCGCAGGAAGTAGAAATCAGCTCCTACCTGGTCGGACAGATAGATGCCGAAGTCAATCCCGATGATTTGCGTGATTTTGAACTCTAGCCATAGCAAAAATCTGCGGCAGGCTACCAGGTGAGGCAAAAAAAGCACTGCCTGTCAGTAGCGCGTATCTTCTTTTCTGGCCGGGCTAATCAGCCGGCCATTCAACTTCTTCAGACGCTTCTCCGGGATACGGCGGGACTTTATTACTGCTACCTTCGCATAATTTACTCATGGCGCTGAGGGTGTGCTGGTTAATTTCTTTAATTGAGGGAATTCTGAATGCTACAACTAAAGAATAAGGTTTAGTCACTACACAAAAGCTTTGCGGGTCATCAACAGGTGGATGTGCCTGTATACACTCTTTATCTATCGGCTTTGAGCTTAATGATGCATTGGTGTCCTTTTCACAAAGATTCACCAGCGATTGCTTTGATCTGACATGTACTGGTGTTATGCGAAAACATTCCACCGGGACGCCTCTTGCTATCAAGCGTTCTGCAAGTTTATTTTGCAAAATTGCACAGGTATCCTCAGCAAACGCTGATACACTGGTAAAAAATAAGGCACTGAAAAAAAATAATTTTTTCATCGTTCTGTCCCGGCAGTAAATTCAACGTCATCGCGTAATATCGGTATATACTTTCAGTATAGAACACCATTGCACCAGACAGGCTATAGATTCTGTCGCAGCAGGAAAGCCCTGTTTAACCACCGCTCAGTGTGACACTCACAACATAAAACGCTCATCAATAATCACTCCCCGGCCTGCCATAAAACAGGCAACTACGCGCGCATGCCAGCGCCAGCGTGGCTTTATAGCAGATGGCCTTAATTTTAGTGAACGCTCTGTGATAGCGCTTTTTTCGCGCTTTGTTTAAGGTTTGTCCGCTATATGGGCCACGTTAAGGAATACCGGATATGCCAGTCACAGTAAAATCAGCTGCAGCAACACAACAATCTTTTAGTAACAGAATAAACAGCGATGAGTTAACGGCCAGTACCAGGCAGGGAGTGCTCTCTGATACACTGGACACGCTGACCACGGATAGCTCAGACAGAGAGATAATTAAAAAGCTGCATGGTGCTTTCTGTGGCGATAACGCGCTAAAAAACCTGATGATCCTGGCAGATATCCGCGATCGGGCAACAGTAGATAAACAACTCACCATCAGTGTACACCTTAATGCTGATGCCATGGAGTTATGTAGTAATCACACGGTCATGCACCATTGCCCTGTTTCCAGCACAGCTGCACAGTTCATCCGCGAACGCTGCCTGAATAGCGATGACACACTGAAAGACACCGCTGAGCTGATGACGCAGATAAAACAATACCGGGCTGCCATCAGACTACAGCAGGGATGGCGAGAATTTAACGCCCTTATGGAGGAAAAAAGAGCACATTCCCGGGCAAAACAGAAAGAGATAATAGAACAAATTGAGCCAATCGAAACCCTACAGCAACAATGCGCGCAGAGGGTACAGCTTGCCAGACAGAACGGCTCTCACCAATTACAGGCTCAGGCTACAGAAGAACTTGATAATACCCGTAATTCAATAGACCACCTGAAATCCCAGCTTGAATTTGCTAAACTTTTCACGACAGAATATCGCGGCCGCAAAGGAGGCCGTACTTACTATCACGATGCCAGTGATGAGAAAATAAAATACCCCCCTATGTATGCGCCTCACCAGCAAGATAAGCAAAAGTTAACAGGCAGTAAGAAAAAACTCACGCATAGCAATCGTAATTATGTTGCGCTGGCTCCTAAGGACGATACGTACTTTACAGGAAAAAATTTCCGGCCACTGGCGCGCACATCTGGCATCATTCTTAATATTGCGGTTACTCCTGATAAAATGATTGCACGTAATGGCGGTCAGGAATTAGCCAGCCTTAAGCACCCTATTGATATCCGTGCTTTCGAGCCTTCAACCCACTTTCTTAAGTATGCCGATGAAAACAGATGGTATTTCCTAGATATTAAAGATAAAAATACGGTTTATCAAAAAGGGAACAACAGTGATGATGTCGGCATTGTCAGGATCATCGATACTGAGGATATGGTCACTGAGGATTCATCAGATGAGGTATTCTTTACTGCAAGGGCAACTACAAAAGCGTTATATCGTGCCTGCTTTATCAAGAATGAAAGCACTGGTAAGATGATGATAAACCCCCGTTTTGAAGAACGCGACCTTGCAGAAAACTCGTGCTTTTTTAACGCCTGGCAGCAGTATGCTCTCGCCATAGTCATCATGCAAAGTACAACAGCAGACCTAGAGTTGCGGGGTTACCTGGCTGCTCCCCTGGTAGATACCATGCGAAAAAAGTATCCTCGCGAGAGACTGTATCCTGGTGCAATGAATAAGAAAAGCGAGCACCTGTTCCAGACATGGATGGATAGTTATATCAAACCGGAATTTCACGATGATTATAAAGACTTAATGTCAAATCCTGCGCAGTATGCCTGCCGTGAACGCACTGATGCGCCTTATTTATACGATATGATTCAGTGGGTAAAACACAATAAACCCATCCTGATGCCAGTGTAAAACTCCTTTCCTGGCAGTCAGGTGATAAAAGACACCAGTGCCAGCCACCTTCCCAAACGACATCCTGGCCTGCCTGGAATAACCAAAAGAAGAAAATTAAGTGATTTTTTAATAAAAAATCAGAACGACAACCCCGGCATTATTATCCAGTCATTAATTTTTTTATTTTCTTTCAATCAATTATAAAATGAGTGTTTGTATTATTAAAATAACACCACTGTTTTTTGCAATTTACTCTTATTATTATTTTCCCTAAGCTTATTACGCTGTACTAATTACAATAATAATTAATAAATAATTACCGAGAAGAAAATAAGAAAACAATAATAAACAGGAGGGTCACAATAATGCCTATACCCATACTTCCTTATGTTGATGTCACGGTAAATGCAAAATGGAATGACTGGAAAAATTACCCACAGGGGCGCCCTAACCCGGACTATTCCCGCTATGCCAGCGAATGGAATGTCGATGGATTAATTTTTGCCTTTATTACCTTATCTGTCGGTAAAAAACCCTGCTGGGCAGCAATAGATGCCATGCCTGTAGAATGGGCAACGTCATTAGCAACAGAATTAAAGCAACAGGGTAAAAAAGTTATTATCTCATTTGGGGGTGCTGCCAATGCAGATATTTCCACTACCTATTCCGTTGAGCAATTAACTAAAACCTATAATGAGTTCATTACCAAATACAGCGCCGATGGCCTGGATTTTGATTTAGAAAACAGACTGTATAATGCTGACAATATCTGCGCTGCCCTGAAAGGAGTACAGAAAACCAATCCTGGAATAAAAGTTAGTTTTACCTTACCCGTGATGCCTTATGGCCTTGTACAGGAAGGGCTGCGTATTATCACCGCCGCTAAAAATCAGGGTCTTGATTTTGTTGTCAATGGCATGGCAATGGACTATGGCCACGGCAGTTACCCTGAGAGGGGGCAGGCAGCAATAGACGCAGCCAATGCCATGGAAAAACAGCTGCGTGATCTATATAAAACAACGTCAGGAATGTATTCCAGAGTCGCCGTGACCCCGATGATTGGCCTGAACGATGATCGTGGCATGTTTAAACTGGACGATGCGCATAAACTCGCGCAGTTTGCCAGAAAAAATAACCTGGCTTTTTTAAGTACCTGGTCTTTCAATCGTGATACCCCATCTGCTTACGACTATCCAAACGCCACCAGCAGCAGCAATCCGCAACAGAAAATACCGGGAGAATATGCGCTTAATTTAGTGCGTAGTGTCACCTGAAGTAAGAGCAATGACAGTTGTTACTCTCTGACAGCGGTTATTTATACCACCGCTGTCAGATTACCGCTGGCTGCAGAGTGGTCGCAGCAATCACAGGATGCCACTCAGGCTGTCACCGGGCGTGGTATTTCTCCGATGGTCATTATTTGATAGCGGTTGCTGCTTTTATGAAATACATTTTTATTATGAAGATTAACCCTGCATACCACAGGATTTATTATGACATTGCCAACGATCTCTGTTACACAGGACACAATACGAGTGCAACCCACAGGTTTTTCTGTACCACAATATGCAAACTATAAGGCATTGCGCGCTGAGCTGTCTGGTCAATTGCACTATGTGCTGCAAGGTATAAGGCAAACTAATAACAGTTTTTTTGAAAAAATACAGGGCACAATAGAAACTCGCCACGAATGCTTTGCTATTTATGCAGAGCAGGATGCAGGCGGAAAGTTTACCATTACAGTCAACAGAAGCAGCAAAAAGCAGGGCAATATATTCAGTACTTTTTGGGGCCAAATCACCCATTTTTTTTCTGCTCCTGCAAGAACCAAAGAAATCAGGCAGGCTGTGGACGGCATACTCAATCCAAAGTCCCTGAACAGAAACAGGCATCAGTAATGATGCTATCGACGTGCGCCTGGCGGATAGTCAGCGGTCAATTTTACTGCTGCAATTCACCTGCTTTCCTGTAATTAATGGCATTCTGTGCCAGCATCACTGCTTATTATACTGACGCTGCGATAACAAGCGCACTGTTTAAAATCCATCCGTCAGGCCACCGTCGGTCAGCAGGGTACGACCGTTTATCCAGCGTCCTGCCTCTGAGGCGAGAAACATCACCACTTCAGCAATATCATCAGGCTCTCCCAGACGTCCTGCTGGCGTGCGGGCAATAACATCCCTGCTGCGCTCTTCAGAAATATCTGCCGTCATATCAGTACGTGTCGTGGCAGGCGCAACCGCATTGACCGTAATACCCCGTGTACCCAATTCTCTGGCAAAGGCACCAGTCATCACCGATACCGCCGCCTTACTGGCAGCATAAATACCAGTGCCGGGCCGTGGAGCGTACATCAGGCTGCTGGAAATATTAACGATACGCCCGCCTGTTTTCGGGAAATGCGGTACTGCTGCCTGGGTCATATACAACATGCTGCCCAGATTGACACTAAACATACGTTCCACATGTGCGGCATCAATCGCGCCAAAAGGCCGTGCTTCAAAAACACCCGCATTATTAACCAGAATGTTAATCTGCCCAAACCTTGCGACAATCGCATCAATGACATTCTGGACGTCGGTTACGCTGGCTACATCTGCAGCAAAAATAGCAGCGCTCCCCCCTGAGGCAGTAATCTTGTCCATTAATGACTGCGCTTCGGTAGTATTGCTTCTGTAAACAATGGCAACCGTTGCCCCTGCAGCAGCAAGTTTCAGGCTGATAGCCGCACCAATGCCACGCGAACCCCCTGTCACAACAGCCACATTACTTTTTAATTTCATAAAAGTAACCCATTGAGATAACAGCTTTCAGGTATGGCTGGCTGATAACAGGATGATACTGCCAGCCTCATAGACACGGCATGAGACAAAAGCGATGTTAACTGCATGGCAAATTTTGTTTCACGCTCATGATTCGACCTGTAATCATAACATAATAAAATATATAAAAATCACTCTGTGCAAACAGTTTTTAAAATGATATGTTACGTTTTTATTAAAATTGTTAATATAAAACTCCAATAAAAAACCGATCAGGACGACCCCTGGTTTAAGACTCATCACCCGCTGTCTGATGGTAAGAAGAAAATGGTAAAAGACAGAGCGGTGAGGTATGCTATCCGCCTTATTGAGGCTTTTTTAATTGCTGTGTATTTGCCATAGCGCTTATTAATCCACAACGTAAATTTCTGATCATTCACGATAATACAGGGTTAACTTATAATTAACTACATGATTTTTAATGATAAAAATTTATGCCATGAGTGATTCACTTCTGAGTACAATTATTTTACACACAAAGTTATCCACAGAATAAGCCCTGTGAATAAACCCTGTTGTATTGTCTGCAATGCAACACCTGTTTTATAGAAATGCACGTTATCTCACTCTGGCCGTGATATCGCTGCCATGGTGGAAATTTAAGAAAAATAACACACGACAACGGTATGACACCGATGACAAAAAACCCATTAATCCTGGTTGATGGTTCTTCATACCTCTACCGCGCATGGCATGCTTTTCCTCCACTAACAAACACAGCAGGGGAGCCTACAGGGGCAATTTATGGCGTAGTAAACATGCTACGTGCCCTGTTATCACAATATCAGCCGCAGCGCGCTGCGGTGGTGTTTGATGCCCCCGGAAAAACCTTTCGTGATGCGCTTTTTACCCAGTATAAATCTCACCGCCCCCCCATGCCCGATGACCTGCAGGTACAAATTAAACCACTGCTGCAGATAATCAGCGCCATGGGCTTACCTTTGCTGATTGTAGGTGGCGTTGAAGCAGATGATGTGATAGGCACACTGGCCGTACAAGCAGACAGGGCAGGTCATACCGTACTCATCAGTACCGGAGATAAAGACATGGCACAGCTTGTAACAGCGAATGTCACGCTCATCAATACCATGAATGATACTCTTCTTGGACCAGAGCAGGTACAGGAGAAATTCGGTGTGCCGCCTGAACTGATCGTTGACCTGCTGGCATTAATGGGGGATACCTCTGACAATATTCCCGGTGTTCCTGGCATTGGGGAAAAAACAGCGCAGGCTTTACTGCAGGGAATTGGCGGGCTGGATGCCTTATTCAGCCATTCTGATAAAATTGCATTACTGCCAGTACGCGGTGCCAGAACACTGGCCACGAAGCTTTTACAACATAAAGAAGTCGCCTGCCTTTCCCGGGCACTGGCGACCATAAAAACAGACGTAATACTCGATACCAGTTACGAAAAACTGAACGTCACTGCACCCGACAGTAACCAGCTGCATCACTTCTTCAGTCATTATGAATTTAAACGCTGGATTGCAGATCTGGCCAGCGGAAAATGGCCGACAGATAAGCTATATCCTGATAACAGCCAATCTATCGTACCCGCCGATACTGTCCCTGCGACACAGGCATCAGCATCAGCATTACAGCAAAACTATGACCTCATTCTTGATGAAGCTGCTTTCCTGAAATGGGTGGAACGTCTGCGCGCAGCAGAGATCTTTTCCTTTGATACTGAAACTGACAGCCTGGATATACTCAGTGCCAGTCTGATTGGTCTTTCCTTCGCCACCACAGCAGGCCAGGCAGCTTACCTGCCTCTGGCACATGATTACCCGGATGCGCCACTTCAGCTTGACAGGCAAAAAGTATTATCTGTGCTTAAACCGCTGCTTGAAGATACGCATCTTATGAAAATTGGCCAGAATCTCAAATTTGATGCACACATACTCATGCGTTATGGCATTCAGCTGAACGGCATTGCTTTTGATACTATGCTGGAATCCTATGTGTTAAACAGTGTATCCGGCAGGCATGATATGGACAGCCTGGCTCTGCGTTATCTGAATCATCAGACAATAACGTTTGAAGAAATAGCGGGTAAAGGTAAAAAGCAACTGACGTTTAATCAGATAACACTGAGCGATGCCGCACCCTATGCGGCAGAAGATGCGGATATCACCTTACAACTGCACCAGACATTATGGCCTGAATTACAGAAAAACAGGGAACTGGCACGCGTGTTTCAGGACATTGAAATGCCGCTACTGCCTGTTCTGGTACGTATGGAACAAAGAGGCGTACTCATCGATCCTACGCTTCTGGCCACGCATGCGACAGAATTAACCCTGCGCCTTGCTGAGCTGGAAAAACAGGCATGGCAGCTGGCCGATGAATCTTTTAATCTGGCCTCTCCGCGGCAGCTGCAGGAAATTTTATACCAGAAACAAAAATTGCCTGTGTTGAAAAAAACGCCCGGAGGAGCGCCTTCTACCGATGAAGCTGTCCTTGCCGAGCTTGCACTGGACTACCCATTACCACAGGTCATTCTTGAACATCGCAGCCTTGCCAAACTGAAAACAACCTATGCAGATAAACTTCCCCTGATGATAAGCCCGGTTACTGGCAGGATCCATACCTCTTACCATCAGGCCATTACCGTTACCGGGCGTTTATCATCGCGCGACCCTAATCTGCAGAATATTCCCATTCGTCATGAAGAAGGGCGCCGCATCCGCCAGGCGTTTATTGCCCCTGAAGGTTATCGCATTGTAGCCGCAGATTATTCACAGATTGAATTGCGTATCATGGCACACCTTTCGCAGGATAAGGGTCTGCTGAGTGCATTTGCCCAACAGCAGGATATTCACCGTATCACGGCTGCAGAAATTTTTGGCCTCGGCAGCGAAGAGGTCACCGGTGAACAACGCCGCAGCGCCAAAGCCATTAATTTTGGCTTAATTTATGGCATGAGTGCGTTTGGCCTGTCAAAACAGCTGGGTATTACTCGTGGCAAGGCTGAAGGATACATGGATCGTTATTTCGAACGCTATCCCGGCGTCCTCGCTTACATGGAGCGTACGCGTCGGGAGGCCGCAGAGCAGGGTTTTGTCACAACTATCGCCGGACGGCGACTTTACCTGCCTGATATTCGTTCACCTAATGCCACACGCCGTAAAGCCGCGGAGCGTGAAGCCATTAATGCTCCCATGCAGGGAACGGCAGCAGATATCATTAAAAAAGCCATGATCGCTATTGATAGCTGGCTGCAGCAGGAATCGCTTCCCGTACAGCTTATCATGCAGGTCCATGATGAACTGGTCTTTGAAGTCCATGAATCGGTGTTAACGCAGGCCAGCCAGAAAATCAGCCAGCTGATGGAACAGAGTACGCAACTGTCAGTACCGTTAAACGTGGACATCGGTAGCGGAGAAAACTGGCAACAGGCACATTAGAGGGAGTCTGTACATAGAATTGCTGATTTTGCTATGTTCGAAGGTAACTTCAAAAGAACGGTAATTTGATGAATGGGACTAAAATGACCAGGCACTTCTGATACTCCCTGCTCAGGCTGTCCAGTCTTCGGTAATCAGGCCATCAACGCGACAAAATTCACCTGTATTGTTAGTGACGACAATCAGTGCTTTGCTTCTCGCGTGACCTGCTATATGCAGGTCATTATCGCCCATGCGTTTCCCCTGCTTTTCGAGTGACGCGCAGATATTTCCGTAATGAAAAGCCGCCTGCTCATCGTAAAGCATGATGGTTAATCGGGACGCAAAAGCCGCCACTGTCGCCAGATTTTTCCCCGGGTTTGCGCTTTTTTCTGCTCCGAACAACAGCTGTGCCATAGTAATGGCGGAAATGGCCAGCAGGGGCGCATTCTGGTTGAATTTTGACAACAGTGATTCTGGTCGCCACTTAATAATAAAAATAACGATGCTGGTATCCAGCAGATACTTAATCATCCATGCTTTCTCTTTCAGTCGGCACCTGCTCCGGACGATTGTTTAAAAAATAATCAGTCACTTCGCTTCCACCCAGAAAAAAGCTATCCCACCAATTCTGTACAGGCGAAATTATCCGTTCTTTGCCCTTTATTCTCACCGTTACTTCTTTGATATCATCAGGAAAACGCAGATCTGCGGTTAGCCGGACGTTTTGTGTCCGATTTAGCATGAATACCTTGCTGGGATAAATCATTTTATGCCTCGGGATCAGCTATATACTTAAAGTATATAGCACGCTTTCTATCTGCCTCAACTGACCAGAAAATCAGCTATCGTAAGCACTGGTCATTTATCTGCTTTGCATCGAGGAATTCATTATAGCAGGGGCAACGAGCGCTTTTTTCAGCCGCGTTTCCAGCTCATTGCGGACAACATCCACCACCAGCTGTTTTTTCAGGTTCTTATTTTTTTCTTCTCTAACTGCATGCCCGTCAAGCACAGCCATGACATGCATTTTCCTTTGTTCCCCGCTGCCCGCGTTCACTGCATTTTGCAAATTGAACCATACCAGGGAACAGTCATCGCTCCAGGTGTTGGAGAGGATTAATTCCTTTTCAGGCTTTGCACCCTGAAAAAGCACCGGCATAATAGTGTTAAAATAATTTGTTGTCTTTTTCTGCCTATCATAAAGTTCATGCTTTTGTGGGGGCACAAGCTTCCAGGCATCTTTTTTCCAGGGATTTTTCTGGAAAGTGGCGACGCCATCGTAGTGCAGCCCGCTCTCCTCGCTAATGCCATCACTAGCCGCCGCGATAACCACCCTTCCCGCTGCCATTAAGGTCCACAAATCAGGCTGTCCCCTTTTTTTCAGGTCATTATTTATCTGCTTCAGTAAAACTGTGCAGTTGATAATATCCGCAGTTTGTGCAACAGGGAAAGCATGATCACCCAGTGCAGAGCCCACGGCTACGCCACGACCTTCTACATCATAGACTCTTCTTCCGTCGATTTTTCCACCCTTTTGTTTTATCTGTTGTTTTACCTGCTCTTTTATACGTGGCAGATTGGCTGGGTGGAGTTCATTTAACCGATATACCAGTGGAGCAGCGTCTGGCCTATGTATTACCAGCGCCAGTTCACTGTCGCCCATACTGGCAATGGTCAGTTCAGGCCTGTTGGTCGCGGGATTACAGGTGGCCATGGCCATACAGAATGTCGCTCCACCAATAAAACCACCTTCTCTGGTTTTCTCCTGCATATCCGCTATAAACTGCGTCAGGAATTGCTCAGGCTCAAAGTGCAGATTGTTAATCTTCAGCGTGTCATAATAAACACGATCTTCCCCGCTTCTCTGTTGATAAACGATGCCAGTTGGTAGTGCCGGAATGATGGCTGTCGTGTTATCTACTGTCACTGGCTCATTTCCAGCAATAACGGACGCCTGGTCCACTACCCCGGTAGTGGCTGACATAGTCGGGATGACTGCTGCCGTGCTATCCACTGTCATTGATTCATTTCCAGCAATAACCGACGCCTGGGATGCCGCAGCAGTGGCTGGCATTATCTGGTCTGTTACCTTCTGCCTTATTTCTGCGGCTCTGTCATCCGGTGAACTGTGACCCAGGCGGTGTCTCAGCAGCTTACTGTGTGTGAAATCAAACCAGAGATTTTTAATAACGCCACCATGGCGTGTCCTTACGTAGCTGACATCAACAACGGGCTCATTGTTTTCACCGTTACGCAGTGTGATGATAAATTTATAGTAATCCGTCTTTGCCTCTATTGACTTACCCCCGCGTAACGTCTGAAAGCGCGGCTGTATCCCAGCATTACTCATGCCCGTGATTAAATCAGACCAGTTGTTACAACGCAGGGTGGTATGATGGTCATCCGTGCCTGGTGGGTTAATGCTGCCAGCACGGCCATTGTTTGTTGTTCCCAGCATGTTTAGTGTCTCTCCTGTTTTCAGAAAAGAGACAAGTCTATGTCAACAAGAAGGTGCGTGACTGTCAGCTAATGCCCATGATTTATTTTGCGCAGTTATATTGAGCGTTTATTGATAAAATAATGCCTTAATCTGAGCCAGCGCTCAGGTTAACGATACAGCTGATATTGCTCAATATACTGGCGTACCGCTTCGGGCACCAGGCCATGGCAGCCAAGCCCCTGACGGCAGCGCTTTCTTATCTCCGTTGCACAAATATCCACGAGCGGTGTCTGTGCAAACCAGATATATCCATGAGGCCGCGCACTGAGCTCTGCGACCTTGTCTGTACGATGGCTGTTTAACCAGTGCCGCAGTTCGGGTGTGTTGAGTGTTTCGCTATAACCGGGTCGGGTGCACACCAGTAAATGGCATAAGTTTAATAGCGATTCCCAGCGGTACCATGTATTAATGGCATGGAGTACATCCTGACCGATAATAAACGCCATCGGGAGTGATGGGCCCTGCTCGCGGCGCATCATTTCAAGTGTGTTGACAGCATACGATGGTGCCGTTGACTGTAGTTCACGGGAATCAACATGAAACAGTGGCTTTCCTGCAATCGCCAGGGTAATCATAGCCAGTCGCTGCTGTGGAGTGGCTTCTGGTTGAGGGCGATGAGGAGGAATATGATTGGGTAACAAAATAACCTGCTGTAATCCCGCCTGTTTTGCCAGCGTTTCTGCTACCTGCAAATGACCATAATGAATGGGATCGAAGGTTCCGCCAAACAGTGCATGCAGTTTACCCGCTGGATTACTGTGCATCAAAAAAGCTCTCCGGTAATTGTTTACCGCACATCAGCATGGATAAGCTTTCCAGTTGTGGCCATATGGACTGGCTGTAATCCTGTTTTACTCCAATCTCCATGTGGGTTAATAAGCCAATCATCTGCTGCAATTGTTGTAGTGACAGACGTTGCAGTACCTGTGCCATAAGATTACGTCGCTTCTGCCAGACTTTATGTTGATTAAACAAAGTACGTAATGAAATACGCGTCATCTGTCGTTTCAATGTCAGCAATAATAACAGCTCAGACTGTGCAGCACGTAACAGTATGAGAGGATCATGGCCGGTGACATGCAGCTGTTGCAGAATATGCCACGCTCGCTGGCTCTTACCCATCAGCAGTGCATCCAGCCAGTGCCAGGGAGAAAAATGCGCTTCATCACTGACCACCTGCTCGACACGGATGAGTGATAACTCTGTCCCGGGCCAGAGTAATGCCAGACGTTCCAGCGCCTGGGCGAGGCCCAGCAAATTCCCTTCATAACAGTAGCAGAGTAGTTGATTAGCCTGTTCATCAAGAGAAATAGTAAGACCGCCCGCTCTCTGAGAAACCCAGCGTGTCAGATGCGCCTGTTCCAGAGACTGGCAGTTAACATAAATACCCTGCTCGCTGAGCGCAGTAAACCAGGGGCTATTTTCCTGCATTCTGGTTAAGCGGGCGCCACGCAGAATTAACAGCATATCGTCGTGCAGCAGGCTGGCAAGCTTCACCAGCTGTTCACTCATTAACGCCCCCGGGCCAGCCTCGGGTAAAATCAGTAATAAAGACTGGCGCCCTGAGAAAAGACTACCTGACTGGCAGAGGCAGAAAACGTCATCCCAGTTGGTATGAGTATCCAGCGTAACACTGAAATGCTCGGTAAAACCATGATGTTGTGCAACATGACGCAGCGCATCCTGGCTTTCCTGCAGGAATAAAGGCTCATTACCAAACAGCAGATAGCGGCGACACAATTGTTCGCGCAGCTGAATCGGCAGTTGTTCAGGATAAAGGCGCATCATAGCGGGCAACAGCGTTATTTTTCTGTCGCTGCAGGACTGGCAGCATGATGATTTTTCCCATTAGTCTGCACGCGTATCTTCAATAACTTGCGCACAAGCTGCGCGGCGGCCTGTTCTCGCATCTCCTGGCTTATTACTTCACTTTCCACGCTTTTAGCTAATACATTTAACGGATTTTCAAAAAACGAGCGAAATACATTCACATTTAACGACTGAATATCCTCTCCAGGAATCAGTACCTGCGCTTCTACGCTTAATTTTAACTGATTTTCCGCGGTCTTGCCGTCGCGAAATACCGATACCGTATTGCGAGTTTCTGTTGAATAGGTAATGCGCAGGGCAGGTATGTCCTGGCGCAGGGCATTATCAACAAGGGTGACTTTACTAAGGCGCAATTCGTGACGAATGGCGCGCATCAATGGACTGTAAGGATCGTCGCTGTCCAGCATCAGCACCGGGAAATCATGAGAAACATCATTAACGCCACGGAGATGAAAGCCACATCCCGCGATGACAGCGATGATTAATATCAGTAATACTCTTGCTATTACCCGTTGCACAGCGTTATTTAACCGGTAACCAGATTAATTAATTTTCCAGGAAGATAGATAACCTTATGTACCGGTGCTGCCACCAGACATTTAGCTACCAAAGGTTCCTGCACTGCGTATTCTTCTATCTGTTGCTGAGAAGCATCAAGCGGCACCCTGATTCTGGCGCGCACTTTACCATTTACCTGCACCACAATCAGTCTGCTCTCTTCAATCATGGCCAGTTCATCGGCAACAGGCCAGGACGCACTATCAATATCACCTTCTCCACCGAGGGACTGCCACAGTACAAAACAGATGTGTGGGGTAAATGGATGCAACATACGCACCACAGCAAGCAGTGCTTCTCTCATGATTGCCCTGTCTGTGGCACTATCCTGTGGCGCCCGTACGAGCGTATTCATAAATTCCATTATTGCAGCGATTGCGGTATTGAACGTCTGGCGCCGACCAATGTCATCGGTGACCTTAGTAATAGTTTTATGTAAATCACGCCGCAGCGATTGTTGTGCTGACGTCAGCGTCACGTTGTCCACTGCCGGCACAGTACCGGTTATAATATGCTCAAAGACAAGTTTCCATAATCGTTTCAGGAAACGGCTGGCGCCTTCCACACCCGATTCCTGCCATTCCAGTGTCATTTCTGGTGGCGCTGCAAACATCATAAACAGACGCAGGGTATCAGCACCGTATTTTTCCACCATCATCTGTGGATCGATGCCATTATTTTTTGATTTGGACATTTTACTCATGCCCGCATAAATCAGCGGTTGTCCATGTTTATCCTGTGCCTTGCTGATCCGGCCTTTATTATCCCTTTCAATAATTGCATCCAGTGGAGAGACCCAGACTCTCTGCCCCGAAGGAGCGATATAATAGAACGCATCAGCCAGCACCATACCCTGACACAACAGGCGTTTTGCTGGCTCATCGGAATCTACCAGCCCGTTATCCCTTAATAACTTATGAAAAAAACGAAAATACATCAGGTGCATAATAGCGTGCTCAATACCACCGATATACTGATCAACCGGTAACCAGTAATTAGCGGCGGCAGGGTTCAGCATGCCCTGTTCATAATGTGGGCAGGTATAGCGCGCGTAATACCAGGACGATTCCATAAAGGTATCAAACGTATCCGTTTCACGCAGACCATGCCTGCCATCGACGCTGGTGTTTACCCACTGCATATCCGCTTTGAGGGGACTGGTAATCCCATCCATCACAACATCTTCAGGCAAAATGACCGGCAGTGCATGTTCAGGTACCGGAACCACCGTGCCGTCATCCAGGGTCACCACAGGAACAGGAGAGCCCCAATAACGCTGGCGCGATACGCCCCAGTCACGCAGACGATAATTCACCTTACGCTGACCCAGTCCCATGGTGATTAATTTTTCAGCGATAGCGTTACAGGCATCATCGTGGCTGAGGCCGCTGAATTCACCCGAAGCAAATAATCTGCCTTTTTCAGTCATCGCCTGCTGACTGATGTCAGGCTGGCTACCGTCAGCAGGTAAAATAACCGCTTTCATTGGTAAATCATAACGCCGCGCAAATAGCCAGTCGCGCTGATCGTGAGCAGGAACCACCATGACAGCGCCGGTACCATGCTCCATCAAAACAAAATTGGTCACCCAAATCTCAAGCAGCTCACCGGTCAGTGGATGTCTGGCAAATCGACCTGTTGCCATACCCTGTTTTTCGATTGTGGCTATTTCAGCTTCAGCAACTTTGATATTGCGGCATGCAGCCACAAAATTCGCTAATTCAGGATTATCAACGGCCGCCTGTCTGGCAATGGGGTTATCTGCAGCAACAGCAATGCAGGTGACGCCCATGAGTGTATCCACACGCGTCGTATAGACCATCAGCTTTTCTTCATTACCGGTAAGCGCAAACGCTATCTCCATGCCTTCAGAACGGCCAATCCAGTTACGTTGCATGCTTTTAACCTGTGCAGGCCATTCCAGTTTATCAAGGCCTGCCAGTAACTCTTCAGCATAATCGGTAATTCTGATAAACCATTGCGGGATTTCGCGGCGTTCAACGGGTGTGTCACAACGCCAGCAACAACCATCCACCACCTGTTCATTGGCAAGCACCGTCTTGTCCTGCGGGCACCAGTTAACAGCAGCTGTCTTTTTATAGGCCAGACCCTTTTGGTACAATTTCGTGAAAAACCATTGTTCCCAACGATAATAATCAGGTTTACAGGTTGTTATTTCACGTCCCCAGTCATAACTAAAACCCAGCAGCTTCAGCTGATTTTTCATGGCAGCAATATTGTCATACGTCCATCTGGCAGGCGCGGTATGATTTTTTACCGCAGCACCTTCTGCAGGTAACCCGAAGGCATCCCAGCCAATGGGTTGCAGGACATTTTTACCCAGCATACGCTGATAACGTGCAATCACATCACCGATAGTATAATTACGTACATGGCCCATATGCAGACGACCGGAAGGATAGGGCAACATGGACAGGCAGTAATATTTCTCTTTATCCGGCGCTTCAGTGACACTGAATGTCTGCTTTTCCTGCCAGTGAAGTTGTACCTGTGACTCAATATCCAGCGAGTATTGCTCTTGCATAGCGATGGGTAGTCCTGAAATAAAATGGTAATGATGGAATACAAGGGTAGTAGCACAGCCGGTGCCGCACACAAAGACGACAGGAAAATCATACCTGGCGCATTGTTCCGCTCAGCGCACCGAAAAAACGTCGCCTCTAGCATAGCCGATAAGCAACAGACGCAGCAATAACAACATGCCTGCTACAGAGTTGACAAAATAACTGATGAACAATAATTAAGCTGCACAGGACACGTATGCTGTGACGGGTGAGTGATTACTGCATCCCGCAGACTGGCACTCATGATAACTACGTGCAGCTCAGCGTATGGCACTGTTATAAACAATGCCGGTATCAGTTGTAGTCCAGCACTTCCCGAGAAAGTTACTGCAGTTAATGAATGATTCTCGCCAGAAATTCCTTTGCACGTTCAGAATGCGGATTATTAAAAAAATCCTCTTTTTTGCTGTCTTCAACGAGCTTACCTTCATCCATAAAAATAACTCTGTGAGCGACCTTACGGGCAAAGCTCATCTCATGGGTCACTACCATCATCGTCATCCCTTCCTGTGCCAGCTCTACCATCACATCCAGCACTTCATTGATCATTTCTGGATCCAGAGCCGAAGTAGGTTCATCAAACAACATCGCACCAGGATCCATACAAAGTGCCCGTGCAATGGCAACACGTTGTTGCTGGCCACCGGAAAGCTGAAAAGGAAATTTATCAGCATGCATAGTCAGACCAACCCTGGCTAATAATGTCTGACCTTTTCTCTGTGAGGCAACTTTACTGCGTTTGAGCACTTTTACTTGTGCCAGTATCAGATTATCCATGATAGAAAGATGAGGAAACAATTCAAAATGCTGAAAGACCATGCCCACTTTTGCCCGCAACTGAGCCAGATTGGTATTTTTATCATTGACGCTGATGCCATTAACTAAAATGGTTCCCTGTTGAATTGCTTCCAGTCCATTTATGGTTTTAATTAAGGTTGATTTACCAGAGCCGGACGGACCACAAATGACAACAACCTCCCCTTTTTGCACTTCTGCTGTACAGTCATTTAACACCTGAAAATCACCATACCACTTAGAAACATTCTTCAGGGAAATCATTAAGTTATCCTTTATTCAATTACCATTCAATCAATAACAAAAAATATAATACATTCATACCGCATAACACCGTCCTGGCCGGTAATGCCAGACGCACTATTACTCAGCACCAGTAAAAGCTAAAAAAAGCTTAGCGTCATATCATGGTACTCAGGGATTAAGCTTGATAACATATCAGGCATACACGCAACAACAGGCTGATTGCATTCAAATAACACAAAACAGGCCGCCATTCTGGTATACCCGATAAATTTCCAGAATGGTTGACGGCTTTTCAGCCAAATAAGGTTACCACTATGCCCACCACATTGTTTAAAGATTTTCACATTGAAGCTGCACACCGCCTGCCACACGTTCCTGCAGGCCATAAATGTGGCCGTCTTCATGGCCACTCATTCATGATTCGTCTCGAACTCACTGGAGAAATCGACGCACATACTGGCTGGCTGATGGATTTCGCCGAATTAAAAGCAGCTTTTCAACCACTCTGGGAACAGCTTGATCACCATTATTTGAATGATATCCCGGGGCTGGAAAATCCAACCAGCGAAGTGCTGGCTGCCTGGATATGGCAACGACTAAAACCCGAGCTGGCTGCACTGAGCGCCGTTATGGTGAAAGAAACCTGCTCAGCAAGGTGCATTTACAGAGGCGATGACGTAGCGCAGAAGTAGCAGGAGCCTGTCAGATAATAAACAACCATGACAATTCGGGTTACATTGAAACATCACGCGCCATGATAAAATCTTCAGGCTATATCCAGATATTTATGCATCTGCACTGACAGCCGCCAGTTACGGGAAATGCACGCGTTAATGCATAGCTCCGTTGCCTTCTCCTGCTGACTGACGGGTTGTAATCCAATGATTCTACGCTTCTTATCATTCAGACCTGCCAGTAACTCATCCAGCACTTCAATATCTTTCATCCGGCCAACGGGGTGTTTTATTTCGTCAGCACGCTGCAGTGCCTGTACTACTATCTCAAAGCCACCCCGCATCTGAATTTTAGGTGAAACCGTCACCCAGGTATCGGGTGAACAATAGATTTCGTGAGTACCACTGGTTTCTATCTGGCAGGTAAATCCCTGCTGCTCCAGTAACAGGGTAAGCGGTAATAAGGAGTACATGCAGGGCTCACCACCCGTGATAACCACATGCCGTGCGCTATACCCCTGATGTTGCAGTATACTCAATAAATCCTGCTCAGTGGCATACCCAAAGCTAGCGCTTTGAGCAGATTTTGCCACTACCTGCTGCATGTCAACTTCCAGCTCAGCACGCGTTTCCCAGGTATATTGGGTATCACACCAGCTGCATCCTACAGGACATCCATGAAAACGAATAAAAATCGCCGGTACACCGGTGAAATAACCCTCTCCCTGTAACGTCTGAAATATTTCGTTAATTGGATAACGCATGCGCAATCAACCCTGACCTTTAATTTCACTGCGTCCATTAAAAGGTGCACGGCTGCCCAGTATTTCTTCAATACGCATTAATTGATTATACTTGGCCACCCGATCGGAACGGCTCATGGAGCCGGTTTTTATCTGGCCTGCAGCAGTTCCAACAGCAAGATCGGCAATAGTGGCATCTTCCGTTTCACCAGAACGATGCGAAATCACTGTGGTATAACCGGCACTTTTTGCCAGGCGAATAGCCGCCAGCGTTTCAGTCAATGAACCGATTTGATTGAATTTGATCAAAATAGAATTCGCAATGCCTTTATCAATACCGTTCTGCAGAATAGCGGTGTTAGTAACAAACAGATCATCACCAACCAGCTGGATTTTTTTACCTAATACTTGAGTTTGATAAGCAAAACCATCCCAGTCAGATTCATCAAGCCCATCTTCAATGGAGACTATCGGGTATTCTTTAGCCAGATTTTCCAGATAATGAGTAAATTCTTTTGAAGTGAATGACTTACCTTCACCTTTTAGCTGATACTCGTTAGCAGTTTTATTGTAAAATTCAGACGCCGCACAATCCATCGCCAGCGTGATATCTTTACCTAATACATAACCTGCAGCTTCAACCGCTTCTTTTATAACCTGCAACGCTGCTGCATTCGATGTCAGATTGGGTGCATAACCACCTTCATCGCCCACTGCCGTGCTCAAACCCTGCGCTTTCAGTACCTTTGCCAGATGATGGAACACTTCAGAACCCATGCGTACCGCTTCTTTAAAGGTTTTAGCACCTACGGGCTGAATCATAAATTCCTGCATGTCAATGTTATTATCAGCGTGCTCCCCTCCATTGATGATATTCATCATAGGCAATGGCATGGAAAATTTTCCATGCGTGCCATTGAGTTCAGCAATATGCTCATAAAGTGCCTGACCTTTGGATGCAGCAGCTGCTTTAGCAACAGCCAGAGAAACAGCCAGAATTGCATTAGCACCAAAGGTAGATTTGTTTTCCGTACCATCGAGATCGATCATTAGCTTATCTATTTTAGCCTGATCTTTGGCATCCTTACCGAGGATAGCCTGTGCAAGGGGACCATTAACCGCAGCGACTGCTTTTAATACGCCTTTCCCCATAAAACGCTTTTTATCACCATCACGCAGCTCAAGGGCTTCACGCGATCCTGTAGACGCCCCTGAAGGCACAGCAGCCAGACCAACAAACCCACCTTCAAGATGCACTTCTGCTTCTACTGTTGGATTACCACGTGAATCAATAATTTCGCGACTGATGACTTTAACAATTTTGGACATGAGATTTTCCTCAGTGCAAGTTAAACTAAGAAACCAATTAAAGGGGGTGTAATAAGGATTGTTTTATAGCGTCTTTTTAGAGTATAGCTTCTGACCCATACTTTTTATCTGGCCTGACGTTCTTGATAATCCCAGGCAGCCTTCACAAGGCCAGTAAATAACGGGTGGCCATCACGCGGCGTAGACGTAAATTCAGGATGAAACTGACAGGCCACAAACCACGGATGACTGCGCAATTCTATCATTTCCACTAATTTATTATCAAAAGAACGCCCACAAACAGATAACCCCGCAGCTTCCACCGGTTTCAACAACATATTGTTCACTTCATAACGATGACGATGACGTTCGATAATCGTCGATTTACCATACAGCTGATGAACCAGACTACCGGCAATAAGATGGCATTGCTGCCCGCCAACACGCATGGTACCGCCGAGATTATCCTGTTCAGTACGCACTTCAAGATTTCCTTCTTCATCACGCCATTCGGTGATTAATGCCACAACGGGATACTTACAATCCGGCACAAATTCAGTCGAGTTAGCTTCATGCATTCCGGCAACATTACGGGCAAATTCTATAAGAGCAACCTGCAAGCCGAGGCATATACCCAGATAAGGAATATTATTTTCACGGGCATAACGCGCAGCAGCAATTTTACCTTCTATACCACGGTAACCAAACCCGCCTGGAATCACAATAGCATCAAACCCTTGCAACACATCTGTGCCATCGGTTTCAATATGCTGGGAATCGATCAAATTTATAGTGACCGACAGGCGATTTTTCAAACCGCCATGCCTGAGTGCTTCCATCACTGATTTATAAGCATCCGGCAACTCAACATATTTGCCCACCATAGCTATACTAACTTCACCAACAGGATTGGACTCGGCGTCAATAACCTGTTCCCATTCTGTCAGATCCGCCTGTGGACAAAGCAGGTTGAAGCGTTTACAGATGTAATCATCCAGACTCTGTGATTGCAATAACCCTGGAATCTTATAAATAGAATCGACATCGTTCAGAGAAATCACGGCTTTTTCTGATACATTGCAGAATAATGCAATTTTTGCCCGCTCATTGGCAGGCACCATACGATCAGAACGACAGACGAGAATATCAGGCTGAATACCAATAGAAAGTAATTCCTTGACAGAATGTTGTGTAGGTTTGGTTTTTACTTCTCCAGAAGCAGCCAGCCAGGGCACTAATGTCAGATGCATATACAGAGTATGTTCACGACCGACATCCGCCGCCATCTGACGAATGGCTTCCAGAAAAGGTAGAGATTCAATATCACCAACAGTACCTCCCACTTCTATCAATGCGAGTTCATAACCCTGGCTACCGGCAACAATGCGTTCTTTGATGGCATTAGTAATATGAGGAATAACCTGAATAGTCGCTCCCAGATAATCACCACGACGTTCTTTACGCAGAACATCAGCATAGACACGGCCCGCGGTAAAATTGTTACTCCTGGTCATTTTTGTACGAATAAAACGCTCATAGTGGCCCAAATCCATATCGGTTTCAGCGCCGTCTTCAGTAACAAAAACTTCACCATGTTGAATAGGGCTCATGGTACCTGGATCTACATTGATGTAAGGGTCTAACTTTATGATAGTTACCTTCAGACCACGAGATTCGAGAATAGCTGCCAGAGAAGCAGCAGTAATACCTTTACCCAAGGAGGAAACAACGCCACCAGTCACAAAAATATAATTCGTTATCATGCTGAACCTGAGAATTTTAGGCGATTAAGGTGAAAAATAACTAAGGCAGGACGGTATGTCAGTATACTGGAACCGTAGTTTCGTTACAAATAATCTTACCTGCAACCCAACAGGTAAATTAATCGAGATTTCTATTGTATATCAGCAAGCTATTACATAAAATTCGCTATTAAATATCACGCAACTTTACTATATATAGCTGGGAAATTCTCTATACTGAACTTACCACTGTGATAAATAAAGAAAGAATATAACATGAAAATTACGAAAGCATCATACTGCTCTATGATATTGGGAATGTCTCTCTGCTTTACAGTAAAAGCCACACCCGTGGTCGTTGACATGAATCTGGTGGATGAGCAGGGAACAGGTTCATCTGTTGGCACTGTTACTATCAGTGAAACCAAATACGGGCTTCTCTTCACCCCCAATATTCGACTGTCGCCCGCAGGTATTCATGGTTTTCATATCCATGCCAACGGCCAGTGTAGCCCGGCAATGAAAGGTAATAAAATGGTTGCGGCAGCAGCGGCAGGTGATCATTTTGATCCACGCAATACGGGAAAACATCTGGGACCCTATAACCCTGATGGCCATGCCGGCGATCTTCCCGCTATTTATATCGCTGATACAGGAACGGTAAATATTCCCGTACTGGCACCACGTTTAAAAACGCTTAATGAAATTCGTGACAAAGCACTAATCATTCATTCAGGCGGAGATAATTTTTCAGATAGTCCACACCCGCTGGGTGGTGGTGGTGAACGCATCGTCTGTGGTGTCATTCGATAATCGATATGATAATAAAAATAACTCAACAGGCTTAATTAATCCTGCTACAAAAGAGGATTCACAACAGGGAGACATAATAGATATAGCAATCGCACGATAATTGACAGAACTGCTTTTTAACAAGCGCATAGCTATTACAGAATAGCCTGTATTCTGTGTTGCTGTAGTTCATCATTAAGTGCTGATTATGTATCAAACAATATCATCATAATAACCCATAAAAATCGCTGAAATAACAAGCGTGGATTACACCGGATTATTACCGTATTATTTTAATAACTCATGTTTTTCATGTAAAAATCCATTCCGATTTATCTTTGTGTTGCCTTTCAGCATGACAGATTCGAATATACTTCATGCGTTACACTTACATATACGTCTGGCAAATATCATGGATAACATATTGTTCGCAAAATTATCAATAATTATTAACCCTGATATCAAAAATTGATGTATTCATTAATCAACATTAGATATCAGATTATTATATAATAGTGTTAATATTCTAGTGCGCAGGAATCAATAGCTATAATACCCGAGGCCCTGACATAACTGTCTTAACATAAACATAAGTAAACCGGCTTACTTAAAATCCAATCGGACGATAATCTCGCCTGTTGGCTGTATTTGTAATGTCAGTTTTTAATGATGTGAGTTATATAAATGTTCACTCATAAGAGTCTGTCCCGTTTATTATCATTAATTCATCGTCAGTGGGATATTATGTATTCATCTATGTTTAATTAACCATAACAGACAGGTTTTAAAAATCTATGATAGCACGCTAATAATAAGGGGGTAAAATTGGAATCAACATTAGGATCAGATTTAATACGGCTAGTTCGTGGCTGGCGCGCCCTACATGACGAGCGGTTAAAACCATTGGAATTGACTCAAACTCATTGGATTACACTTCACAACATTAGCCGCCTGCCGCCAGAACAATCGCAAATTCAGCTTGCTAAAGCGATTGGTATTGAACAGCCATCACTGGTACGCACCTTAGATCAACTGGAAGATAAGGGATTAATTACAAGACATACGTGTACAAACGATCGTCGAGCCAAACGTATCAAGCTCACAGAACAATCAGAACCTATACTTAAAGAGGTCGATCGTGTTATCAATGCAACACGCAAAGAAATACTTGGAGGGATTTCAGACAGTGAACTTGCACTATTTTCCGGCATGATCGATAAACTTGAACAAAATATTATTCACTTACAAAATAAGTAATAAAAAATTTACAATTAAAATTTTCACTCACAGCTAAAAAACATAAAACCGGGGTATCTACCCCGGTTTTTATTTCCCGCAACACCGTCAGCGCGGAGTCACAGTCACTGTGCTGCCACTGGTAGCAATCATGACACGTTGCCCCTCACTATATTTTGTTGTTCCCTGTTTCTGTACCACCATAATGGTTGAACCATCATCGCGACGGATTTCCAGTTCAACACCATTACTACGACTCATTGCACTCTGTGCAGCATTACCGGCAACACCGCCTGCTACTGCACCCGCGGCTGTTGCCAGATTTTTACCCTTTCCGCCACCGACGGTATTACCCAAAAAACCACCCAATACTGCACCACCAATCGAACCCACAACATTCGAACCATCACCACCCTGGATAGTAACCGGTCGCACAGTAACAAGGGTGCCATAAGTAACAGTTTGAATCTGTTTGGCTTGAGAGGAGCTATAAACATCCCCTGATAACGTATTGTCATTAGCACATCCCGTCACTCCAGCTACACAAATGGCAATAACAAAAAATTTTTTAATCATAAAATCACTCCATTTAATCATAAATAAGTATTAATTCATATTAATGTATTTAAATTAAACATATTAAACAAATTTAGCATAAAGTTAAGGTCACGACATTGAACATTATAATGACGGCATTCTTCCCTGTTTTTAAACAAAAAAAGTTACTTATTACCTGTTAACTGACCAAAAACAATAACTCATTTTTTTATACGATAAAATTCCCATAAAATATATCATCCTGTATACACAAACAGGCCATGAAAAATAATTCAGACATAAAAAATAAACTTACAGATCATCTATTTTCAGGCAACAGGTTTTCATTTTGTTAAAAATAGTTGGTACTCTGTTATTAACACCATGATACAAGACAGAAAGCTTATTTGAACGGTACAAAAAAATGAAACCAGGCCGATATATTGGCGTTATGTCAGGTACAAGCCTGGATGCTGTGGATGCCGTGCTCGCCTTTATCAGTAAAGACACTATCAATCAACAGGCCAGCTACCAGCATCCTATCCCATTACCATTAAAGCAGGCTATCCTTGGTATCTGCCAGGGCCAGCATACCACTTTATCAACGATAGGTGCACTTGATGCCTCACTGGGGATATTGTTTGGAGAAGCAATTCTTGGGTTAATGAAAAAATCAGCAATCACTGCACGGGATATTATTGCAATTGGCTGTCATGGGCAGACAGTCTGGCACCAGCCATCAGGAACCACCCCATTTTCAATGCAACTTGGCGATAATAACCGTATTGCCGCCATGACCGATATCATGACTGTTGGCGATTTTCGCAGGCGGGACATAGCATTTGGCGGCCAGGGAGCGCCACTGGTGCCTGCGTTTCATCATGCGGTGTTGTCTCATACTACTGAACGACGCATCGTCTTAAACGTAGGGGGGATTGCCAATATATCCGTACTATTTCCCGGGCTGGTCGTAACGGGATTTGATACCGGCCCCGGTAATATATTAATGGATGCATGGATAGCGCGTCATCACAGCATGGCTTATGATAACAATGCGCAATGGGCCTTAACAGGCACCGTGCAACAACAGTTACTGCAGGAAATGTTATCTGATTCCTGGTTTGCGTTACCCCCCCCCAAAAGTACCGGCCGTGAATATTTTAATCTATCGTGGCTGGAGCAGAAATTAGCAAAATTTCCACAAATTTCCCCTGTTGATGTTCAGGCAACGCTGGCTGAACTTACCGCCATCAGTATTGTTAAGCACATTCAGTCTCAGGGTGACTGCAACAGGCTGTTAGTTTGTGGCGGCGGCGCTAAAAATCCGCTGATCATGGCGAGATTAGCAACCATGCTACCGGGCACAACCGTCTGTCTTACTGATAGCTTTGGGATAAACAGTCAGGATATGGAAGCCATGGCGTTCGCATGGCTGGCATTTTGTACCTTATCCGGTCTGCCGGGTAATTTACCTGCCGTAACAGGTGCCTCTCGCGAGACTCTGCTGGGTGCTGTGTATCCTGTTGCATTGACTACTTCTCAGGATTACCGCCCCCTATCTGACACCTGATAAGCATTTTCTCTGCTGCAGGATAGCACCAGACATTCTGTGAAGCCTCATCCCGATGGTAACTGCCCTAAAGCGGGATCCGGCAATAACGGACTAAAACGTATAACGTAATCCCATAGTGCCAGCCTGATGGCTTACTTTCCAGTGATGGTACTGATATCCTGCTTCCACTGAAAGATGCTGTGTCAGCGCATAAGCTGAACCCAGACGCGCTCCATAATAAGCCTGCCCGTCATAGTTTGCGAGGCGCAGGGCAGAACTCACGCTGATATCTGGCGTCAGCCTGATTTTTAGGCCTGCTTCGCCGGTAGCACTGTGAAAATCTTTATCACGTGCAAAAAATAAGCCACCATCGGACAAGCCATGGTGGCTGACACCAGCCAGTGCATAGAGATCGGTGCTGTCAGACAGCCCATAGTGGTAACCCACACCCAGCACATTTTCCTTGATACTGAAGTCCCGGTTATTCATGTAGTTTACACGTATATCAAGAAACAGGTTATTATCAAAGCCATAACCCCCATTCAGATAAAAACCTCTCTTTAGCTGCTTTTCAGTACCGTAAGAACGGGATAGCCAGTTGGAATTGATATTTAACAGAGTATTCATGTCTTTTGCATTATCGATACGACCGAACTGCCAGCCACCGGCAATATAGGTGTAATCATCTGCAGTAGCAGTGCCTGCAGCGGCAGCCAGTACCACGGGTAATAAGGTTTTTCTGAACATCATAATAGCTCCATGCCGTATATTTCCATGCCGTCTGCGCTAACGCTGAAAAGGCCAGTGATTTAATTGCGTGGCTAACGATAGTTGATTTTCATAAAGAACGGCGACAATAAAACGCTCCTGAAAATACCTCTAAAACGTATAACGAACACCCAGGGTGCCCATCTGCAGGCATGGACTGATTCTCCATTTATGGAACTGATATCCCGCTTCAATTGAAACATGTGGCGTCAGCGCATAAGCGGCACCCAGACGCGCTTCATAATAAGCCTCGCCATCATAGTTTGCGAGGCGCAGGGCAGAACTCACGCTGATATCTGGCGTCAGTTTGATTTTCAGACCTGTTTCACCGGTAGCGCTGATAAAGCTTTGCCTGAATTTAATATAGTAATCAAAATATGAGCTATATCGACTGATACCAGCAAGTGCATAGAAATCGGTGCTATCTGATAACACATGATGGTAACCCACACCCAGCATATCTTCCCTAAGATTCGCCCAGGGCATACCCATGTAGTTTAACCGCAGATCAAGAAACAGCTTATTATCAAAGCCATAACCTCCGTGCAGGTAAAAACCTGGCTGTATATCCATCTTAGTATTCTGTTCATCATCAGCGCCCGTGGGAATGATAAAACTCATCTGCCCACCACCGGCAATATAGGTGTAATCATCCGCAGTGGCAGCGCCTGTAGCCGCAGCCAGTAGCACCGATAATAAAATTTTTCTGAACATCACAATATCTCCATGGCGTGTATTTCCATGCCGTCTGCGCTAATGCTGCAAGGCCATTGATTTAATTCATTACATGAATATAATTTCATTATATAAATGGTTGCTACAATAAAACGCTCCTGAAAATGCCTCTGCTGCTGACCGGCAGAGTCTCTTCTTGAGATTTATTTTTCGCGGGCGCACAATAGTTATTGTCATGACTGAATCTTTTGAAACATTCACATTTATATGATTAAAAATAATTTTTCTCATATTGAGAACGTCCGGCGTGAATATACACAAGGTGGCCTGCGGCGCACTGATTTAACCACCGATCCCCTGGCGCTGTTTGGTAGGTGGTTAACACAAGCCTGCAACGCTAAAATTGCCGATCCAACGGCAATGTGCCTTGCCACAGTAGACGCCAGCCAGCGCCCTTTTCAGCGTATTGTCTTACTCAAACACTATGATGACAAAGGCCTCATATTTTATACCAACACAGGCAGCCGTAAGGCGTTGCAACTGGCGCACAATCCCAATGTCAGCCTGCTGTTTCCCTGGCACATGCTGGACAGGCAGGTTATCTTCCAGGGAGAAGTTGCGCCATTATCAGCATCTGAAGTATCCAGCTATTTTTCCACCAGACCCAAAAACAGCCAGATTGCCGCGTGGGCATCCCGACAATCTTCGCCTGTTGCTTCACGCAGCGTACTGGATAATCACTTTCTTGAACTACAACAAAAATTCCAGCATCAGGAAGTTCCTGTTCCGGGTTTCTGGGGTGGGTTCAGAGTGCATTTTTATTCTGTGGAGTTCTGGCAGGGAGGTGAACACCGCCTTCATGACCGATTTATTTATCAGCGTGACCTGAAAGACTGGAAGATAACCCGGCTGGCGCCATAAGAAACCTCACTATATCAGGCCTCTTTTGATACTCGCGACAAAAAAACAGTGCGTGGAAGAACGCAGCGCCGGCGTTTACCCTGAGTACACGAGAATTTAAGTACCACAGCAACAACGCACTCCTGCTCCCCGCAATGGTGTTGCAAAAGAGTCTGGTTGTTTATCTGGCACTCAGATTAGCGGTGTTTTATGCTATAGCTCATGCAAAATAATGGAGTCATCAATGGCGGGCCTTAATCTGATTACACAACTGCAACAACGCGGCCTTATTGCCCAACTGACTGATGAAAATGGGCTGGCAAATCGCCTTGCCGCGGGACCTGTCTCACTCTATTGTGGATTTGATCCTACCGCAGACAGCCTGCATCTTGGACATCTTGTTCCACTGCTTTGTCTGAAGCGCTTTCAGTTAGCAGGCCATAAACCAGTTGCACTGGTGGGTGGCGCAACAGGTTTAATTGGTGATCCCAGCTTTAAAGCTGCAGAGCGTAAATTAAATACGTCAGATACCGTCAGCCAGTGGGTGGAAAAAATTCGCGCGCAGGTATCGCCGTTTCTCGATTTTTCCTGTGGTGCTAACAGTGCCATTGTCGTGAATAATCATGACTGGTTTGCTGATATGAATGTGCTGACCTTTCTGCGCGATATCGGTAAACATTTTTCTGTTAATCAGATGATTAACAAAGAAGCGGTAAAGCAGCGTCTGCACAGAGACGATAGCGGCATTTCTTTCACCGAATTTTCTTATAACCTGCTGCAGGCTTATGATTTTTCCTGTCTCCATAAAGCGCATCAGGTGGAATTGCAAATCGGTGGTTCGGATCAGTGGGGCAATATCACTTCCGGTATCGATTTAACCCGCCGCCTGCACCAGCGGCAGGTTTATGGGCTGACTGTTCCCCTGGTCACCAAGGCTGACGGGACAAAATTTGGTAAAACCGAAAGTGGTGCAATATGGCTGGATGCACAAAAAACCAGCCCGTATAAATTTTACCAGTTCTGGATAAATACTGCCGATGCGGATGTCGGACGCTTCTTAAAATTATTTACTTTTCTCAGCCTGGACGATATCGAACGGCTGGAACAGGAAGACAAAAATCGTGCTGACGCGCCACAGGCGCAATATGCTCTGGCAGAAGAAGTTACCGCGGTAGTACACGGACAACAGGGGCTTGCCGCAGCAAAACGCATTACCAAAAGCCTTTTTTCCGGCTCGCTACAGGAAATGAATGCAGCAGATTTTGCGCAGCTGGCTCAGGATGGTATGCCGGTTGTTGAATTACTGCATGATGCGGATTTGCTGCAGGCCCTGGTTAACGCCGGTCTGGCGCCTTCCCGTGGGCAGGCACGCACACTGATGGGTGCCGGTGCCATCGGGGTTAATGGCAGGATACAGACGGATCCCGAATATAAATTTACCGATGCCGATCGCCTGTTTCAGCGTTATACCCTGCTACGCAGGGGGAAAAAGCACTACTGCCTTATCTGCTGGCAGTGAGCGTTACCCCAGAAATTTATTCTACTATTGCTAAAACAGGTATCAGGGCAGATAGCGGTTGTTATAGATATTCCAGCCCATTTCTATCACGCTGGCATCAGTACCAACCATACTGTTGCGCATCGACTGGTATACATGGATATGGATACAGCCAGTTTTATCAGAGGCTATATCGTGGCTGCCAATAGCAATAGCGCTGCTGTTTTTATCATGGCCAGCTGGCCATGGCAACAACATCAACTTATGGTTGAAACCACCCTGCCATTGAAGGCTACAAGTGCCCATAGCAGGGGAAAAAACAGGATTATGTTAACCCTTCTGCGGCGAGGGCATCACTGACCGCCTTGCGGCTGGCAACCCGTTGCAGGTATGCGGTGAGATGGTTATAGGGTGTTAAATTAAACGCAAAGGCTTTTGGCCAGCGCATAATGGTAAACAGATAGGCATCGGCTACGTTGAAATGCTCCCCCACAAGCCAGGTGCTATTCGCCAGTACCGTATTTAAGTACTCAAACTGTTTTGTCAGGCGCTGTCTGGCTATCTCTTTATACTCCTCTGGCGTTGCCGGGTTAAATAATGGAGAAAATCCCTTATGTAACTCAGTGGCAATGTAGTTTAACCATTCCAGGGCACGGTAGCGCAACAGCGTACCAACTGGCGCTATCATATTCCTGTCCGGCTTTTTATCACCCAGATACTGAATAATGGCCACACCTTCAGTCAGCAGGTTACCATCATCCAGCAACAATGCAGGTACCTGGCCTTTAGGATTGATTTTTAAAAAATCTTCCCCTGTTTCCGTTTTTTTACTGACAAGATCGACGCGTTGTGCGCTGAAATCCAATCCCATTTCATACAAAACAATATGGGGCGACAGGGAGCAGGCGCCAGGTTTATAAAATAGTTTCATTTCAACTCACACTCCTGATACCAACGTTAGTGATACAGATTAACAATAAAATCCAGTCTGCAGATTGATTAACAACACAGTGTACATGATATCCCTGATAATCTGGAGGAAGATGACAGGGTAAAGCAGGAAAAGGCGGAACCAGAAAAAAGGCCGAAAAATTAACCACCTGTTTTATACCCGATTATACCGCCGGTGTACACAATCACTGACGCACAACAGATATCTCTCCCCTTTGTGCGGCCTTTGCGGACGTTTACTAACTGGACACGAGGCTGATACCTGCCACGCATTTTTTGTGCCAGCAGTTACCCGTCAGGCGCCAGTAAAAAATAAATCTCTTTCCGGGATTTTTTCCCATAGCTTTCCTGGCGGCCATTTTTATAATCAATTGTCCTGTAAATTTAACGATGGAAGATAAAATAATGATTAAAATCAGAGTATTATTCCCTGGCTCTCTGGATGAAGCGAAACCTGTCAGATTACTTGAAGATTTAATTCCCTGGCAGGATGACGGCGTCCAGATTAGCTTTAGCACTAATAGCATGGGGCCGTTCTCCTGTGCCAGTGAATTGGACAATGCCCTGGCTGCGGGTACACTCGCCTTTGCAGCAAGACGCGCAGAAAAAGAAGGGGTGGATGCAATAGTTATAGAAACTGCCGGAGATACCGGGCTGGCTGCCTGTCGGGAAGCGGTATCCATTCCTGTAATTGGGCTGTCAGACGTTTCAATCAGAATAGCACAAATGCTCGGACGGAAATTTGGCCTTATCACTGCTGCCCGCTGGCATGGTTATGCCCTGGAGCGCGTGATGCATACCAACATGACCTGGAACTGCCAGTATGTGGGTTTTCGTCATTCAGGCCTGAAGCCCTTTCTGACTGATAAGCCGAGTGAAGCACAGTTTTTAGCGAGTATTGTCAATTTAATTAAACAATTAGTGCTACAGGATGCAGACACCATTGTATTCGGTGGCAGTTATTTTCTGGGGATAAAAGAGGCTATTCAAACCTTGCTGGACCATGAAGGTTGTGGAAATATTACGCTGATTGAGCAACTACCGCTAGCAATCAGGTTTGCCAGAATGATGGTTGACAGTCGTTTATGTCAGAATAAAAAAATTTATGCAACGCCGAAAGAATACACACCCGCAAAGGGTTACCCGGCAGATTTATTTTGTTAACGCTGATACGCTATATAAAACAACAAGGTCTTGTTAACTTAAACACACATGCATATTAACTAACAGACTAACGGGAATTTTCTTGTGATAACCTAAAAAAATAATTTTTTCAATTAACTGATCAATACCATACACAGATAATTTCCTATATAAATTTCCACTGATAATATTACTGACTGTTTTAGGGGTAATAACATGGTTATGTATTTTACTCAGTATCATGGCAATTTTTTTTGCTGTTTTATAATAGATGAGTAAAAAAGAAATTTCATGTTCCCTGAGTGTCAGTAATATATCCTTATGCCTGATTTCATTATGATGAACGTTTTTTTCTTCGATAGCCTGTAATAACTTATATAAATAAACTTCAGTATTTAATTTTTTTGATTCTATGCTGATGGCAATAACATCCTGTGTTACCGGATGAATAACGGGTTTCTGAATACAATGCAGTACCCGGTATTCATCAGCGTGTGCGAGGTTAATAGAAATATATTCCTGAGTGACTTTTGAGTGCACCACTTTTCTTATCGAGCTGGCAATCTCTGCTCTGCTTTCTTCCGATAATGGCAGGATCTCAAAAATATTTTTACCCGTCATCTGTGCAGGTGATGTATTAACCAGTTCACAGTTTTTCGGGCTGACATAAAGAATGGTATGACTGATATCCAGCAGCGCTACCATTTCTTTGGCATAAATAAGATGATAGTAATTAATAATATGGCTTACTATTTCTTTACTGGCTAACGGCATTGGCTGAACGTTGTTTCCGGCAGATAAATGTCAATGACAATATCCGACTATCATAACTGAGAATAGTGTGCTGTATCCAATTTCGGAGCACAGCCAGTCAGTTTCCTGCTGTTATTAAAGACCGAAGCATATCGGGTTAACTGTTAATGCAGGATGGTGTTATAACCATCCCGATAATTTGATGGCACTCTCTGCACGGTGCTACGCCCAGCTCATCCAGTCTTCACGGCTGGTACCAAGATTTTTTACCTGCTCATAACCAACGTCAAGTATTTCTTTTGCACTATGATCCGTGACGGATAGTGTTTCCATCCGGCCCTGATTTGACGAATTCAATTTATTGCGCAAATAAGTTTCAAGCGTCACGCCAGAAAGTTTTTCAGCAAAGGCTTTTGTTCCCCCTGAATAGACAATATTGTTTTTTGCATCAAAAAACGCATAATGCCCAACGCCGCCGCCTGTCTTGATGATACATCCACGTGGGTAGTTATTCTTTAACTCCTGCCTTATTTCAATGGAGGCAGATTTTATCACTGCCTCAGTTCCTCTGAAAATCACGCTTTTTTTGCCAGAAACAGCATTTGTATATTCCGTACGCTCAATTTCTCCCATTGTTGAAGTTTCCTCAGTGCCTGAAAAAACTGGGCCAAAATCGATTTGCTTTCCTGTTGCAGCCACCCGCATTAAATCCGGCGTTGGCACAAAGACATCCAGCAGTAAGCCTGACTGGATAAATTCAGCAGCGAGGAAACAGGGTTGTTTTATTTCCGAAAATTTTTCATATAGTGCATCTATCTGCTGATGTTTTTCTGCCATTTCAGTAGCACTAATGCCTGATCCAGCCCCCGGCGTGAAAACAGTTGTTGCATTATGAAATGGTTTACTGCCAGCAGAATAATGATGATTGTTATCAGGGATGGTAATTATATTTCTACTACTCCCGAGAGTGAACGTTATTCCTGTATCAGGATTTTCTTCGTATTTGAATGCGTAACGAAGAGCAGGATCGGACATCTCTTTGATATTTTCAAAAGCCTGCAATCTCGCATCTCTTGATGTAGCTGGATTAACCAGATTATACAGCTCTGATAATAGCTGTTCTTTTGTTGCTGAGCCCAGAATATAGTAACGAAAGAGATCTTTTACCTGGTCCAGTAATCCTATGGCGGTTGCCATGGCGGGATCACCCTGCATTTGAAGACGTGCAAGGCGCTTATCAGAAATATCGATTTTGCTAAATTTTCCAACAGGTAAAGAGAGAGGCATAAATAACCTTACTGTAAATAACAGTTAATTAGCTAACATTGGGGGCTTAACAATATAGCGCATATAGCTATTTTTCTATAACAATTCGATTAAATCTGAATAAGCAAAATATGCTCATCTGGCAGGAAAATAATGAGAGGGACTATGCATCCCTGCTCAGTTGAATGGTGCTATCTGAATGATGTATTTTATCTGATAGAAATTTAGCTAAAACTATTCCCAGGTCATCCACTCTTCACGGCTGATACCAAGAGCTTTTATCTGCTCATAACCAACGTCAAGTATTTCTTTTGCACTATGATCGGTAACAGACAGCGTTTCCATCCTGCCCTGGTTTGACGAATTCAATTTATTGCGCAAATAAGTTTCAAGCGTCACGCCAGAAATTTTTTCAGCAAACGGTATTGTTCCACCTGAATAGACAATATTATTTTTTGTATCAAAAAATGCATAATGCCCAACGCCGCCGCCTGTCTTGATGATACATCCATGTGGATAGTTATTCTGCAACTCCTGCCTTATTTCAATGGATACGCGGTTTATCGCTGCCTCAGTCCCTCTGAGAATCACACTCTTTTTATCAGAGACAGAATTTTTATATTCTTTACGCTCAACTGCTCCTATTGTTGATGTCATTTCAGTGCCTGAAAAAATTGGGCCAAAATCGATTTGCTTTCCTGTTTCAGCCACCTGCATTAAATCCGGCGTTGGCGCAAAGACATCCAGTAGTAACCCTGACTGGATAAATTCAGCAACGAGGAAGCAGGGCTGTGGTATTCCCGAAAATTTTTTATATAGTGCATCTATCTGCTGATGTTTTTCTTTTATATCAGCCACATTAATGCCTGATATAGCGTCCTGTGTGAAAACCGTTGTTGCATTGTGCAATGATTCACTGGCAGCAGAATAGTGATGATTGTTATCAGGGACGGTAATTATATTTGTACTACTCCCCAGAGTGAACGTTATTCCTGTATTAGTGTTTTCTTCGTATTTGAATCCGTCACGAAAAGCAGGATCGGACATATTTCTGATACTTTCAAAAGCCTGCAATCTCGCATTTCTTGATGTAGCTGGATTAACCAGATTATACAGCTCTGGTAATAGCTGTTCTTTTATTGCTGAGCCCAGGATATTGGAACGAAAAAAATCGTTTATCCTGCTAAGCAATTCTGTAGCCGTTGCCATGGTACCATCATTCTGTGTTTGAAAATCTGCAGGAAAATTATCAGAACTAATTATTGCGCTATTTTTTTTGATTGCTGAAGGAATATACATAAACACTCACTATGAATAATACTTAATTTATAAAAATTATATATTATAAAATATGTAGCTATTTTTCTGTAACAATTCGATTAAATCTGAATAGGCAAAAGATTTTTATTTGGCAATGAAATACTAATTTTATTTAGCCTTTTAAAATGATATTTTTTCAAAAACATGGCTATTTTCCTGATAAAAACAGGCAGATATATGGTGAGTACAGTAAAAATTAAAAAAGTATTATTCTGTTGCAAGATAAGGTTTAAATGCATATGAATGACGCTCTTCCAGTCCCCTGCTGGTTTGCACCAGCATCAGTACCGGAAGATTCAGTCTGTCTGCCAGCTGCATGCCTTTATCTGGCCCAAGGACATTGAGCGCCGTCGCAAAGCCATCAGCAGTCATACAACTGGGATGTAATACCGTAATCGAGACCAGCTGATGTGACACGGGCCGGCCTGTCTTTGGATCCAGGGTATGTGAATAACGCACCCCATTTTCTTCGAAATAATTACGATAATCTCCTGAGGTAGCCAGTGACATGTTGCCAGGCATGATAATGCGCTGGGCTTTTTGTGTAATGCCGCTATTGGGCATTTCAATGGCAACGCGCCAGGGTTGATGGCGGGCGTTATGGCCACGGGTACGTACTTCTCCACCAATATTGATAATAAAATCATGTACATTCTGTGATTGCAGATATTCTGCTATCACATCAACTGCATAACCCTTGGCAATGGCAGACAGGTCAAGATACAGTTCAGGGATGCGTTTGCTGAGCGCATGGCCACTGACCTGTAAGTTGTCCATACCCGTCCATGCCAGATGCATGGCAAGGATGTCGTGTTCAGGCACTTTAGCCCGCCCCTGCGGGCCGAATCCCCATAGGTTAATCACTGGCCCCAGAGTAATATCCAGCGCTCCCCCGGTCAGCTGGTGAATACGTAGCGCTTCCTGCACAACCTGTGTGGTCGCCACAGAAACCGGGAAAGAGCTATTTATTTCGCGGCTCTGATTAAAGCGACTCAGTTCAGAATGAGGCTGCCAGCCAGACATCTGACTGTTTATCAATGCCAGTCGATTATCTATCTCTTTTTTTACTGTTTCTTCGGCGGGTATCGACGCATGGCTCAGGTATTTTATTGAATACCAGGTGCCCATCGTTTTACCGTCAAGATGAACCTGCGTCGGACCGCAGGCTGTCAGCAGGCACAGAGCGGTCAGCATGATAAGGCCGATTATTATTTTTTGTTTCATTACTGGTTTTTTCCTCAGGCACTACATCATGCAGCACTCATGGTGTGCTGTCTCACTCAATACAATGCTGGTCACAAATAATGTGTGTGACTTCGAATAAACGCCAGGGTTACGACGCAAGATAGCTGGCGGATAATCATCGCCCGCACTGACAATGGCCCTGTTTTTTTCAGTTCACTCACTGACACAGGTACCGGGGATAATATCAGGCATCCACTCCTGCGAATATGAGCTTGATTAACAAGGCTGATTATATGACTCAGATTACGACAACTGATTGGTGCCAGACATCAGCATAAAATACGCCAAAAAAAACATAACACGATTATTACCGATATTGCTGTCTTCTTTTGCAGAAAGCAACGACAGATACGGTGACAATGACAATGACAATGACAATGACAATGACAATGACAATGACAATGACAAT
>CAZROT010000003.1:305711-316956 GCA_964601895.1 uncultured Yersinia sp.
CAATGACAATGACAATGACAATGACAATGACAATGACAATGACAATGACAATGACAATGACGATTTTATTGCAGCAGGCAAATTAATCACCTGTATTATTTTTTTATTAAATTTATAAAATATTTTTAATAAGTACTGTTATATCTTTCTGGATTACGATGAATTTGTATCCGCACAGGGTATAATTTATTTCCGCAAAATAAATTCAACTTATACAGAATTAATAGTTAGCATTAAAATAGTTTCTTATTTTAAGAAGAAACTCTATTACCTTGCTCAGTTATATTTATATTCAGATTATCTTATGGATGAATTTATTGAATATTTTTCATAAAAAATATACATGATTATTTGCAAAAAAGGTAAATAAAAACAGCTGCATGCAATATTCACGCATTTATGACTGCAAATCATACCCAATGATATTTTGTTTAAAAAATCGGTAAAATCACTTATACTAACAACAAAAATAATACCGCCAGAACCACTGCTTATACCAGAGACAGCATCTACAAAAAATAAAAAATTTCCTTAACAAAAAAATCATGCAGATATTTCATCTGTCAGTGTTAAAAGTTTATTAATAAATCCGCTTCAATTTATTTCAGGAAATGAATCTATTGAAATTTCATCCAAAGCTGGATGTCAGTCAAAAAATTATCGGGATACTGCATTTGATGTCTCAGATTGACGAAACATTGCCTCTGGCAAAATACAGCGTTATCCCAATGCAGTATCAATCAGATGAAGGAAATACAGGCGGCATGTCTGAATAGCATTGCCAAAAATAAGCCTGTTTTCCATTAAAGCAGCTGTACCAGGGTAATAAAACTAATAAAAAAGGAAAAAATTATGGCGTTTGATTGGCAATCTATTTTCACTGATGGATTTAACGGCTGGACTACTTTCAATACAGTAAAAGGGCTTAAATCCTATTTAAAGGAAAATTTTGCTCCTTTTACTAAACCCACTACAATAGTGGATTCAGTATCATCCGGAACGGCTGATGATGTAACAGCGAGACCGGGAATTTCTTCTTTATTCCTCGGCAGTGGATCAAAGGGAAACAAGCAGGTTGGATCAAATGATAATGATGCGTTCTATGGTAACAGAGGGGACAATGAAATGTCTGGCAATGGAGGCAGCGATTCCTACCTGCTTGACAGAAGAACCACTAAAACCACTATCTCCGAAAAACTTAATCATAGAGGTGTAGATTCTGTGTACCTGGCCAGAGGCATTAATAAAGATGATTTAACTTTTATCAAAGTAGATAAAAATCATCTGAAAATGCTAATTTCTAATGATAGCGAATACGGAGAACACACTGATATAGAAGTTAATTTTATTGCGACAAAAAATTCTGACGAATCTGCCGGAAAAGGAAAGATGAATTCATCCTGGTTTGGGGTCGAAAAAATTATCTTTGCAGACGGAAGCTATTTAACACCGAAGAAAATTGACAAAATTTTAACTAAGAAATCAGCCTGTTTAGCTATAAAGGCAGGTGAAGTAGCAGGAAATCCCAAAGAAACACTCAGCTATCAAATACCACATACCCTGCCTGATGATAACCACATCAAAGAAATAAGCATAAAAAATGACGCCTATGTAGAGAATCCATCACATATTATTGACGCTATGGCAATGCTGCCTGAACCGCGTGCCCCATATTTTGATTCCTCTTCTGGATTTACAATACCACATTCAGAGCTTAGCTTAGTCGCTGTCAACATCTGATTACCAGTAAGTTACTGCCGTTTATTTTCCAGTAATGCCCGGGCTCTTACTATAAAGAGCCCGTAACATGAAATTCATTTACACATTTTCCCATTATTTATTCATGGTAATCTGTTTTTAAGGCAAAATATTTTCAATTATAAAAACCCGGATTATGTTAGCTATTACATTTAGCATACTGCCCATAATCTCTCTTATCATAAACGTGATATAATTTATTACCCTGAAAAAACAGGGTGATGGGTATTACCTGCTGCCGTAAAAACCTATTTGCGCAAGTTGCAACTTTTCTGTGATTGTGCCTGAATAGTAATAAGAGAGTAGTCTTTCCTGAAAAAACAGGACAATTGTCTGCATGTACAGAATGCGTATGTTACTTCCAGCCATAATGATATGCCTGTCAGGGGGATGTATTCACCACAAAAAAGTGGCACAGACAGGCATAGTAAAACCGTCCTTGCTGGGTAAGTCCGTATATATTCAGATCTTCAAAGAAGAACGCATACTTGAACTGTACCGCAAGTTACAGACGCAGGATCAGTATCAACTGGTAAAACGTTATCAAATCTGCGAATTTTCCGGTGGATTAGGGCCTAAATATCGCGAAGGTGATCGCAGAAGTCCGGAAGGATTTTACCGCATTGAACCTGCCCAGTTAAAATATAACAGTCAGTTTTACCGCGCCATTAATATCGGTTTCCCTAATGACTATGACAAAGCCCGCGGCTATACAGGACACAGCCTGATGATCCATGGAGGCTGTAAATCAGAGGGGTGTTATGCCATGACGGATAGTTACATAGACGAAATATTTCGCTATGTTGAGACTGCATTTATTAGTGGACAGGACAGTATCGCTATCAGTATTTACCCTTTTCGTATGACGGCCAGTAATATGCAGCGTAACCGTTATTCACTCTATTACGATTTCTGGCTCCAGCTTGAACCCGGCTATGCCTCGTTTACTGCAAAGCAGGTGCCTCCTGCAGTAAGTGTGGTAAACGGTCAGTATGTCGTTCATCGTTAACAGGCAGGACAGGGACCGGTTACAAGACATAATTATTCTTCCTCGCGTAATAAACGCTCAAAGCTATAGCCGCGCCCTGCGCAATTTTCAGCCTCTATATAGACATAATGATTCAGCCGCCATAACACCAGATGGCACCGACTACCAATAGCGTTCTCAATCAGGTGGAGCTTGGTAAAAGAGTGAGAGAGAATATTGAAATCGAACTTCAGGACTCCGCTATCATCCTCTCCCCCATAAACAATCTGGTATTCGGCTGAATTCTTACTAATATCCAGACGGGTAAGGCGATTTCTACCCACAAAGAATACCTTTTCCGTCCATGAATCAGAGGTAGCCGCTTTCCTGGGAGCAGGTAACATCCTCAGGCTGGATTTATCTATAAAACCACTTGATGATATACCCTTCTTGTCAATATGAGAAACAAAGCATTGGCTATCATACTCGGTATAACCTGCCGGAGATTCCTTAACAACAACTTCATCCCCCTTCTTTAAATAAGCACCTCTCTCGCTTTCAAATGATTCTTTTATAAGGTAGGTTATCCTGCCATTAGATTGCAATTCACCAAATACCATACTGTAAAAATACACCCTGTCTGCTGATACCACAGCCAGTTTTGGTTCATTATTCGCATCTTCAATTCCGCAGGTGACTTCTTCAGCTTCTGCTATCACAGGCATACCCGCCAGAAGCAATATCAGCACTATTTTATGTAACTTAATTTTTACAGAAAAATTCATTTTTACCCCCCGATGGCCTGCTGGGTAACGCCTGCGCTTTCATTGAAAACGCTTACTATGAAACTGCCCGACGCAACGCGTTGTCGTCTAATGGGCAAAGATCAGTCATTATTAATGAATAAGCTAATATAACGTCGTGGAAATTTTATCCATAATCTGGATAAACATTATTAGTATATATGATAAATCAGATATTTGAGGGGATGTGCGTTAATGCTGTAAATTTAAGCATTGATACTGTAGCGCCTGAAGTTCGTGTCAGGCTGCTGCCATTTCTTTTTCAATTAACTGAATCAATATGTGAATGATTTTAATATGAATTTCCTGAATGCGATCAGCATAACCTGAGTGAGGCACGCGAATTTCTATATCTGCAGAGCCCGCCATTTTTCCCCCTGTTTTACCGGTTAATATAATGACTTTCATCGCCTTGTTACGAGCTGCAGTAATGGCATTGATGATATTTTCTGAATTACCGGAAGTAGAAATACCCAGTAATACATCACCTTCTCTGCCCACTGCCTCTACATAGCGTGAAAACACATAATCATAGCCAAAATCATTACTGACACAGGAAAGATGGCTGGGATCAGAAATCGCGAGCGCCGCATAAGCAGGCCGATTTTCACGATAACGGCCTGTCAGCTCTTCAGCAAAATGCATGGCATCGCAATGAGAGCCACCATTGCCACAGGAAATAACCTTGCCACCCGCTTTGAATGTCTCTGCCATGAGCATTGCTGCCTGCTCGATGGTAGCAAGATTGTCATCATCAGTTAAAAAACGCGCCAGCAGAGTAGCGGCTTCATGCAGTTCATGGCGAATTAAATCGTGATACATCAGGTACCTCTGTAACGCGAGTTTGCTTCATAAGCACAGTGTAACGGATACCCGCAGCACAGAGAAGGATTTGTGCTTCTTAAAACGGCAACAGGGTATGGACATATTTTGACACCACGCCCGTCTGCAGAATTATTATGTAATTAATATGTATTCATTTTGATAAAAACATTGAGATTCACTATAACAGGTATATTATTTAACAAGTAGGAGCTATTGTAAATTCAGGAGTGTTATCATGCTAATGCTCAGCATTATTACCTTTGTATTGCTTATCAGTGCCTTATTCTATCATCAGGTAAGGATACACTTAAGTAGCCTTGCACTGGTAGCTTACACTGTTCTTTTGAGTACCGTGGAAGTGTGGTCATTTTGGTTACTGCTGCCGTTGATTATTATCTTATTACCCTTAACTCTGCTACCTCTGCGCCGTGCTCTGGTATCTGCTGCTGCATTGCAGATCTTTGCTAAAGTGATGCCTGCCATGTCACGCACAGAAAAAGAAGCCATTGATGCAGGCACAATCTGGTGGGAAGGCGATCTATTCCAGGGGAATCCTGACTGGCACAAACTGCATCGTTATCCGAAACCACAATTGACTGCAGAAGAGCAGGCGTTTATCGAAGGCCCGGTAGAAGAAGCCTGCCGTATGGCAAATGACTTTCAGATTACTCACGAGCTGGCAGATTTACCTCCTGAATTATGGGCTTATTTAAAAAAGCATCGTTTCTTTGCGATGATCATCAAAAAAGAATACGGTGGTCTGGAATTTTCAGCATACGCTCAGGCACGTGTATTACAAAAATTATCCGGTATTTCTGGCATCCTGGCGATTACTGTTGGTGTTCCTAACTCACTGGGTCCGGGAGAGTTACTGCAACACTATGGTACCGAAGAGCAAAAAAACCATTATTTGCCGGGACTGGCTCGGGGTGAAGAGATACCCTGTTTTGCGCTAACCAGCCCTGAAGCGGGCTCTGATGCAGGTGCAATTCCCGATAGAGGGACGGTATGTATGGGGGAATGGCAGGGTAAACAGGTACTCGGTATGCGTCTGACATGGAATAAACGCTATATCACACTGGCACCGATAGCCACAGTACTGGGCCTGGCATTTAAACTGTTCGATCCTGAAAATTTATTGGGCAATACCACTAATCTGGGTATTACCTGTGCACTGATTCCCACCAATACACCGGGAGTAAAAATTGGTCAGCGCCATTTTCCACTGAATGTCCCCTTCCAGAATGGACCGACTCAAGGAAATGATATCTTTGTGCCTGTCGATTACATCATCGGAGGCCCTAAAATGGCCGGGCAGGGCTGGCGTATGCTGGTAGAATGCCTTTCAGTCGGCCGTGGTATCACCCTGCCTTCCAATGCGACAGGAGGCCTGAAAAGCATTGCACTGGCAATCGGTGCTTATGCCTACATTCGCCGCCAGTTCAAGATTCCAATCGGTAAGATGGAAGGAATTGAAGAGCCACTGGCGCGTATCGCCGGTAACGCCTATGTGATGGATGCAGCGGCCACACTGATAACCAGCGGTATTATGCTGGGAGAAAAACCAGCGGTACTTTCAGCGATTGTGAAATGCCATTGTACTCACCGAGGTCAGCGCGCCGTGATGGATGCCATGGATATTGCGGGCGGAAAAGGTGTCTGTCTTGGACCCGCTAACTTTATTGCGCGCGCCTATCAGGGTGCACCTATTGGTATCACCGTGGAAGGTGCAAACATTCTGACCCGCAGCATGATAATCTTTGGCCAGGGTGCAATGCGTTGTCATCCTTATGTTCTGGACGAAATAGTGGCCGCACAGTCCAATGACGTCAATGCTTTTGACAGAGCACTGTTTGGTCATTTAGGTCACATCATCAGCTGTATTATCCGCAGCTTCTGGCTGGGATTGACCAATGGCCTTACCAGCAGCGCACCGGTTAAGGATGTGACACGTCGTTACTACCAAAAACTTAATCGCCTGAGTGCAAATCTGGCATTGCTGTCCGATGTTGCCATGGGCGTACTGGGTGGAAGTTTAAAACGTCGTGAACGCATTTCTGCACGCCTTGGAGATATATTGAGTCAACTATATCTGGCATCAGCCACATTAAAGCGTTATGAAGATGAAGGACGTCAGGAAGAAGATTTACCACTGGTACATTGGGGCGTGCAGGATTGCCTGTATCAGGCAGAAAAAGCTATTGATGATCTGTTGCGTAATTTCCCTCATCGACTGATTGCAGGTTTAATACGTTTCATTGTGTTGCCATGGGGCCGGGTACATAACCCACCTTCAGACAGACTGGACAGCCAACTGGCACAGTTGGTGCAACTACCTTGCGCAACCCGCAGCCGTCTTGGTCGTGGCCAGTATTTAGCACCCAGTGATCATAATCCAGCCGGCCTGATGGAGGCGGCTTTACGGGATATTATTGTTGCAGAGCCTATATATAAACGCCTGTGCAAGGATATGGGAGACAGGCCCTTTACTCAGCTGGATTTACTGGCAAAGCAGGCCATGGATGAAGGAAAAATCACGCAGGAAGAGGCCAGTGCGCTGATAAAAGCAGAAGCCAGCCGTCTGCGTTCCATCAACGTCGATGATTTTGATCCCAAAGTGCTGTCACAATCACCGGCAAAACCTCCTGTAGCCCAGCGTCGTACTAAAGCTGCCTGACAGCAAGCTGGCCCAGAAGGGGTAATAAATCCGTACCGGGGTAGCTGACAGGCAACCAGGTTACAGCAGCTACCGGCAAATGGCTGCTGTCTGACCTGCTCGGCAATCCCGCATTTCAGATACGCTTACCCCCCCATGGCTGCTATTGCCCTGCTGCAGCCAGTACTTTTAAGCCACCACCGTTCCAGCCAATGATACCCTCTGCAACCGATGATGCCATTGCAGCCACTACAGAAGGTGGCGGCCATAGCACTGACCATCCTGCTGATGGCCTCGTATCCGCTGATTCGCACACCATTCACTTCGATATGCTCCATACGGCGGGAAACATCGACAGCGAACTTATCCTGCAACCGGATACTGCGTTTTTCTTTCATCCTGAGCAGCAGATCATCACCTTCCCTGACAAAAGAGAGACCTTCTACCCGAGTGCCATCCAGAACAAGCGTATCTTCTCCCCCTTCATCGCTAAGGATATATGACTGATTGCAGGCCTGCTGTACATTAATGTGGTAACGGCTTTCTTTCGCTGAGCCTTGCATCTTCACCTGATCCTGCTGCGATGCTGGGCCTGCAAACAGCGCCCATTTCCCGGTTTTTCCGGTAAGGTCGAAGCTATCAGAATCCAGGTCAGGAAGACCTCTCTGATACATCGATCTTGTAATGGCCAAGTAAATACTCAGCATAATTTTGCAAAACAGAGATATCCACTCTTATTTCGATGACCTTGGGATGTGTCGCCCTGATTTGATCAATGGCAGCGCTAACGACAGGAAAAATTTCAACTTCGTGTTCCTTATCACGATCGGAGCAACGGATATTTTGACTAACCTTGTTTTCTGTTCGATATGCTGGATCTTTTGCCAGAAGGGTCTTTATTGCCAAAGCCACCTTAACCATTCCGCTTCGGCCATCTCCAGACCCACAGTGTAAGGCCACTCGCTCTTTTTTTTCTGAGCATTCCATAAGGTACTTGCAGATGGCGTCAATTCTCTCTGGGGTAGGCATATTATTATATTTTTCTATCTCGTCAGGGTCCTGGCTGGATTTTAGTTTTTCAGTTACTTCCTTGAATTCCTTATCTGTGAGGTTATAGTAATAATCATATTCCCATAGATCCGCTAAAAAAAAATTTCTCAGAGACCAGGTGCTCAATTCCTGATTCCTTTAATTTTTGAGGGAGCGCTTTAGAAAGATCGCTTACATCCAGAGAAATGTACTTTTTAATTTGAAGCTCTTTCAACAAGCCAACGTAATGATTCAGGAATGCCTCCTCGCCATCTTTTTTATTTTTATTGTATATTTTTCTAGCTGAAACGAGGCCGTACTCAAAGTAAAAATGAATATTCGAATCATTCCCATATCCAACTAATTCACTTATCAAATTTGGGCAATTGCTAAATGGTTTCAGTAATTCTTCGGGAAACTCTGAGGAAGAAGATGTTGAAGAGCGGGTATCAGCTTCCTTAATAAGAGCTAGTAATGCCTGTGGTTTTTCAAAGGGGCTACCCTGGATGCTTGCTTCCTGGTCGGGTGGAGAAGCCGCACTGGTCACGTTATCTGTCCCTTCTGCCTTGAGCATTTGGTCATTCTTCTGTGGCCCTGGCTGCTCCGTATTGCCCTGACTTATTTGCAGTGGTGCATCAGCAACAGGTTGTTTTTTCAGTGCGTCAGGCTGCCGTTGTGCAGCCTTTTTTACAGCAGATGGATGAAATATATTCTTTATCATGCTAACTAAAGCGGCAAAAGATGCTTTTATAAAAGAAGATTTCCATATATCCGCTAACCTGTGCCCGGTATTTTTTACCTCAGTCGCATTAACCGTCAGAGGGCTTTGCGGTAATTTTATACTATCGTCTGACTTTATTTTATTATCAGACCTGAATAAATTTATTATCTTCATAAAGATATTTCCCTTTCATTAGAAAATATAGTTATTCATTTTTACCTGTTCGTTTAATTATGGAATTTTTTTTAAAATGCACTGTCAAATATGGCCGAAATGAAACAATAAAATTGCCTGTTTGCGTTTTAGATACTTCTCTTTTTGCCATTATTGAACAGGTATTTTTACTTAATTATTTTTAAAACAAATAGTTATTAAATTCCTTATCCCGAACTCAGGTGTGCTTAGCTTTTCCAGCTTAACTTTCTGGGGCTGGCACAGCCAATTAATGCGACAGTGCCTCGTTTTTTACTGCCTGAATGGCGGTCAGGGCAATGGTATAAACAATATCGTCGACCAGGGCACCCCGGGACAGATCGTTCACCGGCTTACGCATTCCCTGTAGCATGGGTCCAATGGATACCAGATCCGCTGAACGCTGTACTGCCTTGTAAGTCGTATTCCCGGTGTTCAGATCAGGGAAGATAAACACAGTCGCCTTTCCGGCAACCGGGGAATCAGGGGCTTTTGAGCGCGCAACATCAGCCATAATAGCGGCATCATATTGCAGAGGCCCGTCAATAATTAATTCCGGACGCTTTTCTCTGGCCAGCCGGGTCGCTTCACGAACTTTCTCTACATCGCTGCCCGCACCCGAGCTGCCTGTTGAATAAGAAATCATGGCAACACGGGGTTCAATACCAAAAGCGGCCGCAGAATCTGCCGACTGAATAGCAATTTCAGATAACTGCTCAGCTGTTGGATCAGGATTAATGGCACAGTCGCCATAAACCAGCACCTGCTCGGGTAGCAACATAAAAAACACGGATGAGACCAGTGAACAGCCAGGTGCTGTTTTAATTATTTGTAAAGCCGGGCGAATGGTATTGGCCGTAGTATGCACTGCACCGGACACGAGACCATCGACCTCATTTTGTTCCAGCATCAGCGTACCCAGCATCACATTATCTTCCAGCTGCTCACGCGCAACTACTTCAGTAACGCCTTTACTTTTACGTAATTCAACCAGGCGGTGCACATAATGCTCACGTACGCAAGCGGGATCGATAAGTTCAATATCGGCGCCTAAAGTAATACCCTGCATGGTGGCCACACGCCGGATTTCATTGGGGTTACCAAGGAGCACACACCTCGCGATACCGCGTTGTGCGCACATGACTGCCGCTTTAATGGTACGAGGCTCCTCTCCCTCCGGCAGCACAATGCGTTTATTGGCCCGACGCGCGAGCTCAGTCAGTTCATAACGAAATGCCGGTGGTGACAGACGCCGCGAACCTGTAGAGGTGGAACGCAGTGAATCAATCCATTCCTGGCTGATATAACCGGCAATATAATTTTTTAATTTTTCTACACGCCGATGGTCATCTACAGGAACTTCCAGATTAAAATTTTGCAGATTAAGTGAAGTCTGCCAGGTATTGGTATCAACCCGAAAGACTGGAAGACCTGTCTGAAATGCCGGCTCACACAGTTTTCTGACTGATTCATCAATTTCGTAACCGCCAGTAAGCAGAATGGCGCCGATGGCAACACCATTCATGGCAGCCAGACAGGCAGCAATCAGTACTCCAGGACGATCAGCAGACGTCACCAGCAGTACGTCCGGACGCACGTAATTCAGCATATGAGGAAGGCTATGAGCACAGAAAATAACGGATTTGATGCGCCGCGTACGGATATCCCCTTCATTAATAATGCTGGCTTTCAGATGCCCTGCCATATCGATGGCACGCGTAGCAATAAGTTCAATACTCCATGGGATACTACCCAGAATCGGCAGAGGGCTACTGGCCACCAATTGTGTCTGGTCAATATCAGCAACTTTTGCACTGCCGGTAACATCGAAGATTTCAGACAGATCAGGTCTTGTGCGTCCCCTTTCATCAACAGGTGCATTGAGTTTATTAATAATAATACCAATGATATTGGTATTTTTACTCCTGATTGCGTCAGCACGCGCCAGCTCAATACGCCCTTTCAGCTGTTCGAGTGAATCATTACCCTGCGCCATCACAAACAGGATCTCTGCGTTTAAGGTTCTGGCAATTTCAAAGTTGAGAGCACTGGCAAAAGGATGGGTACGGGCAGGAACCAGGCCTTCAATCAGCACGATTTCAGCATCTTTTTTGTTTGCGTGATACAGGGCGACGATTTCTTCCATCAATACCGTCTGTTGACTGGCACTAAGCAGGGTTTCAACATGACTCACTGTCAGTGGAGACGTTGTATGAATGCCGGGATCAGTGCGTATGATAGCGGTTGTTTGATCGAGTACCTTATCCGGCGTGCGTGACTGTGCGATAGGTTTA
>CAZROT010000004.1:0-76310 GCA_964601895.1 uncultured Yersinia sp.
CAACCTTTTTTTATTCCTTACTTCTTTTACTTTATAAAATACAATTTACTCTTACCCATCACCACTGTATTCCGCAAACGGCATTTTTACTTGATTTTTAAAATAGTCATGAATAATAAATAAACTTCTTATAATCTTTATTCAATTGCGTCAATACAGGAATAACCTCAGGCATAACACCGTGCCATAATTTAAAAGCATAGGCTGCCTGCCAGACTAACATACCCAATCCATCGGCATAATGTGTAACACCTTGCTGTATTGCACTCATGAGAAATGCAGTGTGGCTGGCTGCATAAAACATATCATAACAATATACCTGATTGTTAAAGATAGTTGCAGGCAATGCAGGTACTTCTCCATTACTGCCAGAGGATGTCGCATTAATGACCAAATTAAATCTTTTTTCTTTCAGCATATCTAATGCTAACGCATCAATTTTCCCATATAGCTTAAACATTTCGGCAAGCTTTTGTGCTTTACTAAAAGTACGGTTTGTAATCGTAAGTCTGCAGCCAGAAGAAAGTAATGATGGAATAACCCCTTTCGCGGCACCACCAGCCCCAACAAGCAATATGCATTGCTGTGGTTGAATAAATTTTAGATATTTCAGGTCAGTGAGCAATCCGATACCATCAGTGTTATCCCCTAATAAATATCCGGCATTTAGCTGCTTTAATGTATTAACAGCGCCTGCCGTACAAGCACGTTCTGTCAAATTATGCGCTTGTATAAAAGCTCGCTCTTTAAAAGGAGCTGTAATATTGGCACCTTGTGCCCCTGAGGCAAAAAAGGCATCCAGTGTATTTTCAAAAGCATCTAAAGGTGCTTCTATAGCACGATATGTTTGTTTAATCCCCACTTGCATGGCAAAAAGCCCATGTATGTAGGGTGACAGACTATGACTAACAGGATTACCAAAAACTGCAAATTGCTTCATTACCAGTTAACCTTGTCGTAATTGCTTACCTGTCAAAGCATCTCTTATTTCCGATGGATTAACATATTTTCCCACTTCTCCTGATAAAATCGGCAGATCAAAGCCAAACTGGCTTCTAACTTCGTCCAGTGTTCGACAGGGTTTACATCCACTGAGATTAGCACTGGTTGACACAAGCGGCTTCCCATACAGCAGACATAATTGACGGACTAAGGGATGATCACTGACACGAACTGCTAATGTATCGAAATGCCCGGTTAATTCAGGAAGTATGTTTGTTTTCGCCGGAAACACCCAGGTAACATGGCCAGGCCAGCTGGAGAGTATATTGTTACACTGATCAACACTCAGTCGGGTATCATCAATATAAGGACGGAGCTGGTCATAATGGGAAGCAACCAGAATAAGCCCTTTTTTCCAGTCACGTTGTTTTAATGCCAGCAATTTATTTACTGCTTTTTTGCTATCAGGATCACAACCCAAACCAAATACTGCCTCTGTAGGATAGGCAATAACATGTTGTTGATGCAAAAGCTTTACTATATCGACTATAGAAATATTATTTACATTCATTATGTTACCATCTTGTGCTGATACCGTATAAATTTTCCTCGATGACTCTTTTAACTATTTTATTTTAACGTAACCACCAGGTACGGCTGCAACCCATCCTGCTAACTCCAGTTCAACTAATTTAACAACAATCTCATTGACAGGTTGAGCGGCCCGTCTGGCAATAAGATCAACAGGTAGTACGTTATCATCTAAATGAACTAATACATCAGCAAAGGGCAATACAACCTCCTCTTTTTTTTCAGAGACATTATCCTGCTGCTTCCTGTTTTCTAATAAAAGCCAATTCAACGTATTGCTAAGCTGCTCGATAATATCAACTGGACTGGTCACAAGGTAAGCTCCCTGCTGTATTAGCCAATGCACACCCTCACAGGCAGGACTGCCTAAAGGCCCGGGTAATGCAAATACATCCCTTCCCTGATCCAGAGCATAACGTGCAGTTATCAAAGAGCCGCTTTTCAATGTCGCCTGCACAACCACAACAGCAACACTTAACCCACTGATAATTCGGTTTCGCCGGGGGAAGTGTGCTGCAATTGGTGGGGCTGTTGTTAAAAATTCGGATACTAACGCACCACCTGCAGCCTGAATGTTATTTGCCAACTCACTATGCTGTCGTGGATAAATGTTGTCGAGACCGCTGCCTAAAACAGCAACAGTTTTTCCTCCTGCATCGAGGGAAGCCTGATGACAGATGCCATCAATTCCTAAAGCAAGCCCGCTGGTTATTGTCAAACCATAACGCACCAGCTCTGCAGAAAAATATCGCCCCCAGCGTTCTCCATAATGCGTAAACTGACGGCTGCCCACCAGGGCGATTTGTGGATAATGCAGTACATGGCAGTCCCCGGCAACAAATAATAACGCCGGGGCAGAGCCTGTTTCCTTTAATAAAGGTGGATAATCTGGATCACTATAAGCAACAATATGATGACAGAGATTATTCAGCCACGTTAAAGCAGATGATATCTGATGAGAGTCTGCACCCATAAACTCACGACATTGTTGACTGGTTAACCCACTGGCTAATAAAGCATCAGAATGAAATTCTCCGCAGGTTATAAGGCGTTTAATGACCGCACTGGTTTTTTTGCATTGAGGCGATTAACCATGCTCATTCTTATCCATAGCTCTGCAGATTCCATACTGATATTTTCTTTCCCAGCGCATTAACACACATTGCTTTAATCAGTTAATGATGCTGTCAATCAGTCACAGAAATGTCTACAATAATGGCCGAAAATCACTCACCATTCAGGCACGCATACCAATAGTTATGTCAATATTACAAGTATTGCATTATCCAGACGAACGGCTGCGCATAACCGCGCAGCCCGTAGCAGAAGTAAATAAAAAAATTCAGCGTATTGTGGATGATATGTTTGAAACCATGTATGCAGAAGACGGCATCGGGCTTGCTGCCACTCAGGTCAATATAAATCAACGCATTATTGTCATTGATATTTCTGAAAACGGTAATCAACGCCTGGTACTCATTAATCCAGAACTACTGGAAAAACGTGGAGAAATCAGTATCGAAGAAGGCTGTTTATCTATACCCGAGGAAAGAGAGCGTGTGCCACGTGCAGAGTGGATCAAGATTAGAGCCCTGGATTATAAAGGCACCACGTTTGAACTTGAAGCCAACGACCTGCTAGCCATCTGTATTCAGCATGAAATGGATCATTTAATTGGGAAATTATTTATTGACTATCTTTCCGAAATGAAGCGCCAGCGTATCCGGAAAAGACTACAAAAAGCAAACAAAATCACTATACGTCATCATCAACCTTAAGTTGTCACTCTTATAAACACATGTCTGATTATTTTAGAGTTATTTTTGCAGGTACTCCTGCTTTTGCAGCGCAGCACCTTAATGCATTATTGTCCTCAAGGCACCAGGTTGTAGGTGTTTTTACCCAGCCTGACAGGCCTTCAGGCAGAAAGCAGCAACTCACTTCCAGCCCGGTAAAAGTAGTCGCTGAGCAAAATCATGTTGCTGTATTTCAACCGGAAAATCTGCATTCAGCAGAAAGCACAAAAATTATTACCCGTCTTCAGCCCGATATCATCATCGTTGTTGCTTATGGATTAATATTACCAAAGACAATATTAACGTTACCCCGTTTCGGATGTATCAATGTCCACGGTTCCCTTCTTCCTCGCTGGCGCGGCGCGGCACCTATCCAACGAGCACTATGGGCTGGAGATAAAAAAACGGGGATCACCATCATGCAAATGGATGCAGGGCTGGATACAGGTGATATGTTGTATAACGTTTCCTGCAGTATCGCACCTGATGAAACCAGTGCGACACTTTACAACAAACTTGCACAACTTGGCCCTGAAGCACTATTAAACACGTTGGATCTGATAGCACAAGGAAAAGTCCGTGCTGATCCTCAGAACGAGGAACTGGTAACTTACGCTGAAAAACTTAATAAAAAAGAAGCACAATTAAACTGGAACCTTTCTGCCATCCAGCTCGAACGCTGTATTCGTGCATTTAATCCCTGGCCAGGAAGTTACTTCATCCTTGCCAATCAGTATATTAAAGTCTGGCAGGCACAGGCATTGCCGGCAATAAACGCCACTCCACAAGGAACTATAATTCGTGCGGATAAAAATGGCATCCAGATAGCTACTGCTGACGGTATTTTAAATATTACTCATTTACAGCCTGCGGGAAAAAACACAATGCCTGCATCTGATTTCTTACACTCCAGACGTGAATTGCTGATTCCGGGTCAACGCCTGGCATAATTACTCATGGCCTGTGATGATTAATCCTGCAGTGTTTGTACACCAGTGACGTATTTCTATGTAGTAGAGATAGTCTATTGTGAACAAAACGTACAATATAATACACTGCGGAAATTATCATTTTATCCTTCCAGCACTTTATTTCTGATATAAGATGATACCGATGCGTTCAATATCAAATAAAATGGTGAAAATTAGCCTGTCAGGGTGATTGTTGAATAATTATCTCATGTATCGCGTTAACATACAGGACATGTTCAATTTGATATTTTTTAATTATATGTAATTATGAAGTTAAGCAACGCTTACGTCGTTTGAAAACAGTGACGCAACCGCACGCAATCCAACATACTAAATAAAAAATACAACTTCAAATCTACACTCAATATCCGCCTGGTTAACCAGATTACTGATGAAAAGATGTCATAAAAATCAGGGACATCAAATTAATAATACCGGTCATGCCAGCAAAGCCAGCGGTTGGCCACAAAACAGCACTATTGCTTAAATATGGGCCCGTTTGCTGGAAATGTAACTACAATTTAAACAAGGATTCCTGCCATGTCTGGAAAGGTAATCTCTCTTCATATCTGATGTGATAATGCCGGCGATGCAATAGCAATGATTTATTTTAGCTGCATATAATAAAAAGCAAAGAGCCTGTTTAGTAAACAAAACCATCCAATTCATTTAAAAAACACCGCTAGAGAGCACTATGAAAATAATTATTCTTGGAGCAGGTCAGGTTGGAGGCACATTGGCAGAAAATTTAGTAGGGGAAAATAACGACATCACCATTATTGATATGAATCCTATACGTTTGCGCCAACTGCAGGATAAATTTGATTTACGCGTTGTTCAGGGAAATGGTCCGCACCCCCACGTGTTGCGGGCAGCGGGAGCTGCAGATGCAGATATGTTAATTGCTGTCACTAATTCTGATGAAACTAACATGATTGCCTGCCAGATAGCATATTCACTATTCAATACACCCAATCGAATCGCGCGTATTCGTTCAACAGAATATATCAGAGAAGCAGACAAACTTTTTCTACCGGGGGCAGTCCCCATCGACCACCTGATTTCACCAGAACAGCTCGTCATCGATTATATATACAAACTTATCGAATACCCTGGCGCACTGCAGGTGGTCAATTTTGCCGAAGGTAAGGTGGGTATTGCTGCAGTAAAAGCGTATTACGGAGGGCCGCTGGTCGGCAACGCATTATCCTCCTTGCGCGAGCATATGCCTCACATAGATACCAGAGTCGCGGCAATATTTCGCCATGACAGGCCAATTCGGCCGCAGGGCTCAACAGTCATTGAAGCCGGAGATGAAGTATTTTTTGTCGCGGCATCACAGCATATTCGTGCTGTCATGAGTGAATTACAGCGCCTTGAAAAACCTTATAAACGTATTCTTATCGCCGGTGGCGGTAACATAGGCGCAGGTCTGGCACTACGTCTGGAACAGGAATACAGTGTAAAATTAATTGAACGTGACCAGCAACGTGCCAGCGAGCTTGCCGAACTGTTACATAACACCATTGTTTTTTATGGTGATGCCTCCGATCAGGAATTGCTGGCTGAAGAACATATCGAACAAATTGATGTATTTATCGCTCTTACAAATAATGATGCAGCTAATATTATGTCTGCTATGCTGGCAAAACGTATGGGTGCTAAAAAAGCAATCGTTCTCATTCAGCATAATGCCTATGTGGATCTGGTTCAGGGAAGCGTCATTGATATTGCGATATCACCGCAGCAGGCAACTATTTCAGCCTTACTTGGGCACGTTCGAAAAGCAGACATTGTCAGTGTTTCTTCTCTGAGACGCGGTGTGGCTGAAGCGATTGAAGCTATTGCACATGGTGACGAAAATACCTCGCGAGTCGTGGGTCGTACCATTGAAGAAATTAAATTACCACCAGGAACAATTATTGGCGCCATAGTCCGGGGGGAAGAAGTGATTATCGCCAATAGCAGTTCGATAATTCAACAGGGTGACCACGTGGTGATGTTCATCACTGACAAAAAATTCATCTCAGACGTTGAACGCTTATTTCAGCCAAGTCCATTTTTCCTTTAACAGATGCATCAATCCTTTATTTAATAACAAATTGCGGCCTGATTTGCATAACACATACATCACCTGTCAGAAGAAATAATCCGTTATCAACAGAACTCTAGAACGTTGCTGCCAAAAGCCCGTAGCAGTATGTAGTGCCCTGCGCGACAGGATCAAAAACCCTCGATACTGCGCAGAAAACCGATATTTGTTGCTGTAAAAATCACCATCCTGTAGACAGCATGGATGTCCACTTCAATGCCAATGCGCAGGAGATACGCTGTGAATGTGCAGACTTTATTCAAAGCGCGGCGGATGCGGATGCCTGCCGCGATTTTTTGCTTCCTCCTCTGCGTATCGATTTTGGGATGCGATTCGGAGTATGAAAGGCAAATCATTAATCAGCTACAAAATGAGCTCAAGGTCGGTCAGGTTATTCCGCTAAGCAGCGTGCTCAACATAGCTGATGGGGTCGTATGCGTTCTTTATCCCTACCAGGAAGAAGTCGCCAGAGAGGCACCACAAAGTGCACGCATCAATGCGTACCTTAAGGCATCAGGCTATACGAGGGGAAGGTCAATGGGCATTTATCGTTGCCGAACCTGAAAGAGTACATCTGTCAAAATTTACAAGATCTGAGAAGCTGGACATCTTTCGTTATCCAGTCCAACCAGAAGATAGCGCGGTTACCGCCAGGCTTCGTACCTGCAGATTGCGCACCCCTGACACATGCGGTGATCACAAAAATTGAACGGCAAAATGACATTCACTTAATCATGGGAGAAATACAATGAGTGGATATAACAGTCTGTACGATCGATACCATACAGAAGCCAATGCCTACGCAGCCAATTATGGACTCAATCCAGAAATTGATAAAGATGGTGCATGGGATGCCTTTCGTCATGCCTATGCGAGTGGCGCCATGACCCGGGAATACGGTGAAACGGCAGCGCATGTTTTTGGTGACCTGAACGAGCTCTATGGCGATCTTATTCGTGACCAGTCCGAACATGCAAAGAACATGGACGAATGGAATAACGCCGTCGGGCGTGACATTGGCAAGAATGCCACCAGTAATGATGATATCGCGCGCCGGGTCTATGAAGCGATGCAGCGGGGTGACCTGTTTGTTTAGCAAAAAAATACTCACTGTGATTTTTTCGCTTGTGACTGTGCTGTCAATGATGTCGTGCTCTTCTGAAGAAGATCTTCTGAAACAGAGCATCATCAATGAAAGAGACAACGCTAACGGCAAAGATATTTCAATTGATCTGAATAAATATTCAAAAGAAAAGATTTTAAGAATTTGTATGCAGCCGCCCTACTGCACAAAAGAGTTAATGGAAGAAAGGATTGGGGCAAAAATCGATAGCTTCGACTTTGTGGATGATAAATTTTTCGTCCTGTGGGTTTTCACAGAAAGGCCAGCACCGATGAAAATTAAGTTTCACAGATGGTATGAGTTGAATTTTGGAGAGCACTCCAAAGAGTGCATTGCCACATCGCACGTGAAAATCATCCATCCACAGCTTAATCATTCACAGCTTTATTTGGATTAAGGAGGAAAAATAAATGGGGATACTTCGTGAATACAGCACAGAATCAATTTTGATAGCAAACAGACTGGGAGGTTTGAACCAACACCCTAAATTCTTAGGCTATAACGATCAATACGATGCATTCCGTCATGCACCTATTGAGAATCTGGTAGACAGTCTGGTGGCACTTGTCCCTCCCACTGGCGGGCAGATGCGTTTCTCATCGGATTACCACCACACCGCCCTGGCACCCCTTATGGCAGCAGGCTGGCAATGAGCCGCTTTATTATCGAATTTAGTGACCGCCTGAACGGCCACTACTGAGGAAAGGCTTTTGCACAAAACTAATTACAGGCTTACAAAAAAACCTGAGAGTTATCTCATGTTTTATACTCAAAGTATGTCGAGTTGCAGCAAGGCCAGGAACACAAATTCCAATGAGCTCAGGCCCGCTATGTGCCTGGGGTGAGTGTTCGCAGCCAACACAGCTGCAGCCTGGAAGATGAAGGGTATATAAAGATTCAATACCCATATCAAAACCGACAATTTTCAACCTTTAAGGGCCTGATGTCAGATAAAATCACAGCCCGTGCAAAAAATACTGCTCACTCAATTAGCATCCTGGGCTGCCAGACATAAGAAGCTTATTTTTTAGCTGCAGCAAAGCGTTTTTCTGCTTCATCCCAGTTCACTACGTCCCAGAATGCGTGAATGTAATCGGGACGCCGATTTTGATATTTCAGATAATAAGCGTGTTCCCATACATCGAGACCAATAATGGGATAACCAGAAACACCAGCAATCAACTCACCCATCATAGGATTATCCTGGTTTGCAGTAGAAACAACCGCCAGCCTGCCATCTTCTTTTAACACCAGCCACGCCCAGCCAGAGCCAAAACGTGTCTGTGCTGCCTGAGTAAATTTTTCTTTAAATGCGTCCACACTGCCGAAATCACTGTCGATAGCCGCTTTCAATTTACCCTGCAACTGAGTACCGCATTTCAGTATGGTCCAGAACAGGCTGTGGTTGACGTGCCCACCCGCATTATTACGCAAAACAGCCTGTTTTTCAGCAGGGACCTTATTCAGATTTTTGATCAACTCTTCAGCGCTCAATTCCGCCAGCGCAGGTAAATTCTCCAGGGCACCATTTGCATTGTTAACATAAGCCTGATGGTGTTTAGTATGATGAATTTCCATTGTCTGCCTGTCGAAGTAGGGCTCCAGTGCATCATAAGCATAGGGCAAAGCGGGTAGTGAATAACTCATGGTAAGCATTCTCCAGTAGTAGAATAAACAACACAAAAACGAACACAGTGTAAATCAGTTAAGCTCTTACCAGGGAATAAGCAGGTGATGATGGGATAGATTGCCCTTTTTCTCTTACCGGCATCCATAAGAATGGCTCTGCACCCTCAAACACATAAACTTTTCCGTGCTATAGTAAACCACTTGAATCGCCTTCTTTCAACGGGAGGCGATACCGTCATTAACATTAACAGAGATATTTTTCGATGCGCATCTGGTCTATAAGCCCAAAATATCTCGATTCAGCAGGACTGGTTGCTTTATGGAGGGAAGGGCTGCTTGCTCAGAAAGTGCTTCTCGAATTGACCAGAGGATACAAAAATCACCCTCAGCTAAACAGATTTCGTAGCACTACAGATCCAGCCATGGCCATTGGATGTTATCTTTCAGAAATAGCAAAGGATGCCTGCTCAAGAAATTACAAATTTGATGCTACAAAAATTGTTCATACTGGATGGCATCAAAAAATTCCTGTGCATCTCGGCCAGGTTGAATACGAATGGCAACATCTTATGGAAAAACTGGCAAGGCGCAGTCCAGATGTTTACAGAAAAAACATGAACATCATTACTCCTGCAGTGCATCCCCTGTTTGAAATCGTTCCAGGAGGCCTCGAGGCATGGGAGCGACTATGACATCAGCCTGCCAGCGTGGTGTATCTCGATCATTCGTTATTATTTAACAAAGTAGTATTGTGCGCTGTTAGCGCGTATGCCTCCTATGCCTGAATCCTGCTGATAAAAATAAGAACCCGCATTTTGATTATCACAAATCAGGGTTAAGGTATACTGAGCAGGTGTTCCTGCAAAGTTTTCACTTGCAGCGATAATGGCTATATTAGTGCTAATGCGTTGATAGCGGTAAGTTCCGTTATAATTACGTCCATTTCTTAATGTTTCATAATGATATTTATCATCACTCTTATAATGCATCATATATACTTCACCAGACATCGGATTATCTGGTGTATACGATGAGGTATTTATCATAAGAATATCTTTATTTTTAATATCTTCTGGTAACGTACAACCAGCGTAACTGTAGTTGAATAGCAGAATAAAACTGCATATGCATATTCTTATCATCATCAGTGCCTTCACTTTTACCGGTTAATTAATCTTCATTCAGTGCACCATTCGCGATTTTTGTTTCCCCCGTACACATACACTTAACTGTGTTATAGTACGCCATACTTTTCGTGCCTGTATCCTGGTATCGCTGGGATTTTATAACATACTCGAAAAAGCAAAAAATAAACCAGTAGATAACAATGCACGAACGCGAAAATAAAGATACTGAAAAATCAATCATCACAGGCAACAATAGCAGCATAGCTACAAAATATAACGCTCAGCGTTTTTCCGTTGCACCCATGCTCAACTGGACAGACAGACACTGTCGCTACTTCCATCGTTTACTGACTCAACACGCGTTGCTTTATACCGAAATGATTACCGCCGATGCTATTATTCATAGCAAGGCAGACTATCTCGCTCACCATGAACAGGAACACCCCGTAGCCTTACAACTGGGCGGGAATGATCCCCCGGCATTAGCATATTGTGCAAAATTAGCAGAATCACGTGGTTACCATGAGATAAACCTCAACGTTGGCTGCCCTTCCGATCGCGTACAGAATGGTCGTTTCGGCGCCTGCTTGATGGCGCAGGCTTCACTGGTTGCTGACTGCGTCAAAGCCATGCGTGATAGAGTGTCAATTCCAGTGACAGTGAAAACTCGTATCGGTATCGACTCGCAGGACAGCTATGATTTTTTATGTGAATTTATACACACAGTTGCCACTCGGGGCGGTTGTAATGTATTCATCATCCATGCCCGTAAGGCAATACTGGCCGGGCTCAGTCCGAAAGAAAACCGGGAAATACCTCCACTGGATTACCCACGCGTGCGGCAGCTTAAAAAAGATTTTCCTGAGTTGACCATTGCAATTAATGGCGGCATCAAAACATTACAGGAAGCACAACAACATCTTGAATACCTTGATGGGGTGATGATGGGACGTGAGGCCTGGCATAATCCTGCCATTCTGATGCACGTCGATCGCGAGTTATTTCATTCACAGGCACCAGTGAAAGATACGGTCACAATTATAGAATCTTTCTATCCTTATATTGAACAGGAACTGTCCAAAGGAACTCATCTTGGGCATATGACACGACCTGCTCTGGGTCTGTTTCATGGTCGACCCGGTGCGCGGCAATGGCGCCGTTATTTGAGCGAACACACACACAAACCCGGTGCAGATATCTCTGTCGTCAAGCGCGCACTTGCTCTGATCACAGAGGCTGACATGCACAGTCAGCAATAACAGAAGCAATCTTTAACATCAGCTAAAAAACTTATTCTTTTCGTTTTAAATAATCAGAATTGGATAACCACAGCGTTGCCAGCAATAGCAGAATAGAGCCAGAATAAGCCAGCGTATCAACGGGATCTTCATGATCGATAATAATAAGACGAATGATCGCGGTAATACCAATATAGATAAAATAATGCAGCGGAAAATGATAACCAGATTCGAAATACTTAACAATTAAGGCGATAAATTCAAAATAAAGAAAATAAATGACAATGCCTTCAAGCAGCAGATAAGACGATTGGGCAGTACTGTTGATAAATAATACCTGTATCAAATGCCATGTTTCTTTAAATAAGAAAATGACCAGAATAACAGCTAGTACCAGTAAGCTGATGCTTAATATCCGTTGCAAATTCTTCGCTATCAATAGAGAATTTGTTATTATGGCCATACAGACTATCCTCAGCTGAATTAGAAAATAGCGATAAATGAATATCGCTTACAACCTTAACATGCCATTGCAAAAATATCGCATAACACTAAGCCAGAAAATATTAACACCAGCTTTTATAGCGATTGATCAAACCATTCGTTGAACTGTCATGGCCGGAAATACTATGCTCAGTTTTTAACTCTGGCAGAATCCGACCAGCCAGCTGTTTACCTAACTCCACCCCCCACTGATCAAAAGTATAGATGTTCAACATTGCTCCCTGAGCAAATATCTTATGCTCATATAACGCAATCAACATACCCAAACTAAACGGGGTAATTTTACGCAATAAAATGGAATTCGTCGGACGGTTACCCTGGAACACTTTAAACGGCACCACCTGTTCAATTTCCTGAAGCGGTTTTCCACTATCAGCATATTCAGCACGTACTTCCTCATGAGATTTACCAAAAGCCAGCGCTTCAGTTTGTGCAAAAAAATGAGATAACAGCTTATGATGATGATCATCGAGGGGGTTATGGCTGACAGCCGGAGCAATAAAATCACAGGGTATGAGTTTAGTTCCTTGATGGATAAGCTGATAAAACGCATGCTGACCGTTTGTTCCAGGCTCACCCCAGACAATTGGCCCGGTTTGATAATTGACCGGCTCACCATTGCGATCAATACACTTACCATTAGATTCCATATTTCCTTGTTGAAAATAAGCAGCAAAACGATGCATATATTGATCATAAGGCAAAATAGCCTCAGTTTCAGCACCGAAAAAATTACTGTACCAGATACTGATAAGTGCCAGCAGAACAGGCAAATTATGCTCTGTCGGTGTTTCGGCAAAATGCCTGTCCATAGCATGCGCACCACTCAATAACTCTTCAAAATGAGTAAATCCAATTGACAACGCAATGGGCAGACCAATCGCTGACCAAAGAGAATAGCGTCCACCTACCCAATCCCAGAATTCAAACATGTTATTGATATCAATGCCAAATTCACTTACTGCTTTACTATTTGTAGACAATGCGACGAAATGTTTGGCGACATGAGACGGTGAGCCCGCTGCCTGCAGGAACCAGTGACGAGCACTATGCGCGTTCGTCATGGTCTCCTGAGTCGTAAATGTTTTGGACGCAACAAGAAATAGTGTAGTTTCCGGATTGACTAATTTTAACGTTTCCACAATATGGGTAGCGTCAACATTAGAAACAAAATGCATATTCAGATGATTTTTATACGGTTTTAAGGCTTCTGTAACCATATAAGGACCTAAATCTGAGCCACCAATGCCGATGTTGATAACATCAGTAATTGCCTTGCCACTATAGCCTTTCCAGCGGCCTGCAATCACCGTATCACAAAATGCCTTCATTTTAGCCAGTACTGCATTCACTGCTGGCATCACATCCTGACCATCTACCCGTATCGGGTTGTTCTTACGGTTACGCAGTGCAACATGCAACACAGCGCGATCTTCTGTACGATTTATTTTTTCACCTGAAAACAGGGCATTAATTGCGTCAACGAGACAGGTTTCTCTTGCCAGGTCCTGCAATTTTCTCATTGTTTCTTGTGTAATCAGATTCTTGGAAAAATCCACCAACATTTCATCCTGAAATAAGATTGAAAATCGGGTAAAACGCTGGCTATCCTGGGCAAATAAATCACGCAGTTGTAAATTTTTTATTTGTGCAAAATGCTGCTGTAACGCTTTCCAGGCTGCAGTTTGACTTGGGTTAATATTTTTCATCACAATACTCCGGATTTCAGGAAAACCAGGTGGCCAGATTTATGCTAGCCTGCCATCGAATTAGTTGCTGTGCTGTGTTTAATTATAGGGTTCGTGCGGGACAGTACCCTGCTCCAATGATATTTTTATCAAGCACCACCGACACTGACTATGATTTTAAAATAAAATTACAGCCAGGCGAATTCCAGGCAGCAGACAACCTCACCGGCACAGATAGCAATCTCTGGCGCATTACCTTAACAATAAAATAGCAAACAATCAGGAAACTCATTATGTATATCGTCATTCCGGTCATTATTTTTGCTGCCATAGTGCTGGTATTTTCCAGTGTTAAGATTGTACCGCAGGGATTTCAATGGACAGTAGAGCGCTTTGGTCGTTATACCAGAACACTGGAACCTGGCCTGAACATATTGATCCCGTTCATGGATCGTATTGGCCGTAAAATTAATATGATGGAACAGGTACTCGATATCCCTTCACAGGAAGTTATTTCTCGCGATAATGCTAATGTTGCTATCGATGCAGTATGTTTTATTCAGGTCATTGATCCCATACGTGCTGCTTATGAAGTGAGCAATCTTGAGCTGGCCATTATTAACCTGACAATGACCAACTTTCGTACTGTATTAGGATCCATGGAATTAGATGAAATGCTCTCTCAACGCGATAACATTAACAGCCGCCTGCTGCATATTGTTGATGAAGCTACCAATCCCTGGGGTGTGAAAATCACGCGTATTGAAATCCGCGATGTACGCCCACCTGCAGAGCTGGTCTCTGCGATGAATGCCCAGATGAAAGCAGAACGAACCAAGCGTGCTGATATCCTTGAAGCAGAAGGAGTACGTCAGGCAGCTATTTTACGTGCTGAGGGTGAAAAACAGTCTCAGATCTTAAAAGCTGAAGGTGAACGCCAGTCCGCATTTTTACAGGCAGAAGCCAGAGAGCGTGCTGCACAGGCTGAAGCCATGGCAACCAAACTGGTTTCTGATGCCATCGCTGACGGCAACATTCAGGCCATTAACTATTTCATTGCACAAAAATATACAGATGCTTTGCAACAACTGGCTTCAGCAGATAATAATAAAGTTATCATGATGCCTCTGGAAGCAACTAATCTTATTGGTTCCATCGCCGGCATTAGCGAGCTGATTGGCTACAATAAAAAGAATAAGGAAAAATCATCATGATTGAACAAATAGCTGCCCATCCCGTATGGTTCTGGCTTTCTCTCGGTGGTCTGCTACTGGCAGCTGAAATGCTGGGTGCCGGTGGTTATTCTTTATGGAGTGGTGTTGCGGCGATGATCGTCGGTATTGTTACAGGATTACTGCCATTAGGCTGGCAGGGTCAGGGGTTGCTATTTGCGCTACTGAGCATTGTAACCGCATACCTGTGGTGGTACTGGTTGAACAGATTTAACACCTTTCCTGCAGTGTCAGTTAATCAGCGCAATCACCAGCTCATTGGCCAGCGTGCGACCTTAACCGAATCGACCCGCGATGGCTATGGACGTGTCAGAATAGGTGATGGCAGCTGGCGTATCTGGTCAGAAACTGCTCTGCAAAGTGGCAGTGAAGTCGAAGTGATTGCCATTGATGGCATTACACTCAAAGTACGCCAGGTAGAGCCTTAATATGAAAGCATGGGCAAAACTGCCGGAAATATCAATTTCATCATTGCTTCATGCTTCTTTGCACATACCCGCTACCTCAAGGCGTATATTGTCTATCAACCTGACATTATCCAGCCATACCGCAGCCAGGCGGCGATGCCATCTGTCCACGACATAGTCCACAGTAAATCCTGCATCTACCAGACGTTCTGTTGCTTCCTGTGGATTCATGGCTTCTCGTAAGATAACCGGTAAACAGGCGGCTTTTCGGCGGCTGTCTGCAGATAAACGCGTATTCCTCGAACTCAGTGCCAGCTCATCTTTTGCACGCACAGTAGGACAGCCAACAATACTCACAGGAAGGAAGAGCGCCTGTGCCATCTTTTTGATCAACATAAGTTGCTGATAATCTTTTTCACCATAATAAGCCTGCGTGGGCTGGATAATATTGAGATGTTTTAGCACGATAGTCAGCATCCCGGTAAAATGCCCGGGCCTGAATTGCCCTTCCAGCTCCTGGCTCAATTCTGTTTCAGTAACCTGTATCTGATAACCATCTGCATACAGCTCACTTTCAGTTGGCAAAAATAAATAATCAACCTTTTGTCGCACCAGTAACTCTTTGTCTTCTTCCAGGGTGCGTGGATAAAGATGAAAATCGTCCAGACGGTTAAATTGCGCAGGATTGACAAAAATAGCAACAACAGTAATGTCATTTTCCTGTAAGGAACGCTGACATAAGCTCAGGTGACCCTGGTGCAGATGCCCCATGGTATGGACAAATCCTATAGTTTTACCCGCCAGCTGCTTTTGCAGCATACGCCAGTGAGCACCTTCAGTAACAATGTCCATCTTCGGGAAACTCTCCTTGTTTTACTGAAGAAACAAACTGTTCAATACTGTTTTTAAACAGCTCACTGCCATTAAGAAAATGTTTGACAAACCTGGGTTTGAACGCGTCATTCAGGCCTAATAAATCCTGCCAGACCAGTATCTGGCCATCAGTAAAAGGGCCGGCGCCAATACCGAGCGTTGGAATCGTCAGTGCCTGGGTGATTTCCTGTGCCAGCGGTGCGGGAATGCACTCCAGCACCAGCGCAAAGCATCCCGCTTCCTGCAAAGCGCGCGCATCCTCGAGCAGGCGATGCGCAGCAAAAGTGGTCTTACCCTGTACCTTATAACCACCCAATATATGAACGAACTGAGGCGTTAATCCAATATGTCCCATAACAGGGACACCGGACTGCACCAGATGCTTCACCAGAGATTCATTACCGGCAGCCCCTTCTAACTTTACCGCATCGGCACCTGCCTGCATTAAAGCATGCACAGCAGCAACATTATCACTTAGCGCGCCACGATAGCTCAGAAAAGGCAGGTCACTGATGATAAACATCTCTTCTGCACCACGTCGCACGGCCGCGGTATGCAGTTTCATCATCGCAAGCGTGGCCGACAGGGTATCTTTAAAGCCATGCAGGGTTGTCGCCACACTATCGCCGACCAGCAGGCAATCCACCGACGTATCTGCCAGAATACGCGCACTGGTATAATCGTAACAGGTAAGCATGGTGATTTTTTCGTGATTCTGCTTTTTATTATAAAAATCAGGTAATTTCATGCATTTTTCCCCGAGTCTGGTGATAAAAATCGATAAAACTTTGATACAAATCCTGGAATGGACTGTCTGATAACGCGGCTAAATGTTTTTTGATGGTTACCCTGTCATCCCGTACTAAAGGCCCCGTTAAGGCAGAATCAGGATGATTAATTAAATTTTCAGTCTGCTGGCGTAACCAGGCATGCGCGACAGCAGGGGGAAGATGAAATTCCTGTTGTAATGTACTAAATAATGTCTGCCACATCAGGCAGCTTAAATTTCCAGAGAGCGCACAGAGCGCATGATATTTTGCTTTATGTGACTTGTGAATGCACACATGTGGATTGGCAAGCCCCGGTAGCAGCCTGTCAAAGGCGGGAGCATCATGCTCCACAACAAAAGGAATAGCCTGATAGGTAGCAGGTGTATACAGACCCTGATTAAAACTAAATAGTGGGTGCACACCGTAAGCATAATCGCTCACCAGACTACCTGAGCAGTGAAGCAGCAGGGCATTGGTATGCATGAGATGCTGTTTAATAAAGGATTCAATAGCGTCATCCCTGATAAGCAACATAATATGGCTGCTGGAATGAATGAGTCTGTCCAGTTCCCTCAATGACTGCCGGCGACACCAGGTATGAAACGGCAGCGGTATCGATGCAAAATAACAGTTCAGATGGCTTGCTACCCGGCCATCACCGATTAACAGGTAGTGGAATGATGAAGATGTCGCTGTTGTGCTGGTGTTTTGTCGTACGGATACTCCTGTGCTGTTCATACGCCGCTCCTTATTGCCCTTGCAGTACTAAGCGAATCAGTCATCAATGCACTGCTGTGGCACTGAAAAGCATGCCGTTTTCTGGCAAATTTTACGCAACCTGCCATTGTGCTAAAACAGCGGCTTAACTGCCTTGATACTCCAACATAAAGGAAATATTCGTTTTTTTAGCAGTATTTGAAAATGTTGCCTGATACAGAGCCTGTTCAGCATAGTGCTGACACGATACAGGAGAAGAAACAGGACGAACAAAAATGACTGATGCCATCAATAAGACAGTGCAGATCTTCCCCCCTTACAGTGGATGCTCCATATCGATAATTACAGGATTAATGCTTTCACCCGCTGAAATCTGGGCATAGGAGAGAATAAATATCCGGTCACCGACTTCTGCTTTTCTCGCTGCCGGCCCATTTAAACCAAAAACCTTACTGCCTGCTTTGGCCTTAATCACATAAGTTTCCAGGCGTTCACCATTATTCAGATTAACAACCTGAACCTGCTCATTTTCAATAAGATTAGCCTGTTGCATAACCTCTTCATCTATTGAAATAGAGCCCACATAAAAAAGATCTTTTTGCGTCACAGTTGCATAAGCTATTTTAGATTTTAGTACAGTGATCAACATGTTAATAACCTGTAATGTTTATTTTTGCCAGGATAATGCCACGCTCAGGCAGCTACACTTACGCTGAGTTAACAACAGGAGAAATTAGCAAAAATACCTGTTCTGGTAGGGATTTTTCTTCACCTGGCGCCCTGCCGCGCTTACTGTAAAAGAACTTCTTCATGAAGTCGATGGTTTTTGTCAGCCGCTCATTAAAACCGCATTACGCCGGCCATATATCACAAACACAGTAGAACAATAATCTGCAGGTAGCTTTTCAGGGCAGTTATATTTATGGTTCACTGCGCGTCTGACTACTGAATATCTCATCTATGAACTTTTCATTTTCAAAAAAATACAGGTTCATTGATACTCGAATTTCAATCAGCACAGACGCACAATTGCCAAGAAGTTATAAAGGAAAAATATGTTACCCATACATCTAATCAATCTGGATAGAAGCACGGATCGTTTACAGAGTTTTTATGCCTATAATAAAGGAATAGACAATATATCTCGTTTCCCTGCGGTAGATGGCAGAGAGCTTTCTCAACAGCAACTACAGATGCAAGGATTAACGGAGAGGAATCTTCCTTATACCCAAGGTGCGCTCGGCTCTGCCATGTCGCATATTCATTTATGGAATCAGTGCATCACCAACGATAAACCGATAACACTTTGCGAAGATGATGCCATTTTTCATCCCCGTTTTCACCACCACAGTACCCGACTTATTGAATCGCTGGGCGATGACTGGGATTTAGTTCTATGGGGCTGGAATTTCGATTCCATCTGCAGTTTTGAGCTACTGCCTGGTGTATCCCCTTGTGTCGGTTTATTTAATCAACAGAGCATGCGAGAAAATATCTCTGTTTATCAGAAACTTGATATCAACCCGCAGCTTTTCAAGCTTAATCGGGCATTCGGGATTGTATGTTATTCATTGTCTCCTGCTGGTGCTAACAAACTGAAAGCACTGACACTGCCATTACAGCCGCTGCAGGTTTTTTTCCCCGTATTGAATCGTTATCTTCCTAATAACAGTATCGATATTGCGATGAATCATTACTATCCGACATTAAACACTTACATGAGCCTGCCACCGCTGGTGATTACCGAAAACGATCATGCTATCTCAACTAACCTGCACCACTGATTTTTCGATACCGTCCCACTGCCGGGGCAGACGCCACGAGCGATCAAACCTGGCAGAAGGGCTTTTCTCTTTTTTCACCGCTATCTGCTTTTTATTTATGCAGCATTTTAAATTTATTAATTATTTTAATTTCCCATGACAGTACTTATATTTTTTACCTGATCCACAGGGGCAGATGTCATTACGACCTGTCTTGTTTTCCATTCTGGCAACAGAACGGGATTTTTCCTGTCCTATCAAAGCGTGAATTTCATTTTGATGACTGAGTTGTTGCTGTTTTGATAAACGTTCTGCTTCCTCACGGCGCTGCTGTTCGAGTATCTGCACTTCTTCAGGCATACGCACCTGAACCTTGTTCAATATACCGATAACTTCATATTTCAGCGATTCCAGCATGGCAGAGAACATGGCAAAAGATTCACGCTTATATTCCTGTCTGGGATCTTTTTGTGCGTAACCACGCAAATGGATACCCTGACGTAAATAATCCATCGCTGCCAGATGCTCTTTCCATAATGAATCCAGCGTCTGTAGCATCACTCCTTTTTCAAAGGTACGCATTATTTCGCTACCAACAATCTCTTCCTTACGCTGCCTTGCATCCTGTGCGTGCTGCAAAATACGCTCACGTAATATTTCTTCATGCAATTTCGATTCGGCAAGCCATTGTGTAATCGGGACAGCTAAATCAAAATCTTCGCGTAATCGCTGTTCCAGACCTGCAATGTCCCACATTTCTTCCAGCGATTGCCCAGGGATATAAGTATTAATGGTTGTTTTAAAGACATCTTCGCGAATGCTGTTGATAGTCTCACTCACATCAACAGCATCCAGTAAGGCATTACGCTGACTGTAAATAGCCCGGCGCTGATCGTTAGCCACATCATCATATTCCAGTAACTGTTTACGAATATCAAAATTACGGCTTTCTACTTTACGCTGTGCATTGGCTATTGCTTTAGTCACCCATGGATGTTCAATGGCTTCTCCCTGCTGCATACCGAGCTTACGCATCATGCCCGATATACGCTCAGAAGCAAAAATACGCATCAGCGCATCTTCCATCGACAGATAAAAACGTGATGAGCCGGGATCCCCCTGGCGACCTGCACGACCCCGTAATTGATTATCAATTCGGCGCGATTCATGACGTTCAGTACCAATAATATGCAGACCACCTGCTGCCAGTACGGCATCATGACGAATCTGCCAGGCATCCTTGATAGCATTAATCTGTGATTCTGTTGGCTGTTCCAGCGCGGCAATTTCACTCTGCCAGCTACCGCCCAACACAATATCAGTACCCCGACCTGCCATATTGGTGGCGATGGTTACCGCACCTGGCTGTCCTGCCTGCGCGATAATATCCGCTTCCATGGCATGAAACTTAGCGTTTAATACTTTATGCGCAATACCTGCACTGGTTAATTCACGTGATACCAGTTCAGATTTTTCAATCGAAATGGTGCCTACCAGAACGGGTTGCCCACGGTTGGTACGTTCACGAATATCTTCAATAATCGCATTAATCTTTTCTTTTTCAGTCACATAGACTAAATCAGCCAAATCCTGACGAATCATCGGACGGTTAGTGGGTACGACAACCGTATCAAGGCGGTAAATAGTACTGAATTCAAACGCCTCAGTATCTGCAGTGCCTGTCATACCTGCCAGTTTTTCATAAAGACGAAAATAATTCTGAAAGGTAATAGACGCCAGTGTCTGGTTTTCATTCTGAATCTCAACACCTTCTTTAGCTTCAATAGCCTGATGTAATCCATCAGACCAGCGGCGTCCCTGCATGGTACGACCTGTATGCTCGTCAACAATAACTACTTTCCCATCTTTAACAATGTAGTCAACATCACGCATAAACAGGACATGAGCGCGCAGGGCAGCAGTGACATGATGCATGAGTATGATGTTAGCTGGAGAGTAGAGTGACTCTCCTTCATCTATGAGATTATCATCTGCTAACAATTGCTCAATCAGTACAAGGCCGCGTTCTGTCAGGTGAACCTGTCTTGATTTTTCATCGACTGAGAAATGACCTTCGCCCTGAAAAGTTTCTGAATCTTCTTTTTCCTGACGAATTAATTTCGGTATCAATCTGTTCACTCTGATATACATGTCAGAGCTGTCTTCGGTGGGTCCTGAAATAATAAGTGGTGTACGTGCTTCATCAATCAGAATGGAATCGACTTCATCGACCAGTGCATAATGTAATTCACGCTGCACACGCTCCTGTGGACTGAACGCCATGTTGTCGCGCAGGTAATCAAAACCATATTCGTTATTTGTGCCATAAGTGATATCAGCAGCGTAGGCTTCGCGCTTGGCCTCGGATGACATGCCGGATAAATTAATACCTACAGTCAGACCGAGAAATTCAAACAACGGTCGATTATTTTGGGCATCACGTTGCGCCAGATAATCATTGACTGTCACTACATGGACACCACGCCCATTCAACGCATTTAAATAAACCGGTAACGTTGCCGTCAGGGTCTTACCTTCACCGGTACGCATTTCTGCAATACAGCGATCATTGAGCACCATACCACCCAGTAACTGGACATCAAAATGACGCATGGTAAATACTCTTTTACTGGCTTCGCGGACGGCTGCAAAAGCATCCGGAATCAGATTTTCCAGCTTTTCTCCCTGCGCAAGACGGGCACGAAATTCATCCGTTTTCGCCCGGAGTTCTGCATCCGAAAGTTTTTCGAATTCAGGCTCCATACGGCTAATCACATCGACCACTTTACGCATAGTGCGTAAGATACGCTCATTACGACTACCAAAAATTTTAGTTAACAATCTAATTAACATAGTTTTTATGTCTCTTACAAAGCCCATCACAGGGATAGCAGAAAAATAGTAGAGATAAACAGTCACCAAAATAAAATAAATTGTGGCCGTATGCTGGTATTAACCACAATTCATTGCCCTGCGCATACATTTGCCTTTTTTCCCGGCAGGGCTCTGGAATATACAACATCACCACAGAAAAAGCCGGGCTTTTCAATATAATCAATCACTAAGAAAAATTCTGTAGCGACTCATAACAGACAGCATTTTCCTGAGAAAAATTATTGGAAATCGATCAAAACATTTGAGAAATAAAAAATATCAGTTAAATAGCCTTATTTAAGAGACCAGAAAAAACTTTCTGATCGCAAATAACATCTTCGCCACCAAAATACCTTAGAATAACTGCAGCAACTAAGATACCTGTTGAGATTTCATGCATGCGCGAAAGTCACCCACAATTATTCAATATCCTGTTTAGTAACAGGTCTGCCATAGAAAAAAGCCTGCCGCACGAGGTACACAAACACATCATGGTACTACAGGAACTGAACCTGGCAGTGAAAGCACTTTTTCCTGCACAGCTACAGCCATGGTGCAGAGTTGCTAATTATCGACAGAATGTTTTAGTGTTAGAAACAGCTAGCGCTGCCTGGATGATGCGATTACGCTACGAACAGTCTCACTTACTCTCTGCCCTTCGGGCGCAAATTCTACCATCATTAGCGTCAATCGACATAAAGATAAATCCAACTTTGATGACAACAGGCAATAATGCCCTGCAAGGAAAGGTAAAAATACTGCAGTGTACGGCACCAGCACCCTTACGTCTTTTAAGTCAGGAAAGTGCCAGGGAACTAAGAATACTGGCGCAACGCAGTCCTGAGCAGTTACGTCATATACTTGAAAAGCTCGCTGCATTAGCCAGAGATTAAATCATGTTAATACCGGCACGAGGCCTTTAAATGCTGAAGGTGCGTCATCATCCTGCAACGTAACCAATTCCCATGCATCCTGCTTCGACAACACCGCCTGCAACAGTTTATTATTCAACCCGTGACCCGATTTGAATGCGGTAAACGCACCAATAATGTTATGACCACACATAAAGAGATCGCCAATCGCATCAAGAATCTTATGGCGCACAAATTCATCTGCAAAACGCAGGCCATCTTCGTTAAGCACGGAGTAATCATCCACAACAATGGCACAATTGAAGCTTCCTCCCAAACACAATCCTCGGGATTGCAGATATTCTATATCACGCATAAAACCAAAAGTTCGTGCTCTACTGATTTCATGAACAAAAGCATCTGCTGAGAAATCAAGGCAATAGCGCTGATTACTGGCATTAATGACCGGATGATTAAAATCAATGGTGAAGTCCAGGCGAAAACCATTTAATGGGGACAACTCAGCCCATTTATCTCCGTCTTCAACCCGCACTGTTTCTTTGATACGCAGAAATTTTTTGGCGGCCTTCAGTTCTGCAATACCCGCATCCAGCAACAAATAGATAAAAGGGCTGGCACTACCATCCATAATGGGAATTTCAGGGGCATCAACTTCGATAATAATATTATCGATTCCAAGGCTCGCCAGAGCGGCGTTAAGGTGTTCAACAGTAGAAATGCGCACATCCTGCTCATTCACGAGACAGGTACAAAGCATAGTATCACGTACAGATTTTGCGTCTGCAGGGAAATCAACCGGCGGATTTAAATCAGTACGGCGATAGATTACTCCTGTGTTCGCTGGCATAGGCAACATGGTGAGCTGCACCTTTTTGCCCGTATGCAGTCCTACACCGGTTGCATGAACAGCACGCATTAATGTTCTTTGTTTTATCACCATATCATCTCACAATATTATATTTCATCATCCAAGTTTATGGTAAAATCCGATTATTAATGTATCATAAATAGCCTATATTCCAAATTTTGGCCAGTCAATCTGCCTGCTTACGTAGAAATGCGGGAATATCCAGATAATCAGGCTCCTTATGCACCGCAAGATCATTTACCACTTTTTCAGATAAAGGCGATAGATTGTGCTGCTGATAACGCGGTTCCACAGCAGGCGGATTTTTCTTACCTGATACCAGGACGATTTCCGGGCGTTTGTCCATACCAATACCGGTGGCAACAACAGTGACACGCAGCTCGTCATTCATATCGGTATCAAGTGATGTTCCTATCACCACAGTAGCATTATCAGATGCAAACGCCCGTATCGTATTACCTACCGTCTCGAATTCATCCAGGCGCAAATCCAGACCTGCGGTAATATTCACCAGAACGCCACGCGCACCTGACAAGTCGATATCTTCCAGCAATGGACTGGAAATCGCCATTTCAGCCGCTTCTTCAGCACGATCATCGCCTGAAGCCACGCCCGATCCCATCATGGCATAACCCATTTCAGACATAACAGTGCGTACATCAGCAAAATCAACATTCATTAAACCAGGGCGCGTGATAAGCTCAGCAATACCCTGAACAGCCCCTTTTAATACATCATTAGCTGCACCAAAGGCATCCAGTAAAGAAATACCACGACCCAGTACTTTCAACAGCTTGTCATTAGGTATGGTAATCAGTGAGTCGACGTATCTGGATAGTTCTGCGATACCCTGCTCCGCAAACATCATACGTTTTTTGCCTTCAAAATTGAAAGGCTTGGTGACCACAGCAACCGTTAAAATACCCAATTCTTTAGCCACTTCAGCGACAACTGGGGCAGCTCCTGTTCCGGTTCCTCCACCCATACCTGCAGCGATGAAAACCATATCTGCACCATCCAATGCAGCGCGTAGCGCATCACGGTCTTCTTCTGCCGCATTACGGCCTACTTCCGGATTGGCCCCAGCGCCCAGACCTTTGGTAATTCCATTACCAATCTGAATGGTCTGACCTACTGTTGTTTTACGTAATGCCTGTGCATCCGTATTAGTAACAAAAAACTCAACACCTTCAATGCGTTCACGTACCATGTATTCTACGGCATTACCGCCGCCACCGCCGACGCCGATGACTTTAATCACCGCGTCATTGGTAGATTCGATTGGTTCAAACATAATTTTTCTCCCGTTTTGTGCCATTAACTTATATCGATATTAAAAGTCACATTCACACAACCTCTGCTAAAACTTTAAAACTCTTTCTTAAACCAACTATTGATACGCTTAAACCATGCACTCATCGAGGTTTGTTTTTCTATTTCTGAGTGCGTATTGAGATGAAACTCTTTACCATAATGCAATAACCCGACAGGCGTGGAATAATAGGGTTCCTGCACATAATCTGTTAACCCTGTGATATTAGAAGGCTGACCAATACGTACCTGAGCATGAAACACGCGCTCGGCGCATTCAACCAGACCATCAATTTGTGCTGCACCACCCGTCAGCACAACACCCGCCGCCAGATGATACTTAATGCCCTGCTGACGCAGCTGTTCCTGTAATTGCAAAATTTCATCATTAATCAAATTCAACAGCTCGATATAGCGCGGCTCTATCACTTCAGCCAGTGTCTGCCTTTGCAGGCTACGGGGAGGACGACCTCCAACACTGGGAACTTCCACATTTTCATCTTTACTGACCATGGCTCCCAACGCACAACCGTATTTTACTTTTATTGTTTCTGCATCTGTGGGAGGTGTGCCAAACGCATAAGCAATATCGCTGGTCACCACATTACCGGCATAGGGTATAACTTTACTGTGACGTAGTGCGCCAGCAGTATAAACGACGATATCCATCGTTCCACCGCCCATATCCACCACACAGACTCCCAGCTCGCGTTCATCTTCTGTTAATACTGCATAACTTGCTGCAACACCGGCAAAAATAAGTTGATCAACTTTCAGACCACAACGTTCGACAGCTTTAACGATATTTTTGGCCATATCATTATGACAGGTAATCAGATGTACTTTTGCCTGCATACGTACCCCAGAAAGACCAATCGGGTTTTTTATTCCTTCCTGATAATCAATGGCGTACTCCTGTGGAATAACGTGCAACACACGGTGCTCATCACGCATACGTACTGATTTAGCGGTATGTACAACGTTATCAACGTCTTCCTGTGTAACATCTTCTTCTGAAATAGGCACCATGCCAATTTCATTCTGGCAACTGATATGCTTACCCGATAACGCCAGATAAGCTGAAGAAATCTGACAGTCAGCCATTAATTCTGCTTGATCAACAGCACGTTGCACACATTTAACTACCGCTTCAAGATCGTTAACACCGCCTTTATCCATACCACGGGATGCACAGCTACCTGCACCAATAATATTCACCATGCCATCGGGTAACACTTCACCCACCAGCACAGAAACCTTGGATGTGCCAATTTCAAGACCTACTACTAACTTTCTGTCCGTTGCCCTCATCATTGTTATTTCACCTGCGCCTCGCTCTGTTGTCTCTTCCCTAAAAGTATCGGGGCCCATCCTACTGCCGCACCCGTGTCATAACGGAGATCAACATAACTGATTTGCTGGTCTGTTTTTTGCTGCAATATCGGATAAAGCGCTATAAAACGTTTCAGGCGACCAGGGAAATCTTCACGTCCAAGCTCCAGGCGAATACCATTCTCCAGAAGAAGCTGCCATGAGCGTCGCGCACTCATGGACACCATCCTTAGCGTAAATTTACTGGCTGCCAGAGCAGTTTTTATCTCCAGATAACCCGCCAGAACATCCTGCTCACTCCCCTCTGGTCCATACAATAAGGGCAGCTTACTATCATCGATACCACCTGAATGCACACTAAATGATTTACCTTTAATATCAACAAGATAAACATCATTCCAACGCGCTACAGGCACATATTCCACGACATGAATGCTGAGTTTATCCGGCCATTGCTTACGTACACTCGCTTGTTTAATCCATGGCAAACGCTCAATTTGTTGCAAAACAACACTCACATCCTGGGTAATAAAAGTACCCGGCGAACCCGATGCCAGAATAGCCTGGCGTATATCGTCCAGCGTGGTGTAATAACGCTCTCCGGTGACCACCAGCTTAGACAGTGGAAAACGGTTCACGTCCTTAAGCAGGTTCATAACAATCCAGCCACTGCCAAGTACTATTCCTGTCACCATCAGCAGGAAAATAAAACCCACCAGACGAACACTATTACTGTGATTGCGGTCAGTTTTTTTACTGATACCACCCCGGTAACGCGCATTTAAGGCAGCCTGCGACATCTCAACCAGTGAGCGCTAAAATTTTTACAACTAACTGTGAAAAACTCAAACCATGCTGGCGAGCTGCCATCGGTACCAGGCTATGGCTTGTCATGCCCGGCGAAGTATTCACCTCCAGCAGATAAAAGCTGCCATCTTTGTCCTGCATCACATCAACTCTCCCCCAACCACTGCACCCAAGGAGACGATAAGCCTGCTGCGCAAGCCTGGCCAATTGCTGCTCCTGCATTGCATTCAAACCACCCGGACAGAAATATTGAGTACTGTCTGATAAATATTTCGCTTCATAGTCGTAAAACACACCAGCAGGCTGGATACGAATTGAAGGTAAAACTTCATCCCCTAAAATAGCCACGGTATATTCCGGACCACTTAAACATTTTTCAATGAGTAAATCGCTGTCATAACAGAACGCTTTTTCCAGTGCTGCCTGCAACTCGCTGCTGTGATTCACACGACTCATACCGACACTGGAGCCTTCCCGGCTGGGTTTGATGATGAGCGGTAAACCTAATTCACTAATGGCTTGTGCTATGCTGTTCAGTCCATTGGTAAGAAATTGCTGGCGATTCAATACTACCCATGGTGGTACCGGTAATCCCATGGCAATCCAGACTAATTTGCTACGTAACTTATCCATAGCCAGCGCAGAAGCCATAACACCACTACCGGTGTAAGGTAACTGTAAAAACTCAAGTACACCCTGCAGGGAGCCATCCTCACCACCACGCCCATGTAATGCAATAAAGACTTTGTTATAACCCGACTCTTTGAGTTGGGTAACAGAAAAATCTTTCGGATCAATGCCATCAGCATCGATACCCGCTTCAGTCAATCCAGTCAGTACCGCCTGTCCTGAAAGCAGCGACACTTCACGTTCTGCAGAAGTACCGCCCAGTAGTACTGCGATTTTTTCAGCCATGAAGTTTCTCTTTATACTGATACTGAGGTTGTAATTTTAACTCAGCCAGATTTCTGGCAATTTTTCCAATATTACCTGCACCCTGCACCAGAATCAGATCATTACCATTAAGGATTTGTGCCAGAATCGATAGCAGATTGTCAGGATCGGCTACCAGCATCGGATCCAGCTTGTTACCATGACGAATGGTACAACATAATGAATGGCTATCCGCACCCGGAACACGCAATTCACCTGCTGAATACACCTCCAGCATCAGCAACACATCCACCTGAGAAAGGACATTGACAAAATCATCATAAAGATCACGTGTACGGCTGTAGCGATGAGGTTGAAAAATCATCACAATGCGTCTGTCCGGCCAACCCGCTCGCGCTGCTTTAAGGGTCGCGTCTACTTCAGTGGGATGATGACCGTAATCGTCAACCAGCATTACGCTGCCTTTTTTGCCATTCACCCTGTCCAGATGAAAATGACCGAGTACATCAAAACGACGCCCGGTCCCCTGAAAATTTGCCAGCACATGCAATATATCATCATCATCAATGCCATCTTCTGTCGCAACGGCGACTGCAGCAGCGGCGTTCAATGCATTATGTCGTCCTGGCGCATTTAAAGTAACCGTCATCGATGATTTATCCCGACGATGTAAGGTAAAATATCCCTGCACCCCAACCTGGCGGTAATCCGAAATCCTTACATCCGCATCAGCAGCAAAACCATAAGTAGTAAGACGGCGCCCCACACTTGATAACAGCGTACGTATCACGGGATCGTCTACACAGAGCACAGCCAGCCCATAAAAAGGAAGGTTGTGTAAGAAATTAATGAATGTCTGTTTTAAATTTTCAAAATCGCCCTGATAAGTATCCATATGATCAGCTTCAATGTTGGTCACAATCGCTACCATAGGCTGCAGGTGGAGAAACGAGGCATCACTTTCATCAGCTTCAACGATGAGATAACGACTGGAGCCTAAACGTGCATGGGTACCCACTGCTTTTACCAGACCACCATTGACGAACGTTGGGTCGAGGCCTGCCTGTGCATAGATACTGGCAATCATTGCTGTTGTGGTAGTTTTACCATGTGTGCCTGCAACAGCAATACCATGACGGTACCGCATCAGTTCTGCGAGCATTTCGGCCCGACGAATCACGGGGATACGTGCTTCATAAGCAGCCATAATTTCCACATTATCTGCCGGAATAGCACTCGAAACCACCACAACACTGGCACCCTGTACATTTTTTGCGTGATGATGAAAATGTACTCGCACACCCAGCGCACTCAGTTGCTGCGTCATCGCGCCAGGCACGAGATCAGAGCCACTGATTTCATAACCTTCGTTAGCCAGAACTTCAGCGATACCGCCCATACCCGCGCCACCAATGCCTACAAAGTGAATATGCCGGACGCGCCGCATTTCAGGCACGATAATTCGTAATTGCGCTAGTTGCTGTGTATTCACATTAATCATCACTTTATTTTGGTTACTTAATCTTCACAACCTGTATACGATTTGCATCAAATACAAAGGGTTATTTATTCTTTCCGCGCTGCAGCACGAACAGCCATTGCAATACGTTCAGTCGCATCAAGAACAGCCTGGGCCCGCGCCCGTTCTGCCATCAGCAGTAACTGTTGCCGACTCCAGTCTGCAATCAGCGCACTGACGCTGTCAGCGGTAAACTGTGGCTGTTCAATAATTCTGGCTGCTCCTGCCTGCAAAAACGGCAGCGCATTCCAGTATTGCTGGCGATCCTTGTGCTGAAAAGGGACAAAAATAGCGGCCAGTCCTGCTGCTGCAACTTCACTGACTGTCATGGCACCACTGCGACAGACCACAACATCAGCCCATGCATAGGCGGCGGCCATATCATCAATAAACTCCGTAACCTTATGAGCCCTGCCTGTCTGTTGATAAGCCTGCAAGACGTGCGCCATCGCCCCTTTACCCACCTGGTGCCACAAGGTAACGCGTTCACCTAATTTATCCGCTACCATCGGCATCACCTGATTCAAAATGCCAGCACCCTGGCTACCACCGACGATAAGTATGCGTATCGGCCCGGTACGTCCTGCGAAACGCTCAGCCGGGGAAGGCAATTTCAGTAAATCACGACGCAATGGATTACCCACTACCTCAGCATGAGGAAAAGTACCGGGGAAAGCCTGTAATACTTTGGTGGCAATTCTCGCCAGCCAGCGATTCGTCAAACCAGCGATGCCATTTTGCTCATGTAACACCACGGGAACATTACATAACCATGCCGCCAGACCACCGGGACCAGAAACATATCCTCCCATTCCCAATACCACATCAGGCTGATAGTGATGCATAATCGCTTTAGCCTGACAGACAGCGCGCCAGATACGTAGCGGTGCAGCCAGCTGTGCCAGTATTCCCTTGCCACGTAGCCCAGAAATTTTAATAAAATCAATCTCAATGCCATGTTCTGGTACCAGAGAGGCTTCCATTCTGTCTTCAGTACCCATCCAGCGCACCTGCCAGCCCTGCATCATCAGATAATGTGCAATCGCAAGACCAGGAAAAACATGGCCACCTGTTCCACCCGCCATAACGATTAAACGCTTATGACTCATCGGTGGCTCCTTACGAAAGCCTGTGCCCGTAGCATGCGTGTTTCAAAATCAATGCGCAGCAATAACATAATCGCCATAGACACCGCCAGCAAACTGGAGCCCCCATAGCTTATCAAGGGCAACGTCAGCCCCTTAGTGGGCAGCATCCCCGCTGCAGCCCCTACATTTACCAGGGCCTGAAAACTAAACCAGACGCCAATGGAGCAGGCTAAAAATCCGGAAAATCGCTGATTCAGCTGTAATGCGCAACGGCCAATTAACATTGCACGAAAAATAACGAAAAATATTACCAGCAGAGTAAAAACGACACCGACATAACCCAGTTCTTCCGCCAGTATGGCGAAAATAAAATCGGTATGGGCTTCCGGTAAATACTCCAGTTTCTGTACTGAATTACCCAAACCCTGCCCCAGCAGCTCACCACGACCAAACGCCATGAGCGATTGAGTGAGCTGATAACCAGAGCCAAAAGGATCGCGCCAGGGATCGAGAAACGAAGTCATGCGTTGCATACGATAAGGTTCAGTGATAATCAGCAGGCAAACCGCAAAAACACCTGAACCAATAATTGCCAGAAACTGCCATAGCCTGGCACCGGCCAGAAACAACATCGCCAGCGTAGTAATAAACAGGATAACGACTGTCCCTAAATCCGGTTGTGCCAGTAATAAAACAGCCAGCACCACCATGACGCCCATGGGCTTACAGAAACCCCAAAAATTACTACGCACTTCTGCCACCTTACGTACCAGATAACCAGCCAGGTAACAGAACAAGGATAATTTAGCAAATTCAGCAGGTTGAATATTCAGTGGGCCCAATGAAATCCAGCGTGATGCGCCATTAACTGAACTGCCAATCAGCAATACCATCAACAGCATCACTATGGATAACAATAAGATGATATTGCTATAACGCTGCCAGAACATCATGGGGATACGCAGTATCACCAGTGAAAGTGCAAATGCCAGACCAAGATAGAGCAGATGGCGTTTGGCAAACAAAAAAGGATCATTAGCCAGACGCTGCCCTGGCGACATGGAAGCAGAAGTCACCATGACAAAACCTATGACAGCCAGACCCAGTGTCAACCACACCAGAGTGCGATCATATAACAGCATACTCTCTGAATCACTGGATACGGGGCGAAGCCATGAGGGCAATTTTTTGAGTACCGCAAGGCATGCCATCTTCATCATCAGCCAAGCTCCTGTGCCAGGCGGGTAAATTCCTGCCCACGCTGTTCAAAGTTCTGAAACTGATCCAGACTGGCACAAGCCGGTGACAACAACACCACGTCTCCTGATTTGAGACGTGTAGCCAGTTTTCTCATCGCCTGTTCCATGGTCGTACTGAGCTCAGAAATTTCCGGACGCAATTGGGCTAGTTTTTGCGCATCCTGCCCAAAACAGTAAACACGAATATGTCCACCCTGTAATAACCGTGTCAGTGGTGAGAAATCCGCCGATTTACCTTCTCCTCCCAACAACAGATGTAAAGTACCGTCTACTTTTAGTCCACTAAGGGCTGCCATGGTACTGCCGACATTGGTTGCTTTGGAATCATTTATCCAGCATATCTGATTATTTTCCCATACCCGCTGGTAACGATGTTCCAGACCCGACCATGTACTTAATACCTGCAAACTGGCAGAGCGGGGAATACCCGCCACATCTGCCAGTGCCAGTGCTGACAGCGCATTACAGTAATTATGCTGGCCTGTTAATTTCATAGCACGGGTATTTAAGACACTTTCACCATAAGCCTGTAACCAGAGTCCATCTGGCTGTACATGCAAACGATAATCACCCCTGTCAGCACCAAAATGTATACAACGCCGGTCCATACCCTTGTCTGGAAAGGTGAGCTCATCATCGGCATTAACAATACATTTTTCGGCATTATCATAAATGCGTAACTTGGCTGCACGATATTGCGCAAGACCCAGCGGATAACGATCACTGTGATCTTCAGTTACATTTAAAACAGTGGCCGCTATTGCCTGCAGGCTACGGGTGCATTCCAGTTGAAAACTGGATAATTCGAGTACAAACAACTGATACTGTTGTTTCAACAGCGTCAGTGCGCTGACACCAATATTGCCACCAACACCGGTATGCCAGCCTGCCGCTTGCGCCATTTCCCCTACCAGCCGGGTGACCGTACTTTTACCGTTAGATCCGGTAATGGCAACAATCGGGGTGCAGACCTCACGACAAAATAATTCGATATCACCAATAATCTCTATGCCAGCCTGCCGCGCCTCATGCAACTCCGGAATAGTTAACGCAACACCAGGGCTGACAACAATTAAATCGGCCGTCATTAACCATTGTGTGTTCAAACCACCTAAATAAGGAGCTATGCCATCCGGTAAATTTTTAAGCTCAGGCGGCTTTATTCGGGTATCCATGACTTTGGGTATTACACCGCGTTCCACGAAAAAATCAACACAGGCAAGCCCCGTCAGTCCTAATCCGACAATAACGACCTGTTTGTTGCGGTAATCATACATGATTAACGTACCTTCAACGTGGCGAGGCCAATGAGAACCAGCATTAATGCAATAATCCAAAAGCGCACTATCACTCGCGGTTCCGGCCATCCTTTTAATTCATAATGATGATGTATAGGAGCCATACGAAAAATGCGCTGCCCACGCAACTTAAACGACCCGACCTGTAAAATGACTGACAGGGTTTCAGCGACAAAAACTCCTCCCATAATCACCAGTAAAAATTCCTGGCGCAGTAAAACAGCAATTGTCCCGAGAGCTCCACCGAGCGCCAGTGATCCCACATCTCCCATAAATACCTGAGCCGGATAAGTGTTAAACCATAAAAATCCTAATCCTGATCCAACGATGGCAGTACAAACCACGACCAGTTCACCGGCATGGCGTAAATACGGAATATGCAGGTAAGCGGCAAAATTTATATTCCCTGTTGCCCAGGCAACCAGCGCAAAACCAGCAGCAACAAATACCGTTGGCATGATAGCCAATCCATCTAAACCATCAGTCAGATTGACCGCATTACTGGTCCCCACGATGACAAAATAGGCAAGCAGAATATATAAAAAACCCAGTTGGGGCATAATATCTTTAAAAAACGGCACGACCAGCTGTGTCGCTGCCGTGTCCTTGCCGAGAGCATAGGTACAGAATGCGATAATCAGGGCAATGACCGACTGCCAGAAGTACTTCCAGCGTGCAATCAGTCCCCTGGCATCATGGCGTACCACTTTGCGATAATCGTCAATAAAGCCAACAAGCCCGTAACCGAAGAGAACAACCAATACAAACCAGATATAAGGGTTACGCAAATCAGACCACATAAAGACTGAAATGGTGATAGCTACCAGGATTAAAATCCCACCCATGGTGGGTGTACCACGCTTACTCAAATGTGATTTTGGGCCGTCGTTACGTACTACCTGGCCAATTTGTAACTTCTGCAACCAGGCTATCAAACAGGGTCCCATCCATAACGAAATAGCCAATGCCGTCAACAGGCTGACAATGGCACGAAACGTCAGATAGGAAAATACGTTAAATCCGGAATAAAACCTGACCAGATAGTCAGCCAGCCAGACTAACATAGTGCTGTCTCCTGCAATTTACGCACGACATTTTCCATCGCAGCACTACGCGAGCCTTTTACTAAAATGGTGATTGTTTTATGCTCAGATAACAATGCAGACAGGCGTGCCACCATCGCTGCCTGATCGACAAAATGCTCTCCATATCCACTGGCACCGCTCAGTTGTTCACTGAACAATCCCACACTCAGTACCTTATCAATACCCGCCAGACGGATGGCTTCCCCTACCTGGCGATGACAGTCTTCAGCTTCATCACCCAATTCAGCCATATCGCCGACCGCCATCACGCGATAGCCTGGCATCGTCGCCAGAACCCGCGCTGCTGCTGTCATAGAGCCGACATTAGCATTATAACTATCATCCAACAGTAATTTTCCTTGCGCCAGCTGTAATGGGAATAACCGACCAGGTAATGCCTGTAATGCCGCTAATCCCTGCTGTACCTCTGCCAGAGTGGCACCAACTGACATCGCCAGTGCCGTGGCAGCGAGGGCATTGGCAACATTATGCAGACCAGGTAACGGTAAGCTGACAGGCGCCTGTCCAAACGGTGTATGAAGCATAAAGTGCGTTCCCTTGTATCCGGGAACAACATCACTGGCAAAAAAATCACTTCCTGCTGCCTGCTGCAGGGAAAAGCGCCAGATTTTTCTGTTACCGATTGTTGGCTGCCAGCGAGGTAAGTCATGGCTGTCAGCATTAATAACCGCAATACCCTCTGGCGTGAGGCCAGTAAAAATCTCTCCCTTAGCCTTAGCCACACCTTCCAGCGAACCCAAACCCTGTAAATGTGCTGCTGACAGGTTATTCACCAGTACTGTTTGCGGACGCGTTAAATCAACCGTATACGCTATTTCGTTCATGTGGCTTGTACCCAGTTCGATGACAGCAAAATCATTCTCAGGGGTAAGTCGCAGCAGCGTAAGCGGAACACCAATAGCATTATTAAAATTGCCACGGGTATAGAGAACATTACCGCACTGCCCCAAAATGGCTGCAGTCATTTCTTTGACAGAAGTCTTTCCTGACGATCCCGTCAATGCCACAGTACGCGCAGACACCTGCTGGCGCACCCAGAAAGCCAGCTGGCCCAATGCCACGCAGGTATCCTTAACGATAAGTTCGGGCACATCCGTATTCAGATGCCGGTTAACCAGCAGTGCAACAGCACCCGCAGCAACAGCATCCCTGACAAAATCATGTCCATCAAAACGTTCACCCTTTAGTGCTACAAACAGGCTGTCATGATTTTTTTTACGGCTATCAATACTGACATCAACAATCTGCCTGTCAGCCAATGGCGTACTACCTGCCTGCACCTTGGGAAGAATGAGCGTTGCATTGACAATTTCAGCAAGCTTTTGCAGGGAGCATGGTATCATACCGCCACCCCCAACAGCCGTGCGACCGTCTCACGATCTGAATAATCCAGGCGTCTGTGCCCCACCAGTTGATAGTCTTCGTGTCCTTTCCCTGCAACGACTATCAGATCCTGCTGACTGGCTTGCATCAACGCACTGGTCAACGCTACTGCACGCTCATGAATAACCTGCACAGGCCCGACATTCAAAAAACCACTTAAAATATCCGCCACAATTGCTTCAGGTCTTTCATTGCGTGGATTATCGTCAGTCACAATGATACGATCCGCCAGTTGTTCAGCCACTGCACCCATCAGTGGACGCTTATCCTTATCTCTGGCACCGCCACAACCAAATACACACCAGAGCTGACCTTTACAATGGAGTCTGGCAGCGGTCAGCACTTTTGCCAGCGCATCGGGGGTGTGAGCATAATCAACTATTACTGTTGACTTGCCTGGTGCACTAAATACCTCCATACGGCCACAGACAGGGCGCAGAACTGAGGCTGTCTCCAGCAATTCATTCAGGGGATATCCCAGCGACAATAGTGTTGCCGCAGCCAGCAGTAAGTTACTCACATTAAAGGCGCCTGACAGAGGACTATCTATACTTCCTCCTCCCCAGCTTGAATCAATATCGATCCGGGTACGCTTCTCCTGATAACTGACATTACGTGCTACCAGCCAGCGGCCCGCCCACCCGCAAGGGAGCCTGTTTTCCATACTAACAGCAACTGCCTGTGGTAGCCGGCTTAACCAACGATAACCGACATCATCATCGGCATTAACTATCTGCTGCTGTGACTGGTGGGTTGAAAAAAGCCGCCATTTTGCTGCTGCGTAATTTTCCATATCCCCATGATAATCAAGATGATCATGGCTCAGATTAGTGAATACAGTAGCCGCAAAAGGCAGTGCAGCAACACGATGTTGCAAAAGACCATGTGAAGAAACTTCCATGGCAACAAAATGCGCTCCCGTGTTCACCAGCTCACGCAGAATTCGTTGCGTATCCACGGCTGAATCGGTTGTCATCCCTGTTGACTGCAATTTTCCCGGTAAACCATAACCCAGCGTTCCCATGACTGCGCTTACTTTTCCCAATGCCTGGCTCCACTGCGCCAGTAACTGTGTCGTGGTTGTTTTACCATTGGTTCCAGTAACCCCCACCAGGCACAGCGAAGAGCCCGGTTGATGATAAAACTGGCCTGCCAGTGCAGACAAAGAACGATGCAAATCCGTCAGATAAATAACAGGCACTCCATGGATTTCTTTTATGCTTGCGTGAACAGCTTCATCGCCCGCCTCGGCAATAACCGCAGCAACACCTTGTGTGATGGCTTGAGGAATATAACAGCGTCCATCCGTCTGATGGCCTGCCACAGCGATAAACAGATCGCCAAAAGCCGCTATACGGCTATCCAGTACTATTCTGTGCAATTGCCGCTCTGGGGCAATGATACCCCAGGGCATAAGCAGGTCACGTAAGTTAAGATCTGCCATTTGAATCTTCTTTTCTGTTAATCACAAATTCACTTTTCTCAGTTACAGGTAACGCATCCGGTTCAATATTCATGGTACGCAGTACAGCGCCCATCATGACACCAAACACGGGTGCAGACACGGCACCGCCCAAATACTTTCCTGCCTGAGGATCATTGATAACGACAACCAGCGCAAAACGCGGCTTACTTGCAGGAGCAATGCCTGCAGTGTAAGCAATGTAATTATTTACATACTTACCATCAGGTCCTACCTTTTTGGCTGTACCCGTTTTAATCGCGATACGATACCCTTTAATGGCAGCCCTGATTCCACCACCACCGGGCAAAGCAACGGTTTCCATCATCTGAACGACAGTGCGAACCAGTGATTCTGGCAAAATACGCTTCCCTGCAACCGGAGGATCAACACGGGTAATTGAGAGCGGCCGACGTATCCCCATACTGCCAATAGTGGCGTAAACGTGTGCCAGTTGTAAGGGAGTAACCATCAGGCCATAGCCAAACGAGAAAGTCGCCCTGTCTAAATCAGACCAGCGTTTTTTTTGCGGATATAAACCACTACTTTCCCCAACCAGACCCATATTGGTTGGTTTACCCATGCCAAAATCTGCATAAATATCGACCAATACTGAAGGAGGCATCGCCAGCGCCAGCTTTGAAACACCGACATTACTTGATTTTTGTAAAATTCCGGTGATTGATAATTCTGCATAGCGCCCGACGTCTTTAATTTCATGCCCACTAATGTAATAAGGCAGCGTATTTAACACCGCATTTTCTTTCACTATATTGTGCTTTAGTGCTGCCATCACTACCATAGGTTTCACTGTTGAACCTGGCTCAAAAACATCAGTAATGACCCGATTACGCATCACATCTTTCGGCGTACCACTTAAGCTATTGGGATTGTAAGAAGGGCTGGTAGCCATAGCCAGTACTTCCCCGGTACTGATATCCACCAGCACAGCAGTACCAGATTCGGCCTTATTAAAAGCAACAGCATTACTTAATTCACGATAAACCAGTGTCTGCAGACGTTCATCAATACTCAGAATCAGATTATGCCCAGCCTGGCTGTCCACTGAGGCAATATCTTCAATTACCCGGCCATAACGATCCTTGCGCACCGTACGTTCTCCCGGCTGCCCGGCAAGCCAGCGCTCAAAACTTTTTTCGACACCTTCAATTCCCTCACCATCAATGTTTGTAAAGCCAATGAGTTGAGCAATAGTCTGCCCGGCAGGATAATAGCGACGAGACTCCTGCCTCAGATAAACACCCGGTAATTTCAACTTATGGATATATTCCCCAATAGACGGCGTGACCTGGCGAGCCAGATAAACAAATCGTCCTTTAGGATTGGTATTAATCCGTGTGATAAGCTGATTTAACGGAATATCCAGTATATCGGCCAGCGCTTGCCAGCGTGTATCCTTCGTAATGCCTCCCTGCTCATTCAATTCTTTAGGATCTACCCAAACAGCATCAACCGGTACACTGACAGCCAATGGCCTGCCAGAACGATCACTGATAGTACCACGGGCAGTAGGCACTGACTGCACACGCAAAGAGCGCATATCCCCTTCGCGCACCAGATTATCCGGATTGATTATCTGTAAATAAGCGACACGCAATATCAGGCCAATCAGCGCCAGTAAAATACACACAGACAATAATGCAAAACGCCAACTAACAAAGCTGGCTTGTTCTTCATGACGTTTTGCTATACCGGACCTGACTTTCATATGCCCCTCAGGTTAATATTATTAGAATGCATGAGCGTAATTTATTGTTTAAAAAAAACCATTTCTTTAGATGGATCAACATAATGCATTTTAAGCCTCTCCGTTGCGATGCGCTCAACACGATGATGATCCCCCAATACATGTTCTTCTAAGATCAAGTGACGCCATTCAATATCCAGCGCATCTCTTTCGAGCACTAACCGTTCACGTTCAGCAGTCAATAAACGGGTATGATGGGTAATGGTAACCACTGCTGTCCCACAAACCGCTATCGCCAAAAAAAGTAATAAGGGCACCCTGGCATTAGATAATAAGTCGTGGCCAATAATCCCCACTAATCCATGACGCTGGCGTTCAGAGTTCATGACCGGTCATCTCCGTTCATTTCAGCAATACGCAGCACAGCACTGCGTGCGCGCGGATTTTGCGCTATTTCCTCGTCTGATGGCATCACTTTTCCCAACGATTTCAGTTGATATCCTCCCTGAGAACGTAACTGCTCTTCAGTCAGCGGTAACCCGGCCGGTACCTGTGGGCCACTACTGTTTTCACGAATGAATTGTTTTACCAGCCGGTCTTCTAACGAATGATAACTCAGAATCGATAACCGACCTTCAGGTGCGAGGATCTTCAGCACATCACGCAACAGATTTTTAATCTCTTCCAGCTCACTATTGATATAGATACGAATGGCCAGAAAGCTGCGTGTTGCAGGATGCTTATGTTTATCATGAAAAAAACAGGTGCTGGCGATAACGTCTGCCAGCTCTTTGGTCCGTGTTATGGGCTTGATGCGATTACGTTCGACAATCGCCTGCGCGATACGCCTGGAAAAACGCTCTTCGCCAAAAGTTTTTAAGACCCATTCGATGTCTTCTGCCTGAGCATTCAGCAGCCATTGCGCTGCAGATAAACCGCGCGAAGGATCCATGCGCATATCCAGTGGCCCATCACGCATAAAAGAAAATCCGCGCTCAGAATCATCCAGCTGTGGTGAAGAAACGCCCAAATCAAGCAAAATGCCATTGATTTTTCCAGATAATTGCCGCTCGCGCACATATTGCAATAAGTACGAAAAAGGGCCATGAATAATGGAAAAGCGCGTATCAGTAATACTTCGCCCCACCTCAACAGCTTGTAGATCACGATCTATTGCTAATAGTTGTCCATCTTTTCCAAGCTGGGATAAAATTAAACGCGAATGACCACCACGGCCAAAAGTGCCGTCTACATAAATACCATTACTGCGAATGTTTAAAGCACTGACAGCCTTATCCCGCAGTACCGCTGTATGGCTGTAATCTTCTGTCATAGTTATAACGATAGGTCCTGTAATCGCTCAGACATGGGTTGCCCGGCTGATTGTTCTGCATCTATGTCACCTTTGATTTGCTGATACCAAAGCTGTTCATCCCACAGTTCAAATTTGTTGAACTGCCCAACCAACATCACTTCTTTAGTAATTGAGGCATGATTACGTAGCATACTGGCTATCAATAGCCGTCCGGCGCTATCCATCTGACATTCACTGGCATGACCTAATAGCAGGCGCTGAACACGACGCTCAGCAGGATTCATACTTGACAAGCCGGATAATTTTCGTTCAATCACTTCCCATTCAGGTAAGGGATAAAGTAACAGGCATGATTGATGAATATCTATGGTACAAACCATTTGCCCTTTCGCTGTGCAGTTGAGTAAATCACGATAGCGTGCAGGGACAGTAAGCCGCCCTTTACTATCAAGATTCACCATTGTTGCCCCACGAAACATCGCTGCATTACCCCCACATGGCTCTATAAACCACTTTATCCCACAAATCCCCACCATTATATTATAGAGTTTACGGAGCGTATGAAAACCTTGTCAAGCCAGCGCTGAGGAGGATAAATGAATATTAACCAGTAAATTTAACGATACAGCTCATCAAATTGAGCCATTTAAGACACCATGAATAAATTAACATTATGATTACTTGGGATAATTTAAATTAAAATAATTAATAAGTATAAGTAAAAAAGAGGTTATTGAAATTTCAAACTATTTTTATTATCTATTATATTTTCAATACTGCATTCCGCCCTGCCTGGAAATTGCACGCATCTAAAAAATGGTAATTTTCTTCTCAGCAAGAATGCATAACAATATGCAGCTCATCTCGAGATACAAATTGCCATCCTAATAAAATAAAAAAATATTTGCATCATGGAATTGTTGTTAAATACCAATTTTTAATCCCGGGCAGGAACTATCTGATGTTACCAGGGAAAAAAAGCGAGTTTTGCGTGTGCAGTTATTTGACAACACGCAATCAACTCACAAATTTGATACAAAAAGTACAACTGAGTTGCCAGATGGCACAACTGAAAAGAACAGAAGCACTGTCGGTACAGCGTTCACAGAAATCGGGACACTAAAATAGCGTTTTACTCTGTGTCCCGGGAAAGAAAGATCATGAGGAAAGATTGAATTGACTCAGTAATTTTTTCATCCATTGATGCCCCTTGTCTCTGTTGGTTGATTCATGCCATGTAAGAAAACAAGGTCTTTGAGCAAATTCTGGCGGTAAATTAATCAGTTTTAAGCCCAGAGATTCACTGGAATTTTGCACTAACCATCGCGGCGCAATCGCCACTAAATAAGTCTGGGAAACAATACGTAACACGCTGTTCATATCAGTACCCTGATAAACAACAGTACGAGCGCGCTCACTGGATTCATAATAAGGCGCACTAAATGATCCCTTATTTTCTAAAGATACCACCGCATGTAATTCTTCAAATAGCTGCTTCTGTGTCACCACTTCCTGAATACGTGGATGTTTATTGGAAACAGCCAGAACAAGCTCATCATTAAATAACGGAACATGATGAAAATCGGGTCTTTCAAATTCGTTGTAACTAATCACAAAATCAGTATCCTGATAACGCAATTGATGCTCAATATTGTCATTGAGATAAGACTTGATGACAACCTGAAGATTAGGCGCACATTCTTTAACTCGATTAACAATTTGAGCCATAAGGCGCATATCCACCGGACTGCATATTGAAAGATTAAATATACGGTCACTGTTTTGCGGCTCAAAACCAGCGCCAGGTAGTTCATTGTGCACTAATTGTAGTGCCTGACGAACCGGTCCAAATAACTGCCGCGCACGCGCTGTAGGCTGTATCCCCCGTCCATAGCGTACAAACAACTCATCATTAAACATTACTTTTAAACGCGCTATAGCGTTACTCACCGCTGGTTGTGACATGCCAAGCGATTGTGCAGCACGTGTCACATTTTGCATTTGCATTACTGCGTCAAAAACTGTCAACAAATTTAGATCAACATCTCGCAAATGAACATCGCTGGACTTTTTTCTGGTTGTCGTGACAGAGGGATATTCGATCATACTTAAAACTCCACTAAAAACTTTATGCAAATGGCTAAATCAACGGCAAATATTATTAATATCAATATCTTTAATAAAAAGACTAAAGGTATTTAATAACCAATAAAATTGATGCTCTCTATTTTTCGCTGACAAACGTAAATTACAATCGAGCTTCTTATTTGTATTAAAAATGTGAATATAAAGATCACATTTAACTTAATTTCTAATTACCTGCTTTAATTCTGCTGCGTATATAATTTCAGTCAATATTTAGACAAACTAATGAGAAAACAAATAGCATTAAAGCGATATTTCATTTTATCAACAATGTGTTAGGTAACCTGAACGCGATCGCCACATCACAACGTTGCATTCAAGATAAAACAAACAATAGTGCTCCTGAAGAAAAATCAGTTACACCAGTACAACCAATTATAATTAAATTTCAGTTCATTATATAGTAACCATACCATCCTGATTGAGGAATTTTACAGGGTACTACATCTCAAGAACTTGTTTGCTTAAAAAGCTCTGTTTGCTGAACATATAAACGGTAACCGCTCATGCAACTTCTTTTATTTTAAGGATAAAAAATGAAAATCATAAAACGCGGTGATTATATCACGGAATTACATAGTTCGTTTTATTAATTATGCTAAATGAACGAAAAGTGATAGCCAAAAACGCGATGCCTCTTAATTGTTATATATCTGAATATGAAATGAATGTATAAAAGGATACTATGCTAAATGCGCTTAATTATAATGCGCTTCTTGTGATACTCGATTAGCAACTATCTTCCGTAGCCTTTTTATTAACAGTACAGTCAGAGCAGAATCTTATTATTAAATCAAAAAAAATATATCAACCATAGACTCTTTTTTTTACACATTATTTATATTTGAAACAAAATATAACAATGTAATTTCATTTTAATTCAAATAAATTACCAATGAATACCACAAAGCAGTAAAGAATCACACTACAAAAATTACAGCAATCGCTTGCTTTACATGCGATGATAAAAATCAGACGTCGATGCAAGCATTCTTATGATACTGCTTTTTTCGACAGCTACTGCAGCTTATTACCTCATTAATCATATGGTCATATTCCGTGTTTTCTGCTTTAGCAATTTCAGGAAGCTGACTCTCAAATTAGCTTCTATTACCCTATATCTATTATTGTGAGTGGTTAATACCTTCTGACTGACGATGTATTTTAATAGCATTTACATAAACAACCATACAATATTAGTCAATATAGATTGAGTAAATTAAGTTAACACTGTCGTTGTTACATCACAACTGAGAAATTAGCAATCACCAGGTTAAGATAAGATAAAAGAGTTACATATTGCAATTAATGTAACTCAATGAGTTGCTTTTGCATGATTGTTTTTTTATCCACTGAAATAACACCTGGAGGCGGCAATGGAATACTGTTAAATGGAATAATCTGCATCTGACCATCGAGATGCATGATCTGATAAAATTGAGGTAAATTAAAATTAATAAAGTTAGAACCACAACTAAGTCGTTCATAATCATAAGAAGCAGCATAAAAACGACTGACATCACGCACCAGATCTTCTTCATTTCCTTCACAACGATGATATACTTCCACACGATTAAACTCATCCAGAATATAGATATTAAACCCTTTATTATCGCTGTTATTTTCAAAGAAAAATTGAATAATTCCTTCGCTGGCAAAACCATCAATCACTGGCGGTAACTGAATTTGATCAATATCCATTTTTGCAGGCGGCTCACGCACTTTATTTCTGGATATTTCTGCATAAAATTCAACAGCATCTTCCAGCTTACGTACGGACACACTCAGCCGCTCAAAGAATATTCCCCACGCCTGACCCGCTATACGAATAGCTTTGATCCCCTTCCTGACCTGGCGTGTATTGGAAAGGCGCTGGGTAATACATTCAGAAATAAGCGCTCGCATGCGTTCATGAATCAAGCCGCGTAAATACTGACTGTAACAGAAAACATCAACTGATTCTGGCAAATCCGCATCCTGATGCATCTTACCCAAAATCGTTTTTAATGCGTCTAAAACAGCCTGCTCACCATTGAAATGCAGCGTACGTACTTCATTCCATGAGTTACGATACAACAAATCAATACTACCAACTAAACACTGCTGTTGCTGGCCAAAATTAAATACATCCAGCTTACGAAAATCAAAACGAAGATCCTGATTACAGAATACAACCGTGGGATCATGTTCCAGATTGATAATAATCGCCAGGTGGCGAATTTCACATGGACTGTATAAAGCCCTGGATGTTGGTGCAGCAACCCGTAAAGGGAAAGTACTGGAAATATCAGTAACTAATTCCTGTAATTTTTTAATATTACAGGTATTGTTACTTTTAATATACAAACGCGTTTTTGATGTTAATAAGCCATTAAAATAAGCCCAGGCAACTAACTTATTTAAATAGCGGTTATATTCCAGGGGTTGATGGCTGATAATGGTCTCCATCATTGGTGCCTGGTTATACAAGTACCAGCCAGTGCGATTAGCGCGACCACCAGAAACATGAATAAAGGTCAAATCATTTTCTGACAAATCAGGAGAGATTTGCGGATTCACCAGCGTCACTTTACCGGGAAGTACTTCAAAGGCAGCATAGAGTTTTCTGGTAAGCACCCCGATATCCTGGGGACTGATACTAACGCTCAGATTATTACGACGGGCAAAACGAATGAGGTTACAATAGCTTTGCATCATCACATCTAATAATTCATTATGCGTATCACGTACCTGTTCAATTTTCCAGGCAGCTCTATTATCCAGAATAGCCAGTCGGGCTTCGCTCCAGCCCCATTCCCGCACTAGCTTGCCCATAATTTCATACCGCCAATCGGGTTTTGCCTCAACGCCGGGCAATTTTTCACAGACTTTAAGATAGAAGCATCGACGTACCAAATCCAGGCGCGCATTATCCTGAATTTCGCTCAGATAACGCGTGACACGATCTAACATCAGACAGTAAGCATCAAAACCAAAGGCAATTATTTCTTCATGCTCTGCACGGTGTAGATGTTGTTTAAACTCCATGGATAACAATCGGGAATCGGGATATTCCCATGAATACGCTTCCAATAACAACGTCTTTAATACTGCTTTATAGGGAGAGTCAATACTCTTATAAAGCTGCCACAAGCTGGCACCAAAATATTCTTCTGCAGACAGTGTACTAAGCCCACCCAGATCAAGCCATTCATCGGCTATCAGCACACCCGATGCGTACAATGACCGTACATACTCGTCATAACGATGCTCCTCTTCAACCGGCACCATATTCCACAGAATAGGTTTACCGGCCAGGCGTACAGCACTGCGATAAAATTCATCCAGTAACAGGATGTGTTGTGTAGAGCCACAATCTTCCCCACCAAGACTGCGATTGGCATTATGGCGAAATCTATCCTGATCAATGAGAAAAAAATTGACTTCAACACCTTGAGAATGCGCCCATTTTTCCAGTAAATTGCATTTTTGTTGCAACCTGGCACGCCCTTCATTATCTAACCACGCCTGATGACAGACCCAAATATCGAGATCAGAACCACTATTCTGGCCAATAGAAGAAGTACTCCCCATGGAATAAACACCAATAATAGGCAGTTCAGTATCCTTATCTTCGACATCAAGATATGACTGTTGCGTGATAGTGTTAAGGTATTCAGTTTGCATGACATCCGGCATAAAAATACAAATGCCATGAGGAGCATTACCATCCATATATCCCGGCATCATCGGGTGTTGATAATGTAAAAAAACAGGTAACAGACTGTAGATATTCTTAAACACAGGCCCCATCATCGAGATAGCACGGTCGACGCGCACCTGATTAATAGCATCCAGTCTCTTTTTCAGAAGCTCAATATAAGGATACAAGAACGTCTCGCCTGATTATTCAAATAATCTGAAAAACAATCGCACCCTGCGATCAGTTTAAACGAATATTTAACGAATTATTGATGGAAGCTTGATTAATTTAACACTTTGCTGAGATAGCGTAAAGACAACCCTACTACTGCACACTGTCATTACAGCGTTTGAATTTTTTGTTAAAATTCAAAATCATTATTGAAATAATTGTTTAATTTACGTTATTTAATCAGCATTTTTAACTTCTTTGCTAACAGTATTTCTTACGCAATGTTAGAATAATTTTTGAAATATCAACACGGTGCCAGGCATGTCGAATAGATTTATTCGTTCAGAGAGAGCTGTCGAATCAACAAAAACCACAGGCTCAGCTAAAATTATTCGCATTGCTACCCGCAAAAGCCCACTTGCGCTATGGCAGGCATCTTACGTACAACAACGCCTGTTAGCCTGCCATCCAGATTACCATGTTGAACTGATCCCACTCATTACACAGGGAGATAGTATTCTGGACACGTCTCTCTCGAAAAAAGGGGGGAAGGGATTATTCGTCAAAGAACTTGAATGGGCATTACTGGAAAATCGTGCAGATATCGCCGTTCATTCCATGAAAGATGTCCCTGCTACCTTTCCCGCAGGGCTCGGTTTAGTCACCATCTGCCAGCGTGAAGATCCACGCGACGCTTTTATATCAAAACACCATCAACACATTGATAATCTTTGTGCAGGTAGCGTAATAGGAACATCAAGTCTGCGCCGTCAATGCCAGTTACGTGCATCTCGCCCTGATCTCATTATTCATGATTTGCGTGGTAATGTGGGAACGCGTCTTGCCAGGCTAAATGACGGTGAATATGATGCCATTATCCTGGCTACCGCAGGTTTAAAGCGACTGGGCCTGGAAAAAAAAATCTCTCATCCAATGAGTATAGAAAAATCTCTGCCTGCAGCGGGTCAGGGGGCCATTGGCATCGAATGCCATCTGGATAACAATATCATCCAGCAACTCCTTATGCCGTTAAACCACCCTGCGACCGAGATCTGCGTTTACGCGGAACGTGCCATGAGCGCACATCTTGGAGGCGGCTGCCAGTTACCCATTGGCAGCTATGCAGAACTCAAGGGTAATCACTTACGACTGAGAGCACTGGTTGGCGCTCCGGATGGCAGTGTCATTATTCGAGGGGAGCGCACCAGTGACGCCACTTGCGCGCGGCAGACGGGAATTGAGCTGGCGAAAGAGCTTTTATCGCGCGGTGCCCGTGATATCCTTGACTCTGTCTGTCAAAGCGAGCCTGATACACGATGAATATTCTGGTTACGCGTCCTTCGCCGGCAGGTGAGCAGCTTGTCAGCCAGCTCAAAAAATCTGGACATCTGGCGTACCATGCACCATTAATACATTTTTCACAAGGCAGGGGACTATCACAACTATCGCACCTTTTGCCATCATTAAAAGCGGGTGATCTGGCTTTTTTACTTTCACAGCAAGCTGTTTATTACGTAAATTCATGGTTAAATGAAAAGAAACAATCCTGGCCAGACACACTTTCCTGGTATGCGATTGGGCACAAGACTGCATCAGCATTTCATACCATCAGTAAATTAACAGCGCATTTTCCAGTGACTCAGGAAACCAGCGAAATGCTGTTATTACTGCCAGGCCTGAATAATCTGGAGGGTAAAAATGCGCTGATACTGCGTGGCAATGGTGGCCGTGAGCTGTTAGGTGATACGCTTACTAACCGCGGCGCAAAAGTCATACTGTGTGAATGCTACCGGCGTCATTTTATCAACTATGATGGATATCAACAAAGTATTATCTGGCAACGGGCAGGAATCGATACTCTGGTAGTCACCAGTGGTGAAATGTTACAACAACTTTATCGATTAATTCCTGCTGGCTGGAGAACATCCTGGTTATTACGCTGCCAACTCATTGTTGTCAGCTCCCGCCTTGCTACACTCGCCAGTCAGCTAGGCTGGCGCGCAATTCGAGTAGCTGAAAATGCCGATAATGATGCGCTGATGCGTGCATTACAATAGATAAATAGTAAAATGAGATGACAATAATAAAATGACAGAACAGAATACGCCACCCGTGCCCATTGAGACACAACAAAAAAGGCCGCATCGTTTTTTATTTCCTGCCATGGCGCTCATGGTATTGTTTATCGCCTCAACCAGCTGGCTTTTTTATCACCAGCATCAGCAATTACAAGCAATAACACACAGACTACAGGAACAACTGGATAGCCTGATATCAGATCAATCGCGTGAAAAAAAACAACAGACACTCTCTTTTTCACAGCAACATCAATCTCTTGATACAACCAATCGTCAACTGGCTTCACTAGAGCGTCAGCTGAATGAATTGCAAAAAAAAGTTTTCACCCTATCCGGAAGTGATACAAAAATCTGGTTACTTGCTCAGGCAGATTTTCTGGTAAAAACAGCCGGACGTAAGCTATGGAACGATCAGGATGTTACCACCGCCGTGGTATTACTGAAAAGTGCCGATGCCAGCCTGGCAGATATGAATGATCCCAGTCTCCTTGAAGCTCGCCGGGCGATTACTGAAGATATCAACACGCTTGCTATCATCAGTCAGATTGATTTCGATGGTATTACCCTGAAAGTCAACCAGCTTGCCAACCAGGTAGATAACCTGCGCCTGGTTGATAACAACACCGATGATTCACCGATGGATGCAGCCAGTGATGAGTTATCCAGCTCTCTCGCGGAATGGCGGCAGAATTTACGCAAAAGCTGGGATCATTTTATGACAAATTTCATTACTGTCCGTCGTCGTAATAATAATTCTGAGCCGTTACTGGCACCAAATCAGGACATTTATTTACGTGAAAATATTCGCTCTCGTCTGCTCATCGCAGCTCAAGCAATACCACGCCATCAGAATGAAATTTACCAGCAGTCTCTGGAAACTATCTCAACATGGATAAGGGCCTGGTTCGATGTGCTGGATCCGCATACTAAGCTCTTTCTTGCAGAACTGGATACGCTCAGCCAGCAATCGATAACAATGGAAGTTCCTGATAATCTGGCCAGCCAGGCGCTATTAGAAAAATTAATGCAAACACGCGTGCGCAATCTCCTGTTGCAACCAACACTCCATCAGCAAGGATAAACCATGCCAGTCATCCTGTTATTATTCCTCATTCTGATTACTGGTATCATGATAGGTCCAGGGCTGGCTGGCCATCAGGGCTATGTCTTAATTCAGACTGATAACTACAATATTGAAACCAGCATCACTGGTTTGGTTATCATGCTGGTGCTACTGTTTGCAGTATTATTTATCAGTGAATGGATATTGCGTCGCATCCTGCATACTGGCTCACGCACTCATGGCTGGTTTACCGGCTTTAAACGCCACCGTGCGCATAAACAAACTAAAGCGGCCCTGATAAAATTAGCTGAAGGAGACTACAAACAAGTCGAAAAGCTCCTTACCCGTAATGCCGCGCATGCAGAACAACCCATGGTTAATTATCTGCTGGCAGCAGAAGCTGCTCAGCAAAGAGGCGATGAATTTCGTATCAATCAATACCTTGAACGAGCAGCGGAGGTTGCAGACACGGATCAGCTCCCTGTCGATATCACTCGCGTTCGCATTCAGCTGGCGCAGGGTAAAGTGCATGCTGCCCGCCATGGCGTTGATCAGTTACTTCAGATAGCCCCTCATCATCCCGAAGTGCTGCGTCTGGCTGAACAGGCTTTCCTGCACACAGGGGCATGGAACGCGCTGCTGGCTATTATCCCTGCGATGAAAAAGATAAAATTACACAATGAAGCTGATCTTGAAACACGTTTACAACAGGCTTATTTTGGCATTATGAGCCAGCTGATGGCAGAAGAAGGCAGTGAAGGCCTGAAACAGTGGTGGTATGCGCAACATCGTAAAACACGCCATACCGTGCCGCTACAGGTAGCGTTGATTACGCATCTTATTGAATGTAACGATCACGAAGTTGCACAGACCGTATTGTTAAATAGCCTTAAACATCACTATGATGACCGCTTAGCCTCCCTGGTTCCACAGCTGAAATCAGATCACCCGGAGCCATTAGAAAAAGCATTGCGCCAGCAGATAAAACAGCATGGTGCAACACCCTTGTTAAACAGTATCCTTGGCCAGCTCATGTTAAAACATGGTGAATGGCAAAAAGCGCAGGACTACTTCAAAGCCGCTCTACAACAGCGACCTGATGCGCACGATTATTCATGGCTTGCTGATGCACTGGATAAATTACATTATCCGGAAGAAGCAGCCCAGATGCGTCACGAAGCATTATTATTGACGCTGAAGAACAAACAATCCACGTTCTCCTGAGCCTGACAGATCATAAAACATCTTGGTATTGTCTTAAAACATACTACCTGTATCCAGGAGTGAGATTGTTTTTTTTCCTGAATCAGTTATACAGATATTTTTAAACTTTTACGTCTGGAAGTCAGTTATGTCTCAGCAATATGCACGCCTGGTTAAAACTGCTGCGCTATCTTCTACCGTAGTGGCTGCACTATTACTGCTGATGAAAATTTTTGCATGGTGGTATACAGGATCGGTCAGTTTACTCGCATCGCTGATTGATACCCTGGTGGATCTGGCTGCATCAGCCACCAATTTATGGATTTTGCGCTATTCGCTACAACCCGCAGATAAAGAGCATACTTTTGGTCATGGAAAAGCAGAATCTCTGGCAGCATTAGCGCAGAGCATGTTCATTTCCGGCTCTGCATTGTTTTTATTTCTGACAGGCTGCCAGCATTTAATGGCGCCAGGGGCGGTACAAAACCTCAAACTGGGTATGGAGATAACCATATTCGCTTTATTCATCACCCTGGCACTGGTTACCTTTCAGCGTTGGGTTGTGCGCAAGACAGATAGCCAGGCCATACGTGCTGACATGCTACACTACCAGTCAGATGTGCTGATGAATGGTGCAATCCTGCTGGCACTAGGCTTAAGCTGGTATGGTTTCATTTATGCGGATGCTTTATTTGCCCTCAGCATAGGCATATATATTTTATACAGCGCGTTACGCATGGGCTATGAAGCAGTACAGATTCTCCTTGATCGTGCCCTGCCTGATGAAGAACGCCAGACTATTATCAGAATAGTCACCTCATTACCTGGTGTTGCCGGGGCATATAATTTACGCACCAGACAATCCGGGCCAACACGCTTTATTCAGATTCATCTGGAAATGGAAGATTCACTGCCTCTGGTGGAAGCGCATATATTAGCTGAGCAGGTTGAACTTGCACTACTGCATCATTTCCCCTCTGCAGACATTACCATTCACCAGGATCCCAGTTCGATGGTAGTGAAAAAGCGTCAGAACAATCCGGCCATAACCGGGTAACTGTTTCTGAGCATGATAACTGCATTACCATTTATTCCATTGTTATGCAAAAACCAACGCGTTTAATGAAAAAATTTTACTATAATTCCAGCATGATATCCTTAGTGTTGATTTTATATTCACGGGTATGCGACGTTATCAAGTACGTTTTAAGAAATCATCCCCAAACTGTATCTACAAACTTTAGAGATTATCATGAGCAACATAAAAAGAATTGGTGTACTGACAAGTGGTGGCGATGCGCCAGGTATGAATGCAGCAATTCGTGGCATTGTTCGTGCTGCCCTGACTGAAGGAGTGGATGTATTTGGTATTCATGACGGTTATTTTGGTTTATATGAAAACCGTATGAGAAAATTAGAACGTTATGCAGTTTCAGACATGATCAATCATGGCGGTACTTTTCTTGGCTCTGCCCGCTTTCCCGAGTTCAGAAAGGAATCGATACGTCTTAAAGCGATTGAAAACTTAAAACACAATGAAATAGATGCACTGGTTGTAATTGGTGGCGACGGCACCTACCAGGGTGCGCAATGCCTGACAAAAATGGGTTTTCCCTGCATTGGATTACCCGGCACCATCGATAACGATGTAGCAGGTACGGATTACACCATAGGTTACTTCACCGCACTGGAAACGGTTGTCGAAGCTATTGACAGGCTGCGTGATACGTCTTCTTCCCACCAGCGCATTTCCATCGTCGAAGTCATGGGGCGACACTGTGGTGATCTGACACTGGCTGCGGCCATCGCAGGGGGCTGTGAATTTGTTATTCTGCCCGAAGTCGCTTTTAAGCGTGAAGAGCTGGTGGATGAAATTAAAGCCGGGATCGCCAAAGGCAAGAAGCATGCCATTGTGGTCATTACCGAGCATATTTGTAATATCAATGAACTGGCTACATACATTGAACAGGAAACGAATCGCGCAACCAGAGCCACCGTGCTGGGCCATATTCAGCGGGGCGGTTCACCCGTTGCTTACGATCGTATCCTGGCTTCACGTATGGGAGCTTATGCTGTTGAATTACTGTTACAGGGCCACGGCGGGCGCTGCGTCGGTATTCAAAATGATAAAATGGTTCACCACGACATCATGGATGCAGTACAAAATATGAAACGAACGTTCAAAAGTGACTGGCTGGCAACAGCAAAAAAACTGTTTTAACCCAGATTCAGCCTCATTCAGCTGTTTGTTCCGAAATTTTCGGGGGGCTGCTACCCCCCTGCCGTGGCACTGTCGTAAAACAGATTGGCGAATTACCCCGGCATGCATCTTACCTCACTGCCTCAAATACATGAGCATTTCCTGCAAAAAGACTATCTGCGCCTGTTGTCTAATCCAGCAATGAATTCAGAATACTATTATGACAGATGAGCCCATGCCGCTGATAACAGAAGCAACATTAAATGACTTTTTATCGCTACAGGCGACAGAATACTTTAGCGTGCAAAATCACACCCTGGTCTCTGGCACGCTGTCAGGAGACATAACCACGATATCCAATACACTTTATTCAGCAGCGCAGTGCGCACAAAAAGAGATTTAAAACCAAATGTCTGTCTTAATGATTCATTGAGAACTCAGGCTGAGGCGGCAGAATCCGGCAAAATTCCATCATCCTGATAGTGCCGCAATGCATTCATCAAGGCATGCAACGCCACCGAAGCAGCAGGGGATCGCACAAACACCGCATTCACTTCAGTCTGAGCCAATTGGGCATGCGGCAATACGCGGATCAAACTGCCATTAGCGATAAATTCCTGTGCCAGAAACGACGGGATCATTGCCAGACCGAGTCCAGCACGAGCCGCATCAAGTGTCAGCAGCATGCTACCCGTACTGGTCCGCCATTGCATGCGCACTACAACGCCATCAATTATCCACTGATCGAGATCCGGGCGCGTTAATACCGCTTGTTTACCAGAGAGATCGGCGACACTGTTGGGTACGCCCACCGCTTCAAGATAACGCGGCGAAGCCACTAACACCATGTGCACTTTGTCGATGCAGCGACAGACCAGCTGGCTGTCCTGCAGTTGTCCCATGCGAATCGCCACATCAAAGCCATCAGCAATAAGATTAATACGCTCGTCGCTGAGCCGCAGATCTACGCTCACAGAGGGATATTTTTGTTGAAATGCGAAGATCCTGGGTGCCAGTATCCGTTGTCCATAGGCTACACTCGCCGCAATGCGTAACATGCCGCATGGAGTTGCATGCGTGGCCAGCGTTTCAGCCTGAGCGAGCTCTGCTGCGCGAACAATCGGGCGGATGCGCTCGTAATAACGCCGCCCAAAATCCGTTAACGTCAGCGCGCGCGTCGAGCGGCGTAGCAATACGGCGCCTGTACGCTTCTCTATCGCAATTAGCTGCCGGCTCACGGTTGCCTTGGGCATATCCATCATACGTCCTGCCGCACTCAGAGAGCCGCTTTCCACGATATTGACAAACAGCGCCATGCCAGAAAGGTCGATTAAATTATTCATCGTTCCAGTTATGAGATGCAGGCATCCCATTTTTATCGTCTTGTTTCTACAGCTATCACAATAATATTATTGGCTTTTTATTACTTATTACCAGAAAACTCACATGAATAAAATGACCATTAACTACACTCAGGATCGCTTCTCAAAAGACAATGCTGCCCTATTGTTGATTGATCACCAGTCCGGCATCATGCAACTTGTCCATGATTACAGCCCCGCCGAATTTCGTTCCAACGTGCTGGCTCTGGCAAAAATGGGTAAAGCGTTCGATTTACCCACTGTCATCACGTCAAGCTATGAGGCCGGTCCGAACGGGCCAATAATTGCTGAATTGCTTGACTTGTATCCGGACGTTCCCGTTATCCGCCGCCCTGGACAAATCAGTGCCTGGGATAATGCAGAGTTTGTCGCTGCGGTGAAAGCAACCGGCCGCAAAAATCTGATTATGGCTGGCGTTACTGTTGATGTCTGCCTCGCCTTCCCGGCAATGCAGGCTGTTGCTGACGGGTTTACTGTTTATGGCGTGATCGATGCTTGTGGTGCACACGACGATGCTACCCGCTTAATGGCCATTGAGCGCCTGGTTTCGCATAAGGTTACGCCTGTCACCTGGACGATGGTAGCCGCCGAACTGCAGCGTGACTGGCGCAATCCTACCGCACCTGGCATGAGCCAGCTTTTCCACGATCACCTGTATAACTATGGCATGATAATGGACAACTTCTCAGCGCATACCAGACAGAGTAAAACTTAACAAGTGCTGCAATAACTACGCTAATAACTGGCTCCGGGCCTGCTGCGTTGCAAAAACTGGCAGGCTTTATGATTTATCGCAACAGGCCTCTTTCAACACTCGCTGCAGAAAAACAGAGCAAGGAGGAAAGGAGCGCAGAGCCGCAGTGTGCAAAAGCCACATGAGGATTCAAGCACCCCAGTCAATGCAGTGACTCTCTCGCAGTAGAGTTTCCAAAGAGGCCTGATGGTTTACAGTTGCCTTGCTGCCGTCACAGTCTGTTTATTTTCCCAGCACAGCAGCGTCAGATAGCCGCCCCAGCAACAGCCGGTATCTAATGCATAAACACCTTCTGGCGTTCCTTTACCCTGCAGAGATGCCCAGTGACCAAACGCAATAGCATAGTGCGCATCAACGAGGCGTGGTATAGCAAACCAGGGCCTGAGTGGAGAGGGGGCAGATTCAGGCGTATCTTTACAGTGCATATCCAGCCTTCCGTTGGGAAAACAAAAACGCATGCGCGTCAACACATTGGTACTGAAGCGCAGACGCGCCATGCCAGACAGCTCCTCGCTCCAGGAATCAGGGATATCGCCATACATAGTATCCAGAAAAAGCGGGTAATTACTGCTGCCGAGGATATGTTCAATTTCCCTGGCACAGGATTGTGCGGTGGTGATATCCCACTGCGGGCTGATACCTGCATGCGCCATAATCAGCTTGTGTTCATCATCTACCTGTAACAACGGCTGACAGCGCAGCCAGTTGATCAAATCATCTGCATCAGGTGCTGACAGCAACGGCATGAGTTGATCCTTGCGCCGTTGCACACTGATACCGGCATGAACGGCCAGAAGATGCAGATCATGATTACCGAGTACCATACGCACAGCAGAGCCAAGAGAGCGCACATAACGCAATACTTCCAGTGAATCTGGCCCTCTTGCGACCAGATCACCCGTCAGCCAGAGAACATCGCGGCGCGGGTTGAAATTTACCTGTGTCAGGACAGCAAGAAGTTCATTAAAACAACCATGGATATCACCGATGAGGTAAGTAGACATGGTTAATGAATCAATGAGGGTATGGATAAACGAAAAACAGGAATATCAGTGTGAAATGGCTGTCCGCGACTATCAATCATTTTATAATATCCTTCCATTGTACCAATCGGCGTTTCCAGTATCGCGCCACTGGTATACTGAAATTCATTACCCGAAAAAATAACCGGCTGCTCTCCCAACACGCCTTCTCCGTGAACTTCAATCTGGCGACCGTTGCTGTTGGTAATCAGCCAGTAACGCCCCATTAACTGAACATTAGCCTGCCCCAGGTTGCGAATAGTGACAGTATAGGCAAAAATAAAACGCGCTTCGTCTGGCGTTGACTGGCTTTCCAGATAAATACTTTGTACCTTTACATTCACACGCGGCGAATCTGTCATTGTGTTCTCCTGTTATTCTACTCTGACAGTGCGGACTGTGCCGTAAGCCAGTTAGCAAGCGTACAATATTGTGACACAGCAATGTTTTCTGCCCGCAGACTGGGATCAACATCCAACTCAATAAGTTGTTGCGGGCTGAAAAAATGACTCAGGCTGTTGCGGATTGTTTTTCTGCGCTGGCTAAACGCCTGAGTAACAATAGTATTCAGTAAAGACACGTTTTCAACAGGATTGGGTATTTGGGCATGAGGAATCAGACAGACAACAGCAGAATCCACTTTCGGTACCGGAGTAAAAGCCATGGGTGGCACATCCAGTACAGAAATAATATGACAATAATATTGTGCCATCACCGTTAAACGGCCATAAGCCTTAGTGTCCGGACGAGCGACCAGCCGATCCACAACTTCTTTTTGCAACATAAAGTACATGTTACGAATCACATGACAGTAGTTAAAAAGGTGAAACATGAGCGGCGTGGAGATATTGTAAGGTAAATTACCAAATATTCTCAGTGATTGCCCGGCCTGCATTGCTAATGTGGCAAAATCCACCGTCATAGCATCCTGCTGATATAAAATGATTTTTTTTCCAATCTGCGGATGACTGGCCAGATACTTTGCCAAATCACGATCCAGCTCAATCACCATCATACTATCCAGACAGGCGGTAGCGGGGAGGGTAAGCGCACCCAAACCAGGCCCGATTTCAACCATCGCCTCTCCCTTCTGGGGATGAATAGCCGCAATAATACTGTCGATAATAAGCGGATTAGTTAAAAAATTCTGCCCGAAACGTTTGCGTGCGACATGCCCCTGACAGACTCTGTTATTCATGAGAACCTGCTGTCATTTTAATGGCCAGCTTCAGCGCAGTCATGAAGCTACCTGCATCAGCCTTCCCGGTTGCGGCCAGTTCTAACGCCGTACCATGATCCACTGATGTACGTATGAAAGGTAATCCAAGAGTCACATTGACTGCCTGTCCAAACCCCTGGTATTTCAGTACCGGTAGCCCCTGATCGTGGTACATGGCTACTACTACATCCGCATGTTGTAAATACTTAGCCTGAAACAGCGTATCTGCTGGCAATGGCCCTGTCAGGTTCATTCCCTGTGCACGCAGTGCTTGCAGCACAGGCATGATTATCTCTGTTTCTTCATGCCCCAAATGGCCACCTTCTCCGGCATGCGGATTCAGTCCACAGACAAATATCCGTGGATTGCTAACACCATGCTGAGCTTTAAGCGCCTTATCAATAATAGTGATAACTTCCCGCAGATGACGCTGACTGATAGCATCCGCTACCGCCCGTAACGGTAAATGTGTGGTTGCAAGTGCGACGCGCAATTTTTCTGTCATCAACATCATGACCACCGGGCAGTGACTGCGCTCGGCAAAAAATTCGGTATGTCCACTAAAAGGGATACCCGCATCATTAATAATACCTTTATGTACCGGGCCCGTGACCAGTGCAGAAAATTCTTTACTCAGGCACCCATCACAGGCTCTGCTCAGCGTCTCAAGAACATAAGCGCTATTGCCGACATTCAGTGTTCCTGCCACAGGAACGACCGAAGTCATCACGGGTAGCAGAGTCAGGCTTCCCGGCTGCTGTGGCTCTGCACAACAGTCTGGTTGATAATAGCGTAACTGCAACGGTAATTTTAGCAACCTGGCACGGGCCTGCAGTAACGCAGGATCAGCACAAACCACCAGCTCAACAGGCCAGGGTCGTTGGGCAGCCGCTATAACGATATCAGGTCCGATACCGGCCGGCTCTCCGGGGGTAATCAGAATGCGTTTATTCGCGTTCATAGTCACTATCAAGAATTTTTACAAAGGCAGCAGCACGCTGTTCCTGCATCCAGCTTTGTGCTTCCTGTGCGAACTTACGACTAAACAACATCTGATACACCTGATTTTTTCGTACTGCATCTGTCTCGTCTACCTGACGGCTATCAATTAATTGTATTAAATGCCAGCCAAATGCCGATCGAACGGGAGCACTGATTTCACCTTTTTTCAGTTTCAACAACGCATCCCGAAATGCCGCATCGTAACGGGCGGGTGAAGACCAGCCTAAATCACCACCCTGTTCCGCCGAACCTGGATCCTGTGAAACCTGTCGGGCAAAAGAGGCAAAATTACCCTCACCACGTTGAATTTTTTGCGCAATACTGTGTAATTTTTCACGCGCCTGTTCATCGGTCATCACCACTGAAGGCTTAAGCAGAATATGACGTGCATGAACCTCAGTAGCGGATACTGCTTTATCAGCACCACGCACGGCATTAACAACAAAAATATGAAATCCCGCCCCAGAACGCACAGGACCTGCAACATCACCTTTATGAGCAGATTTGAGTTTTTCAGCAAACAGGGAAGGTAATTCCTGCAATGGCGTCCATCCCATATTACCGCCCTGCAACGCCTGTGAATCGGCTGAATAGGTCATCGCCAGCTGACCAAAATCTGCACCCTGCTTAATTTGAGTAATAAGCTTATTCGCTAAATTTTCCGTATCCGCTATCTGTTGTACGGAAGGATTTTCTGGCAGAGCAAGTAAAATATGACGCAAATCCAGTTCAGCCTCCGGATTGCCCTGCTCAGCAAGCTGTTTTGATAACGCATCCACTTCCTGAGGCAGGATGATAATCCGCTGACGCACTTCATAATTACGTACTTCTGCAATCAGCATATCCCGACGGATCTGTTCACGATAATTATCATAGCTGACACCATCAGTGGCCAGATAACTACGCAATTGCGCAACAGAAAGCTTATTCTGGGCTGCTATATCCATAATGGCATTATCAACCATGGCTGGTGTTATCTTTATTCCTGTTTTTTGCGCCATCTGAAACAGGATACTGTCCATAATTAAACGTTCAAGAATTTGATGACGCAGAGTCGTTTCATCAGGAAGCTGATGCCCTGCTCGCTGTGCATTACGCCTGACAGACAGCGACAATGCATCCACATCAGTGTTCAATATGACGGCATTATTTACCACAGCGACAATCTTATCCACTTCCTGGAGCGCTGCGAACACGGTAGTCGTATTCAGTAACAGACCTAAAATAAGCATTCCCCAGTTCTTCATACTCTTCCTGATTTATTTATGTACATTTATAGATATAAATTCAATATGTTAAGTGATTAAAATGGATCCTGGTAAGGTAATATTCCTGAATTCAGCATTTCACTGATACCCAGACTGTGATTACTACTTAAACCGCGTAATTCAATGTTGAATAAAATTTTATTATCATACTGACTGCGTTGATGATTTGTGTTCCAGCCGATTATTTTTCGTTCAACACCGATGCGTGCGGCCCAACAGCAGGTATTGTATTGCAATCCCGTCAACTGGCTGGCGGGTTGCCGTATTTTAGTATCGTAATAATAAGCACCCACTACCGCCCAACTACCCGCAATCGGCCAGCTTCCTGTAATACCTGCCTGTGAAATACCTGTCTGGTAATCGGGGGACTGTGCCATGGCAGCATAGTTTTTGTTGAGCGCATGAACGTATTCAGGATTAGCATAGCGATAGTTCAATTGCAGCATGCTATCCGTATCCCGTCGATATTCAATCATACCATTACCCAGTATCAGGCTATTGAGTCGGGTATCGTACTGTACGCCTCCCCGTAATCCCCAATATTCATTCATCTTCCAGTAACTGTCACCTGCCCATACCAGGCTTCCTCTACTGTTACTCATATCAAGCACATTTTTATGGCCGGTATGCGCTGGCTTAAAATAATAAATTTGCCCTACAGATAGATTAAATCGCTCGACGAAGCTTTCATCGTAAAAACGCGATGTCAGACCTGTTGTTATCTGATTGGCAGAGGAAATACGATCAAGGCCACTATAGGAACTGTCACGAAACAGGCCAAAATAGTCAGCCTGCAGTAATGTCGAATCATAAATATAAATATTATCCTGATTACGATGCGGAATATACAGGTATTGGACACGCGGCTCCAGCGTTTGCGTATAATTTTCCGTTCCATTCGTCTTACGCTCAAATACCAGCTTACCATCCGTTTTAAATTTCGGCATGACACGATTCACCGCATTATCCAGTCTGACATCATTATCGATAGTAACAGGAATATGCTGTTCATAATGTGTCGCCAGCAACTGCACGCTGGTATTAAGGCTTGCCCAGTCATTGGCCAATGGCAGATTGATTCCAGGCTGAATATGCCAGCGACTGGCATCGGGATAATTTTGATTAATATTGGAAAAATTTACTACCTGGCCATAAATATGCCCATCAAACGGACCCAGATCATTTGCGTAATAATTCACCGCGAATTCAGGCTGCGCTCGATAAATACTCGGGCTATATTGATTCCCGGTCAGAATCTGAAATTGTGTTGAGGCCAGGGTAGCATTCCAGTTCTGTTCAGCATAACCCAGACTAAATTTTTGCGTGGCATAACCATCCGTCGTTTTGCCATAAGATGACGTTAGTTCAGTAAAATAGCTGGCGTCACTGACTCTGGTATAATCAACGTTGAAGCGCCACATTTTTTCCAGCACACCTGTGTGATTCCAGTGCATGAGCCAGCGACGACTATCCTCAGGATACGTTTTTGCATATTCTCTGTCATCGTTCAGCCAGTCAAATGCCAGGGTCCCCACGCCCAAAAATGTCAGATAACGAAACTCATTTTCTAATTGCAGACCACGCTTGGTTATCCAATGTGGTGTCACAGTTGCATCATAATTCGGTGCAATATTCCAGTACCATGGCTGCACGAATTCGAAACCATTAGCACCACTATAATGGTAACGCGGCAACAGCAAACCAGAACGACGTCGGTCACCTAGCGGAAATCGCCAGTAAGGGCTGTAGAGTACCGGAACCTTACCTACTCTGAAGCGGGCATTCCATATCTCGGCTATCTGTTCTTCTCTATCATAGATAACTTCAGAGCCGCGCAGGCTCCATGTGTTATCGCCGGATAAGCAGGATGTAAAGGTACCATTTTCCATAATGGTATAGCGATGTGCACTACGCAGCTTCATTTTATCTGCATCGCCACGCCCCTGGCGGCCTGTCAACTGATACTTACCCAAAAACATATCCATATCTTTATTATTGAGATTGGACCAGGCTGTTATTGCCTGCAAACTGACTTCGGGATCACTGTACTTCACATCACCGCTAGCCGTTGCCGTACGTACGGGTATCGCCTGATTCAATTTTTGTTCCTGATTCAGTGTTACCTGTTTTGCACGCAGTAAACTGTTACCCTGCTGTACAACAACATTGCCATCAAATAATACACTGTCGGGATACTGAGTTTTGGCGTTATCAGAATGAATCAACACCGGAAGTTGTTCTGGCAGGCCGCTGACCAATGGCCTGTCCCATGTGGGGATACCAACCCTGCATTGTTCAGCAAGACTCGCCAGCGATGACTGGCTGTAAAACACTGCGCAAATCAATACAATCTGCCGGGTTGAAAAAAAAATGCTTTTCATACGTGCATTGGTGTCCCATCATCCGAAACGTATGCTAAAACAGACAGCAATTCTGTAGGCATTTAAACGACATACCCAGGATTTTACCATTATCGATACCAGAGCCAGGCCTTGATTATAGGCACTCAATTAAATGCCAAGTATGATAATGCAAATTCTCATCGACAGCATACCGAAATTAAGGAGGTATATGCAGTACTGGGGAAAATTATTCGGGTTGATATCAGGTTTATTTTCTGGTGCAGGCTTTTGGGGCGCATTGCTAGGGCTAATGATAGGTCATGTCTGGGACACTCGTAATACAAGGCACCAGCGTATTATTATTAACCAGCAGGTACAGCGTGAGCTTTTTCTTCGTACCACTTTTCAGATTATGGGACAGGTAACGAAATCCAAAGGGCGTGTGACAGAAATGGATATCGCACGGGCCAGCCAATGGATGGACAGACTGCAATTACACGGCAAAGAGCGGCTTGCCGCACAACAGGCCTTCAGAGAAGGCAAAAGAAACACCTTTCCATGGCAGGACAGACTCCGGGAATTACATGCCCTGTGCGACTCCCGCGCCTCTCTGACGAGAACATTCATGGAAATTCAATGTCATATGGCATTTTCTGATGGCCTGCTCCATGCCAATGCGTGGCATATATTACAGGTGATTGCCCGGGAGCTGAACGTTCCTCCGCTGCAGCTCGAACGCTACATTCGTATGATGGAACAGCAACAGACGGGCAGCCACACGGGTAAAAATCAGTATTCCAGCCAGCGCCATCAGCATGCCGCCCGGGAAGCTGCGCTGGCAGATGCCTGGAAGGTACTGGGAGTAAATCAGAATGCTGACAGTATCACGATAAAGCGTGCCTGGCGTAAACTGATGAGTGAGCATCATCCCGATAAACTAACAGCAAAAAACATATCGCCTGAAGATATGGAAAAGGCAAAGCAGAAAACGCAGCAAATCCAGGCGGCCTATGACCTCATCAAGCGAGAAAAAGGCTTTAAGTAGCATTCAGGATAATTAATGCGCTACCACCACCAGGCGAATGGCATCGAGGCGCCAGCCTGCCTGCTGTAGATGAATCAGTATCTGTCTGTGGTTATGTTGCAGTGTCTGGATTTCATCGTCACGAATACCCGAATTTACCCGCTTCAATGCCAGGAGGCGTGCCAGCTCAGCGCTTAATTTCTCATTAGCGTCATCGCGTGCAGTTTCAATAAGCTGTTGCGCACGTTGCTCGACCAGCACTTCAGCCTGTACTAACACTTCCTGTACTTTGTGTCGAACTGCGCTCACCAGCCTGCTGGACATAGCAGCATTTATCGGCTGTAACTGAGAGTTAAAACTATCGAATGCTACCTGCTCTGCCCAATCATGACCACGCTCGTCCATGAGCATACGTACCGGCATGGGTGGCAAAAAACGCGTTAATTGCAGATGCCTCGGAGACTGCGCCTCAACGACATAGACAAGCTCCACCAGCAGTGTCCCTGGGGCCAGTGCCTTGTTTTTCAATAGCGCAGCTGCACAATTACCCGTACCGCCAGACAGAATAAGATCCATCCCATTACGCATAATGGGATGTTCCCAACTCATAAACTGCACATCTTCCCGTGACAGCGCACAATTCCTGTCAAAGGTAATGATACAACCATCCTGGGGTAATCCGGGAAAATCAGGGACTGACATGTGATCAGATGGCGTTAACAGCAACAGGTGATCACTGAGATCTTCCTGATTAATTCCAATTATATCAAATAAATTCAGGGCAAAATCAGTAAGGGCAGGACAGTTATCCTGTTCAGCAATAGCCTGTGCAAGCTGTTGTCCCTGTTCACCACCACTGGAATGTATTTCAAGCAGGCGATCACGCCCCTGTTCCAGCTGTAATTTCAGATATTCATATTGCTGGCGGCTGTCACGAATAAAGTTATCCAGGTCATGGTGATTACTACCCCCGCTAAGGTAGCGCATCAAAGCCGGCTGATTGGCTTCATAAAGCGTTCTGCCTGCCGGACAGGTCTTCTCAAACGCATTCAGTCCTTCGTGATACCAGCGTAACAATACTTCCTGTGCCGTTTCTGCAAGGTAAGGTACCCAAATGTGAATATCGTGCTTCTGCCCGATACGATCGAGTCGACCGATACGCTGTTCCAGCAAATCGGGGTTCTCGGGCAGATCAAACATAATAAGCTGACAACTGAATTGAAAATTACGCCCTTCCGAGCCTGTTTCAGAACAGAGCAGCACCTGTGCACCCATTTCCTGCGTGGCAAACCAGGCAGCAGCACGATCACGTTCCATCAGCGATAACCCCTCGTGAAATACGGCGACACGAATGGCTTCACGTTCACGTAATACTTGTGCCAGCTGCAGAGCTGTCGTGGCATGTGCACAGATAACCAGGACTTTCTCATCCGCATTTTCCATCAACCAGCCAAGCAGCCAGGTAACACGAGGATCAAAATGCCACCAGGCCGTATTCTGGCCGTCAGGCTGCTTATATCCTCGTTCCGGACATAATCCATATCCAACCTGAATTTTCAATGTGTTCTGGTCAGCTAACGCATCAACAACAGGTAGGGCGGCCACCTGATATTGTATGGGTAAGGGAAGCTTAATCGGGTGCAATCTGCGACAGGGAAATCCCTTAACTCCATGACGGGTATTACGAAACAGAACCCGACTGGTACCATGACGATCCAGCAGCATATGGATTAGCTTTTGACGGCTGTCTGTTGTTGTCTGATTGATATCGTTAACCGCCTGCAGCAATGGCTCTGCGTCCGGTGCATCGAGAAGCTGCCTTAATTGATAGCATTGCTCTGTAGACAGACACTGCTCGCCCAGCAATACCGTCACAGCATCAGCGACCGCATGATATTTTTGCTGTTCGGCTACAAATACTTCGTAGTGATGAAACCGACCGGGGTCAAGCAGACGCAGGCGAGAAAAATGGCTCTGCAGCCCACACTGCTCGGGTGTAGCCGTTAACAGCAGGACACCCGGGATTTGTCGGGCAAGCGCTTCAATCGCCTGATATTCATGCCCTGGCGCACCCTGACTCCAGCTCAGATGATGCGCCTCATCAACCACCAGTAAATCCCATTGTGCCTCAGCAAGCTGTGTCAGTCTGCGCGGATCCTGACAGACAAATTCAAGAGAACAAATGACCCATTGTTCAGTGACAAAGGGATTGGTGCTATCCTGCAGCGCTTCAACGTAACGGCTGTCATCAAACAGTGAAAAGAGCAAATTAAAACGACGTAACATTTCCACAAGCCACTGATGCTGCAGGCTTTCAGGAACAACAATCAGTACTCTCTCAGCGCGCCCTGCCAGTAATTGTTGATGAACAACCATCCCGGCTTCAATGGTTTTACCTAAACCTACTTCATCGGCAAGCAGTACGCGGGGTGCGTAACGCTGCCCTACTTCATAAGCAATAAATAGCTGGTGTGGAATCAGACTGGCACGCATACCCCGTAATCCACTAAACTGAAGACGCAACTGCTCACTCTGATACCTGCGTGCACGCAGCCGCCATGCAAAGCTCTCTTTACTATCAATCTGACCGGCAAAAAGACGATCCTGGGGCCTGCTAAAAGTCAATCTGCCGTCCAGCAGTGCCTCTGACAGGCTGATGTCCGCTTCTGCGGTGTCAGTACGAATGCCCTTGTAAATATAAATACCATTGTCCTGCAGGATGGTGACAACGGTTAATTTCCAGCCTTCATGGCTGGTTATCACATCGCCGGGCTTAAAAATGACACGGCTGACCGGGGCATCATTCATCGCATAACAACGCTCATCACCCGTAGCAGGAAACACTATGGTTACTCTACGCCTGTCCAGACCCGTGACAATGCCTAATCCAAGCTCGCTTTCTGTATCACTTACCCAACGCTGACCCGATGTAAACAACATAAATAAACTCAATTTTTTATTGGGCCAGAACAGACTGTCATGGCCACAAAATCAGATAATGGAATATGGGGAAACGCCTTTTTTGTTTTATCAACCGGCTGACAATCACGCGATATCACAGCCTGTCAGCATCAGGCAGGGCATGATGTTAATCGAATAAAGGCACTGAGTCACCTTTGACATTTTCCCTGCCAGTAGTAAGGAAAGGAGAGCATGCAGGTTTTGTATAACCAAACGCCATGGCCTGACGAAGTACCGCATCACGCTCCTGATGGCTATGGAGTCTTAACTGAAATTTTACGTTTAAAACATCGCCACATGGCTTGCCCTGGCCCTGCCGCAACATTAAAAAAATTCTGATTCATTTAAATAATTTTTGAAATAACTTTTACCAGTAAACTTGCTTTTGAATGTCTCTTTATTAGTGAATTCATTAATCTTATTAATCAATTAGCATAAGGATTGGCTTATTATGAGTAACGAAAAATTAACTGCAGACAACACTCTCATGGGTGGCTGAAGTTTTCCCGTCAGGGAAATAATCTGATTATCGAATTAGCAGATGAATATTCCGCTGAGTATTCCGCGTTAGAGGGGTATTCCTCCGGTGGCAGGTTAACGCTGGAATCTTATTTTGCAGCAGCGTTTTATGTAGCAGATGATTATGCAGTGCACCCGGTTATTGAACATATCGAGGTAAATAATTTTCGTCTTAATGGGCAAAAGCTTATCTCTCTGATGGGGGAAGCCATGTCATCGATGGAGCCAGCTGCTTGTGCTGATAACGTGAGAGCCATTAACAACGCGCTGCGTACGACTCATTGGGAGCCCATTATCGCTAACGCTGGCAGTCAGGCCTGCTCATTGCCGCTATTTCGTGGCGCCGTGGCTGTTACAATATGTCTATTCCGTGGTGCCACGCAGTCCGGAAAAGAAGCTCCGGGCTCAGTATCAGAAACAGCAATGAAGCCCGGCACATTTTTACCTGCTGCCAGATACATGGCATTATCAGTAACCGCAGTTACACAATAAAAAACGCCTATCCTGTATCTGACAGTCGGTTATTTTTCTCTGGTATTTTTCGTCAACAGGTAAGGTTGACTGGCCTTAATTACTTTATCTGCACTAATAACAACGTTTAATCCATTAGCACCATTATTTGTTAGCAGAAAAAGATCATTAGCATTGTCAAGATGGATGTTGTTTTTAGCCGTCAGTGACAATTTCTGACTGGGTGATATTGCCGTATCGACAGGCATCTGCTCAACAATATCAGTCGTCACCTCTGTTCTGTTCAGGCCAAGAAAACCTGCTTTGCTGCTTTCTTCTGTAGATAATCTGGTCAGATATAAGGAGCGTATATCGAGACTGCCTTCTTTACTGGTGATATCCACACTGTTACCCGAAAGCGATGCACCCTTTATCACCATTGATCCCTGACTATTCACTACCAGCGCTTTATCAGCCTGTAGATTCGCCTTGAGTACTTCCTGCTTCACCGTGGTTGTCTTCGTTTCTGAGCTTTTTACCGGAATGAAAAGCCAGCGATCAGTATGTTTCTGTGAAGCAGTGGTCTTTTCCTCGAGCAGGGCTGGCATGATTTTTACACTACCTGCATTCACCTGTACCGATCCGCCAGGAGATTCCAGGGTTGCCCCTGTTATCGTCAGATCATTTTTAACATCAATATTAAGTGCGTCCTTCCCCACTATCCGCGCCATCTTACCCGGAATATCGCGATATTTTTCCCGGGGAACTTCAACAGTGACCGGATATTGCCAGCAGGAATCATCATAGCACTCCGACTGGTATACCGTTTCGGCTACCGGGCGCTTATCTTCCTGATAAATATGTGTTTGATGGGTCAGGTTATCAGCGTTAATAGTCAGACCAGCGGCTGTCAACTCACCCGAGTTATGGGCCTTGTTTGCAGTGAGTTCAAGGCGGTTATCAGCGCTTATTCTGGCATAGTTATGAAACTCTCTGGCATTGATATGAATGTCCTTCCCCTTGATTTCCTGCAAACCCATGGATGCTGGCAAAGAGAGCTGCCGCGGATTTTTTAATGCCGTCAAGTCATCGCCATTACGAAAATGACCAATATTTTTAAAAACCAGCTTATCTGCCTCGAGCCCGTTAAGATTGACAACGCGGTCAGCATTACTGATGTCAATCAATTCTGTTGCTATTATGCGCGAACCCAGCGTGAGTTCACCTTTGGTATTAATGACAAATTTTTCTACACCCCATATTGCACCGTTACTGTTAACACCGATACCCGCGTCATTGCCGTGCAGATATATCTGTCTGGCAAGCATGCCACCGACATCCTGCACATCAATGCGTCCATTTTCTCTGGGGGTAGTTTCGCCATAACGTTCTACTTCATAACCACTGATACGCTTGCTGCCTTTTCCCTGCTGCAGATTCACCCGGTAATTGCCAGCAATGACCTGCACTTTTTCAAGGAATGCATTTCCCGGCCTGTCTTCTTCCGGCAACTGATACTGTGCCCGACGGCGCATTACGCCACCATGCATGAATCCGTTGAGCGTCACACCCGCTGCAATCAGATCAATTTTTCCCTGACTTATTTCAGGGGGGTCGTATATGATAAGCCCATCTTTTTCAACATTAATTTGTCCCCTGCTCACCTCAAGGCCTGTCAGCCTGCCATTTTCAAATACAGATTTCCCCGTGGTCAATACGCCCCGGCTGCTGTTGACAAAACCACAACCATTACAGTTAATGCCATTAGGGTTCGATATCACCACATCCGCCGGTCTTCCCTTAACGATAAGATCACCATTAAGCTCGCTACTGGTGTTACCTTTAACATCGTTAAAAATAATGCTGGCTTCTGCCGTGGTATTATTGAATTCAACGCCCTGCTCACCCACATGGAACTCCACAAACGGGTTGTATGACAGCCCGTAGGGATCAGGCGCATTGATGTTAATCTTATCTGGCGCGCCCTGTTCGCCTGGCAAAACAACAGGCCCTCCCTCTGCAGCCACGATAGGAGGCACTTCAGAAGCCACCACTGTGGCCGGCAACAACAGCAGACTCATGAAAAACAGCCTGGCGAGTGATATTTTTTTGCCACGCTGATGAATGTCAATTGCGCATCCATATACTTTTACTTTCGCTGATGTAATTGGGCAAAATTTTTGTGATTTATGGGTAAATATATCGCTGGCTGTACAGCTAATAGCAGTACGGCGTAGCCGCATGCCTGAAGAAAATCTGGCAGACATAGGATAGTTCCTTTTTTAAGATGAAACCTGAAAGCCGGATGCTGACATCAGCAGAGTAACCATTTATAGGGTATGGATAATGGTGTGCTGATTTTTAGTACGATGCTTAGTCCCCCCTGCTCTGGCCTGGCAAAACAGGGAAGCCTCACTGATAGAGATGACGAGTATATAGATGATTTTTTATAAAAAATTAGTCACAAATCACAATAATAAATAACAATAAATTTCATAAAATAACATAGATACAACAAAATGCTTTTTGCAACCCATACCGGCTCATCGTCACAGTGGACAGGACAACAGCCGCTCGATAAATAGCGATTTTGCTTAACGCCAGATACCACTCAAGATGAATCAGCCGGCCACTTAAGGCTTTCGCCAGATTGATACCCGCTGTTATCCGTGTTTTCTACATTATCTCAGTATGTGTTCATGACATATTTGCAGAGCCATGGAGGGCTGATGAGAGTATGGATTAAGCGGATACGGCCATGCATTGATACTCTGTGCTGGTGCAAAAGCGACCGTAGCCTCATGCAGCATATCACTACCCGATAGCGATAATGCCGATTCGTGCCTGCCGATGGCGTTTTCACCGGTAGCTTCAGCCTTTCCAGGAGCGACGTGGTAATTAGCCTCATCGTTTAACTGCGCCTCCTCCATCAACGTATCATCATCCCTGTTTATCGGGGCAAGTTCAGACTCTGACCACGGGCGGCTGCGTGAAAACAGTACAGCGCGCTGATTATCTTTTCCTGGCAGGGTATCGGGGAAGAATTCAGGCTCCACCTGTGCCAGAGACGCAGTGAGATATTTATCTAATACATCAGGCGTACTCAGCTGGCTGATGCGAATGATTTTTTGCCCCCGGAGAGAGACATACTGCAGTGGGTATTGCATATGGACATGCGCCGGAGTATTCGCATATTCAACAGCCGGATTAAAATACTCAAAAACGATATCGGGCTTTTTCACATCGACCTTAAAGGAAATCCCCTGCTTGTTGCCATAGCGGGCAATGGTCGCTTGCGTATCACGCAGCACTCTATTGTATCTGAAGTCACGGTAGTAACTCCCCATAAAAGCATAGCTGAGCGTTTTTTTCAGCGAGCTGGTATTGGCCCCTGCAGGCTTTTTAGGCCTGGTCACACTATAATCTGACTTGTACAGAAATGATGCATGGCTGCCTGCACGGCCATAAATCATGTTTAACGCTATGATATCTGCAGGGCCAAATGTTTTCTGATTACGGTTTTTGCTCATAACGGTTTGCGTACTGGTATTGGGTAGATAGTAAGCATGCCTGAGGCCCAGCGCATGCACTATTTCATGGCGGACAGTGAATGCAAATTTGTTATTTTCCGGAGAAAGGCCAATAATCATTTCCTGGTCAGGATTACCCGCGTAATCATCAAGCTGACCTCGTGCATAGCCATATCTTCTACGAAATAACTCAGGATTAAACTCCAGATCCGTATTACTACCAGGCGCAATCTCGCGAAATTTCAGCGGAACGTCTTTTTCCAGTTCCCTGAGCGCCGTGCGGATTTCCTCCATCTGCTGTGATGAAAACTGTGCAGGTAATGAGTCCGGGCTCTTATTTTTCCCGGTTGTTGGGTTTATAGTAAACGTCAGCACGCCTGCGGTATGAGCGGTATACCAGCGATTATGAGGTTTGATTAATTTCCTTGCAATTTCTGCCGGGGAGAGGGAATTTGTAGTACTACGATTTTGTGCAAAATATTTGTGATGCTGTAGCATAATAATGATTTAATTAAACTATGTGGATAAATAAAACCCCATTTCATTTACTGAAAGGTATTTTTGTATAGATATTTATACTGCGTAGCCGTGTCTGATTATTATCATTTCATTATTTTTCCCTGAATAAAAAAACGCGCTGTAAAAATTAATCATGAAACAAAATGACAGTATCAGTGCATGCTGCCATAAATTAATGAATTATTCTGAATAGAATTACCCAGCCAGAAAACATAAATAAAGCAGTCATGATTTGCAACGAAACATTATGTTACAACTGATTAATATTAAAGATAGAATTGCAATTCTATTTTTCATTTCTGTTTGTTTTTAGTATTAATAAATGTGGCCAGGCTCTGCCATAAATAATCAGAAAATGACAGATAAAAAATCTGATAAATTAAAATCAGGTTATCTGATTTATAGCGCACAAAATATATAATTTAATATCTTGATAAAAACAGGTCATACTGATATTACATAATTTTAATAATATAAATAATCATCATAAAACATACTAGTTAATTAAATTTTAATAAAATTAAGTAGCATAGTTTTTATACATGAAAATTACGTTATTAAATAACAGTTAATTTATTACATAAACCGAGGAAAGGGAGAAAAATAAGAAACAAGCCAGCAGACGCTATTGTTTTAAACAGCTATTGCACTAAAAAGATCTGTCAATGATAAATACTCATTAATAATAGCCAATAAAATGAATTGATTAGTCAATGCCCACACATGTGGCGCTTGACCCCACGGATAGAAACAACTGACAATCACTGGCATTAGTATCAAGCCTGCGGATTAACTGAATGGAAACCTGGTTACAGCACTTTGCAACAACATCCACAACCGTCACCCTGGTTATCGTTCTGTCAGTCGCCTTTCTTGAATCGCTTGCACTGGTTGGACTGCTGCTACCAGGTACGGTCCTTATGGTCAGTCTCGGAACCTTAATCGGCAATGGTCATATTGGTCTTTACCCGGCATGGGCGGTAGCGACGCTCGGCTGCATGTTGGGTGACGGGATATCTTATTTTATCGGACGCGCCTTTAAACAACCGCTGCATAACTGGTCATTTTTACAAAAGTACCATCCGTTATTGCGCAAAACTGAATATGCGCTGTATCAGCATAGTATGGTTACCATCCTGTCTGGCCGTTTTATTGGTCCTACCCGCCCGTTAATACCCATGGTGGCGGGCATGCTAAACCTTCCCTTAATGAAATTTGCTCTCCCTGATATTATCGGCTGTCTGCTCTGGCCGCCTGTCTGGTTTTTCCCAGGTATTCTGGCAGGCGTTGTTACCGAGATCCCTGCACACACCAGCACCTGGCAGTTCAGGTGGTTGTTATTTATGGTCGCTATCCTCACTGTGCTGGCATGCTGGCTATTGTGGCGCTGGTGGCAGGAAGGTAAGCGCGACACCGATGTGCCCAGCCGCTGGCTGTTACCTGTACGTCTGAAATGGGGAAGTATTGTGGTGACAGCAGGGGCACTATGCAGCGCTGTCGCGTTATCCTTGCAACCCGTCACCCCGATTTACTGGCAGATGTTGTGCAAGGTACTCATGGGGCAGCACTGAAAAGCTTTACACCCAATATAGCGGCTTGTGGTACCGTGCCATCAACCAGCGCCTGCGTCGGGCCATCATAAACAATATCACCGCTGACAATTAACAGCGTACGCTTTGCTACCCTGAGTGCATCCGTCAGGCTGTGTGATACCATCAGCACTGTCAGGCAACGCTGCAGACATATCTGTTCCAGCAAACATAGCATTTCCTCATGCAGCACGGGATCGAGCGCTGAAAAGGGCTCATCCAGCAGCAGGATAGGCTGACAGCGCAGCAGGCAGCGGGCAAGTGCTGCACGCTGACGCTGCCCACCGGAAAGCTGCGCAGGTAAACAGTTCAGGCTCTCACTCAAGCCCACCTGACTCACTATCTGTTGCAATTGCTGTTGCTGGATGGCACTCAGTTTTAACCCCGGATGCAAACCCAGCCCAATGTTTTGCGCCAGCGTCAGATGGGGAAAAAGATTATTTTCCTGAAATAACATTGAAACAGGCCGTCTGGAAGGAGCGGTCTCAGTGTGGTTATGATTATTTAGCAAAATTCGTCCACCCGCAGGTACGCGAAAGCCGGCAATGAGGTTCAGCAATGTGCTTTTACCCGCCCCGCTCGGCCCAAGAACAGCAACCCGCTCTCCCGAAGATATATGCAGATTAATATCGCCTGATGCCTGTGGATGTAAACCAGTTAGTTTTTCAAGTATCAGCATGGCGGCCCGATAAACGCTCAATCAACGTAAACAGTAAGATACACAGCAAAAACAGTAATAATGCCGTCACCGCACCTTCATGGCTGCGATAAGCGGCAATCTGTTGATAAAGGTACAACGGCAGCGTCAGACAGTCCTCATTACCCAGCAGCATGATGACACCTAAATCTCCCATCGATAACGCACATCCAAACGCCAGTGCCTGTGTTAAAGGGCGCTGTAGTGCACGCAGTTCAATCCAGCGCAGGCGATGCCAGCCGCGAATATTGAGCGATAAACACAGTGGTGTATAACGACTGGCCATATCACGCATCGGGTTAGCCAATATTTTCAGGGCATAAGGCACCGCCATCAGGGTATTAATCAGGATTATCAACACATAAGGAGATAAGCCCTGTAAGCTGGTGTTCAACAGCAGAAGAAATCCGGTTGCCAGCACAATTCCCGGCACGGCCAGGGTAAGCGTGCCACTCATTTCAAGTGCCTGCCCCCAACGGCAATACTGGCGTAACATGAATTCACGACTGGTCCACAACAGCATCACCGTCAGTACTACAGCAAACAGACCTGAAGCCAGTGCCAGTGCCAGCGAAGTTCCCACAGCCTGCCATAACAACGGCTGCTGCAACGTTTCTGACAGCTGTGAATTAATGCCTGCTATAATTACCGCCAGCAAAGGTGGCAACAGCAGTAATAACGCTAAACTTATAACAAAAGCATCACACATACGCTGCCAGCAGGTATTTGCCGGATGAAGCCAGTCTCTCTGGCGGGCATCCCCCGGTGGCACAACCTGATTCAGATACTGACAAAACAAGACCATACCAAGGCAGCAAACCAGCTGGATTAAGGCGAGTAATGCCGCACGACCCAAATCGTATTCATAACTCAATGCCTGCCAGATGGCCAGCTCAATAGTTGTCGCGGCAGGCCCGCCTCCCAGAACCAACGCCGTCGTAAAGCTGGCAAAACATAACATAAAAATCAATGCACTGGCCGGCAGGATCTGACGGCGTACATACGGCCATTCAACGAAACGAAAGTGTTGCCAGTCATTCATACCGAGTTGCGCAGCCAGTTGACGCTGCTCGATGGTAATGTCTTGCAGCGCCTGCAGAAGTAGCCGACTGGCCAGAGGGAGATTAAAAAAAACGTGTGCCAGCAAAATTCCTTGCAACCCATAAGGATAAAACGTGTAATCCATGCCAGGCCAGTGAAAAAGCTGTGCCAGCCATCCCTTTCGACCGTATACACGCAACAGACCAAACAGGACGACCAGTACGGGTAAAACCATGGTCATGGCAAATAGACGTAACAGTAGCTGACGGCCGTAAAAACGGCGACGCCAGAGTGCTCGGGCCAGTAAAATGGCAGGTAACACTGACAGTAATGTTGACAGCAATGCCTGCCAGAAAGTGAATCTGAGCAAATGCCACAGATAGGTGTCATGCCAGATAACAGACCAATTACTGTCGGGTGCATACTGAAACAGGGCAGCTAAAGGCGCCATTGAAACCAGCAGGAATAACCCACAGGCCAGCACACCAGGCCATAACCACTCAGGAATTAACGGCTGACAGCATTTTGCCATTCCTGAATCCATTTGCTACGGTTTTGGGCAACTTCTTCGGCTGAATACTTCAACACCTTCTGCGGCTTAATCAGATGGCTGAAACTGGCAGGTAGTGTTACCTTAATGACAGGGTACATCCAGTTACCCAACGGTATATTTTGTTGAAAAGCAGCGGTGAGCAAAAATTGCATAAATCGGCTGGACAGCTCGGGTAATTTACTGCTCTTTAGCCGGGCAGCTACTTCAATCTGCAGATAGTGACCGTCATTGAATTCTGCAGCAGCGTACTGACTGTTATGTTCTTTCTCCACATGCCAGGCTGGAGAAGTGGTATAACTCAGCACCAGATCGGCTTCTCCCTGTAAAAACAATCCGTACGCTTCGCTCCAGCCCTGTGTGACAGTCACTGTTTTTTTTGCCAGCTTCTGCCAGGCAACAGCAGCCTGCTCGCCATACACCTGTTTCATCCAGAGTAATAAACCAAGGCCTGGTGTACTGGAACGTGGATCCTGATAAATGATTTTCCATGGCTGCGTGCTATTTATCAGATCATGCAGACTGGCAGGTGGAGTGTTAAGTTTATCTTTATTATAAATAAAGGAAAAATAACCATAATCATAAGGAATAAATGTTTTATTTATCCAGGGAATCGGTAACAGGAGCTGACTGGTATCAATATTGCTGCTGGCAAACAAATCGGTCTGCTGTGCTGCCTGCATCAAATTATTATCCAGGCATAATGCGACATCAGCCGGGCTGCTGCTGCCTTCCATACGCAGGCGGTTAAGCAACACAATGCCATCAGAGAATTTAATGAATTTTACTGTACAGTCACACTCTGCTTCAAAGGCCTGCTTTACTGCCGGACCAGGGCCCCATTCGTTAGCAAAAGAATCACAGGCGTACACTGTCATAGCAGGTTTTAGCTGACGTGGAAAACCTGAAAATGCCACGACTATCAATAGCAGGCAGGGCAAACTTCTTTTCAGCACGTTAGTGCTCCTCAACAATCAACCGACTGCATAGCCATGGCCGTTGACACAACCATTCGCCCGGTATTTATTTTATTCCTTCACCCATTTACTGTAGCCTGGATTTATGATCGCGCTTTTATATACCGCCAGCATGGCATTATCTGTTGCCTTCATACCGCTCTACAAAATACATATTCGCCATCAGGTAACCTGATTACATAGCACGCCATACAACTAAAATGCGCCCTATTTTCTCAAATCTTATGAATGCTGACCATACCTGATAGCGGCTTATCAACAAAAAACCTGACTGTCAGCAATGATGCGCCTTTAGACAGATTGAGCAGAGAGGCAATAACCATTAACATGGTTGCCATAACAGTAATCCAACCTCGATACCCG
>CAZROT010000004.1:76410-87666 GCA_964601895.1 uncultured Yersinia sp.
TTAGCGGGTTAGCGGGTTAGCGGGTTAGCGGGTTAGCGGGTTAGCGGGTTAGCGGGTTAGCGGTGATTATCCTGGCATCCTCATTTTTGTTAAGCTTAAGCGCAATGACGAATGGTAACTGTGGCAGGGAACACCATGGGCCTGTGGTAATAACAAAAGCTGGACATGCGTGTCTGGGCTGTAGCATATTGTATTTTAATTTATAAATTAAGGTGTTGCATGGTTGAATGGAACGGAAAATACGTCAGCCCTTACGCTGAACATGGTAAGAAGAGCAAACAGGTTAAAAAAATTACGGTGTCCATTCCGCTAACGGTATTAAAGATCCTGACTGACGAACGCACACGCCGTCAGGTCAATAATCTGCGGCGGGCCACCAACAGTGAATTGTTGTGCGAAGCATTTTTGCATGCTTTTACCGGCCAACCGCTTCCTGACGACGACGATCTGCTTAAAGAACGCAATAATGAAATCCCACAGGTGGCAAAAAAAGCAATGCGCGAACTGGGTATTGATCCTGATCTCTGGGAGTATTGACGATTGTTTTTAACTGGCACGAATCAGTAGTAAAACTGCCGCTTTCAGCGCTATCAACATGGCTAAGAAGACGTCATAAAAAGAAAAAGGTGCTGCAGGCACCTTTTCGCATGATAAAAAAAACTATACCTCTACACCCGGTATACCGAAACGCTTTTTGAAGCGATCAACACGGCCACCTGTGGCAACATCACGCTGTTTGCCAGTGTAAAAAGGATGGCAGTTACCACAAACATCCAGATGCAGATCATGCCCTAACGTCGAGTTGACTTTGACTACATTACCGCAGGAACAGGACGCAGTCATCAGTTCATATTTAGGATGAATACCTTGTTTCATAAAGGCCCCCTGTCTTTTGTTATTAATAACCCTGACACAACAAGTGACAGGCTGCTACGCACAATCTAACGAATACAAATAAAATTGGCACAAAACTTACCGGAGGGCGGATTATATAGAAGATCAACAAACAGAGCAATTCTGTACAAAGAGAATACACAATCAGCATGGCTTGTCTGCACTGAAATCATCCAAAGTAAAAGAATCTGTACACTGTCCATGCAGTGCAATGTAAAGTACGCATGATAAATTTTTATGCTGGATAGTTTCATGCCCATTGCTAAGGTTGTGCTGCCAGTGTGTGTGGCACATGCATTCGATTATCGAATAAGTCATCATCTGCCCTGCCCACAACCAGGTACAAGGGTCAGTGTCCCCTTTGGCAGGCGTCGTGCCATTGGCATCGTTATCAGCCTCAGTGAAACCAGCGAAGTTCCTGATAAATCACTCAAAGCCATCATAGAAATTCTGGACACGCAGCCACTGTTTCCTCCTGGTTTGTGGAGCAGCCTGCATTGGGCAGCAGGTTACTACCATCACCCTAAAGGAGAAGTCCTCTTTCATGCGTTACCTGCCTTGTTACGCCAGGGCAAGCCGGCAAAATCTCCCTCACTCTGGCAATGGGTGATAACCGCACAGGGAAGCGCCATGCCAATAGCAGACCTGAAACGCTCACCCGGACAGCAACAGGCATTGGCTGTTTTACAACAGCAACCGCTTTATCGTGACCAGATTCACACCATGACCTTCAGTGAAAACACATTGCAGGCTTTACGCCGTAAAGGGCTGGCTGATATTAATTTGTACGACGCTCTGCCCTGTGACTGGCGTATGGATTTTTCTTTGCCTGATAAGCCATCACCACTGAATAATGAACAGGCTGCTGCAGTAGCCGCAGTTAATAAAGAAAATCAGCAATTTTCAGTATGGCTGCTCTCTGGCGTCACTGGCTCTGGTAAAACACACGTCTATCTCCATGTACTGCAAGACATTCTCATGCAGGGAAAACAGGCTCTGGTTCTTGTTCCTGAGATTGGTCTGACGCCACAGACAATTGCACGTTTCCGTGAACATTTTAAGGCCCCTATCGATATCTTACATTCCGGGTTAAATGATCGTGAACGTCTGGCCGTATGGCTGAGAGCGCGTAATAATGAGGTGGCTATTGTTATTGGCACCCGCAGCGCATTGTTCACGCCGCTCGCTCACCCGGGTATGATTATTGTTGACGAAGAACACGACAGTTCATACAAACAGCAGGATGGCTGGCGTTATCACGCACGGGATTTAGCCGTTTTTCGCGCCCGGGAAGAAAATATCCCACTGATTATGGGCTCAGCCACGCCTGCACTGGAAACACTACATAATGTACAGGCAGGAAAATATCGCCAGCTCACGCTATCCAGACGAGCGGGCAATGCTACACCAGAAAAACATTCTGTTATCGATTTAAAAGGCTTAAAACTCAAGGCAGGACTTTCGCAGCCGTTATTAACACGCATGCAGCAACATCTGTCAGCCGGCAACCAAATCATGCTGTTTCTTAATCGCAGGGGTTATGCCCCTGTACTGCTCTGTCACGAATGTGGCTGGATAGCCGAATGTCAGCATTGTGATCATTACTACAGCCTGCATCAACGCCTGCATCAGTTACACTGCCACTACTGCACCAGCAGGCTTCCCGTTCCTCATCAATGCGCAGAGTGCGGTGCAACTCAGTTAATGCCGGTAGGTGTCGGCACCGAACAGCTGGAACAACAGCTGGAACAATTGTTTCCCGCTATCCCCATTACCCGCATTGATAAAGATACCGTGCGTCGTAAAGGAGCGCTGGAGCGCCATCTGGCTGATGTTCATCAGGGTGCCACACGCATTTTAATTGGCACGCAAATGCTGGCCAAGGGACATCACTTCCCTGATGTTACTCTGGTCGCATTACTGGATGTTGATGGGGCATTATTTTCTGCTGATTTCCGCTCTGCTGAACATTTCGCACAACTTTATATTCAGGTCGCTGGCAGAGCCGGACGCTCAGAGAAGCCCGGGGAAGTTATCCTGCAGACTCATCATCCGGAACATCCTCTGCTACAGCTTCTGCTACAACAGGGTTATGACGCATTCGCCCGGCAGGCACTGGAAGAAAGAAACAATGCCTGTTTACCCCCTTACACCAGTCATATCCTTATCCGCGCTGAAGATAAGGATAATCATCAGGCCTGTGTGTTTCTCCAGCAAATACGCGATTTACTGGAAGCACACACACACAAAGAAGATTTATTGTGGATAATGGGCCCGGTACCTGCATTACAGCCAAAACGTAACGGACGTTTTCGCTGGCAACTGTTACTGCAACATCCTGCGCGGGTAACGTTACAAAAACTGGCCAGAAACCTGCAGTCATCAATCACAACGCTTCCACAGGCAGGAAAAATAAAATGGGTGCTGGACGTGGATCCAATAGATAGTTAACCTTAAATCCAGAGCGTCTTCTTTCACTAAACGCAGCAGAAACAAACGGTAATCGTCAGATCTGCGCTGCTGTTAAAAAATACTGCCCATTATTTTTTAATACAAATTAAACAATAAATAGTATCAACAATCTGTTTAAAATGGCTCAACGCTCATTTCGATGCGCTGGATGCTATTAAATATCGTATTTCGCTATAGACAAGACAACAAAAAAGCTACATAACTATAAAAATAGTTCAACAAAAACAATCAAATGATACAAAATATTAAACTAAGGAGCTGGAGACAAAGGAGATAAAATGAGCAAGGTGTTGGAGCATAAAAAAGAATTCACTATCGCCACCATGAAAAATGTTGCTGAAATGGCCGGCGTCTCAACCGCAACAGTATCACGAACGTTAATGAATCCGGAAAAAGTTTCCCCGCTGACCCGGCAAAAAGTGGAACGTGCTGCGCTTGCGGTAGGCTACTTTCCTCATGCACTCTCTCATCGTATTAAACGTAGTGATTCGCACACTATCTTAGTGATAGTTCCTGATATCAGTAATCCTTTTTTTGTCGATATTCTTCATGGAATTGAACAGACTGCTGCCAGACAGGGCTATCTGGTACTGATTAGCAACTATGCTGAACAACATCAGTTAAAGCAGACTCTGGTTAATTTAATCATTACTAAACAAATCGATGGTATCCTGTTATTGGGTATGCCACCTCCTTTTGATACCAGTAAAAAAGAACGACGTAATCTGCCGCCTATGGTGATGGCCATTGAATTTGTACCCGAACTCGATATACCCACAGTGCATATTGATAATCTGACCTCTGCATTTGAGGCAGTACACTATCTTTATAAATTAGGCCATAAAAAAATCGCCTGCATTGCGGGTCCTGACTCCCTGAGCTTTAATCATTATCGCCTGGAAGGATATATTCAGGCATTACACCGCAATAGCCTGACAGTAGAAAAAAATTATATCGTGCAGGGCGATGCGACCCATGAAACAGGTGCCCGGGCATTAACTGCACTGATGAAATTAGCGCATCCCCCAACGGCGATTTTCTGTCACAATGACATGATTGCTATTGGTGCCATACAACAATCCGGCAAACTCGGCATTTTGGTACCAAAAGATGTGTCGATAATTGGTTTTGACAACCTTAGCGTTGCTCAGTATTGCTCACCACCATTGACGACTGTTGCTCAGCCCCGATACCAGATTGGCCAGGAAGCCATGTTATTATTACTTGAACAACTTCAGGGGCATAACGTATCAACCCGTTCACAATTAGTAGAGACGGAATTAATTATTCGCGCGAGTACCTGCGCTCCGGGGCACCAGATGACAACTGCAGGATTCAAAAAATAGTGGCACAAAAAGACTATGTAAACTACGGGCGCAAAGAAGCAGCACGAAAACAGACCCATAGCAAGAAACAGCGCCCTTCAGGCATATCAATAACAACCGCAGGGCTTTTAATTGTTGTAGCTATCTTTTTTACTGCCAGCCTCTGGTTCATCACCCATAAAAAGCCCTGGAATGATGCATCATTCGTCCCGTCCAGTACACCAGGCACAAGCAATGGATTGCCACCAAAGCCAGAAGAGCGCTGGCGTTATATTAAAGAGCTGGAAAATCGTCAGTCTGGTATCGAGGAGCCTGTAGAGCCACGTGCGGACAAAAAATTAACTCCTCCTGTTGAACTTACTGATGAACAACGCCGCCTGTTACAACAAATGCAGCTTGATATGCGCAATCAACCCACACAACTACCGGCAATCGCAGAATCAGTACCATCTCCGCATGCCTCTGCGCTTACAGAGGCGCCGGTGATTAATAATCAAAAAAAACCAGTGCTTCCTCCAGCATCAGGCATCACGCCACCCGTATCAGGGAAAAGCAGTGCACCAACAACTGCTGTCATTCAACCAGCCAGACCGGATTCCCTGCCGGAAAAAAATCAACACTGGGTACTGCAATGCGGCTCTTTTCGCACCCTCGAACAGGCCGAAACTATCCGTGCTCAACTGGCTTTTAATGGCATTGAAAGCCATATTACGAGTCACAATGGCTGGAATCGCGTTATGCTTGGGCCTTACAGTAACCGGGCTTTGGTAGACCGGCTTTTACAACAGCTCAGCGGACTCGGGATAACAAACTGCATTACTTCCTTAAGCGGGGCTTGAAAAATACAGATTCTCCCCCATCTAGGGTTACAACATTTCTCGTACCGCGTTTTTTACGGTACAAAGCTCGTTTTTTCCTGTGAGGTTCTGTTCGTGACAACAATAGTCAGTGTGCGTCGTAACTCCCATGTGGTTATCGGTGGTGATGGTCAGGTGACCCTCGGCAACAACGTCATAAAAAGTAATGCCCGTAAAATTCGACGTCTTTATAACGATAAGGTGATTGCAGGCTTTGCGGGTGGAACAGCAGACGCTTTTACTCTGTTTGAGTTATTTGAACGTAAACTGGAAAAACATCAGGGTCATTTACTTAAGGCTGCGGTAGAGCTGGCGAAAGACTGGCGTACGGACCGTATGCTGCGCCGCCTTGAAGCGTTACTCGCTGTTGCTGATATCGAAACCTCTCTTATCATCACTGGAAATGGCGATGTCATACAGCCTGAAAATGACCTGATAGCCATAGGTTCAGGTGGTCCCTATGCGCAGGCAGCATCACGCGCATTGTTAGAGAATTCAGACCTGACTGCTCGCGAGATAGTTGAAAAATCCCTGAGTATCGCGGGAGATATTTGTATTTATACCAACCGCTTCCAAACCATCGAAGAACTCACCTCCAAAGCGTAAGGATTGCACTATGTCTGAAATGACCCCGCGCGAGATTGTCAGCGAACTCGACAACTATATTATCGGCCAGGACAAAGCAAAACGTGCGGTTGCCATTGCTCTGCGTAATCGCTGGCGGCGTATGCAGCTTGGCGAAGCACTGCGTCTTGAAATTACCCCTAAAAATATTTTAATGATCGGCCCAACCGGAGTAGGAAAAACTGAAATTGCCCGGCGGCTGGCAAAACTGGCTAATGCACCTTTTATCAAAGTTGAAGCGACAAAATTTACTGAAGTAGGTTATGTGGGTAAAGAAGTGGATTCTATTATTCGCGATCTCACTGATTCCGCGATAAAAATGGCACGCCATCGATCAATAGAAAAAGTGCGCTACTGTGCCGAAGAACTCGCAGAAGAACGTATTCTGGATGTATTAGTCCCTCCCGCAAAAAGTGACTGGGGCCAGGCTGAAGAATCGCCTGAGCCTTCTGTAGCTCGCCAGAGTTTTCGCAAAAAACTACGCGAAGGTGAGCTGGATGACAAAGAAATAGAAATTGATCTGGCGATAACACCCATTGGCGTGGAAATTATGGCTCCCCCGGGTATGGAAGAGATGACCAGTCAGTTACAATCAATGTTTCAGCATATTGCCGGCCAGAAACAAAAACTGCGCAAGTTGAATGTCAGGGACGCTTTTAAACTGCTCGTTGAAGAAGAAGCTGCCAAACTGGTCAATCCAGAAGAATTGAAACAACAGGCTATCGAGGCTGTTGAACAACATGGCATCGTCTTTATTGATGAAATAGATAAAATTTGTAAACGTGGTGAATCTTCAGGACATGATATTTCTCGTGAAGGCGTGCAGCGTGACCTGCTACCGCTGGTAGAAGGCTGCACTGTTTCCACCAAGCACGGCATGGTGAAAACAGATCATATCCTGTTCATCGCCTCAGGTGCCTTTCAGATAACACGTCCTTCAGATTTAATCCCAGAATTACAGGGTAGATTGCCCATTCGTGTTGAACTGGAAGCATTAACCACGGAAGATTTCGAGCGCATTCTTACCGAACCCAGCGCATCCCTCACTGAGCAATATAAAGCACTCATGGCTACCGAAGGCATGACGATTGATTTCACGGCTGATGGCATACGTAGCATTGCAGAGGCTGCATGGCAGGTTAATGAACAAACCGAAAATATTGGTGCACGCCGCTTACATACTGTTCTTGAGCGCTTAATGGAAAGTATTTCGTTTGATGCCAGTGAAAGAAGTGGCCAGTCAGTGATAATCGATAGTAGTTATGTCAGTCTCCATCTGGATAAACTGGTTGCCGATGAAGATTTGCGTCGCTTCATCCTGTAATTCAATTTAAGCTCAATTCAATTTATGTTTAACAGCCTCTGCCACGAATGCCGGATAAATGCTGTCTGTACGTAACTGATGAATGTAACGTAAGACAAATCTGTGCATACCAGAGGCTTAAAAACACAGACACCTTTAACAATTGATGACTTTGCCAATCTCCTTGTGAAGGAGATATACTGCCCACTCCCAGTGACAACTGATACCAATCTTATGAAATATGATACTTCCGGGCTATATGATAGTTATCATGAAGAAGTGCATGTTGTAGATCCCCTATTTTCCAATTTTGGCGGACGAACGTCATTTGGTGGCCAAATCATCACCGTGAAATGTTTTGAAGATAATGGCCTGCTTTTTGATCTGCTTGAACAAAACGGTCATGGCCGTGTACTGGTGATAGACGGCGGCGGGTCAACACGCCACGCGCTAATTGATGCTGAACTCGCAAAGCTGGCCGTGCAAAATGAATGGGAAGGCATGGTGGTTTATGGGTCCGTACGTCAGGTAGACATACTTGCTGAGCTGGATATCGGTATTCAAGCAATAGCCTGCATACCCACAGGCGCATCGCGCGAAGGGAACGGCGAAAGTGATATTCGCATCAGTTTTGGCGGTGTGACTTTTTTCTCAGAAGATCATCTGTATGCAGATAATACGGGCATTATTCTGGCAGAAAACCCTCTGGATATCGAATAAACTGGCCTGCCTGGTTAAACATACCGGGCATTAATCACCAGACACGCAGTCTCCAGTAACAGGCTAGCAGCGGATACCGTTTTTCATGAGCACCTTCTTTGGGCTTAAGATAAGCCCGGGATCCAGCTAAAAAGAAAGCACTTACTTACTATCAGGTGCAGCGTTTATACTTCTTCCATTTTACTCAACAACATATGAATACGTTCCTGCCATGAATGCTGATACTGTTTTAACTTTTCATTTTCATGTGTTAATAACTCACGGCTTCCCGTTGCATCCTGAATCTCCCGTGATAACTCTGCATTTTTTTGTTTTATCTCATCAAGCTCCTGCTTCAGAGATTCATTTTCGTGCACTACTAATTCACGATTCCCTTCTGCTTCCTGAATGTCACGGGACAACGTGTTATTTCTGTTCTTCAGCTCTTCAACTTCCATCTGTAACAGTATGACAGTTTCAATTGCCTGCTGAACTTTTAATTCTAATTTTTCAAACAGTTCAAATGACATTCTTCGGGTCCTTTTAATAAAAGCAAGGTGTTTAGCCATGACAGGAAATACAACCAGATACAACTGTTGCATATTTTTAACTGTCTTTATTAAGCAGGCATCACTCACAAAAACAGTTATGCCCTGACAAAAGCGGTTAAATTGTATGTAACCTGCTGCTTCCTGTCCAGGAATACAAACAGGATACCTGCTTTTTGACATCCTCCCCGCTTTTCAGCGCTGGAATTACTGCAATATTCAGCCTAAAAGCCTGAACCATCCAAATGAGTCCTGCCTGGTCTGGTGGCCTGAAGCGGACATCTTTGACAAAATTATTCATAACATAAACCAGGCTACCCGAGGCTGGTTCTGCGCAAAAAAACGTGGATATGTATTTAGCACAGACTGCAGCCAGGTTAACTAACAGGTTAAACAGTGCCGCTTCACCATATAGTAAATGCGGTATTCACCGATGTCAGCAATGGAGTTCAGCCATTCTTTTTATCCCCCTGCCATTGCAGATGCTTTAGAAAATAGTAAGAGGGCACTGTTTCAGACTGGATAATACCTGAGGTTGAAGTGGCTTTACTCAACAGGAGTAGAGTTGAACACACTTGTTACCGCCTTGTGCACAGCTTTCTGCAGGGCAGTGGTCCCATTAGTTGCCTGCACCAGCTATACGCAGCTTCCCTGCCTTAATCGACAGCGTTTTTTCGATACACCGATAAACATGATATTCTTACGGTCATTCAGGTTTATACAAATATCCATAATTGCTGAAAAATAAAAGCACAGATGCGGTATTATTAGTTACTAAACAAATAAACTCTGCATTCTTTTTAATCCTTCCTCATAATAATATTGATCCCTTGATGAATTATTGTTTTCTTTTATTGCGCTATCAGCAAAAGAATGTTTAAAAAATTCCTGAGATGAGAGCAGTTTTCTTTCTTCCTGATTTATTTTATCATTTGATCGAATTACTGCGTCATTTCGATAAGAAACATACTCCATCTCTGAACTGACAATATCTGAATCAGGAATATCACCTGGAGTTATCCCTGCATTTTTCAGCGTAGTTTCAATAATATTAACAAGACAACGGACTTTTCTGATTTCATCTTCAGTATAGTGTTGGTTATCGAGTGGATGAAAATAAAGGGTAAACTGCGCACCTTCACGTACTCTATTTAATTTATCCGGATTACTGCCGTGAGAAGCATCATTCATATCAGTAATTTTCCATTCAAATAAATTTAAGTCTTTACTTAACAAAAACCCAGCCAGTAAATTAAATGCCTCAGGTACGTTATTACTATTTACGCTGATATGGAATTTATCTCCATACGAGGATGTTGGCTTGGTAGTGTAATTTGGATCAATTTTTGAAAAATGAATAAAGACATCCAGTGCTGATTTAGAATAATCAAAATTTCCATCTTTTTCATCTTTTTTACTTTCATAATACCAGCATAACTGGCCATATTTTTTTACGCCCGGGTGTGTCGATAATTCTTCATAGCGGGGAACCGTTTTTTCTAAATTAATAGTAAGCTCATTATCGTTATTAACAGGCTGAGCTGCCGGTGGTAATACAGATTCACCAGGTAGCGAACAAGAAGGAGAAGGAGAAGGATCACGGTTACTCACCGCAGTCAATTGTTCTGCCAAATTATTGCCAGATTGATTCACCCTTATCGATGCCTTTGCTTTGCTTACAAAAACCTGTTCAGGCTCAGAGTTATTCTGAGAAATAACCATCAAGCTAACGCAAAAACTGTAACTATTTTTCTCTTCTACGGCTTTTTGCAGATAAATGGGTCCAAAGGTGCTTTGTACAGATGAAATATTAATATTTGTCATTTTAAAAAAATAATTAAATTATGTTTATTTTTGATTAAATAGTAAGCATTTAAAAAATGCTGCAATATGATAGCAAATTATTATTCATATAATTGTTATATTTTTCTGTATATATTCATATATATGATATAGTATTGCTGCAAATGGCAATACAAAGCGAATTTTCCCGCTAAAAGATCAGCATTAAATTTAAACAGCTGTGGTTCACCCGACGAACTTCACAGAGTGGATATTCATAATACTATGCCGCAGCATGATCTTTATTCTGTACAGATCCATTATTAGCTTAAAACAACTATCATTACCGTTAATTAAGGATGCTATTTTTTTATGTTATCCATAACAAAATATGTGCTTCAACCTCCAGGTCTTATTTCAAGAACATCAATAAACTCTGTAGCAATTAATAATGAAATTAATTCCATCATTAATAATATAGTAAATATATACCAATCAGGTGATATGCCCTGTACAGTAAAGAAACCAGCAAAACCAATTATTCCCGGTAAACCAAATAATACGCAATTTAATAATACTGCTCATGCTTTCAGAATATATGATAATGAAGTTAAGCCACAAAATATTATAAAATCTACCATTAAGGAGGCTAAATTTCGCTCTGTTCCTGCACCGTTTAACATGACAGGAATACCAAAAGAAAATGAAGTTAAATCACAAAATATTATAAAATCCACCATTCAGGAGGCTAA
>CAZROT010000004.1:87766-238230 GCA_964601895.1 uncultured Yersinia sp.
ATTTCGCTCTGTTCCTGCACCGTTCAACATGACAGCAATACCAAAAGAAAATGAAGTTAAACCACAAAATATTATGAAATGTACCATTCAGGAGGCTAAATTTCGCTCTGTTCCTGCACCGTTCAACATGACAGCAATACCAAAAGAAAATGAAATTAAATCATCAATCACTGATACTCTGGTGTTAACAGATAATGCGTTGAATACAGATTTCAACAGCAGGAAAATAAAAACTCCTGACGCTGCTGCTGAGTCAATTGTTAAGGCATTCAGAACATTTCTCTTTCAGCGTTCTCATGAACGTATGATGCTGGCAGGAGAAATATGGCAAACGCAAAACAGGCAAGAAATACACGATGGTGTACAGGAATTATCGAAAAATAACTTAAGACGCTTAAATCATGAGCTTACTCACCTGAATCCACAGGAAAGAAAATTTTTAAACCTGTTCATGGAAATGAAAATGTATGCCACACATTCCACACCGGTTAATATAAAAAGTACCAGCGGCACAGCTATCCTTTTTTCTCGACAAAAATTAATTGAAAGAAATATTATTTTTAATAAAAATAATTCTCCTGATGAAGATATCAAATTGCTGGGTAATGATGATTTTGTATTTTTTTCTCTTGAAATAGGTGACACACCCAAAAAGCCAAGCAGTCGTTTTGGCGGTACAGTATTCCGTTTTCATTTCGAAGATAAAACATTCTTTGATAGTGCCTGGCTGAGTCTGGTAGAAATGCGTTTTTCTCAAACACCAGTACTTAACCGGCATGTTGATGGTTTGACTGACGATGAATATACACAACTTTCTAAACGCACGTTGAATCCCCTCCATACTGTTTTTTCAGGAGGTGATATGAAAACCGGCATTGTTTTATCGGTAATTAAAGATATACGTGATAACCTGTCCGCTGATTCACAGCATAAGGTGCTTGGATTAACCGATGAAAAAAGTATTAATGGTCTCATCAACGGATTCTACCGTCCGGAAGTAAAAGTGAGCCGGCAGTATTTTTCCAGCAATTATATGGAAGCAAGCATTACAAAAGATGAAAAAAAATAAAAAAATTTTTTCATCTTAAATCGGAAAATTATCACCTGCTGGTCAGATTTACACTTTGCGATTTAATTTTATGCCTGAATTTACAGGTAGTTTTTTCTGTTTACAGAGCACATTGGCACGGCATATTTGCAGACTTGTGATACGCGTTGACGTCACCTGGTGAGATTAAGCAGGCCAGGATTACATTTAATAGCGCCCTTTCCGGGCCTGAAAAAAAAGCATGCAGGAGGTCCTGACATGCTTTTGATATTGCGCAATTGCCTATAAACAACAACTATTACTTAGGATGACGGCGATGTTATTCAGCTTTTTTTCCCGCTGAGTTAGTGAACATACCAACGAGTGCTGTGTAATTTTCCAAAGCTTTCCGACGCTGCTCTATTTTCTTTTGTTTGTCAGAAAATAATACAGTCTTAATTTTTCTCAGAGGAGATTTTTTCTTAACGGGTTCATGAGTAACGCCATTGTCTGGCATAGTTGATTCAGCGTTATTAGCACCACTCAACTCTGGATTCTGAACATCATCCCTTTTCTTCATCCACTTTTTTTCCAGCTCATCATTACACAAAGCTTGTGTGCTCGCTGATCTTCGCATGACGTTTTCTGCCTTCACCGATCTATCATCCTGGTGATCCAAAGTGGGAATACTATCATATGCAGTAACGCCACTTTCACTATCAGCAAATACTTCTTGATGAGGTATCACCTTACCGTCAATAAAAAATAATTTCATACGATCATTATTTTTTATATCAGAACTGGCAGGGATAGTATCGGTATTAAAACGGTGTTTAGCCTCTGGACTAGCAAAACGCACCAGCTTGTTAAAACGCTCCGATGCGTCCGGGCCTCTCGTCTCATTAACAAGTATTCTGCGGGCTTGAGCTTGATATTTTACCCCACTGCTAAAAATACTCTTAATCCTATCCACAATTTTAGCAAAAAAACCCATACGTAATGCTGTTTTTTCATCACCACGCAGAAATGCTGCAATGTCTTTGCGGCTGAGCTTAAGAACTAGCGTATTATTGTTTATACCAGTCATATTGCTAACTGCACCGGCCAGTCCAGTCGTAGTGTTAGTTGTATCATTAGCTAAAGGGTTGGTTGAGGTCCTTATTACGAGTTGGGATATAGTTCCATTTGCGGGTTTGGGTATACAAAATGTATAAGACATAAAAAACTCTCCAGGAATTAATGTAAAAACTGTGCATTTTTAACATATCAGGTATTGATTTCTGTTACATATTTCGCTCAATTCGTGGTGGTTAATTTTTGTCATTGTTAACCGTCGCCCTGTTACAGTGATGCGGCTGAAAAAGAAAAAAGCATGCAGGAAATCCTGACATGCTTTTGATGCTGCATAATTGCTTATGAAGAGCAACCATCCCTTACGATGACGGCGTTATCACACCTTTATCTACTGCGTGGATCTATTCATCTCATCGTCCACGAAACACTGTTGAAGGTCCTGATTGGCTTTAAGATTTTCTTTCTTGCTGCCATCTGTTAACGCGCTGATCAGCGTTATCATAGCCAGACACGCCTGCCTCAGCAGCTTCCTGTCTGTGCAAATCTACCATATCTTCTATCGTCAGCTTCTGCATTAATGAGTGCAAAATGGGGAATACAGATGTAACGGGCTCCTATTGAGGACCTATACGGACCGGTGATGGCACAGGCAGGATGGTAGCCTGGTTATCATCACTTAATCGTAATCGCTATCATCTAATGATATCGTATTACACACGGGAACATTTCGATAAACACCATCGCCATCATTGATGGAACTGCTATAACCGGGAACAGGCTCTAGCGTTCGTTTATACGCTACGCGATCAAGTTCTTTATTATCCATAAAAAATACTGTTGCCATCTTCATTATAGAACCGGATTTAGTAAACTGTTCTTTGGAAGTAAGACGCTGGCAATGCTCATGATTAACGTGACACTGCATTCCTGTAAAACGTTCTACTTTTTTGTTGTAATCTGCTTCTGCTTTTGAAGCGCCAGGATCGACAATATTATCGCCGCTACGAACACGGCTATCAAATGCTCTGCTGATTTCAGCCTGGTCTCTAGATTTAAACAGGTTTGTAATTGCGCTCCACAACTTAGCACCGAATGAGGAACTCAGGGTTCTTTTAATATGGCTGCGGCTAATATGAACGTCATTATATTCACTACAAACTGGCTTTAAAGCGTCTGGCTAAAGGTTTGTATTGGTTATTGTAGTCGCCAGTCTGGCTATAGATGAGGATTCCGATGAAATCGCAACTTCATTTTTGAATGCCCTCTGAGCGGCACGTGTAGGTATATGGTCGAAACGTATGAACGACATAAAAAACTCTCCAGGCATTAATGTAAAAAGCTGCGCATTTTTAACATATCAGGCATTGGTTTTTGTTACATATTTCGCTCAATTCGTGGGGTTAATTTTTGTCATTGTTAACCGTCGCCCTGTTACAATGCTGCGGCTGAAAAAGAAAAAAGCATGCAGGAAATCGTGACATGCTTTTGATACCGCAGTGTGACTAAATAAAAAGTGACTACTTTACGATTGCATTATACGCAATCGTCTTTGTGGGTTCATTTGCACAAGTTTCCTGGAGTTGATTATGCTTTCCTGTGAAATAGCCACAAAATTATCAGTTACTGATTTGCTTAATGTGGAAAGGAGCACCAGAGGGACCAAATCTGTCACCCTTACGGGGCGTAGCAGAGTATGCCATGCTACAAATAGCTGGTGCCTTCTGTGTATAGGTTACACTACGAATCTTCTTTCTATCAAAAAGGAACTCTGTCTTATGTACTATTGAACCATCTTTCTTATGAACAGCCGTCTCACGTGTCGTGAGACGAAATTCCCCTTCTTCGCGACCAATTTCCCTGAGTTGGGAAAAGTGCTCCCTTGCGTTATAGTAATTTATTGCTGCGCGTTCTGCTTTTGAAGCATTACTATCAGGGTGTCTGTCTTTACGAGAAATAATGTTATAAATATACGTGTGAACTTCAGATTTAGTCGCCTCGAGAACTTCAGGTTTTTTTTTAGAGCTGCACCAGTCTTTAAATCTCTCCCACAAGCTGATATAGAGCGCTTCGTTTTTATTACCCAGCATTCTGCTAATTCGCTCTGAGTTCATAGTAACGCTATCAGGAAGATGGCTGGTATTACGCATATCAGAAAATTCAGTACTCATACCAGATTCAGATAGCGTCGCCGAGGCGTTTCTGACTGCAATACCAGTCATCTTTTGATATGTGTACAAATCTAAATATATAGTAGATTTCATAAAAATCTCTCCAGGTATTAATGTAAAAAACTGCCCATTTTTAACATATCAGCCACTGATTGCTGTGCCATATTTCGCTCAATTTATGGGGTTCATTTTTTTCATAGCTAACTACGCTCCTGGTGTCTGGTTAATCGGGTAAAAATATGATTTATATCAGTATCATGATGCCTGACGGGCCAACCATAAGGGTTGTGTAAAACGAGATAAAGGAGAATGGATACCCGTGTAGCAGGATGCCAGAGCTTTACGTAAGCGTGTCTGGCAATCGCTCGTCACGGGGTATGGTGTTGGGCCATAAGCCCACGAATACAATGGCGGTTCATCAAACTGCTGTAAACACCCATGCCATAGCAGCGCAAGCGCTGACAGTTGCAGCAGTTGACACTATCTCGTCATAACCTGAATCTGGATGAAAACGCAGGAACGTGGCTGGAGAAGAATTAACTGAGTACTGCTGTTTTTTGCTCAGGGACATAAGATGTTATAACTATACCCCTGGCTTTGGCATCAGTTTCTGCCCTGGATTCTTTGCATCATTGAATATTTTTATCACAGTAATACGACGAAGTGCCGCTATGTAAGCGTTGTCTGATGCTATCAAAACCACAAGAAGAAAATGAAAAGGTATAAACCGGCCACCTGAGCAACTGGCCGAAACAGCGGGCATGAAGACCAGCAACTAATTTCACCTCAAGCCTGTTCAGTGTTCAGTGTTCAGTAGATAAACGCGTGTGCTGGTCAGTGAGAAGTCCCGGTGTTATTGCAGGGAGATAACAGGGTAATGGAAAAATTGATCATAGGGAAATATCATGGTGACGCGGGCAATGTGAATAATTACAAGGTATTATATTATCAGAGGCAGGCTAATTTTAGCCTGATACTTCTTCGTCTGACATAGATCTAGCCGTTTTCTATTTTTTAAAAGATAGAAAACGGCATAGAAAACGGCATCGCTGACTAATTTTTAATGATAATTATTTCGTTTCTTAAATTGAACGATTTCTTTTTCAGCTTCTTCTTTGGTTATTCCATATTGTTCTTGTATTATTCCAGACAATTTATCACGGCGTCCTTCGATGATAGTCAAACTATCGTCTGTTAATTTGCCCCATGTTTCTTTAATTTCGCCTTTAAGCTGTTTCCAGTTGCCTGTTAAAATATCTTTATTCATAATTTTTTCCTTATTAAGTTAAACAGCAACATATTGAATTTACTGGTTTTTTTTAAAAAAAGGATAATTTAATAAATTATGGTTTATTTTATATTTGCGTATTTCTTCTACATGAAAAGCACTCATAACATATTGTCATTCTTACCTCCTCAATAGTGTTAACGCAAAACCATACTTTCACAACTTATATGAATCAGTCAATAGTTATTTCCTGAAAAACTAGATATCGAATCTAATTCGGAGATAATTTAGCTGAAATTATCTCCTATTAGTATTAATAAATAGCCACGTAGCAACGTATTAAGGATATTTATTTTAAATAATTATTTAAAATAAACAGTGTTTTATCATCATTCTATGTTAGTTAGCTAACAAATTATATAAATAAACATATTTCCTGAGCAGGAGAATATGATGACACAATTAAAAAATTTGCTTTAAATGGCAGAAATTTTATGATAGAACAATATTGTCAGGTTAAGAATATGTCACAAAAATAAAATAATATTTTGCTGTTTCAGTAAGAAACAAAAAAGTAAAAGTTAATAGTTATCATTCAATTTGTGGTTATTTTAAAATAATTTACAAAGGTACTATATTTCCTGTATTGCATTGCATATTCAGCTAAATGGCTGAGCATATATCATTGGTTTTATGAAAAGTGGCATAGTGATTTAGCCGCTTTTAAAGAAAAATATTCTATCTATACATAATAAATAAGCACCTGTCTAAACTGAAAGTAAAGGAGGAATACAATGAAGGTACATTAAATTTAAGTGGATTTATCACTGATTTTAATTATCATTATTCAAAATAAAGTTTATTCAAAATTCCTGAAAATAATAAGGAAGGATAACCTTTATCAATTAACTATTTTATAGCGACAAAATTTATAAAAGGAATAAATGTAATGAGAAAATTAAACCCATTATTACCAATGTTTCTTGCCTTATCTGTTATTTTTACGGGTGTGGTTGCCTGTGCATCCACTGCGAAAACAGAAGGAACAGGAGAGTACATCGACGATACCGTTATTACGGCAAAAGTTAAGGAAAAGCTGTTGATTGAAAAAGAGCTAAAATCTTTAGAAATTAACGTAGAAACGTTCAAAGGACGTGTGCAGTTAAGCGGTTTTGTTTCATCAAAAGAAAACGCAAAACGTGCGCTGGATATTGCACGCGCTGTGCCTGGCGTAAACAGCGTTATTAATAATATGCAAATAAAATAAATAACTCACTGTTGCATTTAATACCGGTCAATCGATAAAATCTGAAAAAATAGTTTTTCTGTTGTAACCTGTGCCTGCTGGCAATATATAACATTAATTTCAATAACCTTAAGTAAGGAATACTGATATGCCAAATAAAAAAAATACCACTACTGAGCAGTTACAAGCTGAAATAAAGTCACTGGCAGATATTCTGGAAGAAGTGTTACATTCTTCTACTGATAAACCCAAAGCCGAGCTGGATAAACTGCGTAATAAAGCAGAAAGCATGTTGAAAAATGCCCGTACTCAGCTGTCTGAAGCCAGCGAAAAAATTACTTCTCAAACTAAAGAGGTCATCAATTGTGCTGACAGCTACGTCCAGGATAATCCATGGACAGGGGTTGCCATAGGCACATCTGTGGGCCTGGTATTCGGCTTTTTACTATCTCGCCGTTAATATGGTACAACAACCTCATCCTAATGGCCCGGGTAAAAGGGCCTTTGATATTGTTCAGCGCATCATTACCACTATTGTCAGCATAGTAGAAACCCGTTTACGACTCATTGTTATTGAGCTTGAGGAAGAAAAGGCCACACTGATTCAGCTGCTCATCATCGCAGGCACTTCCTTAATATTCATAATGCTGGCTTTAATTAGCCTGCTGGCGTTGATATTCTTTTACATCGATCCTGCATGGCGCCTGCCTGCGTTAACTATTACTACCGTGACCTTCTTTCTGCTGGCATTTACGGGTATTGTGTGGACATTACTAAAAGTGCGCCGTTCGCTTTTACTGAATGCCACTCGTCAGCAGCTGGCTATTGACCGTATCTTACTGGAGAAAAACCAGTGAACCACCATCTGCGTGAGCGTGAAAAAGAAAAAACGCTGCTGCTGGAAAAAATTCAACAACAGAGGCTGGAGCTCGCCAGCATTGCCCGTAACTGGCTGCAAATAACAGCCCCCTGGGACCATGGCTGGCAAAAAATTGTCAGCATACGCCATTATCTGCTAGCAGCTACCAGCCTGTTGACACTCTATGGAATACGCCACCCCCGCAAAATAATCACATGGTCAAAACGACTATTGGGCACCTGGGGCGCCGTCCAATGGGTACGTCGTGTGTTTCTCTCTTTTCATCACGATAACTAAAAATTATTTTTCATAATCATGACATTGTACCAGCCCGATGCTCACCGGCATATGGCGATGGTAATATCATGAGTCTTATCACTGCCAATACGCATACTGTAGACAATATCCGGGTAGTACTGACGCAGGTCAGGCTCAACGAAGGAGGAGGATTCAATCGCCAGCGTATCCCATTTACACCTGTCTGCGATGTCCACCGGTAAATGAATCTGCAGAAAATCTCTCGCCATCTCAGTACGGGTCAGGAATTTACGGAAGAAGACATCATGCGGGCTGGTAATAGTCATGCCTGCGTTTTATGTGACAGTGATATAGCGTATCTCTACCACGATGGTACCTGAATGTTATCCTGCTACCACGCATCTCTGCTTTTTCACCGTATTATCCACGCGTTCTGTGAACATCTTCCGCTTTTCAGGTAATACCTGCTGTAAAACCAGACAGTGGCGGTGTAGGCAAGACAGGCTTCGCCGGCAATTACGCCGTTTTAGCAGACGTATCCGAAGAACACAGACGGTCAAGAATTTGAAAATAGCAGTTATGCGCATTGGCTGCATCTGCATGATGACATTCACTGAAAGACAGGCGCCATTCTTCCCGCTGATAATCCGGGAAGCGGGTATCTCCTGCAATATCAGCATCAATATACGTCAGATACAGGCGATCAGCGCGGGGAAGAAATTGCTGATAAATATCGCCCCCTCCTGCCACCATGATTTCACTGGCTTCCCCAGCCAGAGCCAGTGCGTCATCCAGCGAAGTCGCCCAGACAACGCGTTTATCATCTGCAGGCTGAGTACTTAAAATAATATTTAACCGCCCAGGGAGAGGACGACCAATGGATTCAAAGGTCCTGCGTCCCATGATAACAGGCTTATTCAATGTGTGGCGTTTAAACCATGCTAAATCGGCCGGTAAATGCCATGGAATGGTATTACTCATACCAATGACACCATTTGCTGCCATAGCAGCTATCAGACTTACTCTCATTAAATTCTTTAATAAATTCTCATAAAATGTCGTTAATTAAAATAACAGTCCGCCTGGCCACTGCGCCCGCTATATAATAGCGCCTGTCACAACGTAATACCAACAATCCGCCGTTTAAAAAAATTTCTATATCCTGCTTCAACCTCCCTGAGTTCAAGGAGGGGCATTTAATGAATCAGCGCATTGGATAACAAAAGAAGAAAATCCTCGAAAAGGGTGTCGAAAAACGCGCAGCGATACCAGGTGCCATGAGTAGTCGAAAATGACTGAATGGTTATATTTCAAAGCAAGCTTCTATCTTCAAGTTACTGCTTTGTTTAGCCAAAATGGCATACCTTTTTCATCATTATTTTAGTATCACTAGCAGTCTGACTGAGCAGTTTATAAAAATTAACTCAGTTCATATTCTGAACTACAAAAATGAATAAATTAATTTCAGATAATTTATGATAAATAATACTGATTATGATAAAAATTTTAATGATTTCATATAATAAACAGTTTTTATAGAATTTATTATTATTTACTTTATAAACGTTAAGGTTTATTTATAATTAACACGCCAGCAGTATTTGATATTTATTTTATCTGTCTGTTAATTTTTAATTTAAAAAATAATTAATTTTATGACTGGGGCAAATTTTTATAAAACTACCAGCTTAATATAGCCTGTTAATAATAAAGTAGAGTACAAATTCTAATATGGCCTGGCAAGAGTCGTTGCAACAGAATACTTTATGAAGCTAAAGGGTTTTATTTTATTTCAACAGTACCCCATACTCAATATGCTACATTTGTGTCAGGATAAGCGTAATATAGTATCCATTGCATCCAGTCCATGACGCTGATGGGTAACCAGCAACAGACTCTGCCCACGCTCGGCTACCCGGGCGTGGATATTCATCATCACCTGCTCAGCAGTAGTTGCATCAAGGCCTTCACTGGGTTCATCCAGAATCAGCAACCCGGCCGGCTTTAGCAAAGCTCGCGCAATCGCCAGTCTTTTACCCTGCCCGCCTGACAGACGTATCCCGGTTTCTCCCACCCAGGTGTCATACCCTTGCGGCTGCTGGCTGATGAAATCATCCAGTAAGGCACTACGACACACGCTGTCCAGTTCTTCCTGCGTGGCATCTGGTTTAGCCATCAACAGGTTGTCACGGATGCTGGCATTAAACAGATGTGTCTGCTGCGGCACCACCGCCATACCTGTTCGCAATGCTTCGGGGCTGTAAGCGCCGAGCGGTATACCGTTCAGCAACAACTTACCCATACTCGGTTCCCGGAAACGCAATAACAGGCTGATCAGGGTGCTTTTTCCTGCCCCGGTTGGCCCGATCAGCGCCAGTTTGTGGCCCTGGGGAAATGACAGAGAAATTCCCTGCCAGACAAAACGCTCATTACCGGCGTAACGGAAACCCAGCTCATGCAGACTGAAATTCAGTCGTTGTGGTACAGGTACGGGTTTGTCTGGCTCAGTGACTAAGGGTACCTGATCAGCCAGGGAAAAAATACGTCGTGCTGCTGCCAGCATTTCACCAAGGCTCTGGAAAGCCAGAGGTAATGGCGCAATCGCCTCAAAACTGGCCATAGCCAGCAGTACCAGCATAGCCAGTTTCGGTGGCGCCAGCTCACCCGAAGATACCTGGGGAATAGTCAGTAGCAGAACGCTCCACATCGCCAGATTGGCACATAGTCCCACTGCTCCCTGTGCGATGCCCTGTAATCTGGCCAGTGTATGCTGGTATTGAGCGAGTTTTTGTGACAGCTCTTGCAGGCGCTGCCCATGGCGTTCTGCCGCATCGTATATTTGCAACTCTGCCATGCCCTGCAAGTCCCTGACCAGTGCGGTACGTATTTGCGCCTTAAGTGCTACAATCTTACGCCCGCCAGATGCGGCTTTCAGGTTTATCCACCAGGGCAATACTACGCCGGCCAGCAACAGCAATATCAGTTCCACCAGCGCTATCAGAGGATGGAACCATAGCAACGTACCAACCAGTACTACTGTTGCCAGCAAAGCCACACCCAGCGGAACCAGCAGGCGCAGGTAAACATTGTTTAAGGTATCAATATCAGCACGAATACGACTCAATACATCGCCACTGTGATACTGCTCCAGCATTTCTGCAGCCAGGGGCTCAATACGCTGATAAAACCAGACGCGCAATTTGGCCAGAATGCGCAAGGTGGCATCGTGTGTGACCAGGCGTTCTCCATAGCGCCCTGTAGTACGCACAATGGCTGCCAGTCGGATCAGCGCTGAGGGCGTGAAATAATTCACCGCTACTCCGGTCACCCCAGCCATGGCCATCGCAGTGATAAACCAGCCAGATACTGCCATCAGACCCACATTCGCCAGCAGGGTAATGAAGGAAAGGAAAATTCCCAGTAATAACCAGCCAGGATAGGGTTTGAACAGGCGCAATAAACGTAGCAGGTCGCTCATGCCTCACCCACGCAGGCCTGCAGCATCTGGCGGTAAGAAGCTGATGTCGCCAGCAGTTCGTCATGAGTGCCGATTTGTATCACCTTACCCTGCTCCATGACGGCAATCCTGTCGGCATCACGCACGGTACGCAAACGATGAGCGATTATAATCAGAGTGCGGCTCTGCGCCAGTTGCCGTACAGCGGCCTGAACCAGGATTTCATTGTTACTGTCCAGATTAGCAGTCGCTTCATCGAGGATAACCAGCGGTGCATTTTTGAGAAATGCTCGCGCCAGAGCGATACACTGCCTTTGACCACCGGAAAGACCATGCCCTGCTTCTCCGACAACCGTGTTGTAGCCTTGTGGCAGGGAGGTGATAAAAGCGTGTGCCTGTGCCTGCACGGCAGCTGCCTGCACAAATTCCATGCTGGTCTGCAGATTGCCCAGGCGAATATTATCGGCAACTGTGCCGGGGAACAATTGTGCCTTTTGCGGCAACCAGGAGAGTTGTTTACGCCACAGCTCCGGCGCGATGGTTGACAGTGGGATATCTTCAACGAGGATCTGCCCGCTTTGCGGTTGCAGGAATCCCATCAACAGGTTAATCAGGGTGGTTTTTCCAGCCCCACTGGGACCGACAATAGCAAGGGTTTCACCCGGGCGAATGTCGAGTGAGAGATTAACCAGGGCGGTGCGGGCATCAGGGTAGGAGAAAGTGATATTCTGTAGCCGTACTCGGAACGCGCTTGCCGATACCAGTGCTTCCCCAGTTGCAGGAGCAGCGCTGGTATTGGTAGTGGGGCTCGCTTTTAGGATCTCCACCATGCTCTCTGCCGCGCCAATCGCTTCCATCCGTGCGTGATATTGAGTGCCCATGTTACGCAAAGGCAGATAAAACTCAGCGGTGAGCAGCAATACGAAAAAACCATGAAAAAAATCCATCTGGCCCCAGAACAGACGAAAACCGATTAACACAGCAACCAGGGCAATGCTGACAGTGGCAAGAAATTCGAGAGCAAACGAAGACAAAAACGCAATCCGCAACACCGACATGGTGGTTTCACGGTACTGGTCGGAAATTTGCGCCACGACCTGTGCTTCCCGGCGACTGGCGTTGAATAGCTTGAGGGTAGTCAATCCCTGGATAACATCGAGGAAGTGAGCACTCATGCGCGCCAGGGATTGCCACTGCTGCTGGTTGCGTTTCTCCGTTCCCTTACCTATCAGGATCATGAACACAGGGATAAGCGGTGCAGTCACCAGCATGACCAGACTGGAAAGCCAGTCGCTGCCGGATACAACGACCAGAATCGCCAGAGGAACCAGTGCCATCAGTGACATGGCTGGGATGTAGCGGGCGTAATAGGCTTCCAGCGCCTCCACCCCATCGCTGATGGTATTAACCAGGCTGCCGGAACGCTCATTCGTCAGCCAGGCCGGCCCCAGTCGCTGCACCTGACGGTAAAGCTGGTCACGGACCGCTAATTTCACCTGTACGGCAGCCCGGAAGGCCGCTTCTTCTGAAGCCCATGCCAGTGCGGCACGCAACAGAAATACGACCAGCATCAGCCACAGCCACGGCATCACCTCTGCCAGAACCGCCTTTTCAAAGACCACAGCATTGATAGTTGCCGTCAGCAACCAGGCCTGCGCAATCAGCAGTAATCCGGAAATGAAGCCGAGCGCAACAGCCACCCTCAACCAGAAACCCGCATGCGTTTTCCAGTTTTGTAAAGCTGCGGTAATTATCGGTGCAGGTTTGTGGGATCTACGTTGGTCTGGTGGCGTCATCGTCGTCCAAACCGCCGTAAAACTCCATCCACATGACATTAATAATGCCAAAGGCGCACGCCAGCAGTACACCGAGAATCCATACGAAATACCACATTGTGCGCTTCCTCAATAAACTGCGTGATCGTTGTTGCGGATGAATTTTACGGTGATTTTACCCCACAGCTGGCGGTAACACCACAGCGTGTACAACAGGATAATCGGCACAAATACCATCGCTGTCCAGAACATGATAGCTAATGTCAGATGACTGGAGGTAGAATCCCAGAGCGTCAGACTGTGGTCAGGATTGAGACTGGATGGCATCACAAACGGAAACAGGGAAACACCCGCTGTCATGATAACCCCTACCACACTCAATGAGCTGTTGAGAAAACTCAGCACGGGAAAATCTTTTCTCGCCAGTATCAGCGCAGCGAATGCACCCAGAAAACCCACCAGCGGTGCAGCAATTGCCAGTGGATATTCGTTATAATTCGTCAGCCAGGCACCGGCTATTGGTATAACCTGTTTCGCTAGCGGATTGGGTGGTGACTGGTGAGAAGGCTCCTGAATAATCGCGTAACCATCAATGCCGAACCCCAGCCAGATACCCGCCAGCCCAAAGGTGATAAGCACACCCATCCCGGTCAGTTGCGCCGTCCTGCGCGCCCGCTTGTAGACTATTTCATCAGTACGCATCATCAGGTAAGTCGAGCCATGCATCATGAACATCAACAGGCTCACCAGTCCGAGCAGTACTGCAAACGGATGGAACAGACCGAAAAAACTACCATAGCTTTTGATGCGCAGAAAATCGTCAAACTCAAACGGCACACCCAGAAATAAATTGCCAAACACCAGTCCAATCACAAAAGGTGGAATAATACCTGCAGCCACTAAGCCCCAGTCCCATGCATTGCGCCAGCGCGGATCAGCAATTTTAGAACGGTAATCAAAACCGACAGGGCGGAAGAACAGTGAGAATAGCATTAGCACAAATCCCCAGTACATCGAGGAAAATGCCGCACCAAAGGTAATAGGCCACGCGGCAAAAATAGCACCAGCGGCTAACACCAGCCAGACCTGGTTGCCCTCCCAGTGCGGTGCAATGGTGTTTATCGCCACACGACGCTCTTCGTCTGTCCTGGCGACATAACGCAACAATGCTCCCACACCCATGTCAAAACCGTCAGTCAAGGCGAAACCGATAAACAATACGCCAATGAGTACCCACCAGATAACTTTGAACGTCTCATAATCAAAAATCATATCCGCACTCCTTATACCTGGTCATGCTGTTTGTCTGTCAGCACGATACCGCCATGACGACTACCGGTCTTTTCAAAATGGTAGCGCCCGGTGTGTAAACTACTTGGTCCCTGTTTAGCGAACTTAATCATCAGGTACATTTCCACTATCAGCAAGGCGGTATAGAAAAGCACAAATCCAGCGATTGAGCCGATTAAATCCCATTCGGTTAACATGGAAGTGCCCAGAAAGGTCGGTAATATTTCACCAATAGCCCACGGCTGCCGACCAAACTCCGCCACAAACCAGCCACATTCGATAGCAATCCACGGTAAGGGTAACCCCAGGAACGCCAGACGTAACAGCCATTTCTTCTCAAACGCAGTTTTCTTGACAGTAAACAGGAAAGACAGACCAAAAATCAGCAACATGGCAAACCCACACGCCACCATGATACGAAATGTCCAGAACAGTGGCGCCACACCAGGCACAGTGTCTTTCGCTGCCTGCTGGATTTGCTCTTCCGTCGCATCTACCACATTCGGTGTATAGCGTTTCAACAACAGACCGTAACCAAAATCAACCTTCAGCTTGTCAAAACTGGCTTTGTCCTCCTCCGTTGCTGTACCTGCACGCAGCCTGGTGAACAGGGCGTAAGCCTGTATACCATTGCGGATACGCTCGGTATTATCGACAACCAGATCGTTGATTCCCTTTACTTCTTTGGTAACTGAACGGGTAGCAATCAGCCCTAATAAATAGGGAATCTTGATAGCAAAGCTGTTTTCACCCCTGTCCTGATCTGGCCACGCAACCAGGTTGAAACCAGCAGGGGCAGGCTCTGTATGCCATTCTGCTTCAATCGCTGCCAGTTTCATTTTCTGGACTTCGCCTGCCTCATAACCACTTTCGTCACCCAAGAGAATCACGGACAGGATAGAAGCAAAACCGAACCCAGCGGCCACGGTGAAAGAACGACGGGCAAAACCGGGATCACGCCCTTTTAGCATGTACCAGGCACTTATTGATAGTACAAACATCGCTCCGGCCACGTAACCCGCCGCCACCGTGTGAACAAACTTGACCTGCGCGACCGGATTGAGCAGTACAGCGGCAAAATCCACCATTTCCATACGCATAGTCTGGTAGTTGAATTCTGCTCCTATCGGATTTTGCATCCAGCCATTGGCAATCAGGATCCACAAGGCAGAAAGGTTGGTACCAAGCGCCATCAACCACGTCGCCATCAGATGCGCGGTTTTGCTCAGACGATCCCAGCCAAAGAAGAACAAGCCGACAAAGGTCGATTCAAGGAAGAAAGCCATTAATCCTTCAATCGCCAGTGGTGCGCCAAATACATCTCCCACGTAATGTACGTAATAAGACCAGTTCATGCCAAATTGAAATTCCATGGTCAAACCGGTGGCGACACCCAACGCAAAATTGATGCCAAACAACTTGCCCCAGAATTTCACCATATCCTTGTAAACCTGTTTACCTGTCATGACATAAACTGACTCCATAATCGCCAGTATGAATGCCATTCCTAATGTCAGTGGGACAAACAGAAAATGGTAAAGTGCAGTCACGGCAAATTGCAGCCGCGACAGATCGACGACTACATCGGAAATCATGTTACCTCCTGTGGCGATGAAACTGATATTTTTATAATTTTCACTAGTAAGTTAACAGAAAATATTTTTAATACCACTATAAAAAGCATGGTTTTTTATGCTCGATGGTAAATAAATCCGGTCGGTAGTGGTACTCGTCGAGTGGCTGATTATGCAGAGAAGCTGATTGGTATTGATAGCAACTGAAGCGCAGGATAGTTATCTTTGCCTGGCAGTGTTTACGAACGCCAACCTGGATGGCTGTTTATGCAGTAAACAACAGGAATATCATTCCTGTTTCTGCAGCAATGCCCAAACCTGTTGCGCTGTAATATCTTCCATGCGATGACCTGATAACGGCTGACATATCGTCTGGTTTTTTCCATACCCGCCAATCAATTTTGGGCAGGTAGGCCCAAACAGCGTGATGTTAGGCTTCCCCAGTGCCGCGGCAAGATGACTGAGCCCGGTATCCACAGAAACCACTGCTTTTGCACCTGCCATTACTTCGGCCACCTGCTGCAAACTCAATCGTGGCAACACCTCCACATGAGAAAAACCGCGCGACAACCTCAGGGCACGCAAATATTCATTTTCCGTACCCCATGGCAACTTAATATTCAGACCCGTCGACTGAACCTGAGCTATTAACTGGCGCCAGTATGCTTCTGGCCAGTGTTTTTCATCACGGGCGCTGGCATGTAGAAAAACCAGATACCTGCCCGCATCAGGAGGTAATTTCTCGAGCAAGCGTGGCGCAATCGCATAATCACCTTCTGTATCCGGTTGCGCATATTCCAGACTTTTCGCGAATAATTCGCGCGTACGCTCTACGGCATGCTGCCCACGTTCAATACGATGGCGTTTATCATAAAACCAGCTAGCCAGTGGTTCACGTGCGCTCCTGCAATCCTGACCATGACGGCTTCCCCGGGCAAAGCGGGTCACCAGAACTGCACTTTTTATCAGTCCCTGTGCATCAATGATACAATCGTAATCATGCTGCTGCAGCAGACGCTTGAAATCACGGCGCTCATTGCGCGTCCCCCACCAGTTTTTGCGCCAGCGACGCACAGCCACGGGCATGACATTAGCGACCGCCGGATGCCAGTGAGGAATCTGTACAAAAGCTTCTTCCACTACCCAGGTAAAACGGATACCCGGGACCATCTTCATGGCATCCGTCACTGCCGGTAAAGTATGAAGCACATCGCCCATCGAAGACATCTTGACAATTAATACCTGCATCAGCAATTTCCTGCTGACAGTGCGTCAAGCGCAGCGATAACGCTGTCAGGCTGAATATCGATGAGGCTCTGATGATACCCTTCATCTGCTTTTCCACGACGCACCCTGTGATAACCGGTCACGAGGCGGATGACTCTGGCTTTATCTGATAAAGGTGGAGTAAAATCAGGGCTGCTGGGGCCATACAGCGCAACCAGCGGTTTATCCAGTGCCGCCGCAATATGCATTAAACCGGAATCATTAGTGACGATAGCGCTGCAGGCAGCAATAAGATTGATAGCCTGTTCCAGAGAAGTCAGACCGGCAAGGTTTAAACAATAACGGCGATTTTTTTCAGCTAATGCCTCACGGATAGACTCTGCTAAATCTTTATCGTGCGCAGAGCCGAACAAAACAACCTGACTGCCCCTTTCATCAATGAGCTGTTCTGCCAGACGGGCATAGTGATAATGTGGCCAGCGTTTAGCCGGGCCAAATTCTGCACCCGGGCAAAAACCAATCACAGGCCGATTATCCATAAGATTAACAATCTTAGCAGTGGCGGCAACTTCACTGGCATTCACCTGTAACTGTGGCTTGAATAAAGGATGAGGAAAGTCAGCGGCTGAAAGCACGCGTTGCGCATCATAAGCCAGAGCAACATAACGCTGTACCATCAACGGAAAGGCCTTTTTATCGAGTATACGCAGATCATTAAGCAGGCCATAGCGCATTTCTCCGCGCCAACCTGTGCGCTGCTGGATGCTGGCAAAGAAAGGCACCAGTGCCGATTTGAACGAATTCGGTAATACATAAGCACGAGAATAGTGTTGCTCACGCAGGCGCATACCCAGCCTGTAACGTTCGCCAATAGCCAAGACACCATGGCGAAATGGCATCAGTAACGCATTATTCACTTCTGACATTCTGTTTACTAGCGCATAGCACCAGGCAGGAGCCATCACATCTATCTCAGCGTCAGGATACTCAACTTTCAGCGTGTGATAGAGACTCTGTGACATCATCATATCACCCACCCACGAAGGGCCAATAACCAGTATTTTCATATCCGATTATCGCGTCTTATCGAGCCATGCAAGATACTCTCTGACACCCTGTGCGACAGATTTAAAGGGGCTGTTATAGCCTGTAGAACGTAGTCTGGTCAGATCTGCCTGTGTATATGCCTGGTAGCATCCTTTCAGCTTGTCGGGAAAAGGAATGTATTCCACAGGAAGACTGTTATGATAGTGTATCACGGTGTCTGCAACCGTCTGAAATGACTCAGCATAACCGGTGCCACAGTTAAAAATACCTGAAATTCCCTTCTGCCAGCACCATAAATTGACCGCGGTAACATCATCCACATGAACAAAATCACGCTTGAAATTCTCACTACCGGCAAACAACTTTGGCGCTTCGCCCCTTTTGACCTGATTATGGAGATGAAAAGCAACACTCGCCATACTGCCTTTATGACTTTCACGCGGACCATAAACATTAAAATAACGAAAACCACAAACGGGTGAATCGATAGCTGGCAGGAGAGTACGTACATATTGATCAAACAGAAACTTAGAATAAGCATACATATTTATTGGCTTTTCGTATTGGCGCTCCTCAATAAAATGATTATCACGATAACCATAAACAGCCGCAGAAGAAGCATACAAAAAGGGAATTTTACGCTCGAGACAAAAATGCAGCATATTTTTAGAATACTGATAGTTGTTCTCCATCATATATCTGCCGTCCCACTGCGTTGTATCAGAACAGGCACCCTGATGGAAAACAGCCTCTATATTCCCGGGAGATTTACCTGCAAGTAAATCAGCAATGAACTCTCTTTTATCCTGGTAATCAATAATAGTTAGATCAGCAATATTGAAAAATTTTTTACCATCAGTCAGGTTATCCACGATCAGAATATTTTCATAACCATGTTCATTCAACGAACGCACGATATTACTGCCAATAAAACCAGCACCGCCGGTTACGATAATCATCAAGTTTATCCTTGTACACTTTCCTGATACTGATATCTCTTATTTTCCTAACCAGGGCTCTGGGTTAACTGCCTGGCCCTGATGACGAATTTCCAAATAGAGTGCGGGATACCCCTGCCCGCCACTGTCGCCAACCAGCGCAATAGGTTGTCCCGCTTTGACTGAGGCACCTACTTCAACCAATGCATTTTGATTATATCCATACACGCTCATATCATTAACACCATGTTCAAGCACCACCACAAAACCATAACCCTGTAACCAGTCCGTCAGTAACACAGTGCCATCAGCAATAGCCTTTACTTTAGCACCCTCTGGTGCAGAAATGACCATGCCTTTCCAGCGTAACTCACCCTGCATTTTTTCACCAAAATGATGCAGCACAGATCCACGTAATGGCCAGACAGCCTGACGGTTTGGTTTTCCAAGCCCGCCGTATTGCGTCATTCGCTCACCTGCATCGGCGGTGTAATTGGCAACAGGCTTTTGGGCCTGTGGGCTATCAGATCTGGCTACTGCACTGTCTTCCTCTTCAGCCTGTCTTTGGGCCTCGCGCTCTGCACGTATTCTGGCTTCATGTTCTGCTTTTGCACGCGCTTTAGCCTCACGCTCTGCACGCAGAATTTTATCACGTAGTCCCATTTCATTTTCTTTTAATTGTGCCAGTGTAAGCTGATCTTTTTTTAATTCAGTCTCGAGACTAACCAGCGTTTTTCTACGTTCAGTATGCGCGCTCTCCAGCTGGCCTTTTTGTGTCCTTTGTTCAGTCAGCAGTACTTTTTGTTGTTTCTGTTTTTGCTGCTGTGCCTCCTGCTGCATGGCCAGCTCAGTACGGGTTTGTTTTATTTTCTCTATCGCATGGTATCTGGTCTGATTGAGATAACTGAGCCAGACCAGCATACGTTCACGACGCTGGCTCGCCTGTGCATCCAGCATTAACTGCCAGCCATTATACCTTCCCTGCCTGAAAGCTGCATTCAGCTGCCTTGCAAGGACCTCCTGCTGCACAACCTGACGCGCCTGCAGTTGTTGTATTAAATGGGCAAGACTGGCAACATCTTTATCCAGCTGCGTCAACGTACTGTTAATTTCAAACAGACGATGACTGGCATATGCAATAGTATTTTCCTGTTGCTTAAGTTGCGACTGCAGTTCATTCTGCTGTTTTTTTCGCTGCTGAATGCTGTCTTCTTTTTCGGCAATACTCTGACGAATACTTTCCAGTTGCGTATTTTTATCCGTTGCCTGTACACAGGTGGAGATAATCAGCATGGCAACAAAAATCACACTACTGCAATGAAGCAGCAGACAGTGCAAAAAACGATGCAATGCCTGTAGAAGCAGCTTTGTATCCCTGCAATTCACTGCATTTTTAATTAACATTGATGCCTTCAATTTCATTAAGTAGTTAACAGCATGTCATTTTTTTCCAACAACTGATTATTTCACGATGAGTCACAACTGACCAGTCATCTGTAATGCGATTTCTAATTAAAAGAAAGCCAGAGTTGTTGAAATAATTAAAAATTACTTTGCAGACCACAATTTTTACTTTGCTTTTGACTGCATTTGCTGCAACACACAGGTATACTCTTTAGCCTTGAATTTTTATCGGTTAACTTACAGGAACCTTTATCTCTTATGCTGCAAGAAATAACGCAATTTATTAATCAGCATCCTGTGCTTGGCATGACATGGCTGTTGTTACTGATTGCCGTAATTATCCTGACTCTTAAAAGTAGTCTGTCCAAAGTGAAAGAAATTACACGCAATGATGCTGTCCATCTTATTAATAAAGAAAATGCACTTGTTATTGATATCCGTAACCGAGATGATTATCGCAAAGGGCATATTGCCAACTCGCTTAACCTGACTGCAACGGAGATTAAAAATGCGCATTTCAAGGAGCTGGAAAAAAACAGGGAAAAACCAATGATTGTCGTTTGTACCAACGGCATCAGTTCCCGTACCTCAGCTGAAAGTTTATTCACTGCTGGTTTTAATAAGGTATTTATTCTTAAGGACGGTATTACCGGCTGGAGCAATGAGCATTTACCCTTGTCTCGATCTCGCGGAAATTAATCCGCCTACTTCACTTTAAAGGCAACCAATCATGGCTGACATTGAGATATTCACTAAAGCAACTTGCCCATTCTGTCACCGCGCTAAGGCATTATTTAACAGCAAGAAAGTAAGTTTTAAAGAAATTCCCATTGATGATAACGTAGAGCAACGCGAGCAGATGATCGCGCGTTCCAACCGGACAACCGTTCCGCAAATTTTCATTAACGGGCAGCATATCGGGGGCTGTGATGATTTATATGCACTGAATGATACAGGTGAACTGGATACCCTGCTTGCTGTTTAATAGCTAATGTGTACCTGCATGCTGTACGCTAACCATCAATAACACAATCGCGTTTAACTAAGGTAATCCCGGCAATGTCAGCGCAAAAAAATACAGAAATGGTTTTCCAGATTCAACGCATTTATATCAAGGATATGTCTTTTGAATCCCCCAATGCGCCGCAAATTTTTCAGCATGACTGGCAACCAGAAATTAAACTTGATCTTGATACTGCTTCCAGCGAACTGGCAGAAAGTATCTATGAAGTCGTGTTGCGTATAACCGTAACCGCGGCATCAGGAAAAGAAAACGCATTTCTTTGTGAAGTACAACAGGCCGGTATTTTTTCAATTACCGGCATCGATAATACCCAGTTAGCACACTGCTTAGGTGCATACTGCCCGACTATTCTGTTTCCCTATGCACGAGAAACTATTACCAGTCTGGTATCTCGTGGCACTTTCCCACAATTGCATCTGGCACCCATTAATTTTGATGCGTTGTTTATGGAGAATATACAGCGTCAATCTGAAGGCAGCGTACGTAATCAGGATACCGATGGACATTAAAAACGCCGCCATAACCGTCATTGGTGCCGGTTCTTACGGTAGTGCGCTCGCCATCACCATGGCACGCAATGGACATGCAGTTGTGTTATGGGGCCATGATCCAGCACATATTCACACCCTGACTGAAAGTCGCTGTAATCAGGCTGCACTGCCTGATGTCCCTTTCCCTGATACGTTATTACCTGAAGCGGATTTAGCACGTGCACTGGCAGCCAGTCGCAATATTCTGGTTGTTGTTCCCAGTCATGCTTTTGGTGAGGTTCTTTTGCAACTGAAACCACATCTACGCAGGGATGCTCGCCTTGTCTGGGCAACCAAGGGGTTAGAAATGGATACCGGGCGATTGCTACAGGATCCAGCGAGAGAAATTTTAGGAGAAGAAATTCCACTGGCAGTGATATCTGGGCCTACGTTTGCCAGAGAGCTTGCCGCCGGATTACCCACGGCAATTGCATTATCTGCCACGGATGAACAATTCAGCGCTGATCTGAAAAAATTGCTGCATTGTGGTAAAAGCTTTCGCGTATACAGTAACATGGATTTTATCGGTGTTCAGCTTGGTGGTGCGGTAAAAAATGTCATTGCCATTGGTACAGGTATCTCAGATGGTATCGGTTTTGGTGCTAATGCACGCACTGCGCTGATTACACGAGGCCTTGCCGAAATGAGCCGTTTAGGCGCAGCATTAGGCGCTTACCCGGCAACGTTTATGGGTATGGCTGGTCTTGGCGATCTGGTGCTGACCTGTACGGATAATCAGTCAAGAAACCGCCGCTTTGGTATCATGCTAGGTCAGGGATTCAGTGCCGAAGAGGCTCAAAAAGCGATTGGTCAGGTGGTTGAAGGTTATCGTAATACTAAAGAAGTGCTGGCACTGGCACAGCGCTACGGTGTCGAAATGCCCATCACTGAACAAATCTATCAGGTATTATATCGCCATAAAAATGCTCGCGAGGCCGCAAAAAATTTATTAAGTCGTGCGCAAAAAGATGAAAAACAGGGCGGTTAAATAAAATAACAGCACTGAAGCAGTATTTTATACCCAAAGTATTTCGAATTGCAGCAAGGCTGCAAGAACAGACATCCCCATGAGCATAGACAAGCTATGTGATTGGGGTGAATGCTCGCAGCCAACAAAGCTGCAACTTGAAAGACGAAGGGTATAGAATGAATGCATTATTTTTTTAACAATGCACCCACATAATCCTGTTGCCGCCATGCCTCGTAAAGCACAACAGAAACCGCATTTGATAAATTCATACTACGGCTACCGGCCTGCATCGGGATCCTGACTTTGTGCTCTGCCGGCAATGCATCAAGAATTACAGCAGGCAAACCACGCGTTTCCGGACCAAATAACAGATAATCATGTGCATGATAGCTTACTGCACTGTGGGGCAATACTGCTTTCGTAGTCAGGGCAAAAAGCCGCGCCGGCCGCTCCATGTCGAGGAACATCTGATAATGCTCATAATGTCTGACATTAACTGTTTCCTGATAATCAAGACCAGCACGGCGTAACCGTTTGTCATCAAAGGAAAAGCCCAAGGGTTTAATCAGGTGAAGCTGGCAGCCTGTATTGGCACAAAGCCGGATAATATTACCGGTATTGGCGGGGATTTCCGGCTCAAATAAAACAATATTTAACATGTTTTGTTATCACATCACGCGACAATGGCTGGATACAGCTTACCTTTAGCATACTCACAGTTTAAATTCTTCCACAGCGCGCGACAACCCATACCCACCTCAACCCGCCTTTCCTGCAAGGTGATAACCGTGGCCTCCTTGCGCAGATCTGCGCACTAAGCGTAAGCATAGCTATCTTTTATTTAAAATGAACCTACTTGTCACATCTGTATTTCCACCTTATTCTTTAAGGGCTATTCTTAATATTATATCTGGCTATACATACCGGTCAGTTTCTTATTACTGAAATTATAATTTCCCGAAAAAATTATTATGATATAAGCTTGCCTGAAGAATGCACGCTTGTTATTATCATTACCCTGTTAGTAAACAGGTAAATAAAAAATTAAAGGTAAGCGTTCTTTCGCATCAGAAAAAAGTAATCTCAGCGTACTCTCAATATTATTTCATATCGTTATATCCCATTAATTTTTAATGATTAAAATTATAACATAAAGATCTTATTGAAAATAAATAATATGGTTATATTATCTATGTTTTCAAGATATTATCATATGCTACATGACCATTAAGGCATTTATCAATGTTAGTTTTAAATTAAAAAATAATTAATATCAATGGATATATTCAATTTATTCTAAATAAAGAAAAAAATGGTTTTTTACCATAAAAATGGTATCAGTTTTATTAAAAAGTTGAGATTTTAAATCACAATAAAAAATTAGAATATTATTCTAAATTTTGGAAAATTATTAAATACTATTAAAAATATCTTTGGATTCATTGTCGATTTATTTTTTTCAAATAACAGCAAGAGTAATGCCACAAGCGACAACACAGCAGATAGCTATGCATCAGCCAACAGCGATACCACCATCAATCTGCTCGCTAGCGCTATGACAGGATTCAAGAAAAAGGCTCGTACTACCAGTAGTAGCTCTGTGAATCAATATTCTCAGCAGCTGTCATCGGTTAGCGTATCATCACATAATAATTTTTCTTGATTAAAGAACGCCGCCTGAACGTAATAATTTTATATTATTTTCATAGGATCAGAACAGCCAGGGCGATCATAGTAATCAAAAGTTTTATATTACTAATGCATCGCGTATCCCGGTACTCAATCATGCCTTTGCCGCTGACCTGAAAGAGAAACAGCCTGATCTGAATGTACACTTTACTGGCAACAGACCATCGCCGATAAATAATAAATTTAATCAGGCAGAATCGCTGCTGGCTTTATTTGGGGCCCCTGGCTGTGTCACTTTTCGCCATGGCCAGAATGACCAGGACAAACAGCATGACCACAAGAAGCAGAATGACAAGCAAGGTAATAGTTATCATATTGTGTCCTTAATTAAGGTAAGGTCCAGTATACCTGAATCACACCCCCTGGTATTACCGCAGGTCATTGCTGTACAAGCCTCTTCCTTCTTTAACCAAGGTAACGATAAATGACGCGAAAAGGTTCGCATAAGTCCTCACTCAGACGGCCAGTCAGAGCACCCGCCTCTGACAACGCAATATAAGGTACATGACATCGTCATGCGTTATTCCAGCAGGCTGTCGTGGCTTATTGCCATAGGTAATATAATATTTCAACAGAGTTAATGCCTTTATCCGGAACAGGCTTTTTACATTATTAACCACAAAATAAAGCATGCTGGTAATATAATGTTCTATTTATTGAATGGCGTTGATTATAAGCTAAGGGTATTTTTTAACGGTGGTCGGCGAGAGAGGATTTGAACCTCCGACCCACTGGTCCCAAACCAGTTGCGCTACCAGGCTGCGCTACTCGCCGAGTGATGAAATTAATCACGACATCTGATAACAATCGTGATAATCACTGAATTATGCTGGGTATTATTACTATAATACAGCATCTGTCATGGTGCGAAGAGAGGGACTTGAACCCTCACGTCTGTTAAGACACTAACACCTGAAGCTAGCGCGTCTACCAATTCCGCCACCTTCGCATAACCATAAACATGGGGTGGCTAATGGGACTCGAACCCACGACAACTGGAATCACAATCCAGGGCTCTACCAACTGAGCTATAGCCACCACAACATATAACTTAAGTACCAATTTTAAACTGACTTACCTGACACTACCTGCTGCTGATTTAACTACATTACATCGGCATCAGCTTACTACCAGTCTTTATCTGAGTGTAAAAAATGCACTCAGAATTTACTGGATACTGTCCGTCTTACTGGTACGCCCGACAGGATTCGAACCTGAGACCTCTGCCTCCGGAGGGCAGCGCTCTATCCAGCTGAGCTACGGGCGCTTAGCGCCGTTGCGGGTGAGCATACTACGGTTTTACTCTCTGGCTGTCCAGTAATTTTTAAGAAGCCGGCACACGTTTGATTATGCTTTGCTCGCCACAATACCACATGAATACCGCGATACCCTTTGTCTTTCAAACTGCAGCTGCGTTGGCTGCTAACACTCACCCCAATCACATAGCGGGTCTATGCTCATGGAGATTCGCGTTCTTACCGTCTTGCTGCAACTCGAAATACTTTGGGCATATATTTCACACATCCCGGGGTGGCTGCACAACCTGCATATCCATCACATGAGCCTTATTGTGCATACCAAAACCGAAATAAAAACCTGAAACAATCATAATAAAAATCGCACCGACCAGCAAAGACAGGCTGGTATCAGGATTTATTCCCATCCCTACAAGGACACACAGCAGGAAAGCAAGTGTCAGCCAGTTTACATAAGGAAACAGGATTGATTTAAATGGATGCTGTTTGAGCGCTTCCCTGTGTGCCTTGCGAAAATACAGCTGGCTCACCAGTACAACAAACCATGGCACCATGCCGGGTAACACACTGGCACTGTAGACATAAATAAATACCTGTTGTGGATCAGGAATAATATAATTCAGGCATGATCCTACCAGTAAACACAGAATAGTTAATGCCACACCGTATACCGGAACACCCGTGGCAGAAATTTTGGTCAGGACTGCCGGCAGCTGTCCATTCTGTGCGAGCGTATATAGCATACGACCACCACTATACATACCGCTGTTACAACCAGATAATGCTGCAGTTAATACGACAAAGTTAATAATACCGGCAGCAGCAGTAATGCCAATTTTTGCAAAAGTCAGTACAAACGGACTACCTGTGCTACCTATTTCATTCCATGGAAACAGTGTCACAATCACAAAAACTGCGCCTACATAAAAAATCAGTATGCGCCACAAAACATTGTTAATTGCTTTTCTCAGGGTCACCTGTGGATTTTTAGCTTCACCCGCGGTTGTCGCGACCAGTTCAACACCCTGGTAAGAAGCCACCACAATACACAGGGCAAACAAAAAGCCCTTCCAGCCCCCGGAAAAAAAACCACCATGTGCGGTCAAATTGTCAAATCCCACTGGCTGTCCGTGATTACCAATGCCAAAAAAGATGACAGCCAGGCCAACCAGAATCATAACGATGATGGTCGTCACTTTAATCATCGCAAACCAGAACTCTAATTCACCGTATAAACGCACTGCAGCCAGATTCGCTAAAGCAACAATCACAACTCCTGCAATGGCGGGTAACCACTGCGGAACAGTGGGAAACCAGAACTGAACATAAACACCGATGGCAGTTATCTCAGAGATCCCCACGGCTATCCACATGAACCAGTAACTCCATGCCGTCAGATAACCAAAATAAGGGTTGATATATTTATAAGCATAAACTGCAAAAGAGCCTGTTACTGGCTCCATCCAGAGCATTTCACCCATTGAACGCATGACAAAAAAAACAAATAGCCCTGCAATGAGGTAGGCCAGCAATACTGATGGACCTGCCCATTTTAAGGTACTGGCTGCTCCCATGAATAACCCAACGCCGATAGTGCCACCCAACGCTATCAGTTCAATATGCCTGGCCTCCAGGCTACGTTGCAGTCCTTTTTTATTTTCTACCATAGATCCTCATGTAACCAGATGCGGTTATATGGTAACCTCTGGTTCGATTGGTTTTTATAGACACATCACTGCATCGATTATCGGCATGCTTTTTTTACAAGCGACCACTGTAGTAATAACCTAAAAATTTCAGCAACTTTATCTGACGACAGACACGACCTGGCTGAGACAGTAATCTGTATAACCATTCCAGTCCTCTGTTTTGCCAGACTTGAGGTGCACGCTTAACAACACCGGTAAATACATCGTAGGCTCCACCTACACCCAGATATAATGCCTGCTGATAATGCCTGTGGCAGTCACGGATCAATATTTCCTGCTTCGGCGATCCCATAGCCACTGTCACTATTGCTGCACCACTGGCGCGAACACGCTCAAACAGTCTGCTGCGCTCATCGGGCGTGAAATAGCCATCCTGACTACCGACAATATTCACATTCCACCGTGAACGCAGCATTACCTGTGTCTGTTGTAAAATATCTGCTCTTGCACCTATTAAAAAAACGGAGGTACATTGCTTCCCGGCACGCTCCATGAGTGCTTCCCACAAATCCACCCCGGCAATCCGTGACACACAGGCCTGTGGATACTTGCGCCGCACAGCCTTCACAACACTGATACCATCCGCATACTTATAGTCAGCCTGATGAATCAATGCCTTAAAATCTGCATCGCGTTCAGCATTCATCAATTTTTCTGCATTCATCGCAATCAGGATCCCTGTCTTCAGGCTATCTGCAAACAAATAATCAACAAACTCAGGAAGATCGCGAAAACCTGAAATATCCACACCGCGCAAAGAATATTTATCAATTAACATAAAAAACAAACGCTATTCATGGCGACGATGTTGATCCCGATGCGCTATGGTTGACAATGGCTGATTTGAAGGGCTTTCAGCAGCTTTAATCATACCCTGTGCATCGAAAAACCAGTATAATAATTTTGCCATTACCAGGCAGGCAGCAAAAACAAAGCTGAAAAACACCATACGCGAAACGAACGAATCCAGCCCTTCACGTACCAGCACAATAAGGTTAAACATGGCACCAAAGCAAAAACTTTGAATAATTGCCGCGCTATAACGATTTTCTGCTAATTTACCCTGCTGATACAGCCAGTCAAACCACCTGATTACCAGCCCTGTTACCACTGCTCCAGCTGGAAGAAGCCATACTCCACCCATAATAACCACAGAGCCAATAAGTGTTTGTGAGATAGTCAGCCCTGAGTAGTTTTTCAATATTTCCCAGGTAAAATAGTTGCTGGTATTGACTATTTCATCCGGTCTGGCTGGCCACAACCATTTAGGAATAAAAACGTAAAAATCACGCACAACAGGCGTAAGCCCCTGAAACGTTATTTCATAGTAATTTTCAAACAGCAACGCCAGATTTTCCCAAGGGGAGAAAGTATCACGAGTTAAACGCAGAAAATCATACCATGTTGACAGACCATCTATATCAAGACCATAGCGTTTGAGGGCCAGCCAGAACATCATCACTATAGCGCCGCTTCCTGCCGTTATAAGCATCCACAACGTTATCCAGCCACGTATCATGCCAATAAATAAAAATAAGGCAACGGGCACCATCATATTGGCGCGTGTCCCACCAATTATCACATAGTTCAACCCACCAAAAACGACAGTGCTGACAAGGAATAACCACCATGCACGCTTGTCCTGCTTTAGAAAATAAAGGATAAGCATTGCCGGGATAAAAAAGTAGAAAAAACGCTTCAGCGCTACAACAGAGACCTCACTTTTGGCAAAAACCTGACTGTAACCACTGAGTTTAAACAACAAAAAACCATTCTGCAGAAAAAACACCGCCACCGTACTCAATGCCACCAATGCCAGCAATATCCAGGTGAAGTGAGTTTCAAGGCGATTCATGCCAAATACAGGACGACACTGAGCAGATGACTGCGCCAGGCGGATTTTATAACTGACATAGTAAATAGCATAGAAAGCAGTGGCCACAAGTAACGCATATAAAAGAAATTCTGCTGATATGACAGCAACATCAAACTGTAACACCAACAGACAAGTCAGCGGAAAACCCAGATAAAAGGTAATCGAGTAAACCAGAGAAAAAAACACATTGAAATTAAAGCGCACACGCCTGAATTCGCGATACGTCAGGGTGAGAATAAAAAACACGGACATTACCCAGACAATCAACAGACCACTAAACTGTCCCGGCGTCATTTATGCTCTCCTGACGCCAGCGCGAGTGCCTGTGGCCAGCCATCAATATGGCCAGGATAAAGAAATGCAATGACCTGTTTATCAAGGCAGGCAAGCTGGCGCCGTGTTGCATCAATAACTGTTTCATCCAGCTCATCACCGTAAAACAGGAAAGGAACCTGCTGCTCAATTAAATCCTGACAGAATGGATTGTTGCGGCTCAGCACAAAAGGCACAGAAAATTGAATAAGCTGGCATAACGTGTTAACGCCTTGCTGACGATGGAAGATAAAATAAACCAGCGAACAGCGCTGCAGAATTTTTTGATAATCCTCAAAAGCGATGTGCTGTGTAATTATTGTTACATTTTTTCTGGTGAATAATGTCACAGCAGCTGTCTGTACTTCATCTACATAGTCATGGTTATCCCGCGCCTGGAAACTCATCATAGGTATAATCACTTGTACAGTAGCACCAAATTGCCGGTATACCGCATTTAATGCCTCAATATGGCGATTAGACGGATCACCGGAATTTCCCACTAAAATGGTCAGTGCTGCCGATTTATCGACTATCGCTTCTGTGACAACAGAATTTACCCGGTAAGGATAATATAACAACGAGGCAGGGATATGAGGATAGCGTTGTTGGTAATAGACAATATCACCACGAGTGGCGAATACCTGGTTTACCTTGCGGTGTGCCCGGCGACGTAACCAGTAGAACAGGCGAAATTGCCAGCCCTTTGCCTCTTCGTATAAATCTGCGCCCCAGATGTACCAGTAAACCTGGCAGGGTTTAATCTTCCCCGCTAATAATGCAATCCATAACCAGAGATTAAACTGGCCATGGAAAAAGAAACGTATATGACTATCAGCCTGTGCACGGACGATAACCGCATTAGCCAGAGCTCGCTTGTCTTTAAATAATTCAACATTCAGTGCATTTAATGGGCCGAAATGGGCATTGTCCTGACTGACCACCATAAAATGCCGCAGCTGCTCTGCGGGCACACGGTGCACTAATACATCATTAAAGAAACGCAGCAACGTACGATTATGATGAGGGATATCCGATCCCAGTACATGGATGAGCATGATCACGTTTTCCTGCGATAAATGAAAAAGGCATAACTACATAAAATAAAATAAATAATATAAGTTGCCATATAAGCCTGTACGGCTCCCGCTGCGCCCTTTAGAGGAATCAGCCAGTAGGCAAAACCGGTGAGTAACAGACACTGAGCAACTTCATTTAAGATATACAAACGCAACGAGGCACGGGCAATCACCAGATAACCAAAAATCCAGCAACCCACTTTCAATACATCGCCCACCAGCTGCCAGGCAAAAAGGGAACGCATGGCAGTGAACTGGCTGGAAAACAATAACTCAATGACAAAATCCCGTAAGAGCCACAGCATCAGGCTTGCTGCCGTCAGCACCGGCAAGACAAAAGACAGTGTCTTCACTATCTCGCCTGCAATGTCAGTTTTATTCTGCATGCGCGATAAGGTCGGCAATAAATAAACCGTAAAAGACGCCGTCACCAGCTGCAGCCAGGCATCTGAAATGCTGATAATACCCTGCCACAAGCCAACATCATACCAGTCATAATAACAGGCAAGCAGACGACGCATCATCACATAAGTCAGCGGCAAGGTGCACGCGGTCGCGAGCGTCATCACAGTAAATTTACTTAACTGACTGGCCAGCAGACTATCCCAGCCCGGCTTTAAGTAACTCAATGGTATCACTTTGCGAGAGATAACGATAAACGCTGCAGGCGCTGACACGGCTACCTGGAACAGCGCCAGACCGATTAAGGTAGCCGCATAACTGCCGAACTGCAGGCAACAATAAAAAATACCCACTCCCACCAGACTACCTGCAATTAAAGTCAGTGCAATACCCGCGGTATCACAATACCCTTTCAAAATTGCCAGAAAGAAGCTGGCGAGCGCCATCCCTATCTGAATGATGGCCAGTGAACGTATCACAGTTTGATAGCGGTCATCACCGAACAGAACAATACTGATTTGCCTGTCACCCAGCAAAAACAGCAGAGCTAAAAGCGCACAGGTTGCCGCAATAATGGTCGACGATGTACCTAATACTGCACGCAGTCGTTGGGGTTGCTGGTGATACTGTGCAACATATTTAATGATTCCGTTAAAAATACCCGCACCACAAAGTACGCCCAGCACTGTCATTAGCTGGCGAAAATTTCCTGCAAGACCGAGACCGCTGGGCCCGAACGTCACGGCGAATAATTTAATCACCGCGAGTCCCGCGCCCAATTTAATCAACACAGAAATTGAGGTCCAGCCAAACGCTTTTGCCAGCGACATATTTTAGATAAAAAAAGCCTGCATGGTATTAATTACGTCCTGCTGATTGCTATCAGAAAGGTTATAAAACAAAGGCAAACGCACCAGACGTTGACTTTCCTGAGTGGTAAAGCGATCTTCGCCATGAAAACGCGCAAAACGCTGCGCAGCAGAAGCGGTATGCAATGGACCATAATGAAATTCCACCATGATACCGGCCTGTTTCATGTGACTGATAAAAGCATTACAGCGTTCGACATCAAACAGACGAATATAAAACATATGGCCATTATGGGTCACTGTGTCTGGAATGAAGGGCAGGGTAATATTCTGTCCATGCGCCAGTACTGACAATGCATCATAATAGCGTTGCCACAATTCCAGGCGGCGCTGATGAATCTGATGCGATTTTTCCAGCTGCCCCCATAAATAAGCAGCCTGTATCTCAGACATTAAATAGCTGGAGCCGATATCCCGCCAGGTATACTTATCAATCTGACCGCGCAGAAACTGACTGCGATTAGTCCCTTTTTCTCTAATCACTTCAGCACGCTCGATTAATGCAGCATCATTAATCAATATCGCGCCACCTTCACCGCCAGCAGTATAGCTTTTGGTATCATGAAAACTAAAACAACCAATATGACCAATGCTGCCAAGTGACCGGCCTTTCGCGGTAGACATCATACCCTGGGCGGCATCTTCAACCACATACAGCTGATATTTGCTTGCCAGTGCCATTATGGCATCCATGTCACAGGCTACACCCGCATAATGCACGGGAACAATGGCTCTGGTTTTTTCTGTAATCGCCGCTTCAATTTTTGTTTCATCCATATTCATGGTATCAGGTCGAATATCGACAAAGACAATTTTTGCACCACGCAGTACAAAAGCATTAGCCGTGGAAACAAAGGTAAAACTGGGCATAATGATTTCATCATCCTGCTTGATGTCCAGCAGCAGCGCTGCCATTTCCAGTGATGCCGTACAGGAAGGTGTTAATAACACTCTGGGTGAATTACAGTGTTGCTCCAGCCACTGCTGGCAGCGATGCGTAAAGCTACTATTTCCCGACAACTTGCCATTGTTCATGGCAGCGCGTATATATTCCAGCTCATTACCGACTACCGGTGTACTATTAAACGGAATCATATCATCCTCTATAACAACACATGCCCTGAATTTTCTCGTGTCAATAACATCCGTGACCAGCCGGCTGAATGTCGTTGCATAGTGTAACCTGATACCCCATTACCCAGCAAACGTCGGTATAAAGGTAAAGAATTCCAGGTCAAAATGAATAAACACCGAGGATTCCAGCGCATATCAGTACGCAAAGAGAATCACAACTAATCGGCTTATATAAAGTAAGAATCGGCTGTTTTAACAGGCCACGCGTAATCGGCTACAGGCGAGTAACGGCACTATCTGCCAGTACAATACCGTTCATATCCAGAGCCATAAAAGGTATTAATGATAAATCATGCTAAATAAAAAATGCGCTGGCTAATGAAAGATACCATAAATTCACACAGAGAATCCGAGGCGCTCTCCCGCATAGCACCCATGCTGTACCTCGCGGCACCATGCCTGGTTATGCAGATACCAGCTCACAGTTTTACGCATGCCGCTCTCAAACGTTTCCCACGGGCGCCAGCCTAATTCACGTTCAATTTTTCCGGCATCGATGGCATAACGCCTGTCATGACCTGGTCTGTCTGCTACATAAGTAATTAAATTTTGATAATCTTCAATTCCTGGCGGCTTTTGCGGGGCCAGTTCATTCAAAAGATGGCAAAGCGTTGCAACAACCTCGATATTTTTACGCGTATTATGACCACCAATATTGTAAGTCTCACCGACTACACCGCTGGTGGCTACCAGCCAGAGCGCTCTTGCATGATCCTCAACAAATAACCAGTCACGAATCTGCGCGCCATTACCGTAAACAGGTAAAGGCTTACCGGCCAGAGCATTTAATATCATCAATGGAATTAATTTCTCGGGGAAATGCCATGGACCATAATTATTAGAACAGTTAGTAATTAAGGCCGGCAAACCATAGGTCCGTGACCAGGCACGCACCAGATGATCACTGGACGCTTTAGATGCAGAATAGGGGCTGCTCGGCGCATAGGGCGTCGTTTCAGTAAAAAAACCATCGACATCCTGCAAATCGCCAAATACTTCATCCGTTGAAATATGGTGAAAGCGAAAATTCTGCCTGTCTTTTGCAGGCAAGCGCCTCCAGTAGTGCAATGCAGTTTCCAGCAACTGGTAAGTTCCGACAATATTGGTTTCAATGAATGCAGCCGGAGCATCAATAGAGCGATCGACATGACTTTCTGCCGCCAGATGCATCACTACATCTGGCTGATACTGACTAAAAACTCTTTCCATATCAGCACGATGACAGATATCCACGTGCTCAAAGGCATAGTTATTATTATCTGAAACACTCGCCAGCGATGCAAGATTACCGGCATAAGTGAGTTTATCCACCACGACAACACTGGCAGCAGCGGCGTCAATCAGATATCTCACTACCGCAGAGCCAATAAAACCAGCACCGCCCGTCACTAATACACGTTTCAACGCCATATTCCTTGCATACCGATTTGCTTACTCTCTTGCTTTCACATCGTAAATACACCTGGCGGTACGCTAACATGTCATGACGACGCACCTGTAACAACCACTATCCTGATTATCTTTTTAAGGTAATCTGATGAGTATCGGTACAATCGCTCAAACAACAGCGTTAACATCATCAGTGATATCAGATTGATGAAAAATTCTCACAGCGATTACTTTTACCTCTCCTGCAACAGGAAAAAGAAAGGAATACAGACTGCGTTAACGTTGATGGCGCATCAGAGCAACACCCGCTCCTGTAAGCGCTCCAATGCCTCCCCATATCAGAAATAAAACACTACGTCGCGGACTATCAGATTCCACAGGCCTGTCTGGAGCACGCAAATAACGATAAGTCTGGAAGCTGGCATCTAATGCAGGTCCTGCAACTAACGTAGCCAGCATTGCCTGATGGTAACTGTAATCACTATCAAAATCTGGGCCCGTTGCCTGTAGCAGGCCGAGACGCGACTGCAATCCAGCCGTATCTGTGAAACATGAGCTCTGCTCTGCAGGCATGTCTGCCTCTGCCGATATTTTTGCTGACGGGCAACCGGCTGCCTTCATTGCCTGTTGTATCCCATCTATCTCACGACGATGCCTATCCCATATCGCCGCTTCCTGCCACTTTATCTGCTCATTTATCCACTGCGTACATTCATGCCATAGCATCTGCGTTTCAGCATTCAAATTATCTACAGAGCGCTGCCGCGCAAATTCAACGTACTGCTGCAACAGCCTGTGCGCATCAACCGCCGTTTCAGCGGTAAGTTTCAGGCTGTCATATAGTATTTTTTTATCGTCATGCGGCATAAACTCAATACTGTTGATAAGCGTACTGAGCAATTTTGCATCGCTGGCATCATTTTTCTGGCGCTGTTTGTAGTAATCATTGATTAACCAAAAATCACGGCGCGTATCAAAGGCCCCCAACTGCATAATAAATTCATGATAAGCTTTGTCGACAACAGGCAACGATTCATCCACCAGGGCGATACCCAGATTTTTACTTACATTGCGCAAAAACTGCTGCTGGGCATAATAATTCGACAGAGTGTTAACACCAGGCTTATCAACGACCATGGTGGCAACCCAATCCTGCTTAACCAGATAAGCAATACTTAATGCCATGCCTGCAAACAAAAATGTAAACCCTGCAATCCAGTATTTTCCATGCCACAAAGCACGACATAAGGCACGAAAGTCCAGTTCAGGTTCATTCGATGGCGAAGTTATTTCTGGTTTCATCAATACACAAGCCTTTTAAAGTAAAAATTTTTTTATGAATTTATAAAGTAAAGTTCCTGACTACCCGGCATTGTGTTTGATCCGCTCAATGAAATGCACCAGCATGCCGGCACGCTTCATGCAATAGCCATACAACAATAAATAAATCATGAAAAATAACAATAACATCACCCATTCAGGCATAAGATTGAGGTAATCACCGGTAATTCCTGCCACGGCTAAAATGCCCGCTACCAGCGTAATTAATATGAATGCCTGACGAGCAGTAAAGCCAGCACGCATGATGAGATGATGAATATGTTGACGATCTGGGGAAAAAGGGCTCATTCCTTTGCGTAAACGACGATACATAATTGCTGTCATGTCCATCAATGGAATAGCAATTACCCACAATGCCGTTACAGGTTTGATTACCGGATTACTACCCTGGCTGGTTTGCACTAATAACCAAATCAGCGTAAATCCGAGTAAGGTACTTCCTGCATCGCCCATAAACACCTTATAGCGACGACCCAAAAAGCCCAAATTCAGTAAGATATAGGGAGTAAGACTGATTATCATCGCAATACACCAGAATGCCAGAGCAAAACGTTCATTCAGCCACAGCAAAATGGCCAGTGCAGCAAAGGCAACAGATGATAACCCTCCCAGTAAACCATCAATTCCGTCTATCATATTGAAAGCATTAATAGCGGCCCAAACAGCAAATAATGTCACCACATAACCAAAGGATCCTAATGTGACCTCTACAGAGCCGAAAATATGGCCGAAACTTTGCAGATGGTTATCGGAAAACATCATCATTACTATCGCAACAATTGCCTGAACAACAATACGAACTTTTACGCTGATATCAAACCGGTCATCCAACGCTCCGACTAATACCAGCGGACCTGCGCAAATCAAATATAATCCGAAGTGCGGGATACTACCGTCAGCTATCAGGAATACAAAACAAAGGCTCACATAAACGGAAATTCCCCCTACCAGAGGGATAGCTCCATAGTGATGCTTACGGTAATCAGGCTTATCAACTAAACCGATTTTTTTTGCCACCTTGCGGAAAAAAACCAGTACAGCCAGAGAAAACAGGAAGATAACTGGGATCGTTATAATACCCATGATGAGTAAATTCACGTTTGATGATTGTTTACAAAAATAAAGCAACGCCGTATGTAATAAATTTTATCCACCATCTAGCAAGGCAATGGTTTCATTAAAAGTTTTTACTGCATGCCAGACCCAGACATAGAAAACGCCACGACTGAGCGTAGCGTGCGTATAACTTTGACTTAAGAGCGTTTCATCATATCAAAAAAATCATCATTGGTCTTAGTCATGGCGAGTTTATTAATCAGGAATTCCATTGCGTCAATTTCACCCATTGGATGGATTATCTTACGCAGTATCCACATTTTTTGTAATTCTTCCGACGTGGTGAGTAATTCTTCTTTGCGGGTACCTGAACGATTATAATCAATCGCTGGAAAGACGCGTTTTTCCGCAATCTTACGCGACAAATGCAACTCCATGTTACCCGTACCCTTGAATTCTTCGTAAATTACTTCATCCATTTTCGATCCCGTATCTACAAGAGCCGTAGCAATAATTGTCAGGCTACCTCCCTCTTCAACGTTGCGGGCAGCACCAAAAAAACGTTTTGGTCGATGCAGTGCGTTAGCATCCACACCACCCGTCAATACCTTGCCGGATGCAGGAACAACGGTATTGTAGGCACGCGCCAGACGCGTTATGGAGTCGAGCAGAATGATGACATCTTTTTTATGTTCAACAAGACGTTTGGCTTTTTCAATCACCATTTCCGCAACTTGTACATGGCGGGATGCTGGTTCATCAAAAGTAGAAGCCACAACTTCACCCTTCACCAGCCGCTGCATTTCAGTGACTTCTTCTGGGCGCTCATCAATTAATAACACCATGAGCACACAATCTGGATAATTACAGGTAATATTAGTGGCAATATTCTGTAATAACATCGTCTTACCTGCTTTAGGCGGTGCGACGATTAAGCCACGCTGGCCACAACCGATAGGTGATGCCAGATCCAACACACGGGCAGTTAAATCTTCGGTGGATCCATTGCCACGCTCCATACGCAATCGTGAATTCGCATGTAACGGCGTCAGATTTTCAAATAAAATCTTGTTACGGGCATTTTCCGGTTTGTCATAATTAACTTCATTGACTTTCAATAACGCAAAATAGCGTTCACCTTCTTTGGGAGGGCGAATTTTACCCGAAATGGTATCGCCGGTACGCAGATTGAATCGTCTGATTTGACTGGGAGAAACATAGATATCATCAGGACCAGCAAGGTATGAGCTATCAGCAGAACGCAGAAAGCCAAATCCATCCTGCAATATTTCCAGTACACCATCACCAAAGATATCTTCTCCACTTTTTGCGTGCTGCTTTAGAATGGAGAAGATAATGTCCTGTTTACGCATGCGCGCCAGGTTTTCAAGCCCCATGCTTTCGCCGAGCGCAATGAGATCAGAAACTGGTTTATTCTTTAATTCGGTAAGATTCATAATTTGGTATTTCTTAACTTGGGGTATATTTTCGAACTATGGCTGTGAACAGTTATGGCAGCGTAATCCGTGCCTGCTTAATGGGGCTTTCAAAACAAGTTATTGTACGGCCATATGGCTTACTCTTCTTAATTTTTTTAGAAGATGGCCGCCTTAAAGATTGAAAAACCTTGAACTGATTTTTGTAAAACAACTGGATTGTCAGGGATTCACTGTATGTTCATTGTATGAACACTGGCTCTTCGATACAGAGCCAGAGAAACTGAACCCAAAGTCTCTCATTTACAGAAGACTAAAACTGCATCAAGGATATCCAATCACAGGCGCTTTGCAACAATGGGCCTAAACTTAACATGCTTCTTTACGGTCGTCCAGCAATCAGTATCAGAAAGCATTCTCCATAATACCCCTCTGTTCTGACAAGCAGACACTGTTATTGCAGGTTATTGTTTAAAAATTCTTCCAGTTGGCTTTGAGATACCGCACCGACTTTAGTCGCCACATGTTCCCCATTTATAAATAACAGTAATGCGGGAATGCTGCGAATCCCATATCTTGCTGGGATATCCTTGTTGGCATCGACATCTAACTTAGCAACAGTCAGTTTACCCATATACTTTTCATCAGCAGCAATTTCCTGTAAAACAGGGGCAATCATTTGACAGGGGCCACACCATGCTGCCCAAAAATCGACCAAAACACTGCGTTGTTTCTGCAGTACCAGATCATCAAAATTATTATCATTAAGATGAACGATGTTATCACTCATATTGACTCCCTAATTTTTGTATACTTTATTTTAGATAACATTAACACAACAATCGGTTGACTCTAATTTCACCGGATTTACTTTCATAAAGCAACAGTTAGCTGGTATTCTACCTTTCATGCGCGAAACATATTTAACTGAACTGAAGTTTTCTGACTTCCCTCTGCATCCTGCAGTTATACAGGCAATTGCAAAACAAGGCTTTCACACATGCACGCCCATTCAGGCTTCTATTCTACCTCTGGCCCTTTCAGGGCGGGATGTTGCAGGCCAGGCACAGACCGGTACGGGAAAAACGCTGGCGTTTTTAACCGCAACCTTTCATCACTTATTGTCCCATTCTGCAGTCCCTGAACGTAAAATCAATCAGCCCCGTGCTTTAATTATGGCCCCAACACGTGAGCTGGCGGTACAAATTCATGCAGATGCCGAAATCCTTTCACAAACCACTGGGTTAAAATGCGGACTTGCTTATGGTGGTGATGGTTACGATAAGCAGTTAAAAATACTTGAAAACGGCGTTGATATCCTTATCGGTACCACAGGCAGACTGATTGATTATACCAGACAAAATTACATTGATCCTGGCGCAATTGAAATTGTTGTCCTTGATGAAGCAGACAGGATGTACGATTTGGGTTTTATCAAAGATATTCGCTGGTTATTCCGTCGCATGCCTCCTGCTGCACAGCGCCTTAACATGTTATTTTCCGCTACGCTTTCTTATCGGGTACGTGAACTCGCTTTTGAACACATGAATCAGGCTGAGTATATAGAAATAGAGCCACTGCAAAAAACAGGGCACCGCATTCAGGAAGAGCTTTTTCACCCCTCCAGTGAAGAAAAAATGTCTTTGTTACAAACGCTTATAGAAGAAGAATGGCCAGAACGTTGTATTGTTTTTGCTAACACTAAACACCGTTGCGAAGAAATCTGGCGCCATCTGGCCGCAGACGGTCATCGTGTTGATCTACTGACGGGTGATGTTATCCAGAAAAAGCGGCTGCGTATTCTTGATGCTTTTACTAAAGGACATCTGGATATTTTAGTGGCCACTGATGTTGCCGCACGCGGTCTGCATATTCCTCTGGTAACGCATGTGTTTAACTATGATCTCCCTGATGACTGCGAAGACTATGTGCACCGTATTGGTCGTACGGGCCGCGCAGGTGAATATGGGCATTCCATCAGTCTGGCATGTGAAGAATATGCACTGAATTTACCCGCCATCGAAACTTATATTGGTCATCGTATTCCTGTCAGTAAATACAATAGCGATGCCTTACTAAGAGATCTACCCAAACCTCATAAGAAGGCGACACAGCAGCGAACCAGCGCTTCACGCCGCCATTCTGGCTCAAAACATACCGGTACTGCATCAGCCACAGGTATGCGTCACAGACGCAAGGGTACTATGTAACATGTCAGAAACCCATTCACACTATGCTGTTGTGGATCTGGGCTCCTGCAGTTTTCATATGCTTATTGTCCGGGCTAACGCTGCCGGTAATATACAGACACTGGCACGTATCAAACACAAGGTGCTTTTGGCCTCTGGCCTTGACAGGCAAAATAATCTGTCTCAGGAAGCCATGCGACGTGGCTGGCAGTGCCTCAGGTTATTTTCAGAATATCTTTCAGGCATTCCGCATACTCATATTCGTGCCGTAGCAACAGCAACATTACGCCTTGCCACCAACGCCGAAGCATTTCTGCACACGGCGAATGAAATTCTGGGGTTTCCCATTCAGGTAATCAGCGGTGAAGAAGAAGCCAGGCTGATTTATCAGGGTGCTGCTCATACGACAGGAGGACCACATAAACGCCTGGTCATCGATATTGGCGGAGGCAGTACGGAATTAATTGCTGGTTGTGGTGCGAAGGCCTCTATCATGGTAAGTATTCCCATGGGGCGTGTAACCTGGCTGGAACGTTACTTTAATGATCATAATCTGAGTACAAAAAATTTTAATTCCGCACAACGGGCTGCCCGCGCGTTGATTCGCCCTGTTGCCGCATCATTGCAACAACAGGGCTGGGACATTTGTGTCAGTGCCTGTGGCACCATACAGACCTTGCAGGAAATAATGCATGCTCAGGGTATGGACGAAATCATTACACTGAGCAAACTACGCCAGTTTAAACAAAGAGTCCTGCAGTGCAGTAACCTGGAAGCACTGGACATGGCAGGATTAACCCCGGAAAGAGCAATGGTTTTTCCAGGGGGACTGGCCATCCTGATAGCAATTTTTCAGGAAATGCAGGTTAAAACCATCACCCTGTCAGGTGGGGCACTGCGTGAAGGGTTGATTTATGACATGCTATCTGTTCCGGTTGAACACGACATCCGTGGCCACACGCTGCACCACCTGCAGCAGCGCTATCTGCTGGACAGCGTGCAGGCACAACAGGTCAGCAGACTGGCACAAAAGTTTGTTCACCAGACAGCAAAAGAATGGCAGCTCGACAGTCAGTGTCAGGAAATACTACACCATGCCTGTCTGATTCATGAAATTGGTTTAAGCATCAATGTTAAACAGGCGCCACAACATGCTGCATGGATGGTACGTCATCTCGATTTACCGGGCTTCACACCCGCACAGCAACTGCTGCTGGCAGCCATGCTGCAAAATCAGAGCGGTGCCATCGATACCCGCCTATTGCATCAGCAAAATGTGCTGACACCGCAGCGAGCACAGCGCCTGTGTCGTCTTCTGCGACTGGCAATTCTTTTTACCCGGCGGGGAGGTGCCAGCAATAACGCACCTGCGGTTAATCTGCGTGCCAGCGGCAACAGACTGACCGTCATCCTGCCTGCAGGCTGGCTAAAAAATTATCCCCTGAGCGCAGAGAAATTCAGGCAGGAAGTGCTATTGCAGCGCTATGTGCGCTGGCCACTGGTGCTGGAAAAACAGCAGGGCTGATTCAGCAGTAGCGGATTTTTTTACGATTAATACCCTATTGCAACACAGAAATTTATCATTTTAGTGAATTGCTTTGGCAATCAGGCTTTCGGCAGGAATGCCCAATCCATCATGTCAGCGGCGGATCATGGCCAGGGTTAACTGACGTTTTCGTGTTAAAACTTCATACACCCTGTTTAGCTGGCCAATCATAGGCTCACTATCCTTTTGCCGTAAGCCCTGCCTGCTCCATTCTGAATTTAATGGCTTCAATAGGGTCAAGGTGGTGCAATCGGATAATGCTGTTTTTCATAAATTTCGATTAACATGGTCAGCACGTCGAAATGGTCACCTTCCGGTGTACCGGGCTAAATACAACACGGTGGTTACCGACAAAACTTACGTTACCGTATCGCGCTTTAATGTCTTGTGGAGTCATCCATACAGCTTTAACGGCCTCGTCTTTCTCTGCTAATCACTTTATCGGCGGCTATCCGTGCAAGAAAGCCTGATCTGCTCCCATACTCAGGATGCGCGGCCACAAATTGATCGATACGGCGGATCAATAGCGCAGGGAGCGTCACGTTGATTTTCTCAGATTTTCCCATCAATCGGGTAACATCCACATCTACCAGCGCCCAGATTACACCAGTGTAATCGGGATAGGTCAGGTAATTTTCAACACGGGTGGCTTGTGGCACCGCTTCGCCATCTTCTACCAGCAGTTCGATATGTGCTTCAATAGCTTCACAAACACTTTCAATCGCATCCTGGTAAGCATCGCCACCAGAGAAACAACCAGGAATATCAGGTACACGAACGCCGAAAGATAAATCACTTTTATCAATAGCAACCGGATACAACATGTAAACCTCCTGGAGATGGGACTTAAAGACCTGCCTGTTTCTTGATACTTTTCAGTGTTGGTAATGGTATGTCCTTTTGTGAATGTTTTACTGTTACCAGCCCTTTTTTGTCAGGGTGTTTAAACTGGTGATGACTACCTTTTACCCTCACCAGATACCACCCATCGTTTCTTTAGCCCCTCAGGTTTTCTTTGCATTTGCCAGCTGGGCACGCAGGCTGGCCAGATGGCTCTGTCCTTTCTGCATGCGCTCTTCAGGACTGACCGTTTTGCGCGCATTTCCCCAATTCAGATCTTCCTGTGGAAGTTCCTGCAGAAAACGGCTGGGGAGAGGCCTGATACATTCTCCATACTGACGCCTTTCCTGGCACAGGGAAAATGTCAGCTGCCGCTGTGCCCGTGTTATGCCGACATAGGCCAGACGGCGCTCTTCCTCAACATTTTCTTCATCAATACTGGTCTGATGGGGTAACAGCCCTTCTTCCATGCCCACCAGAAACACATAAGGAAATTCCAGCCCCTTGGCTGCATGCAGGGTCATCAACTGCACCTGATCGGATTTTTGCTCACTGTCGTTCTGCTCCATGATGTCACGCAGGGTAAAACGCGCCACCACCTGCTCCAGGGTCATGGGTTCATGCAGCTCAGAGCCTTCCAGCATTTCCGTCATCCAGGTAAGTAACTGATATACATTCTTCATGCGAGCTTCGGCTACCCTCGGGCTGGATGAAGTTTCCAGTAGCCAGTCTTCATAACCCATATCCACCACCAGCTGACGCACCGCAGCCGCTGCATCAGAGTCCGCCTGCCGGGCAATAGTCGCCATCCAGTGACTGAAGCGCTGCAAAGCTTCCAGACTGCGCTCATTAAGAGACTGACTCAATCCCAAATCAAAACTGGCCTGAAACAGGCTCTTCTGGCGTGTTGTTGCCCATTCACCCAGTTTCTGTACCGTGACCGGGCCAATTTCGCGGCGCGGCGTATTGACGATGCGCAAAAAAGCACTGTCATCATCAGGATTGCTTAACAGCCGCAGGTAGGCCAGCAGATCCTTTATTTCCTGACGGGAAAAAAACGAGGTCCCGCCGCTAATCTGATAAGGCACCCTGTCCTGCATCAATTGTTTTTCAAATAACCGTGACTGATGGTTACCGCGATACAGAATGGCGTAATCAGCATAGCGCGCACCATTGGTAAAACGGTGTGCCAGCAATTCGCCAATAACCCGTTGCGCTTCATGCAGTTCATCACTGGCGCTTATCACCTTCAGTTCTTCGCCATAACCCAGCTCAGAAAACAATTTTTTTTCAAAAAGATGAGGATTACTGGCAATCAGGGCATTGGCCGCCTTGAGGATACGCCCGCAGGAACGATAGTTTTGCTCCAGCGTAATCACGCGCAGCTGTGGAAAATCCTGCTGTAACAGCAGCAGGTTCTGTGGCTGCGCACCTCGCCAGGAGTAAATGGATTGATCATCATCACCAACCACGGTAAAACGCGCTCGCTGACCAACCAGTAACTTAATCATCTGATACTGGCTGGCATTGGTATCCTGATATTCATCCACCAGCAGGTAACGCAACCTGTTCTGCCAGCGCTCACGCACCTGTTCATTATTTTGCAGCAATAAGGTGGGTAAGGCGATTAAGTCATCAAAATCAAGAATATTGCAGGCCTTAAGATGAGCATCATAGCGGGCGTAACAATCAGCAAAGCGTTTATCCTCATCAGACTCTGCCTGTTGTGCGGCGACAGCGGGCGTCGTCAGCAGTGTTTTCCACCTGGCAATGGCCGCGGCAAGCTGCTGTAGCTGTCTGCTATCGGCTTCCTGCCATTCACTGGTGAGTTCTTTCAGCAATCCCAGCTGATCCGTATCATCAAACAGGGAAAAATTGCTCTTCATTGCCAGTGCCTGATGCTCACGCCGGATAATTTCAAGGCCCAGCGTATGAAAGGTAGACACCGTCAGGCCACGTGTTTCCTGACGCCCCAGTGTCTGCGCCACGCGCGCCTTCATTTCACGCGCGGCTTTATTGGTAAAGGTGACTGCGGCAATATGACGCGACTGATACTCGCAATGGCGAATCAGCCAGGCAATTTTATGCACAATAACGCGGGTTTTACCGGACCCGGCGCCGGCCAGCACCAGGCAGGGCCCGGTCACGGCCTCCACGGCCTGCTGTTGTCTGGGGTTTAAACGCATGGTTACAGGAGATTGGTAAAAAAATGAAGGGAAAGATTCTAGCAGAATATTTTCACTCTATCCCGCAAGAGTTATTCAAAACCCTTAACAGAACTAAAGACTGGCAGAATCTTATTTTGCTAAACAAGCCTCCATAACCAGACGGATAACAGACGTGTGATCGACGTTATCCGTGTTTTTTAATAGTAAGTTCAGTAAACGTTAATCATTTACTACCTTCTGGATTTTCCAATTCAGGTGAATCCCACTCGAGCTCAGGCTCAACTATTTTATACAGTGAAGTTTTTCCATTGCCAAAAGCAGCTAGCTTATAATATTTTTGCTGCATCCTGACATTAAGTTTTATTGCATCTGAGTCACTTCGTAACTCGTGCCATTTAGTTTCATAGCCTTCGTCCATTTTGACTTCATTTTCTTCTTTGCCAACTTGGGTAGTATCGACTGCTACATAGTCTTGAAACGCGCGAGAATATTGCTCATGTACCTCAGTTGGTAGCAATACCAGTTTTTCAAAAAAACCTCTCTCTAATTCCAAAACAAAATCATCATCGGCAATGCTATCATTATCACTTTCTTCAAGGTAAATAGTATCTGAAGTAGTTACCATTCCCTGTAGTGTTTCTCCCTGCTCAGAAAATCCCGAATCACGTCTGCTACGCATTCCAGCGAACAATTTATCCGCTTCCATATCAGCCGAATTACCACCTGGTAATGCATCCGCTTCAAAAATACCTGAATCACGTTTTTTATCCTTAGCCGGTGACGCTGATGACCTGGCTGGCTCGACTGCAGAATGTAACACCTCTTGTTCAGTTAGTTTTTTCCGCAATTGCACAGCTATATGCTGTGCTTCTGAATTCTGCAACGGCACTGATTGCTGTGACAGAGCAGCCTGTGCATCATTCTCAACCACCTGATCAGCATAATAATCTTTTACATACCTACCAGCTGCTGCTTGACATAACTGCTGCCGTAAAAGAACAGCTCTTGCATCCAATTTTTTCTGCGCTTTATCCAGCACAAGACACTGTGCAAGGTACTTTTTTTCTGCCTCTGACTGATGCTCCTGAAGGTTGCTGCGTATTTCTTTATCATTCAATGCATTCAGTTGCTTACCCAACATCTGATTTTGTTCAGCATACTTTTTTTGTTCCGCGTGCAGCTCCCGGCGCGTTGCTTTATCGCGCCAGACACGCCAGAAGAAGAACAATTGCTTTATCCTGCCTGTAATACCAGAGTATTGTGATAAATTACTGTCCACTTTTTGCAACTTTTCTTTAGTATCACAAGAATCCCTGGTTAATTTTGATAACTGCTCTTCCAGCACTGCTCTTTGCTGTCGCAAGTCACTGTCAGTATTATTTAGTTCTTCCTGCTGGCAGGAAAAATTTTCTGTTAATTGTAATCGCGCCTTTCTCAACAGTAATTTTTCTTCATTTAAATACTTCAGAGACGCTTTAAGCGCCTCTTCAGAAGGATTTTTCTTCTGTTGCTGTGTCTCGCTTTCTAATGTGGCTACCGAATCCAGCCTGTCAAAAAATGTGTTCTGAAGGCGTTCAACGAGCTGCTGCGCTACCGGCTGAGACTCATCACTGGCCAGCGCAGTTATCTGGTCAGACAGACTTTGTGTTGCGGGGTTTTTAACAGAAGCGGCATTTGCATGAAATGATGTGAAAATACTATTGATAACCCGCTCAATCTGCTGCATAAATGCATCCAGATGGCTCTGTACTTGTGCCTTACCCGCTTCCTGAGGGAACAGTATGCTCGCGTTATGGGTAACCTTCATTTTCATGCTCCTGTATAACAGAATTAACTGAATCTGAAGCCATAATGCCGCAAAACGGTGCATAACACTGTCAAATACTGCTCGCTTTTTAAGCTTTAAGGGTAATTTATGCTCACCTGTGCGCCATAACCATTTAATTTTACTGGTATATATGCAAAATATTTCGAGTGGCAAGAACGCGAATCTTCATCAGCATAGAGCCATTATGTGATTTGGGGTGAGTATTCGCAGCCAACACAGCTGCAGCCTGGAAGACGAAGGGTATATTTCAGAAGATATCTGTTTTCTGGCCTATCCCTCGAGTGGTGATTTCAGCATGACCCTCGCCTGCGCACAGCCATTCTTCCAGACGCTCCTGACAACCCTGCGCTGCCAGCCTGTCACGACCACGCAGGGCACATTCCCATACAATTAACACACGCCAGCCTGCCGCGGTGATTTCCTGAAGCGTGCGCTTATCTCGTGCAACATTTTGGGCGATTTTATTCAGCCAGAAATCGGTGCGGGTGGAGGGTATCTTGAAGAGGTGGCAGTCATGATGATGCCAGAAGCAGCCATGGACCAGGATGGCTGCCTGCCTGTCATCAATGACAAAATCAGGTTTGCCCGGCAAATCTTCTGCCTGAGTACGATATCCAGGTGCCAGCCTGTCCAGCATCTCTGCCAGTTTCTGCTCAATGGCCGTATCACGATGACGAATGGCACGCATATTTTTACTGCGGCTCTGCGCTGACAACACATCAGTCATTCAGGAGACCTTTTTTAAGAACCGCCTGTTCAATACAGGGCAACAGTAATTGTGCAAGGGCAGTGAAAACCGGGACAACCACCGAATTACCAAACTGCCGGTAAGCCTGCGTATCAGAAACCGGAATGCGAAAAGGCTCACCGCCTGGTATCTCAAATCCCATCAGACGTGCGCATTCTCGCGGCGTTAACCGGCGCGGACGTCGCAGCTGATTATGCGCATCGTAAAAATCTTTTTCACCGGTTACCCTGTCCCAGCCACGGTCTATTAAAATTTCAGAGCCGTCCTTGTGATAACGCGCCGACAGTGTGCGTGTAATGCTGTTACTGTCGCGTGGATCAATCAGGCCATAACCAAAACCATTACCTTTGGCCTGATGCTTTTTTGCATAACAATACAGATAATGCCACAGCCTGGGTGTCAGCAGGTATTTTTCATCCACCACCGGTTCAAGCAGTTCACTGAGCGCTGGCCGCGTGGCAGGAAAATAACGCGCAATATCTTTAAGCGTAAGATCATGATGAAGATTTAGATCGCGGCGTAACCCCACCAGTACAATACGTTCACGGTGCTGGGGCAAAAAATGCTTACCATCGATTATCCGCGGATCAGCAGCACCTCTGCTGTCAGCATCAGCAACCGCATAACCCAGCTCATCGAGTGTCTCGGTAATAATACGAAACGTTTTTCCCCGATCGTGACTTTTGAGATTTTTAACATTTTCCAGCACAAAGACAGGCGGTTTTTTTACGGCAATGATGCGGGCGACATCAAAAAACAGCGTCCCCTGAATGTTACAGGCAAATCCATGGGCACGTCCTAAGGCATTTTTCTTTGAAACACCGGCAAGAGAGAAGGGCTGACAGGGAAATCCGGCCAGCAAAACATCATGATCGGGGATGCTGCAGTCAATATGCTGACGCGCCTGTCCATCAGAAATGTCCGTACGCGTACTGCCGGTTATCTCACGAATATCATGATTAAAAATATGTTCATCCGGTGCGCAATACCAGTTTGCTTTATAGGTACGGCGTGCATAGTGATTCCATTCACTGGTAAAAACACAACGACCGCCAACGCTTTCAAACCCTTTACGTAATCCACCAATACCGGCAAATAAATCGATAAAGCGGAATTTGTAGTGGGGATGATGACAGGGAGGCTCAGGAAGCAGCGTCTGCAGCAGGTGTAATTCCGCCACAGTAAACCGCTCTGGGTGCGTCCTGCCGTTATACCAACCCTTTAGTGACGCACGCGTCCATTTACCCGGACTGACACCGTTCAGTGTGGCTACAATTGTGCTGGCACCATAAATGTCCAGTACAGACTGTACCAGTGATTTATCTGATTGCTGTTTTTCTTGCAAAGAGCCCTGCTGTAACATCGCGCTGACCTGGTGGTAAAACATCAAAAAGGGAAATCGTGCATAACGCAACAGATTTATACCCAAAATAGTCCAGATTGCAGCAAGACGGCAAGAACAGGCATCCCAAACTATGTGATTGGGGTGGCTATTAGCAGCCAACGCGGCTGCAGTCTGAAAGACACAGGGTATATCACGTTAAAACAGCTTATTATATGCTGGGATAAAAAATTACCATGAGAATACTACAAGTCCCAGATTAACCTGTGTTATGTTGACACCATTGTATCTTGTGTTAAATAAGTACCACCAGGGTTTCAGCCAGACAAACCTGGAACCTGCGAGAATCTGGTTTTCAGCATCTGTTTGCAGGAAAAAGTTATCAGATTAACCGTCCATTCAGGAAGTAAGCGCTTACTATTCCTGAGTTACCGTTAACAGGGTATAACACTATTTTCCTGGCATCCAGGTCAGTAACAGATTCCAGAACAAGGATACCATTTGGAAAGTTTGTTAACATTGCCCGTCGTGAATAAAAACAGGATAAACATCCTGCAAGTTACTGACACTCACCTCTTTGCCAATGTGCGTGAAACATTATTAGGTGTGAATACCCACCGCAGCTATCATGCCGTGCTTGATGCCATTATTGCCGAACACTACCCTGTTGACCTCATTGTCGCCACGGGTGATCTTGCGCAGGATCATTCACAGAGTGCCTATCAGCATTTTGCGACAGGGATAACCCGCCTGCCAGCTCCCTGCGTCTGGTTACCTGGTAATCATGATGCGCAGTCCGTGATGAATACTGCACTGATACAGGCAGGGATGACGCCAGCAAAACAGGTTTTATTGAGTGACAGCTGGCAAATCATTTTACTGGACAGTCAGGCTCCTGGTGTTCCCTATGGTGAACTGAGTGATGGCCAGCTTGCCTGGATGGAGCACTGTCTTAACGCTCATCCACAGCGTCATGCCATGATATTATTACACCATCATCCCGGACCTTGCGGTTGCGCATGGCTGGATCAACACCGCCTGCGCAATGCTCAGCGACTGGCAGAAATCCTGGCCCCTTATCCAACAGTAAAGGCACTGGTGTGCGGGCATATTCATCAGGAAATGGACACTGACTGGTTCGGTCTGCGCCTGCTCGCCAGCCCGTCAACCTGTGTGCAATTTAAGCCACATTGTAGCGAATTCACACTCGACACCGTATCACCGGGATGGCGCTGGTTTGAGTTACACTCACAGGGTATCGTTGACACGCGTGTTCATCGCCTGACCGCTAATGAATTTAGCCCGATGCTCAGCCAGCACGGCTATTAATCGATATCTTAACGTGCGAAGACTGATACCATGCAGGATACTGACAACAGCACGACGTTCCTTTCCATCATCATGAAAAATTAATCACACTATGACGCAAGCACACTATAACGCCGACGCCATTGAAGTACTTAGTGGTCTCGAACCGGTACGTCGCAGACCGGGAATGTATACGGATACCGCCAGCCCTCATCATCTGGCTCAGGAGCTGATTGATAATAGCATTGATGAAGCACTCGCTGGCCATGCGCGCCGTATCGATGTCATTCTGCACGCTGATCAATCACTGGAAGTCACTGATGATGGTCGTGGCATGCCTGTTGATCTACACCAGAAAGAAGGGGTATCTGCCATAGAGTTAATTTTGTGTCGCTTACATGCCGGGGCGAAATTTTCCAATAAGAGTTATAAATTTTCTGGTGGATTACATGGTGTCGGCGTTTCCGTAGTTAATGCGCTTTCCAGCCGGCTTGATGTCAGCGTGCGTCGTAACGGACATATCTATAATCTGGTCTTCGAAAAAGGGGAAAAAATTCAGGAACTGGCGATTATCGGACGCTGCCGCAAAAGCGAGACCGGCACCCGCGTTCTCTTCTGGCCAGATGAATCATTTTTCGACAGTGCACGCTTTTCGGCTCCCCGTCTCAGTAATTTACTGAAAGCAAAAGCAGTATTGTGTCCCGGTGTGGAAATTTTTTTCCATGATCAGGTCAATAACCATGAACAGCGCTGGTGTTATACCGATGGCCTTACTGACTATCTGATGGAAGCGGTAAAAGATTGCGTGCTATTGCCATCAGCGCCGTTTATCGGCTCCTTCGCCACTGATACCCACGCCATAGACTGGGCGCTGGTGTGGTTGCCAGAGGGCGGCCCTGTGCTGGCTGAAAGCTATGTCAACCTGATCCCCACGGTGCAGGGAGGCACGCATGTGAACGGACTGCGTCAGGGATTGCTGGAAGCCATGCGCGAATTCTGCGATTTTCGCACCAGCCTGCCGCGAGGTGTCAAACTGGTAGCAGAAGATATCTGGGGCAACTGCGCTTATGTGCTGTCACTTAAAATGCAGGAGCCTCAGTTTTGCGGCCAGACGAAAGAACGGCTTGCTTCCCGTCAGTGTGCTGCCATGGTCTGTAGTACCGTACAAAATGCATTCAGCCTCTGGTTAAACCAGCACGTGATGCAGGGTGAAGCACTGGCGCAATGGGTTATCAGCCGCGCGCAGCAACGGATACTGGCGGCCAGAAAAGTCATACGCAAAAAACTGACCAGTGGCCCTGCACTGCCCGGCAAACTGGCTGACTGCATTTCGCAGGATTTACATCTGACAGAGCTCTTTTTAGTGGAAGGAGACTCAGCCGGTGGCTCAGCACGCCAGGCGCGCAATCGTGAATATCAGGCCATCCTGCCACTGAAAGGCAAAATCCTCAATACCTGGGAAGTACCTTCCGATGAAGTGCTGGCTTCTCAGGAAATTCATGATATTTCTGTTGCTCTGGGCATCTCGCCTGATAGTGATAATCTCAGTACGTTACGCTATGGTAAAATTTGCATTCTGGCTGATGCGGATTCAGATGGCCTGCATATTGCCACGCTGCTATGCGCACTTTTTATGCGGCATTTTCATGCACTGGTGCGTAAAGGACATGTGTATGTGGCCATGCCCCCTCTTTACCGCATTGACGCCGGAAAAGAGATTTTTTATGCGCTGGACGAAAATGAAAAAGAGGGCATCTTGAAAAAACTGCAGCATAAACGTGGGCAACCGGATGTACAGCGTTTTAAAGGACTTGGCGAAATGAATCCACAACAGTTGCGTGAAACTACACTGGATCCCAATACCCGGCGCCTGGTTCAGTTAACCGTAGCGCATGACGACGTTGCACAAACACTGTCAACCATGGACATGCTGCTGGCAAAAAAACGCTCTGAAGACAGGCGTCACTGGTTACAGGATAAGGGGAATATGGCACAAATCGACCTGTAGCTGACATGATGCCAGGGTATTATTTAAAACCACCCGTATAGTTGCCAATGTCACCTGTCTGAAGATCCTCCATGATGCTATCTTCTTCAGCAACAAATTCATGTGGAACATTAGGCAATAAAAACAAATATTTTCCTGGAACAAGAATATATTTTTTACCCTGTGAATAGGCGGCCACTTTTCCACTTAACACATGATTAACCTGCTCCATCTGATGGGAATGCACAGGCAATACCGCCCCTTTTTTCAGCTCCCACCATGTGTTTTTAAAATTAGCACCTGCCCCTGTTTTTCTTTTTACACCAGCCAGAGTCTCACCATTTGGCAGCTTAAAAGGTTTAAATTCCATTTTTTCAAAGTCAAACAAAACAGGCTGTGTTTTAACACTATCCTTCGTTTCCTCAAGAATTCCACGACCAGGAGCCGGTATAGAGCCATCGCTTTCCTGGGATATCCCGACACCATGTACCGAAAGTGGATCATGCCCAGTTTGCTGAGCATATGCGACAAAAGCAGCCATAGAGCAGGTTAGCGCCAGTAAGTGTTTACGCATTATTTTTCCCCATTGTTAACAACATTTATCAGCAAATAACACTCAATTATACTCCCGTACGACCTCCCGGAAAGGGGACATTCTTCACCAGCGAAATACCATATATTATCTAATATTATTAATTAGAGAATTATATAATAAACGTAATTGTTCAGATTAATAAAGCCATCACTCAGGGATGATGACGCCATTGCAGTGCACTGTAAGGGGGAAATCATGAGTGCCACAGGAATATCTGGTATTTTCAAGACAGCTGGAATGCATGCAGTAAAAACCAAAGAATCTGTGCAATCTGTTATTACACAACTTTTTCTAAAAATTTTTAGTATCAATAATAATGCTGCTTTACCAAAATCGCTAACACCAGCGAGCATTTCCGCAATACCACCCTCTGGTAGTAATACGGTATCTGCGGCAGGCAGAACACAGATAACAGCAGACAGCGCTCGGGTGATATCAAAACCTCTCTATGATGGCATCGCTTTTTCCGGCGGTGGTGCCAAAGGCTTTGCTTACGCTGGGGTAATACAGGAGTTGGGTGACAGGCTGGACGCTGTTAAAGAGGTTTCGGGTGCGTCTGCCGGCGCAATGACGGCGATGCTGGTCTCACTGGGATTGAAATCAGAACAAATCGTTAAGGAATTTTCCGACCAGAAAACTGCCTTTAAACAGGAGGTACTGGCAAACAGCCTTCAGGAAACTATTGAGCGCGCACTGTTACCACATAAAGATCAGATAGTGGCAATTCTCAGAGAATACGATACAGCACTTAAAACGGCTGAAAATGCACAAAAAACAGCTGAATATGCAAAGATTGATCAAGAGGTTCAGGAAAAAATTGATCACATGATTAACCACACCGGAACGGAAGATATCCAAAAAATTCACGACATAAAAAACTACGGCAAAAAACTTAAAAACGATGCTGACGCTATCCGGGATAAGAAATATGCCTCTGGAGACTGGTTAAAAAACATCACATTAAAGCAACTCGACATCATCAGAGAACAGCGCCCTGAGCTGGGTATCAAAAAACTCTACCTGACTGCATCTTTGTATGAAAAGAAAAACAACATGACCAGTGAAGTTTTGCTGTCTGCTGAAACCACGCCCAATATGCCTCTTTATCAGGCCGCTCTGGCAAGTAGCGCCTTACCCGGATTGTTGCCGACAGTCAATATTAAGAATAAAGACTTTTTTGCCGGGGCTATTTACGGCACAGATAATCCCGATAAGATAATTCGCTTAAGAGATGGTGGGGTGCACAATAACCTCCCGCATCAGTATCTTACCGGAGAAAAAAAACTGATCCTGAATTTTAGCGATAACCAGGGTATTCATCTGCGTAAACTGACATTGTTTGAAAATATAAAAAATATCATTACCGGTGAGCCTGTCTACAAACGCAGACAGTCTGACACCTCCATCAGCGAAGAATTTAATCGATATAATCACTATGTTGACCCTCGTACCACCCCCAGCGGAGAAAAAGTGCGTCGCAGTAATAAAGTTAGCACCACCGATCTCAAAAAGGCAAAACAACATTTTCCCCAAATAACCAAAAACGCAGCCGAGGATTTCGCCAGATTTGAAGCAAATCAGTCGCAGCAGCCTGATAAACAATCTGCCAGTCAGGGAGAAATCCAGCGTGAAACGAATAAGCGCAGGTATTCAAAATAAGGTGTATCGCCGGACCATAATCGCACACACCAGCACTCCCACTGCGCTGTCAATGATGAGTGCCAATGCATCCTCACCATAACAGGCTGTGACAGTCACCTCGGGATGAGTTACTATCGCGAACAGAAAATTAGCCTGTATCCGACGAATGCTGATGGATAACCATCACTATCACAATACCGACATCCGGGAATACGACTTACCATGGATTCACTGAATAATGACAGTGCAGAAAGTCTGGCGCTGCACACGTTCACCGAAAACGCCTATCTGAACTACGCCATGTATGTCATCATGGACAGGGCATTGCCATTTATTGGTGATGGCTTAAAACCGGTACAACGACGTATTCTCTATGCAATGTCTGAGCTGGGCCTCCATAACAGCGCTAAATTTAAAAAATCTGCCCGTACTGTCGGTGACGTCCTCGGCAAATACCATCCGCATGGTGACAGTGCCTGTTATGAGGCCATGGTATTAATGGCACAGTCATTCTCCTGTCGTTACCCCCTCGTGGATGGCCAGGGCAACTGGGGTGCCGCAGATGATCCCAAATCCTTTGCTGCCATGCGTTATACCGAATCACGCCTGTCACGTTATGCTGCACTCCTGCTCATGGAGCTGGAGCAGGCGACAGTAAACTGGGTGGCCAACTTTGATGGTACCCTGCAGGAGCCGAAGACATTACCTGCACGTCTTCCCAACATCCTGCTCAACGGTACCACTGGCATTGCTGTCGGTATGGCAACCGACATCCCTCCGCATAATATCAACGAAATTGCCACAGCTACTATTGCACTCATTGATAACCCTGACAGTACAACAGATGACCTGTTGCAATGGGTACAGGGCCCGGATTTTCCTACCGAAGCTGAAATCATTACTCCACGCAGTGAGATAGCGAAAATTTATCAGACAGGGCGAGGTTCAGTGCGTATGCGTGCACTCTGGCAACAGGAAGACGAAAATCTGGTCATTACTGCACTGCCCTGGCAGGTTTCTTCTGCCAGAGTACTTGAGCAGATAGCCAGCCAGATGAAAACAAAAAAGTTACCCATGCTGGAAGAATTACGCGACGAATCAGATAACGAAAACCCGACACGCCTGGTACTGATACCACGAGCTCAGGGGACCGATCACGGGCAGGTAATGAGCCATTTATTTGCCACCACCGATCTGGAAAAAAGCTATCGCATCAATATGAACATGATAGGCCTTGATCAACGTCCAGCGGTGAAAAGCCTGCATACTATTCTGACAGAATGGCTGGAATACCGCCGCGATACTGTACGTCGTCGCTTAAACGCACGCCTCGAAAAAATACTTAAACGACTACATATCCTGCAGGGTTTGCGTATTGCATTCTTACATATTGAAGAGGTTATTCATCTTATTCGCACTGAAGATTCCCCAGGGCCGCTATTGATGCAGCGGTTTTCTGTATCTGCACTTCAGGTGGAAGCAATACTTGAAATGAAGCTGCGCCAGCTGGCAACACTGGCAGAAATGAAGATCCTTGAGGAGCAGCAGGCACTGACTGAGGAAGCCACGCAACTTCAGCAACTGCTGGCCTGTGACAATGACATTAATAAGCTGATTAAAGAAGAAATTCAGTCAGACATGGCGCAGTACAGCGATTGCCGCCGTTCACCCCTTGCGCTACGTGATGAAGCCAGAGCTCTGCATGAACATGACAGGGTAGCCTGTGAGCCTGTAACGATTGTCCTGTCTGCCATGGGCTGGGTGCGCTGTGCCAGAGGACATGATATCGACCCGGCAAGTTTAAGCTACAAAGCCGGCGATAGTTTTCGTGCCGCTGTCAGAGGACAAAGTCACTCCCCTGTTGCCCTTATCGATTCAACGGGGCGTAGTTATACACTGGATCCCCTGACGCTGTCGTCGGCACGTGGGCAGGGTGAACCGCTCACGGGTAAACTGACTCTGCCACCTGACGCCATTGTTGAGCATCTGCTGATGGCGCCTTCGCAGCAAAGATTGTTGATGGCAACAGACACAGGTTACGGTTTCGTCTGTATTTTTAACGATCTGATCACTAAAAATAGAGCAGGCAAAGCAGTTATCACGGTATCTGAACACGCCAGAGTTTTGCCTCCCCTGCCCATCCATACTGCTGATGATTTATTGCTGTCGATTACCTCCACCGGACGCATCCTGCTATTTCCGCTAGCTGACTTACCCTTACTGACAAAAGGAAAGGGCAACAGGATAATCGCTATCAATCACCGTCATGCTGAGCGTCTTTGTCAGCTGGTTATTGTTCCGCCTGAAGCCTGTGTCACACTGTTTTGCAAAAAACGTAAGATCAGGTTAACACCTGATGAGTTACATAAATTTCGTTTACCCAGAGGTCACAAAGGTACGGTATTACCAAGAGGCTTACACCCTGTTGATCGCATCTCAGTCGATGTCCCTGATTAGCCGAACAGGCTCTCAAAATAAACAGTAACTTGTCTGCAGAACCCAGTTATACTGGTTAGCCATACGTGCGAAAGAGGCTGTTATGTTATTAGTATTACGTATCCTGATTACCCTTTTTTATACCATTACCCTTTGTGTAGTTGGCACATTTTATTGTCTTTTTAATCCACGAAATCCACGCCATGTAGCCACATTTGGTCATCTGTTTGGGCGCCTGGCGCCTCTGTTTGGCATCACTCTTGAGCAGCGTATTCCCAAAGAAGCCGCACATTATGGCAATTGTATCTATATCGCCAATCATCAAAATAACTACGATATGGTCACCCTGTCCAACATGGTCCAGCCAGGGACAGTAACCATGGGGAAAAAAAGTCTGTTGTGGATCCCTTTTTTTGGTCCCCTGTATTGGTTAACAGGCAACCTGTTAATTGACAGGAATAACCGCGCTAAAGCCCATGGTACTATTGCTCAACTGATTGCGCAGTTTAAAAAAAAAGATATTTCTATCCTGATGTTTCCTGAAGGAACGCGTAGTCGTGGCCGCGGATTATTACCCTTCAAAACTGGCGCCTTTCATGCAGCCTGTCTTGCCGCTGTTCCCCTGGTTCCTGTTTGTATCTCGACAACAAGTGGTAAAATCAAACTAAATCGCTGGTGCAACGGACATGTTATTATCGAAATGCTCCCTCCCGTTGACACAGCTGCTTATGGTAAGGATCGGGTACGTGAATTATCTGAATATTGTCATCAGCTTATGGCAGAAAAGATTGCACAACTTGATGCAGAAGTAGCAGCACGTAACGCTAACAGATAATAAACCCTGTCTTAACACACGCCAGTTATGTTATCGCGAAAGGTTGGCCTGTTCATCAACCTCTATTCTATACCCAAAGTATTCCGGGTTACAGCAAGACCAGGAACGCGAATCCCCATGAGCATAGACCCGCTATGTGATTGGGGTGAGTGCTCGCAGCCAACGCAGCTGCAGTTTGAAAGACGAAGGGTATATAGCAGCGCTGACGGTGTTTCTTATGTTGGCAGCCTCTGCGTTTATCGTTAAGATTAGCAACCGCATTTTTGACTGCACACTGGCAGGATAATATAAAGCACGCCACTGCCAGCAGTTAGCATTTCCAGGAATATTTTTTCATGGAGGAAACAGGTGTCGATTAATCGGCGTAAATTTATCCAGGCAACCAGCCTTGCACTCTGCGGTGCGGGATCTATGGTGTTGATGGCTCAAACCAGCAAAGCAGAGCAACCTATTTTACCTATTCCTCCACTACTTGAATCCCGGCGCGGACAGACGCTGTTTTTAACGCTGCATAACGTTCACTGGCCTTTTGTCAATGGTAAAAAAACAGCCATGTGGGGCATTAATGGCCGCTACCCTGGCCCGACAGTGAGAGTATACAAAAATACAGATGTCAAGCTGGTTTACTGTAATCGCCTGACTGAAGCTGTTGCAATGACCATCAGCGGGCTACAGGTTCCAGGAATATTATCAGGTGGCCCTGCACGTATTATGTCACCGAATATGGACTGGGCGCCCGTATTACCCGTACGCCAGAATGCAGCCACCTGCTGGTATCATGCCAGCACACCGGCGCGTATGGCACAGCATACTTATAATGGTCTGGTCGGTATGTTACTGATAGAAGACGGGCTCAGCCAGTCACTGGGCATTCCTCATCATTACGGCGTTGATGATCTTCCGCTGATTTTGCAGGATAAACGGCTGGACAACGTCGGGAAACCAGAATACCAGTTCCCTCAGCAGGGAGGATTTATCGGTAACCGGTTACTGGTCAATGGCGTACAGGAACCATGCATTGATGTGCCACGGGGTTGGGTACGCCTGCGTTTACTCAACGCGTCTAATGCGCGATGTTATCATCTCGAGCTCAGTGATAGCGGCATCATGCATGTTATTGCCAGTGATCTTGGCTTCCTGTCTGCACCGGTGGCTGTACAGCAACTTTCTCTGGCGCCAGGAGAACGCAGGGAAATTCTTATCGATATGTCAGCCGGGAAAGAGGTCTCGATAATTGCCCGTCAACCTGTCGGTTTTGTCGAGCAGATACGCGGACTGATTTCATCAGCCCGCCAGCTAATCTCTAATCGGGTACTGACATTAAAACCAACAGGCATGGCAGCACTGAATACCCTCACTCTGCCCACACGCCTGCGCGCGGATGCATTACCTGAAGCACATCCAGTCCTGTCGCGAAAATTTCATTTAGGGGACAGAGTACCTGGCATTAATGCGGCCACCTGGGACAAAACACGTATTGATGTTAAGGCAAGGCAGGGTACGTGGGAACACTGGGTAGTTCAGGCAGATATGCCTCAGTCATTTCATATCCAGGGCGTTGCATTTCTGGTCAGCAAGGTTAATGGGCTACCAGTCAGGCCGGAAGATAGCGGCTTTAAAGATACCGTATGGGTAAATGGCATTGTTGAACTGCTGGTTTATTTTCACCAGCCTTCCTCAGCGCATTTTCCTTTTGTATATCACAGCCAGACATTAGAAATGGCTGACAGGGGATCTGCTGGTCAGCTGGCCGTTCATGCTGGCACAGATTAATAATGGATATTATTCAACGCCCCCGTCAGGATAAGGTGAGCAATACATTCCTGCTATCATGTAAAACAGCATCCTTAATGAGAAAAATCAACCGTTAATACATTAATGATAATCAGTATCAATAAAAAATGTATTTGATATTATTAACTGTTCGATTTACCGGTAAACTAACTGAAACAGCAAAGATGGAGATAAAGTGGCGTGAACAATATGGATCTTTCTGTATGGGGAATGTATCAACATGCAGATATCGTCGTCAAACTGGTGATGATTAGCCTGCTGATTGCCTCTGTTATCAACTGGGCAATGATGATTGCCAAAGGCAGCGAATTATGGCGTGCAGCACGACGTTTACGTGATGAGCTGACTATGCTGGCCACCGTGAGTCATTTGCATGAAGCCTGCCAGCTGGCAGCGCAGTTTCCTGACAACAGTATCAGTCGTATGCTGTTATTTCAGGCACAGGATGAATGGCGGCTGTCGCAAGGATGCGGTGATAACGCAGGTGTTAAAGAGCGTGCGAACTTTCGCCTTGAACGCAGAGTGGCAGCAATCAGCCGACAGATGGGACGTGGGAATGGCTGGTTTGCAACCACAGGAGCTATCGCACCTTTTGTAGGTCTGTTTGGTACAGTGTGGGGGATTATGAACAGCTTCATTGGTATTGCACACTCACAAACCACCCATCTTGCAGTGGTGGCGCCTGGCATTGCCGAAGCCCTGTTAGCCACAGCATTAGGACTGGTTGCGGCTATCCCTGCAGTACTTATCTACAATATCTTCGTACGCCTGATAGCCTCTTACCGCACGCAGGTCAGTGACATTGCCGCCGAAGCGCTACTGTTACTCAGCAGGGATCTGGATCTTAATGTCGGTAACGCCATAATTCGTGAGAAATAAAGGTAAATCATGCGCCTGGATGAACATGCAGATAATAACAGTACTGAGCTTTACGACATCAATCTGACACCCTTGATTGATGTCATGATGGTATTGTTAATCATCTTTATGGTAGCAGCACCACTGGCCACAGTGAGTATTCCGGTCGAACTGCCCGCATCAGAGGCAACCACACCTCCAGGCTTAAGTAAGGCCGTATTTTTAACAGTCAATGCAGAGCACCAGCTCTATGTCAATGATAAACCTGTTAATCATGCCACACTGGCAGACACCCTTAATCAGGTGACAGAACAAAACAAGGAAACTACAATTTTCCTGCGCGCAGACAGAACAGTAGACTACCAGACACTGATGGAGGTAATGAATAGCCTGCATCAGTCGGGTTACCGCAAAGTGGGGCTGGTCGGGCTGAGCGCTGCTGAAAAGCAATGAATCCTTTTACGTACCCGGAGGCACAACTTACACTATGTTTGCCTTCATCATAGTGCCGTGCGTCAAACCACACCCAGAGTTTGTCATGCATAGTAAATTAGCGTTTAACCACATTACGGCCTATTTCTTGCTGAAGATTAGGGAGTACTGCGCGATGCAGCGCATCTTCCAGCGTCTGCATAGTATCAGGGGTATAAAAATGATCAGACCCCACACAGGTGTTCTCCCAGTCGACCCAATGATGACCCGATATCTGTGCCCTTTTTTCTGGTGAGGGGTATTCAATACCAATAAATTCCATTTCTATTCCCTGCTTTTTAATTTCTTTACACAGACCTCTACTGATGAATTTCTTGGTCAGGTCCAGATAGATACTTTCTTCGCCATCAGAGACAATAATCAGTCGTTTATTTTTTATCCGGGTATCATGAAATAATTTAACACCGGCTAATATTCCTGCTGTGGTGAAGGTATTGCCCAGTGGTTTCATCTGCTGAATTGTAGCCAGCGCGCTACTAGTTCTTGTCAAAGGAATAACATATAACTGTGCGGTTGGCGGTTGAGGCCAATAGGCCTTAGACTGTCCGTCCGTCCAGTAATGCTGGCAAAAATAATAACCGACCTGCTCTCTGGGGATGGAAACTGTCTTACCATCAACAGCGGGAACCATGATATTTTTCAGCGTCTCATCAATATTGACGTTAGCGTGAATAATATCCTGCAGTCTGTCATGGTCCTCCATAACCTTGTCATCATAACGGCCAGAAAAGGTATTTCTGGCAACGGATACATCAGTTATTGGCCTGTTACTGTACCATGGAATAGTACAACGGTAACTGCCATCTGATGCCCGTTCAGTAACACCGAGAGCAAACGGAACAAACCCTACCTGACTCTGAGGGTGCTGATACACTTTGTTTGCCAGGGATTCGATAATCTGTTTGAGTTGCCAATACTTGCTTTCGTGCTCCTGAGAACCAGGCCTTGCCTTTTTAAGGAGATGACCCATGGACGATGAAAAATCAACGACAAATACCACTGCCATAGGCTCTGGATCGTCTCGTATAACCTTCATTATATGTGCCCCTGCGTTTCCTCCAATCTTCACCTCAGAGCCGGGTATATACTCTGATGCAGGAAACCATGACCTATGGCGTGTTATTGCGTGCGGACGCCAGACGACCTTCGAATCTTCATGCTTTCTCTCAGCCCAGACAATGTGAATACGCGCATCAGGCATATAGGCATTAATATAGTTTCTGACCAGTGTCTGATTGCGTAAATCATCTGGGTTATCTTCCACCGTCAGCGCCAGTGCTGCCTGTTCCAGAGCATCCGACAGACGCGCCTTATTATAGATAAGGCGTACCGATTCAATCTGCCAGACAATCAATCCAAGTATAACGGGAAACATCAACGCAAAGATAATGACAAAGGCACCGCGCTCGCTCTGACAAAAAGTGCGCACAACAGGACTGCATCGGTATGCAGTGCTCAGCAATAACCTGATGAAATTACAACACAACGTCTGCACTGGCTTATACCGTGCAAAAACAGCTATCAGGCAGTTTCTTTTCATGAGCATACATCTCAGATGGCGCATAGCAGATAAATAAGAATCCCTTGTCACAAACACACAGGTTTTAGCACACCAGCAGAGAGGGAGCAGGGCATGTACATACCATCTGTTTCGCTTTACGTTACGGTAACCCGGGATTGAGGTGGCATGAGAAATAGATGCCTGTTGTTAAATAACAGATAAGCATCCATAAGGGTTTGAAATATTAACAGAAATTTAGCAAAAATCAACAGCGTTACCAGAAATGGCAACAGGATTAACAACCTGTTTGTTGACTGTCGATTATGGATAGAATAATGAAAATCAGGCAGACTGCCTGATTGTTAACGTGCGGGGATATTACGGCCTGTTTCTTCGTCAGCACCAGGGCGATGCAGTACGGACTCCTGTAATGCTTTTTCCAGCTTGTGTACGGTATCGGGCAGGTAGAAATTTTCTGTTCCTACACAATTTTTCCAGTCAGTGGCCTGCTGACCAGCAGCGTGCCTGTCTTTAATACGAATAAATGCCATCTTTATTCCTTTTTCTGTAATTGCCTTGCACAGACCCTGTTTAATAAGCTCACGGGTTTTATCGGTAAATTGATTATCGTCACCGTCAGAAATCATCACCAGCAGTTTCTTCTTCTCCGCTGATGAATTTTGATATAACAGTTTAACACCCGCCAATACCCCTGAAGTAATGAGTGTATTTCCTTCTGGTAGCATGGCATTGATGACCTTTATCTGTTCAATATCAGACGTTAATGGAATAGTACGCGCCTGCGAGGCAGGAGGGGAATAACTCGAGCAAAAATTGTCACCAACCTGAGTCATCGGTATGGCTACAGTGTGATGGCTATCAATGGGATCGGTAATCGTTGCCAGTGTGTGACTGATGTTAACTTCTTTGTTTATAAGCTCTTTTATTTTTCGAACGTTATCATCACCGGAATCATATGCCGTAGTATATCCACCAGGATAATATTGAATACCATTACCAAAATCATAGTATCCCGGAGGATAATCCATGCGTGACAGACCCAAACGGCTGAGATCATCTATTCTGGTATCACTATGCCACTGAATGGTACAGTAGCGGCCATCAAGTGACTTCACTCCTGTATTAAAAGGGACAAAACCAACGCGGTTTCTGCTGTTACTCACATACAGTGATTCTGTTACCTGCAATAAAATTCTTTTAAGTTCAGCCACTTTACTGTGATAACCAAACAACTGACGCATCGAACTCGAAAAATCCACCACAAACATCACATCGGTATCTGGCGTTACCTTGACGGGAACAGGCGCATTTTTCTGCGCTCCTGCATTACTCCCAAGGGATATCACCGCATCAAAACTGGGAAAGAAATCAGATGAAAACCATGGAGTATGCTGGGTTTGTGCTGCTACACGCCAGAGGATAACCGGGGCTGTCTTCTGTGACGGTGGCGTCTCCACGATTCTGGACAATTCAATATTCTTCGTCTTTATACTGACGTCAGGCATCCAGGCCTTAATCCAGTTAACCACCTGATTTTTACTCACCTTATTACTGCTGTTATCTTCCACTGTCAGCGCCAGCGCTGCCTGCTCCAGCGTATCCGACAGGCGCGCCTTGTCATGAATAAAACGCGACGATTCAATCACAAAGGCAAGCAGCCCCAGCATAACGGGAAGCATGCACGCAAAGATAATGGCAAAGGCACCGCGCTGCTCGCGCAGGAAAATCAGACAGTGGTTATTCATATTCATCGTTATCCCGATTTGCGGCTAAGCATAATAGCGGAAGATTGCATAGCTGAAGTTTCAGAAGGACCGAACAGATTCCACAGGTCAGGAATACCTGTATTCACTGGTACACAGAGGGTAACGCGGTACAGAGGAACCCAACGTTCGGCACTTTTGGGTGACAGCTCACGCAGCTCATCTGACCTATTGGGTAACGTACAGGTAAAGTTACCGGATGCCGTCGACGTTTGATTTTTTCTCTGTAGTGTCAAACTCTTTTGCCAGTCAATGGCTTTACTCGCGGTAAAAGCCACGAAAGTAATCTGCAGGATAAACGTAGAGCCATCAGGGAGCATCGCTTTTGCCACCGCGTTCAGTCGCTCCAGATCCGCCTGGGTTATTTCTTCGCGCTTATCAAAAAATTTTCCACGCTCACGCAATATACTCGTGAGCGAGTAGACAGTACGGTCCAGTTTGCCTCTGAAAGCCTGTTTTACCAGACTGTCTGCCATAAATCCGAGGATGGCTATCATCAGCATCAGCACAAACGCCAGCTCAATCGCTATTGCGCCCTGTTGCTGCTGAATAAAAGCCCGCAGGCTAAGAATGTTCCTGAACAAAGGTCACCTCCTTGCGCAGGATTGTCTGAATAGAGTCTGCCGGCAGTGGAAAAAACAGGGAATGATAAGTATATTCCAGGACATACCTTCCCAAAGGCCTGCCTGCGGCATTTTTTACGCAGTACGCAGAGTTATCGCCACCACGATTGATATCATGAACCAGTGACTCAATGTCTTTACTGAAACACACCTTTGCTTTCAGGGCATCAGCGCGGGTAATAAAATTCCATAACTTACCACGATTCTCAGTTAACTCCTTTATAAACAGTGCCTGGTAAGCAGCACTGTCAGATGAGCGCGTATTTTTAGCTATTTTTGCCGCTTCAGAAACACCCAGGTTCAATACCGCAGAAATGTAAGACAGACGCGCCACTTCCATCATCAACAGAAACATCGACAGAAAAATCATAAAAGTGGCCGCAAATTCTATCGATAAGACACCACGCTCACAACGGCAAAAAGTACCTACGTATAACCTCATGATTTCCCTGTCTTAAATTTTTCTACCTGACTGAGTGCCAGTATCAGGCGCTCCGGCTGCGTGGACAGCTTTTCCGTTTCAATGAGCTCCCGGGCATAACGACTATCGCCCATCTGCACCAGAGCAAACACCAGATTATGCATTAGCTGGCGATCTTTTTTCCCTTTGAGATACTGAGGCAGCAGCAGACGTACCGCTTCCTCGTAGCGTCCATTAACCATTTCCAGCACGGCGAGATTATTCAGGGCAATAGTATCGGCAATAAACAATCCACGGGCCTGCTTTATTGCCGACGCTGAGGCATTCAGCTGGCCCTGTTGCGCCAGCGCGATACCACGCAGATTCCAGGCTTCGGCACTTTTGGGTTTTTTCTGTAACAGGCGGTCAGTGACGGTCACTGCTTCATAATAGCGGCCAGTGACAATCAGGTTTTTTGCCTGCAACAGCGAAACTTCTTCCCCAGGGTTTTCCAGTAACGGCTCTAGATAATGCAGTGACGAGGTACTGTCGTTATTCAGATAATAATATCTGGCCAGTTTCAGCCGTATCGCGGCACTTTCCCGCTCTTTTAGCTGCTGGCGATAAAAATCAATCAGCCCGTCGTAATTGTTTGCTTTCAGCAAAATATCTTCGCGATAAGCCAGCTCTTTCGCACTGGTTCCTTTTTGCGTTAACGTACAACCGGTTAACAAAAGCATAAGCGCACTGGTTAATAACAACGAATAAGTTCTAGACATTTTCCATGTTCTCAAGAAGTTAAATTATTTATTAAGTTCATCATTTTTGGTGCTGTGAGCAGGATAACAGCGGGAAATAAAAACAGTAAAATCAGTGGTATACTGATTTTGGCAGCCAGTTTGCCAATTTTCTCTTCGGTTACACGCAGCTGCTCAGTTCTGATATCCGCCGATAAATTCACCAGATGCTCATGCACAGAGGCCCCAAAATGCACACTCTGCTGCAGTGCAGAAGAAAACATACGTACTTCAAACTCAGGCAGGCTGTGATAAAGCTCCTTGAGGGCATTATCCAGACCATGCAGTTCGGCACGACGCATCACGCGTTGCATCACCACCGCGGTACTTTGATTGATAACTGCAAAATCCCGGGTGGCATGATTTAAGGCAGCTTCCACTGGCATACCTGACTGCACACAAACCGCAACCAGATCGATAAACATGGGCAGGTCATGCATAATGGTTTTGATTTTTCTATTAATAAGCATTCTGCGCAGTAATGCCGGCAACAGAATAATGGCGGCAACCATAGCAAACCACAGGTAGCCCATCGTCTCGAAATCAAATGACCCTACCCATGTCACAATAAGGCATATCAGGGCAAGCACCAGCACACAGAAAAATTTTATCGGTAATGCTTTTTCAAATGCTGATAACAGGGCAATCAGCCGGCTGCTGTGCTCAAGCAGCATTTCATATTCCACTGTCGGCGTGACATTGGTTATCAGGGCAATTTTCTCAGGCGAAATAGTCTGACGCTGCCGCTTAAACACACGCCGCTCTTTGAGCACAAACAGCAGGGTGATGACACCAAAAATCACTATCACCCCATAAAATATCGGGTTCATGTTGCTCTCCTCAAAAGCCACCAGACAATGATCGTGCCGGCCAGTTCACTGGCAATGACATACCAGAGCACCAGTCTGCCACCACTGCTATCCACGAGGATGGCAAAATCTTCCGGACTGAATATTTTCATTACCATCATCGCCACGAGGGGAACGGCCGCGAGAAATTTTACCGTAAAACGGCTTTCTGCCGTCAGGGCTGCCTTACGGCGTTGCATGTCTCTGTCTACCGCCATGGCTCTGGCGAGGCGTTTAATTAATTCATTAACCTGACCACCGCGCTGCATACTGAGCAACATGACCAGGCTGAAAAAACAAAATTCAGGATAACGAAAACGCTGCATGGCATCAGTGAAAACCGCATGGGGAGATTCACCCAAATTTAAGCGCCGACTGATACGGTTAAATACATTGCCTACCGGGCCATCAATTTCCTCACCACAGCGTTCCATAGCATGATAAAAAGTATGGCCGGAGGCGATGGCCATACTGACCATAGAAATCACTTCCGGGAACGCTTTTTCAAACAACCGGCGATCGACGCGCCGGCCATAGATGAACTGAGCGCTGAACAACAAAATCAGGGCAGCAGGCATCACCAGCCCCCAGGGTAACTGCAGCCAGCGCTGATTAATGACGATAACCGCCGTGAGAAAAGCCAGCGCAATAGCCAGACTACGCAGCTGTTTTTCATGCTGTTCACCGCGGACATAACGCAGCCATTCTGCAAACACTACTGATATCCCTTTGATATCAGGAAGCGTAAAGCCAGCACGCTGCGGTTGCCGGTAACCCTGTACGGAGTTGGTTACTTTTATCCAGCTGTGCACGGTAATCAGCATAATCAGCACGCCGGCGGCCAGTATCAGCATCAGAAATAGACTCATGCTGACACCGCCATAAACAGCTGCTGCAGCTCTTCATCGAGATTAAACAGACTGGCGTGCTCTCTGATGGATGAACGCATCAGTAAGCCATGATTACGAAACTCACCGACAATCCGCCCCTGTTCATCACGCTGTCTGTCAGGGTGGAAAGAAAAAATATCCTGCAGCAGTACCCTGTCACCCTCAATGCCCATGATTTCAGCAATATTGGTTATCCTGCGTGAGCCGTCATTCATACGTGATACCTGCACGATGAGATCAATCGCTGAGGAAATATTGCGACGAATGGCTTCGCCAGGCATATTCATACCACACATCATCACCATACTTTCCAGGCGGCTGATAACATCACGGGGATTATTGGCATGCAGTGTTGACATGGAGCCATCATGGCCGGTATTCATGGCCTGCAGCATTTCAAATGCTTCCTCACCACGACACTCACCAATAATCAGACGATCCGGACGCATACGTAAGGCGTTAATCACCAGAGAGCGCATCGTGATGCGCCCGGTATTCTCCACACCTGCCATACGCGTTTCCATACGTACCACATGAGATTTATGCAGGCACAGTTCCGCGGCATCTTCCAGTGTCAGTACTCTTTCCGCATCGTCAATATACTGTGACAGCGCATTGAGCAGCGTGGTTTTTCCCGAACCGGTGCCACCCGAAATGATGATGTTCACCCGACAGCGCGCCGCAATGATTAAAAAGTTTGCCATTGCCGCATCCATGGCGCCAAGATGCAACAGGTCTTCCAGCGATTTTTTATTTTTACTGAACTTACGAATGGATAGCGCCGTACCATCGAGACTGACTGGATTAATGACCACGTTAATGCGGCTGCCATCGGACAGACGCGCATCCACCATAGGCTGCCCTTCATCAATACGACGGCCAGCACGATGTACCAGACGTTTGGCAATATCCGTTAGCTGGGCATTGTTGAGAAAACGACGTGCGGTCTGCTGTAATAATCCCTCTTTTTCAATGAAGATACATTCCGGGCCGTTAACCAGAATGTCACTGACCGCATCATCTTCCATCAACTCGCGCAACGGACCAAATCCAGTCAGCTCGTCCGCTATCAATGCCACCATCTCACGCTGATTATGGGCATTCAGGTAGAGATTATTGCTGACCAGTACCTGCTCCAACGTACCACCCAGTGCTTTCATCAGCTGGACACGATCGGTTATCAGGCTCTCAATGGTATCAAGATCAATATTTTTCAGTATCTGCTCACGCAGTAATACCTGAGTAGCCAGGTTGATATCCATTTTTTACCTCTTCAATTCAATCTGCGTGTCAGTGACGGCAGGAAACGCCAGGCAGACGATTTTTCTCTGCTGTCATCAAGGCCCAGAAGCATGCGGGTTAAGGTTTCCAGTGGTTTCTGATCACCACGCCACAGCTTATGCTCTAAAATGGCTTCACCACCCGCTTTCAGCCAGGGGAAATGAATATTGACCGACCTGCCCAGTAAAGACTGAATGTCACTTATGCTAAGTAATCCGGCAAGAACAGGATTGTGATCGTTTAAGCAGATAAACAGCCTTTTATCCTCCATTTTCCCGGAGGAAACACGTTCAAAAATTTTAATAAAATTCAGGGCAGTACGTATCGATCCCATACTGCGATCAATGACGAGCAGGACAGAATCAGCGGCCTCTGCCTGCTGTACCATGTGTTCCTGACTGGTATTAAAAAGTGCCTGATCAAACAACACGAAGTTGTATTTCTGTAATTCTGGCATGCTGCGATCAGAAGGCAGCACGCTGTCTGATAACATCACCGCAATATTTTCCTGACAGCTGACAATGCTCCCCGGCTCGATTTTTTTACCCACCAGAATGTCAAGATCCTGTGAACCCAGATTTCCCTGTGACAGCAGTAAAGGCAGCTTTCTGTAGCGCACAATCGACTGGGCCAGTTGCCAGCTGAGCAGACTGGTGCCCACACCGCCCTTACAACCCAGCACACTGACCATAACAGACCGTCTTTTAATGGCGTTCTGCTCATGACCGGCAATAACGTATTGCGCCGCCTCTGCCAGCTGTGATCCCGTGTGAAAATAACGCACACCCCGATTTAAAAACCCCTGGGCCACACTGATGGAATCGGCATCGCCGAGCAACATACACCAGCAGTGTTGAGAAACCTGACTTTTTACCCGGCTTATCACCGTATTCACATCCGTACAGGTGCCAATATCGATGAGCATGCCGCGTACATTAGCCGGTAACGTCACCGTACCAGAGAGGAAATCTGCTTTTAACACGTCCAGTTTTGTCGTGCCTGCCAGCTGTTGAAAAACCGCGTCATACAACTCAGTGCGCTCAGAAATCATCAGGACAGCGCGTTCATGAAGGGTATTTTTTTGCGGTGTCAGATCTTTATTCAGTAATAAACGCATGTCACTTATACCTTTAAAAAATGCTTCTGGCCGGATTCACCAGCGCGTGCTGTAAGTTATTTTTTAATGCACAGCCTGGTGTCGGCTCAACAGAATAGCGATAATCCTGATTAGCGTAGTGACAGCGCTCGCGCCTTGCAGCCAGCGTCTCTACGCTCACATCCAGCTCATCCTGATGCAGAGCATTGGTTGTTGCCCGCACCTCTATCCTGACTCGCTCTGTTGCAATACCCTGTGCCACCAGATATTTTTTTATCTGACTGGCCGCATACTGCTGGTAATGCCGCGCCCTGATATTGACAATACTGTCATTGGCATACGCCCTGCGTACTATCTGGCGCAGCGATTCCAGCTGCCGGTAACCTGTCTGACCGGGCACAGACAGGTACTCTGTTTGCATCTCTAGCGCTGATCTGGCCACAAAAGTCCTGTCCTGCTGCATAAACGCAGCTTCAGCACCGATGGAAAACATGGCAACCATGATGCATACACTGATTAGCTTCACTGGATAAATCCTCCCTGTGCGATAAATTCCATTGCCTGCTTTTTACTGTGCACGCCACGAATTGCGGTAAAATTAAAAAAGCGCTCTGCTGTAGATGTCTGCACAAAATGAGGCAGGACAACATCCTTAGGCGCCACCGGCTTCACCAGGTTCACCGTTGCCACCACGATAAGTTCACTGCCTTTGCGTGCCGTGCTGGTATGACGAAATAACGCGCCCAGGATGGGGATACTGCCAATAAAAGGAATCTTTGCCAGGGCTTCTTTTTCTTCATTATTGATTAAGCCACCAAGAATAAAGCTTTCGCCATCACCGAGTTCAACAGTGGTTTTTGCCCGACGCGCCGTCAGTACCGGATAGCCGGTAGCAGAAACGCCATTTTTGATAAATTTCTCATCAATGACGCTGACTTCTTCACTCAGTAGCACACGGATACGGTTATTATCATTCACTCGGGCACCAATACTGAGCGAGATACCAAACTTCTTGTAATCGACACTGCTGGCACCCAGATTACTGATAACCGCAATGGGGTATTCCCCACCCACGAGAAAATCCGCCGTTTCGCCAGAAAGTACCGATAAATTGGGCTCGGCCAGTACACGGGCAATCGAATCATTACTGATGGCTGAGATAACGGTTCCCAGCGCTGTGGCATCAAACTTAAACTTCTGTAAGGTAAAGGTGCCAGGAGAACGGCCATTTGAGCTCCAGTCAATACCCACGTTATCGGAAAATTCCTTGGTCACTTCGGCAATGGTCAGCTTGACATTCACCTGATTGGTCATGGCGAGGGTGATTCTGTTCACCACCTGGTCATAGGTGACCTTATCCATAAAGGTGATACGTTCTTTCTCACTCTTGTTTTCATCTTTCAACTGAAACTCAATGGTATGCTTTTTGGCACCTGTGGCTTCACCCACCAGCTGATAAATACGTTCGCGCGCTTCTTCGGTGCTGACGGTTCCCGTCAATACATAGGCTTTAGCGATTTTCTGTACACGTACATTGCTGTCCGGGTATTCAGCGCGTATCTGCCGGTCAATATTTCTCAGCAGATCATTGATAATCACCACTTCGCGGGCAATGATTTTGCCGCCTTTATCAAACAGGGTGAATTCTGCCTGGCCTTCTTTTCTGCCATAAATGACCACTGTGTTATCATTGATGATTTCATAGTCGGCCAGCTCAGCGGCAGAAACAAATACCGTATCCACCGGCGTTCTGGTATTGATTACCCTCGATTCCCCTGCTGCCAGATGCATCTCTCCCGCATATACCGGTGCCACCAGCAGGCAAAAGCTCCAAAGCATCAGGGCAAGCGTACTTATCCCTATTTTTTTATCCCACACTGTCTTACCCTCTGAGTTCTTTAAATTTAGGCAGATTGGGCAGTATCTGATCCAGTCCGATTTGCCGGGTATCACCACTGGCAGGCATCAGCAGGAGATCACCGGCTTTGGTGATAACCTCGATTTTTCTGATGTCCTGACTGTTCATTTTGAGCTGCACATAACCAGCAAAGCCCTTGTTATTTCGGCTCTCCTGGCTGTCCTCATCATCGCTGGGGTAACGATGGACACGCAGCACGGTCATTTTGTTGAGTACCGGCGTTAATACATACTGCTGGTTTTTGCTGGAAGACATTTCCTTCGCCTCCAGCCCCACGGTATCTTTAAGTTTTTTGTTTTTACTCGACTCCAGGGTACGCAGATACAGGGCAACCTGATCGCCTGCCAGAAGAGAATCTAACAGCCAGACATTGGTGGCATCGACATCAAACTTCCAGGCAATTTCCCCAGTTTTGAGGCTGTGGCGCAGGAAAGTCGGGCTGTCTGGCGCTTCAATCAGCGCAGGTGCGATGTAGCTGTCTTTTTCTATATTTGCCGTGATTAAATGACCCACCAGCGATTTGAACGGCGTGACATCATAGCCGGCCAGTTCACTGTCTTTTGTAGCGGCGAGCGTTTTTACGCGAAAATCTTCTGTCGTCAGCAGGCTGCCGGCAACCAGGGGCCGGCTGGCAACCGCGAGCAGAACCGGCTTCTCTTCCTTGTCTGCGGCCGCCAGCGGCTGTTCATCGTTTGATGTACTCTGATTCAGTAACAATCCACTCACACCGATAGCAATTATCAGCAGTGACAGTAAAAATAAGGTTCTGTGATTCACCGAATACCTCTTCTTCTCCTGCATGCTGTATGCATCAGGAGAATTACATGTTCTTTAATAAGATTAAATTTTAAGGAAAGGCACTATCGTAAAGCGCCTCAGGTAATAAACCAGGTCAGCAAAAATCCCATGCTAATGGCCACCCCATAGGGTACCCCTTTTTTCCGTAATTGCCTGAAGGCGCACAACAGACCCACCACCGTGACAAGACCGCCACACAGGGCGGTCAGGAGGATAAAATCCCAGGCCTGTGAAGGAGTTAACGAAATCGCCAGCGCGCTCATCAGTTTGACATCGCCTGCCCCAATAATGCGCAGACAAAAGAGTACAAACCCGGTGAGCAGAATACCGAGCGCCGGCCACAGGTTAAGCTGCTGATGAGCAATCCATCCCAGCACCACGGCACTCAGCATCAGTGTAATCACCAGCACATTAGGAATCAGGCGAAAACGCACATCGCTGTAACCGACCCACAGCAGCTGCAGTGCCATCAGCACAATGATGAATGTCTGCATATACATGTCTGGCGTTAAGTCACTCTTATTCTGGCGGTCAAAACGCTAGAGCTGCACACCGGCAACTCCAGCGGCTTTACAATGTTGCGTTGCCGGAATTAACTATCAGGGACCAATGGCACTTAATTTTTACGTACCAATTTTACCTACTTTTGTAGCAAGGTTTGTAAACATATCATTCAAGGCCTTTCCATACCCTGTACTGGTATCTTTAAATAACAGCGCAAATATAACAGTAATACCAGTCGCGAGCGCCACATATTCAATGGCGATGACACCACGCTGATCCTGGACCAAAGCTTCAATTTTTAATTTCGTGGCAATATAGCCTTTGGTTATTACATCTAACATAGCGTTAACGTCCTTTTTTATATCGTGATAAGTGGATAACGGTTTATTAATGGAACAACAGCATTGCCAGCTGTCTCAATTAAACAGCAGTGCTGTAAATTAAATAGGGTATGAGCGAATAAAAATAATCACTGGCAGCTAATACGTTATATACAGGCAAACCATTACACTACATTTAATTAGTAAGCTGTGCTTTATAACGTATTTATTTGATAATGATTCTTCTTAACATCTGACTCATCGCATATTTAACGCAGGCATTAAAGCATGACTGTTTTTTTCTGTCCCGGTAGATTTCATGACTTTTTTATTACTTATTCCTTAATTACCGCCATTCCTTTTTTCCTTCCATTCCTTTTTTTCTTTCTTTCCCTTACTCGTTCTTTCTATTTCTTACTTCATATATGCGGTCAGGGGCATTAAAAACAAATACGCTAATCACTGCCGGCAATATAAATTAAGGGGTAAACAGTCAGGAGGAGGGTGCCAGTCAGCACAAAACCAACATCACTCACCAGGAGATAACTGTTTTAACGGTTCATGGGCTGGCACAGGGGCGATATACTACGGATCAGCCATTCTGTGGTCAAGGTCTTATGTCACTTTTTCTTTAAAAAAGAAAATCATAAGCAATCTGGCACAGCATATATGGGGTAGGTATGATGGTTTTTGCGTCGCAGCAAATTGCCGTGCACGCCGGTCAGCAGCACAGTCACCACACCGGCTAATACGTGCTATCCTCGCTGCAAAACCAGCAGCGTCAGCACCGCCATCCAGCTCAGGTTCACCACCATAAGCATGGCTATCAATTTTGCCATGGGTTGGCTAAACCAGCGTCCTGCCATTGTGGATGCTGACGCCAGGACAACATTATCTGCTGTCATATCACGCTCCTGCGCTCCGCAGGATTTTTGTGCGGCGGCACGCGTCCGGCTAACCTCTGCAATCCCCTCCTCATCTGACAGCATGCGCTGAATACGCCCCACATACTGCACACCCTTGCGTGGAATGGTACGAATCAATGATTTGTGCAGACCAACCCGGGAAAAGGCATTTCTGAGCATATAAAGCTGTCCATAGTAGCTGCTTTCACTGATAACACCACGTTGCTCTTTCCACACCGCATGCATAATTTTTTCCTTCGCTGTCACTCCGTTGAGTAACAGCAATAAAAAGCGGCGATTATTCTCCGTTAATTCAGCTACAGAACCATCCATTCCTGTTAAACGGTGTTCTGACGGAGAAAAAATCGCGATTTCCTCTAACGTAAATCGCATATCGACTGTCTCCATACTTATTTATCCCTGATGTTTTTTTAATGTCACTGCGTACGCTTATCCATCACTGTGCCATCCGATGCATCATTAAATATAAAGAGAAAACGCTAATACTGCATGATTAAATAAAAATCTATTTTAAATAAAATTAATAATGATTTTTTAGAATTAATCTGACAGCAGGATAATCGTGTTTATTATAAATTTATTTTAACGAAAACCAACAATAAATTTATTTATTCCTGTTCCCAATAATATTCAGTCAATAAGCCTAACATTTTAGCTTAATTAACAGTTATCATGTCATAATAATAAAAATAAGGCACAGTAAACGCTATACTGGCGCGCTTATTTTTTAAAATCTGATAAAAACATTTATTATTCCATTAATAGAAATAACAACTCTATATGCACTATTCACAGGTTATTTTCAGAAAAGTTAAAACTATAAATAAAATTTCAACAAACTATATTTATTTAACGTAATACCCACCGAAACAGTACGCATGCTAAAGCGTATAGAAAACGGCCTGGTAACCGTAACCCTTTGCCCGTAACCCTGTCCTTGAGTTAGTATTAAACCGCTTTCGACCGCTGCCAGGGAATTATGTGCGCAGAATAGAAACGCAAAGCCTTCGTATACACGAAGTACATGAGGATTCGAGTACCAGAGACAACGTACTGGTGCTTTCATCGTAGAGTTTCGACAGCTGCCTGGTATGAAACACATAAAAAAATCAGCCATAACGGAGACCTGAAACAACGTGACTCAATACGTCTATAGCATGCATCGTGTCGGCAAAGTGGTGCCGCCAAAGCGTCATATCCTGAAAAACATTTCGCTGAGTTTTTTTCCCGGCGCCAAAATTGGTGTCCTCGGTCTTAACGGTGCCGGTAAATCTACGCTGTTACGTATTATGGCAGGTATTGATACCGACATTGAAGGTGAAGCACGTCCACTGCCAGGAATAAAAATTGGCTATCTGCCGCAGGAGCCTGCACTTAACCCGGAACAAACCGTACGTGAAGCCGTAGAAGAATCAGTTGATGACGTTAAACAGGCATTAGTGCGTCTGGAAGAAATTTACAGCGCTTATGCTGAACCGGATGCAGATTTTGATCAACTGGCAAAAAAACAAGCTGAACTGGAGGCCCTCATCCAGACGCATGACGGCCATAATCTCAATAATCAGCTTGAGCGTGCTGCTGACGCTCTGCGCCTGCCCGCCTGGGAAGCCAGAATTAACACCCTCTCCGGTGGTGAACGCCGTCGGGTAGCACTCTGCCGTTTACTGCTGGAAAAACCCGACATGCTGCTTTTGGATGAACCCACCAACCATCTGGATGCAGAATCTGTCGCCTGGCTGGAGCGTTTCCTGCACGATTATCCCGGTACCGTAGTTGCCATTACCCATGATCGTTACTTCCTGGATAATGTGGCTGGCTGGATACTTGAACTGGATCGCGGAGAAGGTATCCCATGGGAAGGAAATTATTCCTCCTGGCTGGCACAAAAGGACGCGCGCCTGGCACGCGAAGCTTCTGCAGAAGCTGCACGACGTAAGTCTATTGAAAAAGAACTGGAATGGGTACGGCAGAACCAGAAAGGACGTCAGGCAAAAGGAAAAGCACGCCTGGCACGCTTTGAAGAGCTCAATTCCATTGAATATCAGAAACGTAACGAAACCAGCGAACTATTCATTCCACCAGGCCCCCGTCTGGGTGATAAGGTGCTGGAAGTCAACAACCTGCGTAAGTCATACGCTGACAGGCTGCTCATTGATGACCTTTCCTTTACCCTGCCTAAGGGCGCGATTGTCGGTATCATTGGCCCTAATGGTGCCGGTAAATCCACCCTGTTTCGTATGCTGTCCGGGCAGGAACAGCCCGATTCAGGCTCCCTTGTTTTCGGTGATACGGTAAAGCTGGCCTGCGTTGATCAGTTGCGTGACAGCATGGACAACAACAAAACCGTCTGGGAAGAAATTTCGGGCGGCCAGGATATCATGAAGGTAGGCAGCATTGAATTGCCCAGCCGTGCCTGGGTGGGTCGCTTTAACTTTAAAGGTGTTGATCAGGGTAAACGCGTTGGTGAACTGTCTGGCGGGGAACGCGGGCGCCTTCATCTGGCGAGGCTACTGCGCGAGGGAGGCAACCTGTTACTGCTTGATGAACCGACCAATGATCTGGATATCGAAACCCTGCGTGCTCTGGAAAATGCGCTGCTGGAATTCCCTGGCTGTGCCATGGTCATTTCTCATGATCGCTGGTTCCTTGACAGGATTGCCACCCACATTATTGACTATCAGGATGAAGGCAGAGTGACCTTCTTTGAAGGTAACTTTACGGAATATGAGGAATGGAAAAAACGCACTCTGGGTGCCGACAGCCTTGAACCCCACCGCATCAAATATAAGAAAATGACGCGCTAACGGTTGACTCTCAAGGTTCCTGACCTGATATCGCTCTTGCTTGCAATCAGGTCAGATAAGCGCTGAACAGAGTAAGCACATTCAGCTGCTCTCCTGAAATTCCTGCATCAGCATCAGTGCATCAGCCAGTTTTTTTACACCAAAAACCTGCATATCAGGTAATGGCTTTTTCGGCATATTGGCAAAAGGGACCAGCGCACGTTTAAAACCATGCTTGCTGGCCTCAGCGATACGCTCCTGCCCACTGGGTACCGGCCTTATCTCTCCTGCCAGCCCAACCTCACCAAATACCACCAAATCCTGTGGCAACGCCTGGTCACGAAAACTGGATGCCAGTGACAGCAATAATGCCAGATCAGCACCCGTTTCCGTGACTTTCACTCCACCCACGACATTAACAAAAACATCCCTGTCGGCTATCTGCAGACCACCATGACGATGTAATACCGCCAGTAAAATGGCCAGACGATTCTGTTCAAGACCCACGGCCAGACGCCGCGGATTAGCCATCATGGAACAATCCACCAGCGCCTGAATTTCCACCAGTAATGGACGTGTTCCTTCCCAGAGTACCATCACGGAACTGCCTGCAGTGATGTCATCATTACGACTGAGGAAAATGGCAGACGGATTACTCACCTCACGCAGACCCTGATCAGTCATGGCAAAAATACCCAATTCACTGATGGCTCCAAAGCGGTTTTTATGACTGCGTAAGGTGCGAAAACGCGAATCTGCCTCTCCTTCCAGCATCACTGAGCAATCTATACAATGCTCCAGTACCTTTGGGCCTGCCAGCGACCCGTCCTTGGTCACATGGCCTACCATGATAACCGCCATACCCGTCGTTTTAGCAAAACGTGTCAGGCAGGCAGCAGCTTCTCTGACCTGGGCAACCGTACCCGGTGAAGATTGAATATCAGCCATGTGCATCACCTGAATGGAATCAATCACCATCAGGCCGGGTTGTTCCTGTTTTGCCATCAGGCAAATCTGTTCGACACTGGTTTCAGAAAGCAGCGTTAATTCGGCGGCAGGTAAACCAAGACGATGAGCACGCATGGCAACCTGTTGCAGAGATTCTTCACCCGTGACATACAGCGTTTTCATGCGCTCTGAAAGCTTACAGAGCGTCTGCAATAATAACGTACTTTTACCCGCCCCTGGATGACCACCGATTAAAATGGCACTACCGGGTACCACACCACCACCCAGAACACGATCAAATTCCATAAATCCTGTGGAAAAACGCGGCAACTCGGCAAGACTGATAGCGCCGAGTTTCTGTACCTGACTGACGCGGGTACCGGCATAACCTGAAAAACGTTCAGTGCGCACTTGTGCAGGCTCTGCAAGGCGAACTTCAGTAATACTATTCCAGGCACCGCATGCACTGCACTGCCCCAGCCAGCGCGGATAATCGGCGCCACAGTCATTACAGACAAAGGCGCGCCTTGATGCTTTTGCCACGTTACCTTACCTCAGGCTGACCGCCATAGAGAATACAAAACACACTCATTAAATCACCGTGACAGATGGCTGCACTGGCTTTTGCTCGCACCACAGGCTTGGCGTGAAAGGCAATGCCAAGACCCGCACGTGACAGCATGTTAACATCGTTAGCGCCATCGCCCACGGCTACTGTTTGCTCAAGGGGTATATTCCATTTTTGCGCAAGATTAACCAGTGTACAGGCTTTATACTGCGCATCTATTATTGGCCCGGTTAGTTTTCCGGTTAACCGGTTGTCATGGATCTCAAGCTGGTTAGCAACCGCGGCTGATAAACCTAATTTATCGCGCAGGTAATCAGCATAATAGGTAAATCCACCTGAAATAATGGCAATATGCCAGCCTGATGACTGCAGCCGGGTTACCAGGCTGACGAGCCCCGGCGTTAATGGTAACTTATCACGTACCTGTTGCAACAGACTGATATCCACACCTTTCAGTGCCGCCACACGCTGGCGCAGGCTTGCCGCAAACGCCAGTTCACCGCGCATTGCCCGGGAAGTGATTTCAGCTATTTCATCACCGATACCGGCCAGTCTGGCGATTTCATCGATACATTCGATTTGAATCGCCGTGGAATCCATATCCATTGCCAGTAAGCCAGGCAGCTGTAAACAGGGAATACTATCCAGTTGTATAACATCAAGCCCATATTCATCGGCCCGTATTTTCATCGATGTACTAAGATGACCCGTAAGATGAACGACCTGGTAGTCTTCCACACAGCAGGTATTAACAATAACCGACGCAACATCAGCATGGCGCTGGAAATCCGCTACGCGGTCCATATCCAGGTTTTTGCCATATAATATCCAGCCTTTATTTTTTGCTCTGTCAGCTGACGGCATGATGGCATTATCCTGAAGACACAGCAGTATGTGCGCTGTTAGCAGCAACGCAGGATGAAATAAACATGCGCCTCAATTTGCCGGATAGCGGTGATTACCATAAAAAACATTCATTCTCCATAAAAACATCATCTCAAGCTATCCTATCCTGAACGCTTCTGGCAACATGAAAAATCGCCAATACATCTTAAAAGGAGCAGACATGAGAAAAGTTCAGTTAAAATTTCGTCTGCACAAAACAATTATTATACTGATTTGCATGGCATTAATGGTCATTCTGATGCAGGGCGCTTCTTACTTTAGCTTAAGCCATCAACTGGCGCGTTCTGAACAGGTTGAAGAGCTGGCACAAACACTGGCAAGACAGGTAGCTTTCAGTCTGGCCGACATCCTCAATCGCAGTAACAACGATGATATTGATAGCAAGGCTGTTGAAGCCACACTGAAGCAACTGACAGGCAACAGCCGTATTCTGGATGCCAGTGTTTATCAGACAGATGGCACGCTGATTGCCCACGCGGGTGAAAAAGTGAAGATACGCGACAGGCTCGCACTCGATGGCAAACGCGCCGGCAGCTATTTCAATTACCAGGTAGTCGAAATAATATCTGGCACAGATGGGCCAAAGGGTTTTTTACGACTGACACTCGATACTCATGTGCTGGCAACGGAATCCAGACAGGTGGATAATACCACCAGCCTGTTACGCCTGATGATCTTAATGGCACTGGCTGTGGGCATTGTTCTTGCACAGACACTGCTGCAAAATCGTCGCAGCAGCTGGCAGCAATCGCCTTATCTGCTAACCGCTAACAGTCCTGTGGAAGAAGACAGCGACATTGCATCTGGCACCACACCTGGTGATAAAAAACAAAAGTCCCGTGCAGATAAGCAGCGTTAATTCATGGCAGAGAAATTGACCAGACCTCAGACCCCTTGCATAACGGCAGTAACACGCTACTGCTACCTGCTCACTGTTTACTTACCTGCCTCTTTACGGGCTTTATCACTTAATAACACAGACTCCAGTGCAATAATTATCATATCATTAAAGGTATTTTGCCGTTCTTCTGCACTGGTCTGTATATTTGCAATGATATGATCAGAAACAGTACAGATAACCAGCGCCCTGGCGCCAAATTCAGCCGCAATGGCGTACATACCTGCCGCTTCCATTTCAACGCCCAAAATGCCGTATTTTTCCATCAGATTGAATAGTTGTGGATCCGGGCTGTAAAAGAAATCGCTCGAGAAAAGATTACCCACTTTAACCGGAATATTTTTAGCCTCAGCCGCATTGACCGCATGGCGCAACATATCAAAATCAGCAATGGCCGCATAATCATGATCACGAAAACGCAGTCGATTGACTCTGGAATCCGTACAGGCTCCCATGCCAATAATCACATCACGCACTTTTACATCACTACGTACTGCACCGCAGGTGCCGACGCGAATAATCTGTTTTACGCCAAAATCAACAATCAGCTCCTGAGTATAAATCGAACAGGATGGAATACCCATACCGTGCCCCATGACAGAAATTTTCCGTCCCCGGTAGGAACCCGTAAACCCGAGCATGCCACGCACATTATTGACTTCATGCACATCCTCAAGGAACGTGTCGGCAATAACTTTTGCCCTGAGAGGATCCCCTGGCATTAATACAACATCTGCAAAAGCACCTTTTTCAGCTTTGATGTGTGGCGTAGCCATAATTCTTTATTCCTGTTCAAATGATGGTTGGATAAATAAAAACAACCCTTTTTAAATTCAATGCCTTTATTTTTCAGCTATATATCTGCTTCCTGGAAAAAATATCGCTACATACGCGGTGCTGTTTTGCTCAAAAGCGTAGCAAAAAACCGCAATGCAGCTATAAGCGCTAAGGAAGGAAGGAATGAATGAGATAAAGGACAGTTCAGGGAAAGTTTTACGCAAATGAATATAACTATGATTCAGAATTAACATTAATGATAACGAATTTGCAAAACCAGTACAACCCGAGGTTATGAATTCTGTCAGCCGCTAAAATAACAACAAAGCAGCACGCCAGTTCAGCAAGTCGATTGCAGGCAATAGGCTATTTCTCATCCCTGCAGGGAAAGCGCTGGCGCTTTTTAAGCCGGCAATTACAGCAACATGAGAAAAGAGCAATGTTACTGCACGCACGCTACATTCTGGCGGATACAGGCAATTCAAAACAGCGCTTCACCATACTCCATGGGTGATAAAGCAAAATAACGCGCAACCGTCTGACCAATGTCAGCGAAAGTTTTACGGTGCCCCAACGCGCGTGGTGATATCGCTGAACCATAAATCAGAATGGGAATATGTTCACGCGTATGATCAACACCCGGCCAGCTCGGATCACAACCGTGATCTGCTGTCACAATCAAGACGTCCTCCTGCTCTACCAGACTCAGCATGTGCGGTAATTGACTATCAAACCATTCCAGTGCCGCTGCATAACCAGCAATATCACGACGGTGGCCATAAGAAGAGTCAAAGTCAACAAAGTTGGTAAAGACAATCGTATTGTCTTTTGCCTGTTTCATTTCGCTTAGCGTGGCAGCAAATAACGCCTCAAGGCCTGTTGCTTTTACATTGCGGGTAATTCCCACATTGGCATAAATATCCGCTATCTTACCAACAGAGATAACCTGCCCTCCTTTTTCATCAATCAGCTTCTGCAGTACTGTCGGCGCTGGGGGCGGAACAGCCAGATCACGGCGATTACCGGTACGCTTAAAATTCCCCACGCTATCCCCGGTAAAGGGGCGTGCAATAACCCGGCCAATGTTATAACCCCCTTGTGTTAATTCCTCACGGGCAATTGCACACAAGGCATAAAGTGCCTCGAGACCAAAGGTTTCTTCATGGCAGGCAATCTGAAATACCGAATCCGCAGAAGTATAAAAGATAGGCTTGCCACTTTGCATATGTTCTTCACCCAGCTTATCGAGAATCAGGGTACCAGAAGAATGGCAATTACCGAGATAACCGGGCAATCCGGCGCGCAGAACCAGCTTATCCAGCAATTCCTGCGGAAAGCTATCCTGCGGTTTTTTAAAATAACCCCAGTCAAATAACACCGGCACACCGGCTATTTCCCAATGGCCGGAGGGGGTATCCTTGCCGGAAGAAAGCTCACTGGCATAACCCCATGCACCAATAATGTCAGCCTGCTCATCAAGGCCCTTAGGAAAAGAACCACTGGCCGCTTGTGCGGCCTTTCCTAAACCCAGTCTGTTCAGAACAGGTAGCTTCAGCATTCCCTCGCGACCCACATTTGCTTTGCCCAACTGACAGGCCTCGGCAATGTGCCCGAGGGTATTGGCCCCCTTATCACCAAATTTTTCAGCATCGCCGGTGGCACCGATACCAAAAGAATCCATGACCATAATGAATATGCGTCTCATTATTATCTTTACCTATGATTTCCTGCCAGGCAGAGAGGCTACCATGGCTGTTTTCGTGAATAAAAAGGCTACCTTTGATAACCCAGCGTTGCCAGTACATCAGACAGCAGGCTGGAAGCACCAAAACGCAAATGACGTGGGTTAATCCACGCCTTACCCATCATATTTTCTGCCAGCTGCAAAAATGCACCCGCATCTTCCAGAGTACGTATCCCTCCTGCTGCTTTAAAACCAACCTGTTCATGCACACCCCTGTCACGAATCACTGATAACATTATTTCAGCACCTGACAGAGTTGCATTAGATGCCACTTTACCAGTTGAGGTTTTCAGAAAATCAGCACCCGCATCAATGGCAATTTCGCAGGCACGCCGGATTAACCATTCCTGTTGCAATTCCCCGGTTTCAATGATGACTTTGAGTAATACATTATTACCTGCACAGACTTCCTGGCAGGCCTTCACCAGAGCAAAACCCACGTTATCATCACCGGCCATTAAAGCCCGATAAGGAAAGACGAGATCCACTTCATCTGCGCCATAAGCCACAGCAGCACGAGTTTCTGCGAGTGCTATCTCAATATCGTCATCACCATGGGGAAAATTGGTCACAGTAGCAATGCGAATATCAGGTGTACCCTGAAAATGCAACACCCTGCGGGCAGCCGGAACAAAGCGCGGGTAAATACAGACAGCCGCTGTATTACCTGCCGGAGTTTTTGCCTGATGACAGAGCTGGGTTACCCTGCTGATGCTGTCATCATCATTCAGGCTTGTTAAATCCATTAAGCTGAGCACACGCGCTGCAACTGCGGCAGAATCAACGACAGATTTTTTCATAATATCTCTTCATAAAACAACAAATACGCCAACAAAACAGCATTGATTATAGCATGAGGAAAAATCCGGCAATGGTGGCACTCATCAGATTAGACAGTGTACCGGCTATCACGGCCTTAAAGCCGAGACGGGCAATATCATGACGGCGACCAGGCGCCATACTGCCAATGCCACCGACCAGCACAGCAATAGAAGAAAGATTAGCGAACCCACACAATGCAAAGGAAATAATGGCCTTGGTATGTTCAGAAAGCACGGTTAAACCTGCCACTTTCACCGCTTCATCACTCTGTAAATACTGGCCAAAATGCATATAAGCGACAAATTCATTGACCACAATTTTCTGACCAATAAATGAACCTGCCACCATGGATTCCTCCCAGGGGACACCCATGAGAAAAGCAACCGGCAAAAACAACCAGCCCAGCAGCTTTTCCAGTGATAACTGTGGATAATCAAACCAGCCACCCAGCCCACCGAGCATACCGTTCAATAAGGCAATCAATGCCGTAAATGCCAGTAACATCGCCCCGACATTCAATGCCAGCTGCATACCTGATGAGGCCCCTGCTGCTGCGGCATCAATAATGTTGGTCGGACGTTCATCTTCTGCTATCAGTGAGGCAATATCGTCTCTATCATGAGTTTTTTCCGTTTCCGGCACCATCAACTTGGCAAACAGTAATCCCCCAGGAGCCGCCATAAAAGAGGCCGCAATTAAATACTCCAGTGGGACACCCATTTGCGCATAGCCAGCCAGTACTGAACCAGCTACTGATGCCAGCCCACCGCACATCACAGCAAACAGTTCCGATTTCGTCATGGTGGCAATGTAAGGACGCACAACTAATGGTGCTTCTGTCTGACCCACAAAAATATTAGCCGTGGCAGAAAGCGATTCCGTACGCGACGTTCCCAGTAGTTTTTGCAGACCACCGCCTAAGGTACGGATAACCAATTGCATGATTCCGAGGTAGTAAAGCACCGCAATCAGGGAAGAAAAAAATACAATCACCGGCAGGACACGCAATGCAAAAACAAAACCACCACTACCAAAGACGTCAAACATCTTGTCGGAAACCAGACCACCAAAAATAAACGCAACACCTTCCTGACCGTACGCAATCACGCTGGCAACCCCATCTGACATGGCACCCAGAACACGACGCCCCAGGGGGACATAAAGCACTAATGCACCAATAGCAACCTGCATAATAAAAGCACCGATAACGGTACGAATATTAATGGCACGATAATTACTTGAAAAACCTACCGCAACCAATACCAGTACTACCATCCCGACCAGACTAATGATGGACTGCATGATAAAATATCCCTGCATAGATAAAAAATGGAAATGGCTGAGCGCAGTATTTTCATTTTCATGACGATACCTTTCAGCTTCTAAAAAGCAGCAAACCCGATGTTAACCACGCTGCGGCAGTGATGATGTCAATATCGCCATCAGCAAAAATGCATCACATCCAGTCACCAGCAACACAGCTCGCGCCCTAAGATACCAGAGCTAGATTATATTTCATGCATAATAGCTTTTTGATATTTATCAATTAAAATCATCACTGTGGTAAATTAAATAATGTGCAACTATTCTCATGCAGTTGACGGGCAATTTGCCCGGCGGGCTCCGGACGTAACTGGCATAGAATACGGAAGACTTCAGCGAGGTACTCAGGACGATTGGGCAGACCCTGTCTGCCAGACAGCGGCATATCGGGTGCATCTGTTTCCAGTACCAATGAGGAAAGGGGTAAGCGGGCCATCACCTGACGGGTTTTATGCGCACGCAGATAGCTTATCAATCCCCCCACACCAATGTAGTAACCCAGACGCACAAACGCCTCGGCCTGCACCAGACTACCACTAAATGCATGCACGACACCGGTGCGGGATAAAGAAGCCGTGCGCAATATAGCAGCCAGTTGATCATGGCTACGACGGGAATGCAGAATTACCGGTAAATCATGCTGTTTTGCCAGGGCCAGCTGCGCCTGTAATAGCATACGCTGATGCTCAATCGCTGAATTTTTAGCATAAAAATCGAGCCCTGTTTCACCCACAGCAACCAGTTTATCGGGCTTTTGTTGCAACCAGGAGGCGAGTTGCGTCAGCCCCGTATCGGTATGCTGTTTCATATAGAGCGGATGCAATCCCAGAGCGACAAAAATTTCTTTATGACTCGCCGCCAGCGCCATCACACGAGGAAAAAAGGCGCTCGTCACGGCAGGGACAATCAAGCGCGTAACATTAGCCTGTGCAGCAGCCATAAGACTGGCAACTTCTGTGCCCTGAAAGGGCAAAAAATCAAAATGACAGTGCGTATCCGTCAGCGGATAATCGCGAGAAAGCGATTCAGGATATTTTCCTGCCTCCCTGGAAGCAGGAATAGCATGCTGCCTGACAGGGCAGCCCGGTTCGCCGGTAATTTTTCCTGCTACGCTGGCAACAGGCCTGTACAGGCTACCGGGTTGTTTCATCTTAGTGTTCGCGCGTTTTACGAAAATTAACTGCAGGAAAACGTTCCTGTGTCAAATTAAGATTCACCATAGTAGGTGCCAGATAACTCAAATTATCACCACCATCCAGTGCAAGATTCAGCTCATTTTTACGTCTGAAATCTTCACTTTTTTTCACATCGCCACAATCGACCCAGCGTGCGGTAGCCACATTGATGGATTCGTAAACCGCCTCTACATTATATTCACTTTTCAGACGTGAAACGACGACATCAAACTGCAACACCCCCACAGCACCCACAATGAGATCGTTATTGGCAAGGGGACGAAATACCTGTACAGCACCTTCTTCTGAAAGCTGTACCAGCCCTTTCAATAACTGCTTTTGTTTCAAGGGATCACACAGACGAATGCGGCGGAATAATTCCGGAGCAAAATGGGGGATGCCAGTAAATGTCATTTTTTCACCCTGCGTGAAGGTGTCGCCAATCTGAATGGTGCCATGATTATGCAAGCCAATGATGTCACCCGGAAAAGCTTCTTCCACCTGGGCACGATCACCGGCCATAAAAGTTAATGCATCGGTAATCACCACCTCCTTTTTAGTGCGTACCTGATAGAGTTTCATGCCTTTTTCATATTTACCTGATACTACACGCAAAAAAGCGATGCGATCACGATGCCGTGGGTCCATGTTGGCCTGAATTTTAAAGACAAAACCAGAGAATTTTTCTTCGCTTGCTATAACTTCACGTCGGTCAGCCTGACGTGGCTGGGGTGCAGGAGCCCATGCCACCAGACCATCGAGCATATGGTTGATACCAAAATTACCCAACGCGGTACCAAAAAATACCGGCGTCAGTTTACCCGCTAAAAAAGCCGCGTGATCAAATTTATGGGAAGCCCCCTGCACCAGTTCCAGCTCCTGACGCAGTTGCCTGGCAAGATCTTCACCAATAGCAGCATCCAGATCCGGGTTATTCAGCCCCTTCACCACACGAGTTTCCTGAATGATATGCCCTTTACCCGTCTGATAAAGCCAGGTTTCGTCCTTATAAAGATGATAAACACCTTTAAATAGTTTACCGCAACCAATAGGCCAGGTAATGGGCGCACAGGCAATCGTTAATTCATGCTCAACCTCATCCATGACTTCCATAGGATCGCGAATATCGCGATCCAGTTTGTTCATAAAAGTCAGTATGGGCGTATCTCGCAGGCGGGTGACTTCCATTAACTTACGCGTGCGATCTTCCACCCCTTTGGCGCTGTCAATCACCATCAGGCAACAATCAACAGCAGTTAACGTACGGTAGGTATCTTCAGAGAAATCTTCATGCCCGGGCGTATCTAAAAGATTCATCAGACAGCCACCATAGGGGAACTGCATTACCGACGTGGTTATCGAAATACCACGTTGTTTCTCCATTTCCATCCAGTCAGATTTAGCATGATGGTTCGATCCCCGACCTTTAACTGTTCCCGCAATCTGGATAGCATTACCAAAAAGCAGTACTTTTTCTGTCACGGTCGTCTTGCCCGCATCAGGATGCGAAATGATGGCAAATGTACGCCGGGCGGCAATTTGCCCAACGAAGCTTGATTCATTCATTGATTAACTCTCAAACAGAATATTATTTAATTGCCTGCATCAGGCCAGTACCAGCGCCATTATCATGGCATCTTCGCGCCCACTGCCGCGCGGGTAATAATCAGGGCGTAATGATATCTGATTAAAACCAACCTGCTCATAGAGTGCGATAGCACCTTTGTTAGAAACGCGCACTTCAAGCCACAGCGTCATAACGGCACGGGCTTTCAATTGCCCAATCAGGTATTCAAGTAAAAGACGCCCATATCCCCGACGCTGCTGTTCAGGACAAATGGCAATATTAAACAGCACTGCTTCATCTGCAATGACCTGTGTAATGGCAAATCCCACCAGCGTTTTTTCATCAATAGTTAATTTCAGATTAAAATAACGCTCGCCCTGATTACTGAAAAATGTTTTTTCACTCCAGGGATAGCGGTGACAGCTCTGCTCTATCTGAAAAGCGACTGCCAGATCTTCTGTGGTTAAAAGAGAAATACTGTTCATAGTGACAAAGTTGCTGCCAGAGTGCGCGTTTTGCTGCAGGATCCTGAGTAAGCTGTGCCAGAGACGGGCTGTATAATTGCCTGTCTGTGCACATCAGGGGCTCTGTGATTCCCGGACACCAGCAGAGACAGTGAATCTTTTCAGGTAACATCATGACCTTATCCAGGGACAGCACCAGTACCTGTTGCTCAAGTAGCGTCATACTACGCAGGATATCAGACAATAATGGATGTGCCATATCTTTCCGTTTATGCACAACAATAAGTAAACGAATATGCTCAAGACTGATGGCTACCTCACCCTGTAATACCGCGGGCTTGCGTAATATCCACTGCGTAATGCCCAGTTCTTGTAACAATTTATCACGTCTTGTTGTCATGACATCCACCTGCTTTTAAAAAAAACTATCATGCGGTACTCTTGTGTGCGTAAAAAAATGACCAGGCATACGCAGGAAATCGCCAGAACCCAAGGCTTCTGCTCTAGTTAAGGAATTATCAGCATTGATGTCATGCACACCTGTCACTGAAGTCATACTAAACCACCTTGATAAGATGACACAGGGTACGCTACTCCTTGCCGGCAGCTTACCAATCCCCTTTCCCATGCAATGGAATACCCTGGATATACGTGTTCATACTAACCAGTATCACCACTGGAAGTTATTACACGCTGCACTGGGAAACAGAGTACAGTTTGGCGTGCTGGCAGACGCTGCTTTTATTGCCACCTGCCATACCCTCGTTTACTTTTGGCCTAAAAGCAGGAAAGAGGCCGAATTCCAGCTATACCATTTACTCTCACGGCTACCCCTGCATACTGAGCTGTTTATTGTCGGTGAGAACCGTAGCGGTGTACGCAGCGCAAAAAATATCCTCACCGGTATTACCAGTCTGACAAAAATAGACAGTGCACGCCGTTGCAGCCTCTTTTATGGCCGCGTGGAAATACAACCAGAGTTTACCATTAATAGCTGGTGGAGCCAGTACCAGGTCGGTGATGTGCTCGTCAAAACACTACCTGGAGTATTCAGTTATGATGCACTGGATACAGGCAGCCAGTTGCTGCTGTCTTCTTTTACCGAACCCATTGCAGGTAAGGTACTGGACATTGGTTGCGGCGCCGGCGTACTGGCTAGCGTGCTGGCAAAAAAGTCACCCGCAATAGCACTGACCTTAAGTGATGTACATGCTGGCGCTCTTGCAGCGGCACAGGCCACACTTGACATCAACCAGTTGACAGCAACCGTGCTTGCCAGTGATGTCTATTCAGATATTAGCGGGCATTTTGATTTTATTATTTCCAATCCACCTTTTCATGACAACCTGCGAACCAGCCTGCACACGACAGAAAGACTAATTCGTGACGCAGCAACTTACCTTCAACCTGGTGGTAAATTACGTATAGTCGCTAATGCTTTTCTACCCTACCCTGCATTACTGACTGCCGCCTTAGGCCACTATGAAGTACTGGCACAGACCGGACGCTTTAAAGTTTTTCAGGCAACACTGAGCCCGCAGAAGACAACTACAAGGCGGCAACAACGCCAATTTCCATGAGCCCAGGCCCACTATGTGATAGGGGGTGAGTGTTGGCAATTAACACAGTTGCAGCCAGAAAGACGCAAGGTATATAAATAAAAATGCGCTACCAGTTACCTGATAGCGCCTGCAGATAATAAATGCACTAAATTACTATCAGTTCATGCCATATTTCTTTAATTTCTTACGCAAAGTCCCGCGATTTATCCCCATCATCAATGCAGCACGAGTCTGGTTACCACGAGTATATTGCATCATCATATCCAACAATGGCTGTTCCACTTCGGCCAGCACTAATTCATAGATATCATTAACATCCTGACCATTTAGTTGCGCAAAATAATTTTTCAGTGCCTGTTTCACTGAGTCACGGAGAGGTTTTTGCGTCACCTGATCCTGTGCATTTAGCGTTGCAATAGTTAATACACTGGAATTTACACGTTGTTCGAACATAGTTCTGTCAGCTCTTTTTTGTTGGCTAAAAACTTTTAAATGCCTCTGACACTGTAACAGCGCAGGCATCTTCACTAGCTAAGATGAAGTTAAATTATACTGAAATTACCCGTTTGAGGCATGTTACCGGGTATCCGGCTTCCTGCAGACTACAGGACAGGTTGCATGAACTGTAAAAGCCATGCATTACCGTACATTTCCACGCAATAAACTAAACAGGCGCCACATATCGACGCATGATATCAGTGACAACAACCCCACAAAAGCAGTATCCAGGTTATATCGACAATGTTGCCATGTTTCCATCACCCTTTCGATTATCACTGGTGATAAAGGTAGCGGAACAACATCACCACATCCTGTACACCACTCAGCTCGGGCTACATGTTACGCATTTTTTGACACAGATGAAAGGACAAACTTTGAACGATTTGTACTTACTATCACGCTGAGGTTTTTATAAAAACAATGCGCATGACTTGTCGTGAACATTGCGCGTTGACTGGTTACTGATTTTACCGTTTATCCTCTGGCACATAAATCCATTAGCGCCGTTATTTTTTGCGCCCGGTTATGCAACACCAGCCTTCTTTTTCCACCACAGGCATCAGTGTAAAAGCGGCCTCATAAGCCTGCGCCACACGCGTGGCCTGACTGGCCAGTAAACCTGACAGACATATGTAGCCCCCTGGCTTTACTAAGGTAGTCACCACAAGGGCGAGGTCACACAAAGGGCCGGCAAGGATATTCATCACCAGGACATCAGCAGGAACCACAGGATAATTTTTTGCATCATACAGAGTCAGACGTTCTGATACCCCATTGCGCCCGGCATTATCCCGACTGGCTTCAAGCGCCTGGGGATCGATATCAATACCCATAGCCTGTACTGCACCCAGTTTCAATGCAGAGATAGCAAGAATGCCTGAGCCACAACCAAAATCAATCAGGGTTTTTCCTGCCAGATTCAGGCTATCCAGCCAGGAAAGACAGAGTGCAGTAGTAGGATGACTGCCCGTACCAAATGCCAGTCCGGGATCCAGCATGATGTTCACCGCATCGGGGTCCGGCACAGCACACCAACTGGGGCAAATCCACAAACGCGTGCCAAAACACAGCGGATGAAAGCTATCCATGCATGCACGTTCCCAGTTTTGATCGTCAACCTGCTCCAGGTTGTAGGAAAAATCGCTATCCGGCTGCGCACTGCTTTGCAGTTGCATAATCACTTCCTTCATGTCCGTTGTCACCTCATACAGGCCAATGACATACGTAGCGTTCCATAAAGGAGTTTCACCAGGTAATGGCTCAAAAACAGGGTTATCACAGGCGTCCTGAAAGGTAATGGAAACGGCACCGCTGGCAATTAGTCTGTCTCCCAGCGCCTCAGCACGTTCACGGCAGGTTTTTAACGTCAGTTGAATCCAGGGCATAGCTCACTATCATCATGCGTGGTAAGTAAGAGTTATCCGTGCTTCATAGCACGTAGCGATTTTTCACCATAGTGATTACCGATATAAAAGGCAATCAGGCTAAACAATAAAGCAGGTACAATGGGATGCAGTGCAACCATACGGATATCAAAACCCGCCAGTAATGCATAAGATCCTCCTCCCGTTATCATTGAACTGAGTGCACCAGAGGCATTCGCCCGCTCCCAATACAGACCCAACACCAACGGCCAGAGAAACACCGCTTCGAGGCTACCTAACGCCAGTAAATTCAGCCAGACAAGCATTTCCGGTGGACGCCAGGCAGCAATCAGCAATAACAGACCCAACATCAGCGTCACCAGGCTGGAAATGCGTACCAGCCTGTGTTCATTAGCTATTTTTTGTGGCGGTGACAGACGCAAATACAGATCCTTAACAAGGGTCGCGGATAATTGCAACAACTGGGCATTAATTGTTGACATAATCGCTGCCACAGGGGCAGCAAGAAATATCCCGGCCCAAAAAGGTGGTAGTACCGTTATCGCCAGAGCAGGAATTACCTGATCAGGGATGTGCAAATCTGGCAATACAGCGCGGCCGAGCGCACCGGCCAGATGCATGCCGAGCATCAATACAGCAAATACCAGAGTACCCACTATCATGCCCCGATGTAGCGCAGCACTGTCACGATATGAAATACAACGTATTGCCGTCTGGGGTACACCAATCACACCAAAACAGACCAGAACCCAGAACGACGCCATAAAGGGCAGGCTAAAAATTTGATCAGGGCCCTGCGGCGTTACCAGAGCCGGATCGATACTCTGTATCTTATCTATTGCCTGATGCAAACCACCTGCTGCATGGATAACCGCAATCAACAACAAAATGGTCCCCACCAGCATAACCATGCCCTGCAGGGCGTCATTCAGTATACTTGCCTTAAACCCACCTGCTGAGGTATACAGGGCAACCGTGATACCAAAAATAAATAATCCTGCATCATAGGGAATACCGGCAGCGGTTTCCAGCAGGCGTGCCCCACCAATAAATTGCACTGTCATGCTGCCAATAAAAGCAACCAGCAGGCTGAGACTGGCAATCCAGACTAACAGCGAACTTTGATAACGGGCATAAAGCATATCGTTGAGCGTCACTGCATGATAACGGCGAGCGAGGATAGCAAATTTTTTCCCCAAAATGCCCAGCGATAACCAGACAGCAGGCAGCTGAATCATGGCGAGCAATACCCAGCCGAGCCCATATTTATAAGCAGCACCCGGACCACCAATAAAAGAGCTGGCACCGATATAAGTCGTGGTTAATGTCATCGCCAGCATAAAACCACCCATCGATCGATTACCGATAAAATAGTCTGCCAGAAAAGTTCCTTTTTTTCGCTGACGCAGTGCAAAGGTAGAGACGAGAAAAACCAACAGCAGATAAGCAATCAGTGGCAGCATGACATCAATCTGCATCGGTATTCTCCAGGGAAATATGACGAAATATAAAACGCACCATTAATCCGCAGAGCACAATAAACAGTAGCGGTAATAACAGACAGGACAGCTCAAACCAGAGCGGCAGGCCCGTTACCCCGCCAGAACTATCCGGTAAATACGCAGCCAGATACCACCCCAGCAAATAAAGCAGTGTCAGGTATAACGTCCAGCGCGCTTCTTTATGAGCCTGAGCAAAACGTTTATCATTTTTTGCAGCCGATACTTTGTTCATCATTCAGGACGTTATTTTTCCAGCCTATTAACAAACGCAAAAGCAGATACCCTTGTACATTCAGGTAACCAGATTTAAATCACAGACAGAACGGTTATGCCCGTTCGCGGGGGCTATCTTACAAGGCATCGAGAGAAGGGAAAATAGCCGGACAGCTATACAGACAGCCGGGCTACTTCTGGCAATTTCATCGCTGCTACAGTCAGAAAACTAGCTTCAGACAACATAAAAGGTCAGGTTTCCTGTAAACCTAATTTTTTTTCCAGATAATGAATATTAGTGCCACCTTGCTGAAAATTTTCATCTGTCATAATACGCAGTTGTAATTCAATATTGGTTTTTATGCCGTCGATGATGAGTTCTGCCAGAGCATTTTTCATTCTGGCAATAGCAACCTGGCGGTTTTCACCATGAGTGATTAACTTACCTATCATGGAATCATAATAGGGCGGAACACTATACCCCGTGTAAATATGCGATTCCCAGCGTACACCAAAGCCACCTGGCGCATGAAAGCGCGTAATTTTACCCGGGCTTGGCAGAAAATTTAAGGAATCTTCTGCATTGATACGGCATTCCAGGGCATGACCCTGTATTTTCACGTCATCCTGTTTGATGCAAAGCGGCTGGCCTGCTGCAATACTTAATTGATCTTTAATCAAATCCACGCCGGTAATCATTTCCGTGACGGGATGTTCAACCTGAATACGGGTATTCATTTCAATAAAATAAAACTCACCATTTTCATACAAAAATTCGAAAGTACCTGCCCCACGATAACCAATTTCTCTGCACGCCCGGGTACAGCGCTCTCCAATATCATGACGCATTTTACTGGTAATACCCGGAGCAGGGGCTTCTTCAACCACTTTTTGATGACGACGCTGCATGGAGCAATCACGTTCAGCTAAGTAAATCGCATTTCCCTGACCATCAGCCAGCACCTGGATCTCGATATGGCGGGGATTTTCAAGAAATTTTTCCATATAAACCCGGTCGTCATTAAAAGCTGCTTTTGCTTCGGCACGGGTCATATTGATGGATTTTTCTAAATCACTGTCATTACGCACAACACGCATTCCACGGCCACCACCACCACCAGAGGCTTTTATAATAATGGGGTAACCAATACGTTTTGCTAATGTTTTATTTTCAATAAAATCATTGGTCAATGCGCCATCAGAACCTGGCACGCAGGGAACGCCGGTTTTTTTCATGGCGTTAATGGCAGACACTTTATCTCCCATCAGGCGAATGGTTTCAGCCTTAGGGCCAATAAAAACAAATCCTGAACGTTCAACCTGTTCCGCAAAGTCAGCATTTTCAGAAAGAAATCCGTAACCCGGATGAATTGCTGCTGCTCCTGTTATTTCAGCAGCAGAAATGATCGCCGGGATATTTAAATAACTTTTAGCAGAAGGTGCCGGACCAATACAAATCGCTTCATCTGCCAGTAATACATGTTTAAGATCGCGATCTGCAACAGAATATACCGCCACAGTTTTAATACCCAGTTCTTTACAGGCGCGCAAAATACGTAAGGCAATCTCGCCACGATTAGCGATAACGATTCTATCAAACATGAAATCCCCCGTTATTCGATAACAACAAGAGGTTCATCGAACTCAACTGGCTGACCATTTTTTACCAAAATGGCTCTTACCGTACCTGATTTATCTGCTTCAATTTGATTCATCATTTTCATCGCTTCAACGATACAAAGCGTATCGCCCACATTAACCTGCTGACCGACTTCAACAAACGCTTTAGCATCGGGGTTTGGCGTGCGATAAAACGTCCCTACCATGGGGGAGCGCACGATGTGACCACTGACTGCCATTGATGAAGACGCTGTGTCGCTCACTGGCGCAGATACTGTCGCTGTCTGAGCCATTGGCTGAGGAACAGCGTATGCATAAGGTGCTGGTGTCACCGGATAATGGGGTGTCGCAGGAACACGGCTAATTCGCACTGATTCCTCGCCTTCAGAAATTTCCAGTTCAGAAATACCTGATTCCTCGACCAGCTCGATTAATTTTTTAATTTTACGAATATCCATGAATATGATTCCGTGCTTCTTAAGTAGGATAAGGTTAGTTGGATATTGGCAAACGGTTTATTGCCGCCTGTAAAGCAAGATTGTAACTATCTGCGCCGAACCCACAGATAACACCCATGGCGATATCACTAAAATAAGAGTGCTGACGAAAAGGCTCTCTGGCATAGATGTTAGAAAGATGGATCTCAATAAAAGGAATAGCCACACTTAATAAGGCATCACGTAATGCGATACTGCTATGAGTAAAAGCAGCCGGGTTAATCAAAATAACGTCAGTATTTCCACGTGCCTGATGAATTTTATCGATCAGTTTGTATTCTGCATTAGATTGCATATGAGTTAATACCACACCACATTCCTGCGCCCGGGTTTCAAGATTGCTGACTATCTCTGCGAGAGTGACACAGCCGTATCTTTCTGGCTCACGCTCTCCCAGCAGATTCAAGTTCGGGCCATTCAGAAGCAAAATGTGAAATCTGTCTGTCATTATGTCAGGTATCTCCGCGAATGCGTCATAAAAATACTTTATGTTACTGAATAACCACTATCATCACTTTTTCGCTAATGCTTTTGCAACATTACTGCCTATTCAGCCTGAACAGTTACCCTGCTATCGTAACAATTAACCACTAATGTACAAGCTCAGCCTGAAATATTTGGCTGAAAAATTGAGTCTGTCTGAAATTAAAACAAAATATAAAGAAAAGCTGATGTTATCTAAAGGTAAATAAAAAATCAGATGTCGCTTAAATGAGACATCTATTATGTTAATTTTATTAAAAAAAATAATTAAAGCGCAACGCTGTCTCTTTATGAAGACAGTCTGGCAAAGCTGTTCGTGCTATCCTGGGGACACTGGCCCGGGATATTGAATAAAAAATTTTTACAATCAAAATGTTAAAATTTTTATGTGCATCCTGGCACGCCAGGTGCATAGATAACATTACTCATTCACTTTCCTTATGACAGCACATCGTTAATTTAACATGATGGACTTCATAAACTACCGAATGATGCCAGAAACACGGTGCCTGGCGTCCACCAGAATCGATTATAAACGCAACAGCGCTTTTATCAGACAACGGACGCAATTTACGTGAGGCACCAACCTCGTTTCTGTGATCGTTAACATTTAACGACGCCCTGCCCGAAGTAAGCGTAACAATCGCAAACGCCGGCAATAACTTCGCAGAATAACGACCTTTTTATCCTGCATTGATAAACTATCCGTGATGAAAGAAACACAGACAAACATAGTTTACCCATAAAAAAATAAGCACCCTGCACCGCTTTTTGCCAGAATACCCTCACGTTCAACCGACCAAAAACAGCAGCATGTACAGGTCATTATTCAATGATTTCTTTTAAAAAAACTCTTTTATTTCCACATTCATTACGCCAACTGGTTGTCATGGCATTTCTGCTGGTCTTACTGCCATTACTCGTACTGGCTTATCAGGCTTATGAAAATCTGATAAGCCTGAGTGCTCAGGCTGCGGCCATTAACCACACTACACTGCTTGATGCACGACGCAGTGAGGCCATGACCAGCATTGCTCTGGGAATGGAACGCAGTTATCGCCAGTACTGCGTACTGGACAATAGCACCTTAGCCGAACTTTATCAGAATAAACATCAGCAATATACGCACATGCTGCATGCTCACGCACCTGTTTTGCAGGAAGTACATGATTATCAAACTCTACGTTACCTGTTAAGCAAACTCTCTGAGATCAATTGCAAAGAAGGCAAACCAGCATCAGCGTCCTCTGATTTTTTGAAAAAATTCTCCCTGTCAAATGTCAGCATGGCGCAAAAAACACGGGATATTATTTTTTCCCGCGGACAGCAATTACAGCAAAACATCGCACAAAGAGGACATTTCTTCGGATGGCAGGCATTATGGTTATTGCTGGTCAGTGTCCTTCTGGCTGTGCTCTTCACGACCATGATAACCGGTCCTGTTAAAAAAATTGAATACATGATTAATCAGTTAGGAGAAGGGCACACATTGCTCAATAGCGTATTTTTTAAGGGCCCAAGAGAGCTGGGTTCACTGGCACAGCGTATTGTCTGGTTAAGTGAGCGGCTGTCATGGCTGGAATCACAGCGACATGAATTCCTGCGTTGTATTTCTCACGAACTTAAAACACCACTGGCAAGTATGCGTGAAGGAACAGAATTGCTTGCAGATGAAATTGCCGGGAAACTCACTGCAGAGCAAAAAGAAGTAGTCACTATCCTGAATAATAGCAGCCTTCATTTACAACAACTTATCGAGAGACTGCTTGATTATAATCGTCAGTTAGCCGACAAACCTGCTCACTATAAGCAGGTTGAATTCAGGAAGATAATCGAAGACGTTATATCAGCACACAGTTTACCTGCCCGCGCAAAAATGATGCATACCGAATTGCACTTACAGTGTGAAAACTGTCTCGCAGAACCGACCTTATTGATGCAAGTTCTTGGCAATATTTACTCTAATGCCGTGCACTACGGCAGAGAATCCAGTACTATCTGGATTCATAGCAGACAAATAAATGGTAAAATTCAAATTGACATTGCCAATACAGGTACTCCTATCCCCACAGCAGAACAGAGGATGATTTTTGAACCTTTTTTTCAGGGGAGCCAGCAACGTAAAGGAGCAGTAAAGGGGACTGGTTTGGGGCTCAGTATTGCCCGTGATTGTGCCCTGCGTATGCAAGGAAATTTACAACTTGTTCCTGTTGATTATGCTGATACCTGTTTTCGTATTGAACTGCCATGCACATAAAACCATTATAAATCCCATGCAATGTAACCCCTTTTTTTTACAAAAAAATAAACAATCAGCATACAGGCGATATGCTTATTCTGGAGCACATTCATTATCGTGGCTGCGGTTATCTTCTCTATTGATAACCGCATGCACACCTGCTAACAGACATTTCAATCAGATAGTTGCCATGGCGATGCCTGAAAATACCCTCACTGATTATCAGACGATGACCTGTTCACAGCTATGGAAATTAACTGAAAAAGAAACAAAAGTCACAAGAGAAAATACACTGTACTGGGTGCGCATAATGCATTGTACTGAGCAGTTAAATGCACGGGAGGCACGTAGACTGGCAGAAAATTTTCCCCAATTATCCTGGTCAGACGCACTGAAGCGCGATTTGTTGATCAACAAAGCCGGTCCCTCTGTCAATGAACGCTACACTATGGTGAAACATGTTGACAGTTATCGCCATGAATTACCTCATACGCTAGTACCCATCATACAGCTATGGCGTGAACAACAGGTGTTGCAATTATTGCTGATTCAGGAGAAAGCACGTTATCAGCGCTTACAATCAGCAGCTGACATCGAGATTGGCAGCCTGCGAGAACATGAGACGCGTTTACAGCACAAACTAGCCAATCTGACTGATATCGAACATCAGCTTTCTGCACGCAAACAATTACAGCATGAAAACACCATGGCAGGAATAGCAGACACTACCAGCTCCACGACTATTCCGGCTGCAGAAAAAAATATGCCAGAAATACAACCAGGTACTATGCCCTCTGCGACTTTAGACAAGCTACCTGCCAAAATCACGCAGCAGGAAGCACCATTAATACCTTATGTGTCAAAAACTGAACCAGCGCACCCAGGCTACCTGGTGCCCGAGGTAAATAATACCTCCGTACAGGCACCTTCATCCTCCTCCTCTGATATCGAATAATAATGTTAATTAACACTATGTTAAAAAGTTATCTTATCATCATACTTACCCTGTTAGTCTGGCTGATGCCCGGTATTATCGGACACACGCCCTGGAAACAGGACGAAGCTTATAGTTTTGGCATCATTCAGCATATGCTGGAATCTGGAAACTGGCTGGTTCCTGTCAATGCAGGCCAGCCTTTTATGGAAAAACCTCCACTTTATTACTGGACAGCGACCCTCTTTGCTTCTTTTTTCAAACAATGGCTGCCTCTTCATGATGCCGCCCGTCTGGCAAGCGCATTCTATGCCGCCATAAGTTGCGTGTTCGTGGCACTCTTTGCCAAAGTATCTTTTCGTGCCACAACCCTGCTCAGCAAAAGAGTATTGCTTACGGTAATACTCTATGCTGGCACACCTGGCATGATAAAACATGCACACGATCTGTTCACCGATGTCGCATTATTGACCGGAACGGTCATTGCACTCTATGGATTACAGAAGATAGCTTATGCATCCACAGATAAAATTATGGATGCGTTATGGCTGAGCATCGGCACTGTGATTGCCTTATTATCTAAAGGTGTTTTTATACCCGGCCTGTTATTATTAACCGCGCTTACTCTGCCTGTTTTGTCGCCGGACTGTCGCAGGCGCCAATACTGGCGACAGCTGTGTCTGGCTGTATTAATTGCCCTGCCATTGAGTGTCATCTGGCCGATAACACTCATGATGCATTCACAAGAGTTGTTTAATGAATGGTTCTGGCAAAACAACATTGGCCGCTTTATAGGATTTTCCGTTCCCCAATTAGGGGCTGCTGCCAACAATATCCGCATTATCGAAGCCCTGGCTTTTTTCTGCTTTCCCTCAGGGGTACTGGCGCTGTTATATCTTTTACGTGGCGGCTGGAGGCATCTACGCCGCTCAGAAATTGCTATCCCCCTGCTATTCTGCGGTCTTGGTATTACTTTATTGCAGATATCATCAACGTCGCGGCATCTGTATTTATTGCCTTTTATTGCCCCTCTGTCGATAATGGCAACGCGCGGACTGGCTCTACTTCCACGGCGATTTCTGCAAAACTGGAATCTGATAGTTATCTGCATATTCAACCTGCTTGCGTTACTTATCCTGGCTGTGTGGCTGGCTACGCTGTCACAGCAATCCATGCAATGGCTGTCTCCACTGGCTCGATGGCTGCCAATGAATTTCAGTATGCCCTTTAAGATACTGCCTGTTACTTTTGCAGCCATACTCACTGCCATGTGGCTTTTGCGTTCCAGATGGTTTCAGTCCTGTGACCTGAAAGTTATCACCGCACGAGAGTGGTTTCTGGGGATGGTACTTGTCTGGGGACTTATCTTTACTCTGTTGCTGCCATGGCTAGACAATGCCAAAGGCTATCAAAGCGTTTATAATCGCATGAAAATCGCCATACAATCAGCATGGCAGACTGACGATTGCATGAATTCATTTAATCTCGGCGAATCAGAGGCACCCTTGCTTTATTATTTTACCGGCATTTTACATCGTCCCTTACCCCTGCAGCAGGGAATCGGAGAATGTCGATGGTTGCTGGTGGAATCAAGAGGGGAAAAACTCACAGCGCCTTCTGGTATGGCCTTGTTCTGGCAAGGTAGCAGAGACGGCGATGAGATAGAACGCTTAACGTTATTCAAAAAAACTGACACACCGGTAAATTCAACCAGCAGAAACTGATTTATGTGTAATCATGCTTAACAGAGCTTAACATCAATGGCCACCCACAAACCCGCTAACCTGCTGCTGGTTGATGACGATCCCGGACTGTTAAAATTACTGGGAATGCGCCTGACCAGTGAAGGATTTAATGTCATTACCGCACAAAGTGGACAGCAGGCTTTACGTCTGTTACTGCGTGAGCCTGTCGATCTGGTTATCAGCGATCTGCGTATGGATGAAATGGACGGACTGACGCTGTTTACTGACATTCAAAAACAACAACCCGGTATACCCGTGATTATACTGACAGCACATGGTTCGATTCCTGATGCCGTCACCGCAACACAAAAAGGCGTATTTGGTTTCTTAACCAAACCCGTTGATCGTGATGCTCTGTATAAAACCATTGATGCGGCTCTTAAGCTGTCTGGCCCTGCGTGTGATGAAAGCTGGCGTCAGCCTATCATCACACGCAGCCCGCTAATGTTACGCCTGCTGGAACAGGTGAAAATGGTTGCACAATCCCATGTCAGCGTATTACTGAACGGCCAGAGTGGTACCGGCAAAGAATTACTGGCCGAGGCCATTCATCGCGCCAGTCCTGATGCAACAAGACCCTTTATCGCCATCAATTGTGGTGCATTACCGGAACAACTATTGGAATCAGAGCTTTTCGGTCACGTCAAAGGGGCATTTACCGGAGCAGTCAGCAGCCGCGAAGGTCTGTTCCAGGCGGCAGAAGGCGGGACAATTTTTCTCGATGAAATCGGTGATATGCCACTACCATTGCAGATAAAATTGCTGCGCGTGTTACAGGAACGCAAAGTAAGACCGCTCGGCAGCAATCAGGACAGGCGCATCAATGTCAGAATTATTTCTGCTACACACCGGGATCTGCAAAAGGCAATGGCAAACAATGAGTTTCGCGCTGATCTCTACTATCGTTTAAATGTGGTCAACTTACGTTTGCCCGCACTGAATGAACGGACTGAAGATATTCCTCTGCTGGCAAATCATTTATTGCGCGAATCAGCCAACAGATACAAGCCATTGGTACGCAGTTTTTCTACGGATGCCATGATGCGTCTGATGACGGCAGACTGGCCCGGAAATATCCGACAGCTGGTCAACGTTGTGGAACAGGCAGTAGCCCTCACGTCAGCGCCAATAATTAGTGCAGCGCTTATCGAACAGGCGCTGGAAAGTAAAAGCCATGCATTACCCACTCTGCTGCAAGCTCGCCAACAGTTTGAAAGTAACTACCTGCGTAAGCTACTGCAAATGACTAAAGGTAATATCACCCAGGCTGCCCGTATGGCAGGCCGCAATCGCACTGAATTCTATAAACTCCTGTCACGTCATGAATTGGGCGCCAGTGATTTTAAAAAATAATATGCAAAATTACCGCCATACTATCGATAAACATAATTGATACATGCCAGCTACCCAATAAAGTTTACCTGTCATTATTAATAGCGAATATTAAAAAAATTAATAAATAAGCTGGATAACCTGTTTTATTAAGCGCATCCATTCTTTTTTTATTGCGACAATATTACCTAGATTTAGTGATAATTTATCTACGTATTTAAATAATAATTTAACATTGTTATTTAAATGTATTTAATATATAAAATATTTTTATATTAAAAAATCTAAGACGTTAATTTTAAACATATTATGTAATGTCATATAAAAAATTATTAAATATAAAAATACTTCATTAAGTATAAAGTACATATTAATAAAATACGTAACTGACATATTTTAATTTATATAAAGTTAGTGTTATAGTATTTCCTTACAATTTTAAAAATTGTAAAAATAACGAAAATTATATTACCCACCGAATATTAAATACTGCTGCTTTAGTTAAATGCAGCACCGGGTATTATTAATTTTTATATTGCTAATAAAAATAATTTAATTAAAAAAGGAAAGGATAGAATATGGGTAAAACAGCGAGTATTCAGGATTTGGCAAAGCGGGAAAGTGAATATCGTGATTATTTAGATAAACTCGAAAAACAACTAGTTAACAAATCTGCTACAGAAGAAGCTGATTTACAGAAACGCATTGATAAATTTTACAAGGATAATAAGTACGACAAAATAGATTTTGTCAGTGGTAAAAATCACGATTTCATGCAACAGGCCGACTGGTCTCTGAGCAATGTCAAAAACATTATCGATACCATTGGCAAAGCAATTTTTGGTGGTGATAAAAAATTATTACCGCCTGGCGTGTCAGTGAACGATAAAGTACCAATGAGCATTACTGCTATGCAGGATCTACAGATCTATATTGCAAGTAAATGCTTCGATGTCATCAGTGGCATTATCGAAAGCTTTGGCAATTCCACCTCTGTCAGTTACAGCTCCAGCTATAAAGATGTCAGTCTTGGTAATGGATTACATCTGTTTGCTACCGTCTCATGTGATTCTTATAAATCTACTTCATTTTTCAACAATGAAGAAATATATCAGTATTTGTATATCTATCAGGTGGCATATTCAGCAGCAGAAGCGGAGACAGAAGGAAAAATTGTCGCTACACAAGTGTATGAAGATGAAATCGTCGAGTATAAAAGAAAACTCGAACGCTATATTGAACAACTGGATAATGACACGATTAGCTTAGAGCAGTATAAGACACTACGTGATAATTATCAGAGCTTTATTGACGATGCAATGAAGCAGCTGGAAAAACTAAAAAAATAACATTATCTGCCAACGGATAACTTCTTTTTCACTTTTTTGGAATCTTTGATGAGTAGCTACCCCATTGGAATCTGGCGAGTACCTGTTCCCCAAGTGCACAAAGGCGATTATTTTAGCCTGATTGAAGATAGAGGAGAACTGGTAAATGCCATCGCAGATAGCAATACCAACTACCTGTTTGCAGAAACAGTAAATGCTACAGGAACGCTTGCGACCCGCCCATTAGCAATAATAGGCACATTGTCTGACATCGTGGATTTTCTTATTAAAAATAAAAACAGAAAAATCCAGAACAGAATCGCAGAACTTCCCAATATTTATCTTGGTATTGCGCCATATCGCCCCAAAAACCGCTTTCGCGGCCTGTTCCCCGCGGAAGACTTTGGCAATCAATTATTTTCTCAGTTGATGAATTTTTTCCCGGATTTAGCGGGTATCAATGTCCCTGCTTTTGTAGAGGTGGCGGCAATTCCATCGACACTGGATGGTCTGTGGTCTGCTATACAACGGCTAAAGGAACGTGATGACGCGAATTCATCAGGAGACAACATGCTGTTTGTAAAGTTTAGTTACCTGCCGGAAGATAATATGCAACATATTGCCACTGGAGAGATTTCGTTAGCGCAAGTGCTCAATGTATTAAAAGTTGGAGGAGCAAGAATTGGCACTGCCGCCTTAAAAATAGCATAAGTTAATATAAGCTTCCGCTAATCTAAAAGGCGCTCTGCTTCGCTTTTTCACAAAACCCATCGATATAAAATGGCTCTGTCGGAGACTGAAGATTCCTTTTTTAAGGTATCTGAAACTGCTCTGGCAGAGCCACTCGCTTTAATGGCTTTTAATGCCAGATGCAGCTCAATTTCACTAATCATTTTATCCGGAGATGACTCTAATGGTTAATGGCTTTTTTGCTATTATTAAATCGTTTTTCATGCAAACAACAACAGTACGTGGCGTGGTTTATGCAAACAGAAAGAATTTACCCACACAGGAATCGCCTGCACTCATTACCTCTTTAGTAAAAGCCTCGCTGCCTCTGCAGGTACCTGCTAAAAATATCTTTACCTATCATCCCGGAGACGGCCACCAATATATCAAATTACCACGCGGCTCTCTGGGCAGAAACGTGCTGCAGTTTGGCGCAGGCATTACCCGGGATATGCTGCACGTTGAAAAAATCAGCGACTTTTTTATCAGCATCATCAGAATAACAATACAGGGTGGTGCTGGTGGCAGTGTGACCATTAATGAAATGAAGAGCAGTTTCTATAAAGGCTCTCACTGGCTTGGCAGTATAGAACTGGAGCAGGAAATTTTTTCGCTGCAGCACATTCGTTACACTATTAATGGCGATAAAAAGCCTCTGCGTGAATTGCTACCACCAGCGGTCATTACACCTGCAAAAGAAGAGATAGCGCCACAGCCTGAGTCGACTCCAGCTAAAAAAGTATTTGTATATAACGCCGGAGATGGTCATCAGCGTCTTGAGTTGCAGCAAGGTTCCGGTAGCAGAAACGTGCTGCAGTTTGGTGCAGGCATTACCCTGGATATGCTGCATTTTGCCATAGACGGCTTTATACAAGGCTCTGTGAAAATAACCATAAAGGATAGTGGTAGCGTAACCATTTCTGAAAACAGGAACAGTAAATATTCCGGCTGTTATTCGCTTGGCAGCATAGAAGTGGGTGGTAAGTCTTTCTCAATGGATGAGATCCGCGACGCCGTTCAGGCAGGCAAACAACCCTGGCCGGAATTGCTACCACCAGCGGTCATTATACCTTCGGTAGAGATACTGCCTGAGCCAGCACCACCAGTGGTAACACCTGTAAAACCGGTAGATCCTCATACTGCCAGGGTAATGGAAATGATTGGTGCCCACCAATACAAGTGGGAGAAAAACGGACAAAAAGAAAGAAAGCTGACTTATTCATTTAACAAGTACTCACCGCTGCAGTTAGCAGATTATCTGAAAAAATACTATCCGCATGTCTATGAATCAGAGATGAAAGATAATCTCGATGATTATAGAAACTTAGTAATAAGCTCGGCCGAAGACTCCTTGAAAGCCATGGTCAGAAAGCTCCTGACTGACCTGCAGAAAAAAATTGGTCTTGAATTTGAAGAAATAACGGATGATCAGGGGGGTGAAGCGGACACTGATTTGCGCTTTCTGACTTACGACCTTGCTCCAGGAGATAACGGCGATTATCCATCCGGGTTAACCTGCATGTTAACGGCAGACAATAAGAAGACCAGTATTGTGATGATAAGGCAAGACCGGGTTTCTGAAAATCTAACGGCCCATGAAATTGGGCATGCATTGGGATTGAGACACACGGACGGTAATGCAAAGTACAATTATTCCACCGTAATGCAGCCGCATATTTATGTGGAAGGATTTACCGACACTGATATTGCCGTTTTAAAAGAAAAGTATGGCCCTGATGTCACGCATGCGCAGAGCCCCTCTGTCGATAAAGTAACCAGTACTGAAATGCTCACCAATGTCATGTCCAGCATGCCGCAACATCAACAGCAGGACACGGTGATGGCGCATCATCACCCGGATACAAGGATACCTGTTCCTTTGCTGACACAATCGCAAGCTGTCTGAAGCAGGACAAGAGGCAAGAGGAAGCAGCAGAATCTCAGTCACCATGAAACCATAACACCGGATCAGTGGTAATGTAATCGTGCACAATGCCTGAAAAAATGAACGGGACGCGTGGTGTTATGCAACATAGCGCATTGCGCCATAAGTCCATTTTCAGGCGCTGTGAAGACCGTAAACATAATCACCAGGCAAGGGGGGGGTTTTACTGTGAAACAGTCAGGACAAAACCGGCGTTAACAGCGTTGAAAATCACGCCCATTATGGGCGTGATAACCTTATTTTGCCTGCCATTCTTTTATACACGTTTATCCATCAATATATTGCGCACCTGCGTACCAAATACTTTTGCAATTCTCTGGAATCCCGCTGCGCCAGGGTGCAATTCGTTGGCCCATTCTTCATCCACGAGAATGCCCTGTGTATCAATAACAAACAATTTATTGTCCGCATCTGCCGCAAGAGAAAGCAGCATGTTTTTAAAAGCCACCAGAATTTCACGAATTGCGCTCACACCGGTGGCAAAATCCCATCCGTAATAATCCAGCGAAGGTTTTAGCCATGGCCCAGAGCACAGAGGATGCAAGCCCGTTGGCGCAGGAAAATCATAGGTATGGCAAAAAACAGGCACACCTGGTGCATACCGGTCGCGCAACGCGAGTAGCGACAGATATGATGCCCGGATTGACTGCAGAGTACCCTGCAGTCTTTCTGTGTTCACTGGATTAACGCCATACTGTGCATGATTCAGGGAGATACAAAACTGATCTCCCGCCACATCATTGCCTCCAGCGGAAATAAAGATGGCATCCGGTAATTGTCGGATCCAGTTATTTTTGTCTGCCAGCGTTTCAATGAATTTTATTTGCAGGGGAAGTGACATTTCTTTGGTGCTGGAGTCACCATAGTGAGAGATATTATGAATCAACCAATCATTCCCACTCATTTCCTGTAATTGAGCAATCAGATCGGTAGAACGCAACGAAATTTCATTCCCATTTAACGGATAATCGAACCAGGAATCACCATGCGCAAGCACTGCCAGCGGGGAGGATCCCTGCGCCAGCGCCGCCGCAATTTTTTTTTGATGCAGCGCGGTTCTTGTTGCTAATTTTTCCTGCATCAAAAATTTAACATTATTTATCATAAACATACACACAAATAAACCTGACAACAGCTATCATCACACACAATCTCCCTGAGCACAATCCAGCACTGTTGCGCTATGAGCCACTTAAGTGCATAACCCGCTTTAAGGAAGATAACGCAGCAAAATTTGCAATAATTGCAGTTAGCATGAATAGCAGGATGAACAGGTAATATGTCATCATACTTTTAACCTGTCGGATGCTTAGTATTCACCAGATGACAGTACAATGCGCTACACTGCAATTTAAGCACAACAGTTCAGTTAAAGGTGTCATGAAGAGAAAACTTGCCATTGCATTAGCCCAGCTCAACTGGCTGGTAGGTGATATTGAAGGTAATGCGGCACTAATGCTGCAAACGATGCAGCAGCAGAAAAAAGCCGGCGCCCATCTGGTGATGTTCTCTGAACTTGCATTATGCGGCTATCCACCAGAAGATTTGCTATACCGGGATGATTTTTATCAGCGCTGTGAAAAACAGCTGAACCTGCTGCAGGAAGCCAGTCTCCATATCGCTGTCCTGACAGGACATCCGTGGCGTATCGAAGACCGGCTTTATAATGCACTGTCATTTTTTGCAGATGGCCGACTGGTCGCCCGTTATTTCAAACAGCATCTGCCAAACTACAGTGTTTTCGATGAAAAGCGCTATTTTCATTCCGGCCATGAAAGCTGTGTTATTCAGTTTCGCGGTTATCAGCTGGGTTTGTTGATCTGTGAAGATTTATGGCTTAACGCACCGGTTGATGCACTGAAAAAAGCCGGTGCAGAAATTCTGCTATCCATTAATGCTTCTCCCTGGCATGCAGGGAAACCGCACATACGCAATACCCTGATGTCAAGTCACTGCCAGCGTACCGGGCTGCCACTCGTTTATTTAAATCAGGTGGGCGGGCAGGATGAATTGATCTTTGACGGCGGCTCACGAGTATTTGATGCCAAAGGCAATATCACTCACCACATGAACGCGTTTGCTGAACAGACCGTACAATGCCACCTGCATGAGCTGATAATCACCCCCATGGCAGATCTACCGGTTACTCTCTCCCTCCTCGCGCAGACTTATGCTGCTCTGGTGCTGGCTGTGCGTGATTATGTGACAAAAAATGGTTTTGAGGGTGCTGTGCTCGGTCTGTCCGGCGGTATTGATTCTGCACTGACACTGGCGATTGCCGTTGATGCACTCGGCCATGACCGGGTTCAGGCCGTGATGATGCCTTTTCGCTACACCGCCGCCATCAGCATCACCGATGCCAGAGAAGAAGCCGATATTCTGGGCGTTGAGTTTAGTATCATCTCCATTGAACCCATATTCGATGCATTTATGACGCAGCTGGCCTCAGTTTTTCCTGAGACTACAGCAGATACTATGCAGGAAAATCTGCAGGCACGCTGCCGGGGCGTAATTCTGATGGCGTTATCCAATAAACGCCAGCGTATTGTACTCACCACCGGTAACAAAAGTGAAATGGCGGTGGGTTACGCCACTCTGTACGGGGATATGGCAGGAGGCTTTGATGTACTCAAGGACGTTCCCAAGACGCTGGTTTTTCAGCTGGCTGAATACCGTAATACCCTTGCTTACGTTATTCCAAAACGCGTGATTGAACGCCCTCCTTCTGCAGAGCTGGCGCCCGATCAGCGTGATGAAGATAGCCTGCCTCCTTATGACATCCTCGATGCCATTCTGGAAGGCTATATTGCGCAGGATAAATCCGTCACGACACTGGTTAACGACGGCTTTGACGAAGCAATGGTACGTAACGTTATTCGCCTTGTGGACAAAAGCGAACATAAACGGCGCCAGGCTGCCATCGGGCCACGTATCTCGGATAGCAGTTTTGGCAAAGACAGGCGCTACCCCATCACCTCGGGTTTTGGGCGCAAAAACTGGTAATCAGCGCTTTTTGACAGGCAATTAGCACAAAACATATTATCCTTAATGCAATAAAATTATCATTAGCTAATTCATCATGGCAATAAAGTTAACTGATCTTTCATCCCTGAGCGGCCGATCATCACAGCGGATTGTTGCCGATGGCAATAATAATCTGACGCTTGCCCCACACCAGAATATTTTTATGCGCGTATTCAAAGCCGTGCGTAACAGTCTTTCCGGCATCCTGCCGCAGGCACTGCGCAAACGCATACAGGCAGAACATGCGCAAAATATACAAGAAAATCAGCAGGCATGGTCCGTTTTGCAAGAACAAATCACTGCTCTCTATGGTAGCAGCAACCTGCCAGCGCATCTGTCAGATAGCAGGCTAAATAATGAAAACACACCGCCATTAACTCTGGGTGATGTAAAATGTATTGTAGAGCGTGAAAAAATACTCAAAACTGCTTTTTCTGCATTAACTAAAGCACTAACACCAGATCAGCCGCGCATAAACATGCTGGATGCGCTATACCAGGTCTCCAGTGCAGCAAAGCTGTACAGCAAACCTGTTGACATCAGCAGGCTGCTTGAGGACATGAACCATGAAGAAGTCCGTGCTTTGCTGGACGGCCTGATGTCACATCCCTGGACTCAGGAAATGATAACCTTTACTCCCATCCTGACAACAGGCCAGGGTAATCACAGTATCCACTTAAAGAATGCCGTAAATACGCTGGTCGATACTCTGCATGGCTGCACAGCACGTCTGGACGATGATAAAAAACAGCAGGTCAACAGCTGGGTGTCCTATTATTCCAATCCTAAATACAGTACCGCCGTTGATACCAATGATAGCTATGATCAACACCCCGAGTATATCGATCGGAAATTTTATGCTGACCTGCATAGCGTGTTAAAAAAGAGAGGAATTGATCTCAAAAAAAGCATGCCACTGCCAACAGCGCATACGAGTATGTTTAAGATGGATAAACCGGGCGTTCTTTTTGAAGAGCTGACTGCCTTGTACAGGAGCTATCAATATAATGTGCAGCAACACGGTCTGCTCCCACTCACCACAGTGAATCAAAAACTCGCTGACACAGCCAAAAAAATAACTGCAGAAAACAACGCAACAGTATCCCTGGAATCCCTGAAAGATGGACTAAATGAGGGCTTTGTCCTCGACATGACACGCGCCATGTTCAGCATTAACAATGTACTGCTAACAAAAAGCGCCAATGAAAGTGAAAATATTGCTGCATTTAAACAGCTGGTTCCTGATCCCGCACAACAGACGTTGATCTCCTATTTTACCTTCCAGAGCATATTCGCCGGTGCTCTGAAAAAATTTAACACATCAGACAAACTGGTGGGAGGCAGGACAGGGCACATTATATACCGCATCAACAGCGATCAGGAAGGCAATGTTAAATTGACGGCCACAAACTACACCGGCGTAACCAATATCAACAGCAAAGGTATAGTTGGCGATACTCCTAGGGTTGATTACCTGAAGCTGCAGATTGAGCTGGATTTAAAAACGCTTAAAGGCACGTTGAGCTATCAACTGGTTCCAGTAACAGAACCAGAACCGCAGTAAGCATGGGGCCAGCGCAGATTATCCAATCTCGACTGCTCCGGCTCATCTGTCCACCACAGCCTGACTAATGGATAATTCAACTGCAACGGCTTCCTTTAACAGGCTACAACAGCCGTCGAGGATGTCTTTTTGTGGCCTGTGTTTATTAGCGCTACCCTGTCAACACTGATTCTTAAAAGAACCCGCAGTAATCAGCGCTTTTTGACAGGCGGTTAATACAAAAAGCGCTATGCTGGCAACATAAGTCCATTCATAAAGGACATCTATTTATGCCAGTAGCCTCAATTAATAATTTACCTGGACCCCTGAGCGGCCATAAATGGCAGTCGATTTACATCAAAAACGGCCAGGCAGTAATTGCTCAAAAGAACTGCATTATTCAGTTTTTCAGATATATCTATAACCGCGCTGTACAAGGTATATATTGCAGCAGCCAGCAAAGGAAGGCTAATAAGCAGACAAACAAAGAATTCGCAGAACAATTCACTGCTGTGTATGGCCACAGTTTTCGATTTTCCGACGATGACACAATCAATACGGACCTGATGAGTGGCAGAAAGCAATTAACTCCGGATCTCTACGATAAAACCATCCGTACGCATAATGACCTGATGCAAAAACGTCGGGCAGAAGTAAAAAAACAGCTGCGTACCCTGTCACCAGACAAAAGAAGCAACCCGGACGAAGACACGGTAAACTGGATAGTCCACAAAATGATCACCCACTTTAATTTTAATATTAATAGCTCCGCACTAAGCTTACACCACCGGGATCAGATAGAACTGCTGCAGTTCTGCCACAATCAATGTAAATATGACAGTAATCGCATGGATGAAGACGAATACATCCGCCAGCTGTCTGACTGGCTGTTACCCAAAAATCATCTCATGAGTATAGATAAGTGGATAGACAGCCAATTCGCATTAAAGGGATTACCGAACATATTTTCTCCACTAATGCAAACACTGTCCCCAGAGCAGCCACGCAAAAACATGCTGGAGGTGTTATACAATCTTTGCGATACAATAGCGCGGGTGACAGAATTAAATAACAGAAATTGTAGCACAGAGGCCAGACGGCAATGGCAAAAAGATTTTATTCTGCAGCAGGTTATAGAAAGCCAGCAGGCTGAAACTATCCTGGAAAATCTGCTGTCACACCGCTGGACTCAGCAATTGATCACCTTTAGCGTTATACTGGCAGCAGGCCAGCAGGGCACCGGGCTGGAAAACGTCACGCGTACACTGAAAGATATCCTGCATGCCTGTGCCACGGTAGCTGGCGGCGATAAACCACAGCAGGTCAAAGACTGGGTGGATTATTACTCACAGGCCAAAGAAGATGAAGAAGTTAAAAAAGCTGAATATGGCAGCTACCTCGCGTTTATCGATCGCGCTTTTTATGCTGACCTGAAAAAAACCTGCAAAAAATGGACAAGCACAGATCTTGAAAAAAGCATTCCTCTGCCAGAGACACAGCTTACTGTATTTAATACTGACGATGCCGATGTAAGGATCATGCTGCGTCCCCGCCTTTACCAGCGTTACAAAAAGGCGATAAATCTGAATGAAAGAGAACAGGGAACATCACTCCCCTTTCTTATCAAAGCTGACGTATCAGAGGAAAATCACTATAAAAATGAGCAGGTGACTATTAATCATGGCCTTGATAATCAACTTATCATGGACCTTCCACGTAGCACCTATATCGTTAATAATGAAATACTGACTGACGATGGGGATAAGCAACTGGCCAGGTTTAAAGAACTGATTCCCGACAGCGCAGAGCAACTGCTGATTTCCTGCTGTGCCCAGCAGACGCTATTAAATACTGCCGTAGATATATTTACGTTAAAAACAGGCTTACTGCCGGTAGGTCCAAACTTTGGCTCTGTATATTACATCAGCAATAATGAAGAAACAAAAATAACGCTGACCGTCATACACTACCGGCTATTGCTGAACATTGGCGATGAGAATTCGGGTGAGCCTTTAGCTTACCTGAAGCTACAGACTACATTAAATTTAACGGAACTTGATGGCACAGTTAGCTATGAGTTAACGCCAGCAATGTCAGCGGCGTAACAGTAAGTATACTTGTATAGCTGCCAGAGCAGATTACCTGCTTCACACTGCCTGCAGATCTGTCTGGCAACGCAGACTGACCAATACATAAGGATAGTAACACCGAAAACAGCCTGCAACTCGCACACAAAGTCATCACGAGGGCTTTTTGCTCTCTCTGTATTTCCGGGTCGGCACGACAGACAGTAATACCATTATTCGCCGACTCATAACCAACTCCGTACCTCTGCTCAAAGGGACCTGACTATGACTACAAAAAAATTTTTTATCCCCAGCCTATTTTTTCTTTCGCCACTGATGGCCCTGGCTGAATCTGGCATATCACAACAGTATGCTGCCTGCGTGGCACAGGACCGTGGCCGCGCTTTTGGTATACTATCTCACTGTGTAGCTGAAGAAACTCGCCGTCAGGACCTGCGCCTCAATGCAGCTTTACAACAGGCGCTGAAGTCACTTTCTCCCGCACGCAGCAGGGTATTACAGAAAGCACAGCGTGCATGGATAAAATACCAGCAGACCCACTGCAGTGTTTACCTGGATAAAGATGGCGGACAGCAGGCAACAGTGAACACCGACATCTGTATCATGAATATGACTGCTGCACGCGCCAGAGAACTGGAAGCTTTATTTATTAACCAGGAAGTATAACCTGGTATTTTATGCGTACTATGAAAATAGTCTGTCATCTTATAACCAGTATGGCACGGTTATACCGCACAGAATCACGTGCACACTGTATAAATTAACAACAGCATCGACAATCAGCGTTTTTTGACAGGTGATTACCATAAAAAACGCTATGCTACATATAAATACTATTTCATAAAGGCATTGATCATGCCGATAAATTTAAAGAATCTCTCTTCCCTGCCCAGAGCGGTATGCGAACCGATTTCAATTAAAAATGACAGTATTGAGCAGCCCTCAACAAACATCTTCTTTCGACTTTTCACCCTGGTACGTAACAGTCGAATTGTTGTAGTACTTATACCTTATAAAGACCAGCAGCGGTCTGAAAATCGGCAGACAACCAAAAACTTCATGATAGAGTTCACCAAGGTGTATGGTAACGATGCCAGGTTATCCAGCAATCGCAATCTTCATGATCTCCTGATAGATGGCCGCAAAGCGCTGACTCTCGACAGACTCCATCAGGCCGTAAATAAGAATAATAAATTGATGACAACGCGTGCTGCAGAAATATCCGCACATCTTGCCCAAAATGAATCCACTCAGCCGGGCACAGACGCAAAAGACTGGATGCTCGACAAAATGGTAAAAGTCTTTGGCATTCACACTCCAGTGCGCCAACGTCACGTCGAATTCCTGTTGTGTTGCCACAGAATGGACATTAATAGCAACGAATATATGAAGGAATTATCTGCCTGGGTGTCAGCAGAGGAGCAGGGCATCGATGTGGAGGCGTGGATAGCCCCACGCGAAGCAGAACGGAACAAAAATACAGCAGCCTGGGACAGGTTCAATAGCGACATAACAGCCGAGTATGGTGACAGCATGCTGTCAGATTTTGGTGATGTTTTAAATAAACTGTCAAAGAATAATAGAGCTCGTTATCTTATGGGAGATGGCAGACTGGAGTTTACCGACAGTCTGGAAACACAAATTATAGATCATTATAAAAATAAGCGGGAAGTATGGATCAGACAAAAAATGCCCGTTGCCTTTGGAGACGCTGAAGCAACTGCACGTCACAGCGAATTTCTGCAATATTGCAGCAAGCTGGGCATTAATAACGACACGCATATCCGCCTGCTGTCTGGCTGGATTTCACAACATCCGGCCATGACTTTGCATACATGGATAAATGAATGCTGCAAAGCAGAATTAGCTGCCAGTTTTTCTGCCTTCACTGAAGCGCTGACACCGGACCAGTCGCCTGCGGCCATGCGGACGGGTTATACCGTTTTTGTGATGCCACATACCTGATGGCCATAGTAGAGAAACAAGAATTTGGCATTGATGCCAGGAGTAAATGGCAAAAGAACTATGTACTGCAACAACTCCAGCATAAAGACAGCCAGCAGATCAAGGCTATTGTGAAGAATCTGATGTCACACCAGTGGGCTCCACAAGTCATGGCATTTATGCTACAAAAACCCGGCATTGTTATGAACAATATCGCTGATACCATCAAGACCAATGAACAGGCCTTATCTAAGGTTCTCCATGCCTGGAATCAACCGGCTGTTCTTGTCAGTATTGCGGACGCCTGTGCTGAACGTCTGGATGGCGACACACAAAAGCAGGTAGATAACTGGATGAAGGAACGCATCAGTGCTAGTTATGGTCGCCACTTTGGACTTATCAATCAAGATTTCTATGCTAGCCTCAGCACCATATGGAAAACTCAATTCGGGCTGGATCTTGAGAAAACCATGCCACTACAAACAATCAGTAAAACGTTTGATATGACCAAACCGGGCCTTTCTTTCGATCTCATCATCGGGGAGCCTTATAAGGAATATCAGCATTTTCTTAAGCAGATGGGTTACCAGCGCTCTCTGATAGCCCCTCGTGCAGCGCTTAAGAAGAGTCTGGCTGCATACATAAAACGCAGTGGTAAACAGGTAATAGCAAGTATACGCCAGGGCATGCACCGCATATGCGTCACGGACTTGATTCGTGCCTCTTACCGCATCAATGACATACCATTACCCCGTACCAGCGAGAATGAGGCAGTGACTGCTTTTAAACAGCAGCTTCCTGATGCCAATGAGCAGCTGCTGGTTTCCTGTTTTGCCCACCAGGGCATATTCCCGGGTCTGCTGGTAAAAATAAACGATATGGCAGACTTTCTGCCAAAAGGGGTAAAACTTAACTCGCTGGGGGAGGCGACATACCATATTCACAAGGGTAAAGAGCATAGCATTAAGCTGACAGTAACAAGCGATTTCAACTTAAAAGAGAATAAGATGCCCTTTTGTAATATGAACGTACGTCTTGAACTGGATTTAATCACACTTACCGCCACAGCCAGCTATACGTTCACACCAGATAACGAGGTGCCGGAGTAAATAAGCGTACTGCGCTCCTGCAAAGGAAATCACCGGCCCAGGAGTTCTGTCCCGGACTTCACTGATAAATAGCGCATCAGGTGTATGACAGCAGGAACAGCCTGCATGGATAACATACCAAGAGACCCACTGGTATTTATCTGATGAAGATGGCGGGCAGCAGGCAATAGTGAATACGGATATCTGTATCATGAAACTGACTGCTGCACGCACTACGGAGCTGGAAACGCTACTCACTGACTGAAAGCCCTGCTTCCAGCCATGTGATTGATAGCCGCTTAAGCTGCGACAGGCTTCAGTTTATCGGTGATAATTTTCAGCTGGCTTTCAGATAAATCATGATAGTTCCAGACAAACAAGCCGCCCAGTCCCAGCTCTATAATCTGGTCAAGAAAATAGTTCAGACTCCACGACGTCAACCCGGTTGCGGTGAGTGCCAGAATGATTTTTTCACCGCTCATGCCATAAGCAAGACTTTTTTCTATGGCAGGTTTGACGTTACTTATAATATCAGCCTGCGGCCACATTTCATTACCATAACAGTAATGGATAAAGCGATCACAGCAGCCTGCATCCACCATGTCTCTGACACTTTTAGTCAGTTTTTCTCCACGCTCTGTATGCGGATGATTGTAAGACCAGCCGGCAATAAAGCCATAACTGACCTCTTTCCCGTGCTTTTTAAGCTCCTTCATGGCACTGATGACATATTGCGTATTCATCTGACATTCATCATCAAAATCAACGCCATCCCAGTTATTTTTTACCGTCGCGTCAACAATTCTGTTTACATTCTGCTCTGATGCGGGCTGGGCGGTCGGTGAACAACCGCCTCCACCATAAGTCCATAATATTTTACCGCCATAACCGGCACATTCTGGCCTGACGGACGTTTCAGGACTCCAGCCGGGTGCAGCTTCAGTGCCCGTTGTCATGCCAGCAAGATGAGTCACCATGCCATACATCATGGTACTAAAACTACTCAGTGGCTGCCGGGACAGCTGCTGACTCCAGCCGCCAAAAACGCGGGCAATCTGCGGTACTTCTTTCTTTACAGGCGATGTACTTTCTTTAACAGCGATACTTTCTTTAACAGTGGTTTTTTTATCGATGTATTTTTCTACCAGTGCAGCCAGTATTGCTGCGGTTTCTACATCCAGCACACCATCATAGTTACTCTGACGAAAATGCAGCTGAAACGCACGTACCAGCCCTTTAAATCCGGAAGTCGTTGCTGCCTTACTGGTGTCATAGCCATATTTTTTAAACAGCGTTACCATGTCATCCTGTGACGGTATTGCCTGTTCATATCTGGCTACATAGTTATTCTTTGTTGCTTCATCATACCAGGCGCCAACGCCGGCCTGGTACAGTTCAAACCAGGGAAATGCCGCACCAGGGTCACTCTTACGACCCGGTGCAATATCAGAATGTGCAACCACGTTCACCGGAGAAATGTCGGGATAGCGCTGCAGAATATTCAATGCCAGTTCAGTCACTGCTTTAATCTGGCTGTCATTAAAGGGAGGGAAAGTAAACACACCATTCACATCTTTAGCTTCATTAACAATCTCAATGCCAATAGAGTTATCGTTCAGATTGGTGCGGTTTCCCCATGCACTTTCGCCTGCATGCCACGCGCGGCTGTTTTCATCAATTAAATTAAACACCCGCAGCTCTTTAAAACCGGCTTTTATAAAGCTCGGATCACTGGGATCGGGAACAAGGTAATGTGCACTGACAGAAGGGCCGGTTAGCGCATTGATGGAAGCGGAAAAATTTACTGCGGTATAATGCATGACGAGAAAACGAATTCTGCTGTTAAAACCCTTTACTGACCGGTAAGAATTATAATCAATTTTTATCATTAGGTATTTTCCTTAATATACTGTCAGTAGCGCGGACGTGAGCTGTCACACCACGCATTCTGTACGCCGGGCGTGAACATAACACGCGGGATGCCGGTAAATCATACTGTTTTTTCCTGTCAGTGAGTAGCGGCCACCTTCACAGAAAGCTCAATGTTATTCAATAACCTGCATACCTGCCAGCGGATGGCCGACAGCATAATCGGCATGGCCATCCGGTCGAATCAACAATGCAGACACCCCCGTCAGCGCGGGTAGCAGTGCCAGGTTCACGCGGGCATCCAGCGTATTACACCACCGCTCATCATTATTGCCCGATAATGATGCGGCCGTATCAGTCAGTCTCAGCAATAACCAGTTTCCCTGATGCAAATGATGATACAGGGAGGTTTCTGCTCCTTTAAGGGAACGCAGTGGCCAGTCAGGTACTCTGCGCCCCGTCCAGTCTGGCAGGATAGCCCATCCTGAAGGTGGCACAGTTAACATGACGGGATAACGGACATCAAAAGCAGCAACTGCACCGGCAAGCTTTTTGTTAAATTCAGGGATGCGTAACCACTCATTCATCAATGCACGTAAGGCCAGTGTGGCTGTATCACGCGCAATTATCAGTGCTTTTTGTGCCTCGGTATTCTGATTGAGCGCATAGCCAATCGGATAACGCTCGGCATGATAACTGTCCAGTAGCGTGGGAGATGTATAGCCGTTGATAACGCCTGCCAGCTTCCAGCCAAGGTTCATGGCATCCTGCATTCCCACATTCATACCCTGACCACCGGCAGGAAAGTGAATATGGGCAGCATCACCGGCAAGGAAAATACGCCCTCTGTGATAGCACTCGGCCAGCGCCGTTTCATCATCAAAACGCGACAGCCAGACAGGAGAGTGCATGCCAAAATTCTGGCCCGTAATGTAACAGACCGCCTCTTTCAGCTCATCAAAGCTGGCAGGCTGGTGCTGAGGACGATACAAATTTCTGAAATCTATCAGTACTACACGATAACAGCCACTTCCTTGCGCCACCAGCATCACGCAACCTGCTTGATTATAGATAGTCGCGAAACCAGACTCAGGCGGCCTGTCGAGGGACACATCGCCCTGCATCATCGTCATACTGGCTCCATGGCCCGTAAAAGCAATACCGGCGTCATGCCGTACCCGGCTGCGCGCACCATCAGCACCCACGAGATACTGACCGGTCAGAGTAAATGGCTGCCCATCCTGCGTGCCCTGTACCGATACACCGAGATTATCCTGCCTGACTGATGCCACTGTTGCCCGACGCTGAATATCAACACCCAGTTCCCCGGCCCATTCTTCCAGCAATTGTTCTGTCAGACTTTGTGGAATAAACAGGGAAAAAGCCGTGGTAGAATCACAAACGGAAAAATCCAGCCGGGTATCCAGAACAGCAAAATGTCCTGTTGACAGCGGCAAACCACGCGAAATAAAGCGCGGGGCCATGCCGCGCAAATGCAATATTTCTAGCGTACGCCCGTGCATGCTAAGGGCACGTGACTGAGTAACACGTACAGCCCGGCGTTCCAGCAGCGTAACATTCACGCCACCCAGCTTCAGTTCGCACGCCAGCATCAACCCTACCGGACCACCACCCACCACAATAACATCCACATCTTTCTGCATTTTCATCACAACCTAACAGTGTTAGTTTATGAAATAAATGTTAAGATTATCGATAAAATTTGTCAATTGGATCCCACCTGTCAATGAAAATTCAACGTGCAACCATCATCGCGATGGCACTCGATTTACTCGACAGAGAAGGTATAGAAGCACTCAGCCTGCGCCGCCTAGCAGCAGCACTGAATGTTCAGGCGCCTTCGCTATACTGGCATTTTGCCAGCAAACAGGCGCTTATCGATGCCATGGCCGATGCGCTGATGAATAACGTAGCGCTGTCAGTACCAGAAACGACCTGCTGGCAGCAGAGCTGGGTACTGACAGCACAGGAAATCCGCAACGCACTGAAATCCAGGCAGGATGGAGCGCGTATTTTCGCAGGCACCTGGGTACCTACTGAAAATCTGTTGCGCGTAGCAGAAACACTGGCGGCGCCACTGCACGCTACCGGTACGTCGATACACACCGCCACATGGGGTACCTTTACGCTGCTGCATTACATCCTGGGTTTTGTTATTGAAGAACAATCATGGCAGCAGCAATTCGGTGCCCATAACAATCAACTCAGTGACAAAAAAACCGCATTCGCTACTCTGGCAGCATCCCGCTTTCCTGTTATGTTTCTGGGCATGAGCGCTATTTTTGCTGACGACTATGATGTGCGCTTTCAGTCAGGTCTTGAAATAGTGATTGCAGGCATCAAAGCAAAGCTTGAGACTGAGCATCAGTGACAGACCAAATCTGGCCTGATGCCAGATGAAAATGGCTGTCATGTTCACAACCGCATTGCTATCTGCATACTGGCAGGAAAACACAGATGATAAACGGAGATTTTTTCACTGATGAATACCGAAGCAACGACGCTATCGGCGCTTGTGCCTGTGTATTACGCGGCTTTGCATTACCTTACACAAAAGGACTGCTCTCTACCCTGACGCAGGTGGAACAACAGGCACCGTTTCGGCACATGGTAACAAAAGGCGGTTTTACCATGTCAGTTGCACTCACTAACTGCGGCACTCTCGGCTGGGTGAGCGACCGGCGAGGATACCGTTACAGCAGTATTGATCCAGTGAGCAACCTGCCATGGCCTGCCATGCCAGCAACATTTACCCGACTGGCACAGGAGGCAGCAAAGGCGGCAGGTTTTTTACATTTTGCGCCTGATGCCTGCCTGATAAATCGCTACCTGCCTGGCTCACGTCTGTCATTACATCAGGATAAAAATGAACGCGACTTTACTGAGCCTGTGGTTTCAGTATCCCTTGGTATGACAGCTATTTTTTTATTTGGCGGACATGCGCGTACTGACAGCGCTGCCAGGATCCCACTGCATCATGGTGATGTCGTGGTATGGGGCGGTGAAGCGAGGCTGCGTTATCATGGTGTGATGCCACTCAAGGAGCATCCCCATCCCCTGCTCGGTAACCAGCGTATCAATTTCACTTTTCGCAAGGCAGGATGAACCGTGCTCACTGAAACGACAGCACACACGCGGTGTCAGGGTCAAATCTACCCTGTCAGCATTTGAGGATGCTACCCCCCCGCTTTCTTATATACTCAACTTAAATTATAAATTTGAGCGCAAGAACCGGGTTGTCCGATGCCCTGTCTATCCTTTATCCTGAGTACATCATCACAACTATTGTGCAATCACCATGAAACCTCTTCCTGAAACCACAGTGTGCTGGGCCAGTGACGACCAGCGGTGGGAAGCTGTGCAGGCCCGCTGTTGCGCTGCCGATGCTCATTTTGTTTATGCCGTACGTACCACGGGGGTGTGGTGCAGACCCAGTGCCGCTACGCGTCTTCCCAAAAGAAAAAATGTCGAATTCTTTGATACTGCACTGCAGGCTGAAAAAGCGGGTTATCGTGCCAGTCAACGTAAAACAGGCGATAAGACAGCAATGGCTACACAGCGGGCTATGCTGGTGACAAAAGCCTGCCAGCAGATTAGTGCTGCTGAATGCCTCCCGGAACTGAGCAGTCTGGCCACCGCAGCGGGCATGAGCCCCTGTTATTTTCATCGTCTGTTCAAGGCTGAGACCGGCCTTACACCTAAAGCCTGGGGACAGGCCCTGCGGGCACAGCGCTTGCGGGCAACGCTCAATTCCCCAGAAAGCACGGTGACTCAGGCTATCTATGATGCCGGATTCAATTCCACCAGCAGCTTTTACGCAGTATCACACAACCTTCTGGGTATGCGGGCACGGGACTATCGCGACGGTGGTGTCAATGCACAGATTCGTTTTGCCGTCGGTGAGTGCTCACTGGGCGCAATCCTGGTTGCACAGAGCCAGTATGGCATTTGTGCCATTATGCTGGGGGACTGCCCTGATGTCCTGGTACGCAATTTACAGGATAAATTTCCCCACGCGCAGTTAACTGGAGGCGATACGCAGTTTGATACTCTGGTCGCTCACGTTGTCGGATTTATTGAAACCCCCTCAATTGGCCTGGATCTGCCACTGGATATGCGTGGCACTGCTTTTCAGGAGCGGGTCTGGCAGGCATTGCGCACTATACCTGCGGGTACAACAGTAAGTTATACCCAGATTGCCGAACACATTGGCGTACCAAAGGCGGTACGCGCTGTGGCACGTGCCTGCGCTACAAATGCCATTGCAGTAGCAATTCCCTGCCATCGTGTGGTATGCCGTAACGGTGATATTTCCGGCTACCGCTGGGGGGTCGAACGCAAACGTGCGCTGTTACTGCGCGAAGCAGCGCTTAAGGATCCTGCTCATATCCGCGCTGAAATACAGGCTCCTCCCCCGGACGGTAATGAACAATAAAAATGGCAATTACTAGTGAGCAAAGGTTGTAAACAAGATTAATTACAGATTATAAAATGACTCATTAACAGGTCTTTTTATGGTATAATCAGGCTGGTTAATCAGCTCATATCGGATAAATTGATGCCTGATAACATCCATAGCGACACCACCGCCAGTGTCAGTGAACTTAAAAAAATCCCATGGCCGCCGTCAGCGCCGGTAATGGCTATCCGGTAGCTAACCTGAATCGCAACCAGCCTGCTTTTTACTGCATTCCGGCAAAACTGTACGAGCAGATGTTAGCATTGATTGACTATCAGAAACTGGCAAATCTGGTTAAGCAGCGTTCAAAACAGGCATTACACGACGTAGACCTGGATAGCTATCTATGAGCTAAAGGTAAAATTCAGGACTGATGCGCTTAAGGAGTGGGATAATCTTGATAAGTCAATACAACAGCAGTTTGCAAAGAAATTAAAAAAATGCACTGAAAATCCACATATCCCTTCAGCAAAACTGAGAGGAATGACGGGCTGCTACAAAATCAAACTACAATAATCAGGCTTCAGGCGGGTATATTCAGATAATCAACGCCGAACTGATCATTGCCGTAGTTGCTGCTGATAAGCGTGAGCATAGTAAGGTTTATACTCTGGCGAGCAAACGGCTCAGATAAAAAGCACTATCAGGAAGACAGCAGCACGACAAACATCCTCGATTCTCCATGACTAAAAAACATCAATACACAATAAGGATTATTTTCATCATGAAAATTAGCATTAAGCAGGTTATTTTTACCTGTATAGGGATTTTTACTTCGATAATGAGCTGTACAGCTAACGCTGAAATAAATAGTAAACCTGAAGCAGGCATAGCGTGGAAAAATTCCAGAATAATGGTAGTAGTAACAACAGATAGCTGGCAGGCAACGCAGGGAACATTACGGCTCTTCAATAAACAATCAGAAACTGCTGAATGGGTGGCAGCTAATGATTCAATTAAGGTGGTTGTCGGGAAAAATGGACTGGGCTGGGGACAGGGAATGCATACTGGAACTGACCAGCTAACACCACGTAAACAGGAAGGGGATGGCCGCGCGCCTGCTGGTGTATTTAAGTTATCTGGTGAATTTGGTTATGCGTCGACTCCGCTTTCTAAGTTACCTTACCTGCAGGCAACTACCGACATGAAATGTGTCGACGACGGGGCTTCTGCTTTCTATAACCTCATTGTCAATCAAGCGTCAGTAAGACCTGACTGGAAAAGTGCTGAAGATATGCACAGGAAAGATGACCTGTATAAACATGGCATCATTGTAGATAGCAACCCGCAGCAATCAACTGTCGCTGGCTCCTGTATTTTTTTACATATCTGGAAAAATCAATCTCATCCAACAGCAGGTTGTACGGCAATGACATCAGATGACATTAAGTGGTTGCTCGCACAGCTGAATTCAGAACTTAATCCCGTTCTGGTACAGCTTCCAGCCTCCGAATATCGTGTACGCCAGACAGCATGGCAATTACCTTTAATTTAGTTACTCCACAGAACGCGCTGTTAACCCATTAATAGCGCCATCTTACCGACCTGCTGGCACGGAATCTGGCCTCGAAAAGGCCAGTGTTTAATGCCAGTCAGTCTTTAATGGGAAAATCAAAATACGTTGTCGGGTAAGGTTCATGAGTCAGCGTAAAATGCCACCACTCTGTATCCAGCGGTTTGAAACCGGCATGCATCATCAAAGTCCGTAATAATAGCCTGTTGGCTTTGGATTGCGCTGATATATTTTGATAACGAGGATGTGAGACCGGACTAAAACAGTCATATCCCGTAGCCATATCCAGGCTGTTATCAGGAAATCTTTGTGACTGCGACGCAGTACAGTCAACCTGTTTCATCTGTTTATCGTAACCGGGAATTTTACTGTTAACGGGAACAATAGTTACATCAAGGGTACTGCCACGACTATGTCCGGATCGGTAATCAATGTAGCCTTCACTGAAAAGTCTGCTTTTGTCGACTAATGGATAGAATTCAGTACGCATGCTGGTATTATTGATTTCAGTGGCCCAACTGGCGAAATCATTTACCGCTGTTTGCGGCCGATAACAGTCATAGACCTTTAATGTCAGTCCCATCGGCAACAGCCGCTCAGATACTAACTTCAAAGCCTGCGCTGCCTGACTGGTCAGGAGGCATACCGGCGCCAGATAGCCATTGATTTTTCTCCCAACAAAATTATGTTCGGAAAAATAACGCATATCTGTTTGTATTTCCGGAATAACTTTTTTCACATCAACAAAATTATCGGGCCGCTGTTTTTCTATAGTGAAATTATTGGCATTAGCCCGAGTGATTAGCGGCACCATCAGTAATAATGTATAAAATAATTTCATCGCTATGCTGCTTACGTGATGGAGTGATTCATCAGGACTTGATTACTTGCCGATACAAAAGCTCGAAAAAATGCGCCCCAGCAAATCATCAGAAGTAAATTCACCCGTTATGGTATTGAGCGCCTGCTGAGCCAGACGCAGCTCTTCAGCCAGTAATTCACCTGCCCTGGCACTGATTAATTGTTGATAGCCGCGTTTCAGATGATCGGATGCCATTTCCAGTGCCTGCAAATGACGGCGACGCGCCAGAAATTCACCTTCAATATTGGTGGCAAAACCCATTACCTGTTTAAGATGCATACGTAAAAAATCCAGACCCTGCCCAGTACGTGCCGAAATACGCACAACAGGATAACCGTCAATTTCATCAATGCCCGGCAGTTCCGCAGTCATATCTGTTTTATTACGTATCATAGTGACCGGCATGCCGGCAGGTAAGCGGGCAATAAATTCTGGCCAGATTATTGCCGGAGTAACCGCTTCTGTTACGCTGGCATCAACCATAAATAATATCCTGTCAGCCTCCTCGATTGCCTGCCATGCACGTTCAATGCCCATTTTTTCAACTTCATCGCCAGCTTCACGCAGACCCGCCGTATCCAGCACATGAAGTGGCATGCCATCAATATGAATCTGCTCACGTAAGACATCGCGCGTCGTACCGGCAATAGGGGTGACTATCGCTGCTTCATAACCCGCCAGTGCATTGAGTAAACTGGATTTACCGGCGTTAGGACGTCCTGCGATAACAACATGCATGCCTTCGCGTAACAGGCTGCCCTGATGTGCCGCGGCATACACTCCTGCCAGTACGTTAATTACATCAGTTAACTGACTGTGAATATTTCCATCAGAAAGAAAATCAATTTCTTCATCCGGAAAATCAATGGCAGCTTCGACGTACATTCTCAGATTAATTAATGCATTGACCAGCTGATGAATGCGTGCCGAAAAAGCGCCCTGTAACCCATGCATCGCTGAACGCGCAGCACGTTCAGAACTGGCATCAATGAGATCGGCAATCGCTTCCGCCTGCACTAAATCTATCTTACCGTTAAGAAATGCACGCTCAGAAAATTCCCCCGGTCGGGCAATACGTAATCCCGGCAGTAGTAACACGCGCGTTAACAGCAGATCCAGAATCACAGGACCACCATGACAATGAAATTCGAGAACATCTTCTGCAGTAAAAGAATCAGGGGCAGGAAACCAGAGAGCAATTCCTTTATCCAGGACGCTGCCATCAGCATCATAAAACGGCAGGTAATGCGCATAACGCGGTTTAAGGCATTGTCCCAGCACGGCATGCGCCACGCTCGCTGCAGCCTTGCCGGAAACACGTAATATGCCAACACCACCCCGACCCTGCGGGGTTGCCTGAGCAACTATGGTATCAATGCCACTCATAAGAAGTGTTTTTTACTCAATGAAATAAATACAGTAAAACCACATGCCGTATCAGTGACTATTTTTTATCCCTGCTGTGCAGGCCACGTTTTTCCAGACCACGGTAAATCATTTGTTGCTGCAGGATAGTTACCAGGTTACTGATAATATAGTAAAGCACCAGGCCTGACGGGAACCATAGGAAAAATATGGTAAAAATCAAAGGCATAAAATTTAATACTTTCTGCTGAACGGGATCAGTCACTGTGGTAGGTGACATTTTCTGGATAAAATACATGGTTATCCCCATCAGCACCGGCAAAATGTAATACGGATCCTGCGCAGATAAATCATGAATCCATGCAAAAAAATGTGCATGACGCAGCTCCACCGATCCTATCAGCATATAATATAACGCAAGAAAAATAGGCATCTGAATAAGCAGCGGTAAACAGCCACCGAGCGGATTCACTTTTTCAGCCTTGTACAGCGCCATCATTTCCTGACTCAGGCGTTGCCGGTCATCACCGATACGCTCGCGCATTGCCTGCAGCTTCGGTTGCAGCATACGCATTTTTGCCATAGAGGTATATTGAGCACGGGTGAGCGGATACATGATGCCGCGCACAATAAAGGTGATCATGATGATAGACACACCCCAGTTACCGACAAAACCATGGAGAAATTTCAGTAGCTTGAACAGCGGTTGTGAGATAAACCATAGCCAGCCATAATCCACCGTCAGATCAAGATAGGGTGCGACAGCTGCCATTCTGTTCTGAATTTCTGGTCCAACCCACAGGATAGCACCCAACTGCTGTTCTGCACCCGGCGCTACTACAACGGGCTGGCTTTTAAAACCAACAGCCGCCATGCCATCGCCTGGCTTCGCAGAATAAAATGTACTTGTCTGTTGCGCGCCAGGAACCCATGCGGTAGCAAAGTACTGTTGCAGCATGGCAATCCAGCCACCCTGCGTGACGATGTTCAGAGTATCTTCTTCAATGTCACTGAAACTGTATTTTTTGTATTTCGTTTCGGAGGAAGAAAACGCAGCACCACGATAAGTTTGCAAGGCAAAATTACTGCTGCCTCTATCACGATAAAGCGGTAACTCAACCTGCTGCTTCAACTGGCCAAATAAAACCAGCTCCAGCGCATCAGCAGAAACATTGTTAATGTGATAATCCACATTCACAGCATAATCGTTACGCCTGACGGTAAAAGTTTTGGTAAGAATCGCCCCATTTTTAGCGGTAAAGGTAAAAGGAATACGCAATTCATCCTCACCCTCTGCCAGCACAAAACTATTCTGTGCGACTTCAAACAACGGACGCCCTCCGTTATCGGGATTATCCGGTCCGTTTTTACCGGTCAGGCCACTTTGTGCCTGCCAGATAAAAGATGATGACGTTTCCAAGAGCTTAAAAGGAGACTGCGATCCCAGTTTTTCTGGATAAGCCAACAGGCTGGCTTGTTCAATATCACCACCACGCGCATTAATGGTCAGGGAGAGTACATCGGTCTTTACCGTTATCCATTTACTCTGATAAACACCAGCACCCGCATCAGTATTATTAATAGCGGTTTTATTCGTGACCTGACTGGCAGTTTCTCGCATTTCCTCGGCAACAGCCTGTCGACGATCCTCCTGCCAGGTTTCCCAGATCATGAATGACACGAATAGCAGAGCAATAAGCAGGAGATTGCGTTGCGAATCCATCATTAAATTGTTCTCTAATTATTATCGTTAGCGTGCGGGGGTACAGGATCATCACCACCGGAATGTAAAGGATGGCATCTTAACAGGCGTTTCAGAATCAATGCGCTACCTTTTATCAGGCCAAAACGATTCAGTGCCTCAATACCATATTGAGAACAAGTTGGGTGAAAGCGACAACGGGGTCCCAGTAGTGGGCTTATGATACACTGATACCCTTTAATCAGCCCTTTCAGGATATACAGAGAGCCCGACGACAGTGACAACGCCATAGTTTTTCCAACGTTTCCATCAAGGTATGGTTATCGAGTTCAGCCACACCTTTTTTTACCAGAAATATAAAATCCATCGACGGTAATTTGTGTTGATTCAAACGAAAGCTTTCTCTTGCCAGGCGTTTTATCCTATTGCGCTGGCACGCATGCCTGACATGTTTTTTCGCAACAGTTAAACCGATACGGGGATAACCCAGCTGGTTCAGGCGACCAAGAATAATCATTTGCAATACACTGGCACGCTGCGGCTGCTCGAACACAAAATTAAAATGGACAGGAGTCAGCAAACGTAGCTTTCTCGGAAAAACACGCTTCACTGATTTAGCGTATCAACGTTGCTGTCTGGAGACGGTTAAACGGGCACGCCCTTTAGCACGACGACGTGACAGAACCTGACGGCCATTTTTGGTGGCCATACGCGCACGAAACCCGTGTGTGCGATTACGCTTCAATACGGACGGTTGGAAAGTGCGTTTCATAATGATTGCTACCTGATACGTAAAATGATTGAATTTCTCAGCAAAACAAGCTCAGTTACTTGAATTGAGCCGGCTAAATATCGCTTTTGATAATCTAAAAGAAGCGGAATTGTAATAATTGTCACTTCCTGAGTCAATTATCATTCACAAATTAAGGGGCGTCAGCGGCAATACAGGCACAATACACCACGACGTCAGACAGAATACAGCCCCCTGGCGGAGTCGTTCAGGCCCTGCGCATAGCATTCGGTGCCGGCAGCTATGGCTGTTTTTCATCTGGTTGTTTTATTAAGCAGTTGTCTTAGCGAGGAAGGCCTCATTATCTACTCTTAAGAATAAGTTAAAATTTTTCTGACCCTGCTTGATTGCTTCAACCAATTCTGCGAGAGAGAAGCCATCTATGGTATTGGGATTAGTCAAGATAACAGGTGAAAAGCCATTTTGTAGCAATAGTTTGTTAAGCAAAATAATGCCTATCGTGCGTGCATTACCATCGTAGAAAAAGTGTGCAGTTTCCAGCAATCGCCAGAAGCTTTTCATCAGAAGTCCGGGCGAGGGCTAATTCCTCATGATAAGCATCGATCATTTCCTGCGCCAGTGCTTCGCATTCCTGAGGCGTTCCAGCGAATGTGCGTAGATTAACTGCGACACCGTCATCACCAGATGCATCATTTTTAGGAACAGGAACAAGATTGCCATCAGCATCCTGGTTACGCAGAAGCTCAAGTTTAAAAGCTGGCTTTTTACTTGTATCCTGTTCCGATTTTTTTTGTAAAGCCCATAGCTCATGAAGACCTGCTACCGTGGCATTATTGTATCCTGGAGTAGCCTTAGGATGGGGCAAGATAAGATAGAAAGAAGGAGAAAATAGGATTGTTTCTCGATAACCTTTTCTCATATGTATCAGCTCATTTCCGTCTAGCAGAGCGGCAGGCTTTTTTCTGGCATCAAGGTAGTCAAGTACATCATCTACCGCCAGACCATGTAAATAAAGCAGATTTTGCGCAGTTATCTTTTCATCTATGTGCGTTACCACATATCCCAAAGTCTTAAACATGGCTGCTGTATAGCCTGGTTCATTGTCAAAACCATATGCACCTACTTTGTCCTGTCGGTAAAAATCGACGACCAGCCGCCATAAATTTTCCTAAGGAAAATTTTTAAAATCCGGATGCTTTTTTACTGCCTGAAATAAGCTGATCTCTGCCTGCTCTTTTTTATAGGACAAAACTTACCAGATCTTCATTACTTTCAATCCAGGAATTGGCTTTGTATCTGGCTATTTTTTCCTCTTCTTCGGGAGAAATATGTCTTTGTGTTTGGGGAGTAAAAGTGAGAACTGTTTGAGAAACTCCAATTACAGATGCTTCCAAAGATGATTCACTGGAAGGTGATTTACTGGATTGACGAATCTGTTCATATTCATTATTTCCTGTTGAGCACAACTATATACCCTGCCATTGGTAATCATAATAAAATCTTAAGGTATGAAATACAGTAGCGAAAGCATTGTATAAATAGCGCTTAATTTCTGCCAAAAAATGCTTAAATGTTAGCCAAACTGGCTGTGCTAATCAGGGCAGGAGCGCTTTGTTATAACGCAACATCTTTTTTCTGAAATAAGCTTCCTTGCAGAAAATTTCATTAATGCATATAACTGGAGACATAAGATTATGCGGAGCTTTGGTATTTTACACAGGGATATTGGTCATTATCCATTAGAGTATATGAACTCTAATCGCACTACAGGTATTACAGATACTGTACTCAGCACGAGACTTTATTTTGTAAAGCGTTAATAAGTATTAAAAATACCTTGTTAAGACGCAGTGAAAATTCGAGCGCTGACAATCCAACACTGAAATGGTCATCACTTGGCAGGAATTGTTCTCTGGGTGTCAAGTTAACACCAAATTTTTATACTAAAAGCAAGGATGATCAATGCAAAGAATTGGCCAGTTTGCCTAACATACAAAATTCATTAAAGAACGGTTTTTGGGGACTTTCTCAATATGCCATTTATAAACTAGAGAGTCAGATACTAAAATAACTACAAAACAGCCAGCATGGATGCTGGTTTTGTATCTAATGCAGTCATCTGTTACCACCCATGACATCGGCAGGCAAAAAAACTCTTCTATTACTACTCATGTGACATTTAGTTTTTTTAAACTTCTGCAGTTCATCATTTTATAACAGGTTACTTCCTTACCAGCCCCACCCTGATGCACTGGTAATATTTATAAGCTGCTCGATAAGTAGAGTGCATGAATTATAAAAACGGTCTCATTCAGTTCCGGCAGCCAGGGTGTTTTTCATCATTTTTTCCAGCGATTCTCTCATGGCTGCAGCCATGAATAATGCCCGAGACGCTGCCTCATTCTGCGGCAAGGATAACGGATTATTAAGCAGGTCACTGACTGTTTCCACAAGGGAGATGCCCGCTTTTGTCAGTGCTTTCTTACCTGCACGCTCTGCCGGAATAGTATCTACGGCCCTCTCAAGTGAGGAAAATAGCTTATTTTCTGCAGAGGTCATTTCATCATTGAGTATCTGGTTAAAGCTGTCGCGCAGCGTTGTTACGCTGGCATCCATAACTGGCCTGCCATTAAGCTCCAGTTGTCGATTCTGTTGTTCACGCTGATAAAATGCCTTAATTTCCGCATTCTGCTGATTCAGCCTGTCAACGCGACTTTGTACTGCGAGGGCATAGCGATAAACATCATTGGGCGTCTGTACGAACAGACTCGATTTAAACGGAGCAAAGTCGTCAGCGCCTCCAGCACAAAGCACTCCGGCGACAATGCCAGAGCAGTTCTTATCTTTACTGATAAAGCGGTAGCCGATTTCATTGTTTTCCGCCCTCTGTTGTATGTCTGCCCAGTGTCGGTGTATCGCTTCTTCATCGAGGCCGAAAAGTGCAAAAGCTTCCTGTCCCTGCTCTCCTCGTAATGGCAGAAAAATTTTTTCTGCATTGACTATCCAGTTCTGATAATTATCTTTTGTCTGTCTGGCACGGGGCATAAAATAAGGCGCTTCTTTAAGAATCAATTGCATAGTGACCTCCCTGTTCATGCCGATTTCTTTATCTGCGCGTATTGTCTGGTTTAGCCTATCAAGGAAATTTTGTGAAATTCTCCCGGTAAAAATAGCGGCAAAATTCTCTTCCTGCGCTATGTTTACTGCTACATCGAACATGATGTTAACAATAACAGGAGAAATCTTTGTCATTAATGCTTTCTGATGGGATTCTATAATCCCTCTCGGTGCAGCAGAGTGAGAGTCACTGCAGATTATCTCTTCTGTGATAAGTTGAGTTAATAACTCCTGCTGTTTTACTGGTTCCATCGATGAAAAAGCTGAATTATTTTTTATTTGTACGGCAAAATTTTTTCTGGCTGTCTGGTATATTTTTTTCGCCTGGTCGTTGATGGCAGAGGATATCGCTTTATTCAGGCTACCTTCGTTTTGTTGAATCTCACGTATTTCATCAAAACTCTGTAATCTTTCCACCGAACCTTCAGAAATAGCGTCAACAGCATCACTGTCATAACTGTCACTTTTTAGTGACTTATCGTTGGCAAAGTACCTGTCATACAGGCCGCCACTTCTTCCTGTATCGGGTCCCCAGCTGATGTGAATTTCACCCGTATCATGATTATCATTTTTTATCGTCATGGAAGCATGACCTGGATGATTGATGGTTTCATAAGGCCAGACATTAATCTGCACTCTGCGTGGCATTACCTGTGCTTTTCCAATACCATCAAAATTCGCTATTCTGTCGGTCATAATCTTGAAATCACGACCCGTCAATGGCTTGCCGTCTTTAATGTGCAATGCTTCTTGCGCAGCCTTCAGTTTTGTTTCACTTACGGTGTCTGACAGGGATGAAATAAACTGAGTCAGCAGTAACTGATTGCTCATACGAGTTTCTTTAACATACGCCCCGACAACAGGCAGACCTTTCAGTAAGGGCACAGAAGCCAGGAACTGCAGCACTTTACCCTTAAACGGAATTTCAGCACACTGTACAATGCCAGTGACCGCGCCCTTATTGCCCTCTTCACGTTCAATGCCAAGTGGTGTGCTGTCGCCAGCCATGGCAATATTCTGAATGTTATCAGCATTGACAGGCATTACATCCTCCTGCCCTGCTGGCGGGCAGCTATCATGGGAGAAAAGACCGGCCCCTGCATTCTTGCCCTGCCTGCAGCGCTTTCATTGAGGTGCTGTATCAGAGTTTCCAGCCGGTCAGTGAAGGTTTCAAGCACCTGATACAGCAGGGCTCTGTCAGTATCTTTTAAGGAGATACGGTACAGATAAAGTACGGCATTATTCTTTGGATCAAAGGCCAGAACACCCTGACCCTGCTCGGCCAGTGACTGGTTCAATGACAGCAGATATTGAAAAACATCGCTGTCGTGCGGCCAGAATTCACCCAACATGCCATACAAAATCCAGTTGTCCTCTGACTGACGTATGGAAATCATAAGATTTTCATCCAGTACCAACAGACACTGGCCATGCTCATCAAAGGTCAGTTGCAGTCCTAAATCATCACCCAGCTCACTGAGCAGAACTGCAGACCGAACGTTGGAAAAATACGGCATCATTAATTTCTCCGAAAAGTTACTGTAATTCATTTAATGAATTACTTAACTTTAAGTATAAATTTTTTCCAGCCAGGCTTATAGCTATCCCACGGTTGATATTTTTAGCGTGTCATCATTATTTTTGCGCTACTCAGATACCCTGGCAGGGTACTGCTTTTTTATCGCGGGAAGGGGGGCACTTTTTCTATTTTCTGACAGGGAGCTGGTATCACACAGACATACCGGTTGTATTGTGCGAAAAAACCTCAAGACACGCTGGCAAGGTACTGGCTGGGCACGGGTGTATGTGTAGCGGACGCTGAACCATTATGATCAGGAGATCAGTGATAATAATCGCTCAAATCAGCATCAGTGAATTTACAATGCTAATAAATGCATTATACAATTATTACCTTTTATTACTTTTTATTACCTTTACAACTTATCTTTATCTGTTTTTTAGGGAGCACTATAATATGTTCGGAGTTACAGAGTTTCATCTTTCTACTCGCAATAGAAGCAATACTGATGCATCGCAAACAAGCCGCGAGCAAGATAATACCGCGGACAATGTCAGACCTGCATTAACACACATCCGGCAGACGACCCTGCTCAGTAGAGCGCACAATACTTATAATAGATTGACTGACCGAATAAGAGAGGGATCATCCAGGGCACTGCAGTCTCTACAGGCAGCAATAAGCTATGTAAGAGGCAATGAAAACAGAGCAATCGACAATCAGCATCATATAAATAATGCAGATAGTATACCTTCACTGGATATCTCTCCCATCAATACACCTCGAGAAAGTAATATATTTTCACCACCCAGTCTCTCTCCTGTCAATACACCTCCCGGCAGCCCTTCAGCCAGCAGTGCACGATCACATATCTCCTTACCTGCATCAACAACAGTTAATCCTTTACAACAAAACCTCGATACAACTGCGTCAAAAGTTTTACATGACATGCTATTGACAGATTTAAGAGAATTACTTGGCTTGTTAAGACATTTTGGGGTTAAGGAAGCGGCGTTAAAACCATTCGAAAACATCAACTGGTCAGGCAATTCACAGGAGATAAACGAAGCAATAGAGAAAGTGAAAACATGTGGGCAGGAAAATCTACAAGGCTATCACCTCCGTCGTTTTAACCAGCAAATCGACGATCAACAAAAGATTAGAGCTATGTGTATGGCTAAAATCACAGGGATAACGCAGCAGATTCATCAGTTAGACAACGAGGTACAACAATATAGTGATTATGTTGTCACTGCACACCAACGTCAAAATCGTTATTAACTGATAAGCAGCCCACCGACATGATGCACTTTTTATGCAGTCAAAATCTGCAGTAATTTTTAGGGCTGCAAACCATTTATGCCAGCCATTGGGCACCAATGGTATTTCACGACTGTCAGTCGCCCTGTACAGGTGTAGGAGATACATCAACAGGGCCTGCAACTTTAGTATGAAAGCGCAGGATAATTTCCAATGTAAGTCTGATTTCTGGACTGCTCTATCATAAAGTGAGCAACATCTTTGCGAGAAATTGCACCCACTTTTGTTGATTTGTCGAGATTGGTGATAACCCGATACGTGCGGGTGAGAGCGCCATGAGTGAGCCGGCCCGGGCGAATAAACATCGCATTTGGATAATTATTGGAAATAATTTGCTCCATTTGAGACTTTTCTGCGTATATCTCTTTCAAGAATAGTGTGAACATCCATTTCATAAAAAAAGAATTGTAATCCCAACTATTGCCAGCACCGAAACCGGTTAGCACAATGAGCGGTGGTTTGTTTGGTAAGTTCGCCAGCGCTCTCAAGAGCTCACGAGACGCCTTTGGGTAAAGGCCTGTCGCTTTAGTGCTCATACCCGTGCCCAATGTTACCAATACCGAATCTGCACCTGCTATTGTCCTTAAAATATCTGCTTCATTCAGAGCACTGCCCTTTATCTTCGTTACTTGATTAGAGTCAGGAATTGATTCGATTGTGCGGGAGAGGGTCGTTACCGACTTACCGGAATCTACCAGCTGTTTCACCACCTCAAGACCAATACCCGCAGAGGCACCAATGACTGCAATTTTCATAATGCTTTCCTTTAGTTAGTCAGCTATTTTGCAATCTCTATTAAATTATCAGAGGAAACGCAATAGAAATAATTTATTTACAGTCAATAACGCAGGTATTCCGCCCATTGAGCGGGAGATTCCAGTAAACGGTTACATCTGCGAATCAAACAAAGATGTACTTCAGTGTGACAGCAAGTCCAATCCTGCATCGGACAGCTCGGTGAAAAGTTTAACAATACTGCGTTCAATACCACTGTCAACTGTCTGGCTATTTTCAGAGAGGCCTCTTTTCACCTTCCTGACGCCCTTTATGCATGCCTTCCTGCAGGCCTGTCAGCACTGACTGCACGCCCACAGATTTCAATAAAGTACCTCAGAATGTCCCTGAAATACCTGGAACTAATTTTTGTATAAATAGTAGCCATTTCCCCTTCAGTTAACAACTGATCCAGCCAGTCGAGGGGTATTTCCTTCTCACGACTGTGCCGCAGCAGTATCTCCATAAATTTCATGCTGTACTGTAATATCCGCAAGCGGGTCAGGGGTAATCTTATCCTCTGCCAGAATATGAAAATAGCCAGGATGACCATTAATCAGGCAGCTGTAGACCACATCACTGTGCAGCGTCTGCGGTCATTCAGGAATAAACTCTGTCGGCACAGGCGAAAAACTGGACATATCTACCAGCGCAGTAATTTGAGGAGGAAGATAAGCCTGCAGCCAGTCTTGCATGATTTTTTTATGCTGCAGTGTACGTTTGAAGAGGGTATCGTGGGATTTTGACAGTCGTGTCACCCGCTGTCATTTCAATTACGGCAGAAAAAACCGGGTGCTCATACCGAAGTCGAGCACCCGTACCCACAAATAAAATTTGCAATCACTCTAAATAGGTGCGGAAGAATTTTTCCATTGCCTGATAAGCATCGAAACGATTTTCTTCGTTGCGAAAACCATGACCTTCATTATCCTTCACGATATATTCAACGGCTACACCGCGCTTTTTGAGTGCATCGACGATTTGATTGGATTCGTTAATATTAACACGCGGATCCTTAGCGCCCTGCAACACAAGTAAGGGGGCCTTTATGCGCTCAACATGAAAAACTGGCGAACGCTCACGCAGCATTTCCTTGTCCTTCTCCGGATCCCCAATCATTTCATACTGCATCTCTCTGAATGGTTTCCAGTACGGGGGCACAGTGTTCATAAACGTTAACAGATTAGATACACCCACATAATCTACCGCGCAACGGTATAATTCCGGTGTTTTGGTTATCCCTGCTAATGTGGCATAACCACCGTAACTTCCACCATAAATACAGATTTTCTCAGGGGCCGCAATACCTTCTTTAATCAACCACTGAACACCATCAGTGATATCGTCCTGCATGGTTCCGCCCCATTGTTTAAATGATGCTTCCCAAAATTTACGGCCGTAACCGGTAGAGCCGCGGAAGTTCATTTGCAGGACTGCCCAGCCACGATTAGCAAAAAATTGTGTTTCCGGATCAAATCCCCAGCTGTCACGTGCCCATGGACCGCCATGTGGGTTAATAATGACAGGCAGATTTTTACTGTCTTCTTTTCCCTTAGGTAACGTCAGATAACCATGGATGGTAAGGCCATCACGACTCTGGTATTGCACGGGTTTCATGGCGGCCATCTGTTCTTCTTTCAGCCATGGCGTAATCTCAGCTAACAGTTCCAGACTGTCGTCAGATTCGTTGTACAGATAGCGTTTACCGCGCGTTTTGTCGTTCCATGCTGCCACAATGAAGCGGGTTTCATCCCGATTCAGGGATACAATGTCTACCTGATAATCAGGGAAATGGGATTCCAGCTTTTTATACAGCGCCTGGCTCCTGTCATCAAAACATTGACGCCCGGGCTTATCCGTTTCAAAAAACGCACAGGTAATCACTTTACGTTTATGAGAAAAGCCGAGATTATTAACATCTACATCATTGTGGGCATAAATTTCCCGCACTGTTTTGCCAGTTTTCGGATCAAATTCGATAATAGCGCTTTTGTCCCTGCCGAGGTTGCTGGCAGCATAGAAACGCTGATTATCAGCAGTAAAGAATAACGGAGAGAAATCTTCACGATACGTCGTCGTAACCAGCGGACGGAATTGCGCTTTTGGGTTATCGCGATACAGCACCCGATGGTTAACACCATCGGTTTCAATAGCGATGCGGATCCTGCCATCATGGCCGGTAACCCAACTCATCATTTTACCCGGATTTTCTACTTCAAGTTGTAATTTGCCTGTTTTCAGATCGATACGGAAAACATCAAATATTTCAGGGTTACGTTTATTGAGCCCGATTAACAGTGCATCATCGTCATCAATCAGACTGTCAATAATCCGGGCACGTACGCCTGAAAATGGGGTTAAATCACGTGTTTCGCCATTTTTCAGGTCAACACTATACAGATGGAAATTTTCATCCCCGCCATTATCTTTTATGTACACCAGGCGATCATTACCTTTCCAGAAATACCCGGCAATGTCCCTGTCTTTAACAGCGGTCACACGTTGTTCAGTTTTATCTGCACGGCGTACCACAATATTATTGCGTGATTCCCATGGTGAAAGAAAAGCAACATTCTGGCCATCCGGAGACAGTGTGAATCTGCTCTGCAGGGGATTGCGGAAAAAATCACGCAATGGCATTTCATCAGCTACAACTGGCGCCGTTATTAACGACAAAGCAATAATGCCTGTTTTTAATAAATCCATTTAACTATTACCCCCAATTCATTAACCCAATGGCGCATAACCATAGCATCGATTATCAGAAAGAGCAGTACAGAGACAGGCTGTTTTTTAAAAAAAGTTAGTACCAGTCTGGTTATCAATCAGCAATAACGCTGAATTATCAGGCATCAGAGGCTCTCAATACCAGTGACTGGGTATGCTTATGAGTTGCTTGCTTTTTTCTGGATGTTACATCCAGGCTGCTGAATATTTCTATTGCTTTAATCGTGTCAGGATTGTCTGTAACAGGGCTAAAAAGCATACTCTGCACTCAGAATTGAAACGATAAAAATTTTATGCGGCGTACTGACAACATAATATAACATATAAGCTTCTCTGGATTTCATCCAGACAATACATAGAGTTATAAAAATAAATTTTATGAATGCTATTACACTAATCGCAGGAATAGTAACTTATGACTGAATGGGTAAAGGGTAAAGTCACTAAGATAATACACTGGACGGACAGTTTGTTCAGCATTCAGGTTGAAGCGCCAGTGGATAAATTTATCGCAGGGCAATTTGCCAAGCTGGCTCTCGATATCGACGGAAAACGTATACAGCGCGCTTATTCCTACGTCAACTCTCCCAACGATAGCTGCCTTGAATTCTATCTGGTTATCGTGCCAGCAGGAAAGCTCAGTCCTTATTTGCATCGACTGCCTGTTGGCAGTGAATTAATGATAACAAAACAGGCTGCAGGCTTTTTTGTATTGGATGAAATCCCTTCATGCGACACACTATGGATGCTGGCAACAGGCACAGCAATTGGCCCTTACCTGTCCATTCTTCAGGAAGCGCGCAGTCTGGATCGTTTCCGACAGTTGATACTGGTGCATGCTGTCAGATTTATGAATGATCTTAGTTACTTACCTTTAATGCAACACCTGCAACAACACTATAATGGTAAACTCAAGATTCAGACTATTATCAGCCGTGAAAACCACGTCGGATCACTCACTGGGCGCATACCTGCGCTCATGACCAGTGGTCAGCTGGAAGCTGCTACTGGCTTTACTATTAATGCCCGAGACAGCCATGTGATGTTATGTGGCAATCCCCAGATGGTCAGGGATACACAACAAACCCTCATTGATAACTATCAGATGCAAAAACACCTGCGGCGCAAACCCGGGCATATTACCAGTGAGAATTACTGGTAAAAAATGCCAGTGGCCATGTGAACTGGCATTCCCGATACGCGCATGCGAGACCTGGGGTACTACCCATTTAAAATCAATTAAAGGCAGGTAGTATGCGCGATACCTGGCTGACAGCTTAATGTTGCTAAAAATGAAGATTCATCTATGCACAACAACATGAAAGGTAAGAAAAACAGTATATTACTTCAGGTTAAAAGAGTCGGTGAATATTCATGCTATAGGCTATTATAGTGTATAAAAAATAACGATTTTCATGCGCAATGAATGATAAAAAATACAATCGCCGGACTGTAGTGCCATCCTGATATAATAAATTATCTGCCAGCGGCACAATCACTGTTCGTTTAGTGGAGAAAATAATATGCGTACGCCATTTATTATGGGTAACTGGAAACTTAACGGTAGTACCAGCATGGTAACTGAACTTATCACAGGCTTACATAAGGAGCTCAACTCTCTTTCAGGCTGCCGTGTTGCTGTTGCGCCACCCGCAATTTATCTGGATCAAGCCAGAAAACAACTGATCAATAGTGAAATTTCACTCGGCGCTCAGGATGTGGGTGTTAACCTTGCAGGCGCATATACCGGCGAAATTTCAGCAGCTATGCTGCAAGATATTGGCGCAAAATACATCATAATTGGTCATTCTGAACGTCGTCAGTATCACCAGGAAAGTGATGAATTCATTGCCCACAAGTTCGAAATACTACAACAAGTGGGATTGATTCCAGTGCTGTGCATTGGTGAAACGGCAGAGGAAAATACTGCAGGAAAAACACAAGCTATCTGTGCGCGGCAACTGGATGCAGTAGTGGACAGACTGGGCATAACTGCGTTTAATAACGCAGTGATAGCCTATGAACCTGTCTGGGCGATTGGCACCGGAAAATCTGCCACCCCAGCACAGGCGCAAAGCGTTCACGAATTCATTCGTCATCATCTGGCCAGACAATCTGCAGAGATTGCTGCGCAGGTTATCATTCAGTATGGCGGCTCAGTGAATGACAGTAATGCTGCGGCATTGTTTGCTCAGCCAGATATCGACGGCGCACTGGTTGGTGGCGCGTCACTCAAGGCAGATGCTTTCGCGGCAATTATTAAAGCGGCCGCAAAAGCAAAAAGCGCAGCGTCACAGACAATAAAATCGTAGTGACTCAATGGCAAAATTCGCCTCTGTTTGTGTGCGTAACGCAAGTCTGAAAATGACGATACAACGCTATACTTATATTTTAGCCTTTTAATCAGAGAACACATTCATGCGCAATATTCTTATTAGCTTATTCTTATTATCCGTTTCCTCTGCCCTGTCTGCGAATCCCACCTGTGATGTGCCGCAGAATAATTTTGATGGGTTGTACTGCCTCAGTAAAGTTTATCTGGAAGCGGACAAAGAGCTGAACGAAAATTACCAGGCACTGTATGCAAAACTTAATGATCAGGGTAGAAAAGCACTGAAATCGAGCCAGTCAGCCTGGATAGATGATCGTAATCACTACTGCTCAAAACACGAATCAAATGAATTTTTCGTTAACCTCAATTGTGCAACTGCAACAACGATTAAGCGTTCTCAAATTTTACATGATCGTATTCGCGAGTGTGCCAGTAGCGGCTGCCAGAATAGTAAACTTTGAAAAAATCATCACATCCAGGGGGAAAACCATCGAGTTTTCAAAGATAAAAAGTGCATTCGCTAACAATAAACCGCTTTTGTTAAACAATACTAACGATAGTAAAAACGAAATATGGTTTGCCATAAAAAATTTTTTCTTGCGTAATGGATATAGAAAAAAGCTATATGGTCAGTGTTATTGATAACAGCTTAGATAAAGAAATAAAGTATAAGTTTCAACTGGCAGCACAGAAGCAGAAGTAAAAAAATAACTATCGAAGGAAAAAATGCGGTATTTATTTCATATATGCTGAATCTTCTTCAGCAAACTCGAGGCAACTAATTCTCCTTTCCCAGCAGAGTTGCGCTTTTTTAGCGCTAATATTATTAATCAGTAAGTTTTGTCAAATCTGCTACCGTTAACCCATTGCCTATTTCCACATTACGCATTCCAGCGATATCAAGCTCACGAACGTTGAATAATGGTCTGTCGCGGCCATCAAGAATAGCGTTATAAACTTCAGAAAGGCCATTTTTTATAAAATGATTTTCTAAACCAGCGCTTAAATCCCGAGCCCCAGAAAAGCTATAAATTGCAAAATTCGGATCATAAAAATTATAAACATCTCTGGTACCAATAATATTTTTACTCATCAACATAGCGTGAGTCGGAGTATTAATATAATAGTATGTTGAATGAGTCGCATTTTTAAGTTTTGCTGCTATTTCTGAATAAGTAAGCATATTGTCGGTACTAAAAAATTTTTTCACTTCGATATTAGAGGATAAATTAATTAATCCATCTTTTAAGGTTTTTGCATTTTTTGATTGTGGATCAAGAACTATTTTATTGATAGTTTCTTTAAACTTCCATAAATCTGGAAATATTTCCTTAGCCTCAAATCCGGGACGCGCGTATTTTTCTTTACCAGACCAGCCTGATTTTTTATTCACATCAGTAGCATGTTCGGATAACGCCACTGCAACTACCTGTACTAACGGATTACACAGACCCTGTTTAAGATTAAACGCCTCCAGCAGAGCAGACTGCGGCATGCTCATGGCATTAATGGTGTTTATTCTTTTATTACTTGAATAATTAAATGCAATTTCATCGGTGGAGCTAACCGATTTAGCTGAATTAGCTATTTTTATCTTACTGACTGCAGCCGGTTTTTCCTGCTCTATGATAGCCAGAAAATCAGGAGATTGTTCCTGCTGTTGCGGCAATAAGATTTCCTGCTGGATATTACTTTCTCTGGCGCGTGATTTCCTGTTAAAGACACTGACAAGGCGCGAAAATAAAGCGCTCTTTGGTGTGTTATCTCTGTGTACGCCATTCCCACCACCGAGTAGTCCTACATGGCTATGTACCTGCCATCTTTCCTGATGCCAGACAACCGGAATACGCGGCTTCAGTGTGCCATATAAAGGAGAAATAATTCGCCATGTTTTATTGATACTATCCCAGCTGACTTCAAAGTGATTATCATCAATACGAATATAGGATTTTCCGTTTTTCTTAAATGGCTTACTGCTATTAAGAAGACTTTTTTCTGTCGGAGAAGGGACCGCATAGTTGTGAATTTCATGGGGCGTCAGATCATAATGCACGCTGGTATTTTTTTCTGATGCTTTATTTTCCTGTTTATTTTTTTTACCGGAAAAAGCAAATGTCCCTTTTATTTCAATATTACCTATTTTGTCATTTTTGATAATCTTCATTAATTCATTTTTATCACTGTTTAAATTACCGGTTATTCCCTGATGATTTTTTAGCGTCACTCCGGTCAACGTAGGAAATTGAGATGCTTTATAATTTATCAGATCAGGAGAAGAATAATTAATATTTCCCATGGGACGACCATCAACGCCAATACCTATTCCGGCGCCGGTGACAAAACCCTCTTTATTCTTTATATCTTCTACTGTTTTTGCATATATTTTGCCATAGACATTAAGTTCATCTTCAGGGGTATGACCAATAAGATAGGCACCCGTTAACCAGAGATCGCCTTTTATCGTTCCACTGATACTTTTTGCAAAAACACCGCTTTGTTGTGTTGACAGCGCTTTTCTGTCTTCGGAATGTCCGGTCTCTCCATGTATATCACCGTTAATGCCAAATGCAGTATAGGTATTAATATCTAGCCCGATGCCCCCGCCAAAGCTGCCTTCCTGCGTTTGTTCAGTATCGTTATCCTGTGCCGTTTCAATTTTCAATGCCCCGGCAGTATCGAAATGAACCGATCCAGCAGTAATTTTACCACTGTAAAGCGAGGTATCCTGGCCCGATTTAATAGCAACCTTGCTGGCACTCACGTTAAAAGGAACAAAATGGACAGTAGTGGCCACTTCTTTGTGATTGCTGTTGTTATAACCTGCGCGTATACCCACGCCGGCTGAACCCATAAGCAGGTTACTGTTTGCCACAGCGCCCAGGGAAATTTCCTGGCTTTCTCTATTCACATCCCACTTTAACATATTACTGGCTTCGCCCAGCCGGAGGTTATTTTTCGCATCTAATTGAATGAATCCATCTGCGTTACGTGATAGTAAATCTGTACCTTTCAAATCAATATCACCACGTGTCGCCGTTAAAAAGACATCATCCGCATAAAAAACACTGATGCCATCGTTAAAGTTATCTTTATTACTAATGGTATCTGTTGTTGTGCTGACAAACTGGGCTGAACCCCCTGCCGTATCAGCAAAAACAATATTACTCGCCTCCCCTGCAACCTGCGCTCCTTTTTGTATAACAGCCTTAACGTAAGCGTTGCGCCCACCCTGAATTTCCATTTTTTTTGACACATTATCTATTGCATCAACCACAGAGCTGTGCGCCTCTATACGAAATCCAAGAGAGGTATCATGGCTTTTTATACTCGATCTTTGTGAAATCTGATCAACATCACTTTTTATATCCTCACCAGAAATCGTTATCTTTCCTCTGTCAGTTGGATGCTCTTTTTCCATAAGAGCAAAATCAGTTTCTCCAATATAAACAGTACCTTTTGCTGCATTGATGGATAAATGTTTACCAAAAAAAACTTCGCTGGTCAGATGTCCAATATTTAAACTCGAATTTACGGAAAATTTATTTTCTTCCCAGGTTTTTATGCCCCCCATAATTTTAATATTTCTTGCTAAATCTTCTTCTGTTATTGTCGCATCGATTAAATAAAAAGGTTTAAATTCTATATCACCTGAAGTGTTTTTTATAAAAATATTATTACTTCCGTAAACCTTAGCACCGTTAAATTCAATATGGTTATTACTTTTTAAAGTAATATTACCGTCTGATTTTATTATAGGTATCATACTTTCCTGGGTTAATTTTTGTATTTTCTTTTCATTATTAATCGAATAAATCTTAAACCAGTTATCTTCAACAGTATGCGTTTTAATCGTTGTTGTTAATTTCTTTTCCATGATTTTAGAAGAGATTTTAATTTTCTTACCCGCATCAATTTCTAAATCATTCATAGAAACAATGTCTGCACTATCCATAATAAAATCATCTGCTACAATAATTGTATTCTTATGCTCACTTTTTATTAATCCTTTTTTACCAGCAAATTCCACATAATTTTGTCCATCAAAATGATTAATCCTGGTTTTATGTAAGAATTTTTTAGCAGTGATGTTATTATCAAAACCATAAATAATACCTGACAGATTTAAAAACTCTTCAGCAGAAGAAATATTAACAATTTCACCATTAATTTCTCCTCCGATATTCTTAAAGGAATCAACAGTAATATTTATTTTATTATTTGCATAAACTTTACCGGCCTCATCAACAACGTTTTCATCAAAATTATTCTGATATATTGCTCCGTGGTTGGAAAAACTTTTCAAATCAATAGTGAGATCATTACCAGAAAAAATAAATCCACCTGAACTTTTTATTGTTTTTCTATCAACCAGAATATCGTCCTGCATTCCAGAAAATTTGGTATATTGATTTTCATCGCTCGTTACCGCCTGGTTATTAAACACACCGGATGAAGGCCTGCCATCCATAGAACGGATAGCTAAATTTTCATGCGCTGATAATATTCCACCCCGATTACTACCCTGTAATGTATTGATGGAAAGACTTCCTGCTGCATAAATCAATGGAATGCGTTCATTATTTGCTTTTTTATCATCAAGAAAATTGTTAAATAATGGTGCACGAATGAAGATATCTCCGTTAGAAAGAATATTTCCATGATTTATTAACGCATTTTCATTCATGCCAGCATCCAGATTTTCAGCTCTGGTTTCCTGAGTATCGCTAGTTTTAATGGCCGCCTGCTGCGCAATATGACTTAATTCCTTGCCTGTATTTAGCTGCATACGATGTTCGGACAACACTGAGCCATAGTTACTCAGTGTGGCGGCAGAAATATCAATATGCTTTGCTCTTATTGCTGCCCCAGAAAGTTCGTCTGACAGTTTTTCCGATTGACTGCCATTGATAAAATGCTGTACCCCATTGATGCGAATACTTTCTGCTGCAATTAATCGGCTATGGTTAGTGACTACAGGCGCATTTTTTATTTCAATATATTGATTCGCTGTTACAGGAGCATTCAATGTCAATGCGCCCATTGAATCTATCACCAGATTCTCTACGCCCTGTATAACAGCATGACTGTTTACGCCAATGCCTGCCTTACTGCCATAAAGGTATATTTGCCCGGCATGCATGCCACCCAGCATGCCAACATCTATTTTTTCATGCTGGCCCAGCTCATTGTCAGAATATTCAGTGATATAAATACTGTTATCTTCCTGTTTACGGCTGACCTTATTGCTGCCAGCAATAATGCGTATACGCTGAAGCGCCTGTCCATCACTCATCTGATGCACTTTTTTATCAGTTATCTGGTTTTGGATCTCACCACGAATTTTTCCATTTATCGTCACGCCTGCTGCGATCAGATCGATTTTTCCTCTGGCAATAACCGGGGGGCCGTACATAGCCACCCCTTGCTCTCCAACAGTAATATGCCCACTGTTAACATTGATGCCTGTCAGTACGTCGCGTTCAAATACAAACTTTCCGGTAGTCAGAAGACCGTAGGTACTGTTCATAAAAGCACAGCCGTTACAATTAATTCCATTTGGATTTGATACAATCACATCCGCTGTTTTTCCTGCCACTTCCATGATGCCGTTAAGCTGGCTTAAACGGGTACCCACAACTTCATTGAAAATAATATCTGCCTGAACGGCCTGGTTATTAAAAATCACGCCATGCTCACTGACATGAAATTCCTGGTACTGGTTATGCGATATTCCATAGCTGTTGGCAGCACGGATATCAATATGATGGCGCCCATGTTCATCCTCTGTAATGACCGGACCTGGCAGGTCATTAACGGGAATAATCTCTGGTGAAATCCGGGGAAAGGTTACTGAAGGTAGCAGTAATAATGTTACTATTATTACTAATCTGGATACTGCCTGAGCTGTCATGTGAGTGAAGGACTATACCTACAATATAACGTACTGTTTAAGAGATAATATCTTGATAAGAAAATAATATTTTCATACCACTGCGATGCAGGTTTGCGTATTTTCAATCACACATAGAATATCAGCTATGTTGTTAAAATGTAATAAAATAATTAAATTTTAACATAAAAGATCGCGGAATTGACTATACCAGCTGTTGATTAATCTACTTTGAACGCAGGGAATGTGGCACGTGTGGCTCTTTTGCCATACCAACGCGGGCTATCATAATGTAGGGTAGTAATGATGAGTTACCGTTCCATAACCACAAGAGCAGCCCATGTATCACTAAGCAAACATGCTTTCATGGGCTATTATTGAACGCATTAACTGTTGAAATTGATCATATCAACCAAAGGTTGCCTGCTGTTTGGCGAGGTAGCAAATTTACCAGGATCGGTCAGCAGTTTGACAACATTATCACGAGACTCCGGTTTCACATGCTTATCAATCCATTCCATAAACAAGGCACGGTTACCCGGATTCATTGCACCCGGATATTTGCCACCGACAGCACTGTCTACCTGTTTGACAACCGAGTCTTCTATTGCCTGCGTCAGATTAAAGTTTTCGGCAGAAATCTGTATCATGGCGACAAGCAAGGCATAGTTGTCACAGACTGCTAAAACATCCAGCTGCTGTGCTCTTGTAGGCGCATTTATCCAAGCATCCAGAAGACCTACGGTATGGGTTCTCTGGTCAGAATGAAACCTTTTGTGGCCGGATGTGTTACTCATCCTGTCGGCCACATCAATCAGTCTTATCTCTCCCGGCTTTTTCGGTTGTCCCTCTTTTACCTCTTCTTCAAAATAGGTCAGGTTTCCCGGTTTATTATCAAGAAAACGGGTGTCTCTTTGGTGTGCAACGGCCATGTGGTTAGCCAGCTTTTCGAAGGCCGGCAGAGGCACATACAACAGTGAAGGCGTATTATCCGGTTTCTTCGTTAATACTGGTATGCCAGCATTAGGGATAATCATCAAATCATCCCTCACCACCTTACCGGCAACGATAGTCGGCAGACCCTCCAGATCCCTGTTATTGACTTTGGCTTCCTGTTTAAAATTGGTGCCAGGCTGCTTGGTACGAAGGGAAATAAATTTTTTATCCTTTCTTTCTACAATCTTAAAGTTACCTTCATCGGGATTCTCTGGAGAAGTAACAGGACGATATACAACGCGCTCATCGGTAAAACCTGGTTTTTTAGGATCCATATGGAAGAAAAAGGTTTTTCCTTTTTGCTGCGTCTTATCGCCCTGATATTCTTTTTCTACATACCCCATTGCGTTCGGTGTCTTCGCTCTTAATTCACCGAGGTGTTTCTTAAACGCATTTTTAATAGTATTTGCTGCTTTATCCTGCGAGGTACTCGCAGGCTTCGGCACTTCACTCAGGTTGTCTGGCGATGACAGCCTAGCCACTTTATCCTGATGATCGCTCAGTTCCCTTTCTGCCGTGCGTTTTTGCGCGCCCGCTTTAGTACGTTGTTGAGCGAGGTCCTTTATTTTCTCTTCCAGCTCGTTGATGCGTTTATCCAATTTATCAATCTTCTCCGGCAGACCATCTTCACGTAAAGCGGTCAGCCTTGCGTCAAGATCAGCATCACTGGTACCAGGAACATAGGGCAATGCTATCCTGTCAGCGCTCTTAGCCTGTTTTGGCTGAGTGCCAGCAGGAAAATCTCTGGCATGCTTCTCACGAATACTATCCAGCTGCTTCTGCGCTTCATTTTTTTCGCTGACGGCCTTACTCAGATCTTTTCTGAGGTTTTGCTGCTCATCTTTAAATGTTACTTCTTTTTTATTGAGCCCCTTAATTTGTGCCTGCAGCTTACTGATATCATTTTTATGTAAATCAATAAGCCTTTTTGTTATATCCGCATCGCTGGTACCCGGCACATCAGGCAGCTGATTCAGCAAATCAGGATCAATGTCCTCACTGTGATTTTGTTGAACACCGGAAGGAAACTCTTTAGCGTGCTTCTCACGAATGTTATTCAACTGCTCCTGCGCCTTATTTTGCTCGCTATTAAGGTTATTCAGCTTGTTATTAAGATCCTGCTGCTGTTTTTTAAGGGTTTTTTCTTCCTTGCTTAAGCTGTTAAGTTGCGTTTTTGCATCATCTGCCTTTAAATTATCGAGCCGTTGTTCAAGCTCGGCATCAGTACTTTCATGGTACTGACCTGGAACATAAGGCAGTTTCAGGCGACCCGATTCTACGCTGGCACCAGCAGACTGCCTTTGCTCAGATCTGGCCTCAATATCATCCAGCGTTGTCTGTTCGGCACGTTTTTTACTATCAATTTCCTTCAGTTGCCTGGTGATATCTTTTATCTGTTTTTCAATCTCTGTTTTTTGCTGACCCAGTTCGTTAATTTTTGCTGGCAGGTTGCCTTCACGTAAAGCGGCCAGCCTTTCTGCTATATCAGCATCACTGGTACCTTTGGCTCCGGGAATAGAAGGAAAGGCTGGTAGCGTATCATTGTTCAATGACTTCCCGGTGTCATATCTGGCCCCGGTACTGGCGTGCTTCGCTGTGGAATGATACTGTGTCGTACTTTTATTCGCTGTGGAATGTGATTGCGCTGCACTACCATTGTTCAATGGCTTCCCGGTGTCATGTCTGGCCCCGACACTGGCCTGCTTCGCTGTGGAATGATGCTGTGTAGTACTTTTATTCGCTGTGGAATGTGATTGTGCTGCACTATCATTGTTCAATGGCTTCCCGGTGTCATGTCTGTTCCCAACACTGGCCTGCCTGGCTGTGGAATGTGATTGCGGTGTTCCAGTACCTGCTGATAATTTTTGTGGCACCATGGATGCCTGCTGTTTTAGAGGCAGTTTCTGTAACAGTTGCTTTATCCCTGAAAATTCATCTTTTAACAAAACCCCGCTATTGGCGATATCGGGAAATTCTTTTATTACTGCTTTTGCTGCGCTTTCTCCAAAATTAGTTTTTACAAATCGCAGCAGTGTTTGTGGATCGGTATGTTTCATATTCTCGAGCAGCTGAGCTTTTGCTTTGCCCTCAGAACGTCCCGTCTGGGGTGAATGAGCCGAGGAAGATTGGGGTAAAGATGGCTGATTACCAACATGTTTTGCATGCGATGCGGGGCTGTCAGAGTGGTGAGCTTTTGTGCCTTTAGCATCAACGCCCTTTTTACCAAAGGTTTCTACAGGAGGAAATAAATTAGTACGTCTTGTTATATCAGGCATAATTACATCCTATTATAAATAATAAGTTAATTATATTTACTAAGTATAGTACCTGTTGATAACTTATGCTTTGCACCTGTTCAGACGCATGAAATAGCCTGTTGCTGCGCTGGCAACTAACAAATTAGATATGCCACATAACAGTGTAATTAAGACGCGGTATTCAGGAGTCTACACAGTCCCCCTGATTTCTATCAAATTGCAGCTTATTTGGTAAAAGTTTTTATTTCTCAATACATTGATAAAAATAATACATATAGAATTTTTTACTGTAAAATTCACCGATATATTGCTGTTAATAACATTATTTTAATTATTTTAATTATTTTAATTATTTTAATTATTTTAATTATTTTAA